>NZ_CP064654.1:0-1455022 GCF_015529805.1 Qipengyuania soli | reverse complement strand
CGAGCGTTCTGGTCGAGCAAGAGACCGAGAAGATTATCGAGGAATCGACCAGTCCCGCTGGTTATCAGGACGCTGATCGCTTCCTTCGTACGCAGGCGGACATCATCGGATCGGTTGCTCTCGCCACCCGCGTGGTCGAATCCGAGGGTCTGGCCGAGAATGCGAATTTCTTCACCGCGTTGGGTGCCGAATATCCGACCAATGAGAATGTCGATGCCGTCGATCTCGGGCCCGAGGGCCTGCCCGGCCTTCGTCGCTCCCTTGCCGCCGATCTCCTCCTGAACAATCTTGAGATTTCGCTCCCTACCCAGAGCAGGCTGATCGGCATCAGTTTTTCCAGTAGCGATCCCAATCTCTCCGCTTCCATCGCAAATGCGGTCGCTTCGAACTATCTCGAGAGCAATCTCGCGAGAAAGTTCGACAGCTCCGCCTATGCGCGTGAGTTCCTCGCGCAGCAGCTCAGCGATGCCCGCGACAAGGTTGAGAAGAGCGAGCGCGATCTCAACCAGTATTCGCGTGCAGCGGGCCTCATCCGTGTTTCTGGTCAGGGGCAGAACGCAGACAAGGAAACCACCCTGTCGGTGACCAATGATGCACTGGTCCAGTTGAACGCTGCATCCACTGCCGCCACAGCCGAACGCATTGCAGCTGAGAAGCGCTGGCAGAATGTCGCAGGTATCGCCCCGCTTTCGATCCCCGAAGTGCTTGCCAATTCCGCCGTCCAGCAGCTGCTGACGGAACGGGCCAAGGTCGCAGCGTCGCTTGCCGAAGAGCGTGTAAAACACCTCGAGGAGCATCCCAATGTGCAGGCACTCGAAGCCCAACTGCGCGATGTCGACTCCCAGATCGCCTCGCTCGGCCAGTCGATCAAGCGGACGATCCGCCTAGATTATGAAACCGCGCGCGAACGCGAGGGTTCGATACAGGGCAGGCTCGCTTCGACGCGCGGGGAAGCATTGGACGAGCAGGACCGCGGCGTGCAGTATAACCTGCTCAAACGCGTGGCGGAAACCGATCGCGCGCTCTACAACACGCTCTTGACGCGCTTCAATGAATTGAGTGCCACCGCCGGCGCGGCTTCCAACAACGTTTCCATAGTCGACCTTGCGGAAGCTCCGCGCAAACCGGACTCACCGAAACCGCTGCTCAATATGCTGCTTTCTCTGCTTGGCGGGATGATCTTCAGCGGCCTCTTCGTCGCCGGGCGTGAATTGCTTGACGATACCGTCCGCACGCCGACCGACGTTGAAGAAAAGCTTGGTCTGCCATTGCTGGGCATGATCCCGATGGCGGAGGGTGAATTCATCGAGGATGACCTCGACGATCCGAAGTCCGGCGCAAGCGAGGCGTACCAGTCGCTGGTAACCAACCTGCGCTATTATTCGGCCGACGGTATTCCGAAGACGATCCTGGTCACCAGTTCGCAGCAGGGGGAGGGCAAGTCGACCACATCGCTGCAGTTGGCGCGCGAATTCGCAAAGCTGAACAAGCGTACTTTGCTGATCGACGCCGACCTTCGTCGACCGACGCTGCACCGTCGTCTCCCGGGACGTCGCGAAGTGGATGGGTTCACCTCCGTCCTTGCCGGTGAGAAGACCCCTGCCGAAGTTATCGTCCAGTCGGACCGGCCAAACCTCGATTTCATGACAGCACTCCCGATTCCGCCTGCACCCTCGGCACTTCTGGCAACGGCTGACATCAAGGGACTGATCGAACGGCTTGGCGAACATTATGATCATATCATTTTCGACGCGCCACCGGTACTCGGATTGTCGGATGCTCCGTCGATGGCGGCGCAGATCCACTCGGCGATCCTCGTTGTTGACTCGACGAGCGGCAAGCGCGGCGGGGTGAACTCCGCGCTTGGGCGTCTTGCCATGGTCAATTCGCGTCCGATGGGGGCGGTGCTCACCAAGTTCGATCCGCGTCAGGCGGGTAGCGCTTACAGCTACTATGGCTCGGGATATTATTCGTACGAGCATAGCAGTTCGGACTGATGAGCAAGTTCGGCAACCCGCGTTTCGTTGTTGCCCTGCTGCTCGGCATTCTGATCGCAGGGGTTTTCACGGTCTTCCAGTTCGACAGGGCGGCGCGCGACAACACGCGCATGGTGCCGCTCGTGCCGCACGGCCTCGGAGGTTTTGCCGACGAAAGGCGCGCGGAACGGCTGCTGGCCGAAGACCCCGTTTCAGCCGGTGATGCGGTCTCCGACATTCTGCGCATTCGGCCAGTCGACGTCAGCCATCTTTCGCATTTTGCGCAGTGGGCCGCAGAGGCCGATCGCATGCAATTGGCGAGTGCAGCATTGTCCGAAGCGGCCAAGCGCGGGTGGCGTGGCCCGTACGTCCAGATAACTGTGCTGGGCAGTGCGCTGGCGGCAGGCAAATACGAGGAAGCGGTCAACCGTCTCGACGCCCTTTCGCGGACCGAGGCCGACCAAAGGATCATTTCCGCCGCGCTTGACGCGATGCTGCAATTTCCTGCCACCCATGCGGACCTCGCCAAGATGATTGGCGAGAGCGACTTCCTGGCACAATCGACGGTCGCGCACGTCTACGTCTCACCGGCGAGCCGGCATACGTTGGGTAAACTCATCGCGACTATGTCCAATAGTTCCGATGCTCTTGGATGTGATGGTCGCGGAAGGATCGCCAGTGTCCTCCTTGTCAACGGCGATAGTCTAGGGTCCCAGCTCTGGCCCAAAGAGTGCTGGACTCCTGGGTCGGAAGGTCTTGGCTTCGCTTATCCGGATCGCGAGTATGATCCTCGTGGTTGGACATTTCCCAGATCCGGCGGGATTTCGCTCCGCATGCTGGGTACGGGCGCTCTGACGATCGAGAACAGGAATTTTCTCCGTCGGCAAGCCGCCTCCAGATTTCTGACCTTCGCGCCTGGGCAGCACACAATTGTTATTTCGAGAAAGGATAGTGACTCTGCTTCGCTACCGGGTCGGAGACGCGCCGACGTGCTGACGCGAGTGTTTTGCCTGGAAGTTGAAGGCAAGGGGAGCAGATTCCTCGCGGAAAAACAGAATGCGGGCGACTTTTCTTTCGAAGTTCCAGCCGATTGCAAGGTTCAGCACCTACGGGTGGAAGTGGAGCGTGGTCGCGTTGAGGGACTTAGGCTTACCGTGCGGGACATGATGTGACCGTCACGCCCCAAATGCCGAATGACAGTATTGGCAACGTTGAAGGAATGCCCAGGCTCGCCGTACTGCTGGTATCGCATAACCGTCGAGATTCTACTGTCCGGGCGCTGCAAGCATTGCGGAATAGCGAGGGCTTCGAGATCGAGGTCGTGCTGTTCGACGATGCAAGTAATGATGGCACCGATACGGCAGTACGCGAGGTGTGGCCGACTGCGCATATTGTGCATGGTGATGGCACGGCTTTTTGGAATGGTGGCCTCTATGCCGCCTGGAACGCATCGCTGGGGCTGGAGCCAGATGCATTTCTCTGGCTGAACGATGATGTAGTCCTCGATCCGACAGCTATCGAACAGCTCAGATCGGCATGGGACGATCAGCGCGAGCGCGGTCACCATCAATTCATCCTGGTTGGGGCAACAAGAAACTCGGATGGGCTTCAGACCTACGGCGGCATTTCGGCTCGAGTATCGCCGACGTCCATTGCGCTGGAACTCGCCGGCCTTGCCGACAATCCGGTGGCCGTAGACACGTTCAACGGAAACATCGTTCTTGTCCCTGCCGAAGTGGTAAGAAAGATCGGTATCAATGATCCTGGGTATTTTCACAATCTCGGAGATATCGACTACGGGCTGCGCGCAACCGCAGCTGGAATCCCTATCCTGCAGTTGGCCGGATCGCTCGGTGTCTGCGAAGCCAATGTCGAGAAATCATCTAAAGGATATGGTTCGCCGCACCTCTCGGTTTTCGAGCAATGGCGAAAGGTGAATACGCATCACGGCCTTCCACCTCGCAGCTGGTGGCTTTACACGCGCCGGCATTCAGGTCGGTGGTGGCCGCTGCATTTCCTCTTGCCCTATCGCCACCTGCTCAAGTTCTGGCGGTTGGGGGGCGATAGCCCACGAGAGCAGTCGAATGGCAACTAGGTACTTGGCCTCCAAGATTCAGGGAATTCGCTGGAGGATTCATTCGGCGATTGGCCGGGCATTCCTACGGGCAATCGGTGTGGAACTGGGGCGAGCGGCGCGTTTCAGCGGCAAGATGCTCGTTTTCAGGCCGGGCAGGTCGAGAATAACCATCGGTGATCGCTTTGTCGGGGTTAGCCGAGCGGATTCCACCGCCTTGGGCGTATCGCGTCCGGTAATCTTGCGCTGCATGAATGAAGAGGCGGAGATCCGCATTGGCGATGATTGCGGAATGAGTGGGACCGTCATTTGCAGTGCCGTATCGGTCACTATTGGCCATCGTTGTCTGTTTGGAGCAGACGTGACCATCTTCGATACCGATTTCCATCCAAAAGAGGCAACTAATCGTCGCTATGCGAAGCCTGTATGGAATGAAATCTCCGCTCCTGTCGTCATTGGTGATGACGTGTTCGTCGGCACCCGCGCGATCATACAGAAGGGGGTAAGGATCGGTGACGGAGCGATAATTGCTGCTGGCAGCGTTGTGACCAAGGATGTGCCACCTGGAATGTCGGTTGGCGGTGCCCCGGCGGCACCAATTGGGGTTGTCGTTGGCGATGAATGAATTTGGCACCCCTCAGGCCACCGGCCCTTGGGTTGGAGCTGCGACCCCGCTGCCAGGCAAGACAAGTCGAACCGTTACCATCTCCAGGATCGCACCTGTCCTTTTCGCGATCTGGGTGACATTGCTGTGCAACCTGTACACCGAGATGTCTTTCAGCCTTCAGTTATTTGAAATATATTCTTATAACGTTTGGCTATCTGATATTACTCTCTTTTCATGGGTATTCACGGTCATTTGTTTGATAAACAGGATCAGCTTTCGGCAAAATATTAAGATTCTTATTTTCTTTTACATCGCGTTAGTTGCCATAACGCTTTTGCGCGGCTTGTTGATCGATCCCCTGCAAGCTGCGTTCTGGGCGCGAAATCCCCTGGTCGTTCCCTTGGCTATGGCGTCCGCCTGCCTTGTGGGGCTGCGATACGAAGACCTCAGAAAAATCGCTAGAATTCTGATTGGCTTCGCACTTATTTTGGCGACGCTCGCGGTTCTCCGTAGCGGAATCTCGCCGGGATTCCCGTTCTACGCAGACACCTTGGGGCAGAACGAGGGGCGTCCTCTCTCCGCATCCGGCGGCATGCTGCTTGCGCTCGCAGGGGCATTGGTTGCGGCCGGAATGTTGAATGTCAGCCGTTGGGCGGCGATCTTCCTGTTCCTGTTTCTTTTGGTAGGATTGATCTTGAGTGGTCAGGGAACCGCGCTGATTGCCTTTCTGGCGATGAGCGCTGCCATACTCATGCTGCAATCGATCTCAGCCCGTATCATTGCCCTCTTGTACTTGTTTGCCTTCAACGTGGCTGGGCTCTTCATCTTCCTTGTAATCGGTATCGAGAACATCCTTCCGGCGAACCTGACCACGTTCTTCGAACAACGCTTGATGAACCGTTCGACGCGTCAGTCGATCTGGGATGCATTCCAAGGGCTAATTCAAGACGCACCGATGACTATCAAGGCGATTGGATTTCCCGCAGGTCAAAGACCCCCGCTCACCTTCATCCTTCCCAATGGGCGATTGACCAGCTGGGACGCCAGTCTGCACAGTCAGTTCTTCGGTGCAATCGGTGACACCGGTTATCTGGGAATGCTCGCGCTGGCGTCAGCCATGGTTTTGGTCGCCTATTCGCTGCTGTTCAAGCCGGTGCCCCATAAGGATGGCGCAAAAGCAAATCTCGTGGCCGTCGTCTTCCTTATCGGGTGCCTGATCTCCGGCTATTCCTACGAGTGGAGAGATGTTCTTTCGATCCCACTCTTCATTGTTATCGCGGTTGCGCTTATGCAACGTGGAAGGCGATCTCCTCGATTTGCGATCAGCATTCGGCAAAGGTAGGGCGCTGCAAGGGAGGCGCGAATCTCACTTCTCGGCAAACTAAGGGCTCTCGCCAGGAATATGGGCCTCGAGGTCCAACGCGCGAACGAACTGACCGTGTGGCGAAAACGTCTTCCAGCAATTCTTGCGGGACAGAACATCGAGTATGTCGTCGACGTTGGCGCAAATGACGGCGAGTTTGCCAAATCCTTGTTCGATAACGGCTATCTCGGCCACGTCCTCTCAATCGAACCACTCCCGGTCGCATGGCATGCCCTTCGAGACATCGCGGCAAAATACGGTTCCGAGAGGTGGACGATTGCACCACGCATGGTAGTCGGAGCTGACGCTGGCCACGTGACCTTTTATGAAGCGGGAAACAGTGTCAGCAGTTCGATGCTGCCAATGCTGGATTCGCATGTCGAGGCCGCGCCGGGCAGTGCCGTGATCGGATCTATCGAAGTTTCGATGCAGACTCTTGACCAGTTGTTGTCGGCAGCTCCCGTCGATGAACCCATTCATCTGAAGCTCGATGTGCAGGGGGCCGAGCACCTCGTACTGCAGGGTGCTCGCGAAAGTCTTGCGAAGCGTATCCGGAGCGTCCAGCTTGAGATGAGCCTCATGCAACTCTACGACGGCCAGAAATCGGCGGGTGAGCTTGACGAATTCCTTCGTTCTTGCGGATTCCAGCTATGGGACATTGTTCCCGGCTTCCGTGATGTGAGATCGTTGCGCTTACTGCAATACGACGGTCTATACATCAAAGGCTGACCGTTGGTCCGAACTCCACGATGATGGAAACCGAAAGCGACCGACGTGGTCAGAGATAACTTGCGCAAGAGTGGCATGGCCATATTGGACCCGCTGGTAACCAGTGGGGCCGTCTTCCTTGTGCAGGGCGCTATCCTGTTCACTGCGAGCAAGACCGAATTCGCCGTATTCAGCCTGGCCTATTCCTATGTGATCATGGGGCAGGTGTTGATGGCATCCCTGTTCGGCGCTCCCTTCATCACCGTCCTGACGCGCGGGCATTCGCAGGACGAACAGCGAGCTATGGGGAAGGGCTTCCTACGGCTCCAGTTGGGATTGACGGTGGTTCCGGCGCTTGTTGGCGTGGCGCTGGCGATCTTGCTTGGTCTGCCTCCCATGATCGCGATTGCGAGTGCCGCAGCATTCGTGGTCCTTTCCTATCGGGATGCCTTGCGTAGCCTTCTGGTTTCCAGCCTTCAGGTAGCGGCCGCACTGAGAGTTGCGATTGTTTTCGCGATTGTGTGCGCATCAAGCCTTTCCGTCATCTATATGACGGTAGGCCGGATCGATGCGCGGACGGGCTTGTTGGTGCTTGCCGTGTCGTCCGCAATTGGCGTTTCCGGCAGCATGCTGACAGCGGCAACGAGTGCGGCCACCATTCCGGCGGACGCCAGACGAACACTGTTCGGCATGGCTGCTTGGTCTCTGCCAGGGTCGATCGTGATTTGGCTCCAAGGAAGCTTCTATCTGACCATTGTAGCCATCAGTATCGACCTTGCATCGGTCGGAGAGATTTCAGCGTCGCGGATGCTCATCATGCCGGTGATGATCATGAGCTCCGGAATAATGCGGCTTCTGCAGGTGCGTTTCGCGGGATTGTATCGCCAAGAAGGCGTTACATCGGCCACGAAGCTTGCCAGAAAGATTGCAATCATTGTCCTGGTCGTCGGGACTGTCGCCAGCGCCTTGGTCTTCCTCGTTGCCAGCAGAATTCCGGCCTCGGTGGTGCCGCAGGCGTATTCGGAAGTTCCGACGCTTACAGGGGCCTGGGCACTTTTTGCGACGGCAAATATCGCTCGCGGTGCCTACTCGACGCTTTATCAGGCAATGGGCCACTACCGCGAAATTTTCACACTCAACTTGCTTACCCTGCCGCCGATTCTGCTTGGAGTTGCTTTCGCCCCAGCGCATTTCGGCCTCTTGGCCGCCATCATTCCCATGGCTTTGGGTGAACTTGCTCTTCTTGCTCTGTTGGCCATGCGGATCAATCGACAGCCCTCCGGCGCCTGACGCAGTTTTCGCTTTCCTACAGTGTTCCCAGTTACCTAGGCGTGGCTTGGAACAAAGAGGAAACAGACCATGCCAAGTCAGCAATCCATAGTCGCTCCTGCAGGTTATGTGCCGCAGTTCGCCATCTCATTCGGCGAGGGTGAAGCAATCGGCGTTTCACGCGATCGTCCCTTGCCAATACAATCACGGACGAGAGTGGCAGAGAGCGTGGTCGAGCGCGTGGCCCGCGAAGGTTCGCAGGCGACAAACACCTACTTCAAAGGCGACAACTCAGGGACTTCCTATTCCGTCGGCCAGGCCCTGGGTGTCTACACGCCACCGCCCGGTCGCTCCACCTGGATTGAAGCGATCACCATCTGTTCGACCCGCGATGTTACCATCTGGATCCAACGTCTCGATGCACAATTGAATGCAAATGCCGCAGGTCCCGCTCTGCAGGCTGTGATGGTGGGGCCAACTTTTGGAGCGACGACCGTCGTCCCGGTCAATGGCTTCCTTCGTGAGGGCGAGTCGCTGTCATACGTCTTGCGGACAGCAGTGCCGCAGAACGCCGGAGCTGACTTTTCGTTTTTCTGCGGAATGCAGGGCCGTCTCGTTTCGAACGACTTTTTCCATGAGGCCCCGAGAACGATGCTAGTGCTGGGTGACAGCATCAGCACGACGACAATAGGCGGCGGCAATGCCTATGGAGGCGACTTCTTCCATGCGCACCTCGCCACATCATTGCGCAGCGAGGGCAAGGACATCCGGCGGATAGTCAAGGGTGACGGCGGTTGGCGCGCCAGGCATGGAGCAACGGCGATGCGCCGTGGCAGCCTGAACGTCGGAGAACTCGATCTCCTTTTGGTCATGCTGGGCACCAACGATACGTCAATCAGCGAATTCACGGACAATCTAGCCGCGCTCGTGCAGTGGAAGAAGAACCAGTATCCGGCCACGCCAATGGTTCTGCTCGCCCCGGCTCCGAGACTGGATGCGGCGGAAGCCACCTACCTTGTCCCCCTGCGTGCTGCTGCAGATGGGCTGGTTACCCAGCTTGCCGACCCGTTGGTTCATCTTGTCGATTGCGGGAATGCCTTCGCTGCAAACTCGGCAAATTTGCCGGACAACGTGCATCCATCAGCCGCAGCGCATGTCGCGATCGCAAACCACGTCCGCAGTGCGCTGTTGGCCAACGGAGTATGGCAAGCTCTTTGAGACTACTAAGATCAGGGCCTGGCGAGCGCTTCGAGGACTCCATTCGCAAAGCGTTCCGCCATGGCCTCGATCGAGTAGCGATCAGCCAATTTACGCGCCTCGTCCTGCATTGATGCCAAACCGCCCTGGTCGCGCAGCAGATCGATGACTGCAGCGGCATAGGCGGCGGGATCCTGCCAATCTGGAACGATCATCCCGTTAACACCGTCTTCGAGATAAGCGATTTCCGGACTGTGGTAGGGGAAGTCGGTCGTTATCGTGGGCAGACCCATCGTCGCCGCATCGAGGATCGCCAGTCCTACGAGACCAGGCATCAGGAAAATCTGGCCCAGGCTCATCAGGCCTACTTTTTCGGCTCCGAAACGAGGCCCGACGATCTTTATCCAGTCATTCCCTTCTGCGAGCCTTTTCAGCCTCGCCAATTCCGGTCCGCCTCCGACGATTACCAGTTCGAAGTCGCGGACACCGGCCCTGATACGCTTGGCGGCATCGATCAGGAAATCGAGCCTCTTATCCTCGTAGAGGCCTCCCACAAAGATACCGATATTCCGGCCATTGAGATCAAATTCGGATCGGATGCGATCGACATCGGATGCTGAAAGTCCGGCGGACAAAGTCCGCACTTCGGCTGTATCGACCGAGTTCTCGAATACCGTAATCTGGTCCGGCGGATAGCCGAGATCGATCAGGTGGCTCTTGGTCTGATGAGTGTAGGCGAACCACCAGTCCACCTTGCCTGCCCAAAAGCGTTTCCAGCGTTCGGCCCGGCTATTCGGATTGCGCGACTGGAAATTCCTGCCGTGACCGAAATAAGCCACCTTTGCGGTTAGCAACCGACGCAAAGCTTGAAGCGGGTAATTGCTGAGAATGCGGTTTTCCTGCCCCACTATGAGCAGGTCAGCTGTGAGGTCTGATAATCCGGATTGCCACAGGAGCTTGCCTCTCGAACCGATCGCGTATGAGCGCATTCGCTGGGTCCAGGGCAGTTCAACAGTGTCCATCTTGGCAATTTCGTCACCGCGAGGCGTGCCTACTCGCAAGACATAATCAACTTCGTGCTGATGGAGGAGGTCCCGAACGCGTTCGTGGAACGCCACTCTGTAGTGGGTGAGGATCTCTGCCCGGAAGACCACACGTTTTCGTTTCACGAGCCGGTCCTTCCCGGATCGAGTTTTCCCGCACGCTGGCGCGCATCGGAAATCGCTCCTCGATAGACTTGTTCGAGGACCTCCATCGTGTGCTCAGGAGCGAATTCTTCTTGGTAACGCGACAAGGACTGGCCGATCATGCGGGAGAGCAGATCGTCATCGCTCAAAGAGTCGATCGCCGCGCACAGTTCGCGGCCATTACCCGGGTCGAACAGAAAGCCAGTTTGGGAATCCGTCACGATCTTGGTCAATCCCCCGATCCGCGCGGCGATCACCGGGGTCCCTGTTGCCATCGCTTCGACCGCAACTAGGCCGAACATCTCCGGACACAAGGAGGGGACGATAAGGGCTCTTGCCCGGCCGATGTTAGATAGCATCGCCTGATGGTCGAGATGTCCGAGAAAGGTCACGTTAGGAGGAGCAATACTCTCGAGCATTTGCCGGTCAGGTCCGTCACCAATGATCAGCAGCGGTTCCTGTCGTTCACGCCACGTCTGTACGAGGAAACCGACACCCTTTTCGGGGGACAGGCGCCCGGCATAGACGAAATGGCTTCGCTCGGCGGGCGAGGCTGGCGTAGTGGCGTGGATTGAGACGGGGTTCGCCTTGGCTACCATCCGGTTCGACGGAACGCCTGCCTTTTCGAAGATTGTACGGGCTGCTTCGGTGAGGATGATGAAGCGATCGACCTTATTCTGCCAAGTGCCCAACGCTTTGTGAGTCTGGATCATTGCGGCAATTGCGGCCGAACCCGTCCGAGAACCGCGATAACAGCGATGAACGATGGCGGGCAGGGGAGACTGGCCGACGCACTGATCGCAATAGGTGCCATCCCTGAAGAGAGTGCCGTTCGCGCAGGCTATGCGGAAGTTGTGCAGGGTCAGCACGCTGGCGACGCTATGTTCGCGTGTCGCGTCGAAAATCGCAGGGCTGAACTTCGGGAAAAAATTATGGACGTGAACTACGTCCGGGCGACAGGAGAGGATAGCGTCTGAGACCAGCTTCCTGCCCCGAAAACTGTAAGTGGCACCAAGACCATTGGCCAACTTGCCGCCGAGACCGACGATGTCGTCATTCGAGAGTTGCAGGCGATGAACTTGATGACCTGCCTTCTCGAGTAAGGTCGTTTCGTCTTCGAAAACACGGTCCTCGCCGCCGGCAAGCTGGTAGCGATTGTGGACCGCAAGGACGGTCAGTTTGTCTTTCGATGCCGCGCTCAAGATTTCTTCGCCAGGCGTCGTCGGGCGAGGGACCAAAGAAACTTCGACCCGAATTTCAAATAGCGACGCGACAGGCGTTTCGGCTCCTGAGAGATGCGGTAAGCCCATTCGAGGCCGGTTTTCTGCATCCAAGGCGGCGCACGCCGTACTTCGCCGGAGTGGAAATCGAACGCAGCGCCCACCCCGATAAGGGTCTGTGGCAAGTGGCTGTAGTTGCGCCACATCCAGACGTCCTGTTTGGGCGAAGAAAGTCCGACCCACACGATATCGGCTCCGCTATCACGAATGTGCGTTTGGATATCTTCTTGCTCGGCGGGTGTCATCGCTCGGAAGGGCGGCGTCGCGCAGCCGACAATGCGCACTCCCGGAAAGCGTGCGCGCATCCTTTCGGCAAGCTTTTCAGCCACGCCGTCCTTGCCGCCGAAGAAGAAGTGCCGCAGACCGTTTTCAGGTGACCGGCGCATCATCTCCTCGAAGAGATCAGGTCCGCACACGCGTTCAACCTCAAATCCTTGGCGGCGGCCGAGATAAACCAAGGGCATGCCGTCGGGCACGATCATCGATGCTTCGCGATGAAGTGGGCTGATCTCCTCGTCTTCCGATATCGCGACCAGGCTCGCCACATCCCTGACGCAGACGAAGCGCCCGGTGGCGTCGGTCGACCATTGCTCGAGCAGGGTCGCGGCGCTCTCCATTGTAACGACCGAAACCGGTACGCCCAGTACATCGTAGCTCTCGGGTACTGACTTCATCGTGTCATGAACCTGGCCATCGAGCCCTGGATCAGACGACCTCGCGGACTTGCGATGTGTCAAGCAAGTCGCGAACGCCTTCATAGGTGGATGCGATTCCTTCGCTGAGGCTTATTTTGGGCGCCCACCCCAGATTGCGCAGACGAGTCGAATCCATCAGTTTTCGCGGCGTGCCGTCGGGCTTTGTCGCATCCCGTTCCACGCGCCCATTGAAGCCGACAATTTCGGCGACAAGTTCGGCAAGGCTACCGATCGATATTTCCTCTCCCGAACCGACGTTTACGTGTTCCTCGCCGGAGTAGTTCTGCAACAGGAAGACGCAGGCGTCGGCGAGATCGTCGACGTGGAGAAATTCGCGCAACGGCGTACCGCTTCCCCAGATCACCATGCTCTCGGCGTCGTTCTGCTTTGCAGTGTGGGCCTTGCGGATCAGGGCAGGGAGTACATGACTGCTGTTGAGGTCGTAGTTGTCGCCTGGACCATAGAGGTTTGTTGGCATCGCACTGATGAAGTCGCAGCCATGCTCGCGGCGATAAGCCTGGCACAGCTTGATCCCTGCAATCTTGGCGATCGCATACCATTCGTTGGTCGGTTCGAGCGGACCTGACAGCAGACTGTCTTCGGGAATCGGCTGGGGAGCCAGCTTGGGATAAATGCAGGACGAGCCGAGGAACAGGAGTTTGCCGACATCGGTCTTGCGCGCCGCCTCGATCGAATTGGCTGCGATCATAAGGTTGTCGTAGAGGAATTGCGCCGGATAGCTGTCGTTGGCGAGGATGCCGCCAACTTTTGCGGCTGCCACGATGACGGTATCGGGGCGATTTTCCGCGAACCACGCATCGACTGCTGCCTGGTTGCGGAGGTCAACCGAACGGTCGGCAGTAAGGATTTCACACCCCTCGCTGGAGAGGCGACGCACCAGAGCCGAACCTACCATGCCTCCATGACCGGAAACATAGACCCGCTTGCCAGAGAGGTTGTATGGTCGGCCCATCATGCGTCCTTGGCGATAGGGGCCGAACGCATGATTTCCAGGTCGGCGAGCACCATTTCGCGTGCCAATTCGCGGGGGCCGGTGTCGTGGGTCCAGCCCAGCTTCTCGCGCGCCTTGGTCGGGTCGCCGATGAGCAGGTCGACCTCGGTCGGGCGGAAATAGCGCGGATCGACTTCAACGAGCAGACGGCCATCGTCCTTGGCATAGCCCTTCTCGTCGATGCCTTCTCCGCGAAACTCGATGGGAATACCGGCATCTTCGAATGCCCATCGTACGAATTCGCGCACCTCGGTGGTCACGCCTGTGGCTAGGACATAGTCGTCCGGCTCGTCCTGCTGGGCGATCAGCCACATGCCGCGAACATATTCCCGCGCATGGCCCCAGTCGCGCTTGGCGTCGAGATTGCCGAGATACAGGCGATCCTGTCGGCCGAGGGCGATTGCTGCCGCGGCGCGGGTGATTTTGCGGGTGACGAAGGTCTCGCCGCGCAGCGGGCTCTCGTGGTTGAACAGGATGCCGTTCGACGCGTGAATGCCGTAGGCTTCGCGGTAATTGACCGTGATCCAGTAGCCGTAGAGCTTTGCCGCTGCATAGGGACTGCGCGGATAGAAGGGCGTGGTTTCGCGTTGCGGGACTTCCTGCACGAGGCCGTAAAGCTCGCTCGTGGAAGCTTGATAGAAGCGGGTCTTGTTCTCAAGCTTCAGGATGCGGATGGCCTCGAGCAGGCGCAGCGTGCCGATCGCGTCGGCATTGGCGGTGTACTCGGGTGTTTCGAAACTGACCTGCACGTGACTCTGTGCGGCGAGGTTGTAGATTTCGTCCGGCTGGACCTCCTGCACGATCCGGATGAGGTTCGTCGCATCGGTCATGTCACCATAGTGGAGGATGAGCTGCGGATCGACGACATGCGGGTCTTCGTAAATGTCTTCGATACGACCGGTATTGAATGACGACGAGCGCCGCTTCACGCCGTGGACTTCATAACCCTTTTCAAGCAGCAGGCGCGCAAGATAGGCACCATCCTGGCCGGTAACGCCGGTAATCAAAGCTCTTTTCGTCACTTAAAATCTCATCGTCAGTTGGCTGGTGAGCGCGGGCATGACGGCTTTCCGGTTGGTGTTTTCTTATCCGTAAACCGAAGATGCAACCCATATGCTCGTTCAACCGACCCTATGGCTGCTGGTCTTCTCGCTGGCAACCGCAAGAAGAAGGATTTTGGGGGCGAAATTCAGGGTGTTGAGGTCATGAGAGCCATAGCTCTGCAAATCGCAATCTCCGGCTTGCGGAGTGGACCAGTCTGTCGTCGATCAGATCGGGAAGTTGCTGATGGTGGGCGTACCAAGGTTCGAACTTGGGACCCCTACGATGTCAACATAGTGCTCTACCACTGAGCTATACGCCCACACCATCATGTGGCCCCGTCTGCGGGGCAGGGCGGCCCAATAGCGGCCACGTATCGGGCACGCAAGGCCTAAAACATCAAAGTCTGGCGGCCGTCCGTTCTTCCAGGACTCTTTCGACCTCCAGCACCAGGTCGCGCAGGTGGAAGGGCTTGGAAAGCACCTTCGCATGCGGTTGTTCGCGGCTGGCTTTCAGCGTCACCGCTGCAAAGCCGGTAATGAACATGACCTTGGTTTCGGGGCTGATCTCGTTGCATCGCTGGGCCAGTTCGATCCCATCCATCTCCGGCATCACGATGTCGGACAGTAGCAGGCTGTAGCTGGTGGATTCGAGCAGGGGCAGGGCAGCGGTACCGCGATCGACCGAATCGACGTCGTATCCGGCATTTACGAGCGCACGCTCGAGGTAGACGCGCATGGCGTCATCATCTTCTGCAAGAAGGATCCTGGGTACAGCGTTTCCGTTCATGCCTCCCCCCTTAACCTGGTTCGTTTAAGAAAACATATACTCGCCACCCAGAGCTCATCGCTCAAGGGAAATTCCGAGCATGTCCCTCTTAGGAGCCAAACGGTGCGAAAAGGCGAAGCAGCGATTGACGGGATCGATCATCGCGGTGTCTGACGCGAAGATGGCGCGCGACACCCGAAACCAGCTTTACAGCTTCATCAGGGAAGGCGCCGCCGTCGGTCTCCTGCGCGCGGGGGCAGTTCTGGCGATGCTGGCCTTTGTCGCTTGCACGTCGAACTGGTTGTCGGCAGCTGACTTCGGAGTTCTGGCCCTGCTGGTGTCGTTCACGACATTAGCCGCAGGCTTTGGCGGCTTTGGCCAAGCGGAAATGATTATCCGGAGTGTCGCGCATCGGCGTGTCGATGGTGACGAAGCCCCCGAAATTGCAGTTCCCAACGAAGTTATTGGTCTCGTAACCTGGGTGTCGACAATTTTCGGGCTCGCAATTGCGGTCTACCTGGAATTTGCAGGGTACCCCGGCATTGTCTGTATCGCGGCTTTGCTGATGACGATCGGCCTCAGCGTCATGACCGCCCTGACCGGGGCTGCACGTATTTCCAACCGCTACGCGCTTGCCATGGCTCCCCGAGAAATCGTCTGGCGGGCGGTCGCGATTTTCGCTTTGGGCTCCTTGGCTGCATTGGGTAGGCGACCCGAGGTTGGCGCGGCAGCCATTCTCGTCGGTTCGTCGATCATATTGTGCGCTCTCTGGCAGGCAAGGCGCCTGCAGGTGAGATGGAGTTCGCTCCTGAAGCCCTCAACCGATGCTTTGCAGAAGAGTTATCTCGTCTCTAGCGGCACGATTGCGGTTTCGATGCTGGCACTTGTCGCCATGAACACCGTAGACGTGATTGTGGTGGGGGAACGTATCTCGGCGGATGCCGCAGCGGCCTATTTCCCTGCCAACCGGCTGGCGTTGCTCGCATCATTCGCTTCCATGCCCATACAGCTGGTGGTCGAACAGCGCTTTGCTGCAGAACTTGCGACCAATGATCGCATGGCGATGCAGCGGACTGCCAATCAAGCGACCTTGCTGCATTTCATCCTCTGCCTGTCGCTCGGAATCTGCGTTGTCGGTGGTTTCCCATTCTACGAGGGTCTGTTTCCCACGGCCGACCTGCTCACTCTGAAATTGCTTGCGATCCTTGTGGCCGGGACAATCCTGAGCAGCCTGCTGGGCATGTCGGGTTCGATCCTGGTGATGGCCGGTCATCAGGACGTGTTTGCCAAGACGACAATCATTGCAGCCATCTGTGCGACAGCATTGCTTCTCGTAGCTGCCTCGGCGGGCAATCTCCTGATAATTGCTGCAGTCTTTGCCGGTGTCGAATTGGCCCGAAAGGCGGTGCTTGCCGTGCATGCTTACCGTCTTACCGGGATTCTTCCCATTGCTAGGCTACGGCTTTGACAGGTCGTCCCAAATCGGCGAACTTTCCTGCATGGACGGCACTGGTGACGAATTCTTCGCAAGCCTAGTTCCCGGGGGCGAAGTTCCCGGGACAGGTTTGCCGGCGTTCAGATCCAGTGACCTGCGGAAATGTGCTCTGCCGATCGTCGTCGCGGCACCTCACGGGGGGAGGTCGTACCCGGCAAGTCTCCTCGCCGATATGCGCAACGAGTCCGTAAGGATCCGGCTGGAAGACAGATTTGTCGATCTCCTTGCGCTCGAAATAGCGCGGCAGACCGGAGCCGCGCTGCTCCTGGCGGAAGCCCCGCGGGCAATGATCGACCTCAATCGCGCGCCCGACGATGTCGACTGGGGAATGGTCAGCGGGAAACCGGCAGTGCGGACACGCAACTCTCTCGCCAACCGCCGCGCTCGATCCGGTCTTGGGCTCGTGCCGCGTCGTCTCCCCGCATTCGGGGAGATTTGGCGTTCTCCGATTTCGCACGAGGAGCTCGGACGTCGCGTTTCAACGATCCACCAGCCCTATCACCGAGAACTCGGGAAAATGCTGGACCTTGTCCGCGACCAGTGGGGCGCTGCCCTGCTTATCGACCTGCATTCCATGCCCCCACTGAAACCTCGGTTCAGCGAGGAGCGTGCGGCCGAGTTCGTGGTAGGCGATCGTTTCGGCGCATCGTGCAATGAACGCCTCACCAGCATTAGCCTGCGTTACCTCGAAGACCAGAACCGCCCCGCAGCCAGGAATCGGCCGTATTCTGGCGGTTACGTCCTTGATCGCCATGGCCATCCCCAACGCGGGGTGCATGCGCTCCAGCTCGAGGTGTGCCGATCAAGCTATCTTTGTTCGCGGCTCGATGGCCCCAGCATGCGTCTTCCCGCCCTCGCTAGGATGCTTTCGGGAATGGTACGAGGCCTGGCGCGCGAAGTTGCCGCGATAGGCGGTGCGTCACTCAGCCCGCTTGCAGCGGAATGAAAAAACCACCTCGTGCAGATCGCACGAGGTGGCCAAGGTTCAGGGAGGAAATGCACTCTCGTGCATCATGTCGGACAGGCCATGAGGGAAGCACTGCCGACACCTGAAATGTAAGATTGGTGCAGACCTGTTTCAAGCGGTCGGACGCAACGTCAACCGAGCCACAGGTCGCAGGTGGAACACGGATTATCGCGTGATCTGTCAGCCCTGGGGCTGGGCGACCAGTAGAAGCCCGTCCCCGCCGATTTCGACCGTAGCAATGTCATCGACGAACGAACATTCTCCGATGGCCAGTTCCACCCCATCGACGCTTGCCCTTCCTTCGAAAGGTATGAGCAGGGCCTTTCCGATCCATTCGGCGATCGCGCCAGTTTCGTTCGTGGCGACCGAAGCAAGCCGGAAATGTTCGCTGTCGACCAGCTGCGTATCCTCTCCCAGTCGGCTGCGATAGTGGGATGGATAGGGCTCTGTGATCGCGACCTGCATCGCATCATCGAGGTGAAGCTCGCGAGGCCTGCCGTAATCGTAAAGGCGGAACGTGATGTCGGTGTTCTGCTGAACCTCGATCAGGCTGACTCCGCCTCCAATGGCATGGACCGTGCCGGCGGGAATATAGAAGGCATCGCCACGTTCCACCGGATGCCACTCGAGCAAATCCACGATCGATCCGTCGAGAGCGGCAGAGCGCATGGCTTCGGGGCTTACCCGCTCGCGGAAACCGACTGCGATCGTTGCCCCATCTTCTGCGGCGGTGATTACCCAGCACTCGCTCTTCCCGGAGCGACCCAAACCCATGGCCTGGGCCTGATCATCGCTGGGATGGGCCTGCACGGAAAGCCGTTCGGAAGCGAAAAGTGCCTTGACGAGCAGGCTTTGGAGCTCAGCTGGCGGATCGTACCAGACTTCTCCGATGCGCACATCCTGCGGCGCACCGAAGACTGGCGGGAGCCGATCGACGCCCCACACCTTCTCGACGAACTTGCGCTCCAGCTTCTGCATCAGTTGGACTTCTTCTTGCCGATCTCGCCGACCCGCTGGACCTTGCTGCGACTGGTGACGAGGATCGAATCCCCGTCGACCACAACGACCACATCGTCGAGGCCGATGACGGCAACGTAGGGACCATCGGTATCGATCATTGAGCCGGTGCCATCCACGATCTCGCCGTCTCCAACAACGACGTTGCCGGCATCGTCGGGTATGCGGCGGGCTGCAAGAGCATCCCAATTGCCAATGTCGGACCAGCCCATCGAAGCTTCGACCATCGCCGCACGATCAGTATTCTCCATGACCGCGTAATCGACCGAGTCTCCCTCGACCGAAGCGAAAAGGTCAGGGTCCGGGTAGATGTTCTCGCCATCGACACGCGCATTCGCAAAGGCATCGGCGACTGCAGCGGCGAGGGCAGGGCGGTGCCGTTCAAGTTCGGAGAGGAACTTGCCTGCACGAAAGGCAAATATTCCCCCGTTCCAGGCATAGCCGCCGTCCGAGAGAAAGGCCTTCGCCCGCTCGAGGTCTGGCTTCTCGACAAAGCTATGTACAGCAAAGCCGCCGCCAACCTGTTCTCCGCGATGTATATAGCCATAGCCCGTTTCAGGCGCGGTCGCTTCGATGCCGAAGGACACCAGCCAGTCATCCGAAGCGAGTTCCGCTGCGGCAATGGCCGAGGCGATGAACGCCTCCGTATCCTCGATGTGGTGATCACTGGGGCAAACCAGCATGACATCATCCGGCTCGATTGCGTGCGCTGCGAGCGCGATGGCAGGTGCCGTGTTGCGGCCCATCGGCTCGACGATGAAGCGCGTATCTGGTGCAATCTTTGCGGCCTGTTCGGTCGCAAAAGGCATATGGTCGGCGCCGACAACAATGACCGGCGCGGCGAAGACAGTGCGATCCGAGCATCGCGATAATGCCTGCTCATACAGCGTTTGTTCGCCGAGAAGAGGAATGAAAGGCTTCGGTCGATGAGCGCGGCTCCGGGGCCACAAACGTGTCCCACTACCGCCGCACAGGATGACCGGCACGATTTTTGCCATTACTTCCAATTCTCCTTTGACCCGGAACTGGTCTCCTCCCCTAGCGCCGGCAGGCACCAGTTGGAATCCCCAAAGGTCGGGAATTGGGAACTATTGCGAGGACCCGGCTCCCAGCATCGGCGAAAAACCTGTCCGCCAGTCCGCATCTCCGTGGTTCCGAATTCGGGCATCGAGAAGGGCGATTTCGGCCTCTATGAACTCCACTCGTTCATCCCATCCGTCATGGGTCCGCTTGCGGAGCAGGCCCCCGCCGTACCTGGGGCCCCACCGTCGCATGAAGGAAACCGCCGCTCGGGGATCGTAGCCTGCGTTGTGGAGCAGCCAGGGCATCAACCGGTCCGCGTCGCGTTCCGACAGCCTGATGTTAGACTGAGTCCTGCCGAGGCGATCGAGAGTGGCGACATGCGCCAGAAGGTTATGGGCAAGCTCGTGTGCGACTGCGGCAGCGAACTCGTCCTCCGAATAGCCGAAAGCAGGAAAGTTCTGTCCCAGCATCACGCGTTCGCCGTCGGCCTCTGCGGCTCGCGCCTCGTCGAGCAATTCGAAACGCGATGTACAGGCCGGGACGCCGGAAATCGCATCAGTGCGCTCGTTGCCGTCTGTGTCGCGCCAAACAAGGCGAAGCTGCCCTGTCGAGAGCGATTGATCGAACTGTTCGCGTAATTGTGTAAGGCGCTTCCATCCTGGGCGGGTAGGCGGGAAGTTGTCTTCGATGCCAGCGTCGGCAAATGCAACAAGTGTATCGTTCTGCTTCAACCCGACGCGCTCGGCGGGCGAACCGCTTGCCACGGACTGCACGCCGATATCCCCGGAGAGGCCGAACAGGCGACGCACGGCGGCTGGATCGCCATAGCTTTCTGCATCGTGGAGGAGGAGACCACTAGCCAGCGACTGGCGTTCGCAATAACGAGCGTTGGCAGTGACCAGGCGATAGCCGGTCGTGAACAGCCTATCTTCGCGCTGCTGGAACAGCTCAAGGCTGCTGGCCTCCTTCGAACCGGGTTCTCCAGGCCTTCCAGCGCTTGTCGCGGGAGCACAGGAGGCAACCGCAAACGCAAAGAGGGCGCCCCGGAAAATCCGGAGCGCCCCCTTCGATCTCATGGCGTCATGCAGTGGGGATCGCATCGGTAGCGGCGTTGGCCTTCGGTGCGGTACCCTGCTGAACCTGGCGCGAGAAGATGATGCGCATCTGTTCGAGCGAGAACAGGTGGGCAAACAGCAGCGGCAGCAGGCCGTTTTCGTTCCACTTGCGCAGCTGGTCACCACGCATGTTGCGAAGCTTTTCCTGATCGATCATCTGGAAACCGCGGTAAACGAACGGCTGGGCATTGTCGCCCTGCTGGATGGCGACTTCGCCGTCCATAAGCAGGTCGTGTTCCTTGATTTCGTTCATGAAGTTCTGGGTCCGCTGACCCGCCTGCTCGAAATTCTCGCAGAAATCGAGAACCATGCGGGTCGCTTCGGTCGGCTCCTTGCCGTCGAACAGGGCCTGGCCTTCGTCAAATTCACCAACCGAGTCGGCTGTCGGATCAAAGCACAGCGACAGCTCGTCGGCGTCGGGACGCAGGCGTGCGAGCATGAAGGGATAGCGGCGAACGTAGGCCGGAATGTAGGTCGGCTCGAGCAGCTTTCCGGTCTCATCGACAAAGGTATTCACGCCTTCGTTGAGGCCCATCAGCGCCAGCGGAAGCGGACTGTCACCCGAGGAGAAGACGATCGGGAAGTGGCGCTGGGCCTGGATGAACTCGTCAACTGTCAACGGAATGGCATGCTGCTTTGCAAGCCACGGAGCCAATTCCATCGCACGCGTGCGGAAATTGCTGTGGTCATTGCTGTTGAGCGGCATGAGGTCGTTGTAGAACAAGGGCAGGTTCGGCTGCGGCGCGCTGGCCATGGAATCTCTCCAAAATCTTCGAATTGTACGCCGCGCCAAAGGCACGCGCGCGTGAAGCACGGCGCCTTAAGGTGTTGCGCCCTCTGGCGCAAGCGGCACGAGCTTGCCGGGGTTCAGCAATCCCTTTGGATCGAGCGCATTCTTGATGGTGCGCATCATTGCCAGTGCGACGGGATTGCCGAGGCGACCAAGTTCGTCGCGCTTCATCTGGCCAATCCCGTGTTCGGCACTGATCGAGCCACCCCATTGGGTAACTCGGTCATGGACGAAAGCACTGATCTGCTTGCCGGTCGATGCCTCCCACTCGCCCCTGACAGCTCCTTTGGGGGCAAGGACATGAAAGTGAATGTTGCCATCGCCAAGATGACCGAACCCTACTGCAGTCGTACCAGGAAAGCGCGCCTCCACTTCGGGACCGACCTGTTCGACGAACTTGGCCATCGTGGAAACGGGAACGGAGATATCATGCTGCATCGCGGGCCCAATGGCTCGCTCGGCTGGGGCGATCTCGTCGCGCAGCCTCCAGAACGCTTCAGCCTGCGCTTCGTTGGCGGCAATTGTCGCATCTTCGATCAGCCTGCGCTCCATTGCCATGGTGAGCAGGTTTTCCGCTGATTGGCGAAGCGCTTCGCCTTGTCCCGGTGCCGCAACCAGTTCCACGAGCGCAAACCATGAATGGGCACCAGCAAGGGGTGAACGAGCGGTGGGTACATGGGCCAGCACCGATTCAAGGCAATGAGCGGGGAGAACCTCGAAACCCTCAAGGCTTTCTCCGACAAGCTCGTCTGCTAGAAGCAGAAATTCCCTCGCACTGCCGATGGAATCGAGGCCTGCCCAAAGGACCGTGCGCTCGCCAATTTCGGGCATGAGGCGCAACGTTGCAGCTGTTACTATTCCGAGAGTTCCTTCCGACCCGATCAGCATTTGCTTGAGGTCGAAGCCGCGATTGTCCTTTTTGAGCGGTATTAGGCTCTCGAACACCGATCCATCGGCGAGGACCGCCTCGAGCCCTAGGACCTGTGCCCGCATCGTGCCGTGGCGAAGGACCTGCGTCCCGCCGGCATTGGTAGAGATCAGTCCACCGATCGTCGCGGATCCCTTTCCGCCGAGGGTAAGCGGGAAGCGGAGCCGGTTCTTCTCTGCGAGATCGTGCAGGTTTTGGAGGATTACACCTGCCTCGCAGGTCACCTGGCGACCGGCCACGTCGAGGTCGCGTATCGCGTCCATCTTGCGCAGCGAAAGCAGAACTGCCGAACCTGTGTCATCGGGAGTGGCGCCGCCGGACATCCCACTGTTGCCGCCCTGGGGCACGATCGGCACGCCATGTTCGCCGCAAAGCCTGACAAAGGCCGAGACCTCTGCGGTCGAGGCAGGCGAGGCGAGGCCCAGTGCCCTGCCGGAATAGCGGCCGCGCCAATCGGTAAGCCAGGGGCTCACGAGTTCGGGATCGGTGGCAAAGCCGCGCGCGCCGAGCAGTTCGGTGGCGGCTGCGATGAATGCTTGGGGCTCGGACATTGCGGCCTCCTTGCCACACTTGTCGCACCATCCGCCAGCGTTTGACGAGAAAGCGGTTCCAATTAAGCCGTTATTCAAGCGAAACAGTTAGACAGGCCGCCAACCGCACTATCGACGCGGCCGAGGAGTAGTCCAGACCGCCTATGCCGCTGATGTCCGTCCTTCTTTCCGTGTTGCTGCCGTTCGGCGCTCCGGGATTGGAGCCTGTCGGGCAGGATGTGGTGCATCAGGTCGAAGAACGGGAAGGTGCCGTGAGGACCGGACCTATTTCCCGCCGTGCGCCGAACTGGATGAGCTTTTCGGGTAGCGTGCCGGTGCCGGTAGCCAACCAGGTCCGGATCGAGGGGCAGATGATCCTGCGTATCAGTCCGCAACCGGGAACCGTGCGTCCGGACATGCTTACCGAATTCCAGACACGCCAGAAGGCACAACTGCCGCGCCTCGTTGAACGGCCAATGGGCCAGTGCATCGCGACGAACAACATCGTCGGAGTTTCGGACCGCGGAAGCCGGCTGGTCATGTATATGCGCGATCGCAGCATGGTTTCGGCGCGACTGGAGAAATCGTGCAGCCCGCGCGATTTCTATCTCGGCTTTTACATGGAGCGCAACAGCGACGGGCAGCTTTGCGTCGATCGTGACAGGCTGATGAGCCGTGCGGGGGCGCAATGCCAGGTATCGCAGTTCAACCGACTGGTTCTTGTCCAGTCCGACGACTGACGGGCTGGCACCCGTCAGGCGCGCAAAACTTGACTTCCGGGTCCAAAACGGCAAAGGGCGCGGCCAGTCGGAACCGCGCGCGCGCGGATCGTCTTCGACCCAAGTTCCAAGGACACATTCGAACCGCATGACTTTCGCCGATCTCGGCCTTTCACCAGACTTGCTCAAAGCGGTCGAAGAAGCCGGCTACACCGAGCCGACCGCCATCCAGCGTGAGGCGATCCCGCCTGTCCTGATGATGAAGGACATCATCGGTATTGCGCAGACTGGCACGGGCAAGACCGCCAGTTTCGTGCTGCCGATGATCGACATCATGGCGCATGGTCGTCGCCGGGCGATGATGCCGCGCTCGCTGATCCTGGAACCGACCCGCGAACTCGCCGCGCAGGTGGCCGAAAACTTCGAAAAGTACGGCAAGAACCACGATCTCAAGATGGCGCTGCTGATCGGTGGCGTGCAGATGGGCGACCAGGTCAAGGCGCTGAACGAGGGCGTCGACGTCCTGATCGCGACCCCGGGCCGCCTGATGGACCTCTTCGAACGCGGCAAAATCCTGCTCAACGGCTGCGAGCTCCTGGTTATCGACGAAGCCGACCGCATGCTCGACATGGGCTTCATCCCGGACATCGAGTTCATTTGCGACAAGCTGCCCGAAACGCGCCAGACCATGCTCTTTTCGGCAACCATGCCGCCTCCGATCGAGAAGCTGGCCAAGAAGTTCCTCAACAATCCCAAGCGGATCGAGGTCAGCCGTGCTGCTTCGACCAACAAGGACATCACCGCGTTCAAAGTGCCGGTGAAGACCCGCCAGAAGCGCGAAACCTTGCGCTGGTTGCTTGACCACGACCATGTCGAGACGGCGATCATTTTCGCCAACCGCAAGACCACCGTGCGCGAACTCAACAAGAGCTTGCAGAGCCACGGTTATGCGAGTGCCGAAATCCATGGTGACATGGATCAGTCGAGCCGCCTCAAGGAACTGGCACGGTTCAAGGCGGGCGAGGTGAACATCCTCGTCGCGTCCGACGTTGCTGCACGCGGTCTCGACATCAAGGGCGTGAGCCACGTGTTCAACTTCGACACGCCGTGGCACCCGGACGATTACGTCCATCGCATCGGTCGCACGGGCCGCGCGGGTGCCAAGGGACGCGCCTTCACCTTCGTTGCGGAGGATGACGCGGAGGCGATCGCCAATGTCGAGAAGCTGACCGGTTCCGAAGTACCGGTATTCGGCAAGAAGGATGTCCGGGTCGAGCTCAAGGAGCCTTCACAGGACAATCGCGACGAAGCTGCCGACCAGGATGAACGCAAGGAAGAGCCGCGCGCCCATTCGGACAGGGGCGCTCGCAAGTCACGCGAGGAGCGCGCGCCGCGGTCGGTAAAGCCCAAGCGGGAAGACAAGCCAGAACGCCAGCCGCGCCGCGAGCGTCAATTCGACGACGAGCCGACGGCACCGGGTGAATGGAACGGCCCGATGCCCGGATTCCTCGACGTTTCCGCGCTTTCCTGAGCCAGATCGAACGGTTCGCCGGGCCGGGATTGAGCCTTTGTTTACCAAGCTTGGTGCATGGTTGCACCGATGGGGCTTTTTCTCGATCTTTTGCGCAATGTGCTGCTGATCCTTGCCGCTCATGGGGTGGTTTTCGGACTGCTCGCGTTTGCGACCAAGCGGAACGGCTTCATCAAGGCGGTTGGGGCGACACGGGAAGAATTCTCGAAGAACCTCGCGCTAGCTATCTTCAATTCTGTCCTGCTGGCTCCGTTTTTCGAGGCACCGAGCGGGGCACTGCATGCAACCATCGGGACAAATCCGACGCTCGCCAGCTTTTGGGAGGGGACTAATGAGGTTCTCGTCCTCGCTGCGGCCGCGGTTCTCATCGACTTCGCCGCCTACTGGCGTCACCGGCTCGAACATGAGCCTGGGCTCTGGCGTTTCCATGCGACACATCATTCAGACACTGCGATTCATTGGCTGACGGTTCATCGCAAGCACCCGGTCGGAAAGCTCCTGAGCGTACTGATCGATCTTCTGCCCGTGGTGGCACTGGGATTCCCGCTCTGGTCGATCGCTGCCGCACAGTTGCTGCGCACCTTCTGGGGGTATCTCGCCCATGCGGATGTGCCCTGGACCTTCGGGCGTTTCGGCAAGGTCATGATCTCGCCTGCGGCCCATCGCCTGCATCACATTCGTGACGAGCGACTGATGGGGACCAACTACTCCAACACCTTCGCCTTCCTCGACGTGATGTTCGGCACCTATGTCGACCCGACACCGCACGTGAATTGCGAGACGGGTATCGAAGAGGGACCGCGCAGTTTCTGGGGTGAACTCGCTCGCCCGTGGGAGGCGCGATATCGCGACAGCAAACCGAGCGAGCAGGTGGACGAAGCCGCCGCGTAAGCTGTCACTGCCGGATTGTCGCTGCTATGATCGGCCCATGGGGCTGTGGGCAAAAATCTGGCGTGGGGGCGGGAGGCGCAATCCGCGTTTTCGCGACGAACTCGGTAACCTCGTCCCGGCTGGCCGCCTGCTGAGGAATGGGCCGCGAGCTATCTCAACCGGCCTCGGACGAAAGCTTTTGGGCAGGCGTCCTCCGCGCCCGTGGATTTCGTACGATGCCGCGAATGCCATAGCGGAGCTTCTCGATCCTACACGTTCGCGCGTCTTCGAGTTCGGATCGGGGATGTCGACCGCATGGTATGCGGCGCGCGCAGCTTCGGTCGAGAGCGTCGAGAGCGATCCGCAGTGGTATGCGCAGGTTTCACGGCAACTGGCCGATTGCGACCGCGTCTCTGTGCGCCTTGCCAGCGAGAAGGCCCAATATGTCACCATGCCGGAAGGTGCGGCCTACGACCTCATCATGATCGATGGGGCTTGGCGTTGCGCATGTGCGAGGGAGGCTACCGAACATCTCGCGCCTGGCGGGGTCATCTACCTCGACAATGCCGACAAGCAGGGGGGAACCTCAGGGGATCTCGGAAAAGCGAGACGAATCCTCATCGAGTTCGCGGAAGAGCGGGGCATGTCCTGGACCGAAGTGACTGACTTCGCCCCGACGCAGTTCTTCGTCGAGCGAGGTCTGTGGATCGGGCCTAATCCGCCGGCTTGACGAAGCTGTCGATCACTCGCTTCTCGCCTGCCTTCTCGAAGTCGATGGTCAGCTTGTTGCCTTCCTGATCCGTGACCGTGCCGTACCCGAACTTATCGTGGAAGACGCGTGCACCGATGGCGATATCGGTGCGCGGCTTGGCGGCAAAACTCGCCGCGCTCTTGCCCGGCTCGGGAAGGCGTTTGGGAGTGGCGTCGTAACCGGTGCTCAGGGCGCGCTGCCAACCGGGGCCTCGCGCTGTCGAGCGGTCCGGGCGGCTGGTGGAAACATGTGCGAAAGGATCTTCGTTCTCGGTCCAGTTCGCCCGCCAAAGGGAAGCGCCGCCTGCCATCGTGGTCTCGCGATTGACCGTGTCCTGCGGAAGTTCCTCGATGAACCGGCTCGGGATGGAGCTGGTCCACTGCCCATAGATGCGGCGGTTTGCTGCGTGCAGGATCGTGCAGCGGCGTTTCGCGCGCGTTATCGCGACATAGGCGAGGCGCCGTTCCTCCTCGAGACTGGCGAGCCCGCCTTCATCGAGCGCGCGTTGGCTCGGGAAGACGCCTTCCTCCCAACCGGGCAGGAAGACATGGTCGAACTCCAGCCCCTTGGCGGCGTGCATGGTCATGATGGTGACCTTTTCGCCATCGTCACGCGCATCGTTGTCCATCACCAGGCTGACGTGTTCGAGGAAGTCGGTGAGCGACTCGTAATCTTCCATCGCCCGGGCGAGTTCGGACAGGTTTTCGAGCCGGCCTGCGCTTTCGGCACTGCGATCCTTCTGCAGCATCTCCTCGTAACCGCTCTCGGTCACGACCATGCGAAGAAGTTCGGATGGGGTGACCTTGGTCGATTGGTCTCGCCAGTGCGCGAATTGACCGAGCAGTCCGACCAGAGTGTTGCGCGCGCGGGGAGGCAGTTCGTCGCTGTCGGCAAGATCCAGGCTGGCAGCGGCGAGCGGCGCCTGGATCCGGCGCGCATGGCGGCGCATGGTTTCGAGCGCCTTGGCCCCTAGGCCACGCTTGGGCTGGTTGTGGATACGCTCGAATGCAAGGTCGTCCGCCGGTTGCTCGATCATACGCAAATAGGCGAGGGCATCGCGGATTTCGGCGCGCTCGTAGAAACGGAAACCGCCCACGATGCGGTAGTTGAGCCCGATCTGGATAAATCGGTCCTCGAACTCGCGCGTCTGGTATTGGGCGCGCACGAGGATCGCGATCTGGTCGAGCGGGGCACCCTCCGCCTCCAGTCGCTCGATTTCCTCTCCCACACGGCGGGCTTCCTCTGGTCCGTCCCACACGCCGATGACGCGGACCTTCTCACCTGCCGGCAGTTCGGTCCACAGCGTCTTGCCGAGCCGTTCGCTATTGGCGTTGATGAGACCCGAAGCCGCCGCAAGGATTTGCGGGGTGGAACGATAATTCTGTTCGAGCTTGATTACCGCGGCTCCAGGAAAATCCTTTTCGAACCGGAGGATATTGGCGACTTCTGCGCCGCGCCATGAATATATGGACTGATCGTCGTCACCGACCACGCAGATGTTCTTCCGGCTCTGCGCGAGCAGGCGCAGCCACAAATACTGGACCTGGTTGGTGTCCTGGTATTCGTCGACGAGGATGTACTTGAAGCGCTGCTGGTACTGCTCGAGCACGTCATGGTGGGTGCGGAAGATATTGAGCATGTGGAGCAGGAGGTCGCCGAAATCGCAGGCGTTCAGTTCCTTCAGCCGGTCCTGGTACAGCTTGTAGAATTGTGCGCCGCGACCATTGGCATAGGCCTCGTTCTCGATCGCATCGAGGTCACCGGGGTTGAGACCACGGTTCTTCCACCTGTCGATCAGCCCCGCCAGCTGCCTGGCAGGCCAGCGCTTCTCGTCGAGGTCGTTCTGCTGGATGAGCTGCTTGAGGAGACGCAACTGGTCGTCGGTGTCGATGATCGTGTAGTTGCTCTGCAACCCGACAAGTTCGGCGTGGCGGCGGAGCATGCGGGCGCCGATCGAATGGAAAGTGCCGAGCCAGGGCATGCCTTCAACCGCATCGCCGATGTGGCGTGCGACGCGTTCGCGCATCTCGCGTGCCGCCTTGTTGGTGAAGGTGACGCAGAGAATCTCGCTTGGCCACGCCCGTCGCATTGCGATGAGATGTGCAAGCCTTGCGGTAAGGGCCGCGGTCTTGCCCGTGCCCGCACCGGCCAGCATCAGCACCGGCCCTTCCGTGGTCAGAACCGCCTCTCGCTGGGGCTCGTTCAGAACGGCCGCATAGGCGGGAATCCGCTGGTCCTGGCCAGTTTCCAAAGGGGCGGGGAAGTCCGACATGATCACCGGAACAGCTAGTGAACGCGGGCCCACAGCGCAAGGGCGCAGCGCGCAGGTCCCCGGAACCCTTGACCCCGCTCCGGCGTAGTGGAGGCAATGACAATTCTGGAGAGCTTACAATGAAGAAGCTGTTTTTCGCTGGCGCCGCCGCGCTCGCCTTTACCGCCATACCTGCCGCAGCGCAGGACGTGGCCGTCGATGCCGAGGGCAATGTCTACGTCCTGACCGAGGTCCAGCAGAGCGATTACGACGGCTGGCCCGTTGAACGCCAGACCGCTTATCTCGGCTGGCCCTATGGCGTGCAGGAATATTACTGGACGCTCACCCCGACACAGCTCGATGGCTGGTGGGTGCTGACCGATCCGCAGCGCGTCAGCGTCTATGAAATGACGCCCGACCAGCGCGAGATCGCCTGGACCCAGATTGCGGCGCAGATGAACAAGAGCACCACCGCCGCGGTCGCCACCACGGCCGCAGCTTCGGCCAGCACGATGCAGCCGCGCTTTGTCAGCAATGCCGTCGTTCAGACCACCCCTGCGGCAGACACTGCTGCAACCGGCGACGACCTGCCGGTCTGTACGCCGAAGCAGCAGGACAACTGCATCAACTCCTGGGAAAAGAACAAGACCGGTAACCGTCCGCTGAATTACTGGCCGGGCCGCCCGGCGAGCGAGATCAGCGCCGAGCGCGGTACGCTGCCGGTAAACGAACCGACCGATTAACCCGGTTACGTCCAGCGCGCGAAATTCCTTTGCGGAGTTGTGCGCTGCGCTTGGAGGGGGCGGGGCCGCCGCGGCGGTCTCGCCCTTTTCGATTCTCAGGTGTCGAGGCGAAGAATTGTCAGCTTGGCCTTGCCGACCTTGCGCTCCGCTTCGATGCGCAGCGACTTCAGCGAAACCTCTTCGTTCGATCTCGTTTCGAGAGCGATCCAGGTCGTCGCATCGATCCAGCCCAGCCGCAGCATTCGGTCGAGCGCGACAATTCCTGCTCCCGTTTCGTAGGGCGGATCGAGCAAGATCAGCTCGTGGGCCTTTTTCGCCGGGCCGAGCGATAGGACGGAGCCCTGTTGCACGGTCGCACGCTGGCGCGCGCCGAGTGCATCGATATTGGCACGAATGGCCTTGATGGCGGAAGCATCCTGCTCGACGAAAAGGCAGGATGCAGCGCCACGCGACAAAGCCTCCAGTCCGAGTGCGCCCGAACCGGCAAACAGGTCGAGTACGTGCAGGTCCTCGAAACTTCCAAGCCTGCTCGCCAGCATGTTGAAAAGGGTTTCGCGGGTGCGATCTGCCGTGGGACGCGTCAGATCACCCGGAGGTGCGACGAGTTTGCGCCCACGCCATTCGCCAGCAATAATCCTCACTTGCGGAAACCGCGCGCCAGCTCGCGCTTGAATGCCTCGACGTCGCCGCGCTTGATCTCTGTCGCCCGGCCGCGTGGGAGGTCGCCGATGTGGAACGGGCCATAGCCGATGCGCAGCAGCCTGTTCACCTCAAGCCCCAGGTGTTCGAGCACGCGGCGTACTTCGCGGTTCTTGCCTTCGCGCAAGGTCATTTCGATCCAGCGGTTCCGGCCCGAGCCACGCTCAAGGTTCGCTTCGATCTGCCCGTAACGGATGCCGTCGATCTCGACCCCTTCGATGAGTTCGTCGAGCTGTGCCTGGGTTACGTCGCCGAAGGCGCGGGCGCGGTAGGTGCGCGGAACGCCGGTGGCGGGCAATTCCATCGCGCGCTTTACCTCGCCGTCATTGGTCAGGAGCAGGAGGCCCTCTGTGTTGTAGTCCAGGCGGCCCACCGGCATCACCCGCCCTGCGTCCTTGGGCAAGGCGTTGCGCAGGGCGTCGTAGATCGTCGTCCGCCCCTTGGGGTCGTATTCCGTGGTCAGCATTCCGGCTGGTTTGTGGAAAGCGAAAAGGCGGGTTTCCTGCGCCTTGCCGACCGGTTTCCCGTCGACAGTGACCCCGTTCAGGTTATCCAGCTTCACGGCTGGCGTGTCGAGCACCTTGCCATTGAGCGCGACGCGGCCCTCGGCGATCATGCGCTCGATCTCGCGACGGCTGGCCACGCCCGCACGCGCGAGCAGCTTGGCGATGCGGTCGCCTTCTTCGGGAAGTCGGTTGTCGGACATGGTCGCGCGGTTAGGCCTTCAGTTGGCTGCGCGCAAGGCTTCCTCGACCGTCTCGTGGAAGCGCCTGATGCCGCCTTCCATGGTCCCGAGCGTCAGGAACGGAATGGCACCGGTCGACAAGCCCTGCTGGCCGAGCTCGGCGGCACGGAAGTCTTCGGAGGCGAAAACCCCGCCGTCGAGCAGTGCCCAGCTGCGCTCCCAGTGGTCGCGCGCCTTGTCGGTTGCCGGGTGCTCGGGAATGAGCATGAAGTCCTCCACCAGCGTGTGATCGTGCGACTGAGGCATCATCACCATGAGGTTGATGTAGTCGGGGCTGGGAATGACGAGTGCGCCGGGCAGCATCTGGTAGGCGAAAGTAACGACACGGCGCAGCTCGCCCATATTCGCAAGGTCGACGCCTTCCATTTCCTCCAGCCGTCCGACCGCGCTGCGCGAATGCGGGCCGATCATGTCGCCGCTGGTCGCACCGTCCTTGAAGAACGGGCCGATCGTCTTCGCGTGCAGGCGGGTGACGTGATAGCTCTCGAGGAAGGCATCCATGATGAGCTTCCAGTTGCCCGCGACCGAATGGGTCTTGCGACGGAACAGTACCTGTTCGCCCATGCCGAGGGCATCGAAATCCTCGCCAAGCTTCTCGGCCAGCGCGAAGTCCGCAGTATCCTCGCGCGGGCAGAACCAGATCAGGCCGCCGGTTTCCCTGGAAGGCAGCTCGACCAGGCCGTAGCCGCCTTTGTCGAGACCGGGGAAAGTGTCGGGGCGGGGCAGGGCGAGAAGGCGCCCGTCCACCGAATAGGTCCACGCGTGGTAAGGGCAGACCAGCTTCTTGGCGCATTGCACCTCGCTGCCTTCGACCAGTCGCGTGCCGCGGTGGCGGCAGACGTTGAGGAAGACATGAACATCGCCCGATGCATCACGGGTGATGAGGAGGGGGCGGCCCGTGGCGTCGTGCGGCACCGCCATGCCCGGATCGGGCAGCAGCGCCGAAGGGCACAGGATTTGCGGCAGGCGGTCGTAGATCGCCGCCTTCTCGCGTGCCCAGTATTCAGGATCGGTATAGACCTGCGCCGGCACGGTGCTGGCATCGGCGGCATCGCGCTTCCGGCCTTCGGCGATGTCGCGCGCGAGTGCGATCATTCCGTCGGTCGGGCGGCGCGAGGAATTTTTGGTGTCGACAGCGCTCATGACGCCAGTTCCTCTCGCTCTCTCTCGGAGCTAGTGTCGCAAAAAACCGGCGCAAACGGAAGGACGCTAGGGAATGGCTGAGGTCGCGGAGACAAAGAAGATATCGGGCATGCGCGCGCTCGGCATGGCGCTGGGCAATCGCAAGACCGGCTTCATGCTGCTTTTCGGCTTTTCCAGCGGTCTTCCATTCGCCCTTTTCCTGGGCACGCTGTTCGCCTGGCTGACCGAGGCGGAAGTCGAGCTGGAGACGATGGGTATCTTCTCGCTCATCGGGCTTGCATATGCCTTCCAGTTCCTGTGGTCGCCGCTGATCGACAAGGTCGACCTCCCGCTGCTGCGCAAGTTGGGCAAGCGCAAGCAGTGGATCGTGCCGATGCAGCTGCTGTTGGGGGCCATCCTGGTCACGATGAGCCTGCTCGACCCGCGCAGCCAGCTGGGAATGTTCTCCCTCCTTGCGGGCATCGGTGCCTTTGCGAGCGCAACACAGGACATTGCGATAAACGCCTGGCGTATCGACGTGGCGGACGAGAAGGCCACGATCGACGTCCTTTCGACCATCTACCAGATGGGCTACCGTCTATCGTCACTCGTGGGCGGCGCGCTCGGCCTCATTATCGCGGCACGCATCGGCTGGCCCGAGACATACCTGATGATGGGTGCAATCCTGCTGGTGGCGGGCGCGATCTGCCTGATGGCGCCGAACGCCGATGGCGACGCCGCGCAGACCAGTGCTTTCGGGGACGAGCAGGTTCGTGCGCTGCGCAAGGCCGGCGAGATCGAGCCGGCAATCCGCAATCGCGCGCTGGCGCTGGTCGGTCTGCTGTGGGCAGGCGCAATTGGCGTGGTGCTGGCCTTCATGATCATGTCGATGACCTATGCGCCCGAGGACCGGCCCAATCCGACCGACTTCACCTTGAATGTCGGCCCCTGGATTATTGTCGCCACGATCGTGCTGCCCGCACTCATCGCAGGCTGGCTCGCCTCGCAGCAGCGCAAGGGCATGCACCTGCTGGCTGAGGATGCTCCGCCTGCTTCAGGTACAGCTTATGCACTCGATCACCTGTACCGCGCATTGGTGCTGCCGCTCGTCGAATTCGTCGGCAGGATGGGTTGGTCCCTGGTGCTCATCCTTGCGGTCGTGCTTACCTACCGCATCTGCGACGCGATCTGGGGCACCTTCGCCTATCCATTCTATCTCGGCGAACTGCAGTACACGAACGACGAGGTGGCCTTCGCGTCCAAGTTCTTCGGTGTCGGCGCCATCATCCTCGGCCTCGCCCTCGGTGGCTGGCTGCTGACTGTGGTCGGGCGGATGCCGACGCTGCTCCTCGGCGGGATCCTGGCTGCTCTGACCAACCTGCTCTACGCCGACCTCGCCGCAGGCGGAGCGAACATGGGTGCGCTGAGCAGCATGATCGGGTTCACGGCCCTGGTCGAAAGCTTCCCGGGTGGCTCGGAGAAACTTGCCCGGCTGATGATCACCATCGGCTTCGAGAACCTTGCCATCGGTATCGCCGGGGCCGCCTACATCGCGTGGCTTTCATCGATCGTCTCGAAGAAGTTCAGCGCCGTCCAGTATGCTCTTCTTTCGTCGCTAACCTTGCTCGTTGGCACGCTCGGGCGCGGTGCGCTGGGCGAGATGATCGAGAAGCAGGGCTTCTACGACGTTTTCGTCCTCACGACCTGGATTGGCCTGGGTGCTGCGGTGCTCGTCTGCATCGAGTGGTGGCGCGAAAGCCGGTCGAAGGCTGCCGCCGGGATAGTCGCTCCGGAAGCCGGAGAGACCGGGCAGGCCGGTTAAGCCAAGTCTAACTATTTTCGTGTATGGGTCAGGAATGAGCGCGGTGCCGAATCCCTCGGATGATCACTCCAAGCGCGATTTCCTTCGGGTGGAAGTCGGGCTGGCTGCGCAACTCATCACCCTCGAAGGCGCTCCGAAGAGCGTTAGAATTCTCGATTTGTCACAAGGCGGCGCGCGCATCGCGGTGCCGGAGAGCATGTCCACAGTGGGCATTCGCGACTGCTTGCTGAGCTGGCTCAACTTCGAGGCCTTCGGATCGGTCGGGCGGCGCACGGGTAACGAGATAGCCATCGTCTTCGACGAACCATTGCGCCCGGTCGTGATCAAGAAGACGAAGGACCACTCGCCCTTCGTCGTCCGCAGTCTCTAGGCTCTAATCCGGGAACTCTTCGTTGAGCCGCAGGGCCTCGCCCGCGAGGTAGAGCGAACCTGCGACCAGGACAGGCAACTCGTCCCGGGGAAGCTTCTCGAAAGCTTCTGGAAGGCTTCCGGCACTCCGCGCTTCCGGACCGAATACGTCGACGCCGTGCCACTCGTGTCCCGGAACCGGAACCACGGAAATGCTGGCAATCGACTTGCCGAGCGGACCTACGAGCGACGCAGGATCCTTGGCCGACAACATTCCGATGACGAGGTGGAAGCGCTGCCCCCGGAAATGGTTCGCAAGAGCCAGCCCGGCACTCGGATTATGGCCTCCGTCGAGCCAGACTTCTCGTCCACCTGTGAGTGGTCCTTCAGCCATTCGTTGCAGTCGGGCAGGCCACCGGGCCGAACGAACACCTTTGACCATCGCCTCGTGGCTTACGGGAATGCTGCGCTGATGATGCAGCATGGCGATGGCCAATCCCGCGTTACTCACCTGATGCGCACCGGACAGGGAAGGCAGGGGCAGGACTATCTGGGAGTCGGCATCGACCACAGCGAAGTTCTGCCCGTCCGCCAGGATCCGGAAATCCACGCCTTCCATGATGATCGGAGCGCCGACCCTTTCGGCAACTTCGAAGATTACCGCTGCAGCGCTTTGCGTGGGGCCGAGTGCAATCAGCGGCACTCCTGGCTTGGCGATGCCGACCTTCTCGAAAGCGATCCGCGCCATGGGTGCTTCCGGCACACCTTCTTCCGGTGCCAGAAGGAAGCGCTCGTGGTCGATGCCAAGGGCTGCGATTCCGCATGCAGCGAGAACTTCGGGCTCGAGTACGTTGGTCGCGTCGAAACGACCGCCAAGTCCGACCTCGACCACGCAGGCGTCCGCAGGCACGCGCGCGAATTCGGCGAATGCGGCGGCGATAGTGACCTCGAAGAAGCTGGGATTGAGGTCTTCCCCGACATCCAGCACCTCCGCCAGCAATTCCGCGAGGCGTTCATCGGAAATGAGCTCGCCTGCGACCCGGATTCGTTCGTTGTAGCGGACGAGATGCGGGCTGATTGTCGCGTGGACCTTGTACCCTTGTGCCTCCAGCATGGCGCGCAGGAAGGCGCAGATCGAACCCTTGCCGTTAGTCCCCGCGACATGGAACACGGGCGGGAGACGCTTGTGCGGATCGCCCAGGCGCGCAAGCAGGGCGCGGATGGTGTCGAGGCCCAGACGCCCCTCGGGCACGGAAAGACGGCCCAGCCGGTCGAGCTGCTCCTGGACGGCAGAACTGTCGGAGCGGGCGAAATCCCGCATGGCGCGGATCAGGCGGCCTTGGCGGGTGCCAGGTAATCGATCAGCGTCGCCAGCGTGTCCTTCAGGTCATGCCGATGGACGACCATGTCGACCATGCCGTGCTTGTGCAGGTACTCGGCACGCTGGAACCCGTCGGGCAATTGCTCGCGGATGGTGTCCTGGATCACGCGCTGGCCGGCAAAGCCGATGAGTGCACCCGGTTCGGCGAGGTGGACGTCGCCCAGCATGGCGTAGCTTGCCGTGACACCGCCGGTCGTCGGGTCGGTCAGCACGACGATGTAGGGCAGGCCCGCTTCCTTGAGACGGCGTGTCATAACGGTCGCCTTCGGCATCTGCATGAGGCTGAGGATCCCCTCCTGCATGCGCGCGCCGCCGGCTGCGGTCACGACGATGTAGGGGCACTTGCGCTTCAGGGCGCGCTCGGCACCCTGGCAAAAGGCGGTGCCCACGGCCATGCCCATCGACCCACCCATGAAGCCGAAATCCTGCACCCCGACGACGGCGGGCATACCCTCGATTTCACCGGAACCGACGAGGAAGGCATCCTTGTGCGGGCTGTTGGCGCGGGCCTTCTTGAGGCGGTCGGTATACTTCGACGTGTCGCGGAACTTGAGCGGGTCTTCCTTCACATCGGGGATGGGGAGGACCTCGAAGCCTTCGTCCAGCAGCTGGCTCAGGCGCTCGTCGGCACCGATACGGCCATGGTGGTCGCAGCGCGGGCAGACGAAGGCGTTTTCCTCGTACTCCTGCGCGAAGACCATCTGCTGGCACCCGGGGCATTTGACCCACAGGTCCTTGTCGGTGCTGCGCTTGGACAGCGAGGTGATCGAATTGCGGACGCGGGTGAACCAGTTCATGGGTTAGCCCCTTGCCGCCGAATGCACCGCCTTGGCAAGACCTGCCGTGAGTTCGCGCAGCTTTGCCGGAGCATCATTGCCGTAACGTCCGACAATCTCGACCAACGCCGAACCGACCACTACGCCATCGGCAACCTTGGCAATCTCGCCCGCCTGTTCAGGTGTGCGCACGCCGAAACCGACCGCGACAGGCAGGTCGGTGGCGGCCTTGAGCCTTGCAACCGCGTCTTCGATGCTGGCCTGCGCGGCTTGCTGGAGGCCGGTGATGCCCGCGACCGAGACGTAGTAGAGGAAGCCCGACGACCCCTCGAGCACCTGCGGAAGACGCTTGGCATCGGTGGTAGGGGTGGCGAGGCGGATCGGGGAAATCCCCTTGTCGCGCAGCGCCGGACCGAGCGCGTCGTCCTCTTCCGGCGGAATATCGACGCAGATCACTCCGTCGATGCCTGCGTCGGTACACGCCTGTGCAAACCACTCGGGGCCACGCCGAACCATCGGGTTGGCATAGCCCATCAGCACCAGCGGGATGTCAGGGTGCCGCTGGCGGAAATCGGCGGCGATCTGGAAAACGTCGGCGGTGGTCGTACCGGCACCGAGCGAGCGCAGGTTCGCCGACTGGATCGCGGGGCCGTCGGCCATCGGATCGGTAAAGGGCATGCCCAGCTCGATCACATCCGCGCCGCCCGCGACCAGCGCGTCGAGATTGGCCGCCGTGTCGCCGTCGCCCGCAGTGATGAAGCAGACGAGGGCGGGGTGGGGCTTTGAGAAAGCGTTGGAGAAGCGGGTCATTTCAGAAAGTTCGTTTTCCAACGTGTGAGCTTCAAAAGGATAGTAAGAAATACGAAATCAATGATCACCTTGGTAGCATCGATTTCTAGGGAGTTCTCAGTCAGAACAGCATTCAATATCCAGACCCCGCCAACCGCGATTGCGGCAATCGTCGTTCCAAACAGAAGTGAACCAGTGAAGTTTCGCGTCACATCTCCACTCCCAGCTTGTCGGCCACGGTGAAGATGTCCTTGTCGCCGCGTCCGCACAGGTTCGCGAGGATGATCGCGTCCTTGGGCATGGTTGGGGCGACCTTGGCCACCGCTGCGATGGCGTGGCTCGGCTCCAATGCGGGGATGATGCCCTCGGTGCGGCAGAGGAGCTGGAAGGCGTCGAGCGCCTCTTCGTCGGTCGCGGCGGTGTATTCGACGCGGCCCATGTCCTTGAGCCAGGCGTGCTCCGGCCCGATCCCGGGATAGTCGAGCCCCGCACTGATCGAGTGGCCTTCGGTGATCTGGCCGTCCTCGTCCTGCAGCAGGTATGTCTTGTTGCCGTGGAGGATGCCCGGAAATCCGCCGAGCAGGCTCGCGGCGTGTTGGTCGCCGTCGAGGCCGTAGCCCGCCGCTTCGACTCCGAGCATGCGCACGTCGGGATCGTCGAGGAAGGGGTGGAACAGACCGAGCGCGTTCGAGCCGCCCCCGATCGCTGCAACCAGCAGGTCAGGCAGGCGGTCGATGCGGCTGAGCATCTGCGCGCGGGCCTCCTTGCCGATCACGCTCTGGAAGTCGCGGACGAGCTCGGGATAGGGGTGCGGGCCCGCAGCGGTGCCGATGATGTAGAAGGTGTCGTGGACGTTCGCGACCCAGTAGCGGAGCGCCTCGTTCATCGCGTCCTTAAGCGTGGCGGCCCCGGCGGTGACCGGAACGACCTCTGCGCCGAGCAGCTTCATGCGGAAGACATTGGGCTGCTGGCGGGCAACGTCGGTCGCGCCCATGAAGATGGTGCAGGGCAGGCCGAAGCGCGCGCAGACCGTGGCGGTGGCGACGCCGTGCTGGCCCGCGCCGGTCTCGGCAATGATGCGGGTCTTGCCCATGCGCATGGCGAGCAGGATCTGCCCGATGCAATTGTTGATTTTGTGCGCGCCCGTGTGGTTGAGCTCGTCGCGCTTGAACCAGACCTGCGCGCCGCCCAACTCTTCCGTAAGCCGCTCGGCGAAATAGAGCGGGCTCGGGCGGCCGACATAGTGTTCGAGCAGGTCGTCGAACTGCGCCTGGAATGCCGGATCGGCCTGCGCGGCGCGGTATTCGCGCTCGAGGTCGAGGATCAGCGGCATCAGCGTCTCGGCGACATAGCGCCCGCCGTAGTCGCCGAAATGCCCGCGTTCGTCGGGCATGGTGCGGTAGGAATTGGCTTTGGTGTCCATCGGCCGTGGCGCTTCGCAAAAGCGGGTCCGCTTGTCCAGCAAGCTGTCGTCTGAACCAGGATAGGCAGGGTTCGCCCGGCCGATCCTTTCACATTTGTTTATCAAATGGAAAGCTGGTGTTCAGGAACTGTCACCTTCACGCAACAAGTAACATTTCATGCGTTGCATTATTACATTTGTGTATTGCCGACCTAAGGCGGGGATATCAAATTATGTGCACCAGACGGGAGCATTCCCGCTGTGAAAAACAAAGGATAATAAGTTTATGCGTAAGATCGCTCTGCTTGGCGCCGTTGCAGTTGCAGCCGTCGCCGTCCCCGCGCAGGCCAATGAAAGCCGCGCCGAAGTCCGTGGCGGCATCGCCTGGGCTGCGGGCCAGGAAGAAGCAGTTCTCGGCGTTGCTGCCGGTCACGATTTCGACCTCGGCACCACCGCATTCTTCGGCGTCGAAGGTTCGGCCGACAAGATTCTCGTCGACGGTTCGGACATCGTCTGGGGCGCGACCGGTCGTCTGGGCGCCAAGGTCGGCACCGCCGGCAAGATCTACGGCACCGCTGGCTACAGCTTCGGTGACGGCGACGCCTTCCACGCCGGTGCCGGCTACCAGCACAAGCTGGGCTCGGCTGCCTACCTCAAGGTTGAGTACCGTCACTTCTTCGACGACGTCGTCGACGTGAACACCGCTGCCGTCGGCCTCGGTCTCACCTTCTGATCCTTCGCAAGATCGAACAGGGAAGGGCGGTCCTGCGGGGCCGCCCTTTTTCTATGCGGCTCGCGCCGCCATGCAAAAGGCACGGATGAGGGCCGCATCCTTGACGCCCGGCGCGCGCTCGACGCCGCTCGCCGTGTCGACCAGCGGCGCTCCGGTCGCCGCGATCGCCTCGGCCACATTCTGCGGATCCAATCCACCAGCCAGGCCCCAAGGCAGAGGGGGAGTGACGGACGCGATCAGCGACCAGTCGAACGAATGTCCCATCCCGCCGGGCAGCGCGCTTCCCTTGGGAGTCTTTGCGTCCCAGAGCATGAAATCGGCCGCATCGATGTGATTGACGGCCAGAGTGTCGAGGTGGGACTCGACCTCGATCACGGCCCACACTGGCAGGCCGAAACGCTCCCTGATCCGTAGCCGGCGCAAGGCTGTCGTCCGGTTGAGCTGGAGAGCGGCGAGATCGGCATGCGCGACTGCGGCCTCGATTTCCTCATCGGTCGGATCGACGAAGACGCCGACAAGCGGGATGCGACCACTCGCCGTCCTGCCCAGCAGGCCTGCTGTCTCGGCATCGGCGAAGCGGGGGCTTGGGGGATAGAAGTTCAGGCCGACATAGCTCGCGCCCGCGCCGATGGCTGCTTCGAGTGCCTCGGTCGTCGTCACGCCGCAAATCTTGATCTGGGCCGACACGATCAGGGGTTCTGGATGAGCCGCAACAATGAGCAGTCCGGGTCGATCAGATAGGCGATTTCGAGGCCGCTCGCCTCCCGCTGGGGCGGGTGATACCGCGGAAAGCCTTGGCGGGTATTGGGAATCCCCGCGGCGACCACAGCTTCCATCAAGCCGGCAAAGTCGTCGACGCGCAAGCACGAGCCAAAGGAACTCGTCGCCGGATCGAAGTCGGGCCAAGGGAAGAATTCGAGCTGCAGGTCGCCCCGGCAAAGGATCATCCAGCCATTGTCGCGCCAGGTCCGCTCGAAGCCGAGCGCTGCGTAGAACTTCTCCGTCGCATCGAAATCGCGTGCGGGCAGGTTGGGCGTGGCGCGATCGGCCATTTTAGAGGGTCGCTTCGATCTCGCGCGCTGCCTTCGCCGGATCATCTGCCCGGCTGATCGGGCGTCCGATGACAAGCACGCTCGCACCATCATCGCGCGCCTGGCGCGGGGTGACGACGCGCTTCTGGTCGCCGACGGCGCTGCCTGCGGGACGCAGGCCTGGGACGACGAAATAGCCGTCCTTCCATTGGTCGTGAACCGCCTTCACCTCGTGTCCCGAGCATACGATTCCGTCGAGCCCGGCATCGTGGGACAGTTCCGCAAGGCGCAGCACATGGTCATGGGCCGAACCAGACACGCCCGTCCGTTCGAGGTCGCGCTGGTCCATGCTGGTTAGCATGGTGACGCCGACTACCTTGGTATTCTCACCCGCCGCCGCCTTGGCATCTTCCAGCATCGCACGACCGCCGCTGGCATGGACTGTCACGATCGAAGGTTCGAGCTGGTGGATGGCGTACATCGCGCCGGCCACGGTGTTGGGTATGTCGTAGAGCTTGAGGTCGAGGAAGATCGGCAGCCCGATCTGGCCGATCATGTGAACGCCGTGCGCACCGTGGGCGCAGAAGAATTCGAGACCCAGCTTGATGCCGCCGACGTGGCCCTTGACCTTCTTCGCGAGGTCAATGCCATCGCGCAGGCGGGGAACGTCGAGGGCGAGATAGATCGGGTTGCTCATAGGGGTTTGTCGGGTTCCGGTTCGACGGGATTGGCTGGTTCGCCGGTGGGGGTCGGCGTGGGGATGGGTTCCTTGGGCGTCGCAAGCCGCGTCGTCGCCGCTTCCAGAGCGTTGACCCGGCGGGTCATGCGCCACTTGTTCGCGCGGTGGATCAGCCACATCGGCAAGAGGCCCAGGAGGAAAGAGATCACGACGAGCGCGGGCAGCTTGGTCTCGAGCACGAGGTTCGACCACAGTTGGACCTCGACCGGCTTCCAGTTGAAGAAGCTGAATGCCAGAAGTGCGAACAGCACCAGGACCCAGACGACCGTGCGAATGATCTGCATTGTTTCTCGAGCTCCCCTTTTGCCCTTTTGCGTCTTGCTAGGCCCGGGAAGCGCTCGCGTCTAGCCGAAGACCCGTGCGAAGATCGTGTCGACGTGCTTGAAGTGGTAATCGAGGTCGAACTTCTCCTCGAGTTCCTTTTCGGAAAGCGCGGCAGTCACTTCTTCGTCCTGCTTGAGCAGGTCGAGGAGCATCAGGCGACCATCCGATTCCCACACCTTCATCGCGTTGCGCTGGACCAGGCGATAGGCATCGTCGCGGGTCTTGCCGGCCTGTGTCAGCGCCAGGAGCACGCGCTGCGAATGGATAAGGCCGCCCATGCGATCCATGTTCGCCTGCATGCGCTCGGGGTAGACAAGCAGCTTGTCGACCACGTTGGTCAGGCGGGCGAGGGCGAAGTCGAGCGTGATCGTCGCATCGGGACCGATGAAGCGTTCGACCGAGGAGTGGCTGATGTCCCGCTCGTGCCACAGGGCGACGTTTTCCAGCGCGGGGAGGGCATAGGCGCGGATCATGCGCGCCTGGCCGGTGAGGTTTTCCGTCAGGATCGGGTTGCGCTTGTGCGGCATCGCCGACGAACCCTTCTGGCCGGGCGCGAAGTATTCTTCGGCCTCGAGTACTTCGGTGCGCTGGAGGTGGCGGATTTCGATGGCGAGGCGTTCGATCGACCCGGCGATTACCGCGAGGGTAGAAAAGTACATCGCGTGGCGGTCGCGCGGGATGACCTGCGTCGATACGGGTTCGACCGAGAGGCCCATCTTCCCGGCGACATATTCTTCGACCGAGGGGTCGATGTTGGCGAAGGTCCCGACCGCGCCCGAAATCGCGCAGGTCGCGATTTCTGCGCGCGCGGCTTTGAGGCGCGCCTTGCAGCGGTCGAATTCGGCATAGGCCTGAGCCAGCTTGAGGCCGAAGGTCACCGGTTCGGCATGGATGCCGTGGCTGCGCCCGATGGTGGCGGTGTACTTGTGCTCCTCGGCCCGACGCTTGATGGCGGCGAGGAGATCGTCGAGATCTGCCAGCAGGATGTCGCTCGCCTGGGCCAGCTGCACGGCCAGCGTTGTGTCGAGCACGTCCGAACTGGTCATGCCCTGGTGCATGAAGCGCGCCTCTGGGCCGACCTGTTCCGCGACCCAGTCGAGGAACGCGATGACATCGTGCTTGAGGATTCGCTCCTTCTCGTCGATCGCCTCGACATCGATCTTCGGATTGGTCGCCCACCAATCCCACAAGGCCTTGCCCGCACTCGGCGGCACAACACCCAGCTCGCCCAGCTTCTCGGTCGCATGCGCCTCGATCTCGAACCAGATGCGATACTTCGCTTCCGGCTCCCAGATGGCGGTCATGTCGGGGCGGGCGTAGCGAGGGACCATGGTACAGGGGACTCCGGAGCGGGATGAGAGAGTTGGCGCTGCCGCTAGGCGCGGTGCCGCAAAATCGCAACCCGCTAGAGGGCAGCCATCCAGAGTGAACTCGTGCGCATATGGCGACGAAATGCTCTCTACAAGCGACAAACCGATTGCAACTGCGCAGCTTGGGTATACGCTCACTCCAAAGTCTTGGGAGAGACATTTGTGAGAGCCGGTTTCCTGCTTGCGGTCGCGCCGCTTGCCTTCATTTCAGTACCCGCCCTTGCTGGCGAGGAAGTCAGGTTTGCGGAGGCCCCGGCGTGGGTGGCCCCGTTCGATTTCGACACGGCCCTGGCCAAGAAGCAGGAAGTCGTGGTCTTCGACCGCCAGCTACGGCTCGAAGACGGCGTGGTCAGCCGATACACCGATATCGCTTACGACGTGCGCAATACAGAAGTGCTCGCCCGCCTCGGTACGGTGCAGTTCGGCTGGCTTCCCGACAAGGGCGACCTGACGATCCATCGCCTGCAGATACTGCGCGACGGCAAGATCATCGACCTGGTGGCGCAGGGCGTGCGCCCCGAGATCATCCGCCGCGAGACCGAGCTCGAGCGGCGTACGGTGAACGGCGCGCTCACGGCATTGTTCAAGATTCCCGGCATCAAGGTCGGCGACGTGCTGAGATTCTCCAGCACTACCACCAGTCGCGATCAGGCGCTGGCTGGATCGATGCAGGCGACCGAGGCGCTGACCGCTGAACCCACACGCCTTGGTTTCGGGCGGTTGCGCATCTCATGGCCGGAATCGGCCCACATCACTCACGCCACTCTTGGCGGGGCGCCGCAGCCCACCGTTACCAGGGCAAAGGGCTTCGAGACTATCGAAGTGATGCTACCTATCGCCCAGCCCATCGAGATGCCCACCGACGCGCCAGGGCGTTTCCAGCTGACACCGGCGATCATGGCGGGAAGCTTTGCCAGTTGGTCCGATGTGGCTGCCGTCATGGCTCCACACTACCGGACCGATGGTGCGATCGTACCGGGCTCGCCGCTGGCGAAGGAGGTCGCACGGATCCGGTCTGCCACCTCCGTACCCCTGGAACGGGTGGCGCTTGCCCTCCAGAGTGTGCAGGACGAGGTCAACTACCTCATGAACGGGATGGATGGCGGCAATTACCTGCCCCAAACGCCGGAAGAAACCTGGACCCTGCGTTACGGCGACTGCAAGGCCAAGACCCTGCTGCTGCTTGCCATGCTGCGCGAGCTGGGAGTCGATGCCGAGGCGGTGATGGTCAATGCCACCAATGGCGACGCGGTTTCGGCATGGCAGCCGCTGCCCGGCGCTTTTGACCACGTCATCGTTCGCGCGAAGGTCGATGGCGAGGATTACTGGCTCGACGGTACAAGCGCAGGTGCGCGCCTCGACACGCTGCGCGAGGTGCCGAACTTCGTCTATGCCCTGCCGATCCGCGCAGACGGTTCGGAACTTGTGCGGATGGAGCAGCGCTGGCCGACCGTGCCTGACCGGATCATGCGCATCACCTACGACTTCACTCGCGGCGTCGATCTTCCCGGACTCTATGAAATCGACGTGGAAACGCATGGCGTGCTCGGCGCGCAAATGCGGGCGAGGGCGAGCGAAAGCGATCCAAAGATCGCCATCGCCTATGCCCAGAAGTACATGGAGGATGTGCTCGACAGCGTCGTCTACGATGCCGCTTTCTCTTACGACCCCTCAACCGGGACCGGAAGACTGAAGGCGAAGGGCATCCTGAGCGACTCGTTCAAGATCGACCAGGATGCGGCGACCTTCAAGATCTACACCGCGTCGACCAACTGGGCGTTCGACCCGGACCGCGCGAGGGCGGCATGGCGGAACGTGCCCTACAAGGTGGGAGGCCCGATGACCTCTGCCGAGGAAGCGGTCATCATCCTGCCTGAAAGCGGCGCAGGCGCGAGCGTGACGGGCACTGGCAACCTCGCGCCTCGGACGATTGCCGGCACCAGGTTTGAACGTTCGCTGTCGCTCGACAAGGGCGTGGTAAAGGTGAAGGATTCGTCCAGTTTCGTGCCGGTCGAAATTCCGGCCACGGACATTCCTGCCGAGAAGGCTGCGATGCGCGCGCTGGCTAGCGCCGACCCCGAGGTGAAGATCGCTTCCCCGCGCCGCTATTGGGAATTCGACGACAAGGAAATTGCCCAGCGCGTTGCGAGTCTGCGGGAAGGGGCTGATGCGCTCGTCAAACTGATGCCGGAGGAGAGCAACTACTACATGTTGCGCGGTGCCCTTTACACCATGGCGCGCGACTACGATGCGGCGCTTTCCGACATCGACAGGGCGATCGATATCGACGGCACTGCGCTGGCCTATTCCACACGCGCCGAAATCCTCACCGATGCCGGTCGTTATGACGAGGCGGTCCTCGCCGCCGAAACCGCCTACGACCTGACCGGCGACCTCGCCCACGGCACGGCGTATGCGAACGCCCTGTCGGTCGCCGGACGGCCCGAAGAAGGGCTCGCGGTACTCGATGCTATCGACGTAAGTGGTGATGACCGTTCCTCCCTTGCGCAGGTATTCGCCGAGATCGCCGGCCCGACCGGACGTGTCGAGGAAGCCTGGAAGATGCTCGAGGAAGTGCTCAAGGATCGCCCCGGCGATGAACTGGTCCTCAATTCGCAGTGCTGGTTCATGGGTACCTGGAATTACCGCGTGGCGGACGGTGAGCAGCTTTGCGACAAGGCAGTGAAGGCGGGCGGGTACAGCGCTGCCGCTCTCGATAGCAGAGCCCTGCTGTTCCATCGCCTGGGTCGCGAAGATGATGCGCTGGACGACCTCGAAGCAGCACTGCGCAAGCAGCCCGAACAGGCAGCGAGCCTCTATTTGCGCGGCATCATCCGACTGGGGACGGGCCAGGCCGATGGGAGGAAGGACATCGAGCATGCCCTGCGCCTGTCGCCCGACATTGCCATACGCTACCAGCGCTACGGCATCTCACCTAAGCGTTAGACCAGCCCTTTCGCGCGGAGTGAAACGTGCCCACTTCGCCCGACGATCACATGATCGTGGACCGTGACGCCCAGCAGGCGCCCGGCTTCTGCAATACGCTGGGTAATCTGGATGTCCGCGCGACTGGGCTCGGGATTGCCACTGGGATGGTTGTGCACGAGGATCAGCGCGGTCGCCCCGATGTCCAGCGCCTTGCGGATGACTTCACGCGGATGGATTGCCGCTTCATCGATAGTGCCATCGCCCACGTGGTGGTCGAGGATCAGCCGGTTCTGCGTGTTGAGATAGAGCACACGTACGCGTTCGACCGTGAGGTGAGCCATGTCGACGGCCAGATAATCGAGGAGCGCCTGCCAGCTGCCGAGTACCGGCTTGTCTTCCACCACACCCCGGGTCATCCGTCGTGCCGAAAGCGCAACGGCATGGAGCGCGGCGGCACTCGCTTCGCCCATTCCCCTGACCTGGCGCAGTGCCCCGGCTTCGGCATTGAGCACTGCCGAAAACGAACCGAAATGCGCGATCAGTGCCTTGGCGAGTGGCTTGGTGTCGCCCTGCCGGATGGCAGAAAACAGAAGGAACTCCAGCAGCTCATAGTCGGCCAGCGCCTCGCTTCCACCCTTCAGCAGGCGTTGACGAAGCCGTTCGCGGTGGCCGGTCCCTGAATGGGCAGCCGAATTATTCGCATTGTCCGGCAACCAAACCCCCACACGATACGTTTCAGACACTTGATTGCCTTTCGTGCGCGGCTCGCGCAAGTGTGGGTTCAATGGAGAGGGACGCGGAAGACGGTCAATTTCTGGATTACGGCGGTGAGGAAATTCGACCGCGCTCCCGCTTGCGCAAGAAGCGCTACGCGGTTCCCAGTGCGCTGCTCGCCGTACTTTTTGCCGCTCTCATAGTTGCATGGTTTTCCCGCGAGAGAATCGCGAACAATATCATTGCCGACCAGCTCGAATCTTATGGACTTCCAGCAACTTACGAGATCGAGAAGATCGCCGGCACGAATCAGGTACTATCGAATCTCGTTATCGGCGATCCGGCCGCCCCCGATTTCACTGCCGAAAAGGTGGTTGTACGATTGCGTTACCGGCTCGGCCTGCCCGAGATCGGCGCCGTCCTGCTCGTGAAGCCCAGGATCTATGGCACTTATCTCGATGGAAAACTCAGTTTCGGATCGCTCGACAAGGTGATCTTCGCCGAGAGCGACCAGCCGCCGGGACTTCCTGATCTGAACCTGACGATACGCGACGGGCGAGGCCTGATCGAAAGCGAATTCGGGCCGATGGGACTCAAGCTGGACGGCTCGGGTCGGCTAAACGGGGGCTTTTCGGGATTGTTGGCGGCGACTGCACCCAATTTGTCTACCCCAAATTGCGATGCCCGCGATGCTACCGCCTTCGGAAGGATCAGCGTCGCATCAGGGAGACCGAAGTTCCAGGGGCCCATCCGCCTCGCCACGTTGGTCTGTGGTTCGGATGGCCTCTCCCTGTCCGACTATGCCGTGCAGATGAATGCGTCGCTCGACGATGCATTGGCCAATCCATCGCTGCAGGCGTCTATCGATGGCGGCAGGACCCGCTACGGGGAATACGCCGCCGCTTCACTATCGGGAACAGTGAGGGCGCAGTTGCGTGATGTTGTGTCCACCGCACGCTATTCGCTGGCCGCCAGAGGTGCACAGTCGCCGCAGGCGCTCGCCGCAGTCCTCACCGCCGAAGGCCAGCTGAGGGCCTCCAAAGGCTTCGAGCGGATCAAGGTCGACAGTGCTGTCGAAGGCAATGGCATCCGGTTGGGTGAGCAGTCGCTCGATGCACTTCAAGGGCTGGCGCGCACCGGCAAGGACACGTTGCTGGCTCCGATCACGCGCAAATTGGCCAACGCCCTCGCCGCCGAGGCACGTGGCAGCGACCTGCAGGCGGACGTCCGGTTCCGCAAAGACGGCAGGCGCATTTCGTTCCTGGCTCCCCAGGCAGAACTTCGCGGTGGCAGCGGTGCCAGAATTCTCTCCTTGTCGCGGGTCGAGATAGCAAGCGGTGGCGACAAGCCTTCGCGGTTTGCCGGGAATATCGCAACCGGTGGGTCCAACCTTCCGCGACTGACTGGCCGTATGGAGCGGGCAAGCAATGGCAATTCGCTCTTTCGCCTCGCTATGGAGCGATATGAAGCCCAAGGATCGGCAATCGCAATCCCCCGACTGCTGGTCGACCAGGCAAGCGACGGGGCGCTTCGTTTCGCCGGCGAAATCGAGGCGAGCGGCCCTCTCCCAGGGGGTAGGGCGCGCAACCTACGTGTGCCTCTCGACGGCCGCTGGGCTCCTGGTGGAGCCGTGGCAATCTGGACCAGTTGCACTGATATCGGCTTCGACGAGCTGGAGCTGGCCAACCTGCGCTTCGACAAGCACCGATTGACCCTGTGCCCGCCGCGAGGCCGATCAATTTTCTCCAATGGCGCCGACGGGATGCGGATCGCTGCCGGTGCGACGTCGCTGGATTTGTCGGGCTATGTTGGCGAAACGCCGATCAGACTGTCCTCGGGACCGGTCGGGTTTGCTTATCCTGGTGTAATGACGGCACGGCAGGTCGATGTTGCGCTTGGGCCGGCGGCTACCGCGAGCAGGTTCCGGATCTCGGATCTCGATGCAAGGATCGGGGACAATATTGCCGGAACCTTCACCGATGCGGATGTAACGCTGGCTGCGGTCCCTCTCGATATCCGCGAAGCGTGGGGCAATTGGGACTACACGGCGGGCACGGTGACAATCGCCGACAGCGCATTCCGCCTGCTCGATCGCAATGAGCCTGACCGCTTCGAGCCGCTTGCTGCACGCGGGGCGGGGCTGACCTTGAAAGACAATGTCATCCTCGCTCGCGCCGAATTGCGCCATCCGGGCACCGATCGCCTCGTCACGATTGCCGACATCAGGCACAACCTCGCGACTGGGGCGGGGCACGCCAATCTCGATGTCCCTGGCCTGGTATTCGACGAGAGGCTCCAGCCCGATCAGCTTACGCCTTTGGCATTGGGTGTCATTGCCAATGCCGATGGAACGGTCACCGGCAAGGGACGAATAGACTGGGCCGCCAACGGAAACGTTACCAGTTCTGGAACATTCGGCACCGAAGGTCTCGATTTCGCTGCTGCATTCGGCCCGGTGAAGGGCGCCAGCGGCACGATCGAATTCACCGATCTGCTCAATCTTACGACCGCTCCGAACCAGAAGCTGCGAGTTGCCTCGATCAACCCTGGTATCGAAGTGCTCGATGGCGAGATCGAGTTCGCATTGAGAGATGGAACCCTGCTCGCCGTCGCAGGCGGCAGCTGGCCCTTCATGGGTGGACGACTGCTCTTGCGCGATGTCGACTTCAACTTCGGCGTCAGTGAGGAGCGACGTTACATCTTCGAGATCGTCGGACTCGAGGCGGCGCAGTTTGTGGCCCAGATGGAACTGGAGAATATCTCTGCGACCGGCACCTTCGACGGGACGGTGCCAATTGTCTTCGATGCGAACGGCAACGGCAAGATTGATACTGGCGTCCTCATCTCCCGTCCACCGGGAGGGAACGTGTCCTATGTCGGCGAACTGACATACAAGGACCTGTCACCCATCGCCAATTTCGCCTTCGATGCGCTCAAGAGTCTCAACTACGACCAGATGCGCGTAATTATGGAAGGTCCGCTTACGGGCGAGATCGTCACTCGCGTGCGATTCGATGGCGTGAGCCAGGGTGAGGGCGCCAAGTCCAACTTCGTGACCAAGCAGCTGGCCAAGCTGCCGCTCCAGTTCCGGATCAACATCCGCGCGCAGTTCTACCAGCTGCTGACCAGCATGAAGGCGCTTTACGATCCCTCTGCCGTACGCGACCCGCGCGAGCTGGGCCTGTTGTCCGACGATGGCAAACGCCTGCTGCGCCGCTCCGTGACCGGCGAAGAGGCCGAACCTAAAATCGAGCCGGAAGACGTAATTCCGGATGAACCCACCATTCAGGAGCAGGAAAGCGAGTAGGGGCTATGAAGACCGTTGAATTGACGGACCGCGCAAGCGCTGCGACAAACCCTGTCATGCAGGGGAGCAGGGCGATGCACGGTGCGAAACGGATGGCGGCGGCTACGCTTGCTCCGCTCGCGCTTGCCGGATGCATCACAGTGAATGCGCCCGAAGAGCCGATCGTGATCGAGCTCAACGTCAACATCCGCCAGGAAGTGATCTATCGCCTCGCTGAAGACGCGGGGAACACAATCGAAGAGAACGCGGATATTTTTTGATGGGTGACATGATGACCAAGCGAATTTCCAGGGCGGTGCTGGCCACCGCCGCGATCGCGACCGCTCTTGGCGGCATCGCGAGCCCCGCCTTTGCCCAGCGCGATCCGGCTTATGCCGCTGCTCGCGCCAGCGGGCAGGTAGGCGAGAAAATGGACGGCTATCTCGGCATTGTCGGCGCATCGAACGCCGAGTTGCAGCGCATCGTCAACGACATCAACATCAAGCGCCGCGCGGTCTACTCAGAACGTGCCAAGGCGACCAACGCCACGCTTGAGGAATATGCGTTGACCGCAGGCTGCCAGGCGATCCTGGCCACCGCGCCGGGCGAAAAGTACCAGGCTCCGGACGGTAGCTGGGCGACCCGCGGCGCAGGCGCTCCACTGCGCGATTCGCGTTGTCCCTAAGTCAGGAAAGGTAACTTCCTAACCGCTTGCCCCGTCGCCCCAGTGGCGGCGGGGTTATACTTTGAGCCATAGAGGCGCGAAACAGGGGTCTGGCGTGTTGACTCGCCCATGCCCCCCTTCTAAGGGGGCGGCGCCCTCGGCGGGCAAGTCCGTGCCCGTGCCGCGCAACCCCCTTAAAAGGAGCAAGGCATGAGCAACGACGAGCCCGCACGGGAGCCCATCCAGGAGGATGCGCGGATCGATGCGCTGGAAAAGCGGCTTGAAGCCGCACAGCAGCGTGAAGAGGAGCGCAACCGCCCGCAGGCATCGGGTGCCGACGCGAATTATCGTAGCGGCAACCGTGTACTGGCGGATCTTCTTGGCGGGCTCCTCGGCGGATCGGTGATCGGATATGCCATCGGCTATTTTACCGGCACCAATCCCTGGGGTCTGTTGGTCGGCCTGTTCCTCGGGATCGTGGTCGCCTTCAGGAACATCATCCGTGCGGCTAATGTGCGCCCCGACAATCAGCCCTGACCGGGCTTTCGGGGCGCTGTTTACAGGATTTAGGGGTTAGCGAGACGTGGCAGTCGAAGCCAAAGTCGACCCGATGCACCAGTTCACGATCGAACCGATTGCCGGTTCGGCCAACTGGGAGCTCATGGGCTACAATATCGCCTTCACCAACAGCGCGTTGTGGATGCTGATCACCACCGTGGTGCTCTTCCTCTTCGTCGCCGGCGGCATGAAGCGCGAGCTCGTGCCTGGACGCTGGCAGATGATGGTAGAAACCTTCACCGGTTTCATCGACAACATGCTCGAAGCGAACATTGGCAAGGCAGGGCGCAAGTACGTGCCTTACGTCTTCAGCCTGTTCATGTTCATCCTCTTCGCCAACCTCCTCGGCCTCATGCCGCTTGGTGTTATCGGCCTCCATCCCTTCACGTTTACCAGCCATTTCACCGTGACTGGCGTGCTGGCGATCCTGAGTTTCTCGATCGTCCTCCTGGTCGGCTTCTGGAAGCACGGTCTCCACTTCTTCAGCCTGTTCGTGCCGCACGGCACGCCGCTGCCGATGATCCCGGTGATCGCGCCGATCGAGTTCATCTCGTTCATGGTGCGTCCGTTCAGCCTCGGCCTGCGACTTTTCGTCGCCATGATGGCCGGTCACGTCCTGCTTGAAGTGCTTTCGAGCTTCGTGATCGACGGCACCAATGCCGGAGCCCTGTGGACCGGCGTGGTCGGCCTGCCGAGCTTCCTGCTGATGATCGGCATCTGCGCGCTGGAACTGCTGGTGGCCGGCATCCAGGCCTACGTTTTCGCTCTTCTGACGTCGCTGTACATCAACGACGCTGAGAACCTTCACTAAGTTTCGTTTCAATATATCTGATTTCCCAAAGGAGTTTGTCATGGAAGTAGAAGCTGCAAAGCTGGTTGGCGCCGGTCTCGCTGCAATCGGTGCCGGCATGGCCGCCATCGGTGTGGGTAACGTCTTCGGTTCGTTCCTCGAAAGCGCTCTGCGCAACCCGGGCGCTGCCGACGGCCAGCAGGGCCGCCTCTTCATCGGCTTCGCCGCTGCCGAACTTCTCGGCCTGCTGGCGTTCGTCGTTGCAATGATCCTGATCTTCGTCGCCTAATAGCAACGATCAGTCATTCCGGTCGGTCGGGGTTTGTTCCGACCGGCCGCAAGATTACCCCGTACCCGCCTTTCGAGAGCTGACATGCCACAGATAGCACAGCTTGCCGAAACATGGTCCAGCCAGGTCTTCTGGTTGCTGGTCTTCTTCGGCATCACCTTTTTCGTCATCGGTCGGGGCATGGTCCCCAAGGTGATGGAGACGGTTGCCCAGCGTGATTCCCAGATCGCCGCCGACCTCGCCGCTGCCAAGGCCGCTCGCGATGCCGCCGACGAGCAGGAAGAGGCATGGCGGGTGCGCGAGAACGAGAACCGCGCCGCGGCCCAGGCGATTGTCGCCAAGGCCAAGAGCGACGCGGCTGCCTCGTCCGACAAGAAGCTCAAGGCTGCGCAGGCGCGTCTCGACAAGAAGCTTGAGGAAGCGGAAGTGCGGATCTCCGAAGCCCGCACAGCGGCGCTCGCCGAAGTGCAGGATGTGGCTGTCGAGGCCGCACAGGACATCGTCTCTCGCCTCGCAGGGGTGAAGGTGACCAAGCCTGCCGCGAGTAAGGCCGTCAAGGAGGCAATGACTCATGGCTGAAGCAACCGCCGCACCCGAGGTCTTCGCCACGGAAGCAGCCGAAGCCTTCGTCGAAGAAGGCCATGGCGGTGCGCCGACCCATGCCGAACCCGAACTGTTTGGCCTTGCACCATTCCAGGTGGTTTCGATCGCGATGTTCGTCCTGCTCCTGATCGCCTTCTTCGGCGCCAAGGTTCACAAGACCATCGCCGGCGGGCTCGACAGCAAGATCGCCGCGATCAAGGACCAGCTGGACGAAGCCAAGCAGCTCCGTGCGGAAGCCGAGGCGCTTCGCAACGAATATGCCGCTAAGATCGCCGGTGCCGAGAAGGACGCCGAAGCCATGCTCGCCAACGCGCAGCATGAAGCCGACGCCATCCTCGAGAAGGCCGAAGCCGACAGCAAGGCGATGGTCGAACGCCGCAAGCGTATGGCGGAAGACAAGATCGCTGCTGCCGAGCGTGAAGCGGTGGAGGATGTCCGCAATCGTGCCGTCAACGCCGCAACCGCAGCCAGCCGCAAGCTGATCGCCGAAAAGCATGACGCCGATGCCGATCGCTCGCTGGCCGACAAGGTCATCGCGGGAATCTGATCCGCGTCGATAGGTGAGAAATCGAGAGGGCGGTCCTGCGGGGCCGCCCTTTTCGATTCAGGGTTCCAATACGATCTTCCCGATGATCTCGCCGCGCTGCATGGCCTCGAACGCCTCGCGCCAGCGGTCGAGCGGGAGAATTCGGTCGACGTGCGGCGTAATTCGCCTTTCGCTCGCAAGTCGAGCAAGCTCCGCTGCGATACGCTTGCCCCGTTCGGGGAAGCGGCGGGCGTATTCCCCGGCCCGCACTCCGACCACCGAGAAACCCTTTATGAGCGGAATATTGACCGCAATCTCGGGTATGCGCCCCGCGACGAAGCCGATGACCAGCAGCTTGCCGCCGAAGGTTATGCACCGGGTGCTCTCGTCGAACACGTCGCCGCCGACAGGGTCGTAGACGAGGTCACACAAGCGACCATCGGTCAGCTCTGCTACCTGTTCGCGAAACCGCCCGGTGTTGAGGATGGCCGCGTCCGGTTTCACAATGCTCTCTATCGGCCCGAGCTTGTCCTGGCGGTGGGTGGCGGCAATGACGTTGGCGCCCAATGCCTTGGCGAGGTCACACGCGGCGAGACCGACACCACCGCTGGCACCGTGGACCAAGACCGTTTGTCCAGGCTGCAAGTGCCCAAGCTCGACCAGCGCAACATATGCGGTGTGGTAGGCCGCGCCCATCGAGGCGGCTGCGGCAAATGAGAGGCGCTCGGGTATGGGGCGGAGCGAGGATGCGGAGAGAGCCACGTATTCGGCAAAGGCGCCGGTCTTGGCGCCACCCATGACGCGATCGCCAACTGCGAACGGGGATCCTTCCGGTGCCTCGACGACCTCGCCTGCCATTTCCAGGCCGGAAACGAAGGGCACCTCGGGTTTGAACTGGTATCCGCCCTGCGTCATCAGCAGGTCGGGAAAGTTGAGCGATGCCGCTCGCACCCTTACCAGGACCTCGCCTTCGCCGCATTCCGGTACGGGCAAATCGGCGAGCGCGACGCCTGAAAGGTCGTCCGACAGTCTGCTGACGAGAACGGCCTTCATCTCAGTCGAAAATCGTTATGTCGAGTGCTTCCGACTGGCCGAACCAGATGACGTATTTCGTGTGGTCATCGAGATCGTTGCCACTGAGGCCATGCGCGAAGATGGTCAGATCCCCACGCGCCTCGGAGGCCCAGGCAGCAAATTCCGCGAACTGTTCGGGACGCATCGAAAGCTGGCAGGATCCGCGCGGATGCGGTCCGACCGGTGCGGTGTGGAAATGTCCGACAGGCACATTGAATGTTTCGTAAGCTGCCTTGGCGAAGGCGCGCGCAGTCTCGAGCTCGGGCGGATCGAAATAGATGTGCGCGTGATAGCCCCGGATCGCCATCGTCAGAAATTGTCCTTGGCGTGGCGCAGGGCGGCGAAGGTCTCAGCGGGGTTCGTTCCGCCCCAGCGGTCGCGCAGTTCAGCGCTGTCGGCACGCAGGAAGGGATTGGTCAGCAATTCGCGCGAAAGAACCGTGGGCACGGTCGGCTCGCCCTTGGCGCGCTTTTCCTCGACACGGGCGGCATAGAGACGAAGTTCCGCATTGTCGGGGTCGGCATGAAGAGCGAAGCGAGCGTTCGATGCGGTGTATTCATGCGCGCAGTAGAGCAGGGTGTTGGGCGGCAATTGCCTGATCCGCTCGAGGCTGTGCCAGAATTGATCCGGCTGACCCTCGAACATCCGCCCGCAGCCAAGCGCGAACACGCTATCGCCGACAAATGCCAAGTCAGCATTTGAGACGTGGTAGGCGATGTGGCCGTTGGTGTGGCCCGACACGTCGATCACGCGCGCCTGCCAATCGCCAAGCATCACTGCATCGCCATTGCTCACCACGCGGTCGATCGGCGCGATACGTTCGACTTCCTTGGGAGCGATGACCTTTGCTCCCGTCGCTTCGACAATGGTGGCATTCCCGCCGGCATGGTCAGGATGCCAGTGAGTGTTCCAGATCTGGGTGATCTGCCACGCCTTCTCGCGGGCCTGCTTGAGATATTCGGCACCGTCGGGCGTATCGATTGCCGCGGTCTCACCACTCTCGGGATCGTGGAGCAGGTAGCCGTAATTATCGGACAGGCAGGGAAACTGGTGAACTTCGAGCATGGCGGTCTGCTGTCCTTCAGCGCGATGGATGCCTGAATGTAGGACGCGCGACCCAATGAGGAAAGGCCCGCCTGCGGGTCTCGCAAGCGGGCCTTCCTGATTACCTTCGAAAAGGTGGGAAGAACTTAGTCTTCCTTCTTCTTCAGCGCTTCGCCGAGGATGTCGCCGAGCGATGCACCCGAGTCCGACGAACCGAACTGTGCCACGGCTTCCTTTTCCTCGTGGATCTGGCGAGCCTTGATCGAGAAGTTGGGCTTCTTCGAGCGGTCGAAACCGGTGACCATGGCGTCGACCTTCTGGCCGGGCTGGAAGCGGTCCGGACGCTGCTCGTCGCGGTCGCGGCCGAGGTCCGAGCGCTTGATGAAGCCGGTGGCGCCATCGTCGCCGACCTGCACTTCGAGACCGCCGTCACGCACTTCGAGAACGGTCACGGTGACCACCTCGTTCTTGCGCAGCGAGCTGCCGGCGCCGGCTTCGGTCGGAGCACCCTTTTCGAGCTGCTTCATGCCGAGGCTGATGCGTTCCTTGTCGGTGTCGACGTCGAGAACGACGGCTTCGACCTGCTCGCCCTTGCGGTGCAGGGCGAGGGCGTCTTCACCCGAGATGCCCCATGCGATGTCCGACATGTGAACCATGCCGTCGACGTCGCCATCGAGGCCGATGAACAGGCCGAATTCGGTTGCGTTCTTGACTTCGCCGGTGACCTTGGTGCCGACCGGGTGCTTCTCCGCGAACTCTTCCCACGGATTGCGCTGAGCCTGCTTGAGACCGAGGCTGATGCGGCGCTTGTCGCTGTCGACCTCGAGGACCATGACTTCGACTTCCTGCGAGGTCGAAACGATCTTGCCCGGGTGGACGTTCTTCTTGGTCCAGCTCATTTCCGAAACGTGGACCAGGCCTTCGATGCCAGGTTCGATTTCGACGAAGGCGCCATATTCGGTGATGTTGGTGACGGTGCCCGTCATCTTCATGCCGATCGGATACTTCGCGGCGACGCCGTCCCACGGATCGCTTTCGAGCTGCTTCATGCCGAGGCTGATGCGCTGCGTGTCTTCGTTGATGCGGATGATCTGGACGGTCACGGTCTGGCCGATCTCGATCATTTCGCTCGGGTGGTTGACGCGCTTGTAGCTCATGTCGGTGACATGCAGCAGGCCGTCGATGCCACCGAGGTCGACGAACGCACCGTAGTCGGTGATGTTCTTCACGACGCCGTCGATCACCTGGCCTTCGGTCAGGTCGTTGATCAGCTCGCTGCGCTGTTCGGCGCGGGTTTCTTCAAGCACCGCGCGACGCGAAACGACGATATTGCCGCGACGACGGTCCATCTTGAGGATCTGGAAGGGCTGGGCCATGTCCATCAGCGGAGCGACGTCGCGCACCGGACGGATGTCGACCTGCGAACCGGGCAGGAAGGCCACGGCGCCGTCGAGGTCGACGGTGAAGCCGCCCTTGACGCGGCCGAAGATGCGGCCTTCGACGCGCTTGCCTTCGCCGAACTCGCTTTCCAGCTTGTCCCAGGCGGCTTCGCGGCGGGCGCGGTCGCGTGACAGCATTGCTTCGCCGTCGGCGTTCTCGACGCGGTCGACGAACACTTCGACTTCGTCACCGACTGCCGGTGCCGTGTCGCCTTCGCCGCGCATGAATTCCTTGATGTCGATGCGGCCTTCGCTCTTGAGGCCGACGTCGATCATTGCATAGCCGTTCTCGACGGCAGTGACGGTGCCCTTGACGACGCGACCCTCGAAGCCGCCGTCATCGGCGCCACCGAGCTGCTCGTCGAGCATCTTCGCGAAATCGTCGCGAGTTGGATTGGCAGAGGTTGCCATATGGATAGTCCTTCGATCGTTTTGCTACCGGCCGCCGGTTTTCCCGGGGTCTTTCTCCGTCTGCTCGCACCATTGCGGGCCGTACGGGGCAAGAGGCCGACTTCTCCGCGAGGCCCCATGCCGCCGCGAAGGTCCTTCAATCCGGAGATTGGGAGAACGGGCGCGCGCCTAGGCGATGAAAGCGCGAAACGCAAGGAAATTGCATCGGACTTGAGGGGGGAAGCATGGCGAGGACGCGCCCTATTATTGCGTCCCCGCCATTGCCCGTCGGTATCTACCAGGCGTCGTACCCGCTGCGGCTCGTATTGTCGGCGCAAGCATCAAAGCGCGCCTGGAGTTTGGCCGGAGCTGAACTGGCGTCTGCTTGCGCATCGCGCCAGGCGTCCCAGGCTGCACCGAATTTGGCGGCGTTTGGCGTCTTTCCTATCCACCAGAAGGTCGCCTGGTCGGCGTCCTGGATCGGGGTGATGATTGTGGTCGAATAGCCGTAGCTCTTACCCCACGTGTTGAAGTCCTTCACGATGGCCATGTACTGGCCCATCGTGCACCCATTTTTCAGCTTCTGGCCAATGACGTCCCAGTGTTCAGCATGCGCCGAAGTTGGCGCAAAGCTCAGCAGTACCGCTGCAAAAAGCAACTTCTTCATAGGTGCTCTCCCTGCTTTGGGGCGGGACACCACATGTCGTGCTTGTCACGAATGCGCGTCGGCGCCCATGGGCGACCCTATCGCGACCTCATTCGGTGGCGGACTTCTGCGCCTGTCGGGAGGTTTGTGCAATGCCCCTGAAGGCTACTCGGTTGTCAGCTGCTCGCACTTACCCGCGACAATTGGCGATTGTGGAGCTTCGTCAACAACATGAGAGCAGCGAGCGCTCCAACAAGGCACATGAGCATATCCCACTGGGTGTCCCAAGGGTCTCCCTGGGTGCCGAGAAACTCGTCCGCCCCTTGGCCTAGCGCCATTGCCGCGCCGAACTCGATCAGTTCGTAGGAAGTACTCACGGCCAGGCAGCAGGCCATTACGAGGGCCGTCAGCAACCAGCCCGGTCGCAGGCTACCCAGCCTGATGAGCAGCTCGCGCAGAACGATTGCCGGGACGAAACCCTGGATGAAATGTCCGAAGCGGTCGTAGGGGTTGCGTGCAAGGTCCAGCCAGTCCTGCACCGCAAAGCCGACCGGCACGCGGGCGTAGGTGTAAGCTCCGCCGAGCATCAGCACGAGTCCGTGGAAACCGATCAGGGCCAAGGCTAACGTGGTCAGCTCAAAGCGCTTTCCGGTCAGCCACAGGATGGGCAGTGCTATCAGCGCCGGGGCGACCTCCATCCACCAGGTGGCGCGGTCATGGGGAGACCACCCGGAGGCGAGGAGGGCGAGAGCCCAGACGGCGCTGAGCCCGATCAGTTTGGTCTCATAGTCCTTGTTCAACGCACGCTCCCCTCCGTGGTCGCCGGACCGGATACTAATTGCCGCGCCCGACATGCGGCAAGTGGCAGTCGGTCTCAGACACCGGTGTAGAGCATGGCCACGTTGCATCGATCATAGCGGGCGCCGTAATCTGCCATGATCCCGGCATCGTGCTCGAAGCCCAGCTTCTCGTAGAGGTGGACGGCCGCGGCACACTTGCGATTGGTCAGTAGGTAGAGCTTTTCGGCACCTAGTTGGCGCGCCCGATCGATCATGCCTTCGAGCAAGAACTCCCCGGCCTTGAGGCCGCGCGCACTTTCCCGGACACCCATCTTGGTGAGTTCGAAAGCTGCTGGGCCCGTTTTCTGCAAGGCGCAGGCGCCGACGATGCCGAGACCGGCTGCGTGGACGAACATGATGTCGCCGCCGGAATCGATGATCCGTTCCTGCGGATTTTCGAGGACGTCGCGGTCTGTTTGTTCGAGAACGAACATCGCCTCGATCCACTCGGCGTTGATGTCATGGAACTCGTGGGCGAGGGCTGGGTCCCAGCCGAGCAGGGTCAGCCGGCCCGGTTCCGATTGCATGGCCCGTTCGGCGATCGAGGCTTCGGACAGCGACTCCTCGATAACGGCGAGCTGGCGAAGGAAATCGCCTTCGAGACGGTCCAGAATTTGTTCGGCGGCCATGCCGACGCGCGGCCAGACGTCGGACGCGATCACGTTGACGGTCCGTGTGCCTTCAGCCGTGAGGCCAATCATACGACTGCGCTGGTCGTCGCATTCGACATCGGCCACCATGCCGAGCTTTGTCAGCTGTCCGATGGTGCGGGTCATGCCCGGCTGGCTGGTGCCGCTGGCGTCTGCGAGCTGGCCGATGGTCTTCGGTCCGGTGCGCAGTGCAGCCATGGCTGCCATGTGACCCGGCTGGAGGGGGATGCCGGCATCGGCGATAATCTGCGCCGCGCTGGCCTGCATCCGCTCGCCAAGGCGCTTCAGCCTGCTGCCGAGGAAGGCTGGGCCCATCTGCGCAACGACGTCGACCATGCGAATCTCCATAACGTGTTATATAACAGGTTATGGAATTAGAGACCGCATGGCAAGAGGCGGCTCAGGACTTAGTCGAGTGCTTTTTCCACCACACTAATCGCCGCAGCGATCGCCGCGTCGCGATCCAGTGCGCTGGTGTCGATTACATGAGCGTCTGCTGCCGGAACGAGTGGGGCGACTGCCCGGTTGGTATCGCGTTCGTCCCGACGGCGCAGGTCGTCTTCGATTTCTGCGAGCGTCACTTTGACGCCGCGCTGCTGCATCTCGAGGAAACGCCGTTTCGCCCGCGCTGCCACGCTGGCGGTGACGAACAGCTTTACCTCGGCCTCCGGAGCGATGACCGTCCCGATATCGCGTCCGTCGAGAACGGCGCCACCTTCCTGCAGGGCGAACTGGCGCTGGCGTTCGTAGAGCGCCTGTCGCACCGAAGGATGAACCGAAACCCGGCTTGCCAGCCCTCCGGTTTCTTCGGTTCGCAAGTGGGGATCGTCGAGCAGGCTGTCGGGGAAGCTGGTCGCCGCCAGTGCATCGCCTCCGTTGCCGGGGTCGCCGCCGTCGAGGAACACCTGCCGCCCGACCGCGCGATAGAGCAGGCCTGTATCGAGGTGCGGCAGGCCGAAGTGCGCGGCAAGCGCCTTGGCAATGGTGCCCTTGCCCGAGGCCGTGGGGCCATCGACCGCAATGATCATGCGGGGTTTCTCCGGGCGCGCATCGCCTTCACCAATCCGTAGATCGCAATCGCTGCCCAGAAACCCTCGAGCACCAGGCTCGGCAGGTTGGTGTGGACCAGCAGCGAAACCGTCAGCAAGGCCGCGCCCGCAAGGTTGGTCCCGTGAAGTACGAACGGGTTCGGTTTCGTCTTGGCGGTCAAATACGCATAAGCGCCAATGATGCAGGCCATGCCGACAAAGCCGACGAGCGTGTAGATATCCATTCCGTTCACGCTGCCGCCTCGTCCAGCAACGTCATGAAGTTCGGGAAACTCGTGGCGATTGGCTCGGTGCTATCGACCTCGACCCCGTCGCGGCTGGCTAGGCCCGCTACCGCCATGCTCATTGCGATGCGGTGGTCGAGATGGGTTTCGGTCGCCTTGCTGGCAGTGCCGCGCAAGGGTGCGCCGCCGCTGCCCTGGATCACCAGGCCGTCTTCAAGCTCCTCCAGCGGGACGCCTGCTCCGGTAAGGGCGGCGGCCATGGCCGACAGGCGATCGCTTTCCTTGACGCGCAGCTCCTCGAGCCCGCTGGTTACCGTCGTGCCTTCTGCCATCGCAGCGGCAACAAACAGCACGGGAAATTCGTCGACCATGCTCGGCACGACATCGGGATCGACTTCGATACCCTTAAGCTGAGAATGGCGCACCCGAAGGTCTGCAACGGGTTCACCCCCGACTTCGCGCTCGTCGAGCTTTTCGATGTCCGCGCCCATCTGTGCCAGGACGCGGAAGATTCCATCGCGTGTCGGATTGAGGCCGACGTTCTCGATGACGAGATTGCTGCCGGGCACGATGCTGGCCGCCACTGCAAAAAAAGCGGCAGAGGAGGGGTCGCCCGGTACGGTGATGTCGCAGGGGTGAAGGTCTGCGGTACCATGGATGCGGATGATACGCTCGCCCTCGGCTTCTTCGACGGTCAGGTCGGCTCCGAAACCGCGCAGCATGCGCTCGGTGTGATCCCGGGTGGGCACCGGCTCGATAACCGTCGTTATGCCCGGCGTGTTCAACCCCGCCAGCAGCACTGCGCTCTTCACCTGTGCACTCGCCACGGGGAGGCGGTATTCAATAGGCACCGCCGGCTGCATCCCCTTCATCATCAGCGGCAGGCGACCGCCGGGGGAGGGCGTAAAGCTCGCCCCCATGGTGGAAAGCGGATCGATCACCCGCCGCATCGGCCGTTTCGACAGACTGGCATCACCGGTGAAGGCCACAGTGATGCCGTGGCTGGCGACAAGGCCCATAAGAAGGCGCGTAGAGGTGCCGGAATTGCCCATGTCGAGCGCCTGCTCCGGCTGGAGCAATCCGCCGACGCCGACACCGTCAACGATCCAGTCATCCCCATCGCGTCCGATCATCGCACCCATGGCGCGCAGGGCCGCGGCGGTGGCAAGGACATCCTCGCCTTCGAGCAGGCCGGAAATGCGGCTACGTCCGACAGCGAGCGCGCCGAACATGAGCGAGCGGTGGCTGATCGACTTGTCGCCCGGCACGCGAATGCGGCCGGTAAGAGGGCCAGAGGGTTGAAAGCGGTGTGAGGTCACATAATCTCTTGGTTGGCGTGGCTTTGCGCGCGAGCGCTTTGACAGCGCGAAAACAGTCTGGCAAGGCGCGCGCGCAGTTGATTCCCGGCCTCCGGGATCCCATCATCAACAATACGAATTCAAGCGCTCCGGAGCGGTATGTCACGGAGCAGAAAACCAAGGATTACACATGGTCAAACCGGAATGGGGCACGAAGCGTACCTGCCCGAAGTGCGGCACTCGCTTCTACGATCTGACGAAGGACGATCCCGTCACCTGCATCGAATGCGGTGAGGAATGGGATCCGGAGCCCGTGCTCAAGTCGAAGCAGCCGATTCCCTTCGAAGAAGAGAAGAAGAAGGACATCGAGGCGGACAGCGATCTCGGTGGCGACGACGATGACGATCTGGACATCGACATCGACGAAGACGACGATTCGCCCGACAACGAAGTCGACCTCGGCGGCGACGACGACCTCGGCGTCGAGACCAAGTCGAAGGGCGACGACGACGATTCCGACGATAGCTAATTTTGCTGTTGCATTGCGGTGAGGGCCCTTATATTGGGCGCCTCCCGCAAGGGTGACACGCCTCCCAGGACGTGTCGCAGGAAATGGCTCGGGGCCTTAGCTCAGCTGGGAGAGCGCTACAATGGCATTGTAGAGGTCAGCGGTTCGATCCCGCTAGGCTCCACCATTTCACCCGGATTTGATGGTAGCGGGTCGTGGCGACGGCTGCGACCTGCTTCCATCACACCCGGGCATTAGTTTGGGATTACAGGGGCTTGTCCCCACGCTGGCCGACGAGTTCTCGTCCGCCGGCGTTTTTCGCGTTTTCCGGCATCCGTTGCGGCGCCGGGGTTTGGAGTAGGCACGTGTTCGACAACCTGTCCGATCGTCTCGGCAATGTGTTCGACAAGCTGCGCGGGCGCGGTGCGCTCAGCGAGCAGGACGTGCGCGATGCCATGCGCGAGGTCCGCGTGGCACTGCTCGAAGCCGACGTCGCGCTGCCTGTCGTGCGCCGCTTCGTCGATGCGGTCACCGAAAAGGCGATCGGTTCGGAAGTCCTCAAGTCGGTCACGCCCGGACAGCAGGTCGTCAAGATCGTCAGCGACGAACTGACCGAGATGCTCGGCGGCGACGAGCCTGCCGAACTCAACTTCGCCGCGCGCCCGCCGGTCGTCATCATGATGGTCGGTCTGCAGGGCTCGGGTAAGACGACTACGACCGCCAAGCTCGGCAAGCTGATCAAGGAAAAGCACGGCAAGAAGGCGATCATGGCGTCGCTCGACGTCAATCGCCCCGCCGCGCAGGAACAGCTCAAGGTTCTCGGCGAGCAGGTGAACGTCGCTACCCTGCCGATCATTCCGGGCCAGCAGCCGGTCGATATCGCCCGCCGTGCGATGGAGAGCGCCAAGCTGCAGGCCGCCGACGTGCTTCTGCTCGACACTGCAGGTCGCCTCCACGTCGACGAAGCGCTGATGGCCGAGATGAAGGCAATTGCCAGCGTCTCGGCACCGACCGAAGTGCTGCTGGTGGTCGACAGCCTGACCGGCCAGGACGCGGTCAACGTCGCGCAGAGCTTTACCGGCGAGGTGCCGCTGACCGGCGTCGTGCTGACCCGTATGGACGGCGATGCCCGCGGCGGTGCGGCGCTGTCGATGCGCTATGTCACCGGCAAGCCGATCAAGTTCGCAGGTACGGGCGAAAAGCTCGACGCGATCGAGGCTTTCGATGCCAAGCGCGTTGCCGGTCGCATCCTCGGCATGGGCGATGTGGTTTCGCTGGTCGAGAAGGCCGCCGCGACGATTAAGCAGGACGAAGCCGAAGCGCTCGCCAAGAAGATGGCGCAGGGCAAGTTCGACCTCGACGACCTGCGCATGCAGCTTCGCCAGATGCAGCAGATGGGCGGCCTCGGCATGCTCGCAGGCATGATGCCCGGCATGAAGAAGGCCAAGGCGGCGATGGCGGCGAGCGGGATGGACGACAAGGTCCTCGTGCACATGGATGCCATCATCGGTTCGATGACTCCCAAGGAGCGCAAGCGTCCCGAACTGCTCAATGCAAAGCGCAAGAAGCGCGTGGCGGCCGGTTCGGGCACCGATGTGCAGTCGGTCAACAAGGTCCTGAAGATGCACCAGGAAATGGCGCGCGCCATGAAGCAGATCAAGAAGATGGGCGGTTTGAAGGGCCTCGGCGCCCTGTTCGGCAAAGGCGGCCTCGGCGCCGCTATGCCGGGCCTGGGTGGAGCGGGTGGCATGCCCGGTCTCGGCGGGCCCTCGGGTGGACCGGGCGTGGACATGGACACGCTTCCCCCCGACCTCCAGGACTTGCTCAAGAAGAAATAAGTTTCAGACGTTTACATTCGAAAGGTAATATCAAATGGCAGTTGCAATCCGTCTTTCGCGCGGTGGCGCCAAGAAGCGTCCTTACTACCGCATCGTCGTCTCCGACACGCGCAGCCCGCGTGACGGCAAGTACCTCGAGCAGATCGGCACCTACAACCCGATGCTGCCGAAGGATTCGGGCGAGCGCGTGAAGCTCGACGAAGACCGTGCACGTCACTGGCTGAGCGTTGGCGCCAAGCCGACCGACCGCGTCCACCGCTTCCTCGACGCCGCCGGCGTCCTTGAGCGTGCACCGCGCAACAACCCGAAGAAGGGCGAACCGGGCGAAGCTGCCAAGGAACGCGCTGAAGAGAAGGCTGCCAAGGCTGCCGAAGCCGAGGAAGCTGCCAAGGCTGCCGAGGAAGAAGCCAACGCACCGGCTGAAGAAGCTGCCGCTGAAGAAGTCGCTGCCGAAGAAGCTCCGGCCGAAGAAGCTGCCGCTGAGGAAGCTCCCGCTGAGGAAGCTGCTGCTGAAGAGGCTCCGGCCGAAGACGCAGCCGAAGAAAAGGCCGAGTAAGCCTTTCCCATGTCGGACAAGCCCCTCACGCTGGCCGCCGTCACCGGCGCGCATGGCGTGGCGGGCGAAGTCCGCCTGAAGCTGTTGGGCGAGGGGCTCGATGCCCTCAAATCGCACAAGAGCTTCAACGATGGTTCGCTGACCCTCGTAAAGATCCGCAGCGACAACAAGGGCGGTGCCATCGCGCGCTTTGCCGAGGTGTCGGATCGCACCATGGCGGAGCAGCTGCGCGGCACCGCCCTTTCCGTTTCCCGTGAAGAGCTTCCAGGGCTGGAGGAGGGGGAATTCTATTTCTCCGACCTCCTCGACCTGCCTGTCGTAACCGACACGGGCGAGGATGTCGGACGGGTCTGCGCGGTCGAGAATTTCGGCGCCACCGACATCGTCGAAATCGAGAAGCCCGACGGCAAGAAGTTCATGGTCCCGCTGACCGAGCAGGCCGTGCCCAAGTGGGATGCGAGCCGGTTAGTGATTTCGGAGGCATTCTGGGATAGGTAGTCGGCGATGTCCGCCGTCGCCTCAGACCTCTGGCAGCGCCTTGCCGCCTACGAGATCGGCCCTCCCACCGCATCGCTGACCTTTGCCCAGCGTCTCGCGCGCGAGAACCGTTGGACGCTGCAATTCGCCGAGCGCGTAATCCGCGAGTACAAACGCTTCTGCTATCTCGCAGTAACTTCCGGGCACGAGGTTACTCCGTCCGATGCTGTCGACCAGGCCTGGCACCTGCACCTCACCTACAGCCGCGATTACTGGGAGCGTTTTTGTCCTGACGTTCTCGGGATGAGCCTCCACCATGGCCCTACCGCCGGCGGGGCGGTCGAGCGAAGGCGCTACTATGACCAGTATGCCGCGACGCTGAAGAGTTACGAGGAAGCTTTCGGCGAGCCTCCGCCACCCGACATCTGGCGCGATGCTCAGAGGCGCTTTGCGATCGACCCCAAGGCTTTTCGGGTGAACCCGAAAGACGTCATGGTCCTGTCACGAAACTGGCTGATAATCATCCCCATGGCAGGGACCTTGCTCTTTGTCGGCGCCCTGCTGGTCGCAGGGAGTTAGACATGATCTCCGGCTTTTCCGCATATTCCGGCAGCGAATTCCTGATGTTCTTCGGGACATTGATGGCGATGGCGATCATCGCGGGTTGGTGGCTGCCGAACTTCCTGAGGGCTGAAGGGCGCGACCAACGGGTCAGCGATCCCGGCGAACTCGCTTTCCTAGCCGGTGGCCCCAAGCGCTATACCGAGGCCACTCTCGCCTGGTTGCTGGGCAGAGGGGAAATTGAGGACGGAAGCGAAAACAAGCTGCGGGTGGTGCGTCAGGGCGGGACCACTCCGGGCGAGCGGGCGCTGACGGCGAAGGTTGGCGAGTTCGGGATCACCGAGGCTTACACGACGCTCAAGCCATACCTGCAGGACATCAAGCAGAGCCTCGCGGGCCGCGAGCTTATGATGGACAGCGGCAGCCGCTGGACGATGCGTCTGATCGGCACTGTGCCCTATCTCGTGGTCCTCACCATCGGCTGGTACCGCAAGGAGGCGGGTCAGGCACTGGGCGAACCGACCGGCTTTCTCTCGACAATGCTTTTCATCACCCTGGTCCTCGCCGTGTGGCGGTTTGCCGTCCTCGATCCCCGTACGCGCGCAGGACAGCGGGCAGTAAAGGAAGTGCAGGACCAGTCGATCCGATTGAAGACCGCGCCCACGGATGGGGAACTCGGCCTCGGGGTCGCGCTGTTCGGTACCGCGATCCTTGCCGGCACACCCTTTGCCCAACTCCATTCGATGCGCCAGGCGGCCAGCTCCGGTCCGGACGGTGGCTATTCCTCCGACAGCGGAAGCAGCAGCGACGGTGGAGGCGATGGAGGGTGCGGGGGCGGCTGCGGCGGCTGTGGCGGTTAGCGCCTGAGAGGTCGCTCTTCAGCAAGGTGGTTGCGGATTGTCGTGGCGGCCACGCCTGCCTGACCCATCGCATGGCTGATCTGGTCGAGGCCGATGACGACATCGCCTGCCGCGAAGAGGCCCGGCACGCTCGTTTCCATGTGATCGTCGACGATGATGCAGTCATCCTCGCCCACTTTCGCACCGCACGAGACGGCAAGGCCCGAGCGGACGACCGAACCGAGGGCGGGGTACATCGAATCGAAATGCATTCGGCCTTCGGCGGTGTCGAATGCGATCCGGCCGTTCTCGATAGCGAAGCCGCCACAAGGGCCGGCGACCCTTGCTATCCCGGCGGTTTCGAGCGCCTTGGAGCACTGCTCGGAAAGATCATGGTCGCCCCCCGGCGAAACCAGCGTCAGGTCGGCAGTATAGGTGCGGATGAATTGCGCCTCGGCCGTGCCATGGTCGCCCGTGCCGATGACCGCGACCTTCTTGTCGGTGACCTCGTAACCGTCGCAGACGGGGCAATAGCGAATGAGGCCGCGACTCATCGCCTCGTCGTGCAATTGCGCGTCGATGCCATCGGGGCGATTGTTGACGACACCCGTGGCGAGCAGGACGCTGCGTGCGCGAAATTCCAGGTCGTCACAGGTGACGATGAAGACCTTCCCGTCCTTTTTGAGGTCGGTCACCCGCTTGGGTTCCCTCAGGGCGCCGTAGCGCGCTGCCTGCTCCCGCATCCTCTCGAGCAAGTCCTCACCATGGATGCCATCGGGAAACCCGGCGTGGTTGTGGCTCGTCGGGATCCAGCTTGCGCGGCTCGTCCCGCAGTCGAACAGGCGGATCGAGAGGTGGTAGCGGGCAAGGTATATCGCTGCGGTCAGGCCGGCCGGCCCTGCGCCAACGATGATGCAGTCGTCGATTTGGTCGCTCATGCGCGCTTGAACGCGCGGGATGGCAAAGCGTTGCGTGAGGCGCTAGGCGGCGGCGCATGAGTTTCGCCGCGACCATCCTTACACTCTATCCCGAAATGTTTCCGGGCCCGCTCGGCGTTTCGCTCGCCGGGAGGGCAATGGAGCGCGGCGACTGGTCGTGCGAGGCGGTCCAGGTTCGCGATTTCGCGAAGGACAAGCATCGCACCGTGGACGATACACCGGCGGGTGGTGGGGCAGGGATGGTGCTCAAGCCTGACGTCATCGGAGCAGCGCTTGCGAGCGTTGCAGATGACCGACCGATACTCGCAATGACTCCGCGCGGGAAACCGATCACTCAGGAACGCATTCGCGAGATCGCTGCCGGTCCGGGGTTGACCATCCTGTGCGGTCGTTTCGAAGGCTTCGACGAGCGCATTTTCGAGGCTTTTCCGCAGGTCGAGCAGGTGTCGCTGGCGGACATCGTCCTCTCGGGCGGAGAGCCCGCCGCGCTGGCGATTCTCGACGCTTGCATTCGCCTGCTTCCGGGGGTAATGGGCGCGCCCACAAGCGGGCACGAGGAGTCGTTCGAGGACGGTCTCCTGGAATACCCGCAATATACCCGACCTCAGGAATGGGAAGGGCGCACGATCCCTGAAGTGCTGCGATCGGGGGATCATGCGAAAATCGCTGCTTGGCGCAAGGCAAGGAGCGAAGAAGACACTCGGTTACGCAGGCCGGACCTTTGGGAGCGTTACAGTGACGCTCGGGACCGACCTGCCTCTGGCGCGCGGCGAAAAGACTAAGGATATGGTTCAATGAACCTCATTCAGCAGCTCGAGGCGGAAGCCATCGAGAACCTCGGGAAGGACATTCCCGAATTCCGCGCCGGTGACACCGTGCGCGTCGGCGTGAAGGTTGTCGAAGGCACCCGTGAGCGCGTCCAGAATTTCGAAGGCGTTGTCATTGCCCGCTCGAACCGCGGCATGGGCAGCAACTTCACTGTCCGCAAGATGAGCTTCGGTGAAGGCGTGGAACGCGTGTTCCCGCTCTACTCGCCGATCGTCGACAGCATCACCGTGGTCCGCCGCGGCGTCGTGCGTCGCGCCAAGCTCTATTACCTGCGTGGCCGCACCGGCAAGCGCGCTCGTATCGCCGAGCGCAAGGTCAACGCGCCCAAGGCGTAATTCCTCCTTTCCGCAAGGACGGGAAAGTATAAAGGGCGGCTCCCTTGCGGGGGCCGCCCTTTTGCGTGGGGATCGTGAAGGAGCCGGTATTGGCTCCCCTTCGATGGTGCCGCCGCGGAACTAGTGAGCCGGAAACGCCCCGTGACGACGAGGCCTTTGTCGCAGCCGGATGTTAAGGGGATTTAAGGAAGCGCGCTTAAGGCGAAATTAGGCATGATTTTCCTCCGCCCGGTGCTTCGACTTGCCACTGGAGCCGCTCCTCGGCATCAGGCTTTGCCTGTCGCCAGGAGAGAAGCTTTGCGAAAACCGATCCTTGCCACCGCTCTGGCGCTGGGCACTTGCCTTGCTGCGCCGCTTGCTGCGCAATCCGTCACCAACAAGCAGGAAACCGCCCCCATGGAGCTGACCTTCGAACGCGTCTTTGCCTCGCCCTCGCTCGACGGGCCGGCCCCGCGCAAGGCTAAGCTGTCGCCCGACGGACGCTATCTGACCCTCCTGCGCAACCGGGCCGAGGATAAGGAACGCTACGACCTGTGGGCCTATGACCGCGAGACCATGGCGTGGTCGATGCTGGTCGACAGCGAGAAATTGGGATCGGGCCGCGAACTCAGCGAAGACGAGAAGATGCAGCGCGAGCGCGCGCGGGTCGGCAACCTCAAGGGCATCATCGACTACCAGTGGACGTCCGACGGCAAGGGCATACTGGTGCCACTCGACGGCGACCTCATCCTCGCTCGGCTCGATGGCGAGATCGTCCGCCTGACCGATACGGAGGAGAGCGAACTCAATCCCGGGGTCAGCGACACCGGGCGCTATGTGTCATTCGTGCGCGACCGCCAGCTGTGGGTCGGCGAGATCGGCAAGGATGCCGCGCCGGTAACGCCGAAGGAAGGCGAGGACATTCGCTGGGGTGAAGCGGAATTCGTCGCGCAAGAGGAAATGGCACGCCTGTCGGGCTACTGGTGGTCACCCGATGACAAGCGCCTCGTAGTCGAGCGGTTCGACGAGAGCATGGTCGGTGTCGTCACGCGCGCAGCGATCGGCGCAATGGGGACCAAGGTTTACGAGCAGCGCTATCCTGTCGCAGGCAGCGCCAACGCGGTGGTCGAACTCTATGTGATGGATCCCGATGGTCAGAACCGAGTGAAGGTCGACCTTGGCGAAAATACCGACATCTACCTCGCCCGGGTCGATTGGTCGCCTGATGGCGAAGCACTCTACGTCCAGCGCCAGAACCGCGAGCAGACCGTTCTCGACATGCTCAAGGTCGATCCGGCGACCGGCAAGACCAGCGTGTTGTTCACCGAACACGCGGCGATGAAGGACTACTGGATCAACCTCAGCGACAACTACAAATGGCTCGCTGACCGATCGCTGCTGTGGTGGTCCGAACGCGACGGATACGGACACCTCTACTTGTTCCGTAAAGGCAAGTGGACGCAGTTGACCAAGGGCGAGTGGGTCGTGACCGACCTTGTCGGGATCGACCAGAAGAAGGGCCTCGCGTTCTTTCGCGGAACCAAGGACTCGGTGTTGGCGCCGCAGATCTACTCGATTCCCCTGACTGGCGGGAAACCGGCTCGGCTGACCGACCCGGCGTTCTCGAATGCAGCGAGCATGGACAAGAACGGGCAGACGCTGTTGGTCACACGATCGAACGACGACACTCCGCCGCAGAGCTTCCTGGCCGACCAGAACGGGCAGCGTATCGCCTGGATCGAGGAGAATGCGCTCGACGCCTCGCACCCCTACGCCCCCTACCTCGCCAGCCACAGGCCGGTGCAATATGGCACCATTCCAGCCGCTGACGGCACCCCGCTCCATTGGGAGATGGTCACGCCCGAGATGGCGCCCGGCAAACGCTACCCGGTCTATTTCTATCACTATGGCGGACCGGGGCCGCAGATCGTCAGCAAGGCATGGGACGGTGCGCTGCGGCAGGCGATAGTCGACGGGGGTTACATCTGGTTTGCGCTCGACAACCGCGGCAGCGCCAATCGCGGCGTCAGGTTCGAACAGCCGATCTATCGCGCCATGGGCGGGGTCGAGGTCGCCGACCAGAAGGCGGGGGGCGAGTACTTGAAGACGCTCCCCTTCGTCGATCCCGACAAGATCGCCATCGATGGCTGGTCATACGGCGGATACATGACGCTCAAGATGCTGGAGGCCGATCCGGGCCTCTACGCCGCAGGCATCAGCGGCGCCCCAGTGACCAAGTGGGAGCTCTATGACACCCATTATACCGAGCGCTACATGGGGACGCCGGAAAAGGACGGAGCAGCCTATGCCAAGTCCTCGGCGCTGGCGGATGCGGTCAAGATCACCGACCCGCTGCTCGTCATCCATGGCATGGCCGACGACAATGTCGTGTTCGAGAACGCTACGGCGGTCATTGCCGAAATGCAGGCCGCCAACGTCCCGTTCGAAATGATGCTCTATCCCGGGTATACTCACCGTGTCGCCGGCGAGAAGATTTCGCCGCACCGCTATAACACGGTATTTCGTTTCCTCGAGGCGCATGGGGTTACCCCGCCCGAGTAGCGCTTTCGTATGCGATAGCGCCTCTGCCATTGCGAAAGCGCCGGGAGACGCTATTTCCGCGTCTCCTTACCGATGGAGTGTTGAATTGGGCTATCGTGTTGCCGTGGTCGGCGCGACCGGGAATGTCGGACGCGAAATGATGATGGTGCTCGCCGAGCGCGAGTTTCCCTGTGACGAGGTGGCAGCTGTCGCCTCGAGCCGATCGGTCGGCTCGGAAGTCGAATTCGGCGACACCGGCAAGATGCTCAAATGCCAGAACATCGAGCACTTCGACTGGAATGGCTGGGACATCGCCCTGTTTGCGGCGGGCAGCGGTCCGGCGAAGGAATACGCGCCCAAGGCTGCGGCTGCCGGATGCGTGGTCATCGACAACAGCTCGCTGTTCCGCATGGATCCCGACGTGCCGCTGATCGTGCCGGAAGTGAATCCGCACGCCATCCACGACTACAAGAAGCGCAACATCATCGCCAATCCCAACTGCTCGACCGCGCAGCTGGTCGTCGCGCTGAAGCCGCTGCACGATGCGGCGACGATCAAGCGCGTGGTCGTCTCAACCTATCAGTCGGTTTCCGGCGCGGGCAAGGCGGGGATGGACGAGCTGTTCGAGCAGAGCCGCAACATCTTCGTCGGCGATCCGGTAGAGCCGGTGAAATTCACCAAGCAGATCGCCTTCAACGTCATCCCGCACATCGACGTCTTCATCGACGATGGGTCGACCAAGGAAGAGTGGAAGATGGTGGTCGAGACCAAGAAAATCCTCGATCCCAAGATCAAGCTCACCGCCACCTGCGTGCGCGTGCCGGTGTTCGTTGGCCACTCCGAAGCCGTCAGCATCGAGTTCGAGAACGAACTGGGCGCCGAACAGGCGATGGAAATCCTGCGCGAGGCGCCGGGCGTCATGCTCGTCGACAAGCGCGAAGACGGCGGATACGTGACCCCGATCGAAGCGGCTGGCGACAGCGCGACCTATGTTTCGCGCGTGCGCGAGGATCCGACGGTCGAGAACGGGCTCAACCTGTGGTGCGTCTCCGACAATTTGCGCAAAGGCGCGGCGCTGAACGCGGTGCAGATCGCGGAGCTTCTCGGGCGCGAGTGCCTCAAGAAGGGCTGACGACCTGGCTGTCTACGATTTCACCCACGCGCTCCTGCGGGCTCCCTCACAGAGCGTGACGCAGGGGCTGCGTGACGGTGACCACGACGGCCCTGCCTATGACGATGTCTTGCGCGAGCATACGGCTTACGCCGCAGCGCTGCGCTCGCTCGGCCTTGCCGTCGAGATACTCGAGCCGCTCGAAGATTATCCGGATTCGATCTTCGTCGAGGACCCGGCGCTGGTGTTCGGCGAAGGCGCGATCCTGCTCAATTCAGGAGCGCCGAGCAGGGCCGGCGAAGTCGCCGAGATCGCACCGACGCTCGAAAGACTTTTCCCGCAAGTCCTTAGCTTGATCGAAGGCCATGTCGATGGTGGCGACGTGCTCGTTACGCCCGGCGAAGTGTTGATCGGCCTATCTGCTCGGACCGATCAGACGGGAGCCGAGGCGCTGATCGTGGCGCTGGCGCAGTTGGGTCGAAAGGGAAGGGTGGTCGCAACGCCTGCTGGAGTGCTGCATTTCAAGACGGGTTGCGGGCTCATCGAAGAGGAAACCGTCGCTGTCGTTGCCGAACTCGACGACGACGCCCTGTTCGGTGGCATGCGGCGGGTGATTGTCCCCGCTGAGGAAGCAGCGGGTGCGAACCTCCTCAGAGTGAGGGACACGGTCCTGGTGGGTGAGGAATTTCCCCGGATCAGAGATTTGGTCGAGGCGCACGGCGTGACCACCATGGCGCTCCCCGTTTCCGCAATCGGCAAGATCGACGCGGGCTTGTCATGCATGTCGCTGCGTTGGCTGGCGACTTGAATCCCGGAACGCTTTTCCCGCCCGTCGCTTGTGCAGGCATGAACAAAAAGGCCATCCTGCTCGCTCTGCCTCTGGCTCTTGCCGCATGTGGCAAATCGGAACCCGCGCCATCCCCCTCGGGGTCGGTTGAGACTGCCTCTCCCGATGCGCAGCGCGCGTCTGACCGCTTGTCGGGTGCGAAGATCGTGTTGGATGCGAACGGACTAGGAGCGAAGGGCGGCATACCCCTCCGTTTCGGGGCTACTCGAACCGAAGTGGACGCTTTGGCGGCCAAGTCCTTCGGCGCAGAGGGCGAGAAATCGAGCAATGGCGAATGTGGCGCAGGCCCGATGGACTTCAGCCAGTATGGCCCGTTGCAGGTCGCCTATCTCGACGGCAAGTTCGCAGGCTGGTTCCTGCGCACGGGCGGAGGCGTCGTGACCAGCGACGGAATTCGCCCCGGCATAACAATGGATGCACTCAAGGGTGAACGTCAGGTCAGGGAAATCGAAAGCACCCTGCCGGGCGAGTTCGAATATACCACCGCAGACTACGGCACGATCATGGGGTTTGCCGAGGGCGGTAAGATCACCTCGCTCGCCGCCGGCGTAACCTGCTTCTTCCGCTGATCACTCGCCGGGTGGAGGCAAGGGTGCTCCCATCGGCTTTGGTCGCCGCATTATGAAGGCAAGCGGGACAGCCGCCAGCGTGATCCACATCATCATCCAGAAATCGTCGATATAGGCGACCATCGCGGCCTGACGATTGGCTTCCAGGTCGAGCATGCGCAACGCCACTTCGCCGAGGTTCTGGTAGCGGTCGACCGTGCTCACATCGATCACGCTGGACACCGAAGCTCCCGTCACTTCGGATGCGATGTCAGCATGGGCAGTCTGCAGATTTCGCGCCAGCATGACTGTGGTCAGCGAGATGCCCGCCGATGCGCCGAGCGAGCGGAACAGATTGAGCAAGCTCGAACCGTCGGTCCGCAGGCGTGGTGGCAGGGTGCCAAACGCGCTGACATTGAGCGGGATGAAGACGAGACCCATGCCGAGCCCCTGCACGAGACCCGACGCGACGATGTGAAGGCGATCAACGCCCAACGACCACTGGGCCATCTCGTACAGAGAGATTGCGCAGATGATAAAGCCGGTCGCGACAACCGGACGGGGATCGAAGTTCCTTCGCATCGCCATTCCGGCAAACTGCATCGAGATGAGCACGCCGATCCCGCGCGGCATCAACACCAGTCCGGTATCGATCACGTCATAACCCATCAGCTGCTGCAGCATGGGCGGCAGAAGGGCCATTGTCGCGAACATGACGACTCCGATGGCAAGCATGAAGCCCATCGCAATGGCGAAGTTCCGATCGGCGAACAGTGCCCGGTCGAACAGCGGCATCTTCGCAGTGTTGAGGTGGATTACCGCCATCCAGGTCGCCGAGATGAACAGGAAGGTCCACATCCAGATTTCGTAACTGTCGTACCAGTCGAGCGTCTGTCCGCGATCGAGAAGCATCTGGAAACTGGCTAGCGCGATGCCGACGAACGCGAAGCCGGCGAGGTCGAAGGGGCGCTTTTCAATCTCCCGGTGAGGCAGGTACGCCATCAGGATTGCCAGGCTCAGGATACCGATGGGCAGGTTGACGTAGAACACCCAGCGCCAGTTTGCCTGCTCGGTCAGCCAACCACCCAACACTGGTCCCAGAATGGGGCCGATCATGATGCCCATGCCCCACAGGGCCATCATTTGAGCGTGTTTACTGGGCTTGTTGGTGTCGAGCATGAAGGCCTGGCTCAAGGGCGCGATGAACGCGCCCGAGATGCCCTGCAGGGCCCGGAACAGCACCATTTCCTCGAGGTTCTGCGCGATCCCGCACAGCATCGATGTGACGATGAACGCGAAAACCGACCCGATGAACAGCCGGCGTCCGCCGATGCGGTCCGACAGCCATCCGGTGATGGGCAGGGCCACGGCGCTGGCGACGATATAGCTCGTCAACACCCAGGTGATTGTCTCGGTAGTCGCGCCCAGGCTGGTGCGCATGTGGGGGATCGCGACGTTGGCGATGGTCGTGTCGAGGATCTGGAGAAGCGATGCCCCCATGATCCCGATTACCAGCACGCCGGGATTGTCGACGGGCAGTTGGGCCACGTCAGCCGCAGGGGCTGCTGGTGCGCCCGATCCCGAGGGGATGGCACGAGTTGCCATAGCTTAGTGCTTCTTGCCGTCGGTGAAGACGGTAACCTCGGTCGACAGGCCCGCGATCAGGGGGCGCGGGCTCGTCTCGTCGATGGCGATCCGCACGGGAACACGCTGGGTGACCTTGACCCAGTTACCCGTGGCGTTCTGCGCCGGGATGACGGAGAATTCGCTACCGGTGCCTGCACCGATCGAGGCGACGTGACCCTTCAGCTTGAGGCCCGGATAGGCGTCGAACTCAACTTCGGCAGGCTGTCCCACCTGCATGTTGGCTAGGTCGGTTTCCTTGAAATTGGCTTCCACATAGCTGCTGCCGTCGGCGACCAGCGTCAGCACAGGCAGGCCCTGGACGACCTGTTGTCCGGCCTGGAGCCGGTCGGCTTGCGCGATACGGCCAGCAGCGGGGGCGCGAACCTCTGTCCGGCGTAGCTGGAGCTGGGCAACCGCCCGCTGTGCCTTGCCCGTGGCGACCTGCGGGTTCTCGCCCGGGACAGCCGAGCCGGTTGCGAGCTTGGCGCCAGCGGCCTGCTGCCGCGCTTCGGCCTGGCGCAGTTGCTCGCGCGCCTGGTTTACTGCGTGCTGGGCCGCATCGTGTTCGGTCTTGGTCAGGAAGCCACGGTTGAACAACTCGTCCTTGCGGCGGAAATTCGCTTGCGCAAAAGCGATGTCCTCGCGTGCGGCCGCAATGTCTGCGCCCGAGAGGTCGGCCGAATTCGACAGCGCGGTCACATTGGCCTGCGCAGTTGCGATGGCGGCATCGGCCTGCGCGATCTGGAGGCGATAGGGCTCGGGATCGATACGGAAAAGCAGGTCGCCAGTCTTAACGCTGTCGCCTTCCTTGACCATCACCTCGACAATCTCGCCGCCGACTTGCGAACTGATCGATACCTTGTCCTGCTGGATATAGGCGTTGTCGGTGCTGACCTGGCCCTGCAGCGAAAGCCAATAGAAGCCTCCCGCGACTAGCAGCACCAAGGGAACGCTGAGCATCAGGGCCAGGCGGCCCCATTTGCGCTTGGGCTTGTCGGTGGCAACATAGTCCTCGACGATGACCGTATTGGTCTCACCCTGGATCTGCGGATCGGCCTCAGCCATTTGCGACGTCCTTGAATTCACGTTCGGCCGACAGATTGGCCGAAACTTTCTCGAGCAGTTCGGCCAGCGTCTCGCGCTCGCCACTGGAAAGGCCCTCGGCCATGTCCTCGACCAGGCCGTTGACGATAACCCGCAAGGGCTCGACGATTTCCCGGCTTTTCGCAGTGAGGTGGAGCAGGCGAGCCCGCCGATCGGTCGGATCGGGCACGCGCTCGATCCACCCCGCTTCTTCCATGCGGTCTACGAGACGGGTGAGTGTGATCGGCTCGACCTCGATCCGTTCGGCATAGAAGGCCTGGTTGTTGTCGGGAAATTTGAACAGGCTGAGCAGTAAGCGCGCCTGCACGGCAGTCAGGCCGAGGCTCCGCACACGTTCGTCGAATGTCTTGCGCAGCAATCGACCGCTGTCAGAAAGAAGATATCCGAGATTGGTTTCCATAGCGGCGCATATAATAAGCATGCTTACTATTGCAAGCAAGACTTCACGCGGCGATACGAATGCACGAGGGAGGACTCGATGACGCTCACTGCCGATCTCTTTTTCAGCTTCCGATCGCCCTACAGCTACCTTTCGAGCGGCAGGTACCGTGCCATGTCGGAGGAATATGACGTCGATATCGCGCTGCGTCCGGTCTATCCGCTAGCAGTGCGCCAGCCCGATTTCTTCGAGCGCAATCATCCCAACTGGCTCGGTTACACCATGCGCGACATGATCCGTGTGGCGCAGTTCCACAGCATCCCCTTCGGTGCGCCGCGACCCGATCCAATCATTCAGAACGTGATGACGCGGGAAATTGCAGCCGAGCAGCCTTACATCCGTCGTGTCACGCGGATGGGGCAGGCGGCAGCGAGGCGGGGCAAGGGGCTCGTATTCGCAGCCGAGGCCGGGCGGATGATATGGGGTGGGCAAGAGAACTGGCACGAGGGTGACCATCTTGCGACGGCTTTGGAGCGTGCCGGTCTCGATGCGACCGAAATCGAAGTCGAGGTCGCGAGCGAGGCCGAGGCGCTCGATGCGGAAATCGCGGCCAACCAGGCCGCGCTCGAAGCGGCAGGTCACTGGGGCGTACCGACCCTTGTCTTCGAGGGGGAGCCGTTCTTCGGACAGGATCGTATCGACATGGTCAAATGGCGCATGGAGCAGAGAGGTCTGGCAAGGCGATGAAAGGCGAAGTGACCGGCGGGTGCCTTTGCGGATCGGTGCGCTACACTTTGCGCGAAGGTTTCCGGCTCAACCCCTACGCCTGCCATTGCACCGACTGCCAGAGCCGCACCGGCTCGGCCTTCAGCGAACACATGCTGTTCGCACTCGGCGATCTGGAGATCTCCGGCGAACTCGATGTCGGAGAATACGACCAGCCCAGTGGAGCGCATTCGCGCATTTTCGGCTGTGTCCGGTGCAAGTCGCGGATCTACGCAGTGAACGACAGTCGCGAAGGGATGGCCAGTTTGCGCTGCGGAACACTCGATTTGAGCGCTTCATTCACACCTGCCGCGCATGTCTGGGTGAAGAGCAAGCAGCCGTGGATCGGCCTGCCAGCCGATGCCAGGGTAATGGAAGAACAGCCGCGCAGCAGCGAGGACTGGATCAAGTTCGTGGGGATAGCATGAGTTATTCAGGTGTGAAGGAAGGCGGCTGCCAGTGCGGCCGCGTCCGGTACAGAGTCGATGTCGAGGGTGCCGAGGCCTACCTCTGCCATTGCCGCATGTGCCAGAAGGCGACCGGCGGCTTCGCGGCGGCCTTCGTGCAGGTCGAAGACGATCACCTGACTTGGGAAAGCCAACCAGATTGGTACGACAGCAGTCCGATCGCACAGCGCCCGTTCTGCAAGCATTGCGGCACGCCGCTGGGCTTCCGCTTCAAGGACGGGACGGGCCAGGATTTGACGGTCGGCAGCTTCGACGATCCCTCCGATTTCGTGCCGATTGCCCATGCCGGAGCCGAGAGCCTGCACGAGGCATGGATCGACCTTCGTGCGCTCCCCCGGCAACGCAGCGAAGACACCAAGAGTGTCGCCGACCGCTGGCACCAGGCAGGTCTTGAGGTTCCCGAATGAGAACCGAGCGCTTCGCCAGTTTCGACGGAGTCGAACTTGCCCTGCATCGTCACGGGGCAGGCAGGCCATTCGTCCTGCTCCACGGCCTGTTCTCGAGTTCGGAGATGAACTGGATCAAGTGGGGGCACCACGAGACCATCGCGGCGCGCGGCTTTGAAGTGCTGATGCTGGATTTCCGGGTGCACGGGGAGAGCGAGGTGCCGACCGATCCGGCCGCCTATCCGCAAAACGTCTTGGTGCGTGATGTCGTGGCATTGGTCGAGCATCTGGGATTGCAGGACTACGACCTTGGCGGCTTTTCGCTCGGTGCTCGCACGACGCTCCATGCCACGGCCAAGGACTTCCTCGAACCTGCTCGCGTCGTCATCGGTGGCATGGGGACCGCGGGGCTCGGCGAGTGGCAGAAGCGCGCGGGCTTTTTCCGCAGGGTTATCGATGAATTCGACAGCATCGAACAGGGCGATCCGGCCTATTTCTCCAAGATGTTCCTGAAGTCGCAGGGCGTCGACCGGGTCGCTGCACGCATGTTGCTCGACACCATGCCGGACCTCGACCTTGCCATGCTCGACAACATCACCGTACCCGCGCTGGTGGTCTGCGGCGAGGAAGACCGGGACAATGGCTCGGCGTCCGAACTGGCCGCGCTCCTTCCCGATGCCACATTCGTCGAAGTACCGGGCAATCACATGAGCAGCTGCACCAAGCCGGAAATGGGACAGGCGATTGCCGATTGGCTGGGAGACACCGCATGACACTCAAGCGCGCCTTTCTCTGGACCTGGATCGGCGGACTGGTCCTGTTCGCCATTGTGATCGCATTGAGCCTGCCGCTTGTCCTGACCGAAGTGCCGGGGGGCATCGCCGATCATCAGGCCGCCGCGACGGCGGCAGAAGTCGATCGGATCCAGAACGCATGGCGCCTGGCCGGACTATGGAACCAGGCGGCGATCGCGATGATTGGGGACCTCGTCTTGATCGGCGTGTACGGCGTTGGCTGCATGCTCGGGGGAAGGCACTTCATGACCTCCTCCACGTCTCGGGTCCGCTCTCTGGGCATGGTCTCGCTCATGGCAGGCTTCCTCTTCCTCGCCACCGACTACACTGAAACGGTGGCGCAGTTCGTGCAGCTCGTCCAATTTGAAGGCGACGATGTGCTTGCGGGACTTGCTGCGACGGTGAGGCCAATCAAGATGGCCGCGTGGATCATCGCGACCTTGGCTATCCTCCTGGCGCTCGCCCTCGACCGGAAATCGCGCCGCACCGCTTGATTAAGCTTGGCTGCAGGTGCAATCCGGTAGCCAATGAAACCAGTCGCAGATTTCCACCCGAGAGGATGACAATGAAAATCGCCCCCGTCGCGCTGTCCGCGCTCGCCATTTCGCTCGCCGCCTGTACAACTGCCAATGCGGAGCCGGTCGAGAGCGCGCCGCTGGCGCCCGCCGCCGCATCCGCCGACCAATACCCGCTGACGCCGCAAGGTGCCGCCGACTGGGTGGCGATGGTCGAAAAGGAACAGGGCAGGCTGATCGTCGAACAGGCACGCATCGACTGGATCAACGCCACTTACATCACCGACGATACAAACGCGCTTGCAGCCGATATCGGCGGCAGGGTCGCGGCAAAGTCGGTCGACTATGCCCTCGAAGCGGCCAAGTTTGCCGAAGTGAAGGGGCTTGATCCCGACGTCGAGCGCAAGCTCAACATCCTGCGCACCGCAATCAATCTTCCCGCTCCCACTACCGAGGGTGCCGCAGAGCGTGCTGCCCAGCTCGCCGTCGGCCTCGGCGCGAAATATGGTGCGGGCAAGGGCACGCTCAACGGCAAGCCGATCAACGGGTCGGATATCGAGGCCGAGATGGGCAACCTCAATCACACACCTGCGGAGTACGCGGAGATGTGGGCCAGCTGGCACACCAATGTCGGTGCGCCGATGAAGGGCGAGTACCAGGAGCTAGTGGGACTTTCGAACGCGGGGGCCAAGGAACTCGGCTTCTCCGACGTGGGTGCCATGTGGCGTTCCGGCTACGACATGACTCCCGAACAGTTTGCCGCCGAGACGGAGCGTATGTGGCAGGAAGTGAAGCCGCTCTACTTGGCGCTGCACACCTACGTCCGCTGGAAGCTCAACGAGAAGTACGGCGACAAGGTCCAGCCCAAGACCGGCCCGATCCGCGCTGACCTGCTCGGCAACATGTGGGCGCAGGAATGGGGCAATATCTACCCGCTCGTCGCACCCAAGGGCGCAGGCGACGTCGGATACGACATCTCCGACCTAATCGCCAAGAAGGGCATGAACGAGATCGACATGGTCAAGGCGGGTGAGGGCTTCTTCTCCTCGCTCGGTTTCGCGCCGCTGCCGGACACGTTCTGGACCCGCAGCCAATTTACCAAGCCCGCCGACCGCGAAGTGGTCTGCCACGCATCGGCCTGGGACATCGACAATGTCGACGATCTGCGCATCAAGATGTGCATCAAGCCCAATGCCGACGACTTCGTGACCATCCACCACGAGCTCGGCCACAACTACTACCAGCGCGCCTACAACGAGCAGCCGTTCCTCTATCTGAACGGTGCCAATGACGGCTTCCACGAGGCAATCGGCGACACCATCGCGCTTTCGATCACGCCAGAATACCTCGTCCAGATCGGCATGCTCGACCGCAAGGACGTGCCGAGCGCGGACAAGGATATCGGCCTGCTGCTTCGTCAGGCGATGGACAAGGTCGCGTTCCTGCCCTTCGGCCTGCTGGTTGACCGCTGGCGCTGGGGCGTGTTCGACGGCTCGATCACCCCTGCCGAATACAACACCGCGTGGCACGGTCTGAAGCTGCAGTACCAAGGCATCACTCCGCCGGTCGAGCGGCCTGCCGACGCATTCGATGCGGGTGCCAAGTACCACATCCCTGGCAATGTCAGCTACACGCGCTACTTCCTTGCGCGCCTGCTACAGTTCCAGTTCTACAAGGCCGCTTGTGACCAGGCCGGCTGGAAGGGGCCGCTTCACCGCTGTTCGTTCTACGGCAACAAGGAAGTCGGCAAGAACCTCAAGGCGATGCTCGAAATGGGCGCAAGCAAGCCTTGGCCCGATGCGCTGGAGGCATTCACCGGCGAGCGCCAGATGAGCGGCAAGGCGATGATGGAATACTTCGCTCCGCTCAAGAAGTGGCTCGACGAGCAGAACAAGGGCAAGCCGAGCGGTTGGTAATCCGACCGATCTTTGCCATGGGACCTCGACCCGGCAAGCGTGAGGCTTGCCGGGCGGGGGATTGCTGATGGCGAAGAACAAGGTTTTGCCGGTCGTGGGCTGGCGCGAACTGGTCCACCTGCCCGAACTCGGTCTGTCGGGCATTCCGGCAAAGATCGATACGGGCGCGCGAACCTCTTCGCTGCATGCAACGGTGCTTGAAGAGTTTGAGCGTGAAGGTCAGAAGTACGTGCGCTTCGCGGTCGACTTCCCGCAGCAGAAAGTGCGGCAGATCTGCGAAGCGGTGCATGTCGACATTCGTGGCATCACCAGTTCTAATGGCGAAACACAGTACCGTTACGTCATCAAGACGCCGATGCGGATCGGCGATGCTGAGTTTCGCGCCGAGATCAGCCTCGCAAACCGCTCGGACATGAAATTTCCCATGCTTGTCGGGCGCTCGTCGCTAAGACGCCGGTTTGTAGTCGATTCGGGCTATTCCTGGCTGCAGACGCCGGAGCTGGAAACCAAAAAGGGTCACAAGCCATGAAGATCGCCATGCTGGCGCGAAATCCGAACCTGTATTCGCACCAGCGGCTGCTGGAGGCGGCGGAGCAGCGCGGACACCAGCTCGACATCCTCAACACGCTGCGATGTACGGTGAATATCGCCAGCCATCGTCCGACGGTCAGCTACAATGGCGAAACCGTGGCGAAGTACGATGCAGTCATCCCGCGTATCGGGGCTTCGATCACCAACTACGGTCTTGCGGTCTTGCGCCAGTTCGAAATGAGCGGCGTGTGGCCATTGAACGAGAGCGTCGCCATCGGCCGCAGCCGCGACAAGCTGCGCTCGATGCAAATCCTTGCCAAGCACGGCATCGGTCTGCCGCTGACGGCCTACGCAAACGACCCCAAGCAGGCAGAAGAAATCATCAAGGCGGTGAAGGGACCGCCGGTGGTGATCAAGCTGCTCGAAGGGACACAGGGCATCGGTGTCGTGCTTGCCGAGACCATGAGCAGCGCAAAGTCGGTGATCGAGGCGTTCCGCGGCGCCAACGTCAACATCCTCGTCCAGGAATTCATCAAGGAAGCCGGCGGCACCGACATCCGTGCGCTCGTTATCGGCGGCAAGGTTGTCGCCGCGATGAAGCGCACCGGTGCAGCCGATGATTTCCGCAGCAACCTCCACCGTGGAGGCAGTGCCGAGCTGGTCAAGATCACGCCCGCAGAGCGGTCGACCGCCGTCAGCGCTGCCAAGCGCATGGGCCTCAACGTCTGCGGCGTGGACATGCTTCGGTCAAATCACGGTCCGGTGATCATGGAGGTCAACAGCTCGCCCGGTCTCGAGGGCATCGAAAGTGCGACGGGCAAGGATATCGCCGGCATGATCATCGACTTCGTCGTCGCCAATGCCAAGGCAGGGAAGACCAAGACCAAAGGCAAGGGGTGACTGAGGATCCGGCCACCCTTCACACGACCACTCGCGAAGGCGTCAAACTCGCTTGGTGGGAGCGTGGAGAGCAATTCCGCGGCAGCGCCCCGACAATGGTATTCGCGCATGCAACCGGCTTCCACGGCCGTGTATTCGATGCCATCGCCGAGTTTTTTCCCAAACGCCATATCCTTCAACTCGACATGCGCGGGCACGGCCGTTCGCAAAGTGTCCGAATTGAGCATTGGATCGAGTTCGCCCGCGACATTGCTGCCGTTTTGGCGGAAGCGCGTGTAGGGGCCGCGCAAGGCATCGGCCATTCGATGGGCGCGCATTCCATCCTCCAATGCGCCGCCGACAATCCTGACCTGTTCTCGCGGCTCGTCCTTTTCGACCCTGTGGTGCTTTCACCGGAGCTCTATGAAGGCGCCGATCCGATCGAGGATCATCCGACTTCTCGCCGCAAGAACCGGTTCGCCGGCGTCGAAGAAATGATCGACAGGTTTCGCAGTCGCGATCCCTATGACCTGTTCGATGGGCGAGTGTTCGAAGATTACTCTCGCTTCGGACTGCTACCGGCAACAGATGGGGAAGGCATGGTGCTCGCCTGCGCCCCGGAAACGGAGGCGAGCGTCTACATGACCAGCCGCAGCAATCCTGGAGTTCTCGATGCTGCGCGAAAGCTAGCCTGCCCAACCCTGGTGGTGCGGGCGAAGCAATTGGGAATGCACGACTTCAAGTCTTCACCGACCTGGCCCGGGCTGGCCGCTGCGATCCCTTATGGGCGCGACCTTTACCGTCCGGACATGACCCATTTCCATCCCTTCTAGGATCCGGCTGATGCCGCACGGATCATCGGCGAATGGATGGAAGTCAACTAAACTACGCGTTTCGCGCCATCAGTCCCCCATCGACCGGGATGACCGCACCGGTGATGTAGCTTGCAGCGGGTAGAACGAGAGAGAGCGTCATGTGCGCGACTTCCTCGGGATCGCCATATCTCTTCAAGGCAGTGCGACGCTTGGCGAAGATCACCTTGTGTTCGTCCGGCACCTTGTCGGTCATCGCCGTGCTGATTGGGCCGGGACAGATGCAATTGACCGTGATCCCTTCGGGCCCGAGATCGACCGCCAGGCCACGGGTCAGCCCGGTCACGCCGGTCTTGGCGGCGACATAAGGTGTATCTCCGGGTGTTGCACCGAGACCTTCGGTCGAAGCGATATTGACGATCCGCGCCGCATCGCTCTTGCGCAGGTGGGGGAGGGCAGCCCGGACCATTCGCTGGTGGGCGGTGAGCATGACTGCAAGCGAACGAGCCCAGATTTCCTCGTAGGCATCGCCCTCGTCGAGGGGGCAGAAGCTGGAAACGCCGGCATTGTTGACGAGGATGTCGATCCCGCCGAAGTCTTCCGCGACCTGAGCAACCACACGCTTGATAGCGTCTGCGTCACCAACATCGAGCGCATAGGGCCTGGCATTAGTCCCGCAATCTCGCGCAACTTCCTGGCAGGCCGCTACGTCGAGATCGGTCACCGCGACCTTGGCACCCTGTTCGGCGAACAACCTTGCAGTAGCGCGCCCCATTCCGCTGGCGGCGCCGGTCACGATAGCGACACGTCCGGCAATTGATCGCGATCGGTTCGGTGTTTCCGACATCCATCTCTCCCCTACAATCAAGGGGAGCTTATCACCTGAACGGCGGCTCGTTGAAAGCGCGCAGTTTGCGGCTGTGGAGCCTCGGCCCCTCGTCACGTAGCAGGCGACAGGCGGTGACGCCGATCTCGAGATGGGCCGCGATCGCTTCTTCGTAGAACTTGTTAGCCTGGCCGGGCAGCTTGATTTCGCCGTGAAGCGGTTTGTCCGAAACGCATAGCAGCGTGCCGTAGGGGACGCGGAAGCGGTACCCCTGTCCGGCGATGGTAGCGCTTTCCATGTCGACCCCGACTGCGCGACTGAGGCTCATGCGGTGGGCCGACTGGGTATAGCGAAGCTCCCAGTTACGGTCGTCGGTGGTGACTACGGTGCCGGTGCGCATGCGCTTCTTGAGATCGGCACCATGTTCGCCCGACACCATTTCGGCGGCCTTGGCGAGAGCCTGCTGGACCTCGGCGATGGCGGGCAGGGGAATCTCCGGCGGAAGGACGGGATCGAGCACGTGGTCGTCGCGCAGGTATGCATGCGCGAGTACGTAGTCGCCGATCTTCTGGCTCGGACGAAGGCCTCCACAGTGGCCGATCATCAGCCAGGCCTCGGGGCGCAGTACGGCGAGGTGGTCGCAAATCGTCTTCGCGTTTGAAGGTCCGACGCCGATATTCACCAGCGTGATACCCTCGTGGTCGGGACCGACGAGGTGATAGGCCGGCATCTGGTGACGTCGCCACGCGGTATCGGACAACTGTTCGCGCGCGTTTTCGGTCTTCTCGGTGAGCAGGAGACCACCGGCGCCGGCCAGCGCAGTGTAACCGTTCTCGCCCAGCTGTGCGCCCGCCCAATCGACGAATTCGTCGACATAGCGGTGGTAGTTGGTGAACAGGATGAAGCGCTGGAAGTGCTCGGGCGCCGTCCCGGTATAGTGGGCAAGACGCGCAAGGCTGAAATCGGTGCGCAGGCCATCGAACAGCGAAAGTGGGATGGCGTCGTCTGCGCCGCCAAGGATCATGCCGTCCGCCAGCTCGTCACCGATGTCGGCAAGCTCGGTTGAGGGGAAGTGGCGAGCGACCGAGTTGGGATCTACTCCGACGAGTACCGAACTGGCCTCGCCATCGAGCACATAGGGGAAGGGGATTTCCTGGCGCGAGGAGCCGACCTCAACCTCGACCTCGTAATTTTCCGAGATCAGTTCGAGCTGTTCCTTGAGATAGTCGCGAAACAGTGCCGGGCGGGTAACCGTGGTGGTGTAAAGGCCCGGCGCATTGAGGCGGCCAAAGGCACGGTTGCGGTCTTCCGGTTGTTCGCCGCCGCGAAAGCGCAGGCGCAGTTCGGGATAGGCATAGCTGCCGTCGGCGCGGCGCTCGGGTGCGGGAAGATCGCGGTTGCGACCGTAGGCGATGACATCCTCGCGCAGCCGAAGGACTGCGGTTTCGTAGACGGCCTCGAGCCGGTCGAGGACCTGGTCGATATTTTCCATGGGCGTTTACTCCTGCCTCTTGTGTTTATCGTTGGCGTTTATCGTTTTGGCCCCATGCCACATGGCAGGGGTATATTACAAAAAGGGCGCGACCCTTGCGGATCGCGCCCTCTTGTTCTCTTGAGAGAGTTTCGAAGCAGGCTCAGGCCTCTTCTTCGCTCTCGCTGCCTTCGAGCATGTCGGCGGGGATTTCGCCGGGCTCGAGCGTGGGGTCGACGGCTTCGGTGAAACCGGCGCCGCCTTCGGCAGCCTGATCTTCTTCGAACATGGCAGCCATGACGTCGACGCCCTGGCGCTGCAGTTCAGCCTCGTCGTCCGAACGGGCGACATTGGCCTTGATCGTGATCGAGACTTCGGGGTGCAGGTCGACGCGAACATCGTGCATGCCGATGGTCTTGATCGGATGACCCATGATCACCTGCTTCTTGTCGATCTCGTGGCCCTGCTCGCCGAGAGCAAGGGCGATGTCACGGACATTGACCGAACCGTAGAGCTGGCCGGTGTTCGACGACGCGCGGATCAGGACGATCTCTGCGCCTTCGACCTTCTGGCCGGCCTTTTCGGCTTCGGTGCGGCGTTCCGCGTTTTCCTTTTCCAGGCGGTCGCGATTCGCTTCGAAGACCTTCTTGTTGGCTTCGTTGGCGCGCAGTGCCTTCTTCTGCGGGAGCAGGAAGTTGCGGGCATAGCCGTCCTTCACGGTGACGACGTCGCCGATGGTGCCGAGCTTCTCGATACGTTCGAGGAGAATGATATCCATGTGCCTTCTCCTCTTACTTCACGATGTACGGCAGCAGGCCGATGTGGCGGGCGCGCTTGATGGCCTTGGCCAGTTCACGCTGCTTCTTCGCGCTGACGGCGGTGATGCGGCTCGGGACGATCTTGCCACGCTCGGACATGAAGCCCTGGAGGAGGCGCACATCCTTGTAGTCGATCGCGGGGGCGTTCTTGCCCGAGAACGGGCAGGACTTGCGGCGGCGGAAAAACGGGCGGGCCATCAGTCGCGCTCCTCACGGTTTTCGCGACGCTTCTTGTCGCGTTCGTTCTTGCGCATCATGACCGACGGGCCAGCTTCGTGCTGGTCCACGGCGATCGTCATGTAACGGATCACGTCTTCGTTGATGCGGGTCTGGCGCTCGAGTTCTGCAACGACGGAGCCGGGGCCCTCGATGTTGAGCAGAACGAAGTGCGCCTTGCGGTTGCGGTCGATCTTGTAGGCGAGGTTCTTGAGGCCCCAAGTCTCCGTCTTGGTGACCTTGCCGTCGTTCTTCTCGACAATCTCGGTAGCCTGCGCTGCCAATGCATCGACCTGAGCCTGGCTCAGATCCTGGCGCGCAAGGAACACGTGCTCATAAAGAGCCATGTGGACTTCCTTTCACTTCGGGCCGATCGCTGGCTGATCCGCGGGATTGCGGGGCCCCTCCGGCTTTCTTCGAATCCCTGCCCGGAAGCGAGGGATGCGCGCACATAGCCGGATTTGCGGGGAATGCAAGGCTTGCGACCTTGGAACGGTGCGGGCAGGGCGGCATTGGGTGTGAAACGAAGGAGATTTGCGTGCCCGGTGGACTTGTCGCCCTGCTTGATGACGTGGCCGTGATCGCCCGTGCAGCCGCCGCTTCGATAGACGATGTAGGCGTGGCCGCATCCAAAGCGGGTTCGAAGGCTGCGGGTGTTGTCATCGATGATGCTGCCGTAACGCCGAACTACGTGACCGGTTTTACGCCCGATCGCGAGCTTCCGATCATTGCCAAGATCACCCGGGGGAGCCTTTTCAACAAGCTGGTCATCCTCCTGCCGGCAGCCCTCCTGCTCAGCGCCTTCCTGCCGTGGGCCATAACTCCCATCCTCATGCTCGGCGGTGCCTATCTAAGCTATGAAGGGGCCGAGAAGGTCATGGAGTGGCTGACCGGCGAAGAGCACGGCGACACTCTGGAAGACCCGATCGAGGACATGGCCGTCTTCGAAAAGCAGCGGGTCAACGGCGCGATCCGGACCGACCTCATCCTTTCCGCCGAGATCATGGCGATTACGCTTTCGTCCGTCGCGGATGAATCGCTGATTGTTCGCGCGGGTGTGCTCGCGCTTGTGGGCGTTGCGATAACCTTCGGCATCTATGGCGCCGTCGCGCTGATCGTGAAAATGGACGATATCGGCCTACACCTTGCCAAGAGCGAACGGCCGGCGACCGAACGCTTCGGATGCTGGTTGGTGCATGCCATGCCTAAGGTGCTCACTATCCTCTCTTTTGTCGGCACAATTGCGATGCTGTGGGTAGGCGGCGGAATCATCCTGCACGGCCTCGAAGAACTCGGCGTGCATGGTCCTGCCGATATTGCGCACAATCTTCAGCATGCCGTCGAGATGGCGACAGGGGCTCTGGCAGGCGTGCTGGGCTGGCTTTCCTACGCCCTTGCCTCGGCTGTCGTCGGGCTGGTGCTTGGCTTCCTCATCGCCTTCCTCCTTCACAAGGTCCTTCGGCTAGGCCCGCACTCGCATGACTGAAGTACCGCTCCTTTATACCTGCGCACGTTCGCGCGGATTTCGCGCCACCTGGGCTGCGGAGGAAGCTGGTATCGAGATCGAGTTGAAACTCCTTCCGTTCCCGCCACGGTTCCAGGCGCCCGAATATCTGGAGATAAATCCTCTCGGCACGGTACCCATGCTTGTCGACGGCGAGGCTCGCATGACCGAAAGCTGCGCGATCGCCCACTATCTTGCGACCAAGTGCGGGTACACCGATCTCGCAATTGCCCCGGGCGAGCCGGACTACGCGGCCTATTGCGATTTCACTTACCACGCCGACGCAACGATCACCTTCCCGCAGACAGTCTACATGCGGTTCGCCCTGTTCGAAAAGGACAAGGGTTGGGAAGAGGCTGGCCACGCCTATGCCAAGTGGTTCTGGAAGCGTTTGGTTAAGCTCGAACAGCGTCTCGAAACGCGCGACTATCTCTGCGCAGACCGCTTCACGGTGGCCGACATATGTTGCGGCTATGCGCTGGTCTTGGCCGAGCGTGTCGGGCTTGATGAAGGCGTGCCGGACAGCCTCAAGGCTTACCGTGATCGCCTCAAGGCACGTGAAGGTTTCCGCCGTGCCTGGGATCGCGAGAGCGCAGGCCCCGGCGCGATCTAGGACAGGCGCTGGAAGATATCGCGGGCGAAGTCGCTCAGCGTATCGTCGCGTGCGCCCATCACCACGATGCGGTCTCCCGGTGACGCGATGCTGACGATGCGGTCGCCCACTGCCTTGCGGCTCGGGATGTAGTCAGCACGGCCACCGGCTTCCTCGACCATGCGCACGATCCTTTCGCTCCCCTCGCTGCGATCGACAGTGCCGCCGAAATAGACCGGGTCGCACAGGATCACGCGGTCATCGGGCTCCAGCTCGTGAGCAAAAGTCTCGGCGAGTTCGTGGCCCATCTGGCGCAGCGGGCCATAGCCATGGGGCTGGAAGAAGGCGATGACGCGGCCCGGGTGCGCGCGCAGGGTCCGCAGCGTCGCAGCGCATTTCTCCGGATTATGGCCGAAGTCGTCGATGACGGTAATTGCCGCAACAGTGGTGCCGACAATGTCGAATCGCCGCGCCAGGCCCTGGAAATCGGCCAAGGCCGCGACGGCACTGGCCACCCGTATGCCGGCAGCCGCTGCTCCGGCAATCGCCGCGAGGGCGTTGGAAAGATTGTGCCTGCCGGGGAGGGCGAGGCGCAGGGCGTGTTCGCTACCGTCGTGGCGGTCCACCACGAGCGCTGCCTGCCGAACCGGTCCCTCGGCGATAGAGCCGGGCACGATACCGATCTGGGCCTTCTCTTGTTCGATCCCGAAAGTGATGACTTCTTTCGCACGCGGCAGCAGCGCCAGAGCTTCGGGATCGTCGGCATTGATTACCGCGATACGGCTGCGTTCGAGGTAGTCGCCGAAAAGCTGGCGCAGTTCCTCCATGCTCTTGTGGTCGAGACTGACGTTGAGCAGCACGCCGACCGCCGGACGATAAAGCGCGATGGACCCGTCGCTTTCGTCCACTTCGCTGACGTAGATCGACTGGCTGCCAACGACTGCACTGGCATAAGGCCGCTCCGGCGAGACGAAGTTCTTCATCACCGCGCCGTTCATGATCGTCGGCTCCCGCCCACACGCATGCAGGATCCAGCCCAGCATGCCCGTCACGGTCGACTTGCCGCTGGTCCCGGCAATCGCGAGACCTGCTCCGCTGGTGTTGAACAGGATCGAATTCAGCTCCGCCCGGGTGAGGCGCAGGCACCCCAGTTCCCTGGCGCGCTGAACTTCGGGAACGGTATCTTCGATCGCGGCCGAGGCGACGAGAATCTGGTCCTTCGAAACGATGCCACTGCCGTCCTGCGGGTGAAGGACCAGTCCCTGATCCTGCATAGCTGCAAACTTGTCAGGCGTGCGGCCTTGGTCGAAGCTGCGGTCGGACCCCTCTACCGTGCAGCCGCGTCCCTTGAGAATCTGGGCAAGCGGCAGCATTCCCGAACCGCCGATACCGCAGAAGAAGAACGGGCGGGCGAAAAGCTCCTCGGGAGTGGGCATGTCTGGAGTGCTGTCGGTCATTGCGCGCACCGCTATGCAGTTGTCAGCATGAACACAAGCGGGCATGGGATGGCCCGTGCCAAGCGAGCTGCGCTCTATCGCCATCTGTGCCCCCGCAACACCGCTCAAGCGGGTGTGGGCAGACGAGGTACTGGCGATTGCCGAGACCGAGTTTCCCAGCCTCGAACTTCATTTCCATGACCAGTGCTTCATCGAGGACGGGCATTTCGCCGGAAACGATGCTGTGCGTCTGTCCGCTCTGCTCGATTGTGCAGACGACCCACAATTCGATGCGGTCTGGTTCGCCAAGGGCGGCTATGGCTCGAACCGCATCGCTGGCGAGTTTTTCGGGCGCATGGGCGAAGCGGCGCGGCGCAAGACCTATTTCGGCTATTCTGATCTCGGTACGCTGCTCGGCGGTCTCTATCGTGCCGGGATCGGCCATGCCGTACACTCGCCCATGCCGGTCGATATCATGCGCGAGGGCGGGGCGGACGCAATCCGTCGTGTGCTTCGCTGGTTTTCCGGTGATCGCGACGGTCTCGAGCCTGGACTGACCGGAGCTCCTGCCGCGGCGTTCAATCTCTATACGCTGGCCATGATGGCCGGCACCGAATTCATGCCCACTCTCGCAGGCCATGAGGTGCTGGTGGAAGAGGTCGGAGAGTATGAATACGCGATCGACCGGCTGTTCTTCCATGTGACCGCCCACCTGCGCGACGTAGCCGGTTTGCGCCTTGGCCAGGTCACGGCAGTCCCCGAAAACGACCGCCCATTCGGAGCAGGTGTCGAGGATATTGCCCGTTACTGGTGCGACAAGCGCGGCCTAGAATATCTCGGTCGCGCCGAGATCGGACACACGTCTGCCAACAGGATCGTGCCCTTCGGACTTGAGGCGGACGCAGGCCGCCGCTAGGCGCGCCGCGCGTGAAGGAGAGAACAATGAACGCATTCATCTTCCCCGGCCAGGGAAGCCAGAAGGTCGGCATGGGCGTCGAGCTCGCCGAGGCCAGCGCCCACGCCCGCGAGGTTTTCGAGGAAGTCGACGAGGCATTGGGGCAGAAGCTCTCGGCCCTGATGAAGGACGGTCCCGAGGCCGATCTTACGATGACCGCCAATGCGCAGCCCGCGATCATGGCTAACTCCATCGCCACTTTGCGCGTGCTGGAGAAGGAATTCGGCGTGATCCTCGCCGACAAGGCCGAGTGTGTCGCGGGCCACTCGCTCGGCGAATACAGCGCACTGTGCGCCGCCGGGGCTTTCTCGCTCAGCGATGCCGCGAGGCTCCTTCGACTGCGCGGGACGGCGATGCAGGATGCAGTGCCGGTTGGCGTCGGCGCGATGGCGGCACTGCTCGGTGCGGACATCGAAAAGGCTACGGCACTGGCCGCTGCGGCGGCTCAGGGGCAGGTTTGCGAGGTCGCCAACGACAACGATCCGACGCAGGTAGTCATATCGGGTCATGTAGAGGCAATCGAGCGTGCTATAGAGCTCGCCAAGGATCACGGGATCAAGCGCGGCATCAAGCTGCCCGTGTCGGCACCATTCCATTGTTCGCTGATGGAGCCGGCGGCGCGCCGCATGGAGGCTGCGCTCGGCGACGCCCCGCCACAGGCATTCTCCGTTCCCATTTTTGCCAACGTGACTGCCGCGCGCGTTACCGATGCGGGCGAGGAACAGAGGTTGCTGGTCGAGCAGGTGACCGGCCGTGTGCGCTGGCGCGAGAGCGTGCTGGCCATGCATGCGGCGGGGATCGATCGCTTCGTCGAACTCGGCGGCAAGGTCCTCGGCCCGATGGTCGGCCGGATCGCGCCCGACGCCGCGACGGTAAGCCTCGTCACGATGGAAGATCTCGAGAATTTCGCGAAGGAGCAGGGATAATGTTCAGCCTCGAAGGAAAGACCGCGCTCGTCACCGGCGCCAGCGGCGGTATCGGTTCCTCGATCGCCTATGCGCTGGCGAAGCAGGGGGCTCGCCTCGCACTCTCGGGCTCGAACGCGGCCAAGCTGCGCTCCTTCCGCGAGCAGCTCAACGACGAGTTCGGCCATGACCACGTCGAGATCACTTGCGACCTGTCGAACACGACGCAGGTCGAGGAACTGATCCCGGCAACCGTCGACACGCTCGGCAAGATCGACATCCTCGTCAACAATGCCGGCATCACGCGCGACAATCTCGCCATGCGGATGAAGGACGAGGAGTGGGACGATGTTATCCGCATCAACCTCGAGGCGAGCTTCCGCCTGATGCGCGCCGCCGCCCGCCCGATGATGAAGGCGCGCCATGGGCGGATCATTTCGATCACCAGCGTGGTCGGGGCGACCGGCAATCCGGGCCAGATGAACTACACCGCGGCCAAGGCAGGCCTTACCGGCATGTCGAAGAGCCTGGCGCAGGAACTGGCGAGCCGCGGGGTCACCGTGAACTGCGTCGCTCCCGGCTTCATCCGAACCGCGATGACCGACGCTCTGACCGACGACCAGAAGGCCGCGATCAATGCCCGCATCCCGATGGGGCGCATGGGTGAAGGCGACGAGATCGGAGCCGCCGTGGCCTATCTCGCCAGCGACGAGGCCGCCTATGTCACGGGTCAGACGCTGCACGTGAACGGCGGCATGGCGATGATCAGCTAAATCGCCAGTTTTCCCCAAGGAAAGCAGGGGCAGGGCGCTGCAGCCTTGCCCCCTTTGGCGGCCTCGCTAGGGTGAATATCCGTATTCCGGCGCTCAGGGGGCGATTCCGGCCCCTTCTGCGCCCAGCAGGGACGAAAGAAGGACCATGAAGGCCACTATCGAACGCGCAACACTCCTGCGCTGTCTCTCACACGTGCAGTCGGTGGTGGAACGCCGCAACACGATCCCCATCCTGTCGAATGTGCTGATCGAGGCCGAAGGCGACAATTCGCTCAAGGTCATGGCGACCGACCTCGACCTCCAGGTGATCGAGCACATGAGCGCCAGCGTCGAAAGCCCGGGTTCGATCACGGTTTCCGCGCACCTGCTGTTCGATATCGCCCGCAAGCTGCCCGAAGGCAGCCAGGTCAGCCTCGAAACCGCCGAAAACCGCATGGCCGTGAAGGCCGGACGCAGCCGTTTCAGCCTGCCGACCCTGCCGCGCGATGATTTCCCGGTGATCGTCGAAGGCGACCTGCCGACCAGCTTCGAAGTGCCCGCCAAGACGCTGGCCGAGCTGATCGATCGCACCCGTTTCGCGATCTCGACCGAAGAGACCCGCTATTACCTCAACGGCATCTTCCTGCACGTTTCGGACGAGGACCAGCCGGTGCTCAAGGCCGCCGCGACCGACGGTCACCGTCTTGCGCGTTTCACCATTGCCCGCCCTGACGGCGCAGAGGGAATGCCCGACGTTATCGTGCCGCGCAAAGCCGTGGCCGAGCTGCGCAAGCTGCTGGAAGAAGCGATGGACGGCAATGTCCAGATCGACCTTTCGGCGAGCAAGGTCCGTTTCACCCTTGGTGGCGAGGGCGGTGTCGTTCTCACCAGCAAGCTGATCGACGGAACCTTCCCCGACTATTCGCGCGTCATTCCAACGGGTAACGACAAGCTCCTCAAGCTTGATCCAAAGAGTTTCTTCGAGGGTGTGGACCGCGTTGCGACCATCGCCACGGAGAAGACCCGTGCGGTCAAGATGGGCCTCGACCGGGACAAGGTAACGCTGACCGTGACCTCGCCCGACAATGGCGTCGCATCGGAAGAAGTGCCTGCCGAGTATTCGGCTGATGCTTTCGAGATCGGCTTCAATGCGACCTATCTCAAGGACATCCTCAACCAGATCGACAGCGACACTGTCGAAATCCATCTGGCCGATGCGGGTGCCCCGACGCTGATCCGCAAGAACGACGATTCACCGGCGCTCTACGTCCTCATGCCGATGCGGGTCTGACCTCGGCGCGACCGCGCTTGCGCAGCAGGTCGAGCTTGCTGCGCAGGGGGCGGTCGAGGAGACGATCCAGAGCTACACTTGCAATAACCAGCGCGGCGCAAGCGGTCAGGACCGCTGCGTCGCTTGCGCCCACCATCAGCGCGAGCAAGGGGACGTGAATGCAGTATAGCGGATAGGACGCATCGCCGAGGAAGGCCGCGAGACGACGCTGCGGGACTTCGACCTGGCTCGCCGCTGCAGTGAGAGCGGGGACACCGAGAAGTACGAAGGCAAGCGCTGCCCGATTATCCGCTTCACCAACCAGCATGAATACGCCGGCCAGAGGTAGGGCAAGGGACCAGCCGAGGGTCGAAAGCCTGGCCGTGGTGCGACTGATCGTCATTCGATGGACGATAACCCCGGCGCTGAACGCATAGCCGACACGTGCAAACCCGGCGCCAAAACTCACCCAGTCTGCACCGAGGTCGGCGAAACGCATTGGTGTCCCGGAATAACCTGCGAGGACCAATCCCGAAGCACCCGCGATCACCGCGAGGGTCAATGTGTTCAACTGATGCAGAACCAGCGCAAAGGCGATGTAGGTCACCATCTCGAAGAGCAGTGACCAGAGTGGCGGGTTGGCAGGGTAGAGCAATCCGTCCGAAAGCCAGTTCGGCAGGAGGAAGAGCATCCCCGCGTGCCCGCCATGTATGGCTATTCCCAGCAATGCCCCCAGCGCCAGCATCGGCCAGAGGCGCACGATCCGGCGCTCTACGAACTCGCGCGCGCCCAACCCGTCACGCAGGCGCATCTCGTAGGCGCGGGCAATGACGAATCCACTGAGGCAGAAGAACAGGTCCACGGCGAGATAACCGCCCGGCACCTGGAACCCGACGTCCTGACGGACATGGAACAGCATCACGCCGATGGCGGCCAGCCCGCGCATGGCGTCTATCGTGGCAAAGCGCTTGTCCGGATGCATTCCATGGGCCCCCGGCCGTCGGGATAGCCTTTCATGGTTAAGGAAGGCTTGCAGGCCGGCGCGGGGGCGCTAGCTTGGCAGCGCAAGGAGAGCCGAAATGCAGCAAGTCCACGTCGCCAAATCCGACCTCACCAATGCCGAGCTGGTCGATGCGGATGCAGGCCCTCTCGCAGACGGTGCCGTCCGCCTCGCCGTCGAGAGCTTTTCGGTCACTTCGAACAATGTGACCTATGCCGTCGTCGGCGACGGTTTTGGCTACTGGAACTTCTTTCCTGCGCCCGAGGGCAAGGGCATCGTGCCGATGTGGGGTCACGCTCGCGTCATCGAGAGTAATTGTCCCGATATCGCGGTGGGCGAACGCGTTTACGGCTATCTCCCCATGGCGAGCCATCTCGACGTGGTGCCCGGCAAAGTCACCGCGGGCGGGTTCGTCGACACAGCGGCGCATCGCCAGCCGATGAGCCCGATCTACAACCAGTATTCACGTCTCGCTGCCGACCCCGAACACGATCCCTCGCGCGAGGGGGAACGGATGATCTTCGGTCCGCTGTTCAAGACCGGCTTCCTGATCGAATACTTCATGCGGTCGGAAAACTGGTTCGGCGCAGACCAGCTGGTCATTACCAGCGCTTCGTCCAAGACGGCGATGGGCCTCGCCAGCGTTGCCAAGCATCGTTCGCCTTCGGTGCGGCGGATTGGCCTTACCTCGGCCGGCAATGTGGAGTTCGTGAAGGCGAGCGGCCTGTACGATGAAGTCCTGCCCTATGATGCGGTGGGCGATATTGCGGCACGCCCGAGCGTTTCGGTCGATTTTGCGGGCAGCTCCAACCTCCTGCGGGCGGTGCATTCACACCTCGGGGACGACCTCAAATACTCCTGCCTTGTCGGCGTGACCCATGTTGAGGAGCGGGGTGCCGGTACCGATGGCATTCCGGGACCGACGCCGACGCTGTTCTTCGCCCCCGACCATGCCGTCGCCCTGTTCAAGGAAGTCGGTCCGGAACAGGCCGGCCAGCTCATGGCGCAAAGCTGGGCCGGATTTCTTGGCGATTGCGGCAACAGCGTCACCATCGAACGCCACGCAGGACTAGAGGCAGCGCGCAAGGTCTTCGTCGACATGGTCGGCGGCGCGGTCGATCCCGCCAAGGGGATCGTGATCGAACCCTAGAGCGGGGGGCGCCGGTCGAGCCAAGGCTGGGCGGTTTCCAATTGCGTCGCGAGCTGGAGCAGCAGCGCTTCCTCGCCAACCCGGCCGACGAACTGCGTGCCCATCGGCAGGCCTTCGGGCGTCCACCACAACGGCACGTTGATCGCCGGCTGGCCCGTGGCGTTCTGGATGGCCGTGAAGGGCACGTAGTCGGTCATGGCGCCGAAGCCGGTCTCCACATCTTCGCTGTCGAGCACGAACGTGCCATTCCGCGGGGGTGGAGCACCGAGGGTTGGTGTCAGCCAGATGTCGAAATTCGCATGCCAGGCAGCGACCGCGCGGGCCATCTGCTGCAACTGGAAGATCGCGCCCCATAGCTGCGGCGCCGAGGTGGCCTTGCCGATGGCATAGAGGCCCCGCGTAAGCCCCTCGAGATTGTCCGGACCGGGTTTCTGGCCCGTCATCTGGCAGATACCGTCGATCTGCATGGCCGCGCCGCTCGCCCAGATGGCGATAAAGGGCTCGAACAGGGCCTCACTGGTCACCGGTGGAGAAGCTTCTTCGACATGGTGACCCAGATCCTCGCACAGCCTCGCTGCGTGTTCGACGGCCGCGACGGCCTGCGGATCGAGCGGGCTTCCGCCACCCGGGCGGGTTCGCGCAAAACCGATGCGCAGGCGCGGGCAGGGCTGCTGCGATGCCGCCAGCCAGTTGGCGGGAGCCGCAGGCGCGGAATAGGGATCGCCGGGCGCAGGCCCTGCGGTCACGTCAAGCATGACGGCGGTGTCGCGCACGCTCCTGCTGACGACATGTTCTGCCACGATGCCGCCCATGACGTCGCCGAGCATGGGTCCCAGAGGATTGCGCGCTCGGGTGGGTTTGAGGCCAACCAGCCCGTTGCAACTTGCCGGAATTCGGATCGAACCGCCGCCGTCATTGGCATGTGCGACCGCAACCATGCCGCTTGCCACTGCGGCCCCCGATCCACCCGATGAGCCGCCGGTCGAATGCTCTGCGCCCCAAGGGTTCTTCGCCGGACCATAGAGTTTGCTCTCGGTCGTGCCGACTAGGCCGAACTCGGGCACGTTGGTCTTGCCGATGGGGACGAGGCCGCCAGCCAGGAACCGTTCGACCAGCGTCGAGGTGAAAGGCATCGGCACGGGCGGGCAGAGCCGCGATCCATTGCGCGTCGGCCAGCCTTCGAGGTCGCCGAGGATGTCCTTGAGGAGGAAGGGAACACCCTTGAACGGCCCGGTCGGCAAGTTCCCTCGGGCACGGTCGCGGGCGCCGTCGTAATCGCTGAAGACCACGGCATTGAGCTGCGGGTTCAGCCTTTCGATCTGCGCAATCGCCAGATCGACAAGCTCGATGGGCGCGACATCACCCTTGGCGACGAGTTCGGCCATGCCGAGTGCGTCGAGGCGTTCGTACTCGGCAGGCGACATCGCAAGTTCTCCCTTCAGATTGCTACGGCGATCTTCCCGAAATGCCCGCCGCTTTCCTGGTGGCGGAAGGCATCGGCGAGGCGCTCGAGTTCGAAGGTGTCCGAAATTACCGGCTTTATGCCGTTCGCTTCGATCCCTGCGATCATGTCGAGTTGCTGCTGGCGACTGCCCACCGTGAGGCCCTGAACCCGCAGGTTCTTGGCCATCAACAGTGCGGTCTGCACCGGACCGGCAAATCCCGCCAGCACGCCTATCAAAGCTACGTGGCCACCCACGCGGGTAGCCAGCATCGACTGGTCGAGCGTGCCCGCACCGCCGATTTCGACCACGCAGTCCACACCGCGTCCGCCAGTCAGTTCAAGGACCTTGGGGCCCCATGCCTCGACTTCGCGATAGTTGATGAGGTGGTCGGCACCCATTTCCTTCAAGCGCTCGAGCTTCTGGCCGCTCGAACTGGTCGCGATGACCGTTGCACCCGCCGCCTTGGCGAACTGCAGGGCGAAAATCGATACGCCTCCGGTGCCTTGAACCAGCACGGTGTCCCCCGGCTTGACCGCATTGTCGACGAACAGCGCCCGCCACGCCGTAAGGCCGGCGCAGGTCAGCGTTGCTGCCTCGGCATGGGTGTAGCCCCTGGGAACGCGAGTGAACCAGCTTGTCGGCGCGGTCATCGCCTCGCGCGCGTAGCCGTCGATCCCGTCGCCCGGGACGCGGGTGAACGCGGTCGCAGGAGGCCGCCCGTCGAGCCAGTCGGGGAAGAAGGTGCTGACCACCGCGTCATCGACCTTGTAGTCGGTCACGCCGTCGCCCACCGCCACCACCTCACCGGCGCCATCCGACATCGGAATTCGCCCGAGTGCGGAAGGGATCATCCCCTTGACCACGGCATAGTCGTGGAAGTTCAAGGAACTCGCCTTCAGCGCAACCGTAATTTCGCCTGGGCCTGGATCGGGCGCATCGGCTACATCGGCATATTCGAGTGCTTCGAGAGTGGAAGGCGTCGCGCCGGTGCGGATCGCCTTCATTCGGCAGCCTCCGCCATCTCGATACGTTGCGGGCCACGGATCAAATTGCCCGGGGTCTCTCCGGTCCACTGACCCTCGCGGAAAGTAACCTTGCCGTTCTTGATCGTGGCGATGTAGCCCTCTGCCTTCTGGAGCAGGCGCTTGCCACCAGCCGGAAGGTCGAAGGCAAGCCAGGGCTTGCCCAGCTTCAGGCGGTCCATGTCGATGATGTTGAGATCCGCGAGGTATCCCGGCGCGATCACGCCGCGATCATCGAGGCCATAGAGTCGGGCAGTGTCCGAGCACTGGCGCTTGACCGCGTTTTCCAACGTGATGGTGCCGCGCGAACGATCGCGCACCCAGTGCTGGAGCATGAAGGTGGGCGACGCAGCATCGCAAATGGTGCCGCAGTGCGCGCCGCCATCCGACAGCGAATTCACCGTATCGTCCGACTGCTGCAGGTCCATCAGGAAGTCGAGGTTGCCGTCGGCGTAATTGAGGATCGGCAGGTAGATGAACCCCTTGCCCTCGTCGCGGCACAGCAGGTTGTAGGCGTATTCGTCGCCGGAAACGCCCGCCTTTTCAGCGCGGGCAAGAACGCTCTCCTCTGCCGTGGGTTCGTAGTTGAAGTCCGGATCCATCTCGAACTGGTATCCCCAACCACCGCACACGACCATGATCAGGCCGATAATGTCATGGTTTACCTCGCTGAGATCGTTGGTCTCGGACAGCAACTGCGCCTTGAAGGCCGGGTCGAGCAGCTTGGCGCGTTGTTCTTCCCACGGGAGTCCTTCGATCGCTTGCCAGCTCGGGCGGAAGCGGAACGGGTGCACTGTCCCCTGCCAGGCCATCACGATGCCGTTACCGCGAAGCGCGATTTGCGCGACGATGTTGGCGCCGTTGTCGTTTTCGGCGCGCATGCATTCAATCTGCTCCTCGAGCGGCATTTCCTTGGCGATGGACTGGAGGGCGGCGAAGGTAACGGGAAGGCCGGTTTCGCGGCTGAGTTTGCCCATCCAGCCGAACTCGTCCCACTCGCGCATCATGTCGCTGGCCATCTCGAAAACGCCATGGCCAGCGCGGCCCATGGCCCGACCGATGGCGACGAGCTCTTCCGCGGTGGCGGTGGTGCCGGGCACCACTTCTCCGTCGATGTCGCGGTGAAGTACGGTTCGAGAGGTGGAAAAGCCGAGCGCGCCGGCCCTTACACCGTCTTCGACGATGGCCGACATCTTGGCGATGTCATCCTCGGTCGGGATGGCACCGGGCCGTTCGCGGTCGCCCAGGACATAGGCGCGTACTGCGCCATGCGGGACGTGCGTACCGACATCGACGGTGCGCGGCAGGCGCTCGAGTTCATCGAGATATTCGGGGAAGGTTTCCCAGTTCCACGAGAGGCCCTCCGCAAGTGCGGTGCCGGGAATGTCCTCGACCCCTTCCATGAGCCCGATCAGCCATTCGTGCTTGTCCTTGTGCGCCGGGGCGAAGCCGACGCCGCAATTGCCCATGATGACCGTGGTAACGCCGTGCCAGCTCGACGGGGCCATTTCCTGGTCCCAGGTTGCCTGCCCGTCGTAATGCGTGTGGACGTCGACGAAGCCGGGAGTGACAAGATGTCCGCCCGCATCGATCTCCTCCGCCGCATCTCCGGTCACCTTGCCGACTTGCGCGATCAGGCCGTCCTTGACCGCGATATCGCCCGAGAATCGTGCGCCCCCCGTTCCGTCTACAATGGTGGCGTTACGTACGATCAGGTCGAATGCGGGCATGGGGAAACTCCTCTCTCTCGAAAGGAAGGTCTCACAATGAAACCGATGAGTCCAGCTATCCCTTCGCTGCGCCTCGCGCGGGCATGGAAACGGTCAAAAGCACGGTCAATCCGATGACGAACAGCAGGGAAATCGATGCCATGCCTACACGCTGGCTGGTAAACCAGAGCGTGAAATACTGGACGAGAAGCGGTCCCATCCAGACCGTGATCGTGCCTGCAATTGCAAAGAGACCGAAGAATTCCCCGCTTCGTCCGGGGGGAGCAAGGGCCACCAACATCGTCCTGCTCGATGCGATGCTGGCTGTCGCCGTAACCGCGACCACGCTGATAAGGCCGAGATAGGTCAGGTCGGAGAGGGTCTTGAAAACCAGTCCGTCCCAGACCTGGAAGTTGTCGATGAGGCCAAGGAAAAGGCTGTCCCGGGTTATGCTCAGCTGGACGAGGCCGGTAATGACCATGGCCAGAATTTCGACCGCCAGCGCCCGCTTGACGCCGATGCGGTCTTCAAGCCATCCGCCGAAAATTCCGCCGCCGAAGGCGCAAGCACTGGCGAAGATGGCGTAGCACAGCATCTCGAGGAAGCCCCAGCCGAGGAAGAGCGCCACGTAGACTGCTCCCAGCGCAAGCAACGCAGCCATGGCATCGGCATAGAACATGCGGGCGAGAAGGAATTTCATGAGCTCGCGATATTTCGATGCCTCGCGGACGGTTTGCCGGACGCTCCTGACCCCCTCGACCATCGCGGTACGCCAACTGGCGCCGGCAACGCCCGGATCGCGTGCATTGAGGAAGAAGGGGATCGAGAAAACCGCCAGCCAGACCGCGCAAATGGGGCCGACGAGGCGCGCATGTTCGAACTCGTCGAGGTCAATCCCGAACTGGGGCACGGGGAAGGGCCACGAAATTGTCGCAGGGAGAACGAACAACACCGCAATCGCGATGAAGATCAGCGTCGCGGCAAGGTTCCCGAGGCCGAGGCCGAGGCCGGAAATCATCGCCAGCCGGTCCGGTGTTCCGGCAACGCTGAGCATCGAGTTGTGCGTCACTTCGGAATAGGTGAAGCTCACATAGGCGATGACCAGAAGCGCCATGATCGCAGGTGTCGACAGACCCTCGCCCCCGGGCATTGCAAACCACAGCAGCGCGGAGCAGATGACGATCGCTGTCACAGGCAAAGCGAGCACTATCTTCAGCCTGCCTCCGCGATCCAGTGCTGCGCCGAGGAAGGGCGCAGTCAGGGCAGCTATCAGGCCTGCCCATTTCGTTACCGAGGCAATGGTCGCCTGACCCTGCGCATTGGCCGTGTTCCGGGCGGTTTCGGGATCGAGACCGTCAAGAGCGCCGCTTGCCAGCAAGTCCGCGCCGATGATGTCGCGCGCGAAATACGGCGCGAAAATGTAGATGACGACGAGAATGTAATAGGGGTTGCGCGCCCATTCGAAGAGAGCCCAGGCGAAGCCGGTCTTCCCCAGCGCGCCTCCGTCACCCGAAATGGGCCGCGCTACAGCGAGCGCGGGCGTATCGTCATTGATTGTTGCGTCCATCGGTCAGGTTTCTCTCTCCATGCCCGATGATCCGCCTTGGGCCGTCAGGCCGCCCGGCGACGCTCCGCATCGGTGTCGGGAGCGTCGAGGAAGTCCCTCAGTGCAGCCACGCTTTCGTCTGCGTGTGTCAGCAGGAACAGGTGACCACCGCCCTTGAATACCTCCAACCTGGCATTGGGTATGGCAGAGGCGAGAATGCGACCGTTGATGAGCGGGACGATCTGATCTTCGTCACCCATCATCACGAGCGTTTCCTTGCTCATGAAGGGCAGGGCGGGAAGGCTGGTCCAGCCGAGCATGGCCAGGAGTTGGTAGAAATAGCCGCGCGGGCTCGGCGGCTTGAGGCGCCCGATGTGACTGTCCTTCTGGTGCTTGGCACCGTCCCGATCGACACCGCCGTAGAGCGTCTGGAAGTGCTCGTTCATGAACTTGGGGTCGATGTAGCGGCGCGGATTCGCCATTTTTGTCAGCGCTGCAGGATTGCCGGGGACCATCAGCATGCCGGCTGTCGTCGCTACGAGCACCAGCCGCCGGGTCACGCCAGGATGCTGCAGGGCGAAATGCTGCGCCATGGCACCGCCCCACGAGACACCCATTACGTCGACGAGATCGAGGCCCAACTGGTCGAGGATCTGGCTTGCCGTCCAGCTCATCGTGAACGGATTGTAGGGCACGGTCGGATCGGGGCTTTCACCAGTTCCCGGCATGTCGAACATGACGAACCCTCGTTCGGGGAGCTGTTCGGCGAGAGGGGCAACCGCTTCGATATTCGCGCCAATCCCGTTGAAGAACAGGATCGGTGGGTGCTCCGACTTCTTGTCGAGCCGCCAGGTGGCCACTCTCAGCGTGCGACCGCCGGCCTCCATCATGCGGATGGTGGCGGTCATGGACTTGTCCTTGCGTGCGGTCACGTCGGGTGCCTTCGTAGCGATTTCAGCAGGGCTCCATAACGTAAAGACCCGGGGCGGGGTCCAGTGCCGGGAACTCCTTGTTCCCCGTTTTCGCAGGTGCCGCCTTCTTCTTTCCTGAACGGGCCTGCATCCAGTCCATCCAGTAGGGCCACCAGCTGCCGGCCACTTCCTCGGTACCCTTCAGCCATTCGTCGGCGGTATCGGGCAGCTTCTTCTTGGCGTCGGACTGGATGTAGTACTTCGCCTTGGGGTTGCCGGGGGGGTTGAGGATCGCCTGCATGTGGCCGGAATGGCTGAGAACATAAGTCACGTCCTTCGAGCCAAACAGGCGGGTCGAGCGATAGGTGGCCTTCCACGGGGTGATGTGGTCGGTGACGCCGCCAAGGATGAAGAGATCGCTCGTCACCTTCGACAGGTCGATCTTGTGGTCGACCATCTCGACCTCGCCCTTCTTGGTAAAGGCGAGCGTTTCGAAGATCGTCAGGAAGTCGCCCATCAGCGCGCCGGACAAATTGGTCGCGTCGGCATTCCAGAACAGCACGTCAAAGGCCGGCGGATCCTGTCCGAGCAGGTAGTTGTTGATGACGTAGTTCCAGATGAGGTCGTTCGGACGCAGCCAGGCGAAACCGCGGGCAAGGTCGTCGCCCTTGATAATGCCCTTCTTGGCGGCGCGCTGTTTTGCGAGCGCCAAACCGTTTTCGCTCACCAGCGAACCGGCCTCGATATCGTTTTGCATCGGGTGCAGGACGCAGACCATGAGTGTCAGCGAACCGAGGAGGTCGTCACCGTCGGAGGCCAGCTTGCTCGCCACCATCGATGCGGTCTGACCGCCCGAGCATCCTGCCGAAACATTGACCTTCTTCGAACCCGTGATCTTGCTGACCGTCTCCATCGCGAGCCGGCACGAATTCACGTAGTCGGCCATGTCCCAATGGCCCTGTTCCTTTGACGGGTTCTTCCAGCTGATGACGAAGGTCTGGATGCCGTTGTCGAGCTGGTATTTCACCACCGATTTCTCGGGACTGAGATCGTTGATGTACATCTTGTTGATCTGCGGCGGGATCGTCAGCTGCGGGATCTCATACACCTCGTCGGTTGTCGGGGCGTAGTGGATGAGTTCCATCATCTCGGTGCGCAGGACGACGTCGCCCTTCGATGTCGCAACGTTTTCGCCGAGCTTGAACGGCTTCTTGTCAACCTGGCTGACCATGCCCTTGTTGTGGACCATGTCGTCGTAAGCGTTCTTGAGGCCCTTGATAAGGCTGAGGCCGCCGCTCGTGATGGCCATCTTCTGGGCGGTCGGATTGCCGACCAGGGTGTTCGTCGGAGCGAGCCCGTCGATGATGATATTTGAAATGAAGCGCGCCCGATCCTTCTCCAGCTCGTCGAGCTCGAGATCCTCCAGCCACTTCGCCGCACCCTTCTGGACGGCGAGATAGTACTGCATGCCGGCACGCATGAAGGGGTTGTACTGCCACGCGGGGTCCTGAAAGCGCTTGTCCTTGGGATTGGGCGCCAGATCGCTCTTGCCGGTCATGATCTTGATCATGTCCTGACCCATTTCCTGGCCGTGCTTCATCAGGCGCTGCGGGTCGGACGCCGTTTCACGAAGCATCACCGCGACGGCACCGAAAATGTCCTCACGCGTGAGACCGACGAGCGGGCCAAGAGCGCTGGTGTACTGGGCGGCTTCGTCTTCGAGCTTGGCCATTTGGCGGCTACCTCCGGTAGAAATCGGGACCTTAGATGCGACCTTTCAACGGGTAATGCTGCGGCACCGTTCCGATTGCAAGGCGAAGTCAATTGTCGCGTGCAGCAATCATGCTCTCGACGTCGACGAACTTCTCGCGAGGGGAACCGTGGCGTGCGGCGGCCTCTTCGGCCTGTTCGATCTTCTGCCAGTCTCGGAAGGTCACGACATCAATTCCGCGCGAGGTGGCAAGCTCATCGAAGCCCTCACGGCCCCGCTTTCTTCCACCCGGGCCGATGTCCTGCTCAACCACGTCAATCACAGCGTATCCGTCAGGTCGGTTGGTACCGATCGTGCCGCTGGGGCCTCGCTTGGCCCATCCGACGCAATAAAGACCGGGGAGGATGCGCCCCTCGTCATTAGGAAAACGCCCTGCTCGCTCGTCGAAGGGGACACCGTCGATCGGTGAACTGCGGTATCCGATGCAGGATACAACGAGATCGGCGGGGATCGTGTAGGTCTCGCCAGTCGAAATTGCGCGACCGGCTTCGACCTTCGTCCGCTCGACTTCGATTTCGCTTACCTTGCCACCTGTCCCGCGCAAGGAAACGGGGCTGGCAAAGAAATCGAACTCGATCGCGATCCGCTTTTCGCCATGGATGCTTTCCGGGATCGCAGCAAAGTCACGCAGCAGTGTGACCGATTTGCGCAAGCCGGGCTCGAGAATCGCATCGTCGTCGACGGGCGGTAAGTCAGCAGCATCGACATGCGGACTTGCCCGGTCGAGATGCATGAGCTCTCCCAACTCCTTCGGCGTCATCATGATCTGATGCGGCCCGCGCCGACCGAGGATCGTGACCGTCTCGATGTTCGACCCGCACAGTTCTTCAAGCGCATGGCTTACAATATCGGAGCCTTCGAATTCACAACGTTCTTTCGAAAGTATCCTTGCAACATCGAGCGCGACATTTCCCATGCCGATGACCACGGCGTTGCGTCCGGCAAGGTTGGGGTCGAGATCTGCGAATTGCGGATGCCCATTGTACCACCCGACAAAAGCGGCACTGCCGATGACATTCTCTAGGTCTGCGCCCTCGATATCTAGCTGACGATCATGCGGTGCACCGGTCGCGAAGACGATCGCATCATAGAGATCCTGAAGCTCTTTCACGGTCACGTCCGTCCCGACCGCAACGTTTCCAACGAACCTGACATTGTCCGTGAGCGCGACCTTCTCGTAGCGCTTCGAAACCGCTTTGATCGACTGGTGATCGGGCGCAACGCCAGTACGGATCAGCCCATAAGGAACGGGCAGCCGGTCGAACACGTCGACCCGCACATCTTCGCCCCATTTCTTCACTGCCGCTTCGGCGGTGTAATAGCCCGCCGGACCCGAGCCGACGATTGCGATGTGACGCATCCAGGTCCTCTCCCCGAGAAGCAGTCAGGCACACAAGCACATGGCGGGCGCGGCTGGCAAGTGGGCGCGGTGGACAAGAGCCTTGAAGGTCATGGTTATGCGTTTGGAAAGGAATTCGGCCTAAGCGTCACGACATCTGAATCAATGAGCCGAATGGGATCGCCGGTTCAAATTTGAAAGAGATTGGGAATGGCAGGGTTCTTCGCGCGATCCAATCGCGCCAAAGTTCAGCAGGTCGAAAGTGCGGCGGTACAACCGATCGGAAGCGATACGCTTCGTCGCGTGGAATTGCTCGACAGCTTCGAAAACGCGGGACTTGGCTGGTTCTGGGCGACGGATGCGCAGGGTCGCCTGATCTACCTTTCTGAGAACGCCATGAACAAGCTCGGCTGCAAGGCCGAGGAAATAATCGGCACCCACCTTGCCAAATTGTTCACTCACGAGGTGGAAGAGCAGGGCGGACAGCAGCCGGAACGCCCGCTGAACTTTCTCCTCGGAGCAAGAAATTCGATCACCCAGTACCCGGTACGGCTTGCTTTGGGATCGAGCGAGATGTGGTGGGAAATTGCCGGCAAGCCGCAGTTCGACGACCACCAGGAATTCATCGGCTATCGTGGCAGTGCGAAGGACATTTCCTCGAGCTTCCAGAGCAGGCGCGATGCCGAGCGCATGGCACAGTATGATTCGCTTACCGGCCTTGCCAATCGGCATCGCATGAACAAGCGCCTGGATGCGACCTTGCAGGCCTTTCGCAATTCCAAGCGCAGTTGCGCGTTGCTGATGCTCGACCTCGACCGCTTCAAGCAGGTCAACGATACGCTCGGTCACCCGGCGGGGGATGAATTGCTTCGCCAGGTGGCAGCGCGGCTAGAGAAAGTCGTCGGCGACAAAGGTGAAATCGGCCGTTTGGGTGGTGACGAATTCCAGGTCATTCTCCCAGACATGGACGATCGCGGCGATCTTGGCGAACTTTCGCAACGCATCATCCAGATGATCTCGCAGCCGTACCAGATCAACGGGTCGCGCGCGATCATCGGGACCTCTGTCGGCGTTGCGGTAGCGCCGTATGACGGTGTGGAATCCGACGAGCTGATCAAGGCGGCTGACCTTGCTCTTTATGCTGCAAAAGGTGGTGGACGCGGTCAGTACCGCTTCTTCCACATCGACTTTACCGATGGTGCGAAGCACCGGCGTCAGATCGAAGAAGACCTGCGCGATGCGCTCGAAAACAACGAGCTCAAGATGCACTATCAGCCGATCGTCGATGCCAAGACGCACATGCTGAAGTGCCTCGAGGCTCTGATGCGCTGGGAGCATCCTGAGCGCGGCTTTATCCCGCCGTCACAGTTCATCCCGGTCGCCGAAGACATCGGCATGATCAAGCATCTGGGCGAATGGGCCCTGCTGGCAACATGCAAGCAGGCCAAGGAATGGCCGGTCGAACTGCGTGTGGCGGTGAACGTTTCCCCGATCCAGTTTGCGCGGGACGATTTCCCTGCGCTGGTGAAGTCGGTTCTGCTTGAATCGGGTCTCGAACCGCATCGCCTCGAACTCGAAATCACCGAAAGCGTTTTCGTCGGTGACGCAGAGCGCACCCAATCCATGTTCGAGGAACTGAAGCGCATCGGCGTGCGACTGGCACTCGACGATTTTGGCACGGGATACAGCTCGCTCAGCTATTTGCAAAAGGCCCCCTTCGATAAGATCAAGATCGACCAGAGCTTCGTCCGTGGGGCTACCGAAAAGGGTAACAACAACCCGGCGATCATGAGTGCTATCGTGAGCCTTGCCGAATCCCTTGGCATGGAAACGGTCGCAGAGGGAGTCGAGACGAAGGACGAGCTCAATCTCGTCACAGAGCGCGGCGCCAGCCATGTCCAGGGTTTCATCTTTTCGCAGGCGATACCGCACGAAGAGCTGCTTGAGCGCCTCGAAAAGGGCGAGTTGCGCTACGAGCCGCGTGGACCCGAGCGGTTCAGGGCCGATCGCAAGTCGGTCTATCGCAAGATCAGCCTGTTCCACGATGATCACAAGTATAATGTGACCCTCCGGAACCTGTCGAAGACCGGCGCCATGATCGAGGGACTGCTGAACGTTCCACTGGACACCAAGGTTGTACTCAACCTTGGTGGTGGCCAGCTCGCGGTCGCCACGGTACGTCGCTCCGATAGCCATATGCAGGGGCTCGAATTCGAAACCCCGCTGATCAGCGATGGTGCCGATGGCTTGTGCACGCGGCACAGGGTTTCGCCTTACCAGATTGAAGCGGCCGGCAAGCCGCTCGAGAAGCTTCCCGACGATCCCTACGAAATGCTGATGGCCGAACTTCGCGCGACCGGAAGAGGCAAGTCCTTCCTGGAGGTGGATCTAAGCGCAAATCGTCGTCAAATGTGATGTGAGCCCCGTGCATTTCATCGCGGACGTTAGGGTAAAACTAACCATTCCCTACTAGTCCCGATTCATATCGACGCAGGATTTGGCGAGGCTGAACGAGCATGGGGGCTATGCCCTTCTCCGATTTCTTCAAGAGCAAGCGGGCTGGCGAAGCTTCCGTCGGTGCGTCACCGGCGGGCTTCGACAGTTCGGCCAAGATTGCTGTTGTCGAGGAAATTGAGACCGCGGGCGCTTATGGCTTCTGGAAGACCGATAGCCAGGGGCGCATCGCCTATCTGAGCGGTTGGATCGTCGCTGCTCTCGGAGCCGATTTTTCCCATCTTGACGGACGTCCCTTCCAGCAGGCCTTCGTGCCCGTCGAAGGTGAGGCCGACGGCCGCTCGCTGGGTCTCAAGCTAGGGACGCGCAAGAGTTTCTCGAATCTCGCCGTTCAGGGCGGGGGCGAGGCAGGTAGTCTGGTGCTCCAGCTTTCGGGCCGCCCGCTATACGATGACTCAGGCAGTTTCCTTGGCTTCCGTGGCAGTGCCGTGGACGTGACCGAGGAATACCGCGCCGAAGAAGAAGCCAACCGCCTCGCCAAATTCGATTCATTGACGGGTCTCGCCAACCGTCACCGGATGGAACAGCGCATCGATTCCACTCTCCACGCCTTCCGTAGCGCCAAGCGGGCGGCGGCGCTGATGATGCTCGACCTTGATCGCTTCAAGCAAGTCAATGACACGCTGGGTCATGCTGCGGGGGACCAGCTGTTGCAGCAGGTCGCAGAACGCCTGCATGGTGCGATTGCTGGTCGCGGCGAAATCGGTCGCCTTGGTGGGGACGAGTTCCAGGTCCTGATCCCCGACCTCGATGATCGCGGGGAGCTGGGTGAGATCGCAAAGAAGATCATCCAGATCGTTTCTCAGCCATACTCGGTGGAAGAAGGACGTTGCTCCATCGGCTGTTCGGTTGGCATTGCCGTCGCCCCCTACGACGGGGTCGAGCGCGACGAGCTAACCCGTGCTGCGGACCTTGCTCTCTATGCCTCGAAAAACGGTGGGCGCGGGCAGTTTCGCTTCTACGCCGCCGACCTCGAGCATGAAGCAACCCTTCGCAAGCGCATGGAGGAAGATCTCGCCGAGGCCATCGAGGCGGGGCATTTCACGCTCGAATACCAACCGGTAGTCTCTCTGGCCGACAACCGTGTGGTCGCTCTCGAGGCTCAGTATTGCTGGGCCGACGAGGAGCGAGGGCGCGTCGAGGCCGACACCTTCCTGCCTATCGCCGAGGGCAGCCGCCTGATTGTTCCGATTGGCGAATGGGGCCTGCGGAAAGCCTGTGAGGATGCAGTCACCTGGCCTGAATCGCTGGTCGTGGCCATGCACATCAGCCCCGTGCAGTTCGATGCCAACGGCTTTGTCGAGACGGTAGAAAGCGTTCTTGAAAAGACCGGACTGGACCCGGCGCGCCTGGAACTTCGGCTTCCCGAGTCGGTTCTGCTCGGCGATGGCTCCAAGGTCGACAAGGCGATGGCCAGCCTCTTCAAGCTGGGCGTTCGATTGACGCTGGATCAGTTCGGAAGCGGGTTGTCATCGCTCAGCTACCTACGCCGCGCTCCGTTCAATGCGCTGCGCATCGGCGCCGACTTCTTCGAACCCGTCATGGGCAACGACCTTGGTGACATGGAACTCGTCCGCGCGGTTGTTGCGCTGGCTGGAGCTATGGGAATGGAAACGGTCGCCTCCGGTGTCCATGCCCTGGCCCTGATGCAGGAACTGAAGCGGCTTGGCGTCAACCAGGTTTGCGGTTTCGTCTATTCGGGCGCTCTTACCGCCGACGAAGTGGCGGAAGAGATCGCCAAGGGCGAGTGGAGGCTTGCCCCGACCGATACCGGAACTCAGCGCGCCGGTCGCCGCACAGTCTTCCGCAAGATTGGGGTCATCCACGAGGATCACTATTACGACGTTACGCTGCGCAATCTTTCACGCACGGGCGCGATGATCCAGGGGCTTGAGGACGTACCTGTCGGGACAATGTTCGTGCTCGACTTCGGACAGGGCCAGCTTGCGGTGTGCACGGTGCGCCGGACGATGGACGACACGCAGGGGCTCGAGTTCGAACAGGAGCTGGTCGATGACGGGGCAGGGGGGCTGTGCACCCGTCACCGCGTGAGCCCGTATGAGTTGGCAGCAGCTGGAGCACCGCTCCAGGCGCTGCCCCCGGGCAAGTACACTCTGGCGCAGGGGTTGGCCTCCGGTGGCTCATTCGCTCAGTTCAAGCTTTCGTCCAACGCGCCGAAACAGCAGGCTGCCTGAGCCTCTCATTGCTTGCTGACAGGTCGCTGCAGCGCCGCTAATGGGGCGGCGCAATGACTGACCTTTCCAAGATCCGCAATTTCTCCATCATCGCGCATATCGACCATGGCAAGTCGACGCTCGCCGACCGGCTGATCCAGCACACCGGCGGGCTGACCGAGCGCGAGATGTCCGAGCAAGTCCTTGATAACATGGACATCGAGAAGGAGCGCGGCATCACCATCAAGGCGCAGACCGTGCGCCTCGCCTACACCGCCCGCGATGGCGAGACCTATGAGCTCAACCTCATGGACACGCCCGGCCACGTCGACTTCGCCTACGAGGTCAGCCGCAGCCTCGCAGCGTGCGAGGGCGCGCTGCTGGTGGTCGACGCCGCGCAAGGGGTGGAGGCGCAGACCCTCGCCAACGTCTACCAGTCGATCGAGCACGACCACGAGATCGTCCCCGTCATCAACAAGATCGACCTCCCCGCGGCCGAGCCCGAGAAGGTCAAGGCCGAGATCGAGGACATCATCGGCCTCGACGCGTCCGAAGCCGTGCTCACATCCGCGAAATCCGGCATCGGCATCGAGGAAACGCTCGAAGCCATCGTCGCCAAGATCCCCCCGCCCAAGGGCGACCGCGACGCCCCCTTGAAGGCCATGCTGGTCGACAGCTGGTACGACCCCTACCTCGGCGTGGTCATCCTCGTCCGCGTGATCGACGGCGTCATCAAGAAGGGCCTGCAGGTCAAGTTCATGCAGGGCGGCACCCAGCACCTCATCGACCGCGTCGGCGCCTTCACCCCCAAGCGCGTCGACCTGCCCGAGATCGGCCCGGGCGAGATCGGCTTCATCACCGCGCAGATCAAGGAAGTCGAGCAGGCCCGAGTCGGCGACACCATCACCACGGTCAAAAATGGCGCTGCGGACGCCCTGGCCGGCTACAAGGAAGTGCAGCCGGTGGTGTTCTGCGGCCTGTTCCCGGTCGACGCCGCCGATTTCGAGAAGCTGCGCGAGAGCATCGCCAAGCTGCGCCTCAACGATGCCAGCTTCAGCTTCGAGATGGAAAGCTCCGCCGCGCTGGGCTTCGGCTTCCGCTGCGGCTTCCTCGGCCTGCTGCACCTGGAAATCATCCAGGAGCGCCTCAGCCGCGAATACGACCTCGACCTCATCACCACCGCGCCATCGGTGGAATACCGCATCCAGCTCGGCCACACGAAGAATGAGGATGCGAAGTCGATCATGCTGCACAACCCGGCCGACTGGCCGGACACCAACCGCATCGAGGTGATCGAGGAGCCATGGATCAAGGCGGTGATCTACACGCCCGACGAATACCTCGGCTCGATCCTCAAGCTGTGCCAGGACCGCCGCGGCATCCAGACCGACCTCACCTATGTCGGCGGCCGCGCGCAGGTGACCTACGAGCTGCCGCTGAACGAGGTGGTGTTCGACTTCTACGACCGGCTGAAGAGCATCAGCCGCGGCTATGCCAGCTTCGATTACGAACAGATCGGCCTGCGCGAAGGCGACCTCGTCAAGATGAACATCCTCGTCAACAACGAGCCGGTCGACGCCCTGTCACTGATCGTCCACCGCTCCGTTGCCGAAGAGCGCGGCCGCGGCATGTGCGAGCGCCTCAAGGACCTCATCCCGCGCCACCTGTTCAAGATCCCAATCCAGGCCGCGATCGGCGGCAAGATCATCGCCCGCGAAACTATCGCCGCCCTGCGCAAGGACGTCACCGCCAAGTGCTACGGCGGCGACATTACGCGCAAGAAGAAGCTGCTGGAGAAGCAGAAGAAGGGCAAGGCGCGGATGCGCGAGTATGGCAATGTGAGCATTCCGCAGGAGGCGTTTATTGCTGCGCTGCGGATGGGGGAGGAGTGAGAAATTGCGGTATGGGACTGGAAGCCGTAAGATGCAATTTGCAGTGGGATTGGGGATTTGATTGATGGCTAGCTGGGACCGCTATTTTGGAGGTGGGCAACGCGGAAAAGTTCCCGTCGATGAGCTGCACTTTGATCGAAATAACCCACGCTTTACACCTGATAAGCAACCTAAGAGCAACACCGATGTAGCGATTATTGAATATCTTGATCGCACGGCTGATCTTGGAGAACTGGTTCAATCGATTGCAGCTAGTGGCTACGTTGATATTGAGCCGCTTATTGTAATTGACAGAAATGATGAATTGATCGTTCTTGAGGGGAATCGTCGATTGGGGGCGCTGAAGGTGCTCCGAGACCCCAAGATTGCCGAAGCCTCGAATGTCGCGGTTCCAGAATTGTCAGATGAGATCAAGAAAACGTTACAAGAAGTGTCCGCTTTTTTGGTTCATCACGAGGACGAGGCGCGAAATCTCATTGGTTTCAAACATATCAACGGACCTCAGGGCTGGGATGCTTACGCGAAGGCTCTGTACGCAAGTAATTGGCTTGATGACGAACTTAAGAAGGGTGATGGTGGACTAAGCCTCACTGATATCGCGGCAAGGATGGGCGACAAACATGACACTCTGTACCGTATTGTCAGCGCGATTTATGTCTTGCAGCAAGCAGAAGCAGCTGAAATATTTCGAGTAGAGGATCGCGTTAAGAAAAACTTTCACTTCTCGCATCTCTATACGGCCCTGACTTATTCCGAGTATCGCGATTTCTTGGGACTCGACAAAGCAGACCGGACGGCCAACCCCCCCAAGAACCCTGTTCCTCCGGAGAACCTTGATCGTTTGCAGCGAATATTGGTTTGGCTTTACGGAAAGAAATCGGAAAATAGGCAACCAGCAATACGCACTCAGGCACCTGATCTCTCAAACCTAAAGAAAGTTTTGGGCAATCAGGTCGCTCGAAGGATTATGATGGAGCGCAATGACCTATTCGAAGCATTGCAAATGACAGTTGAAGGCGGCGATCGCTTCAGTAAAGCGCTGGTTGATGCGCAGTCATCGCTCCGAACCGCCGTCACAGAAGTTGTCAACGCTGACGATGACGAAGAAACAATCTCCATCGCGGAGGATGTAAGAACGCGTGCCAATTTTATTTTGCGCTCGCTAATCGCACACAAAGCAGCCTCGAGCGAATAATGACTTTCGCTCATGCGCTAAGTGCGCCTCCGCTTGATGCGGACAACGTTCTGCTCGTTGATTGGCTGGAAATACTGTGCTTCTTTGATCCTCGGGGCGTTGCTCGACTGGATGAAATCGACAATGTCATAGCGATCCAAGCGGAAGAGGGCTTGTATGATGACGCTCGTGCTGATGCATTGAAAGATGAGCTAAGAGAATTAATCGAGAACGAAGTCGATATTCGATCCGAAAGCCTCAAAGATGCTTATCCGTTTGAGCTATCGGAAGACGGTGAGGAGCTAAGGATTAAGCCTCGGACGCATCGACGTGGAATGTCATTTTATTTGACCTGTTTGATCGTGTCTCATTTCAGCAAGTCTCCGATACTCTTAACGCCTCCCGATGATAATGAAGAGGCCGTAATGAGAAAGCGTCATTTTCAAACGTTTTCGACTATTGCTGTGGCGGGTTATGTAGAAGGACCCGCCGTATCATTTGGGTGGCCCCGGCAAACTGGCGAGACGATAACCGAAGCGGTCTCACGGTGTTGTGATAGTTCTCAGACCGGTACGGCACGAATTCCTCCAGGGCCGGTAGCTGCGGCGCGGGCCAAAGACGGCGGAATGGACGTAATTGCATGGAGGGTAGCCGTGAACGGTGGGCCGCCTCCATCATATATGTGTTTCGGTCAGGCGGCGAGCGGGCACTTGTGGGCGGGAAAAAGTTCGAAAGACGAACTAGAGAGCTTTCTCGAAGGTTATTTCTTAGACCGCCCAGCCTGCAATTACACGACGGTCACGGTCATTCCGTTCCGATTAACTGAAGAAGCTCATGCGCAATTTGGGCACCGTCATGGTTCAATACTCGACAGACTGCGCGCGCCGCGTGCAGCTTTAATTGCGATGGAGTTGGCGCAAGATGGGCTTGAATTCGATGAACTCACCAACGCGTACAAATTAGGAATTTGGTTGGCTCGCTACCGTGGAATAATTAGAGAGGCAGCCTAATACGGGGTAACGCAAATTTCCTGTTCTGTCCGGCGCCTTCGCATTGAATATTTCACAGGCACAGAACCTACGTTGGATGCCTCAAAATTCTCCCGAATGAGGCTGCAATCATCGTAGGTTACCAACCAATTCCTGACGTGGTTATCGTCTTGTAAAAACTTCGCTAAGTCTCGGTGCTTCAAATCGTTCATGCCGTTTAGATATAGTTTTTTTCCGGCTCGGACATAAGGCGGGTCTATGAAAAAGAAACAGCTATTTGCTGCTTCTTTTTCGAATTCGCGAAGAAACCGAAGTCCATCTCGGTTACTCAAAATAATTCTATGCGCATTTTGGCCTAGCCATTTAATTCGTTTTGCCATGGTCTCTGGATACCAACGAGCATCAATTTTCCACTTTCCAAGTTGAGAGATCCCGCCAATTGGCCCGGCGCCTAATATGACACCCGAATGATTGGTTCTGTTGAGATAATACGTAGAGAATCCAAGCTCAAAAAGGTCGGTTTCACCAACCTCAGATTCGACGACGTCACGATGCTGCCTCCACGTGTCGATATCGACCGCTGTCGCCCGAATTCTCTCGATGAACAAATCCGTGTGATTAAGCATCGCCCACCACGCAGCATAAATACGCCTGTCAAAGTCGTTCAGAAAAATAGCATCGACAATGGCGCTGTTCAGTAGTTCTATCGCAGCGCCAGCTCCACCTGCGTAGGGCTCAGCATAACTTGTAATCGTCGCATCCGAATTACGTATTTTCTCAGCAAGCAATTCGGTCAATGAAGCCTTGCCCCCCGGATATCGGAAAGGTGTAGACCCGGCACCAAACCGGTCAAATGACGACATTCAGAGCTCTTCCGTAAAATTCATGGTGGTTGTCGGCCGCGTGACACTAGGACGTGAAGTCATGAAAGTCGAATTGTGATTTTTGCGCACGAATTCAGCAAGGTACGAGAATTCAATCCCTCTGCTGTAAGTCCGATGCAACAGTTTCAATCTAATCCCACCCCTCATCCCTCAGCGTCCGCCACTTCGGATTCTCCTCCTCGGGCGCAGGCTTCGGCGCGGATTTGCGGAAGTCGGGCGGGGGCAGGGGCATGGGCTGCTCCGCTGGTGTCGGTTTGCGCGGGCCGGCGTACCTCGGGTGCTCCGGGTCCTCGCTCGCGCGGTAGCCGTTCGCTGCGTCCTCGTCGCGCAGGCGGGTGAACTCGGCATAGGCGGCCAGCGTGCGCGGGCTCATCGTTGCTTCCATCTGGCGGCGGAAGGCCTCGACCTTGCGTTCGATGCTGGCGCGCACCTCGGCGGGGGAGACTGCGGTCCTGGCCCGCTCGGCCGCGGCTTCCTCCTCCCACTCGCGCCGCCATTCCTTGCGCCAGCGCTTCTTGTGTCGTTCGAGGTCCATCTGGCCGACCGCGTTGAGGCCTTTTGCGCCGCCTTCCGCAAAGCGCTCGGGCGCGCGGTTCCTCAGCATGAACATCAGCAGGCGGTCGTTGTAGGATATGCGCGTGCCGACGAGCTGGCCGTAGGAGTAGACGGGCACCTCCACCCCGTTCAATGCGCGGTCCATCGCGACGTCCTCGATCCGGCGCATCCCGAAGTCGAGCACGGCCTCCCACGCGGCGGCGAACTCCTCGGCCCCTTCCTGGCGGCGCAAATGGTAGGCGCCGTGGGTGGAGCGGCCGACCGAGCGGCACGCGGCTGCGACGCTGCCGGTGTCCGCCAGTGCCTCGATAAAGGCGCGCTGGACCTGCGGTTTCCACCCGTTGCTGCGCTCCTTCAAACGCGGGACAGGGGTGAAGGCGGGGAGGGTGGTTGCGGGTTTGCGCTCGCTCATCCGCGAGGATGGAGCAGAAACGCGGCGAGTAGGAAACCCGGTGGGGGCGGACGGCTCAGGCGAACTGCTGCGCTTCGACCTTGCGCACCGCTTCGGTGCCCTGTTCGGCATGGAGCTTCATCTTCTCGACCGCATTGTTGCAGCCCATCGCCATCATCATGACGTGCCGCTTGTACTTGGCGAGCGGCAGGGGTTCGGTGAACTGCGCCTCGACCAGCAGGGTGACGAGACAGGGACCGCCATCCTGCGGTTCGATGGTCCAGCGCTCTTCGGTCGAGACCAACTCGCCCTGCTTGGGCTCGGCCACGCTGCGGTAGGCGTAGGTTGTCAGGTCCACCGCTTCGGAGACGGTATTGAAGTAGGCGGCGTCGGGCATCTGCCTGATGACGAGCTTCCAGACCTCCGGCGATTGCGAGACTTGCGTCAGCGAATGGCCCAGAGCGCGCTTGGCATTGGTCGGGCTGGCGAAATCGATCAGGCCGAAGATCCGCTCCGCCGGGGCATCGATCTCGATCTCGAAGTCGAAGGTGACGGGCTCCTCGGGCGCCATCTCCGGTTTGAACAGGTTCTTGAGCCAGCCGAACATATGCAACCTCCCGTGCCTGCGGTGAGGGTGCAGGCATGGCAGGTGCAGGTCAACACCGGGTTATCGCATCAGGGCCGAACCTGCCCGCTACCATGGACGAGGTACTTGAAGCTTGTCAGCTGTTCGAGGCCGACGGGGCCGCGGGCATGCATCTTGCCGGTGGCGATGCCGATTTCCGCGCCCATGCCGAACTCGCCCCCGTCGGCGAACTGGGTCGAGGCATTGTGCATGACGATGGCGCTGTCGATTGCAGTCATGAAGCGGCGGGCGGCTTCGGCATCCTCGGCCATGATGGCGTCGGTATGGTGGCTCGAGTGTTCGTCCACCCAGGCGATGGCTTCGTCGAGTCCGCCGACCACCTTCACCGAGGCGATGCTGTCGAGGTATTCGGTGTCCCAGTCGGCTTCGGTCGCGGGTCGGATGTGCGTGTCGATCGCGACAGCCTCGGCATCGCCGCGCAATTCGCAGTCGGCGCCCAGGATGGCAGTCAGGCGCGGGATGAAGTCGGGCGCCACCGCGCGGTCGACGACAATGCTTTCCAGCGAACCGCACACGCCTGTGCGTCGCAGCTTGGCATTGCGAATGACAGTGGCCGCCTTGTCGAGATCGGCGCTTTCGTGGACGTAGGTGTGGCAGTTGCCGTCGAGGTGGAGGAGGGTGGGGACCCTGGCCTTGTCGCGTACCAGTTCGACGAGCCCGCGCCCGCCGCGCGGGATGACGAGGTCGATGTGCTCGACATCTTCCAGCAATGCCGCCACTGCCTCGCGGTCGGGCGTCTGGATTGCCTGCACGGCATCGGCAGGTAGCCCGGCTGCCTCGAGCCCTGCCTGCATCGCGCCCACGATCACGCGGGTCGAATGGCGGCTTTCCGAACCGCCGCGCAGGATCACGGCATTGCCGCTCTTGAGGCATAGCGCGCTGGCGTCGGCACCGACATTGGGGCGGCTTTCGTAGATCATGCCGATGACGCCGATGGGCACGGCGACACGCTCGATGACGAGGCCGTTGGGCCGCTCTGTCGTCGCCAGCACGCGCCCGACGGGATCGGGCAGGGCGGCAATGTCCTCGAGAGCCCTCGCCATGTCCTCGATCCGTTCGGAAGTCAGGCGCAGGCGATCGATGAAGCTGTCGGGCTTGCTGTCCTTGACGCTGTCGACATCGCGCGCATTGGCTTCGAGCAGTTCGGCCTCGCGGCTGCGCAGCGCAGTGGCAGCGGCAAGCAGCGCGCGGTTCTTCGCCTCGGTCGACGCGCCGGCAAGGCGGCGCGCGGCCTTGCGCGCGCGGCTGCCCAGTTCGTGGACGTGGATGCGGGGGTCTTGTGTCTGGTCAGTCATGTTATCAGCGCAATTCTACCGCACGATTGTATGCCGCTTCCAGCGTTTCTCTAAGTCGCTCGGTAAGCCCCGCGTCTCCGTTAAGGGCATTGAGCCCGGCGGCGGTTGTTCCGGCCTTGCTGGTGACCGAATTGCGCAGTTCCTCGAGATCGGGCGCATCCGGCTGCAGTGCCATCGCAATCGCGCCGTCCATCGTGCCGAGCACCATGGCGCGCGCATCCTCGGGCGGGAAGCCGAGAGCGATGGCGGCCTCGACATAGGCACGGGCGATTTCGAAGACGTAGCCGGGGCCGGAGCCGGACACTGCGGTGACGCGGTCGATCATGTCCTCGTTCTCCAGCACGACCGCTGTGCCCGTCCGCTTCATCATGGCGGTTGCGTGGGCGAGGGGGGCACCTTCCGCGCCCGGGCCTGCGAACAGCCCGCTCACGCCCTTGCCGACAGCGGAAGGAAGGTTGGGCATGACGCGCACCACCGGAGCGCCGCCCATCACGCGCGAGAGGCGCTCGATCGAACAGCCCGCCGCGATCGACAGGACGTAGCCGCCCTCGGCCAGCATCGGTGCATAGGCTGGCAGGATATCGTCCACCATCTGCGGCTTGATCGCGGCGATCACAACGTCGAATGTCTCGCCTGCGATTTCCGATCCGTCACGGAGCAGCCGTGCGCCCTCGGGCGCGGTGTCGAGCGCCGGATCGACGATCGTGAAACGCTCGCCTCCGCGCATCCAGTGGGACACGAGCGCGCCGCCCATCTTGCCGCAGCCGATCATCAGGATGTTGGAGAAGGGAATTGTCGTTCGCCCGGATATTGAATGGAATGGCACGGGTGTTCGGGAACGCCCGGCAATCGGGCAAGCAATTTTTTTCTCACGCCCTTGAAACCGGATCGCTTCGCTCGCATTTAATCACTGCGGACCGGGCCCCTCTGGCGCGTGCGTTTTTGGACCACGCGTGATGTCGGACCGCATCGGACATGCCGATGCGAGCTGACGGGCCCTCTTCCCTCCCCCCCAAAGCTCGAAAGCCCGCATTGGCTGTCCGATCAACGCTAGCCCCCTTTGACGGAGACTACGATGACGGCCCGAGTATTCAGACTTACCCAGATCCACCAGAGGATCGACGAACGCCTGCGCTTGGAGTTGCGCAAGCGGCGCCCCGACTGGGCTGAGCTATCCCGGCTCAAGAAGATGAAACTGCGCGTGAAGGACGCGCTCCATCGGATCGCGAGGCGCGGGAAGACGGCCTGAAGGCGTCTTTCCGTCCCCGCTGCCGCGGCGGTGCGCTGCCCCCATCACGCGCCGCCGCGGTTTCCCGTGCCTGAGCGGCAAAATGCTCGACTTTACCGGATAGCTCCATGATCGAATTCCTGACCGCCGACTGGCTCGGCACGCCTGCCTGGTTCTGGGTGGCATTCCTGGCCATCGTCGCCATCCTCACCGCATTCGACCTCGGCGTCCTCCACAAGGAGGACCGCGAGATGGGGATCGCGGAGAGCCTGAAGCTGTCGGCGTTCTACATCGGTGTCGCCATGCTGTTCGGCGGCTGGGTCTGGCTCGAACGCGGCGGAGAGGCGGGCATGGCCTACTTCACCGGCTTCTTCATCGAGAAGGCGCTGTCGATCGACAACGTCTTCGTGATCAGCCTGATCTTCACCTATTTCGCCATTCCCCCGAAATACCAGTACCGCGCGCTTCTCTGGGGCATCATGGCGGTGATCGTCTTGCGCGGCCTGATGATAGCCGGCGGTGCAGCCCTGCTGTCCGAGGCCTATTGGGTCCTCTACCTCTTCGCCGCATTCCTCGTGTTCACCGGCATCAAGATGTTTTTCGCCGGCGACCAGCCGATGGACGTTGGCAACAATGCGGCGGTGAAGTGGATATCGCGCCACATGCGGGTGACGCCGCAGCTGCACGACCAGCATTTCTTCGTGAAGGTTCCCGACGAGAAGACGGGCAAGCTGGTCCGCGCGGCGACACCCTTGTTCCTGGCGTTGGTGGTCATCAACCTCGCCGACCTCGTCTTTGCGGTCGACAGCGTGCCGGCGATCTTCGCGATCACCACCGACACCTTCATCGTCTACACCAGCAACATCTTCGCGATCCTCGGCCTGCGGGCACTTTATTTCGCGCTCGCGGCGATGGTGCACCGCTTCCACTACCTGAAGTACGCACTGGCCGCAGTGCTGGTGTTTATCGGATCGAAGATCTTCGTCAGCGATTTCCTGCTCGGCGGGGACAAGTTCCCCGCATGGATCAGCCTCGGCGTCACTGCCGCGCTGATCGCGGCTGGCGTGGGCTATTCGCTGTGGAAGACGAAGGGGCAGGCAGAGGCCGACTGGCCGGCACCGGCGCCATAGGGCGCCGGGCTGGCATCAGGCAGCGGTGTTGCCGTTGCTCATCGTGGTGCCGATCTTGTTCATCGTGGTCGACAGCTCGTTGCCGACCGCCTGAAGCGAGGCAATGGCGGCGATCGCGATGAGGGCGACCAGCAGTCCGTATTCGATTGCGGTGGCACCGCTTTCGTCGCTTGCGAGGTTTCGTATCAGCTTCATGTCCGTCCCGACCTATGACTATGACGAATATGGGATAGCGACGCTGGGTTAGCCCGCGCTTGCCGCATGTGGTTAAGATGGAGTTACCGCCACGGCCGGTCGCGATGCAGGGGACAGAGCGGCGAACTTCACTTGGCGTTCAGCAGGGCGCTGGTTATAGGCTCGGCGCATGACGACGCCTTCGCATTCCAAGAGCAAGCTCTTTCTCGCCGCGGCCGTGGCCGGTGCCAGCCTTCTTACCGCCGGTTGTGCAAGTCGCGGGGGCGGAGATGACATCAAGAATACCGCCTATGTCGCGCGCGATGTCGAATCGCTCTACGCCGAAGCAAAGCGTCGCCTCGATCGCGGCCAGCCGAAGATCGCGGCCAGCCTGTTCGACGAGGTCGAGCGCCAGCATCCCTATTCGCCCTGGGCCCGCCGCGCCCAGCTGATGAGCGCCTTCAGCTACTACGTCGCGGCCGACTACAACAAGTCGATCGCCGCTTCGCAGCGCTTCCTGTCGATCCACCCGGGCAACAAGGATGCGCCTTACGCCTATTACCTGATCGCGCTCAGCTATTACGAGCAGATCAGCGACGTGCAGCGCGACCAGAAGATCACCGAGCAGGCGCTGACCGCGCTGAACGAGGTGAAGCGTCGCTTCCCCTCCACCGAGTATGCTTCCGACGCCCAGCTCAAGATCGACCTCGTGCAGGACCACCTGGCAGGCAAGGAGATGGAAATCGGTCGCTATTACGAGCGCTCGGGCAAGTGGATCGCGGCGCAGATCCGCTTCCAGAACGTTGTCGACAATTTCCAGACCACCAGCCACGCGGCCGAGGCGCTTTATCGTCTGACCGAAACCAGCCTCGCGCTCGGCATTCCCAACGAAGCGGTCAAGTATGCCGCCGTCCTTGGTGCAAACTATCCGGGCAGCGAGTGGTACGAGAAGGCCTACGACCTCGTGCGCAAGCACAACGCGGGCACCAGCGCGAGCTGATAGTCGCGCGGCTCACGCCGCAACACTGGCGTCCTTGCTGTCCAATTCCTGCATTTCCGCCTGGGCGTTGATTTCCCCGGCGAAGGCCAGGCGATTGCGGCCCCGGCTCTTGGCCTCATAAAGCGCGCTGTCGGCCTTGCGGTAGAGATTGCGCCAGGATTCCTCGCATTCGAGGCGTCCGAAAGCGACACCGATGCTCGCCGTCACTTGCGCCCCGTGCGGCATGGCCGAGGTGCGGATGTCCTGCAGCAAGGCCAGGCCAGCGGGACCCGAAATCAGCTCCAGTGGCCCGAACAGGGCGAATTCTTCGCCTCCCATGCGGGCAGGCATGACACCCGGCGCAGCATGGCTGCCGATAATCTCCGCGATTTCGCAAAGCACCTGGTCACCGACTTCGTGCCCGAAGCGGTCGTTGATGTATTTGAAGTGGTCGATGTCGATCAGCATCAGCCCGCATTCGCTCTGGTCGAGCGACGGCGTCTGCACCAGCTCCAGCACTGCGCGGCGGTTGGCGAGGCCGGTCAGCGCATCCGTCTGCGCCTGGTGGCGCGCCTTGTCCTGCAGCGTCAGCAACTGGATCACGCGCGCCTGCTGGCTGTCGATCATCACCATCTGGAAGACGCCAGCCATCAGCAGGCTCAGAGCAGCGGCGGCCTCGGCATGGGTGCCCATGAAAATCATCAGCAAGGCAATCGGAACGAGGTCGACGAAGAGGTTGGCGACCGAACCCAGCTTCACGCCCGACAGGCAGAAGGCCGTCGCAAGCCCGCCCATCGCGAGGATGATCGGGAAATGCAGGCGAGCTTCCACCGGCGCGACCCACCAGCTGAGGATGCACCACGTGGTGCACAGGACAGCCCCGAAGACCGAGGACACCGAGGATTCGAACATGAACTTGCGCGCGCGCCAGGGCTTTTCGGCAAATTGCCAGTCGTTGCGCAGGACCACGATCGACATGGCGCAATATGCGGCCATGACGCCGGGCAGGACATAGCGCACCACCCAGTGCGCCTCCGGTGCTCCCGCGAACATGGCGATGAGCGAATTGACGAACATAGCCTTGAACAACCACGGCGCCTTGCGCTGCAATTCGTTCGCCGCGTGGACGAAGTAATCGTCCCGGATCGCTTCCGGGAGATCGGGAATCGCCCGTTCCAGCAGTCGGTCAGTCCAGCGGCTCATACCCAATGCCCTAGCGGCAAATCGCTAAATATCCGTCAACCAATGATTTATCCCTGTTGGCAGGAACGCACGGGACGCTGACATTCGCGCGTCCAGTCACTACTATGGCGGATGATGCTCACCCGGCTTGCCATCAGGAACATCGTGCTGATCGAAGCGCTCGAGCTCGACTTCGGGCGCGGGCTCGGCGTGCTCACGGGCGAAACGGGTGCGGGCAAGTCGATCCTCCTCGATGCCCTTGGCCTCGTGCTCGGCAATCGCGCCGACAGCGGCCTCGTCCGCGCGGGCGAGGACAAGGCCAGCGTCACCGCCAGCTTCGAGTTTGCAGCCCTTCCTTCGGGCATTTCCGAACTGCTCGAGGATGCCGATATCGAGATCGAGGAGGGCGAGCCGCTGATCCTGCGCCGCCAGCTGAAGGCGGACGGCGGCAGCAAGGCCTTCGTCAACGACCAGTCGGTCAGCGTCGCGCTGCTGCGCGAAATGGCCGCGCACCTTGTCGAACTGCACGGCCAGCACGACGATCGCGGCTTGGTGAACCCGCGCGGACACCGCGCGTTGCTCGACCGCTTTGCCGGGGCGGATGCCGCGCGCGTCGAGGACTGCTGGCGCAAGTGGCGCGGTACCGAAGATGCGCTGGCACAGGCGCGCCAGGCGCTTGAGGATGCCCGCGCCGACCAGGACCTGCTGCTTGCACACCTTGCAGAACTCACCGCGCTCGAACCGCAAGCGGGTGAGGAAGCGCGTCTCGCCGAGACCCGTGCGACGATGCAGAAGGGCGAAAAGCTGTCGGGTGACCTCGAGGAGCTGCGGCACATCTGGGAAGGCTCGGATTCGCCTCTGGCGGCATTGCGCGTCGCCGCGCGCAAGCTGGACCGGATCGCGCCCGAACATCCCCTGCTGGCAGAGGCGCTGGCCGCACTCGACCGCGCGGTAATCGAAGCGGGAGAAGCAGAGGAAAAGCTGCAGCACGCGGCCGAGGCGCTCGAACACGACCCGCAGGCGCTTGAAGCGGCAGAGACGCGGCTTTTCGATCTTCGGGCACTGGCTCGCAAGCACCGCTGCGAGGTCGACGAACTGCCCGTCAGGATGCGCGAGTTCCGCAAGGCACTGGAGTCGATCGAGGGCGGCGAGGCCGAACTCGACGCGCTCGAGGCTGCGGCCAAGGAGGCGGGCCAGCGTTACCGCGCCGAGGCCGAGGCGCTGCATGCCAACCGCGTCGCCGCCGCTTTGCGGCTGGACGAGGCAGTGGCGCGCGAGCTGGTGCCGCTGAAGCTCGATGCCGCACGTTTTCGCACTGCCGTCGCAGACCTGCCCGAGGACCGCTGGGGACCGCACGGCATGGACAGCGTCGAATTCCTCATCTCGACCAATCCCGGAGCCGACTTCGCGCCGCTCAACAAGATCGCCAGTGGCGGCGAACTCTCGCGCTTCATCCTCGCGCTCAAGGTCGCGCTGGCGGAGCAGGGCGGGGCAGCAACCGTGATTTTCGACGAGATCGACCGCGGTGTCGGCGGCGCTGTGGCCAGCGCCATCGGTGAACGCCTCGCGCGGCTGGCAGCCGACGGGCAATTGCTGGCTGTCACGCACTCGCCGCAGGTCGCGGCCCGCGGGCGCACGCACTACATGATCGCCAAGTCGTCGGAGGGCACGGTAACCCGCACCGGCGTGGTCCTGCTCGACGATGCCGGTCGGCAGGAGGAGATCGCCCGGATGCTCAGCGGGGCGGAAGTCACGCCCGAAGCGCGGGCACAGGCGGACAGGTTGCTGGAAAAGGCCTGATTGCAGGCACTCGATCGGCGATGGTGCGTTACTTCGATGTGACGCGCGCCATTATCCATATGTCGGCCCTCGGGCTTCTCGCCACGCTTTCCGCCTGCGCACCCTACCTGCCGCGATACTCCCCCGCCAACGAGGCCTTCGAGACGGGCTTCTACGAAAATATCGAGACACCGCGGCTGGCTTTGCTCGAATACCGGCTGGCCAGGTATTTCGCCTGGAAGGAGCGTCCCTACGAGGTGGTGTGCGCGTCCGAAGAAAAGCCGTCGGTGATCAACGGCAAGACTGAACGTGCGCCGCTTGCCCCCGATGTCGAACTTGCGCTGATCAAACGATTCCCGGGTCTCTCGCCGCTGACCCGTTGCAAGGAGCAGGGCAATGATGTCGTCGCGGTCGATACCGGCGTCCCTTCGGCAATCTTCGACGTCAACGAATTCACGTGCGAGGCGCCCGACAATTGTGTCGGCTGGGGTGGCTATTACGCCAACGGCCAGCACGGCTGGAGCTATTACCGCCTGAAGTTCGAGCGCGGCGAATGGCGGATCAAGCCGGAAGATCTCGGCATTGTGGTGACCTGAAAAGGCGGTTCAGCCTGCCCCCTGTTCCTCGCTCTGGCTGAGGTAGATCAGCGTCATCATCGCCATGCCGCCGAAAATCCAGGACCCGTCTAATGGCCCCTGTCCAAGCGGCATCTGCCAGAGCTGGTAGCCGGCGACGGCAACTCCCTGGAACAGGCCCCACCAGTTCACCACGGCGCAGCCCATGCCGATCTTCGCCCACTTCTTGCCTGCGATGAAGGAAGCGGCATCCGCGCGGCGCAGCGACCATAGCTTCCACCCGCCATAAAGCCCGAGACCCGCCGCAGCAGCTTCGAGCGAGAATACGAGCACCATCGCGATCGCAATGAGAAAGCCCGGCGGCACCGGGAGCAAGGTTACGGGGTAGGCTTCCTGGTCCGCATGACTGGTCGTGTAGACGAAGAAGTCATGGGCCTGCGGCAGGTTGGCGATATTGTGCGCAACATACAGCAGGGCCATCAGCCCCACGCATGCGCTCGTGACTGCCTTGAGAATGCGGTCGGTCATCGGCTCCCCCTCTGGAGATTGCACGACCCGGCCAAGTGGCACTTTTCCCGGTGCCACGGCTCATGCATAGCTTGGCCATGGGAATCGACCAAATCGCACCTGTGGACATGACCGAGGCCGATGCCGCCAATGAGTTGATGCGGCTGGCAAAAGCCATCGCGCATCATGACCTGCTCTACCACGCCGAAGACTCACCCGAGATAAGCGACCAGGAGTACGATGCGCTGGTCCGGCGCAATGCCGCGCTGGAGGCGGCTTTCCCGCATCTGGTTCGCGAGGACAGCCCTTCGCGCAAGGTCGGCCATGCCATCGCCTCCTCGCCGCTGAGCAAGGTGACGCACGAGGTTCGCATGATGAGCCTCGACAACGGCTTCTCCGACGAGGAGATTGCCGAATGGGTGGCGCGCGTGCGGCGCTTCCTCGCGCTGGGCGAGGGCGATCCGATCGCCTTTACGGCAGAGGACAAGATTGACGGCCTCTCCTGCTCGCTGCGCTACGAAAAAGGCGTTCTGGTGCGGGCCGCCACACGCGGCGACGGGCAGGTCGGTGAAGACGTCACTGCCAACGTCCAGCACATTGCCGATATCCCGAAAATGCTGCGCAACAATCCGCCCGAGGTGTTCGAGGTGCGCGGCGAAGTCTACATCGAAAAACAGGCCTTTGCTGCGCTAAATGCTGCACAGCAAGAGATAGGCGGAAAGCTCTTTGCCAACCCGCGAAATGCTGCAGCAGGATCATTGCGGCAGAAGGACGACAAGGTGACCGCGCAGCGCCCCTTGCGCTTCTGGGCGCATGGCTGGGGCGCAGCCAGCGAAGTGCCCGCCGACACGCAGCATGGCGTGGTCGGGAAGCTGCGCGAATGGGGCTTCCCCGTTTCGCCGCACTTCACCGTGGTAGATAGTCTCGAGGGGTTGCTTGCCGCCTATGCCGCCATCGGCAAGTCGCGGCCTGACCTGCCCTATGAAATCGACGGCGTGGTCTACAAGGTCGACCGTCTGGATTACCAGCAACGGCTCGGCTTCGTCGCCAAGGCCCCGCGCTGGGCGCTGGCGCACAAGTTCCCGGCCGAGCGTGCGGAGACAACGCTCGAATCCATCGACATTCAGGTCGGGCGCACCGGCAAGCTGACTCCGGTCGGTCGCCTCGCACCCGTCCTCGTCGGCGGTGTGACGGTCACCAACGTCACGCTCCACAACCGCGACGAGATCGCCCGTCTCGGGGTCCGACCGGGCGACCGCGTGGTCGTGCAGCGCGCGGGCGACGTTATTCCACAGCTTGTGGATAACCTTACCCGCGAGACCCCTCGCAACCCCTTCGTCTTCCCCGACCACTGCCCCGAATGCGGCAGCGAAGCCGTGGCCGAGGAAGGCGAGGTCGATGTGCGCTGCACCGGGGGGCTCATCTGTCCGGCACAACGCACGGAAAGATTGAAGCATTTCGTCTCTCGGGAGGCGCTCGACATCGACGGGCTGGGGGAGAAGACCATCGACCAGTTCTTCGCCCTGGGATGGCTCGAAAGCCCGGCGGATATCTACCGCCTGAAGGATCGCCGCGAGGACATCCTGGCGCTCGACGGATGGCAGTACCGATCTGTGGAAAAGCTTGTGGATAGCATCGAGGCGCGCCGCCAGCCCGACGCCGCCCGCCTGCTCTTCGGCCTCGGCATCCGCCACGTCGGCGCGGTGACCGCGCGCGACCTGATGAAGAACTTCCACGAGCTGCCCGCGCTCCGCCATGCCGCTCAACAGGCGCATGACGGCGATGCCGATGCGTTGGCGGCTTTGACGTCGATCGACGGGATCGGAGGCGCGGTGGTGGAGGCGCTGGGCGACTTCTTCCACGAACCGCACAATGTCGCGGTGTGGGAGGACATTCTCTCCGAGGTCAGCCCGCCGCCCTATGTGGTCGAAACGAAGGAAAGCCCGGTCAGCGGCAAGACGGTCGTCTTTACCGGCAAGCTCGAAACCATGAGCCGCGACGAGGCCAAGGCGCAGGCCGAACGGCTGGGAGCCAAGGCCGCCGGATCGGTAAGCGCCAAGACCGATTTGCTGGTCGCAGGGCCGGGCGCCGGGAGCAAGCTCAAGAAGGCTGCTGAACTCGGCATCGAGGTGATAGACGAAGCGGGCTGGGCGGAGATCGTCAAAGCCGCAGGATAGGGGGATGCCATGGGGAAGGCAGGACTTTTAGCGTTGCTTGTGCTGGCTTCGGCTGCCTGTTCGGAAGCCGAGCAAGAGGTCGAGCCGGCAGCGCCGGTGACTTTCGCCCGCGTCTCGGCCAACGATGTCGCGCATGGAGAGCGCATCGCCGCAGTGCTCGGTTGCAGCGGCTGCCATGAAAGCAACCTGCAGGGCCGCGACTGGAGCGACGAGATGGGGGTGCTGTGGACCGCCAACCTCACGCGCAGCGCCGAGAAGCATAGCGATGCGGAAATGGTCGCCATGATCACCACCGGTCGCAAGCCCGGGCGAGAACTCCATGGGATGCCGAGCCATATCTTCACCAAGCTCGATCCATCGGACCTTGCTGCCATCCTTGCCTTCGTGCGCAGCAAGCCGGTGGGCGGAGATGTCCATCCCGAACCCACTTTCGGACCGGAACTGCGCAAGATGATGGCCGATGGGACCTACAAGTCATCGGCGCAGGAAGTGGCCGGGCAGGGCGAGGCATGGCCGGCCGATGCTGGACCCGCACATGCGCTTGGGCGCTATATCGTCCGTGCGACCTGCGCCGAATGCCACGGGCTCGACCTCAAGGGCGGCAAACCGCCATTTCCGGGTGACAAGGAACGCCCCGACCTGACGCTGATGGTACCGGCCTACGATCCGGCGGATTTCCTGAAGCTGTTGCACACTGGCAAGGCGGCGGGCGACCGCGAAGTGAGCCTGATGAGCGAGGTGTCGCGCAATCGCTTCGCCCATCTCACCGACGAGGAGGTGGAGGCCGTGCGAAGCTACATCGTCGCTGTCTCGGAAACCGCCAATTGACCCTGTCCGAACTCCACCCTCAGGCTCTGCGCATCGCGGACCTGTTGCGTGCGCGGGGCGAGAAGATCGCCGTTGCCGACGGTGCGACCGGCGGCATGATCGCGGCTAGCCTGCTGACCGTGCCCGGCGCGCTCAACTTCTTTGTCGGGGGAGGGGTGGTCTATTCCTTCCGTGCACGCGACGTCCTGTTCGCCCTGCCGCGCGATGCCTATGCCGGAATGCGCGGCGCCAGCGCTGACTATGCCCTGCTCCAGGCCAATGCGATCCGTGACAATTTCGGAGCCGACTGGGGCATCGCCGAAAGCGGATCGGTCGGCGGCTCGACCCATCCCTCGGGTGCACTGGCAGGCCAGAGTTGCGTCGCCATCGTCGGGCCGGAGGGCCTGGAACGAACGTCCCTGACCCAGACCGGCAGCGATGATCGCATCGCCAACATGGAGGCCTTCACCCGCGCCGCGCTGGACTATCTCGAGGCGGTCCTTCGCTGTTGAATGACCTTCGCGTTGCATGTCGTTTCCTTCCTCGCAATGATTGGCGCTTGGCTATAGGCTCGGCCTGGGGGTCGCACTTGGGGGAGGTGCATCATGCGAAGGTTTTTCCGCGAACGGCGGGAAAAACGCGAAATTGCACAGGCAGTTGGTCGCGAAGGCAAGCGCCGCATCTTTTCCTGGATCCACGTCTTTCGCGGCGAAGCGGAAGCACTGATCCCGAATGACGAGACCAAGCTTGCGGCGGACATCGCCAAGGGCTGTTTTTCCTGCGTCGGCCAGTCGCATTCCTACAACGGCGTCCAGATCGTCCCCGGCATCAATGCGATGATGATGCCCGAAGGGGGGTTCAAGAACCTCTCCTATGATCCCGCGACCGGCATCGCCACGGTCGGGGCCTCGATTTCGGTCAGGACATGCAAGGAATTCCTGCTCACCCACGACCGCCGCCTGCTCAACTCGGGCAACTTCATGGCACAGACAGTGGTGGGTGCGCTGATGACCGGGACCCACGGTTTCGGCGAGCGCGCGGTGATGGCCGATGCGATCCATGCGCTGACCTTCCTCGACGGAAATGGCCAGCGCGTGCGGCTTCAACGCGGTGACGCCGACTTCCCCTATGTCGCGCTGTCGTTCGGCACCATTGCCCCGATCATCGAGATCGAGATCGAAACCGTCCCGACCGAGGCATTCATTTCGAACAGTCACATCAACCGGCTGTCGAAACTGCGCGAATTGCAGCAGGGCACCATCGCATCGAACTGGTGCGTCCTGCCCTATTCGGACCCCGAGGACCCCATGATGATGCTTCACGCACTGGCGCATTGTGCGGTTGCACAGCGGGTGCCGGAGAAGAAGAGCGGCGGTGGCATCTTCGCACCCATCGCACGCTGGGTAATCGGGAATTACCAGACGCTCGACCGCTTCCTGCCGATGCTCCGTCGCCCGATGCAGCGGGTCCTCGACCGGCTGAATGTGAAGCAGCACACGCAGATCCAGACCGATCCGCGCGACCTCGACTATCTCTACGATCCCAAGCCGGGGCTTGCGAGCGAACGCGCGCCCGACATCCTCCACGGCATGTTCTCCACCACCTACACCGGCTATAATCTCGCTTTCTTCGTGCCGCTGGAGAAGGGGCCGGCAGTGGTGAAGTTCATCATGCGCGAGGCCGACGACCTGCGCGATCTGGGCTTCTTCCTCAAGGGCATCATCAGCGTGCGCGAGATAACCGGGACTTCGGATGTGAAGTTCGCCGCAAACCATCGCGAGCCGATGGCGGCGATCGACCTCTTCGCCGATCCGCGCGACTATGCCTGGCTGGAGCGGCTGCAACGACTAGTGCTGCAATACGAACCGGCAACGCGCCCGCATTTCGGCAAGAGTGCGCTGATGCCGGAGTTCCGCTCATCGCTCGGGCAGGACAACCTCGACCGGCTGATGAACATTCATCGCCAGCACTATCCCAAGGCGAACCTGATGTTCAGCGAGCGGGTGCGGGCCTTTCTCGATGTGGGCAAGCCGCTGCCGGGAGAAGCAGCGGCAGATGCCAGGCTCGCCTAGGCGCCCGGCTGCGGCACCCACTTCATGACCCCGCCGGGGAACGGGGTCCACAGCCCCGTCCTGATCCCAGCCGATGCCAGCGTGTCGCTGGTCCACTGGTTGCACGTGTTGCCCAGGTGATAGGTGCCGGGCGCGTCGTAGAATACGTCGTAGACGTCATAGCCACGCAGCGGCGGCCTCCTGTCGCGGGGAAGGACCTGCCTTTCGATACTGCGTACAAGACGGGCATATTGCGCGTGCGATATCCGCAGCACGCGTACGTCGCTGTCGGGCGCCGGACGGACGTAATGCGCGACATGCAGCAATCCGTCGCCGCCGATTGCTGCGCCGATGGCAGTCACGGGGCTGAGGTCGGCCCAGGTCGGTGTATCGAGGAAGACCTTGCGCTCGCCCCAGCTCACCGAGATGTGCGTGTACGGGCGATCCGCTGCCGGGATGTCGGTCGCGGGAAAGTCGGTGCTCCAGTCCTTTTCCGGCGTGACCACCGGCATGACGATCCCGGTGTGGATGCCGTTGGTCTCGATCATGATGTCGACGCCCTTGGCGGGCTGCGACCAGTCGCCGTTGCGCGGGACGGAGCTGCCGATCCAGGCCGACAGCAGGAACAGCGCGACCACCACGAACAGCGCGAACACGGCCCATGCGCACCAGCGCAGGATCCGCTTCACCGAACGCGGCTCTTGCGCAGCCACAGGATCGACCAGTCGCCGTTGACGAGGCGCCGCGCGAGGCGGAAACCGCGCTGGCGATAAGCGCTGCGTACCCGGGCTTCCTGCGTTTCCAGCAATCCGGCGAGAAGGAGGTTGCCGCCGGGTGGCACCGCTTCGGAAAACTCCTGCGCCAGCTCGACCAGCGGCCCGGCGAGGATGTTGGCGATGAACAGGTCGTAGGGGCCTCGCACCTTGAGCAGGGGATCGTCCATGCCGTCGGCGATGACCATGGTCAGCTCGCCAGCATTCGCACCCAACGCTACGCCGTTCAGGCCCGCATTCTCCTCTACCACGCCTGCGCAAACGGCATCGATGTCCGAAGCGGTTGCCCTGGCTCCCGGCCACAGGTGCATCGCGGCAAAGGCGAGCAGGCCGGTGCCGGTCCCGATGTCGGCGATATTGCGCGCAGCCACGCCCTCGCGCTTCATCAGGTCGAGCATGGCGAGGCAGCCGGCCGTGGTATTGTGCTGGCCGGTCCCGAAGGCCTGGCTAGCGGGGATGACGAAATCGACCGCACGCACGTCAGGCGCATGGTCCCGCGTGCGGACATGGAAGCGCCCGGCGTAGATCGGCTCGACGTTCTTCTGGCTTTCGGTCACCCAGTCGGTGTCGGGCAGCTGCTCGGCGAAGAGCGGAGGGGCCTTGCCTTCGAACAGCTTCCCCACTCGCCGCAGGTCGGCAAGGGTCGGCTTGCGGTCGAGATAGACCTCCAGCGTCCATTCCTCGGGCCGGTCGTCGGCAACTTCCATGCCGGTGACGACCCAGTCCTCGGGCCAGTCGGGTATTTCCTCGTAAGCGACCAGCGCGTGACGCGCCTCGTCCTTCGAGCATTCTCCGACGATCTTCCAGGTGTCAGCCACCGGCGTTTTCCTTGGCGAGACGCTTGTCGAGTGCCGCTTCCTGCTGGCGGGCATATGCCTCGCACTGGCCGTAGCCGCCGAACCCGCCGGCCTTGATCCGGTCGAGCATCTGGCTGCCCGAAGGGTGCGGGGTGAAAAGTTCGTCGCAGGGCAGGGCGGCAACCTTGGCGAAGCTGCGGCGGAAGGTCGCGACAAGGTCGGGGTGATCGGTAAAGCGATAATCGTCAGCCGACACCGCGGACAGGCTGTCGACATAGGCTATTCGGCGGCACACCGGCGGCTCGTCGGGGAGGGCACAGGCGGTCCAGGTCCAGCTCAGCGCGCCCGGCGTGTGACCGGGTGTTGCGTGGGCGGTGAGCCTGTTCTGCGAGGTCAGCGGATCGGTCGTCAGAGCGACCACTTCGCCGTCAGCCACCACGCGGTCGACATTGACGGAGCCCATGGCCGGATGGCCGGCATCGGCCTGCGGGTCTTCTGCCGAAGGCAAGCCGGTGCGGAATGTCTCCAGCGCGGCGGCACTGGCAACGACCTTTGCCCCGGTCGCGCTGACGAGCGCGCTGTGACCGCCGACATGGTCGAAATGTTCATGGCTCATCAGGATGTAGCGGATGTCGTGCGGGTCGACGCCGATCTTGCGGATGTTTTCGAGGACATGCGCAGCCCCCTTTTCGGTGCCGCTGTCGATCAGGATGTGCCCGGCAGGGTCCGCGATAAGGATCGACGAGATGCCGCAAGTCCCGACATACCATGTGCCGCCAAGGATCTGGAAGGGAGGGGCGGGCTTGTCCCACTCGTCCCAGTCCTCGCAGGTCTCGGCAAAGGCTTGCGCACCGTTTCCGGCGAGGATGCGCTGGGGCATTTTCGCATTCTCGACAGCGGTCGCGAACCCGCTTCCGGCGTCGGCCGGTGCAGTGGCCGGAGCGGTCGTGCAGGCGGCAAGGGCCACAAGTGGCAGGAGCCTAGCGTACATAGCTTGCTCCATTGGCATCCAGCGTCGCGCCTGTCAGCGATGGCGGGGCATCCAGTGCGCAGAATTCGACGAGCTTGCCGATTTCCTCCGGTGTCGCCACACGGCCGAGCGGGATGTCGGCGAGCAGGCCCGCGCCCCCGCGGCTGGCGAGATAGTCGCCGGCCATCGCCGTATCGGTGAATCCCGGCGTGATTGCGAAGCTGAGAATGCCCTCACCGGCATATTGCCGCGCGATGGTCTTGTGCATCGCCAGCATCCCGCCCTTGCTCGCCGCATAGTGCCAGTGCGCGGGAGAATCGCCGCGGTGCCCGGCGCGGCTGGCGACATGGACGATTCGTCCACCGACGCCGCGTTCCTGCCAGTGGCGAACGGCGAAGCGGCTCAGCTGCGCCGCCGCAGTGAGGTTGATACGCATGGTGTCCTCCCATGCGTCGAGCCATTCGATGTCCGAGGCATCGAGCGGGCTGGCGACGAACATGCCGGCGTTGTTCACCAGCACATCGATTTCGCCGCCGGCGCGGGCAAGGGCCGCTTCCCACAATTCCTGCGGTGCGCCGGGGTCCGAAAAGTCGGCGGGGACGGTGTCCACCGAATCGCTACGGGTAGCCTGTCCGATGACTTTTGCGCCGCGCGCCTCGAGGCATTGTCTGGCTGCTGCGCCTATGCCGCGCGAGGAGCCGGTGAGAAGGATGCATGTCATGCATCATGCTATTCGAAAATTTGCAGCCTTTGTCGAGGCCGCCTGCCTTGCACGGCGCGCGCACTTCGCTAAGGGAAGGCCACCAAATCAACGCAACGGACGAGATATATGGCGAACCGGCCGATCGCACCGCATCTGCAAATCTGGAAATGGGGCCCGCACATGGCGGCCTCGATCCTTCACCGCATCACCGGAGACGGGATGGCCTTCGTCGGCCTCGGCGTGCTGCTGTGGTGGCTCGGCGCAATGGCCGGCGGGGCGGAAACCTATGCGACCTTCCAGGCCGCCATGGGATCACCGCTCGGCATGATCGTGCTGGTCGGCCTGTCGTGGGCATTCTTCAGTCACATGATGACGGGCCTTCGCCACTTCGTCCTCGACATCGGTGCCGGTTACGAACTCGACACGAACAAGATGTGGTCGATGCTCGCACCGGCCATCGGCATCCTCCTCACCGCCGCCTTCTGGGCGGTCGTGCTTCTCAAGTGAGCCGCGAACATGGGTAACGGAACCTCCATCGGACGCGTACGCGGGCTGGGCTCGGCGCACGAAGGCGCGCATCACTGGCTGGTCCAGCGCTTCACCGCCATCGGCAACCTCGTGCTGATGCTCTTTCTAGCAGTCAGCCTCGCCATGCTGCCCGACTATTCGTTCGGCACCGTGAGCGGCTGGGCCTCGCAGACGCTGCCCGCGACCGCGCTGGCGCTGCTGGTGATCTCGGTCTTCTGGCACGCGCGCCTCGGCCTGCAGGTGCTGATCGAGGATTATGTCCATGACGCCGGCAGCAAGTTCGGCGTGCTTGCCCTTCTCAACCTTGCAACCATCGGCGGCGCTGCCTTCGGCATCGTGTCCATCGCGCGCCTCGCCCTTGGAGGAGCCGCCTGATGGCCCGGAACGACACTTTCGAAATCGGCGGTCGCGCCTATCCGATCATCGACCACACCTATGACACGGTGGTTGTCGGCGCCGGCGGTTCGGGCCTGCGTGCCACCATGGGTTCGGCAGAGGCAGGGCTGAAGACGGCCTGCATCACCAAGGTTTTCCCGACCCGTTCGCACACCGTCGCCGCACAGGGCGGCATCGCTGCCTCGCTCGGCAACAACTCGCCCGACCACTGGTCGTGGCACATGTACGATACCGTCAAGGGTTCCGACTGGCTCGGTGACCAGGACGCGATCGAATACATGGTCCGTGAAGCCCCGCAGGCGGTCTACGAGCTCGAGCATGCCGGTGTGCCGTTCAGCCGTAACGAGGACGGGACGATCTACCAGCGTCCGTTCGGCGGCCACATGCAGAACATGGGTGAAGGCCCGCCGGTCCAGCGCACCTGCGCTGCGGCCGACCGTACCGGCCACGCCATGCTCCACGCGCTCTACCAGCAGAGCCTGAAGTACGATGCGGACTTCTTCATCGAGTATTTCGCGCTCGACCTGATCATGAAGGACGGTCCGGGCGGCAAGGAATGCGTCGGCGTCATCGCAATGTGCCTCGACGACGGCACCATCCACCGCTTCCGTTCGAAGGCGGTGGTGCTGGCGACCGGCGGCTATGGCCGGTGCTACTTCACCGCGACTTCGGCGCACACCTGCACCGGTGACGGTGGCGGCATGGTGCTGCGCGCAGGGCTCCCGCTGCAGGACATGGAGTTCGTCCAGTTCCACCCGACCGGCATTTACGGCGCGGGCGTGCTCATCACCGAAGGCGCGCGCGGCGAGGGCGGCTACCTCACCAACTCCGAAGGCGAGCGTTTCATGGAACGCTATGCCCCGAGCGCCAAGGACCTCGCGTCGCGCGACGTCGTCTCGCGCTCTATGGCGCTGGAAATGCGCGAAGGCCGCGGTGTGGGCCCTGAAAAGGACCACATCTACCTTCACCTCGACCACATCGACCCCAAGATTCTCGCCGAACGCCTCCCGGGCATTACCGAGAGCGGCAAGATCTTCGCCGGTGTCGACCTGACGCGCCAGCCGCTGCCGGTGACGCCGACCGTCCACTACAACATGGGCGGCATCCCCTGTAACTTCCACGGCGAGGTGATGGCGGGCGATCCCAAGGATCCCGAAAAGACCGTCCCCGGCCTGTTCGCAGTGGGCGAGGCGGCCTGCGTGTCGGTCCATGGCGCGAACCGCCTCGGCTCGAACTCGCTGATCGACCTCGTGGTGTTCGGCCGCGCGACCGGCCACCGCCTCAAGGAAATCATCACCCCGGGCACCAGCCATGACGAGCTTCCGGCCGACAGCGCCGATCTCGCGCTGACCCGTCTCGACCACTTCCGCCATGCCGCGGGCGGCTCGCCCACGGCGCAGGTGCGCGCCGAGATGCAGAAGGCGATGACCCGCCACGCTGCCGTGTTCCGCGACAGCAAGCTGCTGTCCGAAGGCGTCGAGGCGCTCCAGTCGGTCAACAAGCGGATGCAGGACATCAACGTCACCGACCGCTCGCTGATCTGGAACAGCGACCTTATCGAGACGCTCGAACTCGACAACCTCATGGCGCAGGCCAATGTGACCATGGCGTCGGCCGAGAACCGCAAGGAAAGCCGCGGCGCCCACGCGCACGAGGACTTCCCGGATCGCGACGACAAGAACTGGATGAAGCACACCATCGCCTGGTTTGAAGGCTGGGGCGGAAACGGCGGCGGCGTCAGGATCGACTACCGTCCGGTGCACGAATACACGCTCACCGACGACATCGAGTACATCAAGCCGAAGAAGCGGGTGTATTGACCCGCAAGTCGCCAGCGCTGTTCCTACAGCGCCTGGCGCGTCATCTTCGTGCGCAGGACTGGACCGCTGCGGCCATCGAGTTCGTGCTCGTGGTCGTCGGCGTGTTCATGGGCTTCCAGCTCACCCAGTGGAACGAGGACAGGGTCTCCCGCGCGCACGAGAAGACCCTCATGCGTAACGTCGCCCGCGATTTGCGTGACGATGTCGAGGAGATGGACGAGAATGTCCGCACCGCCTCGTCACGGATGGCTTCGCTCGATCACCTCCTGAGGCTCGCAGGCGACTGGAACCCGCCGAAGGAATTTCCGTCCTCGCGCTTTTCGATTCAGGTCGAGCAGGTCGCCCCGTTCGACCCGAAGTCTGAATACCGCGTAGGCATCGAGGCCTTCATCCTCAGCTTCTACGACGGCAACCGCTTTGCCTACGAGGCGCTGATCAACAATGACGGCGTCAACGTCGTCCAGGACCAGGAGCGGCTGAGCGAGATCCAGAAATATTATGCCCTGGTCGACCAACTGCTGACGTTCGAACAGTCGCTTGCGGAGAACCGTTTGCGGATGCTCGATGCGATGCAGGCAGAGGGCATTTCGGCGGTGGATGGCTCCAGTTTCGAGAAGGTCGCGCAAGTCGTGCGGCAACGACCCGCATTGCGCGCAGCGATCGAGAATTACTGGTTCTATGCCAACCGGCAGGTTTTCCTGACGAAGCAACTCAGCGCCGAAGCCGACCGGCTGGCTGACGAGATCGAGGCAGATTACCCGGGGTGACGTGCCAATCGCATTGACTCGCTGGGAGGTTCGCGGCCAACTCCTGCCATGCGTTTTCCCATACCCGCGCTGGCCCTTCTTGCCGGCATCGCCTCTCCCGCTGCAGCAGAACTTTCCGCGCCCGAGCAGGTCATGATGACCACCGTCGAGGGCGGGTTCGAGCGTGACGCCGAGTTCCTGACCCGGATTGCCTCGGTCAACAGCGGCACGCTCAACTTCGATGGCGTGAGGCAGGTCGCCGAAATGGTTGCACCCGAATTCGAGGCGTTGGGCTTCACCACCGAATGGATCGACCAGTCGGCAGCAGGTCGGGCAGGGCACCTTTTCGCACGGCACAAGGGCAAGGCGGGCACGACACGGATGCTGCTGATCGCGCATCTCGACACCGTGTTCGAGCAGGACTCGCCGTTTCAGTCGGTAACGCGTGAGGGCAATATCCTCACCGGCCCCGGGGTCGAGGACGACAAGGGCGGTATCGTCGTCATCCTCGCGGCGCTGCGTGCGATGAAGGCGGCGGGCACCCTCGACGATGCCAATATCGTGGTCGCCATGACCGGTGACGAAGAGAGCGCCGGCAACCCCATTGCGACGGCGCGGGCGGACCTCGTGGCGGCAGCAAAGGAGGCCGACGTCGCACTCGATTTCGAGAGCCTCAACATCGAGGACGGCGTCGACATGGGTTCGATCGCCCGCCGCTCTTCGAACAGCTGGACGGTCACCGCGACGGGCAAGGAAGGACATTCCAGCCAGATCTTCACGGACGGTGCAGGTTTCGGTGCGATCTACGAACTGGCGCGCATCCTCGACACCTTCCGTCGCGAATTGCGCGAGGAGGACCTGACCTACAACGTCGGGCTGATAGCGGGCGGTGCGCGCGCTTCGGTGACCGACAACAATTCCGCTGCCCGGGCGAACGGGAAGTCGAACATCATTGCCCCGGTTGCCGTTGCCAATGGCGATCTGCGCACGCTGACACCCGAACAGACCGACCGCGTGGTTGCGAAGATGCAGGCGATCGTGGCCGATCATCTTCCCGGTACGGGCGCCACGATCGAGTTCGATTTCCGCTATCCGCCGATGGGCCCGACCGATGGCAACCGCGCTCTCCTCGACCGGCTGAACGCAATCAATGCCGACATGGGATTGCCCGAAATGCCGATCCTGCCGCCGGCCAAGCGCGGGGCAGGGGACGTCAACTTCGTCGCGTCCCATGTCGACGGGCTGATTGGCTTCGGGCCCTCCGGTTCGGGCAGCCACGCGCCGGGCGAGACCGTCGACCTGACGACCTTCACCCGCCAGGCGCAGCGTGCGGCAATCATGATGAGCAGGCTGGCCGAAGACGTCTATTGTCGTCCCGAGGACTAGCCGTCGGTCATCCTGTCCCACTGGAACGGGATTTCCTCCAGCGTTTGCGGGTCCCAGGAACTGCGGTCCACCTCGAGCAGGTTCCCGCCATAGACGTGAATCGCCACCAGCGGTTCGTCGAGCGGGTTGGCGATCGCGTGGATGGCATCGACGGTGTTGGCGAGGACGCCCGGCGCCACGACCGAAACTTCGCGAACCTTCCTGAGACCCGTCTCCTCGTCCCTCTCGAAGAAGGTATTGTCTTCCCTGCCTGCCGCCACGCCAACCACCGACCACAGGCTGTGATTGTGCGGAGAAGTCGAGAACCCCGCCGGGATTGCCCCGGCAAGGACCGTCAGTCGCTCGTCCTTGTGGATCACCAGGTCGCGAAGTTCGCGGCAATCGGACCTTCGGGCTGCTGCCGCGACGACTGCAGGGTCGCGTACGATCTCTGCCATGACGCGCTCGGCGCTGGCCTGCGGATCGGGCGAAGCGACGGCATCGGCGAAGCGGCGAATGATGCTTTCGAGCGGCTGTTCCATGGCGGCATCAGAACACAAAATCGCGGTTTCGGCAAAAGCGCGCGCGAACAAGTGTTTGCTGCGCATGGCCGGGCCCATTACGGGTCGTGCCGATGAAAACCCGCTTGCCCCTCCTTGCTCTTGCCGTGCTGGCCGCAGGGTGCTCGGCGCAGGTAGGTCGCCCCGCCACGGCGGACGCAGTGCCAGCCTTCTATGCCAAGGAGGTTACCGCGCGCGGCATTCCCATTCGTTCTTCGGCAAAGGTGCGCGACGAGGCGCTACTGGCCGCGCGCGACATGGTGAGATCGATGTTTTCGCACCGGCCCGAACTGGCGAAATGGCTTGCGAGGAACGACTATCGCGTCGCCATTATCGCGGTGGACGAGGCGCTCCTCGACCTGCCCGAGAACGCGGCGTGGAAGAAACCTGCCAAGGATGATCCCAGGCTGACACGCTGCGAGCTGAAGCACTACGATGCCCGCATCGGCGCGCTGAGCGACCGCCAGTACTGGGACAACCGTGCGCGCGGTATCGGCGGCGAGCGGACGGTCGGATCGGAAGAGGACGTGCTCGGCCTCCCGGTCAGCCGCTACTACGGCGAAACGATCTTCGTCCACGAGATGGGGCACAACGTCCTCTTCGCGATCGAGGCGGTTGATCCGGCCCTCTACGCCCGAGTGGAAGCAGCCTACGCCAATGCCCTCAAGTCCGGCCTTTGGCTCAACGAATACACCACGACGACGCTGCAGGAATACTGGGCCGAGGGAACCCAGTTCTGGTTCGATTCGAACAAGCTTCAGGCATTCGACGGGCGTCGCATCCTTGGGCACGAGGACCTCGCGGCCTACGATCCGCAGCTCTATGCTGCGTTGGCGGACGCATACGGTACGAACCACAAGCTCAGGTCCGATCCGTTCTACCTCAGCGAACTCCGCGTTCCGAAGGGTCCGATCCCGAAGAATACCGCCGAGGAATGTTAGCTTTTCGCTTGGCATGACGGACGCCCTGACGCATCGTCCGCGACGGGGGAGGATTACCATGACAGATCGGCCAAGCGTTTGAGCGGGGACGTCACGGTTTCACGCCGCATGGGACTCGGCCTCGCCACATTGTTGGTGGCGGGCAACCTGATAGGGTCGGGCATCTACCTGTTACCGGCGACACTTGGCGCCATCGGCAGCATCAGCCTGTTCGGCTGGATCATCGCTGCCCTGGGGGCGCTGGTGCTGGGCGGGGTATTTGCCCTCATCATGGTCGTTCGCCCGAGCGAGGATGGCCTGGCCGACATGATCCGTGCGGGCATGGGGCCGTACTGGGGTTTCCAGAGCACGATCCTCTACTGGATTGGTTGCTGGCTCGCCAACATTGCCATCGCGCTCGCGGTGACGGGATACCTCAGCGTCTTCTTCCCGGTCATCGCCAGCCCGACTTGGACGGCGGTGACGACTTCGGCGGTCATCTGGCTGCTCACGCTGGTATCGATCATGGGGCCGCGAGCGATCGGCAAGATGCATATCCTGACGCTCGGCATCGGTCTCATCCCGCTGCTGGCCGCAGGAACCCTCGGCTGGCTGTGGTTTGATCCGGACTTGTTTGCCGCATCATGGAACGTGTCGGGCGAGAGCGGTGGCTCGGCGGTCTACGGTTCGCTGCTGTCGGTTTTCTGGGCATTTGTGGGTGTCGAGTGCGCCGCGATGGTCGCACGCACGGTCGAGAACCCTGCACGAAATGTACCGCTGGCGACGATGGGCGGGGTGGGGTTGGCAGCGCTAATCTACATGTTCGCGTCGACCGCGATCTTCGGGCTGGTCCCTGCCGCGGAGCTCTCTGCATCGTCAGCGCCTTTCGCGCTTGCCGTCGAGCGTATCCTGGGGGCAGCGGCAGCGGGTCTCGTAGCCATCTGCGCGATCATGAAGGCTTCAGGCACTTGCGGCGGGTGGATCTTCGTGACGGGCGAGACCACGCTGTGGTCCGCTTCGGCAGGCTTTCTCCCGCGCTGGCTGGCAAAGCCGGATGCGAGGGGCATCCCGGTTCGGGCACTGGTGGTCATGGCCGTTGTGATGACCATCGCTGTCTTTGCTACCGCTGCTCCGTCGTTGGCCGAGCAGTTCGAAACGCTCATCAACGCGGTCGTCGTCTTCACTCTAGTGACCTACGTTTACGCCGCGATCGCACTGGTCCGTTTCACCAAGGGAGCATCGCGCACGATCCGCGCCACTGCGATAGTCACGGCAGTGCTCGCGACTGCTTTCTCGATATTGCTGATCGCTTCCTCGGGCGAGACGCTCTTGCTGGTAACGGCAGCTATTGCGCTTTGCACCGTCCCCGCATGGTTCGTCGTGAAGCGGGGGGCCACGCCGGCCTAGTCGGCATCAACACGCCGCGCGGTAACGATCTTCACGGGTTCGGCCAGCATCTGGCCCTTCATCCAGCCGTCACCCTTGTCCGGGTCGGTCGGCATGGCATGGATCGCCTCGACCACGTCCATCCCCTCGACGACGTGTCCGAAAGCGGCGAAGCCTGCCTGTCGGTCAGGATCGGCGTTGTCGGGATCGGCATCCATGCTCGGCAAGGCCCGTAGCAGGATGGAAAAATCACCCGTCGCAGATCCGGGTGCATAGCGCGCCATCGACAACGTCCCGCGCTTGTGCAGCACGCCGGTCTGGCTCGTCGGCTCGTGCGCGATGGGTTCAAGAGTACGGTCGGGATCGTATTGCGTCCCCGCCTGGATCAGGCCGTTAGGCTGCTCGTCCCAGTCAAGCCGCATCGCGCGGTAGAAGACGATGCCGTCGAAACGCTTCTCGTCGACATAGCGCAGGAAATTGGCAGCGGTGATCGGTGCACGTTCGGTTTCGATAGCAACAGTGATGTCGCCGGCGGTGGTCGAGAGGATCACGCGATCAGTCCTCGGTTCCGGAGGCGCCCCCGAGTCCTGGGCAGCGAGCGGGGTGGCGAAGAGGGCAAGAACGGCGAGAGCGCGTGCGATCCAAGTCATCGGTCCATCCTGAAACGTCGTTGGTCGACAAGCAAGCTGTTGGACGGTTCATTAATCCACGCTTCAGGTTTACATTCGTAGTCGTTACGCTTACAGGCGTAGTCGAAGAACCGCGCCTGAGGGAGTAGAGTGATGGCGAAGCGCAAGGAAGCGCCCGGAGAGAGGATCAGCGACGCCGAGTACGCGGTGATGGAAGTGCTGTGGGAGAAGAGCCCGCTCACTGCCGCGGACGTCTGCGACAAGATCTGTGCCGAGCGTGACTGGTCGATGCCCACCGTCAAGACGCTGCTGAGCCGCCTCGTTGCAAAGGAGGCGGTCGGCACCGAACCCCTGGGACGCAAGTTCCTCTACAGCCCGCTCATCGAACGCGCCGACTATGTCGGTGGTGAATCGCTGCGACTGGTCGATCGCCTCTTCGGCGGCCGCGCAGCACCGCTCTTCGCCCAGCTCGCAGAGAACGAAGCGTTGAGCGAGAGGGACCTCGAGGAAATCGAGGCTCTCCTGAGGGAGATGCGCAAATGACCGAAGTGCTGAGGGAATACTTCGACTGGTTCCTGCTCGACACCTTGTTGTGGACCGGGGGCCTTATTGCCTTCGTGCTCCTGCTGCGGCGTCCTGTTGCGCGCCACCTCGGGCCGGGTGCAGCCTATTCGCTGTGGGCACTACCTGCCGTGAGGCTGCTGTTTCCGCCGGTTACCCTGCCGGCATGGATGGCGCCCCAGGTTACGGCCGATGCGGTCATTTCCGACGCCACCATGACGCCTGTCGCCGAGACGGGGGGATACACGCTGGCGTCGGTAGCCACGCTTCCCGAAGGCACGATGCACACGTTGCCCGATCCGACCGACTTCACCACGCCGCTCGTGCTGTTGTGGCTGGTGGGCGCCGTTATCTTCCTAGTGCGCCGGTTCTGGCTTTATGGAGAGCTTCGTCGCGAATTGCTCGACGATGCGGTCCCTGTGGGCGAGTCCGGGAATATCCGGCTGGTCGAGACACCGGCCATCTCGGGACCGCTCGCGTTCGGCGTGCTCGACAAGGTGGTCGCGCTCCCGGTCGGCTTCATGACCTCGCGCAACCGCCAGGCGCGTGACCTCGCCATTGCTCACGAACTCGAACACCACCGCGGTCGTGACCTGCTTGCCAATATCCTCGTGCAGCCGCTTTTTGCGCTGCACTGGTTCAATCCGCTTGGCTGGATGGGCTGGACCGCGCTGCGTCGCGACCAGGAAGCAGCCTGCGATGCCCGCGTCGTGGCGAGCCGCCCGCACGAGGAACGCGCCGCCTATGCCAGCGTAATCGCCGATTTTGCCCGTCGCCCGCAGGCCGCTCCGCGACCTGCGCTCGCGGCACCGATGGCCTGTCCGGTTTTGGGGGACAAATCCATCATTCAACGACTGAGGAATCTGTCCATGACCGACGTTTCGAGGCGCCGCCGCATTGCCGGTCGCGCCGGCATCGCTGCCGCGCTTTTCGCGCTGCCGATGACCGCATCCATCTGTTACGCCACGGCTGCCGAGCCCGAGCCGCCGACGCCGCCCGAGGCTCCTGCCGCACCGCTTCCTCCCGAACCGCCGGCAGCACCCGATGCTCCCGACGCGCCTGATGCGCCCGATTTCGAGCGCGACATGGCGGATCTCGACCGCGAGCTGGCGGATCTGGACCGCGAACTTGCCGACATCGATCGCGAGGTGACCGAAACGCGCGATGAGAACGGTCGGGTGGAACGCCGCGTCATCGTCCGCCGCAATTCCGATTGGGACAAGGGCGAGAAGGGTGAAAAGGGCGACCGCCTTGTCGAACGCCGGATCATTCGCGCGGAAAACGAAAGGATGACCGCCGAAGAACGCGCCGAAATGCAGGCCGAACTTCGCGAAGCCATGGCCGAAATGCGCCGCGAGCTTGGCGAGAATGGCGAGATGCATCGCGAAATCCGCATGGCCATGGCCGAAGCCCGCGCTGCCTCTGCGGAAGCCGGTTCGCATGCTCCCCAGGTCAAGATTGCATGCAAGGACAAGGAGAACATCGTGACCACCGGCAAGGACAGGCAGGGTCGCGAAACGATCTTTGTCTGCGAAGCCAATGCCGACCGCGTTGCGCTCAAGGCGATGAAGTCGGCCCGCAAGGCTATCGAAAGCGATCGCAACCTTTCGCGGGAAGAGCGCGCCGAAGCCTTGCGCGCGCTGGACGAGGAAATCGCCCGCCAGTCGCGCTGATCAATCCCCTGCGCGCAAAACGAGAGCGGCCGCCGGTGCTTCCGGCGGCCGCTTTTGGTTTTCTCGAGCTGAAACTCAGCCGACGTTGGTGATCGCGTCGCAGGCCTTGTCGTCACCCTGCAGGCCAAGGCGCAGAGCCTGGCTGCGCTGGGCGCTGGTGCCGTGGGTGAAATTCTCGCTCGAGACGCGTCCGCCGGTCAGGCGATCATCGCCGATGGCGGCAGCGGCGGTCATACCCTCTTCGATGTCCCCGGGCTCGATGAGATTGCGGTTCTTGCCCGCCCAGACGCCGGCATAGCAATCGGCCTGCAACTCCATTCGCACCTGCAGCTGGTTGGCCATCCGCGGGTTCTGTTGCTGCGCACTCTGGATCTGCCCGGCAATGCCGGTAATCTTCTGCACGTGGTGACCGTATTCATGCGCGATCACATAGTAGCGGGCGAAATCGCCACCAGCACCCAGTTGGCGCTCGAGCGTGTCGTAAAAGGCAGTGTCGATGTAGATCGTCTCGTCGCCCGGGCAGTAGAACGGCCCCATCGAGGAACTGCCTGCACCGCATGCCGTGCGGACGCCGCCGCCGCCATAAAGGTCGAGCGCTGGCTGCTTGAACTGGTTGCCGAAGCCCTGCTGCTGGAAGGCCTGCGCCCAGGTCCGGTTGAGCGAATCGAGCGCGTTGCAGGCCTCGGTGGCGTATTCGCTGCTGGTACAGATCGCCTGCTCGTCGGTGTTGGCGGGCCCAGCCTGCTGCGTCTGCTGGCCAACCTGGTCGACCACGGCGGCAGTCTGGAAAGGATCGAGGCCGAAGATGAAATAGCCCAGCGCGGCTATGACTATCGTGCCGCAACCGAGGCCGCCTGCCTTGCCTACGCCGCCTCCGCCGCTCGAGCGGACATTGATATTTCCGGTGTCGAACGGATTGAGCCTCATCTGCTTCCCCCTTGGTCTGGGCTTGTTTCTTGCCCTTTATCGGGCCAACGCATGCCAAGACAACGCTCGGAGGTCCAAATGTTTCTCGAAGGAAAACGCGCTCTCGTAACCGGTTCGACATCGGGCATTGGCCTGGCGACGGCGCGGGCCCTGCGCGCCGAAGGTGCCGAAGTCGTGCTCAACGGTTTCGGCCATGCGGGCGAGATTGCGAAATTGTGCGAGGAACTGGGTGCAACCCATTCCGGCGCCGACCTCACCGACGTTGCCCAGGTCGAAGCGATGATGGCCGAGGCGGGCGATATCGACATCCTCGTCAACAACGCCGGGATGCAGCACGTCGCACCGGTTGAGGAATTCCCCGTCGCCAAGTGGGACACGATCATCGCCCTCAATCTGACCGCCGCATTCCACACCACGCGCCTCGCGGTGCCGGCCATGAAGCGCAAGGGCTGGGGGCGGATCATCAACACGGCGAGCGCCCATTCCAAGGTCGCGAGCCCGTTCAAGAGCGCCTACAACGCGGCCAAGCACGGGCTCGACGGCTTCACCAAGACCATCGGCCTCGAGCTTGCCGAGTTCGGCATTACCGCCAACTGCATCAGCCCCGGCTACGTCTGGACCCCGCTGGTCGAAAACCAGATCCCCGACACGATGAAAGCGCGCAATATGACGCGCGAGCAGGTCATCAACGACGTCCTGCTGGTCAAGCAGGCGACGAAGAAGTTCGTCCAGCCCGCCGAAATCGGCGCGCTGGCGGTCTTCCTCTGTCGTGACGAAATGCAGAACGTGAACGGTGCCAACTGGAGCATCGACGGTGGCTGGACGGCGGAGTGACCTTGGCTAGCCGGTCAGGCACGCTTCCGCGATCGCGGTGACGTGTTCGAGATCGGTGCCGCAGCATCCGCCGAGTACGTTTATCGACGGATGGCGCGCGATGAGGTCGCGGTGGAGGTTTGCGAGTTCCTGAGGGTCCCCGCGGTCGAGTTCGGTCATCGCGTCGAGTTCGGCATGGCTGCAACGCGAAGCATTGGCGCGCACACCTCTGATGCGCTCGCCGACGTTCGCCGATGCTTCTCCCACAGCGGCAAGGAAATGGTCGGGATGGGCGCAGTTGACCATGTAGTAGGCGGCATAGCCATCTGTCGCGGCATCCACTTCTGCAATCGCATCGGCCAGCGGCTGGCCGGTCGGTAGTCGGCCGTCGGTCTCGACGGTGAAGCTGATCGCAACCGGAAGCCCGGCATCGCGTGCGGCCATGACCACGCCGGCCGCTTCCGGCACGTTCGTCATGGTAATGGCGGCGATCATTTCGCAGCCGGCGCGCTTCATCGTGCCGATCTGGCTCGCATGGTAATCCCTCGCTTCGCTTGCCTCCATTACGGCGCCGGGGTCGTAACCGTCCCCGCGCGGGCCGACGCAGCCGCTGAGGACGAGGACCGGGATAAGACCTTCGTACTCGTTCTTCAGTCGCGCCATCAGCGTGATGGCCTCGCTGACGAGCCGCGCCAGTTCGTCCTCGGTCAATCCCAGCGGCTCCGCCCAGTCCGAGCTTGCGCGCCAGGTGGCGCTTTCGAGGATGAAGCCGACTTTCTTGCTCGCCGCGAGGTCCAGGAAACCGCGATAATAGTCGGTGAGCGCCGCGCGCCCCTCTTCGCTCTGGAGCAGGGTCACCGAGGCGAAATAAGGAAGGTCGATACCCCGGTTGAAGATGATATCGGTCTCCAGGCCGGCATCGGTCAGGCAGCGGGAACTGAGCTGCGGAAGGGCATGCGTCGTCATCAGGCACCTCGCGTTGAAGGTTGTGGAACAGACGCGATCCCGTGCCTCCTGATATTCCTGCTGTGGTCGAAGGGCAACGGGAGGAAAGGGGGTAGAGCCTGACCCCCTAGCGCCCGTCACAAACCGTCGTTACATGGGCCGCCACGAATCTCCCGGCAGGAACCTTATTGTGGCAAATCTCGATATCCCCCTCGGCCTTACTTTCGACGACGTCCTGCTCGTGCCGGCCGAAAGCGATATCCTGCCTTCCATGGCCAACACCGCCACGCGGCTGACGCGCGAGATTTCGCTCAATATCCCGGTCATTTCCTCGGCGATGGACACCGTCACCGAAGCCGACATGGCGATCGCCATGGCGCAGCTTGGCGGTATCGGCGTGCTCCATCGCAATTTCGAAGTGGCCGACCAGGCCGCGGCCGTGCGCGCGGTGAAGCGTTACGAGAGCGGCATGGTGGTCAATCCCATCACCATCCACCCCGATGCGACCCTTGGCGAAGCGCAGGAAATCATGGCCGCGAACCGCATCAGCGGGATTCCGGTAACCGATGCCTCGGGCAAGCTCTGCGGCATCCTCACCAACCGCGATGTCCGCTTTGCCGAGAATCCGCGCCAGCCGGTCAAGGAATTGATGACCACCGAGAATCTTGCCACCGTGCCGCTGGGTACGAGCCAGGAAGAGGCCCGTCGTCTCCTCCACGCGCGGCGGATCGAAAAGCTGCTGGTGGTCGACGGGGCGCAGAACTGCGTCGGCCTCATCACCGTCAAGGACATCGAGAAGGCAGTCGCCTATCCCGAGGCAACCAAGGATGCGCAGGGTCGCCTTCGCGTTGCCGCTGCGACGACCGTAGGCGACAAGGGTTTCGAACGTACCGAAGCGCTGATCGATGCAGGCGTGGACGTGGTCGTCATCGACACCGCGCATGGTCACAACAAGGACGTCGCGCACGCAGTCGAACGGGTCAAGGCGCTGTCGAACTCGGTCCAGGTCATCGCGGGTAACGTAGCCACCGCCGAAGCCACCAAGGCGCTCATCGGCGCAGGTGCCGATGCGGTGAAGGTCGGCATCGGCCCGGGTTCGATCTGCACCACACGCGTCGTCGCAGGCGTTGGCGTGCCGCAACTGACCGCGATCATGGATTGCGCCGAGGAAGCCGAGAAGTCGGGCGTTCCCGTCATCGGCGATGGTGGCCTGCGCACCAGTGGCGATGCCGCGAAGGCTCTTGCGGCAGGTGCCTCGACGATCATGGTCGGGTCGATGCTGGCAGGGACCGAGGAAGCACCGGGCGAGACCTTCATCTACCAGGGCCGCAGCTACAAGAGCTATCGCGGGATGGGCAGCGTGGGCGCCATGGCGCGTGGCAGCGCCGACCGATACTTCCAGGCCGACGTCAGCCAGCAGAAGCTGGTCCCCGAAGGTATCGAGGGGCAGGTGCCCTACAAGGGCCCGGCAGCGGCAGTGATCCACCAGCTCGTAGGCGGCATCAAGGCGGCCATGGGCTACACCGGAAGCGCGACGATCGCCGACCTCAAGACGCGCGGCAAGTTCGTCCGCATCACCAATGCCGGCCTTGCCGAGAGCCATGTCCACGACGTGTCGATCACGCGGGAAGCGCCCAACTATCCGACGCGCTAGGTCATGACTCCCGCCGCGCGGGTCCAGACCGCCATCGAACTACTCGACAAGGTGATCGCCTCGGCGCGTGCCAAGGGCGCACCTGCCGACCGCATCCTTGCCGACTGGTTCAAATCCAACCGCTTCGCGGGGTCCAAAGACCGCCGCGCGATCCGCGACCTCGTTTTCGCCGCCATTCGCGCTTGCGGGCCGGTTCCGGAATCGGGGCGCGCCGCAATGCTGCGACTGGCTCAAGTGGACGGATCAATCCTGCCGCTGTTCGACGGCTCCAACTATGGCCCCAAGGTCATCGAAGAGAGTGAAGAAGCCGCTGCCGGAGGAACCGCCCCGGATTGGCTCGCAAAGGAACTCGCCGTCTCGGGCATCGAGGGCGTAGATGCAGAGGCAATGCTGGGCAGGGCGCCGCTCGATTTGCGCGTCAATACCCTCAAGGCCCAGCGTGCCACGATCCAGCTTCCGGTTGCGGCGGAAACAACCGCCGCGCCGAACGGTCTGAGACTTCCGTCAGGCACTCCGGTCGAGCAGTGGGAGGAATTCCGCGAGGGCAAGATCGAGGTGCAGGACACCGGATCGCAGCTTGCCTGTGAGGCTGTCGCCGCCCAGCCCGGCGAGACCGTGATCGACGTGTGTGCCGGCGGCGGGGGCAAGACGCTCGCGCTGTCAGCGGCGATGGACAATCTCGGGCGCGTCATCGCCTCGGACACGGACCGTTCGCGCCTGTCGCGGCTCATGCCGCGCGCCGAACGGGCGGGGGCGACGAATATCGAGACGCGCCTGCTTGATCCGGGCAAGGAACTCGATGCGCTGGCCGACCTCGAAGGCAAGGCCGATGCCGTGCTCGTCGATGCGCCATGTTCGGGGACCGGCACCTGGCGCCGCAACCCGGAGGCGCGTTGGCGGCTCGACGAGAAGGAACTCGCCCGACTGGTCGACATCCAGGCGCGCCTGCTCGACATCGCTGCGCGCCTCGTGCGTCCCGGGGGGCGTCTGGTCTACGTCACCTGCTCGCTGCTCGACGCCGAAGGGGCGGGGCAGTTCGATGCCTTCCTCTCGCGCAGCCCCGATTTTGCCCCACACGCCACCAGTCTTCCGCTCGGGGCACCGCGGGGGCAGGGAATTCGCCTCACGCCGAAAGCCGACGATACCGACGGTTTTTTCATCGCTTGTGCAGGAAGGGCATGATAGCCCTCTAAGCCATGGCCGATATGCCTGCCTCTGGACTGCATTCCCCGCTGGAGAAAATCATGCGTTTTGCCCCCGTTGCCGCCGCCCTTTCGCTGGCTCTCGCCATGACTGCGAGCGTTAGCAGCGGAGCGGAACGCGCGCCGGAGCCGCGCGCCGCCGCTCTGATCGCCAAGGGCAAGGCCGCGCTCGCCGCTGGTGATGTCCAAGGCGCGATCGACAGCTACGAAGCGGCGCTGGCAATGGATCCGGGATATACACCGCTGCTGCTGCGCCTTGCCGAGGCGGCTCGTGCCGATGGCCTGCAGGGCAAGGCGATCCGCTACTACCGCGAGGCGCTGACCCGCGAGCCGCGCAATTTCGCTGCCATGGCAGGCGAGGGCGAGGCGTTGGTCGAACGCGGTGCGATGGACAAGGCGCGCGCCAACCTCGCCAAGCTCGAATCCTTGTGCGGCAAGGGCTGCGCGGAAACGACTGCACTGACAGCACGCATCGCTGCCGGCCCGCCTGCCAAGGTCAAGACCGCCGAAGCGGTCCTGCCGGAAACGAAGTCGCCGCAGACGAACTGATCGTTCAGACCAGTTCGCGGAACGCTTCGACCACGGTGCGATAGACGCGCTTCTTGAACGGCACGATCAGCTCGGGAAGCTGGTCCGGTTCGACCCATTTCCAGTCGCAGAACTCTGGCGGATCATGCGCTTCGAGATCGATATGATGGTCCTCGCCGGTAAAGCGGGCGAGGAACCAGACCTGCTCCTGCCCGCGATACTTGCCGCCCCACAATTTGCCGATGAGTTCTTCGGGCAGGTCGTAGCGGATGGCTTCCTCGGTCTGCTGGATGATGCTGACGTGTTCGGCGCGCGCGCCCGTCTCCTCGGCCAGCTCGCGCATGGCCGCATCACGCAGGTCCTCTCCCGGATCGACGCCGCCCTGCGGCATTTGCCACCAGTCGCCTTCCTTGTTGTCGATGCGGCGACCGACGAACACGAGGCCAGCGGAATTCACCAGCATCACGCCGACGCAGGGGCGGTAGGCGGTCGGTATGCTCATCCGTGCCTCGCAAGCATCATTTTCATCGCGGCAAAGACGTAATCGAGATCCTTCTGATAGCTCGGTACGGCCTGGCGCAGGTTGCTGAAGCTGTGCGTGCCGCCTTTGACCTCGATGAACACGTGATCGATGCCCGCATTGCTGAGCGCTGCGCCGTAATCGCGACCTGAGTCGCGGATCGGGTCGAGGCTGGCGGTCACCAGCACGGCAGGCGGGGTGCCCGCATGGTCCCCGAGGATAGGCATGGCCCGCCAGTCGTCCTTGTCGGGCTTATAGTTCGCTTCGAAAAACTCCATCCCAGCTCTGGTCAGGACGAAACCCTCGGCGAAGTCGACGACGCTTTGCGACTTCGCCCAGTCGCTGGCGAGCGGGAAGATCGGGACCTGAAGGATTACCGGAACCGCTGCCGCCTCGCGCATCAGCGCCTGGGTGACGACAATCGCTGCATTGCCCCCGGCGCTGTCGCCGATCGGGACCAGTCCGGTCGCCGGGCGCCCCAGTTCTGTAGGCGATCCGGCGACCCAGCGGGTCGCGGCGACGCAATCTTCGATCGCCGCAGGAAAGGGTGCCTCGGGCGCGCAGCGATAGTCGACCGCCACCACGGGCAGGTCCATCTGATGGGCGATTTCGGTGCACAGGTTGTGGTGGGTGTTGAGGTCGCCGATGACGAAACCACCACCGTGATAGAAGCAGATCACCGGTCCGGGGCCGCGGCTTTCGCGCGAGTCATAGAGGCGCAGCGCAATGTCGCCGGCAGGTCCGGGGCATGACAGGTCGCGGATTACGGCAAGGTCGCGTGCGGGCGCATCGGCCATGTCGTGGAGCGCCTGATAACCGGCGCGGGCCTCTTCCAGGGAAACCTCGTCCAACGGCGGGCCACCGGCTGCCTCGAGAAGCGCAAGGAAGGCGCGCACATCCTCGCGGACATAGGGTTCGGTGTCAGCCATGCATTCTCTCCCCGGCTTTGCGTTGCTTTTCGGGACTTAGCGTGTCGGCGGTGCTTTTCCACGCTCGATTTTCTCGCTAGCAGAGAAAAACTTGATTGCGAGAGAGGGGGGTGGGGCCTACCTGCCGCACCCCGAAGAGACGGGCGCCGCACCCGACGGCGCAAGACAAGGATATACCGGATGGCAACAGCCGCCACCAAGCCGCAGGATAGCGGCCTGCCCGAAACCCCCGAGACGGTAGTCGTACGCTTTGCGGGCGATTCCGGTGACGGCATGCAGCTCACGGGCGGGCAGTTCACGCTCTCCACGGCGCTGGCCGGCAATGATCTTGCGACTTTCCCCGACTTCCCGGCGGAAATCCGCGCGCCCCAGGGTACGCTGTTCGGGGTCTCTGCCTTCCAGATCAACTTTGGCAGCCGCCAGATCAACACGGCGGGCGATGCGCCGGATGTGCTGGTGGCCATGAACCCGGCGGCGCTCAAGGTGAACCTCGCGGCGTTGAAGCCCGGCGGCCTGATCATCGCCGACACGGGCGAATTCACCAAGCGCAACCTCGACAAGGCGAAGTACGACACCAACCCTCTCGAGGACGGCAGCCTTGCCAAGTGGCAGGTCCTTGCCTTCGACATCAGCGCGCAGACGATCGAGGCGGTGAAGCCCTACGGCCTCGGCAACAAGGACGCGCTGCGCTGCAAGAACATGTGGACCCTCGGCCTTGCGCTGTGGATGTTCGATCGCGACCGCGAGCCCTTGCACGAGTGGCTGCGCCAGAAGTTCCGCACCAAGCCCGACATTGCCGATGCCAATATCGCCGCGCTCGATGCCGGCCACGCCTATGGCGAAACGGCCGAACTGAGCGGTCCGCTCAAGCAGGTCCATGTCGACCCCGTGCCGTCCGCGCCGGGCCTTTACCGGACCATCACGGGTGCCGAAGCGGTTTCGCTCGGTCTTGTGGCAGGCGCACAGCTGGCAGAGCTGCCGATGTTCTTCGGCGGCTATCCGATTACTCCGGCTTCGGCGATCCTGCACCACCTGGCGCGGCTCAAGGAATTCGACGTCACCACCTTCCAGGCGGAAGACGAGATTGCCGCAATCTGCGCCGCTATCGGCGCGAGCTATGCGGGTAGCCTTGGCGTCACCTCCTCGTCCGGTCCCGGCATCGCGCTCAAGGGCGAGGCGATGGGCCTTGCGATCATGACCGAGCTGCCGCTTGTTATCGTGAATTCGCAGCGTGGTGGCCCCTCGACGGGCCTGCCGACCAAGACCGAGCAGAGCGACCTCTACCAGGCGGTCTATGGCCGCAATGGCGATGCGCCCATGCCGGTGATTGCCGCCCGCAGCCCGTCCGACGCGTTCGAGGTGGCGATCGAGGCCTGCCGCATTGCGGTCGAATACATGACTCCCGTCATGTTGCTGACCGACGGCTATATCGCCAATGCGGCCGAGCCCTGGAAGGTGCCGAACCCGGCCGACTATGCGCCGTTCCCGGCGAAGTTCCTCGAAGAGAAGAACGACGGTGACAATCTGCTTCCCTACAAGCGCGATGCGAAGGGCGCGCGCCCGTGGATTAAGCCCGGCACGCCCGGCCTGATGCATCGCATCGGCGGCATCGAGAAGCACGAGCTGACCGGCAATATCGATTATTCGCCCGACAACCACCAGCGCATGACCGACCTGCGCAAGGGCAAGGTCGATCACGTGAAGGTGCCCGACCAGGAGGTCTGCCTCGGCAACACTTCCGGCAAACTTGCCGTGGTCGGCTGGGGATCGACTTATGGTCCGATCCACCGCGCAGTCGATAATTGTCGCAATAGGGGACTCGATGTCAGCCACATCCATGTGCGCCACATCTGGCCGCTACCGGCCAACCTCGGCGACCTTCTGCGCGGTTTCGACAAGGTGCTCGTGCCCGAGATGAACACCGGCCAGTTCAAGACCGTGCTGCGCGACCAGTACCTGGTCGATGCCCAGCCGTTGACCAAGACGAGCGGCCAGCCATTCCAGATCGCCGAACTGGAAGCGGCGATCGCCAAATTCTTTGACGGCGTGGCCGGGAACGAGGGGGGCGAGGTTCCCGTCAATGACCAGCAATTGCCCAGTCCCAAAGCGGAGAACGACTAATGAACGCTCCGGTCAAAATCGAAACCACGCTCAAGGACTGGGAAACCGACCAGGAGGTCCGCTGGTGCCCCGGTTGCGGTGACTATGCTATCCTGAAGGCCGTGCAGCGCACGCTTCCCCAGCTTGGCTGCGATCCCGCGAAGACGGTATTCATCAGCGGCATCGGCTGTTCCAGCCGCTTCCCCTATTACGTCGAGAGCTATGGCTTCCATACCATCCATGGTCGCGCACCGGCCTTTGCGACCGGAGCCAAGCTGGCAAATCCGGATCTGGATATCTGGCTGGTAACCGGCGACGGTGACGGATTGTCTATTGGTGGCAATCACTTGATGCACGTTCTTCGACGCAATGTGAACATGCAGATCATGCTGTTCAATAACGAGATCTACGGCCTGACCAAGGGTCAGTACTCGCCCACCAGTCGCGAAGGGACGCGCTCGCCCTCGACCCCGCTCGGCAGCTACGACCACCCGGCACGTCCCGCGGCATTCGCCCTCGGCGCCGGTGCGCGCTTCGTCGGTCGCGGTTTCGATGTGTCGAAGAACCTTCCCGACGTGCTCAAGGCGGCCCATGCCCACCAGGGCGCGGCCTTTATCGAGATCTTTCAGAACTGCATCGTCTACAACAAGGACGTGTTCGACGATTTCGCTGCTCCCAAGGGAGCCGAGGATCGCCAGCTCTGGCTCGAAAACGGCCAGCCGATGCTTTTCGCGGGCGGCACCAAGGGCATCGCCCTTGACCGCGATGCATTGACGCTCAAGGTCGTCGATGTGGCGGACGGCAACTGGGAGGCTGCAGGCGTGATCGTCCACGACGTTACCAACCGCTCGGTCGCGCACATGTTGGTCGAAATGCCCTTCGGCGCATTTCCGATGGCTCTCGGCGTCCTCTACGACGACCCGCGTCCGACCTTCGAGGCAGCCGCGATGGAGGAAAAGGCCAAGGCAAGCGAAGGCAAGGAAGCAAACCTCGCCAAGCTGCTCGGCAAGGGGCAGACGTGGACGGTAAGCGGTACGGCAAAGGACCCCGTGTGACGGAAGGGTAGTCCAGTCACATGGACAACCTGACACACAGCCTTGTCGGCGCGCTGATCGGACAGACGGGACTGAAGCGCAAAACCGGGCTGGCGATGCCCGCGCTGATCATCGGGGCCAATCTGCCCGATGTAGATGCAGCCTGTTTCCTCTGGCTCGACGGGGTCGAACATCTCGGCTTTCGTCGCGGTATTACCCACGGGCCGCCGGCGCTGCTGCTTCTCCCGTTGGTTCTTGCTGGCCTGCTCTACGGCTTCGATCGCTGGCAGGCGAAGCGCGGAACAAGGCCGCCAGCGCGCCTGCCGGTGAGCTTCAAGTGGCTCTACCTGCTGGCCTTCATCGCGTGCCTGACCCACCCGGCGCTCGACTGGCTGAACGTCTATGGCATCCGCCTCCTGATGCCCTTTTCGGATCGCTGGTTCTATGGCGACACGCTGTTCATCATCGACATCTGGCTTTGGGCCCTGCTGGGTTTCGCCACATGGTTTTCGCTGAGGCGAGAAAGGCAGGGCGGCAACTGGGTGAGGCCCGCGCGGGTCGCACTTACGGTCGCTTGCGGCTATATCCTCATCAACGGCTTCATCACGCGCGACGCCGAGCGCATGCGGTTGATGGATGCGCACTATGCCCACACCATTGCCGCGCCGGTGCCTTTGTTTTTCTGGAAGCGTCAGCTGATCTTCCCGAACCAGGAGGGCAACCACTCGCTGATCGACAACTATTCCGGTCCGGGCGAGGGTCGCCTGAACGTGCGCCGGCTCGGCGGGGTCACGCTTGCCGATTGTCGACTATCGAACGCAGCGGAGCGGGATCCGCAGGTGAGAGCCTTCCTCGTGTGGTCCCGCGTGCCGTTCGTCGAATACCGTCGCGATGGGCTGTGGCTACGCGATGCGCGTTTCGCTGATCCCAATATCGGCGACCGCTTCGCTGTTCGTTTGCCCGAAGGTACCTGCGACGTTTTTTTCCGCTAGTGTACGGCTGTCTCCAGCTTCTCGCCTGCGGGACTGTCGGCAACGGCCTTGGCCGGCTTGTAGAGCAGGGCGGCAGCGGTGAATGCCCAGGCGGCTCCGCCCATCCAGCCGGCAGTGACGTCGCTCGGGAAATGGACTCCCAGCATCACCCGGCTCCATGCGATCATTGCGGAAAGCACCATCGCCGTGCCGATCATCGTATAGCGAACCGAATGGCGCTTGCTCATCGAGGCGAAGGCCAGCGCCATGCCGATATAGATCATTGCCGACGCGAAACTGTGTCCGCTGGGGAAGCTGTTACCGCCGGCTTCGGTCAGGTGGGGCACGATTTCTGGGCGGTCGCGACCGATGAGCCACTTCATGAGGTTGTTCAACATCCAGCCGAAGAATACCGTGCTGGCAAACAGGACAGCCTCGCGCCGCAAGCGCAGGAACAGGAGGGCGACTATCGCGCCGATCGTGATGAGCGTGCTCAGCAATACCCCGCCGAGCGAAGTGATGTCGCGAACGGCCTCATGGATGAACGGTCCGCCGCGAGGGTGGAAGTCAGCACCGGTCCGGTAGAGATGCAGGCCCCAGTCGTCGAAGGTACCGGTCATCCCGTGAGTGACCAGATAGACCATGGTTGCCCAGCCAACCCAGAGGATGGCGGCAGATACGAGAGCTTTCGTACGATCGACGGTAAATCCGCGCTCCGGCAGGCGGACATGTTCGGCTGGGACCGGCTGGTCCTCTGCCTCGACGAATTGGGAGCTGTGCATATCCATGACTGGGGGAACAAGCGCAGGTCCAATTGGGTTCCGCAGGCATGAGTTCACCACAGATTGTCTGGCTAAGGCGCGATCTCCGGCTGGCCGACCAACCAGCATTCCACGCCGCAGCCAAATCCGGCCCTGTCATTCCAGTCCACGTCCTCGATGACGGGCGTGCGGGCGACCATGCCTATGGCGGCGCGTCGCGCTGGTGGCTCCACCATTCTCTGGAAAGCCTGGGAGCGACGCTGGGCTCGCATCATTCGCGGATCGTCCTTCGTCGCGGTGATGCGCCGCAGGTCCTTGCCAGCTTGGCCGAGGAAACCGGGGCGACTTGCATCCACGCGCTTCGACACTACGAGCCTTGGTGGAAGGAGGCCGAGGACGAGCTGCGCGATGCCTTGCCCGACGGCCGGGAGCTTTGTCTCTACGATGGAAATTACCTCCTGCCTCCGGGTAGCGTGACCACCGGATCGGGCGATCCCTACAAGATCTACACTCCGTTTTCGAAGGCGATGCTCGAGCGTATGCCGCCCCGTGAGCCGTTGCCGGAGCCTGATACGATCCATTCTCCCGAGAGCTGGCCCGAAAGCGATGCTCTGGCGGACTGGAGCTTGCTCCCCACGCGCCCCGACTGGGCGGGCGGGATGCGCGAGTTCTGGGAGGTTGGCGAAACGGCTGCGTGCGAAAGGCTGAACTGGTGGGCCGACGAAGTCGCTTCCTACGACAATGGTCGCAACCTTCCGTCCGAAGACATGACATCGCGTTTGTCGCCTCACTTGCACTGGGGCGAAATCAGTCCGGCGCAGGTGTGGCACAAGCTCAAGGACAAGCGCAGCGAGGGCTGGCGTGTGTTTGCCAAGGAACTGATCTGGCGCGACTACGCGCAGAACGTCATCGACCAGTTCCCCGATTACCCGCGGGACAGTTACCGGACCTACGACGAGCGCAAGCTGTGGCGGAATCCCAAAATGGGACACCTCATCCAGTCCGATCTCGAACGCTGGCAGCGCGGCATGACCGGCTATCCGGTCGTCGATGCCGGCATGCGCCAGCTGTGGCAAACCGGGTGGATGCACAACCGCGTGCGGATGATCGCCGCCAGCTTCCTGGTGAAGCACCTCCTTATCGACTGGCGCTTCGGCGAACAGTGGTTCTGGGACACGCTGGTCGATGCCGACTACGGCAACAATGGCGTCAACTGGCAGTGGATTTCTGGCACCGGTGTCGACAGCAACATGTTCGTGCGGATCATGGCGCCACTGACGCAGAGCGAGAAGTTCGACTCCGCTGGCTACATTCGCGAATATGTGCCGGAACTTGCGAAACTTTCCGATGCCGAGATCCACGATCCGGCCGACAGCAGGCGGGGCGCCTATCCGAAGAAGATGATCGGCCACAAGGAGGCACGCGAAAGAGCGCTTGCAGCCTACGCCGAAGCGAAGGGTTAGCTTGCCTCGCGCCGCGCTGCGCGTAATAGCGGCGGCAATGGACATGCAGACCACCATCCGCGGCCGCGACCTCGTCGAGGGTTCACGCCGTTTTGCCCGCAAGCCGGGGTTTTTCGCGCGACTGGTCGCACCCGGCTTCGAGAAGATCCTCGGCAAGATCGATGCTGCGCTGGTTTCGGGGACGATTTACGGCGTTCTTCCCGACGGGACAGAGCGCAAACTCGGCGGACGCGCACCCGGCTTCGAATGCACGGTCGAACTGCGCAGCTACAATGCGTTGCTGCGCCTGGCGAGCAACGGCTCGGTCGGTTGGTACCAGGCGTGGGAAGCGGGAGAATGGTGGAGCCCCGACCCGGTGCCGCTCTTCGCGCTTTTCGTGCAGCATGCCGAGCGCCTGGGTGACACCGCGCGCGCAAAGGGGCCGTTCCGCCACGCCCTGCGCCTTGCCCACCTGTTCAACCGCAACACCGAGGAAGGATCGCAGAAGAACATTTCTGCGCACTATGACCTCGGCAACGACTTCTACGCGCCGTGGCTCGACCCGACGATGAGCTACTCTTCCGCGCTCGACGTGGCCGGTGACGGGCTCGAGGCCGCGCAGAAGCGCAAGTGGTCCGCGCTGGCGTCACGCATCGGTGATGCCGCCACGGTGCTCGAGATCGGCTGCGGCTGGGGCGGGCTTGCGGACGACCTTGCGGCACGAGGCAGTGACGTCACCGCCATCAGCCTGTCGGACGAACAACTGGCATGGGCGAGGGCGCACCACTCATCGTCGATCGATTTCCGCAAGCAGGATTATCGCGATACGTCCGGCCAGTTCGACGCCATCGTCAGCGTCGAGATGGTCGAGGCACTGGGACGCGAATACTGGCCGACCTTCATGGACTGCGTCGCGCGCAATTTGAAGCCGGGCGGTCGCGCGGCGATCCAGTACATATCCATGCGCGACGTGCTGTTCGACGAATATGCCAAGAGCGCCGATTTCATCCAGGCATACATCTTCCCGGGAGGCCTGCTGATCCGCACCAGCGAGTTCCGCCGACTGGCCGAGGAGCGCGGTCTGGAATGGCGCGACCAGGCTGATTTCGGTCTCGACTATGCCGAGACGCTGAAGCTGTGGCGTCAGAACTTCGATGCGGCGGAAAAACAGGGACGCCTGCCGCACGGATTCGATGCGCGCTTCTGCGATCTCTGGCGCTATTACCTGATGTATTGCGAAGGCGGTTTCCGTGGTGGCGGCATCGATGTCCACCAGGTGACGCTGGTCAAAGGGGGAGAGACAAAATGAAGCGATTGCTGCTTTCGATCAGCGTGCTGGCCTTGGCCGGCTGCGTAACGGCGAACGACGATACGCTAACCGCACATGTTGCGGCAGCGCCCGCGGTCACGCAGTCGGTCCCGGCGAATCCGGCGACCATGGATCCGAGCGACTCGATCCTGTTCTGGAGCGACGAGCGGCGGTCCGCGGCCTTCCGCAAGATGGAGGACTCCTTCCCCGGCCTCGAAGTTGCCGCGCCCCGTCATACCCGCACGCTGACGCGCGGTCCCGAACTGTCGGACGGGCTCAAGGCCGCCATCCGCGAATACATGGAGCGGACCAATGCGTCTGGCATGATGGTGCTCGATCACGGGGTGGTCCGGTTCGAGGAATACCGTCTCGGCATGACGGCGGACGAACGCTGGACTAGCTTCTCCGTGGCCAAGAGCTTCACCTCGACCTTGCTCGGGGCAGCCATCGCGGACGGGAAGATCGGCTCCATCGACACCCCGGTTACCGACATCATTCCAGAGCTTGCCGGGACTGCCTACGATGGCGTCACCGTCGGCCAGATTGCGACGATGACTTCGGGCGTGGCGTGGAACGAGGACTATTCCGATCCCAAAAGCGACGTGGCCAGGATGCTGGCCATCGAGCCGGTTGCGGGCGAGTCGCAAGCTGTAACCTTTGCGCGCACCCTGAAGCGCGAAGCTCCGGCGGGCAGCAAGTGGGTCTACAAGACGCTCGAGACCAACCTGCTCGGCCTCATCGTGGAGAAAGCTACGGGCAAGTCGCTCGCCGCCTATGCGGCAGAGAAGATCGTCGAGCCCGCAGGCTTTTCCGGAGGGCTGTTCTGGATGCAGGACCTCACCGGCGGCAATATCGGTGGCTGCTGCCTCTCGGTCCGGCTTTCGGACTATGCCCGCTTCGGCCAGTTCGTGCTCGAAGGCGGCAAGGGCGTGGTGCCCGATGGCTGGTTCGCGAAGGCGGGCGGGCGCCAGGTCGATTTCGCTCCGCAGGCTCCCGGCTTCGGCTATGGCTACCAGTGGTGGACTTATCCCGGCGGGAACTTCGGTGCGCAGGGCATCTTCGGGCAGGCGATCACCATCGTCCCTTCCGAACAGGTGGTCGTCGCCATCATCAGCAACTGGCCCAAGGCCACCAGCAGCGGCGGGCGCGCCGATTTCCGCGAGCTCGTCGACGCGATCGTCAAGAACAAGTGATCTAGGGAGTGGTGGCGGCGTCCGCGAAGGGCACCGCCACCGACGACGACTTTCCGGACACGGTTCAGGCCGCGCCCTTCGGGTCGCCGCCAATGTGGTCGGTGTCGTCGCCTAGCTTGTCGAAAGCTGCCCGCTCAGTAGGGGCGGTAGTTGCCCGCGCCGGTGTAACGGGCGATGATGTTGTCGTGCACGATCGGGCTCAGCAATTCGCTGAAGGCGCAGCCGACCATGCAGTTCTCCCACCACACGACCTGCGCCTGGAGCGATTCAAGGCCGGGCAGGGTGAGCCAGCACAACTGGCCTTCGTGCATGCGATTGATCGCAGCCGCCGAAAAGCCGGAGATCGACAGATCGTGGACCACCGTCTGAAAGGCACGGCCGCCAGAGGCGCGTAGCTGTCCCGGAATGGTCAGCTTCGTCCGCGGCGCGCAGCGATCCTCTTGCGCAGCTACCAGGTATCGGTCCTGTGTCTGATAGGTCATGTCGCGCCCTTCCGTCTCGTCTTCATTCCGGCTCATAAGTCACCTCGCGCACACGCGGTGTATCTGGCGGAATTTCGGCTTTTGACGTTACCAAAGGGTAAACGGCGCGGGTTAATTCACCCTTCCACGCGCTCTCGGTGGAAACCCGTGAAATCGTTAACAAGCAGCTCGACGATGCGATTTGCGACGGCTTCGGGGGGTTTGACCGTCTGCGGGTCCTCGCCGGGATAGGCCTTGGCTCGCATTGCCGTGCGAGTCGCACCCGGATCGATCACGGCCACGCGCACCTTGGAAATCTTCTCGATTTCGGCGGCATAGCTTTCGAGGATGTTGTCGAAAGCGGCCTTGGTCGAACCATACGCTGCCCAGTAAGCACGCGGAGCGGCTCCGACGCTGCTGGTCAGCCCGATTACCCGCGCGCCGTCGGCGCGCTTCAGCAGCGGGTCGAAATTGGCGAGCAGCGACTGGGTGGCGAGGACGTTGATCGTGACGGCCTGGCTGAGCTGCTTGCCGTCGATCTGCGTAACCGATGTGAGGGTCGGCAGGTAAGCGGCAGAAATAACGAGGTAATCAAGCTTGTCCCAGCGACCGGAAAGTGCCGAAGCGAGGCGTGCAATCCCGTCCGGTTCGGCAAGGTCTACCGGGGCAATGGTCGAATTGCCGCCAGCTTCGTGGATCTCGTCCTCGACCGCCTCGAGCGCGCGGACATCGCGGCCGGTCAGGACCACGTGCACTCCTTCGGCGGCAAGCGCCTTGGCCGTCGCCGCGCCGATGCCTTTGCTGGCCCCCGTGACGAGGGCGAGGCGTCCTTCAAGCCGCTTGGTCATTACTCGGCAGCCTCCACCGGCAGCACCAGCTGGTCCTGCCGTTCTTCACGCCGCGCGAGATCGGTCAGCGAGGTGGGATAGTCGCCGGTGAAGCAGGCGTCGCAGAACTGCGGGCATTCGCGCTTGCGCGGACCTTCGCCGACGGCGCGGTAAAGCCCGTCGATCGACACGAAAGCAAGGCTGTCCGCCTTGATGAATTCGCGCATCGGCTCGATGTCCATGCGTGCGGCGAGCAGCTTGCTGCGTTCTGGCGTGTCGACGCCATAGAAGCAGCTGTGCGCGGTCGGCGGGCTAGCGACGCGGAAATGCACTTCCTTCGCACCTGCGTCACGCATCATCTCGACGATTTGCATCGAGGTGGTGCCGCGAACAATGGAATCGTCGATCAGGACGATGCGCTTGCCTTCGACCATCGCACGATTGGCGTTGTGCTTGCGCTTTACCCCGGCATGGCGGGCGCCGTCCGAAGGCTGGATGAAGGTACGTCCGACGTAGTGCGAACGGATGATGCCCAGTTCGAAAGGAATGCCCGATTCCTGCGCATAGCCGATGGCGGCGGGGACACCGGAGTCGGGAACCGGAATGACGATGTCGGCATCGACCGGCTTTTCGCGTGCAAGCTCGGCACCGATGGCCTTGCGCGCCTCGTAAATGCTGCGACCGTCGAAGACCGAGTCGGGGCGGCTGAAATAGACGTGCTCGAAGATGCACGGGCGCGGCTTGTGCGATCCGAACGGGTGAAGCGAATCGACGTTGCCATCGAAGTCGACCTTGATGATCTCGCCCGGTTCGACCTGGCGGACGAACTCTGCGCCGACCACGTCGAAGGCGACTGTTTCGGAGGCAAACACGGTCGCATCGCCGATCCGGCCCATCTGCAGCGGGCGGATGCCCAACGGGTCGCGGCAAGCGATCATGCCCTCCCGCGTCATCACGATCAGCGCATAGGCGCCTTCAAGCAGGCGCAGCGCATCGATCAGGCGATCCATGATCGTCGGGTAACGGCTCGTCGCGACGAGGTGTATGATCACCTCGGTGTCGCTGGTCGACTGGAAGATCGAACCGCGGCGGACGAGATCGTCGCGCAGAACCCCGGCATTCGAAATATTGCCGTTGTGCGCGACGGCGAAACCGCCGCTGGCAAGGTCGGCGTAGAGCGGCTGCACGTTGCGCAGACCCGCACCACCGGTGGTCGAATAGCGGACATGGCCGGCAGCCATGAAGCCCGGGAGTTCGGCGATAGCCTCCTGGCTGGAGAAATTCTCCGCCACATGGCCGAGGCCGCGACGCGAATAGAATTCCGCACCGTCGAAGCTGGTAATGCCCGCCGCCTCCTGGCCACGGTGCTGCAGGGCGTGGAGGCCCAGCGCCGTGGCGGCAGCGGCATCGGCCGCATTGATTGCGCCGAACACGCCGCACTCTTCGCGCAGCTTGTCGCCATCCTCGTCGAGAAACGGGTGGGTAAAGTTCATCGAGGGCCTGTCCGCCGCCTGCATTCCGGATGCGCGCCCCAATGGCGATGTTACGCTCCGATTACAAGGGTGGTGCGACGAGGAGTCCCCCGTGAGGAACGATTTCATTGCGCCGAAAGGTTTGCCTGCCTAAAGCCGCGCCGAGCAAAACTCGAACCAAACGGGCTGCCTTGATCCTATCCCCTTTTGAATGGACGATCGCCAAACGCTACCTGCTTCCGGGCAGGGGCGAGGCCTTCATCGCGCTGGTCGCGGGCATTTCCATCGGCGTCGTCATGCTGTCCGTGGCCATGCTGGTCATCGTGATGAGCGTCATGAACGGCTTCCGCGCCGAACTGCTCGACAAGATCGTCGGCCTCAACGGCCATGCCATCGTCCAGGCCTACGGCGGACGCATGGATGACTGGGAAAACATCCTCAACGAGGTCAGGAAAACCCCCGGGGTCGTCGAAGCCAGCCCGCTGATCGAACAGCCGCTGATGACTACCTTCAACGGGCGGGTCGAGGGTATCCTGGCGCGCGGCAACACGATGGAAGATATCCGCAAGTTCCAGGACAAGCTGGTCAGCGGCAGCCTCGATCCGATCCAGCCGGGGGCCGGCAAGGTCGCGATTGGTGTCCGGCTTGCCGAGAACATCGGCGCACGCGTCGGTGACACGATCACCATCATAAACCCGCAGGGACGCCCGACCCCGTTCGGCACCGTGCCGCGCCAGGTGGGTTACGAGGTCGCTGCGATCTTCGAAGTGGGCGTTTACGACTATGACGGCGCCTTCGTGATCATGCCGATGCAGGATGCGCAGACGCTGCTGCTGCTGGGTGACACGGTGGGCATGATCGAGGTGAAGGTCGCGGATCCCGACAAGGTCGGCGACATCCTCGAACCGGTCCAGCGGGCCGTTCAAGGCAGGGCGGTCGTCGCCGACTGGAAGACCATCAATGCCACCCTGTTCGAGGCCCTGCAGGTCGAACGTGTCGCCATGGCCTTTGCCCTGAGCTTCATGGTCCTCGTCGCGGCGTTCAACATCCTTTCGAGCCTCGTGATGCTGGTGCGCGCCAAGACCCGCGACATCGCGATCATGCGCACCATGGGCGCAACCCGGCAAAGCCTGATGAAGATCTTCGTCACCACCGGCTTCACCGTCGGTGCGATCGGGACGGTGGCAGGCCTGATCTTCGGCTTTGTCGTGCTGTTTTTCCGCCAGGGCATCGTGGAGATTATCGGCAAGGTCACCGGCCAGAACCTGTGGGATCCGCAGGTGCGCTTCCTGACCACGCTGCCATCCAAGACCGATCCCATCGAAGTGGCGATGATCGTGTTGCTTGCCTTGGTGCTCAGCTTCCTCGCCACGCTTTACCCGGCGTGGAAGGCGGCAAGCACCGATCCGGTTCAGGTGCTGCGCTATGAGTGAGAATGGCGTGAAACCTGTTGTCGAGCTCAAGGGCCTGACCCGCAGCTTCGAGCAAGGTGGGGTGCGGATCGATGTCCTCCGCGGTGTCGACCTGACCATCCGTCCGGGAGAGATCGTTGCGCTGCTCGGCCCCTCGGGCTCGGGCAAGTCGACCCTGCTGCAGGCCGTCGGCCTTCTCGAAGGCGGCTTCGGCGGCGAAATCGTCATTGCCGGGGAATCGGCCGAGAAGTCGGACTCCCACGCCCGCACCATGCTGCGGCGCAACCACCTCGGTTTCGTCTACCAGTTCCACCACTTGCTGCCCGATTTCGATGCGCGCGAGAACGTGATCCTTCCGCAACTCGTGGCGGACAAGCCGCGCGAGGAAGCCGAGGCGAGGGCGGAGCAGCTGCTCACCGCGCTCGGTCTCGGACATCGGATGGACCATCGGCCAAGCCAGCTATCGGGCGGCGAACAGCAGCGCGTGGCCGTAGCACGCGGGCTTGCCAACCGACCCAAGCTGGTGCTCGCCGACGAGCCGACCGGCAACCTCGACGAGGCCACCAGCGATCGCGTTTTGGCGGAATTCCTCGCTCTGGTGCGGGGAGAAGGCAGTGCGGCCCTGATCGCGACGCATAACGAGCGCCTGGCGCAGAAGATGGATCGTATCGTTCGATTGCATGAAGGTGTTCTGGAATAGGACCCTCATGCTATTTCGCTCGTTACGAGGCGAAGGAGGACCCGGATGACCGATCACCCAAGCACGTTCAACGCTACCGACTGCCACCGCGAGGGAATCCAGTGGGACGCCCGCGCATCGCTCCACCGCGAAGGTGCTGGCAGCGGGCTGTTCGAAGGCGCGAAGGGGCTGCGCAGCGGGTCGTTCGCCGAACTGGTCCACCACATAATGCTGATGCCCGAACGCGATCGTGACAGGTATTACATCGAGAAGCACGGGGACCGGGAATTCCACCTGCCCGAAATTCTCGCACTTGCTTCGCGGGACGACTTTCCCGCTTTGTAGAGAGCATTTCGCAGTCCATGGGTCGCTCGACCAAGGCATGACATGGACGACCTGCTTTGATTTCGTTTGCCGTCACAAGGAATAGCCCCGCATGACCACCATCGCCGATTTCTCCGTCGCCACGAACAAAGGCGAGGAACTCGACCTCAAGGAGAAGCTCGGCAAGGTGCTGCTCGTCGTGAACACGGCCAGCAAGTGCGGCTTCACTCCGCAATACGACGGGCTGGAAAAGCTTTTCCAGGACTACAAGGACAAGGGCTTCGAAGTGCTGGCCTTTCCCTGCAACCAGTTCGGCGGACAGGAACCCGGCGATGCCGAGGAAATCGAGCAATTCTGCAAGGTCAATTTCGGCCTCACCTTCCCGCTGATGGCAAAGGTCGATGTCAACGGCGCGGATGCCAGCCCGCTGTTCGACTGGATGAAGGGCGAAGCGCCCGGCCTGATGGGTTCGAAGGCGATCAAGTGGAACTTCACCAAGTTCCTCGTCGACCGCGAAGGCCATGTAGTGAAGCGCTATGGCCCGGCCGACGCGCCGAAGACAATCGCCAAGGATATCGAGAAGCTGCTGTAACTCCGCCGGGTAGCTCGACGAAGGTCATGCCATGCTTGCCGATATCAACCAGTGGTTCCTTTCGCTCGGCGCGGATTACGGGGTGAACCCGTATGTCTTCGGCGCGATTTACGTGGGAGCGATCCCGTTCTTCTTCGCCTCGATCGGCTGGCTGGTGAAGCGGGCGCGGGCAGGGCGATCGACTGTCGTACCGACCATGTGCGCGGGTTTCTGCTTCATTTCCGCCTATCTCTACCTCGCCATCGCGGGGCGTAACATTCCGTTGTGGGTGTGGATCTTCCTCGGCGTGCTCGTGCTGTACGGCGCCTGGTCGACGATCCGCGATACGCGGCGCAAAATTCGCGAGGGCCGCTGACTAGCCGAAATTGCTGGTGACGCAGTGGAAATCCGGTGGCAGACCTTGCCACCGGGGGTCGCATCGCGTGGAAATGCGGGGGTGCGTTGATGGAGGAATTGAGGGGGACGCTCGCTGCGCCGGTTGCGCAGAACGAGCGGATCGACGAGGTCGATGTCCTGCGCGGTTTCGCGCTCCTCGGCGTGCTGACAGTCAACTTCGTCGGGTTTGCAGGTGGTGGCCTGATGGCCACCGACACACAGCTTGCGACGCTGCCAACCGCGCGCCTCGATCACATTGTCGATTTCATCGTCGAGGTCCTCCTGGTGGACAAGGCGAACACGATCTTCGCCACGCTGTTCGGGCTTGGCTTCTACATCCAGATCAGTCGCAACGGGGATCGCCCCGGCTTCGTCGCGCGCTATTCTCGCCGACTTGCCTGGTTGTGGGTTTTCGGCATGCTCAACCTCACGCTCCTGTGGGTGTGGGACATCCTCAACGTCTATGCGATCGCCGGGTTCATCCTGCTCGCGGCGAGGCACTGGAAGACCCGGACCTTCGTCATCGTCGGTTTCCTCCTCGCGATGATTTCGACCGATGTTCAGAGAGCGGTTGCGGAGATGGCAGGCATACCGCTGATGGACTGGGAGCCTTATTCCGATGCCAGCGTCCATGCACGGCAGGCTGCTAGCGAGGCGGGTGACTATCTCGGAATGGTCGGCCTCATGTGGCGCTACACCCGGGATGAGTGGTTTGTCGGGGGATTGTTCCTCGTATGGCTGGCCTATGCGCCGGGACGCTTCATGCTCGGGGCAGCGATTGGCCGTAGCGGTCTGGTCGACAACATCGCCGGAAATCTCCCCCTGCTACGCCGAATTCGCAATGTAATCCTGCCGCTGGGCCTGCTCGTGGCGCTGGCCATCGTCAGCGTGGATGCCGGCGCTCCGGGTATCGACGAGAAGGCCGGCGGATACATTCGCTCTTTCCTCGAATCTCCGGCGGCACTGCTTCTTGCTGCAGGCTATGCCTGCATGGTCGCAACCGGTTGGCACAATCCGACAGGAAGGCGCATCCTCGCGCCCTTCCGGCCGGTAGGGCAAATGGCGCTGACGAATTACCTCATGCAGGGCTTGGCCTACGCCTTCGTGCTGTTCGGTATCGGCCCCGGCCTCGCGCTCGGGGGCAAGATCGGCACCTCTATCGTAGTCCTCATCTGCCTCGCCTTCTTCGCTTTCCAGATGGCGTTCAGCGCATGGTGGCTGGCGCGCTATCGCTTTGGCCCGATGGAGTGGTTGTGGCGCTGGCTGACCTATGGCGGGAGCGCACCTGCGATGCGGCGGCTCGCCCCGGCACAAGCGGCCGCCTGAAGCCCACAGGATTTTCCCAAACTAACCGAGTCCCGCCCTTGGCCCGGGGCGTCGGCATCCGCATATTGGGAGGATGCCGTTCAAGCCCTTCGTTCCCCTGCGCGTCCTGTCCGCCTATTCGATGCTCGAAGGGGCGATCGATCCCAAGGCGATGGCGAAGCTGGCGAAGGAACGCGGCTTTCCCGCCATGGCCATCTGTGACCGCAACGGCCTTTATGGTGCGGTCATGTTCGCCAATGCCTGCAAGGCGGAAGGCATCCAGCCTATCATTGGCACCCTGCTCGGCGTGGCGCGCGATGCGGAGGGCAAGCAGGTCGATTACCTCCCGCTCTTCGCCCAGGACGAGGCGGGCTACGACAATCTCTGCCATCTCGTAAGCCGGGCGCATCTCGACCGGCCGCTGGAATTCGACCCGCATGTGCGGATGCGCGATTTCGAAGGCCATACCGACGGCCTGATCGCGCTGACCGGTGCGAGCGAGGGGGCGGTGACGCGGCTGCTCGCCGAAGGCCAGCAGCCCCACGCCGAGGCTGTACTGGACCGTTTGCAGGGTTTCTTCCCCGGGCGCCTCTACATCGAACTCGCCCGCCGCGGGAACGAAGTGGAGGAGCGCGCCGAGGAAGCACTCATCGACCTCGCCTATGCGCGCGACCTGCCGCTGGTCGCGACCAATCCAGCGAATTTTGCCGAGGCGCACATGCACAAGGCGCATGACGCCATGCTGTGCATCGCCGGATCGACCCACGTCGATGCCGAAGACCGCCTGCGCTCCAATCCGGAGAGCTACGTCAAGACCTACCACATGATGGACGAGGCCTTCGCCGACCTGCCCGAGGCGGTTGAAAACACGCTCGTCATCGCCCAGCGCTGCGCTTACGCTCCACCCTATCGAAAGCCGATCCTGCCCAGCCTTGCCGGCGATCTCGAGGGCGAGGCACGGATGCTGGAGGAGGATGCACGCAAGGGCCTCGAAGCCCGTCTCGCGCTCTACGAGGATTTTCCGGAGGAAGAACGGCAGGCCTATTTCGAGCGCCTCAAGTTCGAGGTCGACATCATTAACCAGATGGGCTTCCCCGGCTACTTCCTGATCGTTGCCGACTTCATCAAATGGGCCAAGGAACAGGATATCCCCGTGGGGCCGGGGCGTGGTTCGGGTGCTGGCTCGCTGGTCGCCTGGGCGCTGACCATCACCGACCTCGACCCGATCAAGCTGGGACTGCTGTTCGAGCGTTTCCTCAACCCCGAACGCGTCTCGATGCCGGACTTCGATATCGACTTCTGCGAAACGCGGCGCGGCGAGGTGATCCGCTACGTGCAGGCGAAGTACGGTCACGACCACGTGGCGCAGATCATCACTTTCGGCAAGCTCAAGGCCCGCGCCGTGCTGCGCGATACGGGCCGCATCCTCCAGATGAGCTATGGTCACGTCGACCGGCTGTGCAAGATGGTGCCCAACCATCCGACCGACCCCTGGACCCTGCCGCGCGCGCTGAATGGCGCTGCGGACTTCAAGCGCGAATACGACAACGACAACGAGGTGAAGCGCCTCGTCGACCTCGCGATGCAGCTCGAGGGTTTCCCACGCAACAGCTCGACCCACGCGGCCGGCGTGGTGATCGGCGACCGGCCGCTGGCGCAGCTCGTTCCGCTGTACCGCGACCCGCGTTCGGACATGCCGGTGACGCAGTACGACATGAAGAATGTCGAGAGCAGCGGCCTGGTGAAGTTCGACTTCCTCGGGCTGAAGACGCTTTCGGTGCTCAAGAAGGCGACCGACCTGCTGAAGAAGCGGGACATCGCCATCGACCTTTCCACGCTGCCGCTGGACGACGCCAAGGTCTACGAGCTCATGAAGAGCGGCAACACAGTCGGCGTGTTTCAGCTGGAATCGGAGGGCATGCGGCGCACGCTGACCGCGGTGAAGCCGACCAACTTCGGCGACATCATCGCGCTCGTCTCGCTCTATCGGCCCGGCCCGATGGACAACATCCCGCTGTTCGGCAAGCGCAAGGCGGGCGAGGTGCCGATCGAATACCCCCATGCGAAGCTCGAAGGCATCCTTGCCGAAACCTACGGCATCTTCGTCTACCAGGAACAGGTCATGCAGGCCGCGCAGATCCTTGCGGGGTATTCGCTCGGCGACGCTGACCTGCTGCGCCGCGCAATGGGCAAGAAGGTCCAGGCTGAAATGGATGCGCAGCGCCAGCGCTTCGTCGACGGGTGCAAGGAAGTGTCCGGCATCGAGAAGAACGAGGCGAATGCCCTGTTCGACTTGATCGACAAGTTCGCCGGCTACGGCTTCAACAAGTCGCACGCCGCCGCCTACGCGCTGCTTGCCTACCAGACCGCTTGGCTGAAGGCGCATTACCCGGAGGAGTTCTACGCCGCCTCGATGTGCTTCGACATGCACCAGTCGGAAAAGTTGGCGGTTTTCGTCGACGATGCGCGGCGTAGCGGGATCAAGATCCTACCGCCCTCGCTGAACCACTCGGAGGCCGAGTTCACCGTCGAACAGACCGACGAGGGCTATGCCGTCCGATACGCGCTGGCGGGCATCCGCAATGTCGGCGAACGGGCGATGGAGGCGATCGTCGACGAGCGTGAAGGTTCGGGCCTCTACCAGAGCCTGCAGGACCTGTTCGAGCGCCTACCCAAGGGTGCGATGAACTCGCGACAGTTGGAGGCGCTGGCCAGTGCCGGTGCGCTCGATGAATTCGAGCCGAACCGTGCGAGGGTATTCGCCAATGCCGATATGCTGCTGGCTGTCGCCGATGCGGCCGAGCGCGAGCGGTCGAGCGGGCAGGCGGCGCTGTTCGGTGGCGAAGATGCGACGGAGGACACGCTGCGGCTCAAGGAAGTCGAACCGTGGAGCCGCGCCGACCAGATGGCGCGCGAGAAGGAGAACTTCGGGTTCTACTTCGCCGAACACCCGGTCGAGGCATGGCGCACCGTCGCTTCGGCCCAAGGGGCGCGGTCCTATGCCTCGCTGATGGCGGGCGGAGCGCCTCCGGGCGGACGCGCGGGCGCGGTCATGGCGGCGATGGTCGAGAAGGTGAACAAGGGCACGACACGCCGCGGGAAGCCGTTCATCCGGGCTGACTTCTCCGACAGCTCCGGCCAGTTCAGTGCCGCCTGCTTCGAGGAAGGGCTGGTCGAGAAATTCCTCGAATGGGCCGACAACCAGACCTGCGTGAAGCTCAATGTCGAGCTCGACAGCCCGAGCCCCGACGAGCCCCCACGGATCACCGTTCGCGGCGCGGTGCCGCTGTCCGAGGTCCGCGGGTCGACGCCCATGCTGCTGACACTCGACATCGCCGACACCGATGCATTGATGCAGCTCGCAATCGAGCTCACCGCGGCGGGCGAGGGATGTGACGAGGTCCATGCCACCCTGCTTACCGGCGACGATCCCTCGCCGGTCATGAACCTCGGCCGGGCCTTCAATATCGACGGCGACCTCGCCGAACGCTTGGCAAGCGTGCACGGTCTTGCCAAGGTGCAGCTGACCGCGCGGCGAGGAGCGGGCCACCTGCGTCTCGTCGCCTGATTCTGCGCCCCATAAGAGGGCCAAAGGGACGAGGAGAGAACATGCAGCTCGGAGCGATGCAGGACTGGACCATGCGGATCACGCATGTTGTCGACCACGCAGCACGCGAGGCGGGGACGCGCGAGATCGTCACCCGCTGGGCGGACGGCAGTGAAACTCGCACCAACTGGGCAGGTATCCGCCATGATGCCAAGCGCATGGCGCAGGCACTCCTCGCGCTCGGACTGAAGAAGGGGGACAAGGTCGCGAGCATGGCGATGAACCATTCGCGCCACCTCGTCAGCTGGTACGGTGTCGCCGGCATGGGCGGGGTGCTGCACACGGTGAACCCGCGCCTGTTCGACGACCAGCTCGACTATATCGTCAATCACGCCGAGGATAAGGTGATGATCTACGATGCGGCGTTCCAGCCGATCGTCGATCGCATGAAGGACCGCTGGACCACGGTCGAACATTACATCTGCTTCGATTCGGGCGAGCATTCACCTGCGTTCGAGGACTGGATCGGCGCGCAGGACGGAGACTTTGACTGGGTCCAGGGCGACGAGCGCGACCCGTGCATGATCTGCTACACCAGCGGCACCACAGGCAATCCCAAGGGCGTGCAGTATGAGCACCGCTCGACCTTGCTTCATGCGATGGCTGGCTTGCAGACCACGGCCTTCAACTTCGCGCCGTCATCGGTGATGCTGCCGGTCGTGCCCATGTTCCACGCCGCGAGCTGGGGCCTGCCCTATTCAGGCGGCATGGCAGGCATCAAGTTCGTCTTCAGCGCGGTCAACGACCCTGCGGTGCTGCACGAACTGATGATCCGCGAAGGCGTGACCGACAGCGCCGGCGTGCCGACCGTATGGCTCGCTCACTTCCAGTATTGCGATGCGCAGGGCATCGACCTGCCGCCGTTGAAGGCTGCGACCATCGGCGGCTCGGCTGCGCCGAAGTTCATGATCGAGCGGCTCATGAAAAACGGCACCCGCGTCCAGCATGCCTGGGGCATGACCGAAACGAGCCCCATCGGCACGGTCGGCGGGCCGACTGCCGACTGGGATAACCTCAGCTTCGACGAGAAAGTCGCCAAGACCATGAAGCAGGGCCGCCCGATCTTCGGCGTGGAACTGCGCATCGTCAGTCTCGATGACATGACCACCGAATTGCCGCGCGACGGGGAGACTTCGGGCGCACTGCAGATCCGCGGTCCCTGGGTGCTCAAGCGCTACTTCAAGGCCGAGCATGACGCTGCCAATGCCGAGGGCTGGTTCGACACGGGCGACGTCGGCGTGATCCACCCCGATGGCACGCTGCAACTGACCGACCGGACCAAGGACGTGATCAAGTCAGGCGGCGAGTGGATCAGCTCGGTGGAACTGGAAAACGCCGCTGTCGGCCACCCTGCCGTGGCCGAAGCCGCCTGCATTGGCATGCCGCACCCCAAGTGGGACGAGCGTCCGGTACTTTTCGTCGTGAAGAAGGAAGGCATCGAGTGCACCGGTGCGGAGATCACCGAATTCCTGACCGACAAGATCGCGAAATGGTGGCTCCCCGATGCGGTCGAATTCGTCGACGACATTCCGCACACCGCCACTGGCAAGATCAGCAAGAAGGACCTGCGCGACCGCTTTGCGGACTACACGCTTGGCTGACCTGCAGATCAGGCCCGCGCATCCCGGTGACGCGCGGGCCATCAGTGCCATTTACGATTACCACGTCGCCCATGGCACTGCCTCCTTCGACAGCGAGGGGCCGAGTGAGGCCGAGTGGGCGCAGAAGATCGCGGACATCTCCGCGAAGGGTTGGCCCTTCCTAGTCGCCGAGCGTGCAGGGGAGGTGCTTGGCTATGCCTATGCCACGCAATTCCGGCCTCGCGCTGCCTACGCCCGGACCTGCGAGAACAGCATTTACATCGCAGCCGAGGCGCGCGGGATGGGAATAGGCTCGCTCCTGCTCGGTAACCTCCTCGAGGCCTCGCGCGAATGCGGATTCAAGCAGATGATAGCCGTCATCGGAGGCGGGGAGCCCGCTTCTGTCGCGCTCCATGCCAAGCTCGGCTTCGCCCACGCCGGCCGGATGCGCAATGTCGGCTTCAAGTTCGGGCGGGTTCTCGATACCGTCTATATGCAATGCGACCTGACAGGAGAGGGATGGGACCATGACTGAGCGCTATATCGACCCGAGCCCGGCCAATTTCGCCGCCTTCAAGGACCTTCCGCGCGACGAGCCGATCCACATGCTCAACCTGCTGCTTTATCGCGACCATGCCGAATACCCCGAGGGGCACGAGCATCACGGCAATGGCTGGTCGGGTCGGCGGGCTTATGAAGAGTACGGCAAAACCAGCGGCCCGATCTTCCGTCGCGTCGGCGGCAGCATCGTGTGGCGCGGAGCATTCCAGACCATGGTAACGGGCCCTGCCGACAAGCAGTGGCACGACGGCTTCGTCGCGCAATATCCGAACAGCGCGGCGTTCTTCGAGATGATCAAGGATCCTGACTACCAGAAGGCAGTGGTGAACCGCACCGCCGCGCTGGTCGACAGTCGCTTGATCCGTTTCAAGCCCGGGTCGGCCGGGGCGGGCTTCTGACCCCGGTCTACTTCTTCCCTTTCTTCGCCTCTTCCGCGACGACGTAGAGATAGTCCACATAAGCCATCGTGGCCTGATCAAGGCCGTAAACCTTGGGGTCGCTGCTTTCGATCAGGAACCATTCGTTGGGCGCATGCGCTCCGCCGCCTCGTCCCAGGCCGAATTGTGATGCAGGCAGGTTCAGGGGAGCCCCGTTGAAAATCACGCCCGGCCAGCTTCCGGCATTACGCGGTGTGATCGAGTAGGGGATGCCGGTGCGTTCGAAGAGTGTCTTCTGCGCGCGGATCAGGGTGCTGTCTTCGTCGGTCTCGTTCGGGCCGTAGCCGCCCGAGACAGTGACCTGCACGTCGTCAAAGCCACGCTTGGCAAGGTGGGCTTTGAGCTTGGATACCGCCTCGTCCTTGGTCATCGCAGGTACGAGGCGGAATTCGAGCTTGGCTTCGGCACGCCCGGGCAGGACGGTCTTGCCGCCCGGTCCGGTATAGCCTGCAATCAGGCCCTGGATATTGACGGTCGGCTGAGAAACCAGACGTTCGAGGCTGGTCACATAGGGCTCGTCATCGATCCACCGACCGACACCAAGCAGCTTTTTCGCATCCTCTTCCGGGTTGCGCTTCGCACCTTCGGCAATCAGGTCCTTCTGGCGCTGCGTGAGGGGCTTCACGTTTTCAAACCATCCGTCGATCGCCGGCGTGTGCCCATCGTCCGCCGCCAGTGTGTCGAGAGCCTTGACCAGCCGCCATGCCGGGCTTTCGATCCGCGCATGGTTGGAAGAGTGGATGTCGGTCTTGGGATAGCGGTCCGAGGTCTCTCCCCCGACCACAAGCTGGAACTCGATCGCCCCCTTGGCGCCCAGCGTGATGTTCGCGCTGCCATCCTTGCTCTGTGCCGCTGCGGGGATGAAAACGCCGATGGTCTTCGATAATGCTTCGCGGACCTGAGGTGCGGCAACCACCTGCGGGAAGTTCGTCGAGGCGACCTCCTCCTCGCCCTCGGCGACCAGGACGAGGTTTACGGGAAGCTTCCGGCCGCTCGCCTGGATGGCCTTTAGCGCTGCGAGAAAGGCCATTTCAGGCCCCTTCTGGTTCACCGCCCCGCGCCCGACCAGCGCCTTGCCTTCGCCTTCGCGCTCGACGATCGCTCCTTCGAGTGGGGGAGAATTCCATTCGGAAGGATCGAACTGCTTCACATCGTACATGAAATAGATGCCAAGGGTGGTCTTTGCCCCCGCATCGAGCGTCGCGAAAACACCCGGAACGCCGTCGGTGGGAATGATCTCGGCCTTCTGGAAGCCCGCGTCGAGCGCGAGCTGACGCATGTATTCCGCGCCTGCCGGCGTGTTCATCTTTTCCGCAGCAATGGTCGGCAGGGCGATCCAGTCCCGCAGGGCCTTGATCGTGGTGTCGCGCTGATTGGCCACGGTCTCGGCAATGGCCGCCCGATCAGGCGTTTCCGCCGATGCAGGGACTCCGGAAATTGCCAGCAATGCCAGCACGCTCAAGGATGTCTTCAGCCGCATTTGATATCTCTCCCGCCTGTCGTTCCGGTACGAGCCTAACAGGCGCAAGTCATTGCGCAATGCCTCTATAGAAGGCGCATCTGTCCGCCCACGGCCGGTGGTCTGAATTTCGTGCAGTCCAGTTCGAACTTCGCCTTGCCCAGACCGGCCCGCTTGCATGCAAGGCGGAAACGGGCACGGAAGAGATCGGCCCAAACACCGGTCGGCTTCATCCGGCTGAAGAAGTTTGGATCGTTGTCCTTCCCATCGCGGATCGACCTCACGATGCTCATCACCTTGTCTCCGCGCTCTGGGTAGTGGACAGACAGCCACTCACGGAAGAGCGGGGCAACTTCATGCGGCAGGCGCAGGGGTATCCAGCCGCAAGAATCAACACCGAGAGCGGCCGCGCGCTGGACGGTCTCCTCCATGAATTCGTCCGTGATCGCCGGGATGACCGGGGCGACCGAACAGTGGCTTGGAACGCCAGCATCGACGAGTTTCTGTAAAGCTGCGAGGCGCTTGGCCGGAGAAGCTGCGCGCGGTTCGAGCTTGCCAGACAGCCTGGGGTCCAGCGTTGTCACCGATATCGCCACCGCCACGAGGCGTAGCCTGGCCATTTCCTCGAGCAGATCGAGATCTGCAACGACGCGGTCCGACTTGGTAGTGATCGTGACCGGGTGTCGCGCATCCAGGCAAACCTCGAGGACGCTGCGTGTTATGCGATAGCGGTTCTCGATAGGTTGGTACGGATCGGTGTTGGTGCCCATGGCGATGGGTTTGGGTCGGTACTTCGGCTTCGCTAGCGTCGCCCGGAGGATCTCGGCCGCGTTCGGCTTGGCAAACAGCTTGGTCTCGAAATCGAGGCCAGGGGACAGGTCGTGGTAGGCATGGGTAGGCCTGGCGAAGCAATAGACGCAGCCATGCTCGCATCCACGATAGGCGTTGATCGAGCGGTCGAAACCGATGTCGGGCGACTGGTTGAAGCTGAGGATCGTCTTGGGACGTTCTTCGGTGACCTCAGTCTTCAGTTTTATCGGAGGACCACCTTCGAGATTGCCCAGCATCTCCATGTAGTCGCGCCAGTCGCCATCAACTTCGCGCGTGGCGAGGCCGAAGCGCGTCGGCACGTCAGCGCCTTGCGCGCCGCGTCCGGCAATGGCTGGGGCGAGTCGGCGTTCCACGCATGAGAACATACATGGAACGAAAGCGTTCGAACAGAGGTTACCGCTCTCGCAGGCGCGGCATTAGCTCGACGAAATTGCAGGGCCGATTGCGGCTGTCGAGCTGCTCGGCCAGGATCATGTCCCAACCGTCCTTCACCGCGCCGTTCGAGCCAGGCAGGGCAAAGATATAGGTCCCGCGCGCCAGCACCGCACAGGCTCGACTCTGGATCGTGCTGGTGCCGATGGTCTTGTAGCTGAGCCAGCGGAACAGTTCGCCGAAGCCGGGGATGTCCTTGCTTTTCACGCGGTCGAGCGCCTCGGGGGTAACGTCGCGCCCGGTCAGTCCGGTTCCGCCCGTGGTGATGACGCAATCGATCGCCTCGTCATCGATCCAGCGGTGGAGGTGTGCTGCAATCTGTTCGACGCTGTCTCGGCTGATCTCGCGCGCGGAAAGTTCGTGGCCGGCGCCAAGTATGCGCTCGGCGAGGATGTCCCCGGAAGTGTCATCGGCCAAAGTGCGCGAATCCGAGATCGTCAGCAGGGCAATCCGGATCGGCTTGAAGGTGCGGCTTTCGTCGATTGCCATGTTCGGTAATCCCTATCTCGCCCGCGGAAACATGGGCCAATCGTTCTCGGCAAGTTCCTTGCGACTTGGCGCGGGTGCATCGGCCTGTCGCAAGTACATCCAGTAATTGCGCATCACGATGGCGACGTATCCGCGCGTCTCCCAATAGGGGATCGATTCCATGTAGAGCAGCGGGTCGTTCTGGTCGCGGACCTCGCTCTCCCAACGGGAAACGGGTGTCGGTCCCGCATTATAGGCCGCCATGACCTTGGGCAGCTTTCCTTGCGTATATCCTGCCGATCCCAGCGATTCGAGCGTGCGCTGGCCGAAGGCGAGGTTTACTGCGGGGTCCTTGAGATTTGCGCTCGCGCTCATGTTGATCGAAGCGGCGTATTCACGCGCGGCGATAGGCCGGATCTGCATCAGGCCGATGGCATTCGCCGGGCTGACGACGCTCTCGCGAAAGTTCGACTCCTGCAGCGCGTGGGCGAATGCCAGTGCCGGGTCGATGCGCCATCCGCCAACAGGTGCACGGAAAGTGACCGGATAGCGCAAGCTTGGATGCGAGGAAGCGCCGCGCGGCGCATTGTAGGCCATGAAGTTCTGGGCACCGGTCAGACCCAGCGCGCGTGCCAGGCGCGACAAGGCACCGAAGTCCGCCGGATCGCCTGTCCGCACCAGCCAGCGCAGAACCTCGTCGGCCTCGTCTCTCCTGCCGATTTCGGCGAGCATGACCGCCTGCCTCGCAGCATCCTCGTCTCCCAGCCGACGCCAATCCTCCGGTGTCAGGTCGGGGGTCGCATGGGTTCCCGGCAAATCTCGGCCGAGTTGTTCGTGGGCGAGCATGCCATACAGGGTTTCGGGATATCGCGTCGCGGCGCGCAGCTGCTCGGCCGCACGTTCCGGCTCGCGGCAGCGGGTGAGGGCGCGGCTCGCCCAGTAATTCGCCGCAGTCGCCAGCTCGGGATTGGTGGCGCTTCCGGCACTGCGCAGGAACGCCTTGGCCGCATTGTCGCAATCGCCCAGCCGCCACGCGGAAAGGCCTGCAACCCAGTCTCCCTCGGCCAGCCAGGGACCGCTGCCGCCATCGCGCACGCTCTCCGCCTGTGCCCAGGCCTGCGCATCGCGGTTCTCGATGTAATAGCTCCAGGCGATGCGCTGGCGCCACTCGGCACGCGCGTCACCGGACAGGGTCGCATCGACACCGTCGAGCAACAGCCGCGCACCATCGGGATCGTCCTTGGTGATCCGCTCGAGGATAGCCTCGCCGACCGAGGCCGGCATCGTGCCATCCTGCACGCTAGACGGGCGGATGCGCTTGCTGAGGCCGGGCTGGCGCACCAGTTCGCGTTCGCGCGGGAGGTAAGGCGCATTCTCCAACCCGCGAGTCTGTCCGAGGCGCACGATCCCGGCTGCCTGCGGCAGGCGGCTGTAGCGCGAAAGCCAGTCCTGGATCCGGGGCAATTCGATGCGCGGGCTTTGCGGGTGGAGGTAGTAGCTTGCCAGCGCTGCACCGTGCAGCGGGCCTTCGCTGCGCTCGGTCAGCATCACCTCGACCCGGCTCCAGTTCTGGGTGTCGATGGCTTCGTAGAACGAGCCGTAGAACGCACGGTCTTCATCCGACAAGAGGCGCGGGAGTGCCTGCTGGTGCGAGCGGGTGAAGTACTCGACACTGCTTTCCTGCACGGCAGCTGGCTGGGCAGCGAGCGGTGCGGCGAGGGTCAGGGCAATTATCGGGGGGAGGTATTTGGGAGTCATGCGGTCCAGTCGAGCCAGCGTTGCCACATCCGGGCGCGGCGGGCGGGGGAGCGGGCGATTTGCGATAGTTCGGGAGCGGACAGCAGCGGGATCATCGTGCCGCCGCATTCGATGGCCAGCGGTTCCTGCGCCTGTTCGGGAGCAATGCCGAACAAGGCCAGCTGTCCGCGACCCACGGCGAGCAGGCGCTGCGGCCGTGCCAGTGCGATATGGTGGCGCACGACCTCGCCGAGCCTGGCGCGCGAGAGTTCCTGCCAGTCGGGCAAAGCCATGGCCGAGGGGAGGGCGCTGGCAAGATAGGTCTCGTGCTCGGCCACGCCCATCGCTTTCAGCAGCGAAACCAGCAACTGCCCGGCTCCGCCTGTCAGCAGGCCTTCCGCATCATCCTGCTCGGGCTGGCCGACCAGGACCATCAACCTTGCTCCGGCAACTCCGCGCGGCGGAAGGCGCCTGTCGAGCGCGCCTTCGCCGAGAGAGGCCTCGGTCATCCACCATTCGCGAAAATTTTCCAGCGTGTCGGGCCACCCGGTCTGCGGCCCGCCCATAACCGGACGATCTTCCTGTTCGAGAGCACGCTGGAGCGGGCTTTGGGGAGGAGGAGCGACCGCAATGGGTGGCGGCGGAGCCGCTACGGCATCTTCGGGCTCGGGCTTTGCCAGCCAGTCAGTGGCTTCTTCCGAAAAATCGCAGTCGACGCCTGCCTCGCGCCACCAGTCGAGCGCCCCCTCGATCGCGTCGAGGGGCGTGAAATCGCCGGTTTCGAGGGGGATTGCATCGCTCATCGGTTGGTCGCAGGTCTTGACCTCTAACGCGCCACCAATCAAGGCATCGAGACCGAATACGCGACGAAAAGAGAGTGACATGAGCGAACGCGAATCGATGCCCTGCGACGTAGTGATCATCGGCGGCGGCCCGGCGGGCCTCGCGGCGGCGATCCGGTTGAAGCAGATCAACGGCGAACTCGAAGTCGTCGTGCTCGAAAAGGGCAGCGAAATCGGCGCCCACATCCTCTCCGGCGCGGTGGTCGATCCCAAGGCGCTCGACGAACTTCTGCCCGAATGGCGGACCATGGGTTGCCCGATGGCGGAGACGCCGGTGACCGACAACTGGCACTGGGTGCTCTCGGAAACCGGCAAGTCGGACATGCCGCACCTGATCATGCCGCCGTTCCTTTCGAACGATGGCAATTACACCGGTTCGCTCGGCAATCTTTGCCGGTGGCTGGCCGAACAGGCCGAGGGTCTGGGGGTCATGATCTTCCCGGGCTTCCCCGCTGCCGAAGTGCTTTTCGACGAGAGTGGTGCGGTTACCGGCGTGGCGACGCAGGACATGGGCATCGCGGCCGATGGCAGCCACAAGGGCGACTACCAGCCCGGTATGGAGATCCACGCCAAGTACACGCTCTTCGCCGAAGGCGCGCGCGGCAACCTCACCAAGCAAATGAAGGCAAAGTACGACCTTGAGGCGGATTGCCAGCCGCAGGTCTACGGCATCGGGATCAAGGAACTGTGGGACATCGATCCCGCCAAGCACGAACAGGGTCGCGTGATCCACACGCAGGGCTGGCCGCTGAGCGAGACCGGCACCTGGGGCGGCGGGTTCCTCTACCACCAGGCGAATGGGCAGGTGGCCGTGGGCTTCGTGACCGCGCTCGACTATGCCAATCCCTACGTTTCGCCCTACCAGGAATTCCAGCGCTGGAAGCACCATCCGGAGATCGCCGCGATCCTCGAAGGTGGCAAGCGGGTCGCCTACGGCGCGCGCGCGATCAACGAGGGTGGCTGGCAGTCGGTGCCCAAGCTTGCTTTCCCGGGCGGCGCGCTGATCGGCTGTTCGGCCGGCTTCGTGAACGTGCCGCGCATCAAGGGCAGCCACACCGCGATGAAGAGCGGGATGCTTGCCGCTGAAAGCATTGCGGCAGCGGTCGCCGCAGGCAGCCAGCACAGCGAACTGATGGATTATGACGCCGCAGTCCGGTCGAGCTGGATCGCCACGGAGCTGAAGCTCGTGCAGAACGCGCAGCCTGCCGTCGCCAAGTGGGGCGAAGATCTCGGCACCGTGATCGCCGGGATCGACATGTGGATGCGGACGCTCAAGATCGGCCTGCCGATCACCATGAAGCACCACCGTGACTACACCGCCCTCCAGCGTGCCGACCTGCACAAGCCGATCGACTATCCGAAGCCCGACGGAAAGCTGAGCTTCGACCGCCTGACCAATGTCGCCTTCAGCTACACCAACCATGCCGAGGACCAGCCCGTCCACCTGCAGGTCAAGGACATGGAACTGCAAAAGGCGAGCGAGCTCGGCGTCTTCGCCGGACCCTCGACCCGCTACTGCCCGGCAGGCGTCTACGAATGGCTGGTCGACGAGGCGACGGGCGAGCCCAAGTACCAGATCAATTCGCAGAACTGTGTCCACTGCAAGACCTGCGACATCAAGGACCCCAACCAGAACATCAACTGGACCACGCCCGAAGGCGGCGGCGGGCCGAACTACCCGAATATGTGATCGCTAAGGTGGCTAAGGCTGAATGCGAATGTTCGACGCTTGGTGTATTCCACATCGTCGGAATGGGCGACAGCGAGGGCCGGGATAAACGCATCTTCGCCTCCCTTGAGAATGTCATCAACTATGGCGAGGATAAGTGGTGGCTTTATGTGTCGAGGTGTTCGGCTTGTGGGCAAGACTGGATGATAGCCCAGGAGGAACGGATTCACGACTTCTATTACCTCAGGCGACTTTCTCACGATGAGATGCAAAAGATATCTGCACAGAACGAATGGCCGCCGGACTTTCTTAGCTTTGAGGAGGTAATCAAGCTCGGTCCGGATAACTCTCATGTAGCGACATTCTTCGATGCCAACGATCTGACCGATACAATCAAGGAACTGATGGAAGCTCGAGCCGAGATAACCGCATCAGAGGTTGCCTATCTATTCTGCTTATCTGAGCGTGAAGCGAAGCGTCTGATGGACCGAGCGAGGCGGATGACATGGTCTCAGCTTCGGCCTTTTGCCTGAGTCCGAGATGCGCGAAACCGCCTACGCCAAGATCAACCTCGCGCTGCATGTCCGCAGGCGGCGCGAGGATGGGTATCATGAGCTCGAGACGGTCTTTGCATTCGTCGACAGGGGTGATGTCCTGCGGGCTACGCAATCTCCGCGCGACAGGTTGACGACAGTCGGTGAATTCGGCGGCGCGCTTACCGATCCGTTCGACAACATCGTCATGCGCGCGCTTGGTGCCTTGCCGCGTTTCGAGGGAATGGACATCACCCTCAAAAAGAACCTTCCTGTCGCAGCGGGATTGGGCGGGGGATCGGCGGACGCCGGGGCGATTTTCCGCATGGTCGAGATGTCACACGGCCTGCCCGACGACTGGCGCGAACGGGCGGCGAAGCTGGGCGCTGACGTCCCGGCTTGTATCGAGAGCCGCACTTGCATCGGTCGGGGGACGGGGACCGAACTCGAACCTGCCGACGATAGCCTTTCAGGAACACCGGTATTGCTGGTCAACCCGCGCGTGCCCCTCTCGACCGGGCCGGTGTTCCAGCACTGGGACGGTGAGGACCGGGGCGCACTGCCGGAGGGTGATGTGCGAACCGTTTCGCTCGAGGGACGCAACGATCTCGAGGCACCCGCCATTTCGCTATGCCCGCAGGTCGCGGGAGTCCTTGCCGCGCTGCACGGAACTTCGCCGTTTCTCGCCCGTATGTCAGGTTCTGGCGCGACCTGTTTCGCGCTGTTCGAAACCGAAACAGCGCGGGACGAGGGCGCGGCACGCATCGCCGCCGAGCATCCGGGCTGGTGGCAGATGAAGGGCAAGCTCAGATGATCGATGGCAGGCCGTACCGGCAGGCAGGTGTCGGCGACCTGAGAACCGGTGGCGTGATTTGCGTCGCCGACCATGCCTCGAACCACGTCCCGGCCGGTGTCGAACTCGGCATCGATCGATCGTTGCTGAACGATCACATCGCGATCGACATCGGCGTGGAGGGCGTTGCCGACCGGCTTGCACGCCGCCATGGTCTGCCCGCACACATTGCCAGCGTCAGCCGCCTGGTCTGCGACTTCAATCGCGACGAGGAGGATCCGGCCGCCGTACCGACAACCAGCGACGGTCACCTGATCCCCGGCAATATCGGGGCGGATGTCGAAGCACGCCTCGACCGCTTTCACCGGCCCTATCACGACGCGCTCGCCGATTTCGTTGCCGCAGCTCGACCAAGGCTCATCGTCGCGCTTCACAGCTTTACCCCGGCCTTGAAAACCAGTGACCAGGAACGACCTTGGGAGGTGGCCCTGCTCTACAACGAGGACGACCGGGCAGCGCGGCATGCCATCAGAATGCTCGGCCAGCAGGGGCTGAATGTGGGCGATAACGAGCCCTATTCGGGCAAGGATCTCAATGCGACGATGAACCGTCATGCCGAGGCGAACGGCATTCCCTATTGCGCGATCGAGATCCGGCAGGATCAGATTGCGACCGAAGCCGGGCAGGCGCGCTGGGCCATGCTGTTGGCCGATGTGATGGGCCGCGTCGCGCTCGAAGTCTGAAAGGCAGGCTTGGCCCGCCTCGCGCAAATCCAGCGTTAGCACCCGGCTGTCTCTCTGCTAGGCTTCGTGCCAAGCCAAGAGAGATCAGTCATGCCCGCCTACCGTTCACGCACTACCACCCATGGCCGCAACATGGCCGGAGCACGCGGATTGTGGCGTGCGACAGGAATGAAGGACGGCGATTTCGGGAAGCCGATCATCGCGGTTGTGAACAGCTTTACACAGTTTGTCCCCGGACATGTCCACCTCAAGGACCTTGGCCAGCTGGTTGCGCGCGAGATCGAGGCAGCCGGCGGCGTGGCCAAGGAATTCAACACCATCGCGGTCGATGATGGCATCGCCATGGGCCACGACGGGATGCTCTATTCGCTGCCCAGTCGCGACCTCATCGCCGACAGCGTCGAGTACATGGTCAATGCCCACTGTGCCGATGCGATGGTGTGCATTTCCAACTGCGACAAGATCACCCCGGGCATGCTGATGGCGGCGCTGCGGCTCAATGTGCCCGCAGTCTTCGTCAGCGGCGGACCGATGGAAGCGGGCAAGGTCGTTCTCAAGGGCAAGGAGGTCGCGCTCGACCTTGTCGATGCGATGGTGGCTGCGGCAGACGAGGCATACAGCGACGAGGAAGTGACCGCGATCGAGCAGAACGCCTGCCCGACCTGCGGGTCATGCAGCGGCATGTTCACTGCCAACTCGATGAACTGCCTCACCGAAGCGTTGGGCCTGTCGCTGCCGGGCAATGGCTCGACGCTGGCGACCCACGCCGACCGCAAGGGCCTGTTCGAGCGCGCGGGGCGGCTCGTGGTTACGCTGGCCAAGCGCTATTACGAAGAGGAGGACGAAAGCGTCCTGCCGCGCTCCATCGCCAGCTTCGAAGCGTTCGAGAACGCGATGAGCCTCGACATCGCCATGGGCGGGTCGACCAACACCGTGCTCCACCTGCTCGCCGCTGCGCATGAAGCGGGCGTCGATTTCAGCATGAAGGATATCGACCGGCTCAGCCGCCAGGTGCCGTGCCTGTCGAAGGTCGCTCCGGCCAAGAGCGACGTCCACATGGAGGACGTTCATCGCGCTGGCGGCATCATGGCGATCCTCGGCGAGCTCGAGAAGGCAGGCCTGCTCCATACCGCGCTGCCGACCGTACACAGCCCGACAATGGGCGATGCTCTGGACGACTGGGACATCGGCCGGACGCAGAACAACAAGGTGCGCGAATTCTTCTCAGCCGCGCCCGGTGGGGTTCCGACACAGACCGCATTCAGCCAGTCGCGCCGCTGGGAAGAGCTCGATCTCGACCGTGAGAACGGGGTAATCCGCAGCGCCGAACATGCCTTCAGCAAGGATGGCGGGCTGGCAGTGCTTTACGGAAATATCGCGCGCGAGGGTTGCATCGTGAAGACGGCGGGCGTGGACGAGAGCATCCTGAATTTCTCTGGCCCGGCAAAGGTTTACGAGAGCCAGGACGATGCCGTGACCGCAATCCTGACAGGACAGGTTGTAGAGGGTGACGTAGTGGTTATTCGCTATGAGGGACCACGCGGCGGTCCTGGCATGCAGGAAATGCTCTACCCGACCAGCTATCTTAAATCGAAGGGGCTGGGGGCGGCCTGTGCGCTGCTGACCGACGGGCGTTTTTCGGGCGGCACTTCCGGCCTTTCGATCGGTCACGTTTCGCCCGAGGCCGCCGAGGGCGGCGAGATCGGTCTGGTCGAGAGCGGGGACATCGTCGAGATTTCGATTCCCGACCGGACCATCAACCTTGTGGTGTCTGACGAGGTCCTGGCCGAGCGCCGTGCGGCGCAGGACGCCAAGGGCTGGACTCCTGCCAAGCAGCGCGAGCGTCGCGTGTCTCCTGCACTCGAAGCCTATGCTGCGATGACCACCTCTGCCGCGCGCGGGGCAATCCGCGACGTGTCGCAAATCAAGCGCTGAGGCTTGCCCCCGCCTGCTGCGCGTGGCAGCGGCGCGGGATGATCACGACGCGCTTGGCCTTTTCGATGCTACTCGCCGTGGGCGCGCTTGGCGGTTGCTCTGCCGAGGTGTCGCCGGATGTGGCGGAGCAGGGCGGCAGGCCGGTCGAATGCGCCTTGGGCAATGCTGCCGACTTCGAGCCGGGCTGCAGGTTGGTCGAGGTCGCCGACAAGGGGGCAACCTATTTCATCGTCCGCCATCCGGACGGTGGCTTCCGACGGCTTGAGCTTGCCGAAACCGCGAGCGGGTTCGTCGCCGGAGATGGTGCCGCCGCATCCATGAGCACTCGCGAAGGCGACTATGTCATCCTTTCTGTCGGGGGCGACCGGTACCGGTGGAAGGAAACCGCGCAGTGAGCGATCCAGTCCTTACCGTTGCCCAGATGCGGGCTGCCGAACAGGCCGCGATGGCTGCAGGCACCAGCGAATGGGAACTGATGCAGCGCGCCGGGCGCGGGGCTGCACACTGGGTCGCGCGCATGGCTGCGGGCAGGGCGGTGACGGTGCTCTGCGGTCCGGGCAACAACGGCGGCGACGGTTACGTGATAGCCGAGGAACTTCGCAGACAAGGTAACCACGTCAGGGTGGTCGCGCCGCTTGATCCAGGAACCGCAACCGCACGCATCGCTGCCGAGGCGTATCAAGGTGAGCGTCAGGAGATGGCGACGAGGTTGGGCGATCCGGTCGTGGTGGATTGCCTGTTTGGTTACGGATTGTCGCGCGAGGTTTCGGGCGAGTTCGCGAAATTGCTCGAACTTCTCGGTATTACCGATTGTTTCAAAATAGCAATTGACGCCCCCAGCAGCGTCGAGAGCGACACCGGAAAACTGCTTGGGCCCATGGTCGAATACGACCTGACCCTTGCACTAGGGGCATGGAAGCAGGCGCATTTCCTTATGCCTGCGAGTGCGCACATGGGGGCCTTGCGGTGCGTACCCATAGGGCTAGCAATCGACGAGGGTGTCAGCGTGGAATCGCAAAGGCCACGCATTGCCGCACCATCGACCGACGATCACAAATATCGGCGCGGGCTGCTTGCCATCATAGCAGGCGCAATGCCCGGTGCGCCCCTCCTGGCAGCCGAGGCGGCGATGCGGGCGGGGGCAGGGTATGTGAAGCTGCTCAGCAATCACTCGCACCCCGATGCACCGGCTGAACTTGTCGTCACCGAACAGGTGAACGAAGCGCTCGATGATGCGCGGAACAGTGCCTTGCTGTTCGGTCCGGGCGCAGGGCGTGACGAAGCTGCGAGGGATATCCTCGTCCAGGTTCTCGAGCGCCGCCTGCCGACCGTTCTCGACGCCGATGCGCTGCACCTCCTCGATCCCGACATGCTGGAAGGTGGCGACGTCACGAAGCTGTGCATCACTCCGCACGAAGGCGAACTGGCGCGGTTATGCGATGCCTTTGGCGTCACGGCGGACAGCAAGCTCGATCGTGCACGCGGCCTGCACGACGTCACCGGACTGACCGTGCTTGCCAAGGGACCGGACACGATCCTCGTCGGTGACGGCGCGACGCGTTTCTTTCCGCGCGGTTCGAGCTGGCTCTCGGTCGCGGGAACGGGCGATGTCCTCGCCGGCATAGTGGCGTCACGACTGGCTGGGCACGGCGATCCGCTGCGCGCTTGCGAGGAGGGTGAGTGGCTGCACCACGAAGCTGCACGACTGGCGTCACCGGCTTTCACTGCCGGCGATCTTGCGCGAGCGGTCAAACCGGCCATGGCGTCATTCCTGTGAGCGAGGAAGTCATCCGCATTGCCGCCAAGGGCGATGGCGTCACCGCGTCTGGTCGTCATGTGCCCGGAGGCGTGCCGGGTGACGTCGTGAATGATGACGGCACTCTCTCTCCGGGGCCGCATCATGCAACACCGCCGTGCCGCCACTTCGGTACCTGCGGGGGATGCCAGCTCCAGCAGGCGGATGAAGAGGCACTGCGCGGCTTCGTCACCGAACGGGTGGCTTTCGCAGCCGAGGGGCAGGGGATTGCGGTTGGAGAGCTCCTGCCGACCCGTCTCTCCCCGCCGCGTACGCGCCGACGCGCAACGCTCCATGGCCTGCGGGCCGGGCAGGGCGCGGTACTGGGGTTCAGGGAAAGGGGCTCCCACCGGATTGTCGACATGAAGGAGTGCCACATCCTCCTTCCGCAGCTGTTCGATCTCGTCGCCCCCTTGCGCGTCCTTGTTGCAAAGCACGCGGAGCGCCAGCCGGTCGACATCGAACTGACCACCATCGATCAGGGTATCGACTGCACGGTGAAGGGCATCGCTGCCGAGGGACTCGCGACGACGGAGGCCATGCTCGACTTCGCCCGCGACCATTCACTCGCGCGCCTGTCGCTGGATCGCGGATACGGGCCGGAAACTGTCTGGGAACCGGTCCCTGCCACCGTCACCCTGGCGGAAGTCGCAGTGCCGTTCCCGCACGGCAGCTTTCTCCAGCCGACCGCGGACGGTGAGAGCGCTCTGGTGGAAGACGCCAGGGCCTTTATCGGCGACGCAGCGACGATAGCCGATCTTTTCTCCGGTCTCGGCACATTCGCCTTTTCGCTGGTCGAGGGACGCAAGGTCCTGGCGGTCGAGGCAGCTCGCGATGCGCATCTGGCCTGCAAGGCAGCGGCGAACATGCGCGGGCTGCAGGTACATTCGCTCCATCGCGACCTGTTTCGCAACCCGCTGCAGGCGGATGAGGCGGGACGGTTCGGCGCGATCCTGCTCGATCCGCCGCGTGCCGGTGCGAGGGAACAGGTCGCCCAGATCGCGGCCAGCACGGCCACGCGCGTTGCCTACATCAGCTGCAACCCGCAAAGCTGGGCAAAGGATGCCAAGACCCTGATCGAGGCAGGCTTCAGGCTCGAAAAGCTGCGTCCGGTCGGCCAGTTTCGCTGGTCGACCCATGTCGAACTGACGAGCTATTTCACGCGCTAGGCGCGCAGGACCTCCAGGATCCGGTCGAGGAGCCATTTCTGGCCCTCTTCGCTCGAATAGGAATGGTCAGCTCCGCCGCAGCGCAGGATTCGCGTGTCGCCCTTGTCCCAGCGTTCGGCGAAAAGCTGGCCGGTGCGGTCACGCTCGGCGATCAGGATCTGCACCGGACCGCCGAACCCTGACAGCCCTGAACGGAGCTCTTCCGTGAGCGTAGAGGGCGCCGCCCTTGCCCGGGTCGCCTGCGCCAGTCCGCGCGCCAGCTTGCCCAGGTCCACCTTGCCGGTCAGCAGCCGCACCACTTCGCGCGGGTTCCTCAGCTTGTCGGCGTAGCGGGAGCGGACTTCGGCGGAGGACGTGGTGTGATCGTCCTCGTCACCGTCGATGGTCCACGGGTTGCTGAGGATCAATGCGTCGAAATCCTCGCCCCCGGCCAGCATCAGCGCCGAGGCCGCATCGCAATTGCCGAAGCCGACGACGCGCTCGACGCGGGGGGCAATGGCGCGAAACGCGGCAAGGGCGGCGGCAATGTCCTTGCGCGAGCGGCGGAACCCGCGGTTCTCGCCCTCACTGTCACCGATGCCGCGGCGATCGAAGCGGAACACCGGGAAGCCGGCGCTCGCCAGTTCTGCCGCGAGCCGAGCCTGTCCGTTGAAGGCGCCCGCGCGCACCTCGTTGCCACCCGATACGATAAGCAGGCCGGTCCTGCCCGCAGCCTCGTCCAACGTCGCGCCGCAACGGCGCCCCTGGCATTCGAAGGTCAGCGCCATGCGGGTCATTCCGAAAGCGCTTTCCCGGCGACGATCGCGGCGAGGGCGCTGGCCTGTTCCGGATCGTAATCGTTTTCCGAGCGCAGCCAGATCGAGGTGCCGCCGACGTCGGACTGACCCACAAGCTCGTGTCCTTCACCGGCCTCCCAGGTTTCCGCCTCGAGCTCGCGCACAAGTGCCGGTCCGAGATCCCAGCCAGCGATGGTAATGCCGTCTTGCCGGGCGGTTGCGAGGATATCGGCGCTCGTCATGCTCGCGCCTGCTTCCCTGGCCGCGACGAGATGGGTCCTGACGAGACCGCGCAGTACCTGCGACGGCTTGGGCGGGGCAAACAGCCAGCCCGGCAATTCATCGGGTGCGAACCAGGCTCCGGACCGCATGGCGAGGATATGGGTCGCCCGGAAATGGCCCGCAGCGGCATTTGCGGCCTGCCGCCACCCGGCCAGGGTCTGCTCTGCGTGAGGCGCGAGGCTTTCGTTGCAGCCCGGCAGGTCAGGGAGGAAACTGTCGACCTCTGTTTTGTCGAGAAGCTTCATGGTTTCATAGATTTGATGGCGAAACTTGTTGGCCTCTTCGAAGAGCGGTGCGAGCACCAGCACGCGCCGTTCCCGGCGCTTGTCGAAGGCCAGTGCCATTTCTTCCCCACTGCCGCCTACGGGTGTGGGGCAGGGCCAGCTGACGTACACGTGCCTCTCAGGCTCCGGCCACCTTCGCCTCGGCGAAGGTCAGGAGGCCGCCGTAGGTCTCCAGCATTTCTGCTTCCAGGTCCTCGTCGTCGATCACGATGCCGAGACGGTCTTCCATCTCGGTGAGGAGCGTTGCGACCGCCATCGAGTCGAGCTCAGGGATATGGCCGAACAGCCCCGTGTCGCTATCGAACGCCGCCACTTGCTCGCCGTCGAGCGACAGGACGTCGCTCAGGATGGATCGCAGGGCGGTGTCCGTATCGGTGCTGGCAGTCTCGGCAGTCATGTAACTCGTCAATTCCCCTGGCTCAGGAGGCCACGGCCTTAGCGGCGGGGCGATTGGCGTGCAAGGCGACGGGCCAGCGCCTTGGCCAGAGGCAGCCAGGCCGCGGGCTGGCGCCAATCGAGGCAGGTCAGGCGGTAGCGGGCCCGCACACGCTCCATCCAGTCGCGCTTGTAGGCATCGGTCCCCGTGCCGAAGTCGACGAGGTCAACCTTGTCGGTATCGATGACATGCTCGAACATTGCCGCACTGAGCGTCGTACCGGCCGAAAGCGGCTTTGCGGCTTCGACATGGGCCAGCTTGTGGATGTAGGCCGTGCCATTCTCCACGGTCCAGAACTGGGCGGCGACCGGTTCCCCCCCCGATCTGGCGATGCCGATGCGAATGCGCCCGGATTCGCCTTCCGCGCGGGCAAAGGCTTCGAGCATGTCGGCGCGCTCTTCTTCGGGCTTCCAGCTGGCTTCATAGACCTTGCGATAGTCTCGCCATGCGGCCTCGTCGAAGGTGCGTAGGACTTGCGTCTCGACCTTGCCCGCCTTGCGCTTGAGCGTCGTGCGCATCTGGCCGGGGCGATAGGACCAGTAGCCAGCGAAATCGCGACCTTCGACCGGGAGCACATGGTTTTCGTCGCACTGCTCCCTGAACACCACCCACCCGGCCTTGCGAAATGCAGCGACGGTACGCGACGCGCTGCCGTCCTCGTCCGGAACGGGTTGCAGGACGATGCAATGGGTGCGGCTGCGCAGGTCTCGCGCAACGCCAGCCACCGCTTCGTCGGCAATTTCGTCGTTCCGACACAGGGGGCGCCAGGTGAAACTGAACCAGTTGACGAGGCTGCGCAGGCCCTCGGGGCTTTCGCACAAGGGCAGGGCGACCTTGCGGTGGGCATCCTCGCCGATGACGATGAGCGGTTGCGCGACATGCTCGCAAAGCAGCGAAAACCACTCGGAACGGTCGAAAGGACCGGTGGCAAACCGGTCGAAGTCTTGCAGTTTCTCGGCCTTGTCGTGATAGCTGACCGCGATGCTCACCCGGATATCCTTGCTGCGGAGCCCCGATGTCTGATCACACGCCCCATCCGCTCGATCAACTGGCGGAGCGCGGCGATGCACAGGCGCCTGCGCTGGTGCTGCGAGACCGGACCCTAGATTACGCCGCACTGCGCGAGCGCGTGGCGCAGCTCGCCGGGTGGCTGGCAAGCAGGGCGGAGAAGGGCGCAAGGGTCGCCAGCTGGGCTGCCAAGGGAGAGCTTACCTGCCTGCTCCCGCTGGCGGCAGCGAGGGCAGGGCTGGTCCATGTCCCGATCAATCCGCTCCTCAAGCGGGCGCAGGCGGCCCACATCCTCGCCGACAGCGGCTCCGTGCTGCTGATGGGCAACAAGGCGCGGATCGCCACCCTCGAGGAAAGTGATCTGCCGGCCGATTGCGAGGTGTTCGAGGAAGGCGAGGCCCTGCTGGCGGCGAGCGTTCTCGACAGCCCCCTTCCGCCCTCCGCAAACGATCCCGACGACTTGGCTGCAATCCTCTATACCAGCGGTTCCACCGGGCGGCCGAAAGGCGTCATGCTGAGCCATGCGAACATGTGGCTGGGTGCCGTCTCGGTAGCGGATTACCTCGACATGCGACCCGATGACGTCACGCTGTCGGTCCTGCCGCTCAGCTTCGACTATGGCCAGAACCAGCTCCTTTCGACCTGGTATGCTGGCGGCAGCGTAGTGCCGCTCGACTATCTCTTCCCGCGCGACGTCGCCAAGGCTTGCCAGAAGCACGCTATCACCACGCTTGCCGCAGTTCCGCCGCTCTGGGTGCAACTGACCGAACTCAACTGGAGCGATGAAGCAAAGGCGTCGCTGCGGCGATTGACCAATTCGGGCGGGGCGCTGACCACCGACCTCGTGCGCGATCTGCGCCGGCTGTTTCCCGATGCCCGCCTGTTCCCGATGTACGGCCTGACCGAGGCCTTTCGCTCGACATACCTCGATCCCGCACTGGTGGACGAGCACCCGACTTCGATGGGCACGGCCATTCCGTTCGCCGAGATCCTGGTCATCGCCGACAGCGGCGAGGTTGCAGCCCCGGGCGAGGAGGGCGAACTCGTCCACTGCGGACCTTTGGTTGCGCAGGGGTACTGGCAGGATCCCGAGCGCACGGCGGAACGGTTCAAGCCCGCCCCGGCGGCCTCGCACTACGGCGGCATGGCCGTCTGGTCGGGCGACCGTGCCAGACGGGAGGCCGACGGCCTGCTCTATTTCGTCGGGCGACGCGACGCGATGATCAAGTCCTCGGGCAACCGGATCAGCCCGCAGGAAATCGAGAGTGCGGCACTTGCTACGGGCCTTGTCGCCGAGGCCGTTGCGCTCGGCGTCAAGGACGAGCGTCTGGGCGATGCCATCCACCTCGTCGTCCGTGCCGCTGCGAACGCGGTCGGTGCACAGGAAGAGCTGCTCAAGGCCTTGCACAAGGAGCTCCCGACTTTCATGCATCCGCATGTGATCCACTGGCGCGACAAACTCCCGCTCAATCCCAACGGCAAGCTCGACCGCAACGCGATTGCCGAGGAAATCGGCGCATGAAGCCGGTCGGCCCCATCCCGGCAGGATACGCCGCCATCGATGGTGAACTGGCCATAGCGGGGCGGAAGGCGTCGGAGATTGTCGACGAGGCCGGTTCGACGCCGTTGTTCGTCTATTCTCGCGAATTGATCGAAGCGCGCGTACAGAAACTGCGCGATGCTCTCCCGGAACGAATCCGGCTGAATTATGCGATAAAAGCCAATAGCTTTGCGCCCGTTCTTCAGCACGTGTCGCAAATTGTCGATGGCCTCGACATTGCATCAGCCGGTGAACTCGAGATGGTCCGGGGAATCGGATATGACCTCACCCGCGTCAGCTTTGCCGGCCCCGGAAAGCGCGATGCCGAGCTTGAGGCGGCCATCGCTGCAGGTGTCACTCTCAACCTCGAGAGCGAGAACGAGGCCCGCCGCGCGCTCGCTATCGGCGAGAAACTGGGTGTCGTGCCGCGTCTTGCGATCCGGGTGAACCCGGATTTCGAGCTCAGGGGATCGGGCATGAAGATGGGCGGTGGGGCAAAGCCCTTCGGCGTCGATGCGGCCCGCGTTCCTGCGCTGGCCCGCGAGATCGTCGATGCCGGTTGCGATTGGCGCGGGCTCCACATCTTCACCGGCAGCCAGGCGCTGTCAGCGGAGGCGGTCATCGACATGCAGGCGAAAGTTCTCGACTGCGCCCACCGCATCGCCAGCGAGGCAGGTGTCCCCCTTCCGAAGCTCAACATGGGCGGCGGTTTCGGCATTCCGTACTTCGCCGGCGACGAGCCGCTCGACCTCGACGCCGTAGGCGAGGCGCTGGAGCGCGAACTCGCGGCATTGCCCGACACGCTGGCCGCTGCCGATCTCTTTGTCGAACTCGGCCGCTACATCGTGGGCGAGGCCGGGGTCTATCTGACCCGCATCGTCGATCGCAAGGAAAGCTACGGCGAAACCTACCTCGTCACGGACGGGGGCCTCCACCATCAGCTCGCGGCCTCGGGCAATTTCGGGACAGTTGTGCGCCGCAATTATCCGGTTGCCATCGCCACCCGTTTCGATGCCGAGCCGGTGGAAGAGGCCAATGTCGTCGGGTGCCTTTGCACTCCGCTTGACCGCCTCGCCGACAAGGCGCACCTGTCGCGAGCGGAGATCGGCGACCTCGTGGCGGTGTTCTGCGCCGGTGCCTATGGCGCGAGCGCGTCGCCCAGCGCCTTCCTCGGACAGGGACCGGCAGCCGAAGTCCTGATTTGAGACACCCGCCAAAAATGCGCTAAACCCGCAGAAATCCGGCGGGTTTGGGGTCGATGGATAACGGTATGTTCACCTTTCGCAGGCAAGTATCGCCCCAAACAGGGACGACGGGGCGCCATCGGTGTCCCCTGCTGCCCTGCACGAATGACGGGGATACCGAATATGCGTCTTGATCGTACCGCCTCCCTCCTTGCCGGGTGCGCCGTGGCCTCGCTGGCCCTCGGCGGATGCACGGCAGGCGGGCCGGAGCTGCCGCCCGCGACCTTCGTCGCGCTGCAGGAAGGTCCGGGCGAGGACTATGTGATCGGCCCGCTCGACGAGCTGACGATCCATGTCTGGCGCAATCCCGAACTGGGCGCGGAGAAGATCCAGGTGCGCCCCGATGGCCGCATCACCATCCCGCTGGTCAAGGATATGCCCGCCGTCGGCAAGACGCCGTCGATGCTGGAAGAGGACATCCGCCTCCAGCTGAGCCAGTATATCGAGGATCCGCTGGTCTCGGTCATCGTCAACGAATTCGCCGGTACCTTCAGCCAGCAGGTTCGCATCGTCGGTGCGACGGAACAGCCTGCATCGCTGCCCTATCGCGCGAACATGACCGTGCTCGATGCGATGATCGCGGTTGGCGGCCTGTCGGAATTCGCAGCGGGCAACCGTGCCAAGCTGATCCGCTTCGACAAGCAGGCAGGCAAGCAGCAGGAATATGCCCTGCGCCTGACCGACCTGCTGAAGCGCGGCGACAGCAAGGCGAACGTGATGTTGCAGCCTGGGGATGTGATCATCATCCCCGAAAGCACCTTCTAAGGGGTCTGCGGGGGCATGCAGGAAGTCTTCGACGAGATACGCAGCGCGCTGCACACGGTTTGGAACCGGCGGTGGCTGGCGCTGGCCGTGGCCTGGGGCGTTTGCGTCCTGGGCTGGCTGCTCGTCGCCCTGATCCCCAACAGCTACGAGAGCCGTGCGCGCATCTATGTCGAGCTTGACGACGTGCTGTCGAAGCAGCTCGATATTTCGGGCGAAGGACAACAGGCGATCACCAAGGTGCGCCAGACGCTGACCAGTGCGGTCAACCTCGAAAAGGTCATTCGCCAGACCCGTCTCGGCGAAAAGGTCGAAACGCAGCGCGAAATGCAGCGCGCGGTCGATAATCTGACCGAGAAGGTCGTGGTCAAGAACTCGCAGGACAATCTCTTCGAACTGACCGCCACCATCGGTGATTCCAGCTTCAGCGATGCCGAGAACGCAGCGCTGGCGCAGGACGTGGTCCAGAAGCTGATCGACATCTTTCGCGAGGAGAACGTTGCCGGCAACCGCGGACAGGTCGCCGACACGATCGTCTTCCTCGACCAGCAACTCGACGACCGGAAGAAGGAGCTTGAAGCCGCCGAGCAGCGCCGCCTTGGTTTCGAGGCACAGCATCCCGACCTGATCGGCGGGACCACCACGGTTTCCTCGCGGATCAACTCGATGCGCGACGAGATGCGCGGCGTCGATGCCGATATCGCTGCCGCCCAGAGCGCCCTGGCCGCCATCAATGGCCAGCTTTCCAGCACTCCGCGCTCGATTACCATGCCCGGCGAGAGCGGCGGTGCGCGCGGGGCATTGGCGCAGGCGCAGTCGCAGCTTTCGGCCATGCGCGCACGCGGCCTGACCGACAGCCATCCCGACGTGCAGGCGCAGAAGCGCCAGGTCGAGGCGCTGCGCGAGCAGGCTGCCGGTGAACCCGCAGGTGCCGGCGGTTCGCCCAATCCGGCTTATACCTCGCTTGTCTCGATCAAGGCGGAGCGACAGGCGAACGTGCAGGCTCTTCAGGCTCGCAAGGCTGCGCTGCAGGCGGACATCTCTGGCCTGATCGCTTCGCAGGCGGATGAGCCTGCCGTGGCGGCCGAGGCCAACCGCATCAGCCGCGATTACGAGGTGCTCAAGGAAAAATACGACGAGCTTCTCAAGAACCGCGAGGAAATGCGCTTGCGTGGCCAGGTGGAAACCGAGCGCAGCGCCTTCCAGTTCGAAGTGATCGATCCGCCCACGGCGCCGCGCAAGCCCGCTGCACCCAACCGTCCCCTGCTGCTGATCGGTGTGCTTATTGCCGGTATCGCCGCGGGCTGCGGTGCGGCCTTTGCGATGGGCCTGCTCCGGTCAAGCTTCACCACGGCCGAGAAGCTGGAGCGGGTGCTAGACCTGCCGGTCATCGGCACGGTGTCGCGTTCGATGACCAGCGAAGCGCGCAGCGTTGAAAGGGCGCAGCTCAAGAAATTCTTCGCTGCCAGCGGAGCACTGGCCGCGGTCTGCTTCCTGCTGCTGGTGGTCGAAATCATCCAGGTCGGCTCGGTGGCCTGAGGGGGAACGGTGTCCGTGAACAAGCCCACCAAGATCACGCCGCCCGAGGGCAGCAAGAAGCGCGATGGCGGTTCGCTGTTCGAGCGCGCGAGCGGTGCGTTCGGCCTCGACCGGCTCGCCTCCGCACCCGTGCCTTCGAAGCTGGAGAGCGACAAGGCCAAGAAGTTCGCCCCGCAACGGCGCAAGGAAGAGGCTGCTCCCGAGCAGCCGAAGCGTCGTGCGTCGGATTACATCGGTGCGCCTGCGGAAGCGCAGGCCGCGCCGACTGCGCCAGCAGAGGCTGCCGCAAGTCCTGCTCCCGCCCTCGAGCCATTGGTTCGCTTCAAGGGCGAGAAGCGCGAGGTCGTCCGTTCGCTCCTGCGAGAGCAGGGGTTGATCGACCCGGACGGCGGCTCTTCGACACTGCTCGAGGAATTTCGCATCATCAAGCGCCAAGTGCTTGCCGCAGCCAAGGCGGAAGGCACGGCCCAGTCGCGCCGCGTGCTCGTCTGCTCGCCGCATCCCAACGAGGGCAAGACCTTCTGCGCGCTCAACCTCGCCATCGCGCTTGCGGGTGAGCGCGACATGGAAGTGCTGCTGATCGACGCAGACTTCGGCAAGCCGTCGATCATGAACAAGCTCGGGCTGGAAGCGGGCAAGGGCTTCATGGATGTTCTCGCCGACCCCTCGCAGCACGTCGAGGACTGCGTCGTCGGAACCGACATCGGTGGGCTTTTCGTACTTCCGGCAGGCGAGCGCACGGGTCGCGACAGCGAGTACCTCGCCAGTGAGCGCACCTGGGAGGTGCTCAACCGCCTTACCCGTGGTGCGCCCAACCGCATCATCGTGTTCGACAGCCCTCCGGCACTGGCTGCGACACCCGCCGCGGAACTGGCCAAGCATGTCGGCCAGGCGCTGCTCGTCGCCCGCGCGGATATGACCGGACAGGCGGCGCTCGAGGACGCGATCGACCTCCTGTCCGCGTGCCCCGACATCAAGTTGCTGCTCAATGATGCGACCTTCAATCCCAGCGGCCGCAAGTTCGGCAGCTACTACGGATACGGGGAATAGGGGTATGACCCGCATCTCCGCATGCCGCACCTTCGGTGCGCTGGCCACCCTGGCCCTGCTGGCGTCGACCGGACCGCTGGCCGCGCAGGAAGCCGGCAGCGACGCGCATTCAGGCAAGGAAGGTGATCGCCGCCCGACCGGCCACCTGCGGATCGATCCGTATATCGAGGCAAACTCGATCGCGACCTGGCAGATTTCGCCGGGCGACGATGTTGTCACCTACACCCAGCTCGCCGCAGGGGTCGATGCATCGCTGATCGGGCGCAACAACGGCGCCACGGTGTCTCTGCGCTACGAACGCACTTTCGCCCACCAGGACGAAGGCGTCGATACCGACAGCATCACCGGCCTGGCACGTGGTTTCACGACTATCGTTCCCAACGTCCTGACCTTCGAGGCGGGTGGATTGGCAAACCGCACCAGTGTCGATGCGAATGGCCGTTCGATCATCGCGCCGCTGGCTGATGCCGACCTGTCGACGCATACCTACTCGGCCTATGCCGGGCCTACGCTGCAGACGCGGGCGGGCAATGTCGATGTCAGCGCGAACTACCGCATCGGCTATACACGCGTCGACGGGCCGGATTTCGTCACTACCGGCGGCCAGGTCGCCGACGTCTTCGACGAAAGCGTCAGTCACAGCGCGAACGTCCGTGCCGGGATCGCGCCGGGACACGGCCTGCCGGTCGGAGTCGGCGTGGGCGCAGGCTTTTACCAGGAAGATGTCACCAACCTCGACCAGCGCGTCCGCGATGCCTACGTGCGTGGCGACGTGACGGTGCCGGTCTCGCCGACCGTTGCACTGGTCGGCGGCATCGGCGTCGAGGACGTGGAAGTCTCGAGCCGCGATGCCCTGCGCGACACCAATGGTGCGCCCGTGGTCGGGACCGATGGCCGCTACGTTGTCGATCCTTCCAGCCCGCGCGTCATCGCCTACGAAGCCGATGGCCTCATCTGGGATGTCGGCGTGGTCTGGCGCCCGAGCAGCCGCACGCAATTGCAGGCGACCTTCGGCCATCGCTACGACAGCGAGACCTTCTACGGCAATTTCTCGTGGAAACCCGATCGTCGCAGCACCTTCTCGGTCAATGTCTATGACGGCGTGCAGGGCTTCGGCGGCCGCCTCAACAATGCTCTGGCATCGCTGCCGGTCGATTTCGACGTGGTCCGCGACCCCGTTACAGGCGAAATTACCGGCTGTGCCAACAGCCTCGACGGTTCAGGCTGCATCGACGGTCTGCTCGGTTCGGTCCGCTCCTCCGTTTTCCGCGGTCGCGGGGTGCTCGCCAGCTACACGCACCAGGCGGGCCGCATGACCATGGGCGTGGGTGTCGGCTACGACCGTCGCAAGTTCATCGGAGCGCCGGGAACGGTGCTCGCACTGGCCGACGGCATTGTCGATGAGAGCCTGTTCGTCGCGGCCAATCTCGACGGTCCGCTCGGACGCGGCAATTTCTCGATCACGACCTACGCCAACTGGTTCGAGAGCGGCGCGACCAGCCTTGGCGACGCCTTCTCGGTGGGCGCTTCCGCATCCTACAACGAACGCGTCTGGCGCGGACTTTCCGCCCGGGCCGCGATCGCTCTCAACATGCTCGACGCAAAGGCCGCACCGGAAGAGCTACTCACCGCCTCCGCGCTTCTCGGCCTGCGCTACGATTTCTGATAAGGACGCTTCGATGTACGAGGAATTCTACGGTTTCAGCGAGCGGCCCTTCCAGCTCACGCCCGATCCGGCGTTCTATTTCGAGAGCGTCACGCACAAGAAGGCGCTGAGCTACCTCGGCTATGGCCTCAATCAGGGTGAAGGCTTCGTGGTCATCACCGGCGAGGTCGGCGCGGGCAAGTCGACGCTGGTCGCACACCTGAAGCAAAAGCTCGACGGCGAGCGGATGACCGTGGGCGAAGTGGTCACCAGCGCCCTTGATGGCGAGGAAATGATCCATGTCGCCGCGCGCAGCTTCGGCCTCGACATCGAAGGCGGAGACAAGGCCGCAGCTCTGGCTGCCATCGAACTGTTTTTGCACGAGGAAGCGCGCAATGGCCGCCGCGTCCTGCTGATCGTCGACGAGGCACAGAACCTGTCGATCGGCGCCCTCGAAGAGCTGCGCATGCTGTCAAACTTCCAGCTCGGATCGCACCCGCTGCTCCAGACACTGTTGCTCGGCCAGCCCGAGTTCAAGCACCTGCTCGCCCAGTCGGACGAGCTCGAGCAGCTCCGCCAGCGCGTCATCGCAGCACATCACCTGGAGCCGATGCAGCCGGGCGAAATCGAACCATACGTGACCCATCGCCTTCATCACGTGGGCTGGGACGGTAACCCCGAGCTCGACAGCGCGCTGTGGGTGAAGCTGCACAAGGCGACGGGCGGCATCCCGCGCAAGGTCAACCAGGTGATGAATCGCCTGCTCCTCATGGGCGCGCTGGAGGAACAGTCGGTCCTCGAAGCCGACATGCTCGATGCCGTTCTCGAAGAGATGGAAGGCGACAATTCCGCCGAGGTCGAGGCCGCCCCGGCACCGCGTGCGCGTCCGGATCGCGACCTTCCTGCCGCCGATGCCATCGCCAAGGCGCGCAGCGAGGCGGCTCCCGTTGCCGCTCCCGCTCCCGCACAGCAAGCGATGTCGCCCGAACAGGAAAAGGGCCTGCTCGACCACCAGATCGACGCCATCGAACAGGCGTTTGCCGCGCGTGACAAGCACATGGCTGCGCTGCGCCGCGAGGTCGAGAAACTGGCGGCTTCGCGCGGCGAGGGTGGCGGCGAAGTGCCTGCCGACCTGGACCAGCGCCTGTCCGCAATCGAGCGTCGCCTCGACGAACAGGAGCAATCGCTCCGTCACGTTCTGGCGATGATGATCGACTATTTCGAAAGCCAGGCGACGCGCGCCGCGGCCTAGTTTAATCGAGGGGGCGATGAACGAGCAGCGGATCGTCAACGGCCTCTCGGTCGACGTCGAGGACTGGTTCCAGGTCGGGGCGTTCGAGAAGACCATCTCGCGCGACGACTGGGATTCGCTCCAGTTGCGTGTCGGCGACAATGTCGCGCGCATCCTCGACCTGTTCGATGCCGCCGGGGTCAGGGCGACCTTCTTCACGCTGGGCTGGGTGGCGGAACGCAACAAGCCTGCGATGCGCGCCATCGTCGAGCGCGGGCACGAGCTTGCGAGCCACGGTTACGATCACACCCGTGTCTTCACTTTCACGCCGGACGAATTCGCTGCCGACATCGCGAAGGCGAGGGCGATACTCGAAGACGCGGGCGGGGTGGAGATCAGCGGCTACCGCGCGCCGAGTTTCTCGATCGACCAGCGCAATCCGTGGGCGCACAACGTGCTGGCCGAGCACGGCTATGCCTATTCCTCCAGCGTCGCCCCGGTGGTGCACGACCACTATGGCTGGCGCGAGGCCCCACGCTTCGCCTTCGATCCCGTCCCGGGAAGCGACCTCGTCGAGATCCCGGTGACGACGGCGATCTTCCGCGGGAAACGGTTGGCGGCAGGCGGAGGCGGGTTCTTCCGCGTGCTGCCCTATGGCTTCAGCCGCTGGGCGATCCGCCAGGTGAACAGCCGGGAAAAGCGTCCGGCGATCTTCTATTTTCATCCGTGGGAAGTCGATCCTGACCAACCACGCGTGGCCGATGCGCCGTTGCGCTCGCGCCTGCGCCACTACACCAACCTGTCGCGGATGGAGGGCAAGCTTTCCGACCTGCTGGGCGAATTTGCCTGGGGCCGGATGGACGAGCTCGCCGCGATCGAAAAGGCGCGCAGCATGGCCTGGGCCGCATGAATGCGCCGATGAGCCATTCCGCCACGATCCGCCTCGCCGACCTGTCCGATGCAGGGGAGGTGACCCGGATCGAGGGCTTCGTTGCGGACGCAGGTGGGAGTGTCTTCCATCGCCCGCTCTGGTTGAGCGCCATCGAGCGCGGCACGGGCAATCGGGCGCATGGCCTCCTGATCGAACGCGGCGGTGTGATCGCTGGTTGGTTGCCGTTGAGCGCCGTTAGCTCGCCGATCTTCGGCAAGGCGCTGGTATCGAGCGGCTTCGGCGTGGGTGGCGGGGTTCTCGTCGGTCGGCAGGACGATGCCGTGCGACTGTGCCGCGCCGCCGAGGAACTGGCCGGACGCATGTCGGTCGGCACGGTGGAACTGCGTGGCGCCGATGCTCCCGACGACTGGGAAGTGATCGGGGGACGCCACGCGAACTTCGCCGCCGATCTTGCTGCCGATGACGAGGCGCAGCTGCTTGCTATTCCCCGCAAGGCGCGGGCCGAAGTGCGCAAGGGCCTCGAAAACGATCTGCAGGTGTCGGTCGGCTCGGGCGAGGACGACCGCCGCGCGCATTTCGCGGCCTATTCGGAAAGCGTGCGCAACCTCGGAACTCCGGTCTTTCCGCGAAGCCTGTTCGATGCGGTGCTCGACCTGTTCGGTGAGGACGCGGACATCCTGACGGTGCGACATGGCGACACCCCGGTCGCCAGCGTCCTCTCGCTCTACCACCGCGGCACGGTCATGCCCTTCTGGGGCGGAGGGCCCTTCGCTGCCCGATCGCTGCGCGCCAACGAGCGGATGTATTACGAGCTGATGTGCCACGCCCGTCGGAAGGGTTGCACCCGCTTCGACTTTGGACGTTCGAAGACCGCCAGCGGACCATTCTCTTTCAAGAAGAACTGGGGTTTCGAACCCGAACCTCTGGTCTATCGCAGCTGGAGCGGCGGGGGCGTTGCCGCGCGCAATATCGACCCGACCGATGAAGGAAACTCGGCCAAGATCGAAATCTGGAAGAAGCTGCCGCTGCCGATCGCGAACATGATCGGCCCCTGGATCGCGCGCGGCCTGGGCTGAACGATGGGCGACATTCTGTTCCTTTCGCACCGGGTGCCTTTCCCGCCCGATCGCGGCGACAAGATCCGTTCGCACCACCTCCTGAAAGGGTTGGCAAAGATCGCGCCGGTGCACGTCGCGACCTTTGGCGAAACTGCGCAGGACATGGCGCAGAAGGGCGAGCTCAAGGCGATCGCAAAGTCGCATGTGTTGAAGCACCGTCACCGTCCGCTGTGGCTCGCCGGGATCGAGGCAGTGCTGACCGGCAAGCCTGTAAGCCTTTCGGCCTTCGAAGACCTCGCGATCAGCAATTACGTGCGCAAGACCATCCGTGATCACCGGGTCGATACGATCTTCGTCTTCTCGGGCCAGATGGGGCAATACATTCCCGAGGACTTCCGGGGCCGGGTGATCGTCGACCTGTGCGACGTCGATAGCGCCAAGTTCGAGGCCTATGCGGATGCAGGCCAGCGTCGGTGGATCAATGCCCGCGAGGCGCGCCTGCTCTCGCGCGAGGAAGAGCGCCTTGCGCATCGTGCGGATACAACCCTGCTCATCAGCGACAGTGAGGCAGGGCTGCTGCGAAGCCGTATCGCGAATGCAGGTGACGCGAACATCGCGGCCCTTGGCAATGGCATCGACGCGCACTTCTTCGATCCAGCGCAGGTCGGTTTGCAGGACGATCTCGAGGTAGGCGACGACCCGCAACTCGTCTTCACCGGGCAGATGGATTACCCGCCGAACATTGCTGCGGTCGAATGGGTCATGGCCGAGGTCATGCCGCGCTTGCGCCAGCGCTATTTGCGCGCCCGCTTTCACATCGTCGGACGCGCGCCCGGGCCCGCGCTGAAATCGCGCCACGGCGAGAACGGCGTTCGGGTATGGGGCGAGGTCGCGGATGTCCGCCCGTTCCTCAAGTCCGCAGATGTCGTGCTCGCCCCGCTGCTCATCGCGCGCGGTGTGCAGAACAAGGTCCTGGAGGCGATGGCGATGGCCAGGCCCGTTGTCCTCACACCTGCAGCCGCGACTGGTATCGATGCCCGATCCGGACATGACTTCATCGTCGCCGAACCGAAGGGCGAGGAGATTGTCCGCGAAATCTCTGCCCTGGTCGAAGATCCGTTCCGCTCAGGAGAGATCGGAAGGTCTGCGCGGCAGTTCGTGGTCGGGGAGATGGGCTGGGACGCGGTATATCGCCAGCTCGCCGAATTCGTGTCGGGCGCGCAAGGGGCCGGACATGGTGGCTGAGGTGGCAACAGCCTGGAAGTCCTTCGCGATCCGGCTCGCGCTCGCATGGGCGGCACTGTTCGTGCTGACCTTCCCCCAATGGCAGGCGATGGCCTACCTCTGGTGGAACGTAGCGACCTACAGCTTCATCCTGCTCCTCCCGCCGATCATTGCGTGGCTGGCGTGGATGCGGCGCCATGAGCTGGCCAAGCTGACCCCGATCGCATGGTGGCCGGGGCTCGCATGGTTGGCGCTGGGTCTGATCATCTGGACAGGTGGTCGGGCGAGCGGGATCGACCTTTTTGCACAAGCAGGAACGGTGATGGCCTTTCAGGGAGCCGCGATCACTCTCCTGGGCCTGCGTGCCAGTCTGATCCTGGCACTCCCCATCGCGTATTCGAGCTTCCTTGTGCCCTTTGGCGACGAGATCGTGCCGCAGTTGCAGGCCATCACTGCACATATGGCAACGTCTCTCACCGAACTGAGCGGTGTGGAGACGGTGTCGGACGGCATCCATATCGACACGCCTGCCGGGCTGTTCATCGTCGCCGAAGCATGCTCGGGCGTGCGCTTCCTCATTGCGATGGTCGCATTGGGCGTGCTGGTGATCTTCACCTGCTTCGACAGCTGGAGCCGCCGGGCGTGGTTCATCCTCGCCTGTTTCGTGGTCCCGATCATCGCCAACGGCATCCGCGCATGGGCAACGATCTTCGTGGCACAATATGTCGGGGCCGAGCGTGCGGGGAGCTTCGACCACATCGTCTATGGCTGGTTCTTCTTCGGCATCGTGATCGCAATCGTGCTCGGCGTGGCATGGCGGTTCTTCGAACGCGATCCCGAGGAGGCTGGCTGGACGCTGGAGGAGGTGGACCGTCTCGGCATCGTGTCCCGCCTCGGTGAGAAACCCGTTCCGGCGAACCTCGCCCTCGGTGCGATACTGCTGGTCGCTTTGCTCTTTGCCGCACTCGCGCGACTGGTCTAGGCGAAGCGCATATGTGCGGGATCGCGGGGATTTTCCATTACGAGACGGTGAAGCCGGTCGATCCCAAGCGGGTCGAGCGGATGGCCGACGCGCTCGCCCATCGCGGGCCCGACGGATCGGGCGTGTGGACCGCGCCGGGCATCGGGCTGGCCCACCGCCGCCTGTCGATCATCGACCTGGCAGGTTCGCCACAACCGATGCACTCGGATGACGGGCGTGCGGTCATCGTCTTCAATGGCGAGATCTACAACTACCGCCGCTTGCGGCACGAGCTGGAGAAAGACGGTTTCGCCTTTCGCACCGATGGCGATACCGAGACCATTCTTGCCGCGTGGCGCAAGTGGGGGCCCGATTGCCTGTCGCGGCTCGACGGCATGTTCGCCTTCGCTCTCTATGATCTCGAGACGCGCCAGCTGTTCCTCGCCCGCGATCGGCTGGGCGTGAAGCCACTCTACCTCGCGCGGCTTGAGGGCGGGGCGCTTGCCTTTGCCAGCGAACTGAAAGGCCTGCTCGCCAATCCGCTGATGCGCCGGAAGATCGATCCGCTGGCGATCGAGGACTACATGGCCTGGGGCTATGTCCCCGACCATCGCGCAATCCTGCAGGGGGTCGAGAAGCTGCCTGCCGGACATTTCATGCTGCTAGAACACGGGCGCGAAATTCCCCCGCCGAAACAGTGGTGGGACGTCTCTTTCGCAGAGCGCGAAAATGGGACCAGCGAGGACCATTCTGCCAAGCTGCTCCACCTGATGCGCGAAGGCGTCACCAGCCGGATGGTCGCCGATGTGCCCCTGGGTGCATTCCTGTCGGGCGGGGTGGATTCGTCCAGCGTGGTAGCTCTCATGGCCGAGGCGAGCGCCAAGCCGGTGACGAGTTGTTCGATCGGTTTCGATGTCGCCAGTGTCGACGAGACCAGCCACGCACGCAAGATCGCCGAGCTTTTCGCGACCGACCACCACGAACGCATTGTCTCCGCCGACCAGTTCGACGAGATCGACCGCATCGCTGCAATTTTCGACGAGCCCTTTGCGGATGCCAGCGCGCTGCCGACCTTGCGGGTTTGCGAGCTGGCACGCGAGCACGTCACCGTCGCACTTTCGGGCGACGGGGCAGACGAGGCCTTTGCCGGCTATCGCAGGCAGGTTTTCCATCGGCGCGAGGAACAGGCGCGCAGTTTCCTTCCCGCAGCCTTGCGCGGCCCGATCTTCGGCAACCTCGGGTACATCTGGCCCAAGGCTGACTGGGCGCCGCGTCCGCTGCGTGCCAAGGCAACGCTGCTCTCGCTGTCCGAAAGCGGGGAGGCGGGATACGCCCGCGCGCTGTCGATCCTCGCACCCGAACAGCGGCAGGTGCTTTATGGCGACACCCTGTTGCGGGAGCGTGGCGATTATCGGGCCGAACAGCCATTCGAGAAGCTGATGAGAGAGTCTCCCGCGCGCAGCGGCCTCGACCGGGCGCAGTATGCCGACCTCAAGTTCTGGCTGCCGGGCGATATCCTGACCAAGACCGACCGCACCAGCATGGCCGTGAGCCTGGAAGCGCGCGAGCCGCTGCTCGACCATCGCCTGATCGAGTTCGCCGCCCGCCTGCCCGAGCGCCAGCGTATTCGCCGCACTACCGGCAAGTGGCTGATGAAGCACACGATGGAACGCTACCTGCCGGAAGACATCCTCTACCGCCCCAAGCAGGGCTTCGTGACCCCTATCGCGCAGTGGTTCAGGGGCCCGCTCGCGGACCAGGCGCGCTCGATCGCGGGGAGCGAGATGCTTGTTGGCAGCGGATGGTTCGACCGCAAGGCACTTGCGCGCCTTGCGGACGACCATGTGACGGGAAGGGCCGACAATTCGCGGCCCCTGTGGCAGTTGCTGATGCTCGAGAAGTCGCTCAGGAACCTTTCGCCCGCCTCCTAGCGTGCGTCGACCAGCACGACCTCGGCATCGTCGATTGCCTCGACCACGATCTCGGTTTCGCCGGTAACGGCAATCCCGTCGCGCGGCTGAGCCTCTTGGCCGTTGACCTTCACCCGGCCTTTCGGCGCGACGAGGTACTGGTGACGCTGGCCCGAGGTCTTCCACACGGCGCTCTGACCTGCGGCAAGAGTGGTCGCTGCGACCTTCGCGTCGGTGCGGATCGACAGGGCGTCGTCGCCTTCGGGATCGCCGCTGGCGAGGATTTCGAACCCGCCCTCGCGGCTCGCCTTGGGGAACTCGCGTTGGCCCCAGCCGGGGGCTTCGCCTGCACGGTCGGGGATGATCCAGATCTGGAACAGCGTCGTGGCCTCGTCCTCGAGATTGTATTCGGCATGGGTGATGCCGGTGCCAGCGCTCATCACCTGCACGTCGCCGGCGGCCGTGCGACCTTCGTTGCCGAGGCTGTCCTTGTGGGTGATAGCGCCGGTGCGGACGAAGGTCACGATTTCCATGTCACGGTGCGGGTGGGGAGGAAAACCGCTGCGCGCGGCGATGGTGTCATCGTTCCACACGCGGATGCTGCCCCAGCCCATGCGAGCCGGATCGTGGTAGTTGGCGAAGCTGAAATGGTGCCTCGCATCGAGCCAGCCGTGGTCTGCGTGCCCGAGCGAGGCGAAGGGACGGATGTCGATCATGTCGGTATTCTCACATCGGCGGGGAGAGTTTGTCCGCCGGAAGCGAGGTTTATGTGGGGTCGCTTCAGAGGCTTTCAACTGTGCCCGGATGTGAACCTGCGCGCTGCGGGATGACGAGGATCAGGACCACGATTGCGGCTGCCAGGACAGCCGTTGCGACGGGCCTGCTCAGGTCGAGACCACCCTTGGCGATCGGCTTGTCGAGGAAATCGCCCACCGTCGCACCAAGGGGTCGCGTCAGGATGAAGGCGGCCCAGAACAGGAGCACGTGGCTGATCTTCGACCAGTAGTAGAGCGCTGCAAGGACAGCGAGCAATCCGCCGAAAAGTGCTGCACCGCCGAGGTAGCCGAAGCCGCCAGTATCCGCCGCCCAGTCGCCCAGTGCAGTGCCGAGCGTCTGCGAGAAGGTGATCGTCAGCCAGTAGAACATCTCCGCCCGCGGAGTTGAGACGGTGTTGACGTCGATCGTGCCGAGGCTGGCCTTCCAGCTGACAAGGCTCGCCACGACGAGACCGAACAGCAGCAACGAACCGCCGGTGTAGCCGATGCCGATCGAACGCGTGGCGAAATCGGCCAGCGTGGTGCCCGCGGTCGTGGATGCGAGAATGGTCGCCCAGTAGAGCCAGGGGTTGTATCGCTTCGCCCGGATCTCTGCCCCCACTAGGCCGATCAGCAGCGCGCCGAAGATGGCCGTGCCGACCAGGTAACCGTTTAGGCCGCCTTGTCCGGCTTGCGGAGTCGTTTCGCCAAGCCAACTCATCGAGACTGTGTCGCCTCCGGTTTCGCCTAGCGTGGTGGCGAGTATCTTGATGATCCAGAATCCCAGAGTCACCGCCGGTACCTTGCTGGCCTGTAAGAGTTCGCTTCTCGTCATGACGCGCCTTTCGCTGCTGCGTGTTATGAAGAAGCTATGCGTGAACCGGCATTTTCGCCCATAAGCGGATGCGTATTCGCGCTTTTCTAAGCGGGCGCTGAGACTAGGCGGGAGTTGGTTTTGGAGCAATCGCGGGTCAAATATGCAGCGGCGCTGCTGGCACTACAGTTCGGGGCGGCGGCATTCTTCCTCGCCGACACGGTCTGGGATGCGAGCCGCAATGCCGATGGCGAGGGGACGGTGCTGAGCGGTCTGGAAATCGGACTTGCCCTGGCATTGGTCGCCGCGATCGGTTTCGGAGCGGTATTGCTGAGGCAGATGGTTCGCGATGCCCATCGCCGGGAGGAGGCCCTCGCACTCGCGAAGGGTGCGCTGGGCGACGTTGTGGCGCGGCGCTTCGGTGACTGGGGCCTGTCGAAGGGTGAGGCCGATGTCGCCATGTTCGCGATGAAGGGGTGCAGCATCGCCGAGATTGCCTCTATGCGTGGTTCTGCCGAGGGCACGGTGCGGGCGCAGCTCAGCCAGGTCTATGCCAAGGCGGGAGTGTCGAGCCAGTCAGGCTTCGTCGCGCTCTTCGTCGAGGAATTGCTCGACTAGGCGACCCCGTGGCCCTTGGCCATGTAGTCGGCGCTCTGCATTTCCTTGAGGCGGCTCACAGTTCGCTCGAATTCAAAAGCACCGTCACCGCTGGTGTAGAGGTCTTCCGGAGCGGCGGCAGCGGTGGCGAACAGCTTCACGTTGTTCTCGTAGAGCGCGTCGATCAGCTTGGTGAAGCGGATCGCCTCGTTGCGGTTGTCGGGCGACATCTTCGGAATGCCGACCACGATCACCGTGTGGAAGGCATGGGCGATAGCGAGATAGTCCGCCGCACCGCGGTTCTCGCCGCACAAGCGCTTGAAGCTGAACACGCCGACGCCCTTGAGGCTCTTGGGAACGTGGAGAGTGCGTCCGCCTCCCAGGTCGAGTTCGCCCGAAGGGACGTTCGCCGCGTCCTCCGGTTTGTAGTCCGTCAGGCGGAAGAACGCCTCGCGCACCTGCGCGGTGGCATTGTCGCCCAGCGGCGAATGCCAGGTTGCAAGATCGCCCAGGCGGTCGAGGCGATAGTCTACCGGACCATCGAGCGTCAGCACGTCCAGCTCCGCCTCGATCAGATCGATGAAGGGCAGGAATAGCGAGCGGTTGAGGCCATCCTTGTAGAGGTCGCGGGGAGGGCGGTTGCTTGTCGTGACCACGGTGACAGCTTCGTCGCGGATCAGCGCAGTGAACAGGCGGCTCATGATCGCCGCATCGGCGGTGTTCGTGACCACCATCTCGTCGAAGGCGAGGCACCGGACGCCATCGGCAATCCGCGTTGCGACCGGCTTGATCGGATCGCCGGCTTCCTTCTTGCGCTCCTCGCGGATCAGCCGGTCGACCTCGAGCATGAATTCGTGGAAATGCGTGCGACGCTTCTCGCCAATGCCCAACGTCTCGACGAAGAGGTCCATCAGCATCGACTTTCCGCGTCCGACGCCACCCCACATGTAGACGCCCTGCGGTCGCGTATTGCGACCGCCGAAGAGCTGGCTGAGCAGCCCGCCCGAAGTCTCGGACTCGAGGTCCTTCTGCAGCTTGTCGAGCCGTTCCGCCGCGCGGCGTTGGTCCGGGTCGGAGCGCAATTCGCCCGCGGCGACCAGCCGCTCGTAACGGGCGAGCATTCCGCTCATGACGCGATGCGGCGCTTCATCTTCTTGACGATGCCGGAGAAGCTGGCGACGGTCTCGTCACCCTGTTCGACCGTGCCACGCACGAATACCATGCTGCCGGTCTCACGCACGATTTCGCAGACGGCGTCGAGCGGGCGGTCCATCTTGCCGGCACCGACGAACTGGGTGGAAAGCTCGACCGTGACCGAGGGCCCGGCATTGCCGGTGCCGATCGTGTGCATGGTCGTGAACAGGCTGATGTCGATCAGCGAGAGCGTCACTGCGCCGTGGATGATGCCCTGCAGGTTCTCGTGCCGCCGTTCGGGAAACATGCGCAGGCGCGCTTTCCCGTCATCGTCGACGCGGGTGATGAGCTTGCCCATCACCGCGCCGTTGAACAGCGTCTGGTCCTTGAGGTTCCAGTTCTTCCAACCCGGGTTCTCCGGGTCGGGTTCGTGGTCGAAAACCTCGTCCGAGAAGCGCGCCATCAGATAGCGCGTTCGGCCATCATCTTCTTGGTTTCGGCGATCGCCTTGGCGGGGCTGAGGCCCTTGGGGCAGACGTTCGCGCAGTTCATGATGGTGTGGCAGCGATAGAGGCGGAAGGGGTCTTCCAGCTGGTCGAGCCGCTCGCCGGTCATTTCGTCACGGCTGTCGGCCAGCCAGCGATAGGCCTGCAGCAGGATCGCAGGGCCGAGGAACTTGTCGCTGTTCCACCAGTAGCTCGGGCACGAAGTCGAGCAGCAGGCGCACAGGATGCACTCGTAAAGCCCGTCGAGCTTCTCGCGCTGTTCGGGCGACTGGAGACGCTCCTTGCCGCTCGGCGTGGTCGAGACCGTCTGGAGCCACGGGCGGATACTGGCGTACTGCGCGTAGAAGTGCGTGAAGTCGGGGACGAGGTCCTTGATCACGTCCATGCTCGGCAGCGGGGTGATGCGCACCTCGCCCTTCAGGTCTTCGATCGCGGTGGTGCAGGCGAGGCCGTTCTTGCCGTTCATGTTCATCGAGCACGACCCGCAGATGCCTTCGCGGCACGAGCGGCGGAAGGTCAGCGTCGGGTCGATCTCGTTCTTGATCTTGAACAGCGCGTCGAGAACCATCGGTCCGCAATCGTCGAGGTCGAGCTCGAAGGTGTCGTAGCGCGGGTTCTCCCCACTGTCGGGATCGTAACGGTAGATCTTGAACTTGCGGATGCGACCGCCGCCCTGCGCCGGATGGGCGCGGGTCTTGCCGGTGATCTTCGAATTCGCGGGGAGGGTGAAACTCGCCATTACGCTATCGGTCCTGTTGCTTTGCGAAACCCACTTAGCGCCTCGGACGAGTGGCGCAAGACCGAGTATGACGCATTTCCCGCAATGCCTGTCCTAAAGGATGGAACACATGGAACACGGTCATGAAGAAAACCCGTCCGAAGGGCTGAATGGCCGATTTTCGGCGCATTCGAGGGGAACCGGTAGGTCATCTAACGGGTCTAGGTCGACATGGACGATGTAGGAAAGGGGTTCCGCCGCTCGGTGGTGTTCGGTGCCGGAGGCGGCATAGGTCGCGCACTGGCCGAGGCGCTGCTGTCGCATGGGGTGGAGGTATGGTGTGGCAGTCGCAGCGGCGACACGGACCTCAAAGGAGCGCGCAGCTTCGTTTTCGACCTCGCCGACGAGGACAGTATCGCCAGGATAGCGGAAAATTTGCGGGCAACTCCGCCTGACCTCGTCATCGCGGCCACCGGAGTCCTGACGCTCAGCGGAGGAAGTAGTCCCGAACGCAGCCTGCGCCAGATCGACGCGGCCGTCATGGAAGAGATGTTCCGCATCAACACCATCGGTCCTGCACTCATCGCCAAGCACATGCTGCCCCTGTTCCCGCGCGAAGGACGCTGTGCCTTCGTGGCGCTGTCTGCACGGGTTGGCTCGATCTCCGACAACCGGCTTGGCGGCTGGCACAGCTACCGGGCGAGCAAGGCGGCGCTCAACATGCTGGTGCGCAATTTCGCCATCGAGATGGGGCGGACCCACAAGCGCTCCGTCGTGGCGGCCCTGCATCCCGGGACGGTCGATACCAGGCTTTCCGCACCGTTCCAGTCCGGTTTGCCCGAGGGGCAACTGAGGAAGCCCGAAGATGCGGCACGAAACCTTCTCGGCGTGATTGACGCCTTGACGCCGGCCGACAGCGGCAAGGTCTTCGACTGGAAGGGTGAGGAAATCGCCCCCTGACTTGATTGCGTCCTGCTGCGCTGGCACTCGCGCCACATGCGGATCGCCATCTACGACCTCGACAACACGCTGACGCGACGGGCGACCTTTACGCCCTTCCTCGTCTTTGCGGCGCGCCGGATTGCCCCGTGGAGGCTGGCGCTTCTGCCGGTCTGGGTGGCGATGATGATCGGTTATCGCATCGGGCTATACGACCGCACAATGCTCAAGACCCGCGGGATGCGGCTTATGCTGGGCAATGCACCGGTCGCGACGCTGCAGGAGGCAGGTCGTGAATTTGCTGCGCATCGTGCCCGCAACGGAGGCTTCATGCCTGCGACCCTGGCATTTCTTGAAGAGGATCGTGCTAAGGGTGCCCAAATCCTTGTCGCGACCGCTGCGTTCGAATTCTACGCCCGCGCATTTGCCGACCACCTCGGGATCGAGACACTGATCGGGACGCGCTGGGACGGGCACACGATCCCTGGCGGCAATTGCTATGCCGAGACCAAGCTCGCCCGCGTGCGCGCATGGGCGGCAGAACAGGGCCTCTCATTGGAAGAGTCGGAGCTGCGCTTCGTAAGCGACAGCTTCGCCGATGCGCCGCTCCTGGAACTGGCCGACGAGGCGATATTCGTGAGTATGAGCGCGGGCAAGCGAACCAGGGCAAAAGCGCGCGGCTGGCGGGTGATCAGCGCGGATTGAGCAGTTTTTCGAGCCGGCCCACGATTTCTGCCCCCACGGCATCGAAGCGGTCCTGCGAGAACTTTTCGAGGACCCGTGCCCGAGCAGCCTGGCCCAGTGCGGCAAGCTTTTCCGGTTCGGCGAGCAGCTCCGCGAGTGCAGCGGCCAGCGATTGCGCATCGCCCACCTCGACCACCCGACCGATGGCTGGCGTGTCGACGGTGAATGGCATCTCTCCCGTACGCGACACGATCACCGGTAGGCCCGCCTGCATTGCCTCGTGCGCGGCGATGCAGAACCCTTCACGGCGCGACGGCTGGAGGTAGAGGTGTAGGCCGGCGAGGTATTCGGCGGGGTCGCTGGCAAAGCCGATGAAGTCGATGGTGTCGATGCCGCGCGCCTTCGCCTGCGCACGCAGGTCCGCCTCGTCAGCGCCGGTGCCGGCAATTTCGATCCTGTAGGGCGTCGTCGGCGCATCGGCCCGCGAATGCATCAGCGCGAGGGCCTCGATGAGGATGTCGTAGCCCTTGTTGGGGTGCAGGCGACCGAGGCTGCCGATCCTCACAGTCTCGCCCTTCTGCCAGGGCCTAGACTGCGGTGCATCGGGTTCGGCAGCGAAGATCGGCCAGGTTACGAGGTTCGCCGCAGGAATGCCGAGGCGCTCCGTGGTCAGGGCAGCCACCTGCGCGCTATCGGCAACCCAGATGTCGGCCGACTTCGCCCGCCAGCGAAGGAGGCGTTCGTTCCACGGCTTGAGGAACGCATTGTGCTGCCAGCTGACGACCGGGACGCCCAGCGTGCGGCCCGCGACCTGGCCGAGCAGCGTGGCCCGGGTCAGCGATGTCCAGACGACGTCAGCATTCCATCGACGCGCTTCGTCCCTGATCCAGCGATAGGCGGCCAGTTGGTCCTTTTCGCCTCCGTCGCGGACAAGCGGCTCGATCCCCTCCGCCCGAAGCCGCTCGATGGCGAGCCCATTGCGGCGAGTGAGGGCCATGACCAGAACCTCGGCACCAGCCTTCTCGAGCGCGCGCACGATCTTGGGGAGGGGGGTCTGCGCCCCGCCGCCTTCCATCGAATTGATCACATAGGCTATGCGCACCCGTCACCCCCTCCGCCGCGCGATGGCTTCGGCGATGGCGTTCGCGGCACGTTCCGACGCGGGCGTGTCGGAAAGCGCGAAGGTATGGGCGATCAGTTGCTCCTGCTCGGGGCGATATTTTCGACCGCTTTCTTCCCAGTCGGCCAATGCCGCGGCGAGGGCCGAGATGCTCTCGACCCGCTCCCCGGTCCGCAGGAAGGGCAGGGTTTCTTCACCCTGCGAACCCAGCGCACCATTGGGATCGAGCAGGAATACCGGCCGCGGGCGAACGAGGAATTCGTAAAGCTGGCTCGATGCATCACCGATGTAACCGTCCGCGCCAAGCATGTAGGACATGTCGAACAGTCGCGGGCCATCGACATCGACGAGCACGTTGGAAGCTGCGAGGTCCTCTTCGGGTATCTCCGGGCGCATCCTGCCGACCTTGTATTCGGGCGAAATGTGCATCGACTTGCGGAACAGCATGACATGCGGCGCAAAGACCAGGTTGTAGGCTTGACCCTGATCGCTCGCGAACCACCGCAGCAGGTCGGGACCGGCATCGTACCAGCTCGACAGGTGCGGGTCGAAATGCGGATTGTAGACGAAGGTCGGGCGGCCGTTGCCGAAGAAGTCGGGCCGCGCGTCGATGTCGACCCCTTCGAACTTGGAATAGCCGGTGACCTGGATCTTCGCCGCATCGACGCCATTGGCGACAAGCTGCTCCTTCATCTTGGGTCCCGCGACGAGGCTGAGGTCGAACTTGCGATGGTCGGGGTGGAAGGTGACGCTGCGGTCACCCGTGCCGTGGGGTACGCGGATGAAGAGCGGTGCCGTGCGCGGGTGGAGACGCTTCTTTACCCGAAGACACGTCCGCTCGGTCGAAATAACCGCATCGCTCGCGGCAAACAGCGGCTGGTGGACCCGCAGGCGCGCCAGTCGCGTGACCGGGGCGATCTTGTCCAGAAGGCTGCTGACGGCTCTTGCCACGGGTGGCAGCGACAGTTCCTGCCAGACAATCCGTTCCGCATCCCCGGGACGCAAGAGCTCCTCTACCCGCGCGCGGATGGCGTCGCTGGCATAGGCGACGACCGTTTCCACTTCCGGATGGAGGCGTGCCATTGCGCCTGCGACCGGGGCAAGGTGGGCGACCTGGTGTGCCGCATCGTGGTTGAACAGGAAGACCGCCCGGGACATGGGCCGCGCGGATAGGGCAACGACTCGTCGATGCAAAGTGAATTGCAGCCGCGCGCCGATTGCCTACATACGCGCCAGCAGCTACCGCGCTGCCGAGTATCGGGCCGCGTGCCGCTTCGGGATTTGTAATGGAACTTGCGGACATGGAGACGGACCGGCCCGGCGAGCCCCGGCGCGGCGGTCTGCTCAACATCCTCAAGAATGTCGCCTGGCTGATGGGCGGGAAGGGCTTCGGGGCGGTTTGCTCCATTGCCTATCTCGCGATTCTGTCGCGCTCTCTGGGCCTCAAGAACTTCGGCCACTTCTCGCTGATCTTTGCGACCGGTCTCGCGCTGGTGGCCCTGGCGAGCTTCCAGACGTGGCAGACTGTCGTCAAATTCGGCGCCGATCCTGCGCACCGGAAGGACTGGCGGAATTTCGGGCGCCTGGTCTGGCTGTGCGGCGCAATCGACGTGTCGGGCGCGATAGTCGGCACCATCGTCGCTTATGTGGTCTATTACGGTTTCGGCGGCGCGCTGGATCTCAACCCCGAATTCATCGACATGGCCTTCTGGTTCAATGTCGCGCTGCTGTGGTCGCGCATGACCACTCCCAACGGCATCGTCCGTGTCCTCGATCGCTTCGATCTGGGCACCTATGTCGAGGCGGTGGTCCCGGCGGGTCGCCTGATCGCTTCGCTGGTTATCATCCTATGGGGGCCGACAGTCGGGCGTTTTCTCTTCGCCTGGGCCTTCTTCGACCTTCTGACGGGAGCTCTCTATTGGCTTGTCGCCTGGCGGCTCGTGCCGAAGGCGCTCAGTCGCGAGAATTTCGGCCATTTCCGCGAAACGCTGACGAGCAATCCCGAAGTGCCGAAGTTCTTCGGCATCACCTATGCCAGCTCCACGCTCGATGCGATCTACAAACAGGGGCCGGTGCTGGCGGTGGGCTATCTTCTCGGGACCAGCGCGGCGGGACTCTACCGCCTTGCCGACCAGCTGGGACAAGGCATTGGCAAGCTCTCGGGCATGCTCACCCGTGCGATCTTCCCCGAGTTCGCCGTCGCGCGGACCACGCAATCGATCGATCTCTTCCGCAAGCTGGTTCGCCAGGTAACGGTTATCGCCGCGCTGGCGGGTGCGGTTGTGACGCTTGTTGCGGTCTTCCTCGGCGAGCCCTTGCTGACACTCATCGGCGGGGACGCCTACACGCGCGGCGCAGTCATCCTGATCCCGCTGGCGGTAGCGGCATCCTTCGAATTGGCCTCCGTTACCTATGAACCGATGCTCTATTCGACCGGCCATGCGCAATATCCACTGGCCATCCGACTGATCGCAGTTTCCGTGCTCGGTATCGGCATCCTCGCATTGTCGCCCATGGGGCCGATCGGCGTGGGTATCGCTGTCGCCTGCGGCATGGCGGTGTTGTGGATGCTCATGAGCGCGACTGTCTGGCGCGTGATGCGGGGCCTCGTGAGGGCGGAGCGCGCGCAGTGACCTCGGCTCTGGTGCTGGCGGGAACGCGGCCGGGCGGTGACCCGCTGGCGGGCGCGGAAGGCAAGCCCCACAAGGCACTGATTGAAATCGAGGGGAGGGCGCTGCTGGATCGCGTGGTCACTGCACTGCGTGGGGCAAACATCGAACGCATCGGTGTCTCGTGCGACGAAGGTCCGGTCGCTGACTTGGCACGCACGCTCGGGTGCGAAGTCCTCCCTACCGGCACGGGGCCTAGCGAGAGTGCCAGCATAGCCTTCGCATCGCTGGGAGCGCCGATTGTCATCACAACTGCCGATCACGCCCTGCTGCAGGCAGCGTGGGTGACCGAATTGGTCACGAATACACCCGCTGATGCCGATCTCGGCGTGGCTCTCGCCAGGCAGGAGGATATCGAAGCCGCCGTGCCGGGTTCCAAGCGCACCTATCTGCGTTTTGCCGACGGCGCGTGGTCGGGCTGCAACTTGTTCTACCTTCGCACACCCCGCGCCCAGGCGGCGCTGGCCACGTGGCGCAGCGTCGAGGCGGATCGCAAGCGTCCGTGGCGAATTGCTGGTAGGCTCGGGCTCGGAACCCTCGTGTCCTACGCATTCGGGCGACTTGGCCTCGCACAGGGGATCGAAAGGCTCGGCAAGCGCATCGGAATCGAAGCGCGCCTTGTCCGGGCATCCAATGGTCTCGCCGCAGTCGACGTCGACAAGCCGCAGGACCTGCAGGACATTCGCGCTTATCTTGCGAGAACCGCAACATAGCACCGATTTCCAGTTCCCACCGGTGAAGTTTCAGGCATAATAACAGCTCCTTTGAGGGGAGGAGCGGCAAGGATGGGCTTGCGGCAGTTTTACGATCGCCACGTCATGCCGCGCATGATCACGCTGGCATGCGGCCAGAAAGGCATCGCCAAACGGCGACGCGAGATTGTGCCATTGGCCGAGGGCAAGGTATTCGAACTCGGCTGCGGCGGCGGCCTGAACCAGGCGTTATACGACACCGATCTCGTCACCAGTTTCTCCGGCATCGACCCGCATGAAAAGCTGCTAGAGGGCGCACGGGCGCAGGCGGCGGCCAAGGGCTGGGATGTCGATATCCGCCAGGGAGTGGGCGAAGACATTCCGTTCCGCGACGGCATGTTCGACACGGTCGTGTGCACCTACACGCTGTGTTCGGTACAGGACCCGGCGCAGGTGATGTCCGAGATGCGCCGGATCCTTCGGCCCGGGGGCAAATTGCTGTTTCTCGAACATGGCCGTGCGCCGGATGCGAGTGTCGCCAAATGGCAGGACCGGATCGAGCCGATATGGAAGCCCCTCGCCGGTGGCTGCCACCTGACACGTCCGATTGGTTCGGCGCTGCGCGGCGCCGGTTTTTCGGTCGAGCCGCTCGGGCAGGCCTATCTCGACAAGGCGCCCAAGGTCATGGGCTGGATGGAATGGGGCGTCGCCCGCAAGGAAGGGATGTAGCCTTCGCCTAGAAGGCGCGCACGCCGCCTATCGGCAGTGTCCACGCGTTCGCCTCGCCATATTGCTGTTCCAGCGCTGCTCGCCGGAATCGTTCCGGTGCTTCGAACGGGTCCTCCGGTGTCAACATCACCGTCCCCCAGTGCATGCCGAGCGCCGCGCTTGCCCCGATGTCGCGGGCGATGGCAATGCCTTCCTCGGGCGTGGCGTGGCTTGCCTGCATGATGCTGCGCGGTTCGTAGGCACCGATACCGACGATGGCGAGGTCGAACGGGCCCGCTCGCTGGCCGATTTCGCTGAACACGGCGCCCGGTGCCGTATCTCCGCCGAACCAGACGTTGCGATCGGAGGAGGCAAAGCCAAAGCTGCACCAGAGTGTCCGGTTACGGTCGAACAGGCCACGTCCCGAGAAGTGGACCGCAGGCAGGCAGCTCAGGGTGAGCGAGTCGAGCTGCCAGTCCTGCCACCAGTCGAGTTCCACGATGTGTCGGTAGCCGAGCCGGGACATCAGCCTACCGACGCCTAGAGGGCAGACAACGGGGGTTTCGCTGCGCCAGCGATAGCTGCGCAGGGCCCGCACATCGATGTGGTCGTAATGGTTGTGGCTGATCGCAATCAGGTCGACTCTGGGCAGTTCGGCCGCGGCGACCGCCGCCGGAATGAATCGCTTCGGGCCGAATCCCAGCGGTCCGGCAGTCCGACTGAGGTAGGGGTCCGTAAGGACGAGTTTGCCTGACATGCGCATGGCGAAGCAGGCATGGCCGAGCCAGGCTACGTGATTTTCAGGGAGGTTGGCGAGATCCAGCGGATCAGCGGCAACGTGCCCATCGGGTACCGGCGGCAGCTTGGCGCGCCGCATGTCGAGCAGCAGGAAGCGCAGGAAATCGCGAAGTGTAGCGTCCTGGCGCGGACTTCCGGGGGGATTGCGGAAACCCCCGCCGACGCGGTGATGCGCAGGGCGCGTCGCGTCGTCGGCGGGGTATCCGTGCAAGCCTATTCGCCGAAGGTGCGCTGCCACCACCCGCGACGCGGCGAACCGCCTTCATCGGTCGGTGCGGCGTCTTCAGCCTGCGGTGCTTCTTCGGCAGGAGCATCGCCCGTTGCTTCGGGAGCAGGCTCCGCCTTCTTCTTGCGAGTACGCTTCGGCTTGGGCGCCTCTTCTGCGGGAGCCTCGGCTTCGGCGGCTTCGGCTGCAGGCTCTTCGGCCTTCTTTTTGCGCGTACGCTTGGCCTTGGGCTTTTCCTCGGCAGGTGCCTCGGCTTCGACTTCTGCCTCGGGAGCTGGCTCCTCGACCTTCTTCTTGCGCGTGCGCTTGGCCTTGGGCTTGGGCGCCTCTTCCTCCGCAGCTGCTTCGGCGGTTTCGGGCGAGCCTTCCGGTCCTGCGACAACGGCCATGTCGTCGACCACCTGTTCGGATACCTCGGCCAGGTTTTCGGCGTCTTCCGCCGTCACCTCGTCCGAACCGCGACCGCGACCGCGACCGCCCCGGCGGCGACCACCGCGACGGCGACGCTTCTTCGGGCGATCCTCGCCGTCTTCATCGCCGCGTTCGGCGGGGGCTTCCTCGCCTTCTGCTTCTTCGGCCTCGCTGCCTTCATCGCCTTCCTCGCGGTCGCGGCGCTTGTTGCGTCCACGTCCACCACGACGGCGGCGGCGCTTCTTGTCTCGCGAGCGATCGTCGTCGCGCGCTTCGGCTTCTTCCTCGTCCTCGTCCTCGTCGATTTCCTCGACGTCGTAGTCATCGTCTTCTTCGACGGCGATGGTTTCGAAACGCGGGGCGTTGGTCGGACGCGGGCCCGAGCTGCCGACGCTCATCTTGGCGCCTTCGTCCTCGCCTTCCGGACGCACGACCACGGTCACGCCGTAGCGCTCCTCGATCTCCATCAGGTCGGCGCGCTTCTCGTTCAGGAGATAGACCGCCGCTTCGGTGCTGGCACCGAGGGTGATGATCGTTCCCTTGCCCTTGGCCGCTTCCTCTTCGATGAGGCGTAGCGCCGAGAGGCCCGCCGAAGAGGCAGTGCGCACGAGGCCGGTGCCGTCGCAATGCGGGCAATCGCGGGTGGTAGCTTCGAGCACACCGGTGCGCAGGCGCTGGCGGCTCATTTCCATGAGGCCGAAGCTGGAGATGCGGCCGACCTGGATGCGCGCACGATCGTTCTTGAGCGCCTCCTTCATGGCCTTCTCGACCTTGCGGGTGTTCGAGTGGTGCTCCTGATCGATGAAGTCGATCACGACCAGGCCGGCCATGTCGCGCAGGCGGAGCTGGCGGGCAATCTCGCGCGCGGCCTCGAGGTTGGTCGAGAGCGCGGTCTGCTCGATATTGTGCTCCTTGGTGGAGCGGCCCGAGTTGATGTCGATCGAGACCAGGGCTTCGGTCGGGTTGATGACGAGGTAGCCGCCGCTCTTAAGCTGCACGACCGGATCGTACATTGCCTTCAACTGGTCTTCCGCACCATAGCGCTGGAACAGCGGCACCGGGTCGGCATACTGCTTAACCCTGCGCGCGTGGCTGGGCATCAACAACTTCATGAATTCCTTGGCCGACTTGTAGCCGCTTTCGCCCTCGACGACGACTTCCTCGATCTCCTTGTTGTAGATGTCGCGGATGGCGCGCTTGATCAGATCGCTGTCCGAATGGATCAGCGCAGGCGCGGCCGAGGCGAGGGTCTTCTCGCGGATTTCGTCCCACAGGCGGGCAAGGTAGTCGAAGTCGCGCTTGATTTCCGGCTTCGTGCGGCTGAGGCCGGCGGTGCGGACGATCAGGCCCATCGACTTGGGCAGCGTCAGGTCGGAGACGATCTGCTTCAGCCGCTTGCGGTCGCTGGCGCTCGAAATCTTGCGCGAGATGCCGCCGCCGTGGCTGCTGTTCGGCATGAGCACGGTGTAGCGGCCGGCAAGGCTGAGATAGGTGGTGAGGGCCGCGCCCTTGTTGCCGCGTTCTTCCTTGACGACCTGGACGAGCAGCACCTGGCGGCGCTGGATGACATCCTGGATCTTGTAGCGGCGGCGCAGTTCCATGCGGCGTGCGCGGGCGTCGTCGACACCCTTCGCGCGGGCACGGCCACCCTTGCCCTGGCGGCGTCCGCGGCCCTTGCGGCCCCGGCCACGACTGCGGTCTTCGCCGTCTTCGGCGGTTTCGTCTTCTTCCTCGTCCGAATCGTCCTCGTCGTCGCCATTGCCGTCGACGTGGCCTTCCTCGATCGTGGCGACATCGTCCTTTTCGGAGGTATCGACCTCTTCCAGACCGTCTTCGGCAAGGTCCTCGACGAGGCTTTCAGCGCTTTCATCCTCGGCGTCGTATTCGTCGCCGGGCATTTCGCCGCGGTCTTCTTCCTCCTCGCGGAGGCGAGCCTCTTCCTCGGCCACTTCCGCTTCGGCCGCGAGCAGGGCTTCGCGGTCTTCCTTGGGAATCTGGTAGTAGTCGGGATGGATTTCGCTGAAAGCGAGGAACCCGTGGCGGTTGCCGCCGAAGTCGACGAAGGCCGCCTGAAGCGACGGTTCGACCCTGGTTACTTTCGCGAGATAGATATTGCCTTTGATCTGCTTGTGATCGGCAGATTCGAAATCGAACTCCTCAATCCGGTTTCCCTTGAGGACCGCCACCCGGGTTTCTTCCTGGTGGCGCGCATCGATAAGCATGCGCGTTGCCATGTAATATACTCCAGCCGCTGCGGGGCGGGGCGGACCCTGCCTTCGCGCGGCGCATCATGTTGGGGATTCCGCGTCCCTCTGCGATGGGCGCGGCGTTTGCGGACCGACCGGATCGCTCGATGGAGCGGGGCCGGGTATTCGTGACTGCGGGAGTGCTCATGCGCATGTCCTGCGCTGACCGGCCCGACGCAAACGCGCTGCTGGCTTCTGCCTGCATTGCGAATGTCGGGGAGGGACGGAGCATATCCTGCATCAACCTGTAATTCTTGGCTATCCTTCGGTGCTTAGCCCGTATGCGGGGGCACAGGATTGCCGATGCGGCATCGCTAGCACCGTGGGTTTCGATGGGCAACCATATTGCGCGGAACGACAACATAGCCCTAACCCCGGCGCTGCAATGTCACGGCGCGCGCAACTCACGGTCCTGCTTCTGGTTCTCGGCCTCGCGGTCGCGGTCGCAGGGGCCGTCTACTGGTGGGCCTTTTCCACCAAGGGCTACACGCAGCGCATTACCTTGCCGGAGGCGACGCAGGGCTATGTCCTGCCGACAGTGAGGGGTGACAGCAGGTTGCCTCTGGTCGTTATCGACGCCGGACACGGGGGGCACGATCCCGGCGCTGCGGGCCAGGGCCTGGTCGAGAAGAATCTCGTACTGAAGCTGGCGCTGGCCCTTCGCGATCAGCTCGAAAAGGATGGTGACGTGCGCGTCGCGCTGACCCGCGACGATGACCGTTACCTGCTTCATTCCGAGCGGTTCGAAATTGCCCGGAGGCTCGATGCATCGCTGTTCGTGTCGATCCACGCAGACAGCGCTGGCGATGCGAGCGACGTAGCGGGAGCCAGCATCTATACGCTATCCAACGAGGCATCGAGCGAGGCAGCCGCGCGATTTGCCGAGCGGGAGAACGCCTCGGACAGGGTCAACGGCGTTGAGTTGGGCGACCAGAGCGACACGGTCAGCAACATCCTCGTCGAACTTTCGCAACGGCGCACGCAGGAGCAATCGGGAGAACTGTCGCGCCTTATTTTGCGCGAAGGACGGGAGGTCGGGCTCGGCTTCCATCCCCAACCGCAAAGGTCGGCCGCTCTCAAGGTGTTGCGCGCACCGGATGTGCCTTCGGTCCTTTTCGAAAGCGGTTTCATTACCAACAAGGACGAGGCTGCGCGGTTGTCTTCACCCGAAGGACAGCGTCGTTTCGCCGAAACAATGGCACGGGCCATCCGCATCTATTTCGCCCGCCAGAAAGAAAGCTGAAAAAGCCGCGCTGTTCGTTCTGGCGATTTGCCGAATTGGCGTGCTAGAGGCGCATTCCACATCATGCTCGAACAATCCACTCTCGACTATTATCGCCATCGCCTGATGAACGACCCGCAGCGCCTGCGTGCGTGGTTCACGGTCAATTGGGCGCACAGCCAGCGGCTTCGCGTGGCGAGCTACATTGCCGGATTCGGGGTGGTGATGATCGTGCTGGGTTGGGCGACCCTGGCGCGGAACCTGCCTGACGCTGAATCGCTCGTTGATTACGAAACCCCGCTGCCCACCGTGGTTCGCGGCGTCGATGGCGAGATCGTCCATTCCTACGCTCGCGAACGACGCGTACAGCTACAATATGTCGATTTCCCGGCGCGCCTGATCGAGGCGTTCCTTTCTGCCGAGGACAAGACATTCTTCCGCCACGGCGGTGTCGATCTGACCGGCACGCTGGGTGCCGTGATCGACTACGCCAACCCGATGCGCAGAGGTCGTGCGGTCGGCGGTTCGACGATTACACAGCAGGTTGCGAAAAACCTGCTTCTCGGTGACGAGTATTCGGTCACCCGCAAGCTCAAGGAAATGATCCTCGCGACACGCATCGAAGGCGTGCTGACGAAGAAGGAAATCCTCGAGCTGTACCTCAACGAAATCCCGCTCGGCCGCCGCAGCTTCGGCGTCCAGGCTGCCGCACGCGCCTATTTCGACAAGGACGTCGGTGATCTTGCCCTCCATGAAGCTGCATTCCTCGCAATCCTGCCAAAGGCGCCCGAGCGATATGGCCGCAAGAAGTTCGAAGGAATGGCCATTGCGCGGCGCAATTTCGTGCTCGACCAGATGGTTGCCAATGACTTCGTCTCGGCAGCCGATGCGGCCAAAGCCAAGGCAATGCCCTTGGGCCTGGTGCAGCAGCGTAGCGAACGTTCGGCCGACGCCGGATACTTTCTCGAGGAAGTGCGCCGCCAGCTGATCGACAAATTCGGAGAGACCGCCGAAGAAGGCAGCAACAGCGTCTATGCCGGCGGCTTGTGGGTACGCACCTCGCTCGACATCGAGCTGCAAAATGCCGGTCGCGATGCGTTGCGCGGCGCGTTGCTGCGCTATCATGGAAATCGCGGCTTCACCGGTCCGGTTGCGACGCTGAATCCGGATAACGGCGATCTCACTTCGCAGCTGGCCTCTTCGAACCTCTCGATCAACTACAAGGGCTGGCGAGTCGGCGTCGTGGTCGCACCGGGCCGGATCGGTTTTTCCGACGGCGAAGAGTACCCGATCGTCGATGCGCCCTCGACGCTCAAGACAGGTGATGTGGTCGCTGCGGAGAAGAGCGGCAATGGCTTCCGCCTGCGCGCCATTCCGGAAGTGTCCGGTGCATTCCTTGCCGAAGCACCGCAGACCGGCCGTGTCCTCGCCATGCAGGGCGGCTTCGATAGCCGCCTCGGCGCCTTCAACCGTGCGACGCAGGCACTGCGCCAGCCGGGTTCCACCATCAAGCCTTTCGTTTATGCCGCTGCGCTCGACCAGGGCATGACCCCGGCGACGCAGGTCCCGGACCAGACCTTCTGCGTCTACCAGGGTGCGGGATTGGGCGAGAAGTGCTTCCGCAACTTCGGCGGCGGCGGCGGCGGGGTTCACACAATGCGCTGGGGCCTTGAGCAGTCGCGCAACCTGATGACGGTCCACATCGCCGATACGACCGGCATGGACAACGTCATCAAGACCTTCAAGCGTGTCGGAATCGGCAGCTACGACCCGTATTATTCCTTCGCGCTCGGTGCTGGTGACACCACGGTTGCGCGCATGGTCAATGCCTATGCCGCGCTGGCCAACTGGGGTCGCCAGAACGCAGGCTCGGTCATCGACTATGTCCAGGACCGCCGCGGAAAGGTCATTTTCCGCAGCGACAAGCGCAACTGCACGGGCTGCAACATGGAGCAGTGGGACGGGCAGCCGATGCCGCGCTTCGAACCGTCAGGCAAACAGGTTCTCGACCCGCGCACGGCGTTCCAGGTTGTCCACATGCTGCAGGGTGTGGTCACGCGCGGCACAGCCGTGCGCCTGCGCGATCTCAATCTCCCGCTGTTCGGCAAGACGGGGACGACAAACGGCCCGACCAACGCCTGGTTCGTCGGCGGTTCTCCCGACATCGTCGCCGGCATGTACGTGGGCTTCGACCAGCCGCGAAACCTCGGCGGGTGGGTACAGGGCGGCAATACCGCCGCGCCGATCATGAAGGAATTCGTCCAGAAGACGAAGGACCGCTGGATTGCGGAAGACTTTGTCGCCCCCCCGGGCGTGCGCATGGTCAAGATCGACCGTGTCACTGGCAAGCGCGTTTTCGAGGGCACGCCGACCGACGATCCCAAGGCATCGATCATCTGGGAGGCGTTCAAGCCCGATACCGAACCGCCGCGCGCCACGCGTTCCGACGCGATTGCCGCGAAGCGCAACGAAATCCTCGAGCTGATCCGGCGCGCCCGTCAGGGGCCATCCGCGGAGTCGAAAGCGAAGGAAAGCAATGCGACGCGTCCCGGCGATTTCGTCGAGGAACAGGGCGGCGTCTATTAACCGCTTTCCCCGCGCAGCTTTACAATCGCCGCCCGCACGTTAGGGGCGGGCCAGCAAATCTGAAGGAATATTCCCATGCGTGCCGAAGGGCAGGCCCACATCGACAGGATCGTCGCCGCACTGCAGCTTGTGCGCCAGTCGCTCGACTGGGAGCGCGCATTGCGCCGCCTCGACGAACTCGACGCCCGCGTCCAGGACCCCAAGCTGTGGGACGATCCCAAGCAGGCTCAGGCGATCACGCAGGAACAGAAGCGCCTCGAAACCGCGATCAACACCGTGCGCGAGATCGAGAGCGAGATGTCGGATGCTGTCGAATTCGTCGAAATGGGCGAAGCCGAGGGCGATGACGAGGTGGTCGCCGAGGGACTTGCCAGCTTGGCAGGCCTTGCCGAGCGCGCAGACCGCGACAAGGTCCAGGCGCTGCTTTCGGGTGAGGCCGACAGCAATGACACCTATCTCGAAATCCATGCCGGCGCGGGCGGGACCGAAAGTCAGGACTGGGCCGAGATGCTGTTCCGCATGTACGGCCGCTGGGCCGAACGGAAAGGCTTCAAGGTCGAGACTGTCGAATACCAGGCGGGTGAAGCGGCCGGCATCAAGTCCGCGACGCTGCTGCTCAAGGGCGAGAACGCCTATGGCTATGCCAAAACGGAAAGCGGTGTTCATCGCCTGGTCCGCATCAGCCCCTACGACAGCTCGGCGCGTCGCCACACCAGCTTCAGCTCGGTCTGGGTTTATCCCGTGATCGACGACAGCTTCGAGATCGCGATCAATCCGGCAGACCTCAAGATCGATACCTACCGCGCCTCGGGTGCAGGCGGCCAGCACGTCAACACGACCGACTCTGCCGTCCGCATCACCCACCAGCCAACCGGAATCGTCGTGGCCAGCCAGCAGGACCGCAGCCAGCACAAGAACCGCGATATCGCGATGAACATGCTCAAGGCGCGGCTCTACGAACGCGAGATGGCCGAACGTGAAGCTGCGGCGTCGGGCGAGTATCAGGAAAAGAGCGACATCGGTTGGGGGCACCAGATCCGCAGCTACGTCCTCCAGCCGTACCAGATGGTGAAGGACCTGCGCACCGGCGTGACTTCGCCGACGCCCGACGACGTCCTCGACGGCGATCTCGACCCGTTCATTTCGGCTGCCCTGGCGCAGCGCGTTACCGGCGAAACGGTCGAGGTGGAGGACGCCGAGTGAGGCGTAGCCTCGCTCTCCTCCTTCCCCTCGCAGTGCTGGTAACGGCCTGCGATATGGGCGCGTCGTCCGAAGCCGATGAGAAGTTTCCCAAGCCCGATCGCCCGGTGTCCACTGCCGGTTCGAACCAATTCTCGACCGAAGACCAGCGTGACAGTCGTGGCGAGGCCGAGACGGTGATGAAACTTGCCGAAATCGAACCTGGGATGACGGTCGCGGATATCGGCGCAGGCAATGGCTATTATACAGTGCGTCTCGCCGAACGTGTCGGCAAGACCGGCCGTGTCCTTGCGCAGGATATCGATCGCGAAGCGCTTGCCGGGCTGGCGAGGCGCGTCGAGCGACAGCGACTGGATAACGTCTCGATCCGCCTCGGCGAATTTGCCGATCCCAAGCTTCCCGACAACAGCTTTGACCGCATCTTCATGGTCCACATGTACCATGAGATCGAACAACCCTACGAATTCCTCTGGCGAATGTGGCCGGCGCTGCGTTCCGGCGGACAGGTGGTGGTTGTCGACGTCGACCGCCCGACCGATGCGCACGGGATCGACCCGCTGCTGCTCTCGTGCGAATTCGAGCGCGTTGGCTACGAGCTTGTCGCCTTCAAGGATGCGCCCGAGTTGTCGGGCTACTATGCACAGTTCAAGGCGGCGGCTAGGAGGCCGCAGCCGGGAGAGATCAAGCCATGTCGCGGCGACAAGTCCGCGCAGGGTGAAGAGGCGCAGATGCGCCTGACCGAGAGAGAGAAAGCATAATGAGTTTCAAGGGTCTGAGCCCGATTGTTTACGGTGGCAAGGAAGTCTGGCCGCTGGTCGAAGGGGGCAAGGGTGTTTCGGCGACGAATCACCAGAGTTCGGGCGCATGGGCGGCAGCCGGGGGCATCGGCACGGTCAGCGCGGTCAACGCGGACAGCTACGATGAGGACGGCAACCCGATCCCTCAGGTCTATCCGCAAGCGACCCGCAAGGAGCGCTTCGAGCAGCTCGTCCGCTATGGCATCGATGGCGCCACCGAACAGGTGAAACGGGCCTACGAGATCGCCAACGGCAAGGGCGCGATCAACATCAACGTGTTGTGGGAAATGGGCGGGGCTCAGCAGGTCCTCGAGGGCGTGCTGGAGAACTGCAAGGGCCTGATTACCGGCGTCACCTGCGGTGCGGGCATGCCCTACAAGCTCGCCGAGATCGCGGCGAAGCACAACGTCCACTACCTGCCTATCATCTCCTCGGCCCGCGCATTCCGCGCGCTGTGGAAGCGCAGTTATTCCAAGGTCCCCGAACTGATGGCCGCCGTGGTCTACGAGGATCCGTGGCTGGCAGGCGGGCACAATGGCCTGTCCAATGCCGAAGACCCGCTGGTTCCCGAAGATCCCTATCCCCGCGTCAAGGCGCTGCGCGAAACGATGCGCGCCGAGGGTGTGAGCGAGGATACCGGCATCGTCATGGCTGGCGGCGTCTGGTTCCTGCGCGAGTGGGAAAACTGGATCGACAATCCCGAATTGGGCAAGGTCCTGTTCCAGTTCGGTACCCGCCCGTTGCTGACGCACGAAAGCCCGATTCCGCAGGTCTGGAAGGACATGCTGCGCACGGTCGAGCCGGGCGATGTCCTGCTGCACAAGTTTTCGCCCACTGGCTTCTATTCGAGCGCGGTGAAGACGCCCTTCCTTTACGACCTGATGCACCGTTCGGAGCGCCAGATCCCGATCTTCAAGCGCGACCAGGAAGAAGGCACCATTCCGCTCGCCGACCACGGCAAGGCGAAGTACTTCTTCGTTCACCCCGGCGACCAGCGGAAGGCGCTGGCGTGGATGCATGAAGGTTTCACCGAAGCGCTCAAGACTCCGGACGACACGGTTGTCTTCGTCACTTCCGAAAGTGCCGAGCAGATCCGTGCCGACCAGCAAGGCTGCATGGGCTGCTTGTCGCACTGCCAGTTTTCGAGCTGGAAGGATCACGACGACCATACCACCGGCCGTCTCGCCGACCCGCGCAGCTTCTGCATCCAGAAGACGCTGCAGGACATCGCCCACGGTGGCGATCCGGACGAGAACCTCGCCTTTGCCGGCCACGCTGCCTATCGCTTCAAGCAGGACCCGTTCTACTCGAACAACTTCACTCCGACGGTGAAGGAACTGGTCGAGCGGATCTTGACGGGCGACTAGGTCACTTTCGCAGGGATCGGCATCGCAATGACTGCCCAGCACGTTTCGATCCGCACTGTGCATCCATCGCAGCCCGAAGTGTCGGCATTGCTGGACCTGCATCTGCATGCGGCGCGGACAGGTACGAAGGCCGGTTATTCCTTCGCCCTCGATCATTCGGCGCTGGCAAAGCCGGGCATCACCCTCTTCGGGGTCTATGCTGGCGACGAACTCGTCGCGCTCGGTGCGCTGAGCGAACTGGGCAATGACGAACTCGAAGTGAAGTCGATGCGTGTCGCCCCAGGCAATGTCGGCAAGGGCTACGGGCGCCTGATCCTCGATCACCTCATTGCCGAGGCTCGCAAGCGAGGGGCAGTAACGATGCGGCTCGAAACGGGGACCACGCCCGACTACGTGCCGGCGAACGGGCTCTATTCGTCAGCCGGCTTCATCCCGACGGGACCGTTCGCGCAATATGCGGCCTCCGACCACAACCGGTTCTACGCCCTGACGCTTTGAAAGCCGAAGCGGCACGTCAGCTGCGCTCAGACCAGACCCTCGAGAACCTGGTCGGGCGGGCGGTGTCCGTCCGCCCACATGCGGATATTGGCGATAACCTTGAGGCCCGAATCCTCGCGCCCCTCACGCGTTGCGCTGCCGATATGGGGCAGGGTCATGACGTTAGGATGGCGGATCAGACGACGGTCCACGTTAGGCTCGTCGGGATAGACGTCGAGGCCCGCCCCGGCGAGCTTGCCGCTTTCCAGAGCAGCGATCAGCGCTTCCTGGTCGACGAGGTCGCCGCGGGCCGTATTGATGATGCAGGCACCGTCCTTCATCAGGCCGATCCGGCGGGCGTCGATCATGTGGTGGGTGTCTGGACCAGCGGGGCAGTGAAGGGTGAGGATGTCGGCCTGCGCCATCAGCTCGTCGAGCGTTTCTACCCAACGCGCGGCGAACATGCGTTCGACCGCCTCGGGCATGCGCTTGCGGTTGTGATAGGCGATTTCGAGCCCGAAGGCGCGCGCCCGGTGGGCGACGGCCTGCCCGATGCGGCCCATGCCGACGATGCCGAGAACCTTGCCGGCCAGCTTGGTGCCGAGCAGTGCGGTTGGCGTCCAACCGGTCCACTTGCCGCTGCGGATGAGCTCCACGCCCTCGCGAATCCGGCGGGGAACGCCGATGATCCCGGCCATGGCCAGGTCCGCCGTGTCGTCGGTGAATACGCCAGGGGTGTTGGTGACCATGATGCCGTGGCGACCGGCGGCCTTTAGATCGATGTGCTCTGTCCCGGCCCCGAAGTTGGCGATGAGGCGCAGGTCCTGACCTGCTGCCGCGATCATGTCGGCATCGATCTTGTCGGTGACGGTCGGGACCAGGACATCGCATCGCTGCATCGCGGCAACCAGTTCCTCTCGCGACAGTGGCGTGTCGCTCCGGTTGAGCGTGACTTCGAACAGTTCGCCGAAGCGTTCCTCTACCGAAGGCATGAGGTGTCGCGTCACGAAAACGCGCGGGGTTCGCTCGAGCCGTTTCTCGACTGTGTCGCTGGTGCTTTCCATCTTGTGCCAGCGCTACGGCGAGCGATGGCTGCGGGTCAAGCGGTTGCGCATGACTTGCACCGCTCATGTTGCCGCGGGCAGGGCGAATCGGGTAGGAACAAGGCCATGATTGTCAGGCTCTTGTCCCTTGTTTCCCTGCTGGCGCTGCTCGTGACCCCGGCACACGCACAGGACCGCGAGGTTCCCTATTGGGCGACCGTGCGGGCCAAGGAACTGAACATGCGCGTTGGACCCAGTGCGGACTACAAGGTCGACTGGGTCTATCGCAGGCCGGGGCTGCCGGTGAAGGTCATTCGCGTCATGGAGGGCTGGCGCCTGATCCAGGATCCCGATGGCGACAAGGGCTGGGTGGTCGCGCGGCTCCTCAGCCCCGACCGTGGAGCGATCGTCGTCGGTAAGGGGCAGACCGAATTGCGGCTCGATCCGGAAGCGGATGCTCCCGTGAAGTGGCGCGTCGAACCAGGTGTCGTCGGAACACTTGGCGATTGCGACGATGGCTGGTGCGAATTCACCGTCGGGAATCGCGGCGGTTGGATTCTCGAAAAGCGATTGTGGGGCGCAGGCGAACCTTGAACGAAAACGGGCGACCCGTAGGTCGCCCGCTCTGCCTTGGTATTGGAAATGCTCAGCCCGCCGGAGCCGGGGCCGCGGCGGTGGCATCGACCTTGCGCACGGTCGAGACGACCTTGCCGTCGCCGTCGGTCACCTGGAAGCTGCCGTCGGGGCCGGGGGCGCCGCCTGTGAAGCACGCTTCGGGGGCATCGCCCGCAGGATCGAAGCACATCTTCGCGCCATCCTGGCGCCATGTTCCACGCTCGGTCTCCGTGCCGTCGGCGGTGGCGTCGACATAGGTTCCGTCGGAATTGATCGTTTCCATGACCACGGTGCCGTCGGCCATCTTGATCTCGTATGATCCGGCCATGTCGCCGGTCGCAGTCGCATCCATGGTGGTGTCCGCTGCCGTCGTCTCAACGGGCGTGGGCGGTGCCTCTTCCTTCGAACCGCAGGCGGCGAGGGCAGCTGTGGCTGCCAGCAAGATTGCGTACTTCATCGGAAATTCCTCCCATTTGTTGGACACTTCGATGAAGATGCAACGTGCGGTTGCCGGAAATGGTCCCGCATCGACGGAAAAAGGGGATAGCTCCCGAGCCACCCCCTTTCCCGAAATATTCGCGGTTATTCGGCAGCGGTCTCGCCAGCTTGCGCAGCTGCTGGTTTGACTGACACCGTAACTCCCTTGTCACTCACCGACGAGAATGTGCCGTCGGCCGCGGCAGGAGATGCGGTCCAGCAGGTATCGTTCTCGTTGGGCGGATCACTGGTGAAGCAGGTCTTCCCGTCGGCGAAGGTATAAGTTCCCTTGCTCGCTTCACCCGCAGGATTTGTGCCCGACCAGGTACCGTCCGCATTCACTGTGAAAGGAGTCGCGGTGCCATCTTCGTAGGTGACGGTGTAGTCGCCCGGTACGGGAGCCCCGGCATCGGTTGCGGGTTCTGGTGCGGCGGCGGTTGTTTCTTCCGCGGCGGGCTCCGGAGCTGGTTGCGAACAGGCGGCAAGCGCCGCAATTGCGGCGCAGGCAAACAGTTTCCTCATGAATGTATCCTCTCAACCGTTTGTAACGCGAACCCTGGACGCGAACCGGTCGATCTTCTGTCGGATCGGGCGCTGTATGCGCTTCCAATGACGCTGATGCAATGCAGGGTCCCGGCGGTCGTTGCCGCAGGAGGGGCGGGGAGGTTACCGGCCTTCCCGCCCCGATCGCTATCGCGCGCTATTCGGTAGTGGCCGCAGTTGCCGGTCGGACGGTAACGGGATCGCCTTCGTCCGGAGTTGCCGTGAATGAGCCGTCGTCGCCCGGCGCGCTTTCGGTAAAGCACATGGGCTTCGCCCCTTCGGTGGTCGGTGTGAAGCAGGTCTTGCCGTCAACGACGGCATAAGTTCCCTCTTCCGCAACTGTTCCATCGGCAGCGACGTCGGAATAGGTCCCGTCGGCGTTGATATTGGCAGTCATCTTCGAGCCATCGGCGTTGGTGACTTCGTAGACGCCGGCAGGCGAACCGTTAGCGACGGCTCCCGCCGGTGCGGCTTCTTCCACCGGTGCTTCGGCGGTTGCGGTGTCCTCAGCCGGCTCCTGCGAGCAAGCCGCAAGAGCTAACGCGCCTGCCAACATGATCAGTTTGCGCATATCCCATCTCCCCTTGTGCTAGCGCAACCCGACCGGTTGCGTAGCATAGGAGGCATGCGGGATGTACCGCAAAGCTGTGGCCTGGGCCTAGACGAGCTCGACAGCCACCGCGGTTGCTTCGCCACCGCCGATGCAGAGCGAAGCCACGCCGCGCTTCTTGCCCTGCTGCTTGAGGGCGTTGAGAAGCGTCACGATGATGCGCGTCCCGCTGGCGCCGATCGGGTGACCGAGTGCGGTTGCGCCGCCGTTGACGTTGATCCGGTCGTGCGGGATGCCGATGTCGCGCATTGCGAACATGGCGACGCAGGCGAAAGCCTCGTTCACTTCCCACAGGTCGACGTCGTCGGTCGACCAGCCGGCCTTGTCGAGTACCTTCTTGATCGCGCCCACGGGGGCTACGGTGAAGTCCTTCGGCTCCTGCGCATGCGCGGCCATGGCGACAATCTTCGCGACCGGCTGCTGGCCGTTGGCGCTGGCAAGGCTCTCGCGGGTCAGGACGACAGCAGCCGCACCGTCCGAAATCGACGAGGAGGTGGCGGCGGTGATGGTGCCGTCCTTGGCGAAGGCGGGACGCAGGGTCGGGATCTTGTCGGGCTTGCCCTTGCCGGGCTGCTCGTCATGCTCGACCGTCACTTCGCCCGCGCGAGTGGCGAAAGTCACCGGAACGACCTCACCATCGAATGCGCCGCTCTCGATTGCGGCATTGGCGCGACGCAGCGATTCGATCGAATAGCCGTCCATGTCCTCACGCGTGAGCTGGTACTCGTTGGCGGTGTCCTGCGCGAAGGTGCCCATCGCGCGGCCTTCATCGTAGGCGTCTTCGAGACCGTCGAGGAACATGTGGTCATAGGCAGTGTCGTGCCCGATGCGCGCGCCCGAACGGTGCTTCTTGAGGAGGTATGGCGCGTTGGTCATGCTCTCCATGCCGCCGGCGACGACATAGTCGACCGTGCCGCTGGCAAGTGCTTCGGCGCCCATGATGACCGTCTGCATGCCGCTGCCGCAGACCTTGTTGACCGTGGTCGCCTGGACCGACTTGGGCAGGCCAGCCTTGATCGTCGCCTGGCGGGCAGGGGCCTGGCCCAGGCCTGCGGGGAGCACGCAGCCCATGTAGGTACGATCGAACTTCTCAGGCGAGACGCCCGAGCGCTCGACTGCCGCCTTGACCGCTGTTGCGCCAAGATCGGTCGCCGATACGTCCGACAACGCGCCCTGCATGCCGCCCATGGGGGTGCGGGCGTAGGAAAGGATCACGACGGGATCGGCGGCGCTGAACTGGGTCATCTTGTGCAAGTCCTCGGGTTCTGGAATATCTCGCGGTCGAGATAGGACAGGCGTCGCTGCGGCGCAACATGGACCATGGGAGAATACGATGGCAGACGATCGCAAGGCTGAAATGGAAGCCGTTCTCAGGAAGCAGCGCGCTGCCCATCACCAGATGCGCCCTGAGCCGATGTCTCTGCGCAAGGACCGCATCGAACGGGCGATGAACCTGCTCAAGAAGCACGGCGAGGACCTGTGCAAGACAATGGCGGCCGATTTCGGCAGCCGTAGCCCGCACCAGTCGATGATTACCGACATTGCCGGCACGGTCGGTTTCGGGAAATACTGCCTCAAGAACATGGACAAGTGGTGCCGGACCGAGAAACGCCACGTCCAGTTCCCGCTCGGCCTGCTCGGCGCGAAGGCGGAACTGCGTTATGAGCCCAAGGGCGTGGTCGGTATCCTCAGTCCCTGGAATTTCCCGGTCAATCTCAGCTTCGGGCCGCTTATGCAGGTCTTCGCTGCGGGCAACCGCGCGATGATCAAGCCATCGGAATTCACCGAGAAGACCAGCCTGCTGATGAGGGAGCTGGTCGAGGAATACTTCACCGCCGACGAGTGCGCGGTTTTCACCGGCGGCCCCGAAGTGGCTCATGCCTTCAGTACGCTGCCGTTCGACCACCTCGTCTTCACCGGCTCGACCGCGACCGGCCGCAAGGTGATGGAGGCCGCCGCCGCAAACCTTGTTCCGGTCACGCTCGAACTCGGCGGCAAGAGCCCGGTGTTCATGGGCGAGAGCGCCGACTTCGCCAAGGCGGGCGAGCGCGTGGCGCTGGGCAAGATGATGAACGCCGGGCAGATCTGTCTCGCACCGGACTACCTCTATGTCCCCGAAAGCAAGCAGGACGAGGCGATCCACGGCGTGTGGCAGGGCACGGCCAACATGTATCCGACACTGCTCGAGAACGAGGACTATGCCAGCGTCGTGACCGACCGCCATTTCGATCGCTTGCAGTCGCTGGTCGCCGACGCGCGCGACAAGGGCGCAGAAGTGATCGAGGTCAATCCAGGCAACGAGGACTTCTCGAGCACGAACAGCCGCAAGATGCCGCTCACCATCCTCAAGAACGTCACCGAGGACATGAAGGCGATGCAGGAGGAAATCTTCGGCCCGGTCCTGCCGGTGAAGACCTATAAGCACATCGACGAGGCGATCGACTATGTGAACGAGCACGACCGTCCACTCGGCCTTTATTACTTCGGCGAGAACAGTGCCGAACGCGAGAAGGTGCTGACGAAGACCATCAGCGGCGGCGTCACGGTGAACGACGTTATCTTCCACGTTTCGATGGAAGACCTTCCCTTCGGCGGCGTCGGCCCCTCGGGTATGGGCAGCTATCACGGGGTAGAGGGCTTCCGCGAGTTCAGCCATGCGCGCAGCGTCTATACGCAGCCGAAGATCGATATCGCCAAGCTCGGCGGGTTCAAGCCGCCCTATGGCGCGGCGACCGAGAAGGCTGTGAAGACCATGATGAAGTAAGGGCGCGCGCCCTTCTCGACTGATGTCGCATCCCGCGCAATCGTTTGTGCGGGATTTGCGCTATCCGCACCCTTGCACCTCGCAAGCGAGCGGCCTAGAGGCGGGCGCGAACCCAGCCCCCGGATGGAATCACGCGTGGTCGACCTAGAGCAATATCTCCCGATCCTGATCTTCCTGTTCATCGCACTCGGCCTGTCGGCACTCTTCGTGTTCCTGCCGATGGGCGTTGCCCGCCTGACCGGCGCGCACAACCCCGATGCAGAGAAGCTCAGCGAGTATGAATGCGGCTTTCCCGCCTTCGAAGATCCGCGCAGCCAGTTCGACGTGCGCTTCTACCTGATCGCCATCCTGTTCATCATCTTCGATCTCGAAGCGGCCTTCCTGTTCCCCTGGGCGGTCAGCCTCGACCTGACCGGTTGGCCGGGTTGGATCACCATGATGGTGTTCCTCTTCGAACTCGCCGTCGGCCTCGCCTATGCGTGGAAGGTCGGCGCGCTGGAGTGGGAGTGATCCGATGAGCCAGCAGAGCATCATCATCCCGCCCGCGGCCCAGCCGGGTGACATCCGCCAGCCGGATGCCGACTATTTCAACGCGCTCCAGACCGAGGTGAACGACAAGGGATTCCTCGTCACCAGCACCGAAGACCTGTTCCAGTGGGCGCGCACCGGATCGCTGTGGTGGATGACCTTCGGCCTCGCCTGCTGCGCGGTCGAGATGATCCACGTGAACATGCCGCGTTATGACATGGAGCGTTTCGGCGTCGCACCGCGCGCCTCCCCGCGCCAGTCGGACGTGATGATCGTTGCGGGCACACTTTGTAACAAGATGGCCCCGGCGCTACGCAAGGTTTACGACCAGATGTCGGACCCCAAGTACGTCATCAGCATGGGCAGCTGCGCCAACGGTGGCGGCTACTATCACTACAGCTATAGCGTGGTGCGCGGCTGCGACCGGATCGTTCCGGTCGACATCTACGTGCCGGGTTGTCCGCCGACTGCCGAAGCGCTGCTCTACGGCGTGATGCAGCTGCAGCGGAAGATCCGCCGCTCGGGCACGATCGAGAGGTAAGGGCGCCATGGCAACGCTTCATTCCGCGCCCCGCTTTACCGTGATCGAGGGCCTCAAGGACACGCTGGCAACCGCGCTCGGCGACCATCTGGTCGAGGCACACGAAGAGCACGGCGAGCTGCTGCTCACGGTCAAGCGTTCCTCGGTCGAGGACGCGCTTCGCATCCTGCGCGACAATCATGAATACCAGCAGCTGATGGAGATTGCGGGCGTCGACTACCCGGGACGCGCAGAGCGTTTCGAGGTCGTTTACATGCTGCTGTCGGTCACCAGGAACAGCCGCATCATGGTCAAGTGCATGGCGGCCGAGGATACCCCGGTTCCGACCGCGACGACGCTGTGGCCCAACGCGGGCTGGCTCGAGCGCGAGGTGTTCGACATGTACGGCGTGCTCTTTGCCGGCAACACCGACCTGCGCCGCATCCTCACCGACTACGGCTTCGAAGGTCATCCCTTCCGCAAGGACTTCCCGCTGACCGGCTATACCGAGCTGCGCTATTCGGAAGACCTCAAGCGTGTCGTCTACGAGCCCGTGAAGCTGGCGCAGGACCTGCGCCAGTTCGACTTCATGTCGCCGTGGGAAGGTGCGGATTATGTGCTTCCGGGTGACGAGAAGGCTGCAACCCCGCCAGTCGCCGAACCCAAGACCACGGAAAAGCCCGCCGACACCGGGGCAGGGGCGAAGACCGACGCGAAGGCTGCCGACAAGGTTGCCGACGCTCCGGCTGCCAAGGACGGCGGCAAGGACGCACCGGCGCCCGAGCCGACCGAGACGCGACCCGCTCGCGCCAAGCGTGCCGGCAAGACCAGCGGCACCAAGGCCGCTACCGAACCCAAGGCGAAGAAGGCGCCGGCAAAGAAGCCTGCCGCCAAGAAGCCTGCGGCCAAGCGCAAGCCTGCCGCAAAGAAGGACGAGAAGTGATGCGTCGCCTCCTGCCCATCGCCATATTCGCGCTTGCCGCCTGCTCGCAGCCTTCCGCCGAGCAGGAGAGCGCAGACGATTTCGCCGACCGCATCGGCCAGCAGGGCGGGGCCGCGCAGGGCCAGCTCGACCCGTCGCAGCCTGATCCCAATGCGCCGAATGTTGCGCAGGCCGCTCCTCCGGCCAATGTCGATCTCACCACGCTCCAGCAGTTGGGTGACGTCGGCGGCGTCAACCTCGGCCCGCGTGAAGGTGGCTGCACTCTAATGGTCGGTGAGCAGGAGATGCTGATCGCCGTGGGCATGAAAGAGCCGTCGCTGCCGGGCAAGGCCGTGGTCCGGGTGGGTGACACGCTTGTGATGGCCGATTCCGGTCCCGGTGGACTCGCTGCAATCAAGGCGGGCACGACCTTCAGCGGCGAAGGCTTCAAGGTCCAGGTCTCGCCTGCTGCCGGCCAGGCACAGAGCCGCCCCGCGAAGGTCAGCGTGACTGATGCATCGGGCAAGTCGCAAAGCTACTCCGGCAATTGGATTTGCGCATGAGCAGTGCCTTCCAGATCGAAGAATCGCCGACCACCGGCGACGAGGTCATCACCAATTACACGATCAACTTCGGGCCCCAGCACCCAGCGGCGCACGGCGTGCTGCGCATGGTCATGGAACTCGACGGCGAGATCATCGAGCGGATCGACCCGCACGTCGGCCTGCTGCATCGCGGCACCGAAAAGCTGATCGAGAACAAGACCTACCTCCAGGCGCTGCCGTATTTCGACCGCCTCGATTATTGTTCGCCGCTGAACATGGAGCACAGCTACGTGCTCGCGATCGAGAAGCTCCTCAACCTCGAGGTGCCCGAACGTGCGCAGTACCTGCGTGTCCTCTTCGCCGAGCTTTCGCGCATCTGCAACCACATGCTTAACATCGGCAGTCACGTGATGGACGTCGGCGCGATGACGCCGAACCTGTGGGTGTTCGAACTGCGCGAGGATTGCCTCAACTTCTTCGAGCGGGCCGCCGGTGCGCGCATGCACATGGCTTGGTTCCGTCCTGGCGGCGTCCACCAGGACGTGCCCGAGAAGCTGCTGGTCGATATCGGTCACTGGGTCGACACGCGCCTGCCCGAACTGTTCGGCGACGCGATGAGCCTGGTGCTCGACAACCGCATCTTCAAGCAGCGTAATGTCGACATCGCCGTGGTGAGCAAGGACGATGCGCTGGCATGGGGCTTCAGCGGCCCGATGATCCGCGCCGCCGGCATCCCGTGGGACCTCAGGAAGTCGCAGCCCTACGACGTCTATGACCGGATGGAGTTCGACATTCCCGTAGGCACCAATTCGGACTGCTACGACCGCTTCATGGTCCGCGTGAAGGAAGTCTACGAGAGCGCGAAGATCATCAAGCAGTGCCTTGCGCAGATGCCGCAAGGCCCGATCTGCTCCGACGACCGCAAGGTCGCGCCGCCCAAGCGCGCCGAAATGAAGCAGTCGATGGAAGCGCTAATCCACCACTTCAAGCTCTATACCGAGGGCTTCCACGTGCCCGCGGGCGAGGTCTACGTCGCCACGGAAAGCCCCAAGGGCGAATTCGGCGTCTATCTCGTCAGCGACGGCTCGAACAAACCCTACCGCTGCAAAATCCGTCCCACGGCCTTCAGCCACCTGCAAGCAATGGATTTCATGTCGAAGGGCCACATGCTGCCTGATGCCACCGCCATCCTCGGCGCCATCGACGTCGTGTTCGGGGAGTGCGACCGCTAATGGCCGACCGTAACCCCGCACCCGATACACCCGAGCTGCGCGAACGCTGGGGTGGCTTCGAGTTCAACGATGCCTATCGCGAGAAGGCTGACCGCGCGATCGCGCGCTATCCCGAGGGGCGCCAGCGTTCGGCAGTGATGCCGCTGCTCGACCTTGCCCAGCGCCAGGTCGGCGAAGAGACCAATACGCAGGGCTGGCTGCCGCTGCCGGTGATCGAATATGTCGCCGACTATCTCGACATGCCGGTGATCCGCGTGCTCGAGGTCGCCAGCTTCTACTTCATGTACAACCTCGTGCCCGTGGGCAAGTACCACGTGCAGGTCTGCGGCACGACGCCGTGCATGCTGCGCGGCTCGGATGGGCTGTTCGAAACCTGCAAGAAGCGCGGCATGAGCAAGGGTCACGTTTCGGACGACGGCCTCTGGACCCTTACCGAGGTCGAGTGCATGGGCAATTGCGCCACCGCGCCGATGGTCCAGATCAACGACGACAACTACGAGGACCTCACGCCCGAGAGCCTCGACGCAATCCTCGATGCGCTGGCCAGGGGCGAGCAGCCGAAGACCGGCACGCAGGTCCCGGGCAAGAAGACCAGCGAGCCCGAAGGCGGCCCGACCACGCTCAAGGACATGGTCTCGGCCAATCACGACTACCGGAAGGAATGGTGATGAGCATCGTTACCGTCCTGATCGCGCTGGTCGTCTGTTTCATCGCCTGGAAGGTGCTGACCGGCATCATCAAGTTCGGGCTGATCGCCGTCGTCCTCGTCGGCGCCCTCTATTTCCTCTCGCAGGGAGGTTTCGCCTGATGCTCGCCGACAAGGATCGCATCTTCACCAACCTCTACGGCTTCCAGGACTGGGGCCTGAAGGCGGCGCAGCAGCGCGGCGACTGGGACGATACCAAGTCGCTGATCGCGCGCGGGCAGGACGCCATCATCGAGGAAGTGAAGGCCTCGGGCCTTCGCGGTCGTGGTGGCGCTGGCTTCCCCACGGGGCTCAAGTGGTCGTTCATGCCGAAGGAGAGCAAGGACGGCCGTCCGAGCTTCCTCGTCATCAATGCTGACGAATCCGAACCCGGCTCGTGCAAGGACCGCGAGATCATCCGCCACGATCCGCACAAGCTGATCGAAGGCGCGCTGGTCGCCGGTTTCGCCATGCGGGCCAGGGCGGCCTACATCTACATCCGCGGCGAATACATCCGCGAAGCCGAGACGCTGCAGAAGGCCATCGACGAGGCCTATGCCGCGGGCCTGATCGGCAAGAACGCCAGCAAGTCCGGCTACGATTTCGATGTCTTCATGCACCGCGGTGCGGGCGCGTACATCTGCGGCGAAGAGACCGCGATGATCGAAAGCCTCGAAGGCAAGAAGGGCCAGCCGCGGCTCAAGCCGCCGTTCCCGGCGGGTGCCGGCCTTTATGGCTGCCCGACCACGGTCAACAACGTGGAATCGATCGCCGTGGTCCCGACCATCCTGCGTCGCGGCGCGAGCTGGTTCGCGAGCTGCGGACGCGAGAACAACAAGGGCACCAAGCTGTTCCAGATCAGCGGCCACGTAAACAAGCCCTGCGTGGTCGAGGAAGCGCTCAGCATTCCGTTCAGCGAGCTGATCGAAAAGCACTGTGGCGGCATTCGCGGCGGCAAGGACAACCTCCTCGCCGTGATCCCCGGCGGCTCGTCGGTCCCGCTGGTCCCGGCAGAGCAGATCTGGGACGCGCCGATGGATTTCGACGGTCTCAAGGACCTGGGTTCGGGTCTCGGCACGGCCGGTGTCATCGTGATGGACAAGTCGACAGATATCGTCCGTGCGATCAGCCGCCTCAGCTACTTCTACAAGCACGAGAGCTGTGGCCAGTGCACCCCATGCCGCGAAGGCACGGGCTGGATGTGGCGCATGATGGAACGCCTGCGCACCGGCGATGCGGCAATCGAGGAAATCGACATGCTGCAGCAGGTCACCAAACAGGTCGAAGGCCACACCATCTGCGCGCTGGGCGATGCGGCGGCTTGGCCGATCCAGGGCCTCATCCGCCACTTCCGCCCCGAGCTCGAGCGCCGGATCGAAGAACACAACGCCAAGTTCGCGGAGGCCGCGGAGTAATGCCTAAAGTCACCGTAGACGGTCAGGAAATCGAGGTTCCCAACGGGGCGACCGTCCTGCAGGCTTGCGAGCTTGCCGGAAAGGAAATCCCGCGCTTCTGCTATCATGAGCGGCTGAGCATCGCCGGCAACTGCCGCATGTGCCTGGTCGAGGTGAAGCCCGGACCGCCGAAGCCGCAGGCAAGTTGCGCGCTCCCGGCTACCGAAGGTCAGGAAATCCGCACCGACAGCCAGATGGTCAAGACCGCGCGCGAAGGGGTGATGGAGTTCCTCCTCATCAATCACCCGCTCGATTGCCCGATCTGCGACCAGGGCGGCGAATGCGACCTGCAGGACCAGTCGGTCGCCTATGGCCGTGGCGGCTCGCGCTATCACGAGAACAAGCGCGCCGTGACCGAGAAGTACATGGGCCCGCTGATCAAGACTGTCATGACCCGCTGCATCCACTGCACCCGTTGCGTGCGCTTCAGCGAGGAGATCGCGGGCGTGGACGAGATCGGCGCGGTCGGTCGCGGCGAGGACATGCAGATCACGACCTATCTCGAGCAAGCAGCGGAGCACGAGCTGTCTGCCAATGTGATCGACCTGTGTCCGGTCGGCGCGCTCACCTCGCGGCCCTACGCCTTCGAGGCGCGGCCGTGGGAACTCAAGAAGACGCTCAGCATCGACGTGTCCGATGCGGTCGGCGCAAACATCCGCCTCGACAGCCGCGGCCGCGAAGTCATGCGCGCGCTTCCGCGGATCAATGACGACGTCAACGAGGAATGGCTGTCCGACAAGGGGCGCTACATGGTTGACGGCCTGACCAAGCGCCGCCTCGACAAGGTCTTCATGCGCAAGAAGGGCGGCCTCAAGCCCGCGACCTGGGACGAGGCTTTCGCGGCCATCGCCAAGGCCAAGCCGGGCAAGGCCATTGCCGCGATTGCCGGTGACATGGTCGATTGCGAGACGATGTTCGCCGCCAAGGCACTGCTGAAGGCTTGCGGGTCGAACCTCCTCGAAGGCCGCCAGACCGGCATGGATTACGACGTGTCGAACCTCGCCGCGGTCAATTTCAATTCGACTTTCGCCGGGATCGAGACCGCCGATGCGATCCTGATCGTCGGCAGCCACGTCCGCTGGGAAGCGCCGCTGGTCAACGTGCGCATCCGCAAGGCGGTGAAGCGCGGTGCGCAGGTATTCGTGGTCGGGCCCTTCTGGGACACGACCTACCCCGCGCATTTCCTCGGTGACGATCTCTCGGTCCTCGGCGACCTGCCCAAGGAAGTGGCCGAAGTGTTCAAGGGTTCCGAGCGTCCCGCGATCATCATGGGCGGTGCGGCACTGGCTCGCGGCGCACTTGGCGCAGGCCTCGCTTTCGCCGAGCAGTTCGGCCTCGTGAAGGATGGCTGGAACGGCTTCAACGTCATGCACTTCAGCGCCGCGCGCATGGGCGGTCTTATGCTCGGTTACGCGCAGAAGGGCGGGATGAAGGACATTGTGGCGGCCAAGCCCAAGGTGGTCATCAGCCTCGGCGCGGACGAGATGGACTTCGAACCCTTCGCCGACGCGATCAAGGTCTACATCGGCCACCATGGCGACAAGGGCGCGCACGCGGCGGACATCATCCTGCCGGGCGCGAGCTTTGCCGAGAAGGACGGAACCTACGTCAACACCGAAGGCCGCGTGCAGTTCGCCGAGAAGGCAGTGTTCGCTCCGGGTGACGCGCGAGAAGACTGGACGATCCTGCGTGCGCTTGCCGATGCGCTGGGCGTGAACGTCGGTTTCGACAGCTTTGCGCAACTGCAGTCGGCTATGATCGCGGAAGTGCCTGCGCTGGGCGAGGAAGGTCTCGCCAGCTACGGCGCGTTGCCCAAGGCGGACAAGAAGGCCAAGGCAGAAGGCGTGATTTCCGGCTATCCGATCAAGGACTTCTATCTCACCAACCCGATCGCCCGCGCCAGCGAGGTGATGCAGCGCTGCTCGGCAGAACTGCTCCACGGCGGCGCCCTGGCGGAGGCTGCGGAATGACCGAAGCATTTCAACTACCATTTTGGACGCCTTGGGGGCCTTGGGATTGGAACCTGTCGTATGAGGCTGCCTGGTTCTGGGCGACCATCTCCGGCATCCTGCTGATTGCCCTGCCGCTGATGTTGGCGGTGGCGATGATCATCTACGTCGACCGCAAGATCTGGGCCGCCATGGCGCTTCGCCGCGGTCCCAACGTTGTCGGCCCCTGGGGCCTGCTCCAGTCTTTCGCTGACGGTCTCAAGGTCTTCCTGCAGGAAACCATCATCCCGACGGCGTCCAACAAGGGCATCTTCCTGATTGCGCCGATCATCACCTTCACCGTGGCTCTGCTCGCCTGGGCAGTGGTGCCGTTCGGCCCCGAGGCGGTGCTTTCGGACATCAATGTCGGTCTGCTCTACATCCTCGCGATCAGCTCGCTCGGCGTTTACGGCGTGGTGATGAGCGGGTGGGCTTCGAACTCGAAGTACCCGTTCTTCTCCGCCATGCGCGCAGCAGCGCAGATGATCAGCTACGAGGTCTCGATCGGCTTCATCCTGATCTGCGTCGTCCTGTGGGCGGGCACGTTCAACATGAACGGCATCGTCATGGCGCAGGAAGGCCATGTCCTGGGCCTGTTCAACGGCTTCGGCTTCAACCCGCTGCTGTTCCCGCTCTGGGTGATGTTCCTGATCTCGGCGCTGGCCGAAACCGCGCGTGCCCCCTTCGACCTGACCGAGGCGGAGAGCGAGCTCGTCGCCGGTTACCAGACCGAATATTCCTCGATGAGCTTCGCGCTCTTCTGGCTGGGCGAATATGCCAACGTGCTGCTGATGTGCGCGCTCAACGCCATCCTGTTCTGGGGTGGCTGGCTGCCGCCGCTCAACGTCGACCTGCTTCCGGGATTCTATGTCCCGGGCTGGATCTGGCTGTTCGGCAAGATCTTCATTTTCTTCTTCATCTTCAGCTGGGTGAAGGCCACCGTCCCGCGCTATCGCTATGACCAGCTGATGCGCCTGGGCTGGAAGGTATTCCTCCCGCTGAGCCTCTTCTTTGTCGTTCTTATCAGTGGCTACCTGATGGCCACGGGGCATTTCGCATGACCAGCGTCGCGCATCTCATCAAGTCGTTCACCCTGTGGGAGTTCGTGAAGGCGCATGCCCTCACGCTGAAGTACTTCTTCAAGCCCAAGGCGACGATCAACTACCCCTTCGAGAAGAACCCGCTGAGCCCGCGCTTCCGCGGTGAGCACGCCCTGCGTCGCTATCCGAATGGCGAGGAACGCTGCATTGCGTGCAAGCTGTGCGAGGCGATCTGCCCGGCACAGGCCATCACCATCGAAGCCGAACCGCGCGAGGACGGCAGCCGCCGCACCACGCGCTACGACATCGACATGACCAAGTGCATCTTCTGCGGCTTCTGCCAAGAAGCCTGCCCGGTCGATGCAATCGTCGAGGGTCCGAACTTCGAATATTCGACCGAAACCCGCGAGGAGCTGCTTTACGACAAGGCCAAGCTGCTCGCCAATGGTGACAAGTGGGAGCGTGCCATCGCCGCGAACCTTGAAGCCGATGCACCGTATCGATAGGGGGCCGCGCCAATGATCCAGACGCTCGCCTTCTATCTCTTCGCCGTCATGGTGACCGCCAGCGCGGTCATGGTGATCACGGCGCGCAACCCGGTGCATTCGGTACTGTGGCTGATCCTCGCTTTCTTCAACGGGGCGGGGCTGATGGTCCTTGTCGGCGCCGAATTCATCGCTGCGCTGCTGGTCATCGTGTACGTCGGCGCAGTCGCGGTGCTCTTTCTCTTCGTGGTCATGATGCTCGACATCGACTTTTCGGAGATGCGGGCAGGCTTCGTGAAGAACTTTCCGCTCGGGATCGCCATCGCGCTGGTCCTGCTGGTCGAACTGCTGGTCGGCATCGGCGCCTACAAGATCGGCGCACTTGAACTCGGCACTGCCAGCGGCGCTGCTGCACCCATTGCCGACCGTGCCAATATCGAGAGCATCGGTGCGGTCCTCTACCGCGACTACCTGTTCCTGTTCGAGGCGGCCGGGATCATCCTGCTCGTCGCGATGGTCGGCGCGATCGTCCTCACCCACCGCCAGCGCCCCGATGGCGCGCGCGGCCAGCAGGACATTTCCAAGCAGGTCCGTCGCCGGCCCGAGGAAGCAACCGTCATGAAGCAGCCCGAAATCGGGCAGGGGGTCGAGCTGTGATCGGCATCGAACACTATGTCTTCGTCAGCGCGATCCTGTTCGTGCTCGGCGTGCTGGGCATCTTCCTCAACCGCAAGAACATCATCGTCATCCTGATGGCGATCGAGCTGATCCTGCTCAGCGTGAACATCAACCTCGTCGCCTTCAGCGCCTTCCTTGGCGACCTGGTCGGCCAGGTCTTCGCCATGTTCGTGCTGACCGTGGCAGCGGGCGAGGCAGCCGTCGGGCTTGCCATCCTTGTCATCTATTTCCGTGGCCGCGGCACCATCGCGGTCGACGACGTCGACCGGCTGAAGGGGTAAGCCACGGTGCATCCGATCATCGCAATCGTCTTCCTGCCGCTGCTCGCCGCAATCGTCGGCGGGCTGGTCAACAAGTCCGCGCCCAGCGTCTTCACCAAGGGGCTGACAACCGGCGCGCTTTTCGTCAGCTGTGCGCTGAGCTGGCCGATCTTCCTCGGCTTCGTCGGCGGCTCCTACGAACCGGCCGTGGTTCCCGTGCTCAAGTGGGTGGCTTCGGGCGACCTCGCCTTCGACTGGGCATTGCGCGTCGACACGCTGACTGCGGTCATGCTGGTGGTCATCACCACCGTCTCGGCGCTCGTCCACCTCTACAGCTGGGGCTACATGGAGGAAGATCCGGACCAGCCGCGGTTCTTCGCCTACCTCTCGCTCTTCACCTTCGCCATGCTCATGCTGGTGACCGCCGACAACCTCGTCCAGATGTTCTTCGGTTGGGAAGGCGTGGGCCTCGCGAGCTACCTGCTGATCGGTTTCTGGTTCAAGAAGCCCAGCGCCAACGCCGCCGCAATCAAGGCCTTCGTGGTCAACCGTGTCGGCGATCTTGGCTTCATGATGGGCATCTTCGGCACCTTCTGGGTATTCGGAACGGTGTCCATCCCTGCGATCCTCGAGGCCGCGCCCGGCATGAGCGGGGCGACCATCGGCTTCCTCGGCTATCGCGTCCACACGATGGATGTGCTCTGCATCCTCCTGTTCATCGGTGCGATGGGCAAGTCGGCGCAGCTGGGCCTCCACACATGGCTCCCGGATGCCATGGAAGGCCCGACGCCGGTGTCCGCGCTGATCCACGCCGCGACCATGGTGACCGCAGGCGTGTTCATGGTCTGCCGCCTGTCGCCGATGTTCGAGACGGCGCCCGTCGCACTCTCGATGGTTACCTTCGTCGGCGCCGCCACCTGTATCTTTGCCGCGACCGTCGGCACGACGCAGTGGGACATCAAGCGCGTCATCGCCTATTCGACCTGCTCGCAGCTCGGCTACATGTTCTTTGCTGCGGGCGTCGGTGCCTATGGCGCGGCCATGTTCCACCTGTTCACGCACGCCTTCTTCAAGGCGCTGCTGTTCCTCGGTGCCGGCTCGGTCATCCACGCGATGCACCACGAGCAGGACATGCGCTATTACGGCGACCTGCGTAAGCACATCCCGCTGACCTTCTGGGCGATGATGGCCGGCACGCTGGCGATCACCGGCGTCGGCATTTACTGGATCCATGCAGGGTTCGCCGGCTTCCACTCGAAGGATGCGATTCTCGAAGCCGCCTTCGCGCGTGGCACCGAACTGGGCAATTTCGCCTTCTGGATGGGCGCCTTCGCTGCACTGCTGACCAGCTTCTACAGCTGGCGCCTGATGTTCCTCACCTTCTGGGGCAAGGCCCGCTGGATCGAGAGCGAGCACATCCAGCACAGCGTCCACAAGACGCCCGAAGAGGCCGGGGAAGACACTACTGGCGGATACCACCCGCACGAAAGCCCGCTGACCATGCTGATCCCGCTGGGCATACTCAGCCTGGGTGCAGTGTTCGCAGGATGGGTTTTCAGCCCCTACTTCCTCGAAAGCCCGGAATTCTGGGGCGGCTCGATCTTCTACAACCAGGGCCTGATGCATGCCATGCACGGCGTTCCGCTGTGGGTGAAGCTGGCGGCGACCGTCGTCATGCTGCTCGGCCTGTTCACTGCCTGGATGGCCTACATCAAGGACACCAGCATCCCGGGCAAGGCCGTGGAGCAGCTCGGTCCGGTGTACCGCTTCCTCTACAACAAGTGGTATTTCGACGAGCTCTACCACTACCTCTTCGTCGTCCCCGCCTTCTGGCTGGGCCGCCAGTTCTGGAAACTTGGCGACATCGGCACGATCGACCGCTTCGGCCCCAACGGCATTGCCTGGGTGGTCGAGCAGGGCTCGATAGGAGCACGCAAGTTCCAGACCGGATATCTCTATAGCTATGCGCTGGTGATGCTCCTCGGGCTCGTCGCCGCGATCACCTGGGTGCTGTTCTGATGGAGTTCCCCATCCTCTCTCTGATGCTCGCGGTTCCGCTTGCCGGTGCCATTGCCTGTCTTTTCCTGGGTGCGCAGAGCGCGCGCATGGTGGCGCTCGGCGCAACCCTGTTCGACCTCGCGCTCGGCATCCTGCTGTGGCTGAACTACGACATCGGCGGCGCGCAGTGGCAGTTCACCGAGCGGGCCGAGATTTTCGCCGGTTTCAGCTACGCCCTCGGCATCGATGGCATCGCGCTGATGCTGATCATGCTCAGCGTCTTCCTGATGCCGATCTGCATCCTTGCCAGCTGGGACGCGATTACCAAGCGCGTGGGCGAATACATGGCCGCCTTCCTGCTAATGGAAGTACTGATGATCGGCGTTTTCGCCGCGCAGGACATGTTCCTGTTCTACATCTTCTTCGAGGCCGGCCTGATCCCGATGTACCTGATCATCGGCGTGTGGGGCGGAGATAACCGCATCTACGCCTCGTATAAGTTCTTCCTCTACACGCTGCTCGGCTCGGTGCTGATGCTGATCGCGATGATGTGGATGGTGAACGAGGCGAACACCACCGACATCCCGACGCTGCTCAACTACGACTTCAGCCCGCAGGCGCAGACCTGGCTGTGGCTGGCCTTCTTCGCCAGCTTCGCGGTGAAGATGCCGATGTGGCCGGTCCACACCTGGCTCCCCGACGCCCACGTGCAGGCGCCGACCGCAGGTTCGGTGATCCTGGCAGGCGTCCTGTTGAAGCTGGGCGGATACGGTTTCATCCGCTTCAGCCTGCCGATGTTCCCCGATGCTTCCGCGCAGTTCGCATGGCTCATCTTCGCCCTGTCGATGATTGCGGTGGTTTACACCTCGCTCGTCGCGCTGGTGCAGCACGACATGAAGAAGCTCATCGCCTATTCCTCGGTCGCGCACATGGCGATTGTGACCGTCGGTCTGTTCGCCTTCAATTCGCAGGGCCTCGAAGGCGCGATGATGGTCATGCTCGGTCACGGCCTGGTGTCTGGCGCGCTCTTCCTCTGCGTCGGCGTGATCTACGACCGCCTGCACACCCGCGAGATCTCGCGCTACGGCGGGCTGGCGATCAACATGCCCAAATATGCGCTGTTCTTCATGCTCTTCACCATGGCCTCGGTCGGCCTTCCTGGCACGAGCAACTTCGTCGGAGAATTCCTGGCGCTGGCCGGCATCTACAAGGTTTCGACCTTCGTGACGCTGGTTTGCACCACCGGCATTATCCTTGGTGCGGCCTACATGCTGTACCTCTATCGCCGCGTGGCCTTCGGGGCGCAGGTCAACGACGATGCTGCACGCATGCTCGATCTGAATGCGCGTGAATGGGCCATGCTTGCCCCGATCGCAGCAGCGGTGCTGTGGATGGGCGTGTATCCGGAAAGTTTCCTTGCCCCGATGCGCCAGGACATCGCAGCGCTGGAAGCGCGCATTGCGCGCGCCGCGCCAGACTACGATTCCGACAACAAGGTCGGCACTCCGAAAGAGCATAATGCCAATTACATTGCCGCCTCGCATGGTGAGACCCATGGCGAACCCGCCGCAGCCGAGGAGGGAGCGCACTGATGTCCTACGCTAGTTCGCTCTACTTTACCGGCGTCGAAGTCGGTCTTTCGCTCACCGGCCTCGTATTGCTGCTCGTTGCGGCATGGGGTGGCACCAAGACCGCGCGCGCCGTGACCGCAGCAGCCGTGGTCGCGTTGCTCGGCGCCACCGCCTTCAGCGCGCACCTGTTCGATCTCGCGACCGGCGAAGTCGCAGGCCGCGCGTTCGGCGACCTCTACCGGGCCGACGCGTTCGGCAGCTTCGCCAAGATCCTCATCTACGTTGCGACCGCTGCCGTGCTGGTCGTTACCCCGCGCTTCTTCGCGCAGGGCAATGCCTATCGGGTCGAATACCCGGTGCTGATGCTCTTCAATGCCATCGGCATGGGCATGATGGTTTCGGCCACCGACCTGATGACGCTCTATATCGGTCTCGAGATGTCGAGCCTGTCGAGCTACGTGCTGGCGAGCTTCCTCAAGCAGGATGCCCGCTCGAACGAGGCAGGCCTCAAGTACTTCGTCCTCGGCGCGCTGGCCTCGGGCATCATCCTGTATGGTGTGAGCCTGATCTACGGTTTCACCGGCAGTACCAACTACGAGGGCATTCGCGCTGCTTTCGAGACACAGTTCTCGTCCGGCGCGCTGTTCGGTGTCGTGTTCGTGCTTGCCGGGCTTGCCTTCAAGGTCAGTGCGGTGCCGTTCCACATGTGGACCCCGGACGTCTACGAGGGCGCCCCGACACCGGTCACCGCGTTCTTCGCCAGCGCCCCCAAGGTGGCAGCGATGAGCATGCTGGTGCGCATGGCGATGGAGCCTTTCGCGGGCGAAGTCGACAGCTGGCGCCAGATCGTGGGGTTCATGGCGCTCGCATCGATCCTGATCGGCGCTGCAGGGGCTATCGCTCAGCAAAACCTCAAGCGACTGCTCGCCTATTCGTCGATCAACAATGTCGGCTTCATCCTCATTGGCTTGGTAGCAGCAAGTCCAGCGGGTGTCGCAGCAGTGCTCACCTATCTCGCGATCTATGTCGCGATGACCGTCGGAAGCTTCACTGCGCTCCTCATGCTGCGCGATCCGATGGGGAACCAGCTTGAAACCTTTGCCGATATTTCCGGCCTCTCGACCAGGCGTCCGGCGCTCGCATGGTGCCTGCTCGCGCTGATGTTCAGCCTTGCCGGTATCCCGCCGCTGTTCGGCTTCTGGGGCAAGTTCGTTGTGTTCCAGACTGCCGTGCAGGCCAATCTCGTCCCGCTCGCTGCCATCGGTATCGCGGCGAGCGTGATCGGCGCGTTCTACTACCTCAAGTTCATCAAGGTGATGTTCTTCGACGAACCGACCCGCGAGGTGGAGACTGAAAGCCCGATCAGCCACTGGATCGTGCTGGGCCTTAGTGTCGCGGTCATTTCGCCGCTCGGTTACCTGCTCACGATCCCGCTCGGCAATTGGGCAGCGCAGGCAGCGGCATCCTTCACGCTCGCGATGTGATCCGCACACTCGTCGAAACCGGCTCGACCAATTCGGACCTCGCCGCGCAGTTGCGCGCTGGCGAGGCTGTGCGCGAAGGGGACTGGCTCGTCGCCGACTGGCAGGTTGCGGGCAGGGGACGCCAGGGACGCACCTGGTTCGACGGGACAGGGAATTTCATGGGCTCGACCGTCGTGCGCCTCGGGAGCCGTGATCCGGCGCCGGCGTCGCTTGCGCTCGTGGCGGGGCTGGCGGCGTATGAGGCGGTTGTGCCTTACCTCGTCGAGCCCGGTGCACTGCAACTGAAGTGGCCCAATGACCTTTTGCTCGGCGGAGCGAAGCTTGCAGGGATCCTGCTCGAGCGCGAAGGCGACGCAATAATCGTCGGCATGGGCATCAATCTTGCCCGGGCCCCTGAGCTGCCGGACCGCCGCACGGTGGCTCTTTCGGCGCTTGGTCCGGCACCGGATCGCGATGGGTTCGCCGCAAATCTTGCGACAGCTTTCGACCGCGAACTGGAACGCTGGCGGACCTATGGCATCGAACCGCTTGTTCGGCGTTGGGAAAGCGTCGCGCATCCACCAGGGACCGCGCTGACCGTCCATCCGCCCGGCGAGCGGCCACTCGAAGGCGCTTTTGCAGGCCTTGCACCCGATGGATCGCTGATGCTGCGCTTGGCGGATGGCTCAACCCGTGCCATCCACGCCGGTGACGTGATGCTCGCTACCGAGGAGAGATAGGCGATGCTGCTCGCAGCCGATGTCGGCAATACGAACGTGGTCTTCGCCCTATTCGACGGGCGCGAGATCAAGACCCGCTGGCGCATCGCCACGGATCCGCGCCGAACAGGCGACGAATACGCAGTCTGGCTGCTCCAGCTGCTCGAAATCGAGGGCTATTCGCGCGAGGACGTGACGCAGATCATCATTGGTTCCGTCGTTCCGCGTTCGATCCACAATCTCACCGTTCTGGCGGAGAAATACTTCGACGTAACGCCGCTGATCGCGGGGCAGGGCAGGGCCGAATGGGGGATCGAGATCGACGTCGATCTGCCGAGTTCGCTTGGTGCAGATCGCGCGCTCAATGCCATCGCCGCGCACAAGAAGTGGGAGGGCGACCTCATCGTGGTCGATTTCGGCACTGCGACGACCTTTGATGCCGTCGATTTCAAGGGTGCCTACAAGGGCGGCATCATTGCACCCGGCATCAACCTCTCACTCGATGCGCTAGTCGGAAATACCGCAAAGCTGCCGCGGATTGCCATCCAGAAACCGACCAGTAACTCGGTCATTGGCCGCAACACCGAAGACCAGATGCTGATCGGGGTGTTCTGGGGCTATGTCGCCTTGATCGAAGGACTCATCGAGCGAATGAAGAAGGAAATCGGTCGTCCGGCAAAGGTTGTCGCAACGGGAGGTCTTGCCCTCCTGTTCGACGAGCACACCGAGCTCTTTGACGAAGTCGACAGCGACCTGACTTTGGACGGGCTGGCCATCCTTGCGGAGCGCTGCGCTTGAAGAAGGATTTCACCCCGGAAGACGAACTGCTGTTCCTGGCCCTCGGCGGGTCGGGCGAGATCGGCATGAACGTGAACCTCTACGGCTGCCAGGGCCGCTGGATCATGGTGGATCTTGGTATGACCTTCTCGGGTGACCAGTATCCTGGCGTTGATCTCGTTTTCGCCGACCTGCAGTTCATCGAGGAGCGTTCGGACAAGCTCGACGCCATCGTCCTGACCCATGCACACGAGGACCACATCGGCGCCGTGCCCTATTTTGCCGCCGACCTCGGCGTGCCGATCTACGCGACGCCGTTTACGGCTGACCTGGTCCTGCGCAAGCTCGAGGAAGCGGGGATCGCCGATGACATCGAACTGCACGTAATCGAGGACGATCACGGTAGGCTCCAGGTGGGTCCGTTCGGCATCACCTACATCCCGCTCGCGCACTCGATCGCCGAGGGCAATGCTCTACTGATCGAAACGCCCCACGGCCGCATCTTCCATACCGGCGACTGGAAGCTCGACGAAGATCCCATCATCGGCGAACCGACCACTGAGGAAGAACTCACTGCCATCGGCGACGAGGGTGTTCTGGCGCTGGTCTGCGACAGCACCAATGTCTTCAATCCGGCTCCGAGCGGCTCGGAAGGTGCTGTCTACAAGGGCCTGCTCGAGGAAGTCGGGAGGCACTCGGGGAAGCGCGTGCTGGTCACGACTTTCGCTAGCAATGTCGCTCGTCTCCAGACTCTGGGCGAGGTCGCGCGAGAGACCGGGCGCAAGGTCTGCGTCGCCGGTCGATCGCTCGACCGCATCATCGAGGTGGCGCAGGACAATGGCTATCTCACCGATTTCCCCGAACCGGTCGACTTCGACACGGCCATGCGCTTGCCGCGTGGCGAACTGCTCATCCTTGCCACAGGCGGGCAAGGCGAGCCAAGAGCCGCGCTTGCCCGCATTGCCGAGGAGAACCATCCGCTCGAGCTTTCAGCAGGCGATGTGGTGCTGTTTTCCAGCCGCCAGATCCCGGGCAATGAAATCTCCATCGGCGTAGTCCAGAACCGTCTGGCCGCTCGCGGCATCACCATGGTCACCGACCGGCAGAGCATGATCCATGTTTCGGGTCACCCTGGGCGACCGGAACTTGAGGCGCTCTACGGATGGCTGCGCCCCGACATCCTTGTGCCCGTTCATGGCGAGATGCGCCACATGCAGGAGCAGGGACGTCTCGGGAAATCGACGGGCATCCCGGCACAGGTCGTGCAGCAGAACGGCGATCTCGTGCGCCTCGCACCGGGGGCACCCGGAAAGATTGCTGAGGTAAGGGCAGGGCGGCTCGTTCTCGACGGCGACATTATAGTGCCGGCAGACGGTGAAGCGATTGCCATGCGGCGCCGGATCATGCGCGAAGGTGTGGTTATCGTGGCGCTCGACGGCAATCTTAACCCTCGCATCGACAGCCTCGGCCTCCCGCTGGACGAGGACTATCCCGAGTTCATCGCGGAGGCGCAGAACGACATTAGCGAGGCGCTCGGCAAGCTGAAGGGCAAGGACCGCAAGGAGCCGGGATCGATCCACGAAGCGGCAAGGCTCGCGGCCCGCCGTGCGGCACAGCGCTGGTCGGGCAAGCGTCCGCAGGTTCGCGTCATCCTCCCCAACATGTGAGCCGGCCATGCAGTGGACCAGTATCCTCGCGATCTATTTCCTCTTCCTCGTCTTCAGCGCATTCCTGCTGCTCCCGTTCGGGGTGAAAACCCATGATGAGGTCGGTGCGGAGAAGGTCCCCGGACAGGCCGATAGCGCGCCGGTCGATTTTCGTCCGGGCCGCCTGATGCTGCGTGCAATGATCATCGCGGCGGTTCTGACAACCGCCTACGTCCTCAATTACATCAATGGCTGGATCGTCCCGCAGGACCTGATCTTCTTCGGCCCCGACGCCCGCTGAAGTCTTATTGCCGCAGGCGTTCCAGTGCCTGCGCCATCGCCACGTAGAGCTTGCCCATGTCGCTCGACAGCAGCGTCACGCTGAGTGCGTGACCGTCGCGGGTCGAGAGCATGGTGCGCAGCATCGATTCGAAGTCATGGATGTAGCGGCTGACATGCTCTCGGAAATCGTGGTCGGTGTCGTAAAGCTCGGCAATCTCGCGCGCCTCGGTGTTGTCCAGCAGTCGTACCGCACGGCGAGTGAAGATGCCCCGATCCCCGCGCAGGTAGCTCGCCCAGGCGGTGTCGGTTACCTCGGTGCTCAGCGCCTTGGCGATGTCGATGGCATTCGAGTTCAGGCTCTCGGTAATTAGCGCCACACGACGCGAAAAGTCGTTCCCGACCTCCTCGCTCGCACGTTCGCGTGCCTGCGCAATGCGACTTTCCAGATTGCCGGTCAGCTCGTTCACCTTGGCCAGCTGGTCGCGCATCATGCGGATAGTTTCGCGGCCAGCATTGGTCGAACGAGAGGTCGCCTCGTCGATCTTGCCCAGCGCCTGTTCGGTATGTTCGGCCAGCGCGCGATCGATGGCCTGCGCGCTTTGTTCGCCGACACGGTCGGCGATCTTCGCAAGGCGATCTCCCTGCTCGGTCTCGATCGCCGCAATCGCGTCGCGAGCGCTGCTTTCGAGTTGTTCGATAGCTGCGCGCAGTTCGTTCTTAGCTCTCTCGGCAACGGCCTCATTTTCGCTGCCCAGCGCAGAAACGCTGTCTCGCAAGCGCTCGATGCTACCAATTTGCGCGGTTGCGGTTTCGGCGAATCGGGACTGGAATGCCTCGATTTCGGCAATTGCAGAGCGGGCCCGCTGGTCGGTCAGCTCCATGCTTGCCGCAGCATCCGAGCCTGCAGCGCCGGCAGTCTCGAGGAGAGCCTTGATATCCCGGGCGCGTGTTTCGATTGCAGTGAGGCGCTGTTCACTCGACGCCATCGCCTCAGGCAGGATTTCGCGACCCTGCTTGGCACTCGCCTGGATGAGTTCGAGAAGCCGCACGCTTGCGTCGGTCAGTGCAGCGACCGCCATGTCGGTGCCATCAAGGGCCTCGCGGCTTTCCAACAGCTTGGCGTTCAGTGCGTCGACGCTGTCGGCAATGGCACCGCTGGCTTCGCGGCCCTGGCTTTCGACCTTGGCAAAGCTCGAACCCAGCTCGGCTAGGCGGGCCACGAGGTTTTCGCCTTCACGCACGAGCGCCTGGGCGCTTTCGGCATGCGAGCGCTGGCGATCCTCGAGCGCGGCGTCGAGAGTCTCGAGGCGCGAACGCATCGCGGCGATGGCCGCCTGCTCGGCCTCCTCGAGTTCGACCCGACGCTTGGCATTCTGTTCGTCGAAGGCGCGGTTGCGCTCGGTGATGCGTTCGTCGACCGCAGTCGCCTCCTCGAATAACGCCTTGAGCTTGGTATTTGCGGCAACCAGGGCGGATTCGTCGATCTTGCGGATCTCCTCGATAGCTTCGCGAAGACGGTCGGCCATCGCGTTGACCTGACTGCCCCATGCTTCGATCGCCGCCTTCTCTCCGTCTCTCACACCGATAGAGATGCGTGTGGATTCCAGCTGGAGGCTCTGGATCCGTTCGCGCAGGGTAGCGAGCGCGGCCTCGTGTTCCGCATCGGCAGCCACGCGCGCCGATTCCAGTTCGGCACGAAGCGCATCGGCGCGCGCGCGAATCGAAGCGAGTGCATCGACTTCGCGGCTGTCGAGGTCGGCACGGAAAACCTCGCTCTGTTCGCGCAAGGTTGCAAAGCGTGCGTCGGCGACGGTGCCCAGCTGTTCGGTCTGTTCGGTGAACGCTTCGAGCGCTTCATCGACGCGAGTGCGCAGCGAAGTAACCTGGCGTTCGCTTGCGGCTCCGAAGTCGTTGAGGCGCTTGAAGCCCTCAATCAATTCGTCGACCTGCGACTTGGCGGTCCGTCCGGCACTGCCGATCTGGTTCGAGACGTCCTTCGCGGAATTAGCGAGGACCGGGAGGTTGTCACGCAGCCGGTCCATGTTCTCGAGCGCCGTTTCGCTGACCTTGGCGATGGCGTCGACCTGCTCACCATTGTGCCTGATAAGGCCCTGGAGGCGATCGGCATTTTCGGAAATCCGTTCGGAGGCCGATCGGCCGAGGTATTCGAGATCGCGCGTCTGCGAGGTCAGGAATTCACGCGCCAGGCTGAGTTCGCGGTTCACAGTGACGAGTCGTTCCTCGAGCCGCGACGATTCTTCGCGCAGCGACAAGGCTACCTCGCCGTAACGTTGGGCCTCACGGGTGGAGTTGCGCATGGCGAGGAGCCACAATGAAACGACCAGCAGAACGGGGATCGACCATGAGGTAATCCAGCCGCTCCATTGCTGGGCTGTCGCGCCGACGAACATCGCGGCGCTGTTTGCCCAGACATAGAAAGCAGTCCATGCGGCGATGGCCACGATCGCGACCGTGGGGGCAATCCATTGCGTGGAATTGGTTTGCTGTTCCTCTTCCCACACCTCCGTCGCCTCGTAGACATCGTCTGAAGCTTCCTCGACAACCTCCTCTGTAAGAAGGATTTCATCGGTTGACGACGAGTCCCCATCGGAGACGGCCTGGATCAGTGAGCGCTTTCTCATGAGCGTGAAGCTATCACGAAAACGACATGCTTAAACCCACTTTAACCCTTTGGCTGGTATGGTTTGCGACCAATGACTTACCAGCAGGGACCCTTTCTCGCGGCGCTTGGCGCAGCATCCGGTGATGACCCGGCGCTGCAGGCCGAGCTGCGTGCTGCGTTTGTCGAGAGCGTGGAGCGGCAGCTGGACCTGCTGCGCCGCGCCCGTTGTGACGGCAACTGGAGCGTTGCCGCGCAAAGGCTCCACGCCATTGCCGGAAGTTTCCATGTCGAGGAACTGCGCCAGTTGGCCGATGATGCGCAGAGTGCTGCCCCTGGTGAGCCTACGATCCTGACGAGGCTGGCGGAACTGGTGACCGAGTTGCGCATCGAAGCCTGAGGGTAAGGCCGCCTTTGGGCTGGCTCTTGTGCCTCCGGATACCTAGAACACCGGCAAACACCACCACGGGTCGTTGAAGAAACTGCCGGAGCACGACTTGCGCGTCGCCCTCTTGTCCACACTAGACCATTCGCCCGCGCTGGGACGGATCCGGCCTGCGTTCCGCCATTTTGCAGGTTCGCGGATCATCGAAAGGCAAGTTGATCTCGCCCTGGCTGCCGATTGCGGCACGATTGCTTGCCTCGTCGATGGCATCGGGCGCGAAGTGATAGAGGCCCAGAAGCGCGCCGAAGCCGCAGGCGTCCGTTTCGTTGCCATGCAGGAAACCCGTCCACTTTCCGGACTTGTATCGGCCGCGGACGAGATTTTCGTTGTTGGTGCGGGACTGCTTCCCGCCGACGAGGTCGTGCTCAAGTACTCTGTACGTCCATCAGTGCTGGTCTTCCCCGCTGAGGACGCCGTGCCGCTGGGATATGAGCGTATCGACGCCGAATTCGCCTGGGCGGGAGTTTTCCTCGCGCATGGCAGTACAGTCGAAAGGCTGGCGGAGCTGCCACCTGACGCGGATGTCATTTCGGCCTTGTTGCGCATTGCGCTGCAATCGGGGGTTCGGATCCAGCCGATAGAGAAGCGCCTCATTGACGTGGGCAGGTGGCATCTCGACCCGACGGTCGAGCAGCTCGACGAGCGCGAACAGCAATGGATCCGCGATCACGCGGCTGCTGCCAGCTTCGCCGCACCGGGCCTTGCAGTATCCGAACGCATTGGAGCGCGACTGGCGAAAGACGTGCTGGGCGGGCGTTGGGCACGCCTGCCTGCCATTTTGGCGGGCCTTTCAGGCGTTATTGCCATGTCGCTGGCCTTGCTCGGATGGGAGATCACTGCGCTGGGCTTCGGTGCCCTGATGGCCATGCTGGGCGCAGCTGGTGAAACGGTCGAGCGAATTGCCCTGGCAGGCCAGGCCGCAGCGCGGCGCTCTGCATTGGCGAGGACAATCGACTGGCTGACCGATCCGGTTCTCGCCATCCTAATCGCCCTTGCATCGCCCGAAGATACCGAATGGCTTCGCCTGTTCGTCCCTGTTGTCCTGTTCGGCCTGCTCCGGCTTGGCCATCGCATGGTAGGGTCCAGATTTCGCGAGACATATCGTGATCGGGTGGCACTTTCGATACTGCTGCTACCCGCGGCCTTCCTCGGTATAGTGCAGCCGGTGACCGCCGTTCTCGTGCTATTGGTGATGCTCTCGCTTTTCTTCGCCCCGACAAGCGGCGAATAACGGCGAATTAACCATGCAAGTGCTAGTGTAAGCCCATGAAGATGCACGACCCCGTGCCTGAGTCCGGCGAAAAGACCCGGACGGCGGCTCTGCGCGATGAATTGGCGCAGGGTAACGCCATGCTCGCACGCGTTGCACCTATCCTCTCGCATCTCCTGGCGACACCCGACCATTCGTTGTTCAGTGACGAGCTGGTCGCGCGTATTCGGGGCATGTGCCACGACATGGCATGGCAAATCCTGCGTGCGCAGGCCGAAGCGACTGGAGAGAAGGGAAGGGACGCCTTTGCCGACCGCCATGGCGAGGATCTTGCCGAACATTTCTTTGCCAGCCCCGCGATACTCTCGCACTGCCATGCGCTTGCGCTTGAGTGGCAGCTGAGCGAGCGCATGGAGCAGCAGTACGGGATCGATCCCGTGCTGTCGCCATTGCTGCAGGAACTGATCGCCTCTCCCGAGAGCAGTCAGGCGAGCGCCGCCATGGCCGCGCTCGCAACACAAGCGCGTTTCGCACAGGCACAACGCCGCATGGAGCTGCCGCTCGCGGAACTGCCCGGCGACCTGTTCCACGCCTTGCTGCTGGCCTGGCGCACCTTCAACGGGCAGCGTCGCTCGGATGCGATGATCCGGGCGGAGGCCAAACTGCGCAATGGCTATGACGAGAGCACCAATCGCCTGGCCCTGCTGGCTCGCCTCGTCTCCGGGATGGCTGACGATGCGACCGCCGCACTAGACGTAACGGGCGCAGGCGTTGCACTCTTCCTAACCGCGCTCGGTGCGCGTTCCGGCCAGTCGCGCGGCATGGCCGTCCTGTCCACGAACGAGAAGCAGGTCTTGAGGCTTGCTCTTGGTCTGAGGGCCGCAGGGCTTTCGCGCGAACAGCTTGAAGTCGAGGTCATGCGACTGCATCCACAGGCCGATCCCCAGCGAGCGATTGGCGAGATTACGGCTTCGGAAGCTGCACAATTGCTGGCCGAAGCCGGCTCATTGGGGGTGAGCTGAGATGACCACTGTCGGGACTCGCTATATCGCCCATGGGCGGGCAGATGCCGAAGGTCGCCTCGTTGAGGCCCAGGAACCCTTGGCGGGCCTGCAGGAAGCCTGCGGGGGGCGGGTTGGTGAAACCATTGCAGTCCCCGAATTGCGCTCGCTGGTGGAAAAGGCGCGGCACTACGGACTGCGCCTCGCGCGCCAGTTCTCGGCTGTCGATGGCGATAACCGGATTACGGCATGGGTCGAATTGGCACCCGAGTTCGATGAGCAAGGCAATTTTGCCGCCTGTGCCATCGATGTCGTCAACTGGAATAGCGAGGAGTTGCCGCCCGAGAACGAACTCGACGCCGCCCGCCGCCGGGTCGAAATCAACCGCCACCTCGCCGACTGCACGGCCCGTTTGGACCCCAAGCAAGGCATTCTGTCGGTCGTGACGGAAGCTCAGGACCTCGCGCAATTCGTCGAGGCGACGCGCGAAGCGATAGGCCGCCCGTGGACCGATTTCGTCACCTTGCCGGGAAACAGCCACGAACAACCGCTCCATTGGCGGCTTCTCGACGGCGCTCGCTGCCAGATAGAAGGATCCGGGCGCGAATGGACTGCCCATCTCGAACCGCTCGGCCAGATGGAGCCGGGCAGCGCCGGCTTCGTGCTCTACCTCACGGCCTCCTCGCCAGAACCCGTTACGGGAGAGAGCGCGTCGCCCAGCGGCATCGAGGGTGCCTCTTTCGGTCGCGACCTGACGCCGGTGCTGCGGCAGCCCATCAATCGCATCATTGCCAATGCCGAGACGATCCGAACCAAGCTCGCCGGCCCCATTGCCGATGAATACAGTTCCTATGCCGCGGACATTGCCACGGCGGCGCAGCACCTTCTCGCTCTGATCGACGATCTTTCGGATCTGGAAGTCGTGGAATCGGACGAGTTCGTAACTGCGCCCGACCGCATAGAGCTTGCTGACGTAGCGCGCCGAGCCTGTGGCATCCTCGGGGTGCGTGCGCAGGAGAAGGGTATCACGTTGGTGCCGCCGGTCGAAGGCGAGAGCCAGTTGGCCATCGCCGAGTTTCGCCGTGTCCTGCAGATCCTGCTCAACCTTGTCGGCAATGCGATCCGCTATTCACCTGATCAGAGCCAGGTCTGGATACGTCTCGACCGGGTCGGCAACCGGGCGCTGATTACCGTGGCCGACCAAGGCATGGGGCTCGACCAGAACCAGCAGTCCAAGGTGTTCGAGAAGTTCGAGCGTCTTGGGCGCAGCGGCGATGGCGGCTCGGGCCTCGGCCTCTACATCTCGCGTCGTATCGCACGGGCGATGGATGGCGACCTCACTGTCGAAAGTGCGCCAGGGCAGGGAGCGCGGTTTACCTTGTCGGTGCCCGCAGCCGACGACATGCGCGGCGAGATGCGCGACGGCCCCGGCAAGGATGTGCCGCGCGCGGACGACGAAAACGGTGGCTGAAACGAAAAAGGGGCGCCGAAGCACCCCTTGATCGTTGTCCTGCTCTTGCGATTAGCGCTGGCCGATGGGCACGTAATCGCGTTCCGTCGGACCAGTGTAGAGCTGGCGCGGGCGACCGATGACTTGGCCGGGATCGGAAATCATCTCGTTCCACTGCGCGACCCAGCCCACGGTGCGGGCAAGGGCGAAGAGCACGGTGAACATCGTCGTCGGGAAACCGATCGCGTTGAGGATGATGCCCGAGTAGAAATCGACGTTCGGGAAAAGCTTCTTTTCCTTGAAGTAGTCGTCGCTTAGCGCGAGCTCCTCGAGCCGCAGCGCGGTTTCGAAAACCGGGTCATTGACGTTGAGCGCTTCGAACACTTCACGCAGCGTCTGCTGCATGACAGTCGCACGCGGATCGTAGTTCTTGTAGACGCGGTGGCCAAAGCCCATCAGGCGGAACGGATCGTTCTTGTCCTTGGCGCGCTCGATGTAGTGCGGGATGCGATCGGGCGAGCCGATTTCCTGCAACATGTTCAGCGCTGCTTCGTTGGCACCGCCATGCGCCGGACCCCACAGGCACGCGATGCCGGCGGCGATACAGGCGAAGGGGTTGGCGCCCGACGAGCCGGCAAGGCGGACGGTGGAGGTCGACGCGTTCTGTTCGTGGTCGGCATGGAGGATGAAGATACGATCCATTGCACGCTCGATGGCGGGATGGATTTCGTATTCCTCGGCCGGCACGCCGAAGGTCATGCGCAGGAAGTTGCCGGTGTAGCTGAGATCGTTCTTCGGATAGAGGAACGGCTGACCGATGGAGTACTTGTACGCCATCGCGGCGATCGTCGGCATCTTGGCGATCAGGCGGTGACTGCTGATCTTGCGGTGCTCCGGATCGGAGATGTCGGTGCTGTCGTGATAAAATGCCGACAGGGCGCCAACCACGCCGCACATCACCGCCATCGGGTGCGCATCGCGACGGAAGCCGCGATAGAACGTCGCCAGCTGCTCGTGCAGCATCGTATGGCGGCTGATCGTCCAGGTGAAGTCGTCCAGTTCCTTCTGCGAGGGCAACTCGCCATTGAGCAGAAGGTAGCTGACTTCCATGAAGCTCGAATGCTCGGCCAGCTGGCCGATCGGATAGCCGCGGTGGAGCAGGACGCCCTCTTCACCGTCGATATAGGTCAGCGCGCTCTCGCAGCTCGCGGTCGACTTGTAGCCGGGATCGTAAGTGAATGCGCCGGTCTCGCCGTACAGCTTGCGGATGTCGATGACATCGGGTCCGACGCTGCCTTCAAGAACCGGGAATTGGTGGGTCGTGCCACCGAGATCGAGAGTTGCCTGCTTGTCGGCCACGCGTTTCTCCTCAAACTTCCTTTGCTGCTTCTGCCGAGCGGGCCTGCGCGTCGATCCGCGCGAGCGCCTCATCCCTTCCCAGCAGGACCAGCACATCGAAAATACCGGGCGACGTTGTCGTACCGGTCAATGCTGCGCGCATGGGCTGCGCGAGCTTGCCGAGACCCAATCCAAGCGTCTCCGCATACGATTTCGTAGTGGCTTCAAGTCCCTCGATTGTCCAGTCATTTTGCAGGTGCAGCATTTTTGAAAGGCCGGAAAGAAGTTCCCGTGCATTGTCGTCCAGAAGTTCCGCCGCCTTCTCAGTCATCGCCAGCGGCCGCTTTGCGAAGAGAAATGCAGCACCTTCAGCAAGTTCATTGGTGGACTTCGCACGTAGCTTCAGGACGGGCATCGCCTTGGTGAGCAAATCCGCATCCGCTTTCGGACCGATCTTTTCGGCCACGATCAGCGCCAGGCGTCGATCATCGGCCTCGCGGATGTAGTGACCGTTGAGGTTCTGCAGCTTCTTGATGTCGAAGCGCGCCGGGCCCTTGCCGACACCGTCGAGATCGAAAAGCTCGACGGCTTCCTCCTTGGTGATTTCCTCGCGGTCGCCATGGCCCCAACCGAGACGCAGCAGGTAGTTGAACAGCGCTTCGGGGAGGACTCCTTCCTGGTCGCGATAGGCCTCGACACCGACTGCGCCGTGACGCTTCGACATCTTCGCGCCATCGGGGCCGTGGATCAGCGGCACGTGGGCGTAGACCGGATCCGGCCAGTTGCCCTCGATGGCGTTCATGGCGCGGATGATTGGCAGCTGGCGGAACGCGTTGTTGATGTGGTCGTCGCCGCGAATGATGTGCGTGACGCCCATGTCATGGTCGTCCACCACCACTGCCAGCATATAGGTCGGCGTGCCGTCCGAGCGCAGCAGGATGTAGTCGTCGATCTCGTTGTTCTGGACGGTGATCCTGCCCTGGACCGCATCGTCGATTGTGGTCGCGCCTCCGGTCGGCACCTTCAGGCGGATAACGTAGGGCGCACCCGCAGGCGCTTCCGACGGATCGCGGTCGCGCCAGCGGCGGTCATAGCGCAAGGGCAGCTTGGCGGCGCGCTGTTGCTCGCGCATTGCCTCCAGTTCCTCGGGCGTGGCGAAGCACTTGTAGGCATGGCCGGCAGCGAGAAGCTGGTGGGCAACCTCGGCATGACGCTCCGCGCGATCAGACTGGAACATGGGCGCATCGTCGAAATCGAGACCGAGCCAATCGAGCCCCTCGATGATCTTGTCGATCGCGTCCTGCGTGCTGCGCTTGCGGTCGGTGTCCTCGATCCGCAGCAGCACGCGGCCACCATGATGGCGGGCATAGAGCCAGTTGAAGAGCGCCGTGCGCGCACCGCCGATATGGAGATATCCGGTGGGCGAGGGAGCAAAGCGGGTGACGACCTGTCCGGCAGTCTTTCCGGCGCCGCTCACACTATCGCTTGCCATTGTCTCTCGCTTCCTTTCAAACACTTACATGGCGACGCGGGGGACGCCCTTGATACCGATGGGGGAGGCGGACGATCACGTCCGTCGGGTCGTGCCGCGCCCTTGGCGCATGCGCGCGCTCTTGTCCAGATTCGCGGAGGGTGCGGAAGGGTTGCTCGCGTCGGCTAGGTTCGATCGCGGGCCATGGATTACCGTTGGTTTCGCAGCAGGTATCGGGGTTTGGTTCGGTCTCGCCTCGCCTTATCAATGGTTGGCGGCCATGGGCATGCTGGCCCTCCTTTCCGCGGCTGCAATTGCATTGTGGCGGAGCCGGGATGGGCGCGCTCACCTGCTCTATGCCACGGTTGCCGTTGCTGTGGCGATTGTAGCCGGCATCGCGGTGGTCTGGCTGCGCTCGGAGTTGATCGGAGCCGAGCCCATTCCTTCACCGCGCTTCGAGCGGATAGACGCCCGGATAATCGAACGCGATGAGCAACCGGCCGAGGGAAGGGTGCGCCTTACGGTCGCGGCGAGTGATCCGGAGACCGGCAGGGCGCTTGCCTATCGCATAAACCTTCCCCTTGAGCGGGACTCCTTGGCCTTCCGGGAGGGCGCAAGGATACGCTTTGCCGCGCGCCTGATGCCGCCGGCCCCGCCAATCGTTCCCGGGGCCTACAATTTCGCCCGGCGTGCCTGGTTCGACGGATTGTCTGCGACTGGTGCGGTGGCCGGCGATGTGCAACTGGTTGAGAGCCCCGGGGAGGGAAGTGCGAACCTCGCTGGAATACAGCGAGGCCTTTCCGAGTTCGTGCGGGCCCGGCTTTCCGGAGGGGCCGGATCTATTGCAGCTACTCTTGCGAGCGGAGATCGCGGAGCCATCTCAGAAGCGGACGAGGAGGCCATGCGCGATGCTGGCCTGACGCACTTGCTTTCGATCAGCGGATTGCATGTCAGCGCAGTCATCGCGGCTGCATATGTCCTGACCTTGCGGCTGCTTGCGCTGTGGCCATGGTTGGCCCTGCGCGTCCGTCTGCCATTGGTGGCGGCGGTTGTCGGTGCGGGAATGGGGATCGCATATACGTTGCTGACAGGCGCGGAGGTGCCGACTGTTCGCAGCTGTATCGGGGCAGTGCTGGTACTGATCGCATTGGCATTGGGGCGCGAGCCTTTGTCCATGCGCATGGTCGCAGTGGCAGCGCTGGCAGTCCTGTTACTGTGGCCAGAATCTCTCGTCGGGCCGAGCTTCCAGATGAGCTTCGCCGCCGTGATCGCCATCGTAGCGCTGCACAACTGCGATCCGGTGAAGCAATTCCTGACTCCCCGTGACGAGGGGCTGCTGCGCAAATGGGGCAGACGCCTGGTCATGCTGTTCGTGACCGGAATGGTCATCGAACTGGCGCTGATGCCGGTGGTGTTGTTCCACTTTCACCGTGCGGGGGTGTACGGCGCATTTGCCAATTTGCTGGCAATTCCCTTGGTGACCTTCGTTTCCATGCCGCTGGTTGCTTTGGCCCTGATGCTCGATGTGGTTGGAGCCGGGGCACCGGTTTGGTGGCTCGCCGGCAAGTCGATCGAGGCCTTGCTTGCCATCGCGCATTTCGTGGCCGACCAGCCAGGGGCCGTGCGGCTTTCGCCCCCGGTTCCCCTGACGGCCATGCTTCTCTTCGTAGCCGGGGCGCTGTGGCTGGCGCTGTGGCACGGGAACAAGAGATTGTGGGGGTTGGTCCCGGTCATGGTTGGAACGCTTTGGATGCTGGTCGCCCCGATGCCCGACGTGCTGGTCACGCGCGACGGGCAGGACCTTGGCATTGTGGAAGCAGGAGAAACGCTGATCGTCCTGCGCGAAAGCAAGGGCGGCTACGCGCGGGACAACCTCATGGAGATCGCCGCAACAAGGAGCGAGCCCAATGCTCTGGCGGATTGGAACAAAGCGAGATGTAGCGATGACTTCTGCATCGTGACGATCGAGCGATCGCGGCGCGATTGGCGATTGCTGATCGCCCGGAGCCGTAACCTGATCGAGGAAAGAGCGCTGGCGGCCGCCTGCGCACAAGTCGATATCGTAATCGCGCCGAGATACCTTCCGCGCTCGTGCAAACCGCGATGGGTGCGGATCGATCGGCGCTTTCTCGATCGGGAGGGTGGAACTGCCCTCTACCTTTCTGGCGAACGGATCGAAACGGTCGCCCAAGCAGAAGGCGGGCATGGCTGGTGGTCACCGCACGAGCGAACCTGGAAGAAGAACGGCGCGCCTTTCCCGAAAGAAGAGCGCGCCGCAAGCAATCCCGCAAAGACATTTGCCGGACACTGAGCTTCCTTCGAGCGCAGTGTCGTCTCCGGTCAATGGTAGCGTCGTAGCAGGCCTGCGAGTTTGCCCTGAACCTTGACCCGATGCGGTTCGTAAATCTGCGGCTCGTAGGCCCCATTCGCCGGATCGAGGCGGACACGACCCGCCTCACGCCGCAGGTACTTGAGCGTCGCCTCCTCGTTGTCGACGAGGGCCACGACAATCTCTCCGTCACGAGCACTGTCCGTGCGGCGGACGAGGGCGAAGTCACCGTCGAAAATCCCTGCCTCGATCATCGAGTCACCGGACACCTCGAGCGCATAGTGTTCACCCGGACCGAGCAGTGCAGCCGGGACAGGCATGCTCGACTGACCTTCGATGGCCTCGATCGGCGCGCCCGCGGCAATGCGGCCGTGGAGCGGGACGTCAATGATGTCGTTGGCCGGAGCTGGGGCCGGAGCGCGAGGTGCGGCAGCAGCGATCACCGCGTCATTTGCAGCCCGCGGGCGTGACGAGCTGGTTACTGCGTCTTCCGGAAGCTTCACGACCTCCAGCGCACGAGCCCGGTTGGGCAGGCGCCGGATGAACCCGCGTTCTTCAAGCGCGGAGATCAGGCGGTGGACGCCAGACTTGCTCTTGAGGTCGAGCGCCTCCTTCATTTCTTCGAAGCTGGGCGAAATTCCCGTCTCCTCCAGCTTCTGCTGGATGAAGCGGATCAACTCGTGCTGCTTGGCGGTCAGCATGACTGCGAAACTCCCGTGTCGCCTGTTCACAACCGTGTGAACGAATGTGGAACAATTAGGCAACTCGAATCGCCAAGTCAAGCAATTCAGCCATTTTCGAGCTATCGGGTGTGGAACAAGTGTTCGCGGTACGTCCCGCTAGCCGCAAAGCAGTGCGCGCGTAGCAGATGCGACGTCGCCCTGTCGCATCAGGCTCTCGCCGACGAGGAAGCTGCGCACCCCGGCACTAGCGAGCCGGACACAATCGGCATGCGTTGCGATACCGCTTTCCCCTACCAGCAAGGTGCCCTCTGGCGCCAGGGGAGCCAGCCTTTCGGTAGTCGCGAGGTCGGTGACGAACGTCCGCAGATCACGATTATTGACTCCGATAAGGCGCGATTCGAGCGCTGACGCTCGCTCCATTTCGGATTCGTCGTGAACCTCGACAAGCACGTCCATGCCAAGTTCGATCGCGGCAGCTTCGATCTCGCGCATCTCCGCATCTTCGAGCGCAGCCACGATGATCAGGATCGCGTCGGCGCCAATGGCGCGCGCTTCGGCAACTTGCCACGGGTCGACCATGAAATCCTTGCGCAGGACCGGAAGGCCGCAAGCAGCCCGGGCCTCGACCAAGTAATCCTCGTGCCCCTGGAAGTACGGCGCATCGGTCAGTACGGAGAGGCAAGCGGCACCCCCTGCGGCGTAGTCGCGGGCGTGCTGAGCCGGATGAAAGTCTTCCCGGATCAATCCCTTGGATGGCGAAGCTTTCTTCACTTCTGCAATCAGGCCGAAGCCATCAGCCTGCGCCTTCTCAAGTGATGTCCTGAAACCGCGAGGTGCGGATTGCTCGCTGGCCAATGCCGCAAGGTCGGCAAGTGAACGCATCGCCTTGCGCACAGCGACTTCCTCGCGCTTGGTGGCGCAGATTTCGATCAGTTTGTTCATCGGGCCATCTCGATCCAGCGCGATAGGAGTCTTTTCGTAGCGCCCGAATCCAGTGCTTCGGCCGCCAGCTCAGCACCCTCGGCCCAGTCGTCAGTACGCCCGGCGACCATCAGCGCGGCGGCGGAATTGAACTTCACCGTCTCGCGATAGGCGCTTTGTTCGCCGTCGAGCAGCGCGGCCAGTGCCTTCGCATTGTGTGCCGGATCCCCGCCACGGATCGCCTCGAGCGGAGCGTGATCCAACCCCGCCATGGTCGCATCGACGCGCTTCATGGCAAATTCGTGCCCGGTGACGTCCGCCATCTCGTTGCCGCCGGCGAGGCTCAGCTCATCGAGCCCCTCGTCGCCCGAGACGATGAAGGTTCGCTCGGTTCCGAGCCGCGCCGTCGCATCGCCATAGATCGAGACGTAGCCCGGGCGCGCGATGCCGATCAGCTGACGCTTGATCCCGACCGGGTTCGACAGCGGCCCCATGAGGTTGAAGATCGTCCGACGGCCCAACTGCTTGCGAATAGGCTGGATGCGCACCATCGCCGGATGGTGATTGGGTGCGAAGAGGAAGCAGATGCCGAGTTCGGCCAGCGTCTTTTCCGCGGTCCGCCCTGCTGCCGCCATGTCGAGCCCGAGTACTTCGAGCGTGTCGGCCACACCCGAAAGCGAGGAAATCGCCCGGTTTCCATGTCGCGCCACGGGTACGCCGCAGGACGCAACCACCAGGCCAACTGCGGTCGAGACGTTGAGCGTGTGGTGCCCGTCGCCGCCGGTGCCGCAGACGTCGATCGCATTGTCCGGCCCGGCCACCGGAATGTAACGCGCGCGCAAGGCCCGCGCCGCACCGGCAATCTCGTCCGCGGTCTCGCTGCGCTCGGTCATGGCGAGGAGGAAGCGAGCAATCTCCTCGTCGCTGGCATCGCCGTCGAGGATCCAGCCGAAGACCTCCTCGGCCTCGCTTTCGGTCATGTGCGGAACGGCAAGCGGCAGGTGCTTCATGCGATTTCGCGCGCCTCGATCCCGCAGAGCGCGAGGAAGTTCGCGAGCAGGGCATGGCCGTGCTCGGTGGCGATGCTCTCGGGATGAAACTGCACCCCGTGGATCGGCAGTTCGCGGTGGCGGAATCCCATCACGCTGCTGCCGTCGAGGCCCGGCGTCTCGCTTGTCGCGTTCACGACTAAATCGTCGGGAATGTCCTCGACCACCAGCGAGTGATAGCGGGTGGCGGTGAAGGGTGACGGCAATCCGGCAAAGACGCCGCTGCCGTCATGCGTCACGGGTGACGTCTTGCCATGCATCAGCCCGCCGCGGACCACATTGCCGCCAAAGTGCTGCCCGATGGACTGGTGCCCGAGGCATACGCCGAGCAGAGGTTTGCCCGCATCGGCGCATGCCGCCACGAGGTCGAGACTGACGCCGGCCTCGTTAGGCGTGCATGGTCCGGGCGAGATCAGGAAGCCCGCTGCCCCGCTGGAAATCGCCTGCCCCGCCGAAATGGCGTCATTGCGCACCACCTCCACGCCTGCGCCAAGCTCCATGAGGTAATGGACCAGGTTGAAGGTGAAGCTGTCATAGTTGTCTATGACAAGGATGGTGCGGCTGTCGGTCATTCGTGGCGTCAATGGCGGCGCGGGGCCGCTCTATCAAGCAAGATAAGCTGGACCTGACGTCACGCCTGCTTGCCAGCGAACCTGTCGCTCGCACGCACAAGCCCGTCGGTGATACCAGGTTCGGTGTAAAGGTGGCCGCCGTCGGGCACCAATTGCAGTTCCACCTCGGGCCACACCTGCTTCAAATCCCACGCCGAGCGGGGCGGGGTGCAGCAGTCGTGGCGCCCCTGCACGATCACGCCGGGAATGTCCGCCAGCTTCCATGCATTATCAAGCAACTGCCCTTCCTCAAGGAAACAGCCATTGCGGAAATAGTGGTTCTCGATCCGCGCGGTGGCGACGGCGTTCTCGCCTTCGGCCATGTGGTCGACCGTGTCTTCCTGCGGCAGGAGCGTACAGGTCACACCCTCCCAGCGGTTCCACGCCGCAGCGGCGGCCTTGCGCACTTCGGGATCGGGATCGTCGAGCAGGTCGCGATAGGCTTCGACCAGGTCGTCCTGCTTGTCCTCGTCGACATGGGCGACGAAATTGTCCCATTCCTCGGGATAGAGTTCGCTCGCGCCAAAGGTGCAAAGCCAGTCGAGTTCGATCTGGCGGCCGAGGAAGATGCCGCGCAGGACCAGTTCGCTCACCCGGTCGGGATGGGTCTGGGCATAGGACAGCGCAAGCGTCGAACCCCAGCTGCCGCCGAACACGAGCCATTGTTCATGCCCGCACATCTCGCGCAGCTTCTCCATGTCGCGGACGAGATGCCAAGTTGTATTGTGCTCGAGAGAGGCGAACGGAGTCGAGCGGCCACAGCCACGCTGGTCAAACAGCAAGACGTCGTACAGCGCCGGGTCGAACTGGCGACGCTGGCCCGGGCTGCATCCGGCGCCGGGGCCGCCATGCAGGAAGACCGCGGGCTTGCCACCTGGCGTACCGACCTTTTCCCAGTAGATTGTGTGGCCGTCACCAACCTCGAGCATACCCGTCTCGTAAGGCTCGATTTCGGGATAGAGCGTGCGGCGTTCCTGGGTCATTCCGCGTCCTTCCTCTCAACGACGACGATCGGACCGATAGGGGCGCCCGTATCGAGCCGGTCGGTCGCCGGGTTCCACAGCTGCGAGACGGTCCCATCGAGGTAAAGAGCGTTCTTCACCTTGAGCTCGTCACGATAGAATCGCGCGATCTTGCCGAAAGAGACCGGCGCATTGGAAATAACGAAATGCGCGCGGCCCTGATCGTCGACGCCCACTGCGTTGCGCACAAGACGCGATGGGCCGTCATTGGTAATTTCGGGATGGAGTTTGCCGTCAACGACCAGCATGGGTCCAGATTGTGTCCCAAAGACAGGTCGGTCCTTGACGTTGGCAAGAAAATCGTCGGTCGTACGGACGTGCCATTCTCCGTTGGTACCGTAGAACACGCCGTTCGGCTTCATGTGGAAATTGCCTTCGCCGTCGGCGGTGTTGAGCTCCTTCAGACGCTCCGAATTCTCGACGAAATAGCCGATCGGCTTGCCCTCGTCGTCGAACATTCCGGCGTTCATTGCGAAGGCAACCTTGTCGGGAGAATGCGTTTTCGCAAACTCGCTCAGGCTGCGATAGGGAGCTTCTCCGCTAGGACCCAGATCCATCGAGATGGTGTGGCGCGAAGGCGTTGCGAGGCAATGCGTCAGGGGAGCATCTTCGAAAATGATCGAGCGACAGGCACTTTCCACAGCGCTCGCGACACTGGGAGTGGGTGTCGGCGTCGCGGCATCGGCCTTGCCGTCAATCCGAGTCCGCGCCACGGGCTTCCCTTCGGGCTGCGCTTCGCAGGCCGTCAGGGCCATCAGAGAAAGGATGGCGATAGTCGTCGTCTTCATTGGCCGAAACCGGGCTCCTGGGCTAGGCGAACCGCCTCTCTTGCCGCAGCGAGTAGGGCCCCCGCCTTGGCTTCGCATTCGCGCTGTTCATAAGCTGGCTCGCTGTCGGCGACGATCCCTGCACCTGCCTGCACATGCATTTCGCCGTCTTTCACCACTGCGGTCCGCAAGACAATACAACTGTCGACGGAACCATCGGGCGCAAAATACCCCACGCCCCCGGCATAGGGGCCGCGGGTGCTGGGCTCGAGCTCCGCGATGATTTCGCACGCTCGAATCTTGGGGGCACCGCTAACAGTGCCCGCAGGGAAACCTGCGAAGAGCGCGTCCAGCGCATCGCGATCTTCTGCCAGACGACCGACGACGTTGCTGACGATATGCATGACGTGGCTGTAACGTTCGACGGTGAAACTTTCGGTGACTGTAACGCTGCCGGATTCGGCGACCCTGCCGACGTCGTTGCGGCCAAGGTCGAGGAGCATCAAGTGCTCAGCACGCTCTTTCGGGTCGGACAGAAGCGATTGTTCGGCAAGCCGATCTTCTGCAGCAGTAGCGCCACGTGGTCTCGTTCCTGCAATCGGGCGAATGGTCACTTCGCCGTCGCGGACGCGCACGAGAATTTCAGGACTTGAACCGACGACTGCGAAGCCGGGCAGGTCGAGCAGATAGAGGAAGGGCGAAGGGTTCACCCTGCGCAACGAGCGATAAAGCGCCATCGGCGGCAGTTCGAAGGGCGAGGTGAAGCGCTGTGACAGCACTACCTGGAAGATGTCGCCCGCAGTGATGTATTCCTTCGCACGCAGGACCATCGCCTCGTAATCTGCGGCGGGCATTGTCGGCGACAATGCCGGCTCGGGATGCGCGCTGGCGTCGACATGTTCGAGCGCCGTGGGACGGGATAGCTTGCGGAGGACCTCGTCGATGCGATCCGCTGCGATTTCGACCGATCCACCCTGCCAGACTGGTGCAATGCAGTAGAGCGCATCGCTCAGTCGGTCGAAAATGAGGATGACGGTGGGCCGAACGAACAACATGTCGGGCAACTCGAGCGCTTCATCCGCAGGTCTGGGTAGCTTCTCTACAAGCCCGATCGTTTCGTACCCGAAGTAGCCGACGAGGCAGGCGAGGGCAGGGGGCAGCTCTTCTGGCACGTCACAGCGACAATCACGCACGAGCGTTCGGAGTGCGTCAAGGGTGCCCGCGTCGCAGGCCTCGAATGCCTCGCGATTGCTGCGCCAAGCGGCATTGATCTGGGCGTTTTGGCCCGTCGCTCGAAAGACGAGATCGGGATCGAGGCCGATGAGGCTGTAGCGTCCGCGCACCTCGCCGCCCTCGACGGATTCGAGCAGGAAGTCGCCGCGTCCCTCCTCGAACAGCTTTAGGGCTGCACCGACAGGGGTCTCTGTATCGGCCACGACCTTGCGCCAGACGAGCGCAGCGCGGCCTGCCTCCAGCTCGGCGCGTGCCCGCCCTTCGCCTTCGAGCAAACCGGTCAAGCGCGCCTCAATTCTCGCCGAGCAACTGCTTGCGAACGGCGTCGATGGCCGACTGGTTGCGCTCGACGCCCAGTTCATCGCGCATGGCGAAGCTCAGCTGCTTGGCGAACTCGTCGCCTAGCAGTGGCCCCATCTGGGTTCGTGCCTGTGCGATCAGGGGATCGTCCTTGGCAAGATTGTCCATCGTCACATCAGCAAGGTTCACGACATAGAAGCCAGCCTTGTTGGGGCCTTCGAGCTTCTTCGTGGTTCCTTCCGCCATGCTGAAGAGGAGGGCCAGCGGAGGAGGGATGCGACGCTCACGTTCTGCAGCCAGCTGTTCACGCGTCAGATTGACTGCGTCGGGACTCGGGAGTGCGACCTTTTCGGCCGCGAGGGCCGCAGCAAGTGTCGTGCCGCTCCGCACCTTTTTGAGTATCCTGTCCGCAGCAGCCTGAGCTGCCTTCATGCCTTCGGCCTGGCGCCAGCTCTGCGCGACGACTTCCTTGATTTCCCCGAAGGGCGCAGTCGCAGCTGGGGTGATGTCGCTCACCTCGTAAACGAGATAGTCCTGACCACCGGCCAAGGGTGCAATCTCCGGCTCTTCCTCCTCCATCTGGAAGGCGGTCGAAAGTGCAGGTGCAAGAATTGCGGGTAGCGTCTCGTTCGGCGAACGATAGATGCGACCGTCGGCGAGAGCGGGCTGGGTTGTCGTAAGCTCGAGACCACGCTCCTCAGCAATTTCACTGAGCGTTGCCCCGTCGCTAATCTGATCTTCGATTTCGATGGCGAGGTTGGCGAGGCCCGTCGATCGCTTCTCTGTGCGGAGGGCATCTTCGATCTCGCCGCGCACCTGCGCGAGCGTGCGAGCCGGCTTGGAATTGACCGAATCGATCCGGGCAACGTGCCAGCCGAGGGAGCTGCGAGCCGGTTGAGCGACCGATCCCCGTGCTGCGCTGAAATACGCCTTGGCCACTGCTTCGGAAGCCTGGCCGGCCAATGCCTTGCGGTCGACCTCGGTCACCGGAGCAGCACGAAGGCCTGCCTCACGCGCTACCGCTTCAAGCGATGCGCCCCCTTCAACACGCTGGCGGATCGACTTTGCCGCTGCTTCTGTCGGAACGATGATCTGGGTGAAATTGCGTGTTTCGCTGGCAGCGTACTGCGCCTTGTCGCGCTCGTAGCGGGCCGCAATTTCCGCGTCGGTGGGATTGACCCGATCTCCAAGCGCAGCGGCATCGAAAGTGGCGAAACGGATAACGCGCCGCTCTGGGCGCACGAAGAGCGCTCGGTTCGAATCATAGAATGCTTTGAGCGTGCTGTCCGATACGGGACCCTTCGGCGCATAAGCAGCCGAAGGAAGCAGGGCGATCGTCCCTTGGCGGCGCTCCTTGAATAGCTGGGCATAGCGATAGGCCAGCTTTTGCGGGACCGTCGCGCCGAACGATGCCGGCATGAACACTTGTTGCGAGAGAAGCGAAGTACCAAGGTCGTCACGCGCCTGCGCGTCTGTAATGCGCTGTTGTGCGAGAACCTGGCGATAGGCAGTCTCGCTGAAATTTCCGTCGGGACCGCGGAACGCCGGAATCGTCCGGATTTCGCTGTTCACCAGGTTCGCGCCGGCCCTGATTCCGTATTTCTCGGCAAAGCCTTTGAGCGAAAACCGGTCGATGAGCGCATCCAGGACCTGTTCGAGACCTTTCTCGGCGACGAAGGTCTGCATCGTGATCGTCGGGCGATCCTGGCGCACCCGGTCGAGACCATTGTTCGCAGCGCGGATTAGATCACTGGTGCCGATCTTCTGGTCCCCGACAACCGCCACCCGGTCGCCGCCAGCCACACCACCGAAGGTCCCGGTGCTGGACACGTCGGCACTGGCAAAGGCCAATGCGATGAGGCCAAGGAAAACCAATGCGAGCGCGAGGCCCAGCTTGGTCTTGAACATGTTGCGGAAGAACTGGAGCATGGTCTGCGGGCGATCCCGTAAGCTTGATTGGCGGGCTTCCCATGTGCGAGCGGCCCTTCGTCGAGTGGGCGCTTTATCCGCCCTGCGACCTCCCCGCAACAGGTGCGAAAGGGTTTTGACGCGCAAACAAAGCTTGTCTAGCGAAGCCTACACCTTGGCCCCTATAGCGGACCGCAAACATCCATTCATCGCAGGAATTCGCAATGGCCGAACGGCCCTACATCGTTGGCAATTGGAAAATGAACGGCACGCGCGCCATGCTGTCGGAAGCGCGCGCCATTGACCGCGCTGCACAGCGCTACATGAAGGTCGAGGTCGCTCTGGCTCCTCCCTACACGCTGATTCATGCGGTCCACCGCGAAGCTGAGCAGATCGGCATCGGCGCGCAGGACTGCCATCCCGGAGCAGAAGGTGCGCACACCGGCGACATCGCCGCATCCATGCTGGCTGACGCGGGAGCGAAGTTCGTAATTCTCGGACACAGTGAGCGTCGCCAGGACCACGGCGAGACTAACAAGCTCATCAACGCCAAGATCGAATCAGCCCTGGAAGCGGGTCTTCGGGTCATCCTTTGCTGCGGCGAAACGCTGGAAACCCGAGATGCCGGAGATGCGGAGGACTTCGTTCTGCGCCAGCTCAAGTCTGCGTTGCCGGCGTTCGGTGACCCGGCGGAGCGCCTGACCATCGCCTACGAACCGATCTGGGCGATCGGCACAGGACGCACCGCCACTGCACAGGACATCGAGGCGATGCACCGAGCCATCCGTGCGCTTCTCGACAATACCTATGGCGAGGATGTCTCCGCACAGGTCCGCATCCTCTACGGCGGTTCGGTGAAGCCCGAGAATGCGCGCGAAATTCTTTCGACGCCGGAAGTCGGCGGGGCACTCGTTGGCGGCGCTAGCCTCAGCGCCGAGAGCTTCCTCGGCATCGTCGTCGGCGCTTCCGAAGCCGAAGAGGCCTGATCGGGGCGGCAGGGCCGCACGGCCTTGTCGTTTCGCTCGTGCGCGCCTAGATGCGCGACTGATCCGAATTCTTGAAGAGTACCCCTTTCGATGTTTCTGTTTCTCACCGTCCTCCAGGCGATCGTCGCAGCCGCTCTTGTCGGTGTTATCCTGATGCAGCGCTCGGAAGGCGGCGGCCTTGGCATCGGCGGTAGCCCATCGGGCATGCTGAGCGCGCGCGGCGCGGCGGATTTCCTTACCCGCTCGACCCGCTGGCTGGCCATTCTCTTCGTTGTTCTGTCGATCGCCCTTGCTGCAGTCGCAGTGAAGAACTCGGGCAACAACAGCCTCGAATCGACTCTTGATCGAGCGGTTGCACCATCGCAGCCGGTCGATCCGCTCGGCGCGGCAACCACCGGCGAGCAGCCGGCGACCGCTCCTGCGGCAGCAGAGACTGCTCCGGCCGCCGATCCGCTGGCCGACGTAGCCGAATAACCACAACCGCAGCGCGAATTGTGGATTGCGCCGCAAATGCGGCGCAATTCGCATGGCTTTGCGCTTGCCCCGACTCCAATCCTCAGCTTAAGGCCCGACTCCCATGGCGCGGTATATTTTCATCACCGGCGGCGTGGTCTCCTCGCTTGGCAAAGGTCTGATGGCAGCATCGCTTGCTGCCCTCCTCCAGGCGCGCGGCTACAAGGTCCGCATTCGTAAGTTCGATCCCTACCTTAACGTGGATCCCGGGACGATGAGTCCCTATCAGCACGGCGAGGTCTATGTGACCGACGACGGAGCGGAGACCGACCTCGACCTCGGCCATTACGAGCGTTTCACGGGCGTTTCTGCGCACCAGGGCGACAACGTCACTTCGGGCCGGATCTACCAGCAGATCATCGCCAAGGAACGCCGCGGCGATTACCTCGGCGCGACGGTGCAGGTGGTCCCGCACGTCACCGATGCGATCAAGGAATTCGCGCTCGCCGACCAGGGCGACCACGATTTCATCCTTTGCGAGATCGGCGGTACGGTCGGTGACATCGAAAGCCTTCCTTTCATGGAGGCGATTCGCCAGCTGAGGAACGAGCTAGAGCCACTGCAGTCGCTGAGCGTCCATGTGACGCTGGTCCCCTACATCAAGGCTGCGGGCGAGTTGAAGACCAAGCCGACCCAGCACTCGGTCCGTGAGCTGGCCAGCCTGGGCATCAAGCCCGACGTGCTGCTGTGCCGCGCCGAGCATCCGATACCGGACGGCGAGCGCCAGAAGATCGCCAACTTCTGCAACGTCCGCAAGGAAGCGGTAATCCCGGCCCTCGACGCGCCTTCTATCTACTCGGTCCCGCTGCAATACCACGCGGAAGGTCTCGACAGCGAAGTGCTGCGTGGGTTCGGCATCACCGACGCGCCCGAACCCGACCTGTCGCGCTGGTACGACGTCGTCGATCGCCATCAGAACCCCGAGGGCGAGGTCACCATCGGCGTGGTCGGCAAGTATGTCGGCCTTCAGGACGCCTACAAGTCGCTCAACGAGGCGCTCGTCCATGGCGGCATGGCCAACCGGGTGAAGGTCAACATCAACTGGATCGATGCGGAAATCTTCGAGCAGGGAGACAGCGACATCGCCGCCCAGCTCGAACCGATGCACGCGATCCTCGTGCCAGGCGGATTCGGTGAACGCGGAAGCGAGGGCAAGATCGCTGCGGTGCGCTTTGCGCGTGAGCGCAATGTTCCGTTCTTCGGGATCTGTCTCGGAATGCAGATGGCCTGCATCGAAGGGGCTCGTGCGGCCGGCTTCGATAAGGCAAGCTCCACCGAGTTCGGCGAAACGAGCGAGCCGGTGGTTGGCATCATTACCGAATGGATGACGCAGGAGGGGCTCCAGACCCGGGAAGCCGGCGGGGACCTTGGCGGGACAATGCGCCTGGGCGCTTACGAAGCGAAGCTTACTGCCAACAGCCACGTTTCCACCATCTATGGGGGAGCCACCACGATTTCGGAGCGCCACCGTCACCGCTACGAGGTCAACGGTGCCTACATGGCTCCGCTGGAAAAGCAGGGCCTTATCTTCTCGGGCATGTCTCCCGACGGGCTTCTTCCGGAGATCGTCGAGCGTCCTGACCACCCATGGTTCGTGGGGGTGCAATTCCATCCGGAATTGAAATCCAAACCCTTCGATCCCCACCCGCTTTTCGCTGGATTCGTCAGGGCTGCGTTGGAACAGGCGCGTCTCGTTTAGAAACTTTTTGGAAGTAACTCCTCTCCCAAGTCACTGATTTGGTTGGGGTCAGTCTGAAAACACTTGTAACCATGCGACAAACGGCAGTTTTCCGCCGGTTTGCGGGTTTATCTTTTGACATATCTGGGGCAAAAGCCCGGCATTGCTGACGCAAATTTGCGTGGGCTTTCGAGACATTAGCAACGCCAAAGAGCGGTGGGCTTGCCTCGAAGCCGGTTGTCTTCTGCGACCCGGACGGCCGATTTTGGGGCTTGGCGGCGTTATGCGTCGCGGGGGCGGAACCTCGGTTCCGCCCCCTATTGATTCCAACGATCTTGGTCGGAGACTGAGGCTCAGGCGGCCTTGGAGCCGTCGTCCTCGTCCTTCACCACCTCGAGCGTCTTCTGCGCGCCGATCATGACCTTCTTCGGCTTCATCGCTTCCGGCACTTCGCGCACCAGATCGATGATCAGAAGACCGTCGGCGAGGTCGGCATTATCGACGCGTACATAGTCGGCCAGTTCGAAGCGTCGTTCGAAGCCGCGGTTGGCGATGCCGATGTGCAGCATCTCGCCTTCGGCGGTTTCATCGCGCTTCTTGCCCTGGATCGTAAGCAGGTTCTGCTGGGCGGTGATGTCGAGGTCGGCAGGACGGAAACCGGCCACCGCAAGAGTGATGCGATATTCGTCGTCACCGCGACGCTCGATGTTGAAGGGGGGGTAGTTGTCGCCACCGGCGTTGCGCGCCTGGCGCTCCATCAGGTCGAACAGGCGGTCGAAGCCGACGGTGGAACGACGATAGGGGGTAAAGTCCATACGGTTCATCGAAACAAATCCTCTCTTTGAGCGATTCATCATGGCGGGGCCCGTTTTGGCACCCCGTCGCCGCTGCAGCCTGCAACGGCACCTTCGAGATAGGCGAGGCGAAATGTCTTTCAAGACGTGAAGTGGCGCACTAGCTCAGAGACAAACTGCGAGGTCATGCATGAGTCATCCCCCTGTCGTCATCTACACCAAGTTCGGCTGTGGTTATTGCTTCCGCGCCAAGCGGCTGCTCGACCAGAAGGGGGTAGATTACACCGAGCATGACATCACCATGGGCGGTCCCAAGCGTTCCGAAATGCTGGAACGCGCACCGGGTGCGATGACCGTCCCGCAGATTTTCATAGGCGATATCCACGTCGGCGGGTCGGATGACCTCCATGCCCTCGAGCGAGAGGGCAAGCTGGATGCGATGCTGGAAGCCTGAGTGACGCGGATAGCGCTCTTCCAGATGAACACGGGCATCGATCCCGTGGCGAATGCACGTGATCTGGGCGAGGCGGTCCGGCAGGCAGCAGGGGAGGGTGCATCGATGCTATTCACCCCCGAAATGTCGGGACTGCTGGATCGCAATCGCGCGCGAGGCGCCTCGTCCATCGTGCCCGAAAACCAGAACCCCAGCCTCGCGGCAGTGCGCGAGGCAGCGGCGGCGACGGGGATTTGGGTGTCTATCGGATCATTGGCGGTGATTGCCGAGGACGGGCGCTGGGCAAACAGGGCTTTCGTAGTGAACGGGCAAGGCGAGGTAGTGGCCCGTTACGACAAGATGCACATGTTCGATGTCGACCTGGCCACGGGCGAGAGCTGGCGGGAATCGAACGCCTACAAGCCTGGCGACCAGGTGGTCGTGGTCGAGGATACGCCGGTTGGACGCCTGGGCCTGACCATCTGCTATGACCTGCGCTTTCCTGCCCTGTTCGAGGCACTCGGCAACCGCCTGTGCGATGTCATTGCCATCCCTGCCGCCTTCACCGTGCCCACGGGGAAGGCGCACTGGCATGTCATGCAGCGGGCGCGGGCAATCGAAGCCAGCGCCTTCGTCGTTGCGGCAGCGCAGGTCGGCGAACACGAGGATGGGCGGCAAACGTTTGGCCACAGCCTGGTGGTGGATCCTTGGGGCGACGTACTTCTCGACATGGGGGGCGAGCACTCGGGAATTGGCTTTGCGGAGATCGACCTCGGCCGGATCGCCGAGGTGCGCACTCAGGTTCCCAGCCTTGCCAACCGGCGTGAGATCGCCAAATAGGCGCCACGATGATCGTATTCGACCTCTGCTGCAGCGAAGGCCATCGTTTCGAGGGCTGGTTCGGCTCGTCCGGTGATTACAGTTCCCAGCAGGGGCGGGGGCTGGTCACTTGCCCGGCATGCGGTTCGTCACAGGTCGACAAGGCGCCCATGGCTCCTGCGGTTCCCGCCAAGGGGAATACGCGGGCCGAGCAATCGACGCAGATGGTACGCGGGGAAATGCCGGCCGAGGTGAAGCAGGCGCTGAAGGCCCTGGCCGAGGCGCAGGCGAAAGCTCTCGAAAAATCCACCTGGGTTGGCGCGGACTTCGCCGAAAAGGCGCGGTCAATGCACTACGGAGAAGCAGACGAAGCGCCGATCCACGGCCAGGCTTCGAAGGAAGAGGCCGAGGAGATGCTGGCGGAAGGCATTGCCGTCGCCCCTTTGCTGTTCCCGGTCGCACCGCCCGAAGAACTCAACTGATTGTTTCTGCTTTCCCAGCCGCTATAGGGGGCCGGGGGCGCCCGTAGCTCAGCAGGATAGAGCACCAGATTCCTAATCTGGGGGCCACAGGTTCGAATCCTGTCGGGCGCACCATTTCCTTGGTCTATCTGCCCAGCCGCCTTGCATAGCTGGCCAAGGCGCTGAGCAGCAGGGACATTCCCACCAGCAGTAGGCACGTGCCGGTCCAGCCAAAGCGATCGTATGTTGCCGTGCCCGCGAAACTGGCGAGGCCTGCACCCGAAAACATCAACACAACGTAGGCAGTGGTGAGCCTGGTTCGAACTTCCGGTTGGAGCGAGAGGAAGGTCATCCGACTGGTCACGTCTATGCCGGGGCCAACGAGATTGGTGACGAATAACGGCAGGAGGAGAGTGATAATCGAACCGCCGAGGGGCCAGAGTAGGCAGATCCCGCAAAGCTGCAGCAGCGCGAACATGGAGCGCGCCTTGCGTGGTCCGACACGATCCGCCCAGCGGCCGAGGCGTGGGGTCGAGAAGACGCTAACCGCCGCGATACCCGCGAGATATCCTACCGTGTCGGTGCCGTACCCCATCTCCGGCGAAGTCAGGTAAAGCGACAGCCCGAGCCACATGGCGACGAACTGCCCGAAATTGAGCGACTGGATCGCGCCAGACAAGAGAACTTCGGTGTGCGTTCGCACTATGGGAAAGACCGACTTCAGCAGCGCCGGGTAGCTCCCGTGCGCGACTGCTCCCGCCTCGCGGGCCTCCATGATGCGAGGAAGCATCAGCGTGACGGCCACCATCAGACCCGTCGCAATCCAATAGACTGTATGCCAGCCGAAGTGCTCTGCGAGGACGCCAGCCCCGACCCGTGCAAGCAAGATGCCGAGAACAGCCCCTGAAGCGATCAGCGCTGTGACGTGGCCGAGCCTTTCGGGCGCTACTCGCTTCGAGGCATAGGCGGGCAGCAGGTAAGGGGTGATCGTGAAGAATCCGAGCAGCGTCGATCCGGCGACGAACAGCGCAAAGTCCTGCGCCAGCGTCATCGCGACCATCGACAGCGTCTGCCCGGTCACGCAGATTGTCGCGAGGCGGCGATTGGACAAGCGATCGCCCAGCGGCAGAAGCAGGAAAATGCCGAGGGCAAGGGCGATCTGGTTGAGCGCCGGCACCAGACCGATACGCGCATGGCTCACTCCGAAATGATCGGCGACCTCGCCGATGATCGGGTGAATGTAATAGGCATTGGCCACCACCGCGCCCGAGGCAATTGCCAGGGCGATTTCCTGCCGTTTGGTGAGGTGGGAGGCTTCGTTCAAGCGAGATGGCCGGCCTTGCGGGCCATGTCGATGATCCCTTGGGCAAGTTCGACGGGCCGGTCCTCCTGGCTGAAATGCCCGCACCGGGTCAGCATTGCGTGCGGCTGACCCTCGGCACCCTTGATGCGCTTGCTCAGCATGGGGCCACCCGCTCCCAGGACCGGATCATCCTCGCCGAACAGGGTCAGGAAGGGACCGCTGAATGCCTCGAGCCCTTTCCACGCCTCCAGATTGTCGGCAATTCCGTCCATCCCGTCCTCGACCGGCACGAGCTGCGGAAAGGCTCGCGCTCCGGCCTTGCTTGGCTCATCGGGGAAGGGGGCATCATATGCCGCAACCTCTGCGTCGCTCAGCTCGGTCTGTGTCGCCCTCTGGAGGATTCCGCCGATTGCGAACTCGGGAGAACTGCGCGCAAATTCGCGCCATGCCGTGAACCCGTCGGAGACCTTGCCGCCGGTGGGGAGGGCAGCGTTGCTCGCAACCACGCAGGTGAAGCGATCCGGCTCCTGTCCCACCATGCGCAGGCCTAGCAGGCTGCCCCAATCCTGGCAGAATAGCGCGGCGGGGCGAGGCTCGACGGCGTTGCGCCATTGTTTCAGCCATTCGACATGGCGGGCATAGGTGTAGAATGAAATGTCGTCCGGTTTGTCGCTCTTGCCGAAGCCGATGAGGTCGGGGGCGAGCACACGAAAACCGGCATCGACCAGGATCGGGATCATCTTGCGGTAGAGAAACGACCAGCTCGGCTCGCCATGGAGGAGCAACACGGGCGGCGCTTCCTTAGGTCCCTCGTCCACATAGTGCTGGCGTGCGGTCAGTCCGTGGCCAAGGTCGACCTCGAACCAGTGCTCGGCAAAGGGATAATCGGGCAGGTCGGCGAAACGATCGGCGGGTGTGCGAAGGATGTCCATCGGCGTTTCTCCCTCAACCGGACAACCCAGTCTCGAAAAGAAACCCTAAGGGGTCTTCTTGCGCATGTCACCCAGTTGGCTGACCGGTACGGTCTCTTTGAAAGTGTGGGTGATGTAGGGGAAGGGAATCTCGATGTGCGCTTCGTCGAGCGCCGACTTGATAGCGCGGACGACCTTGTCCTTGCTCTCCCAACCCGAGCGCGGTGTCGATCCGGCCCACCACCGCACCAGGAAGTCTACCGAGCTCGCGTTGAACTCGTGCGCAAAAATGTCGACCCCCTTGCTTGCAAGCACCACATCGACGCCTTCCACTGCACGGCGGATGATGTCGGCGGCATGGTCGAGATTGGTATCGTAACTGACCCCGACGACGATCTCGTGCCGGCGCTGGTCGACGTCGGTGAGGATCTTCACCGGGTTCTTGAAAAGTATGGAGTTCGGTACGATCGTCAGCTCGCCCGAGAGCTTGCGGACGTGCGTTTCGCGCATGTTTATGTGTTCGACCTTGCCGGTAATGCCTTCGCATTCGATCACGTCGCCGATGCGCATTTTCTCCCGCACCATGATCAGTACGCCGGCAAGAAAATTCTCGAAAATGTCCTGAAACGCAAAGCCGATCGCCACCGCACCTATGCCTAGGCCAGCAAGCAGGCTTGCGGGGGTAAGCTCAGGGATGACTACGACTGCGGCCACGAAGATGCCGAAAACCCAGATCGACAGGCGCACCAGCGTATCGACAAGCGTCTTGAGGCTGGCACGGATGTCGGTCCGTCCGACCAACATGTCAGAGATGCGCACGGCGAAGCGCGCCGTAATCCAGGTCAGGAAAAGGACGAAGACTGCAATAGCGAGTGCGGGCAAGCTTTCGACGAAGCCTTCCCCCATCTCCTGCAATTGATCGCGCAGGGTGGCGATATAGTTCACGCGTGCAAAACTCCCTTTGCAGGGCAACGGGAATGCCTGCGAAAGGGTTCCGGAATACTAAGGACTAGTCCTTAGCAGTCGTTAGCCAACACCGTGTTCCTTGCGCGCGATCTCGTGCAGCCAGTCGGCATGGCGCGGAGCCTTCTTGGTCTGGCTCCATTCGTCGAGCATAAGCGGCGCGACGCGCTTCAGCTCGGCATACTGCTCGTCAGTACCGATGTCGGTCGCCAGTTCGACACGGTGACCGTTGGGGTCGAAGAAGTAGATCGACTTGAAGATGCCGTGGTGCGTTGGCCCGAGGACGTCGATGCCGAGGCTTTCGACATGCTCCTTTGCGGCCAGCAATTCCTCTTCCGAGCCCACGCGGAAGGCAAGGTGCTGGACCCATTGCGGCGTGTTCTCGTCACGGCCCATTTCGGGCTGATTGGGCAGCTCGAAAAAGGCGAGGACGTTGCCGTTACCCGCGTCGAGAAAGACGTGCATGTAAGGGTCGTAGGCTCCGGTCGAGGGGACATGATCCTCCGCAAATGCGGTGGTATATTCCATGCCCAAGACCTTGCCGTACCAATCGACGGTCTCTTTCGCGTCCTTGCAGCGATAGGCAGCGTGGTGGATGCCGGATGGCTTGATCGCGCTCATTCCGCCGGTTCCTTCTCCACGTTCAAAACACCGCGCTTGATCTGGTCGCGTTCCATGCTCTCGAACAGTGCCTTGAAGTTGCCTTCGCCGAAGCCCTCGTCACCCTTGCGCTGGATGAATTCGAAGAACACCGGACCGACCTGCGCCTCAGCGAAGATCTGCAAGAGGAGGCGAGGGGAACCGCCCTCGGTCGTGCCGTCGAGGAGAATGCCGCGCATCTTGAGCTCGTCGACCGGCTCGCCGTGTTCGGGCAGTCGCTCGGGCAGCATCTCGTAATAGGTTTCCGGCGGGGCTGTCATGAAGGGGACACCCAGTTTCTTGAGGTTGTCCCAGCAGCCCACGAGGTCGTCGCAGATCAGCGCGATGTGCTGGATGCCTTCGCCGTTGAACTCGCGAAGGAACTCCTCGATCTGGCCCTTGCCGCCTTCGCCTTCCTCATTGAGGGGAATGCGGATTTTGCCGTCGGGGGCGGTAAGCGCCTTCGAGGTCAGGCCGGTATACTCGCCCTTGATGTCGAAGAAGCGGATTTCGCGGAAGTTGAAGAGCGTCTCGTAATAGTCCGCCCAGTACTTCATGCGCCCGTTGTAGACGTTGTGGGTCAGGTGATCGATCACGTTGAAGCCGGCGCCGACCGGGTGCTTCTCGACACCAGGCAGGTATTCGAAATCGATGTCGTAGATCGAAAGGCCGTTGCCTTCTGTGTCCTCGTAACGGTCGATCAGGTAGACGATGGCACCACCGATACCGCGGATTGCGGGAATATGCAGTTCCATCGGGCCGGTCTGGACCGCGACGGGCTCCGCACCGCGTTCAAGCAGTTCGGCATAGGCCTTTCGTGCGTCACGGACGCGGAAACCCATGCCACAGGCGGAGGGGCCGTGTTCGCGGGCGAAATACCAGGCGGCGCTCTTGGGTTCGTAGTTGATGATGAGGTTGATCTGGCCTTGGCGCCACAGGTCGACATCCTTCGAACGGTGCTTGGCGACAAGCGTGAAGCCCATTGCCTGGAACACGGGTTCGATCACGCCCTTTTTCGGTGCGCAGAATTCGACGAATTCGAAGCCGTCGAGACCGATGGGATTGTCGAAGAGATCAGCCATTGTCACCCTCTGGAATGCTGGATTGGTTTCGTTGGAAACTAGTTACACCTGAAACCGGTTGGTGTCAAGAAAGGCAGCCGCAAATGACGCGCACGGTTCCGATTGCACGACAAGCCGTTGCTTGGCATCCTCTCGCCCAGAGGAGAGCAGGTCATGTTCAAGGTGAAGGGCATCAATCATATCGCACTGGTATGTCGCGATATGAAGGAAACGGTCCAATTCTATTCCGGCGTGCTGGGCATGCCGTTGGTCAAGACCGTCCAGTTGCCGGACGGTGGCCAGCACTTCTTCTTCGACTGCGGGGGTGGGGCTGCCGTCGCCTTCTTCTGGTGGAAGGACGGACCGCCAGCGGCCCCCGGCATCGCCTCGGTCAAGAGCTTTCCCTATGAATCCAAGACCGCCGTTGGATCGATGAACCACATTGCCTTTGACATGGAGGAGAGCGAGCTTGAGGCCGCCGTCGACAAGCTCGAGGCTGCCGGCATTCCTCACACCCACGCGGTCGTGAATCACGACGACAGCCAGATGGGCGTTGCGCAGGAGATGCACGAGGGGGTGTTCGTACGTTCGGTCTATTTCACCGACCCCAACGGGATAATGATGGAATTCGCAGCCTACACGAAGGAATTCACACCCGAGGACGTACGCCACGAGCCTGCGACGGTGGACGCCTGATGCCCCGCCTGCGCGAAATTCCCCGCGACGAGGCCGATACCGAAGTCGCGCTGCCGCTTTACAAGCTGCTGTTCGGCGAACGCGATCCGGTCACCGATCCCGGCACCGACACGGGCACGCCGGGGGATTGGTGGACCGTCTTTGCGAATTCGCCCGATACCCTCCGGCACGCGGCGCAGGGCTTCGGCTATTACCGCAATCCCGCTCGCCAGATCGACCCTGTCCTGCGGGAACTGGGGCAGACCTGGGCGGGCTATGCCGTCGGCAGCCAATTCGTGTTCTCCCAGCATTGCAAGAGCTTGCGCGGACTTGGTGTAAGCGATGAGAAGATCGCTGCCGTGCCGACGTGGCAGACCAGCGAGCTGTTCGACAAATGCGAACGGCTCGTTCTTGCATATGCCGACAGGCTCGTGACCCACAGGGGCAGGGTGCCCGACGCACTGTTTGCCGAACTGAAGACGGAGTTCTCGGACGTCGAGATCCTCGAGCTCACCTACATCACCTGCCTTTACGACATGCATGCAGTGATGAGCAAAGCGCTGAGGACCGAATTCGACGACCGCGACGACCCGATTGTCGAGGTCGCCGCGCCGGAGGATTTCTCGGCCCGGGACTTCCTTGATACCGGTCGTTAGCAGTCCGGCAGAGGATAATTCTCTCGTCCTGTCGCGAAGGTACTTGCGCGCGACTCCGGATTGTGATTCTGTGTCTCAATGCGGCGCGGCAAATCCATGATGGCATTACGAAAAGCCAAGGTCTCCCAACACGGAGCCCTTGCCGCACTGCTCGTCATGGGCGGGATTGCCATCGCGGGTCCTTCCGGCCTGCTCGCCTGGAGTGAGAACCTACGCGTTCTCGACCAACGCAAGGCCCAGCTTGCTGCGCTCGAGAAAGAGCGTGATGCGCTGGCCAACAAAGTCGAACTGCTCGACCGCGATCACGCCGATCCCGACATGGTCGGTGAGCTGCTCCGCAGCCAGTTGAACGTCGTCCACCCGGACGAAGTCGTCATCAAGCTCGAAGACTAACCCACCTGTAAACCGGCCCTTTCCGTAAGGGTTTTCGTATGCATTGCTCGCCGGTTGTTGCGCGGGCGCGCGGCCTGTGCCTATAGGCCCGTGCATATTCCTCCCCGGAAGAACAAGGATCCGAAGTCTTGGCCAAAGCCCCCCGGAGCAAGAAGACCGCCGCGAAGTCAGCAGCTGAAGACACAGTTGGAGGCAGGGACTTCGTCCTGCATTCGCTGCAGGAAATGCTGGAAGGCGACCGCCGCTACGGCGCGAGCAAGGAGGAGATGCTCCACTTCTACGAGCAGATGCTCCTCATTCGTCGTTTCGAGGAACGGGCAGGGCAGCTTTACGGCCTCGGCCTCATCGGTGGCTTCTGCCATCTCTACATCGGCCAGGAAGCGGTTGCGGTTGGTCTCCAGTCGGCTCTGACCGAGAAGCTCGACAGCGTCATTACCGGCTATCGCGACCATGGCCACATGCTCGCCTACGGTATCGATCCCAAGGTCATCATGGCAGAGCTGACCGGTCGCGAAGCCGGCATCTCGAAGGGCAAGGGCGGGTCGATGCACATGTTCTCGACCGAGCATAAGTTCTACGGCGGCCACGGCATCGTGGGCGCGCAGGTTGCGCTGGGTGGCGGTCTTGCGCTGGCTCACCAGTACAGCGGCGACGGCGGCCTGTGCCTCGCCTATTTCGGCGACGGCGCCGCCAACCAAGGCCAGGTCTACGAGACCTTCAACATGGCGGCCTTGTGGAAGCTCCCGATCGTCTTCGTGGTGGAGAACAACCAGTACGCCATGGGCACCGCGGTCACCCGCAGCTCGGCCGAAACCGAGTTCTATCGCCGCGGGACCGCGTTCCGCATTCCGGGCATGAAGGTCAACGGCATGGACGTGCTCGAAGTGCGCCAGGCGGCCGAGATCGCTTTTGCCCATGTCCGTGCGGGTAATGGCCCGGTGCTGATGGAGTGCGAGACCTACCGCTATCGCGGCCACTCCATGTCCGACCCGGCCAAGTACCGCACTCGCGAGGAAGTGCAGGACGTGCGCGAACACAAGGACCCGATCGAGGGTCTTAAGAAGACCCTGATCGAACAGGGCAGCAGCGAGGACGATTTGAAGGCGATCGACAAGGACATCCGCAAGGTGGTCAGCGAAGCGGCGGACTTCGCCGAAAATTCGCCCGAGCCGGAGGCTGCCGAACTCTACACCGATGTTCTGGTGGAGGAGTATTGAGCCATGGCTATCGAATTGAAGATGCCCGCGCTGTCGCCCACCATGGAAGAGGGCACGCTTGCCAAGTGGCTCAAGTCCGAAGGTGACGAGATCGCGATCGGCGACATCATCGCCGAAATCGAGACCGACAAGGCGACGATGGAATTCGAAGCCGTCGATGAAGGCACGCTCGGCAAGATCCTCGTCGCGGAAGGCACCGAGGGCGTGAAGGTCGGCACCGTTATCGCGATGATTTCGGGCGAGGGAGAGGACGCCGTCACTTCCGCCACCGAAGCCGCCCCAGCAGCGAACATCCCGGGCGAGGGCAAGGACGTGGGCCGGGAGCCGAGTGAAGCCGAAATTACCAAACCGGCTCGCAAGGTCGACGTGAAGGACCCCGACGTGCCCGACGGCACCAGCTTCACTTCGGTCACCGTGCGCGAAGCACTTCGCGATGGCATGGCCGAGGAAATGCGCCGTGACGAGCGCGTCTTCGTGATGGGCGAGGAGGTTGCCCAGTACCAGGGTGCCTACAAGGTCACGCAGGGCCTGCTCGACGAGTTCGGCCCCAAGCGCGTCATCGACACGCCGATCACGGAATACGGCTTTGCCGGCATCGGCACCGGTGCCGCCATGGGTGGCCTGCGTCCGATCGTCGAATTCATGACCTTCAACTTCGCCATGCAGGCGATCGACCACATCATCAACTCGGCAGCCAAGACGAACTACATGTCCGGTGGCCAGATGCGCTGTCCGGTGGTGTTCCGTGGCCCGAACGGCGCGGCAAGCCGCGTCGGCGCACAGCACAGCCAGAACTACGGCCCCTGGTATGCCAGCGTGCCCGGCTTGATTGTGATCGCACCCTATGATGCGGCCGATGCCAAGGGCCTGATGAAGGCCGCAATCCGTTGCGAAGACCCCGTCGTGTTCCTTGAGAACGAGCTCGTCTATGGCCGCAGCTTCGATGTCCCGGATATCGACGACTACGTCCTGCCGATCGGCAAGGCACGCATCATGCGCGAAGGTTCCGACGTGACCATCGTCGCATACTCGATTGCCGTGGGTCTCGCGCTCGAAGCTGCCGAGCAGCTGGCGGGCGAGGGGATCGACGCCGAGGTCATCGACCTTCGCACACTCCGTCCGCTCGACAAAGAAGCGATCCTGACCTCGTTGGCCAAGACCAATCGTCTCGTCATTGCAGAAGAAGGCTGGCCGACCTGCTCAATCGCTTCGGAGGTGATTGCGATCTGCATGGAGGAGGGTTTCGACCACCTCGATGCACCGGTCACCCGCGTCTGCGACGAGGACGTTCCGCTGCCCTATGCTGCAAATCTCGAAAAGCTGGCGTTAATCGATACGCCGCGCATCGTGAATGCGGCGAAGAAGGTCTGCTACCGCGACTGATCGCCGCTGCCCCTCGACCTACTCGTCGATGACGAAGATCGAGCGGGTGAACTTGAGCTGCGGCGGAGTGATCGGAATGATCGGCATGTAGCTGGGCGGGGTATAGGTCACGACCAGCGTCTTCTCGAATGTGCCATCCACACGCGAGGCAGCTACCGGAGTGACCGTGGCGGCGAAGCTGGACTGCAGCAAGTAGGGTGCCTTGGTCGCGATGCCCCTGGCATAGGTTTCCAGCGCCGCGTCGGTCACCTCGTTCTTCTTCTGGTATTCGATCACCGCATACCGGGCCGTGTCAGATGCAATGCCGCGCATGGCATTGTAAGACTGCATGGCAGAACCGACCTGGATCACGCCGAAAATCATCCCGAAGATGACGGGCGCCAGAATGGCGAACTCCACCACGGTCGAGCCCCGGACATCGTGACGGAGATGAGCAAACAGAGCGCGCATCACGACACCTGTACCCTTCGAGTAATGTCGTACTGGATCGTGCGACCGACGCCGAAACTGGTCCATATCGGCGTATAGCTGTCGAGCATGCGGATCTCGATATACTCGGAGATCTCGTCGTTGGTGCCGCAAGCCGTGCTCGCCGACACCAGCGTCGTGCTGGCGTTGCAGCGATACTGTGTCGTAAGAGTAACCTTGTTGGTCGCCAGGCCTGCGGAGCTTTCCACGATTGCCTCGATCTTGGCTTTCTCCGCCGCGTCTCCGGGCGGGTTGGCCAGCACCACGGCCGCAGCTTCCGCGGCAGCCGATTGAAGCTCACTGTTACGCGCCACGATGCGGCTGACCTCGAAGCCGCCGAGGACCAGGATGGCCAGAACCGGCAGGACAATGGCCGTTTCGATGACCACAGTGCCGCGATCGCTCCGCAACAGGCGGGTGAAGGCGGCGATCACGACACCAGCCTCACGCGTGTTCCGCCACCGCCTACCACCACATCGGGTTCCTTCCCGACAGGACAGAGAGTCGTCAGGTCGGCGGTACCGCTGATCTGGATCGTATTCGACATGAGCATGAGGCATTGGCTGCTGGCGCTCATATGGCCAGCCAGCTGCACGTCGCTGCGCGGCATGTAGACAATGCCGTTCAGCTCGAAATTCGCGCCGCCGTTGATCTTGCTCTTGGCAGAACCGGCCGAACTTGGATCTTCGAATATCAGCATGCCGGCAATCTTGGTGGCCGTTTCGGAGTCGACCCCAGCGGCGACCATTTCGGTCGAAGACATGGGCGACAGGCTGACTTCGGCACCGCCGTTGATTTGCAGTTCGGCTCCGCCCTTGAGAACGAAGAGAACCCCGCTGCCGATAAGCTTGTTGCCGGCATTCAGTTTGAACTTGCCGCCATTGATCACGTAGATGCCGCTCGACAGCACAGTGTCGCAGCTGATCTCGAAGTCGGTGTAGGTGCCGGGCTGCATGGCTCCGGCAGCTGCCGTCTCCTGCACAATGTTCGAATATTCGTACTTGGTCGTGGAGGATTCCTCCTCCCAGATCGTGTCCGGACCGTTGCCCGTCTTCTTGTAGGGACCGACGACCTTGAGGTCGGAAGTGTAGTCGACCGGCTGACTCGTGAAAGTCATCGACAAGGTGGTCGTGATCGACGTCGTCGGGGCCTGGGCGCCAGAGTAGGTGTAGACACCGGCCTTGACGGCCTTGGCCTCGGTCTGGCCCTTGTAATACTTGTAGGTGGCGACCTTTGTGGCCTTTTCGTCCGCCGTCCACTTGCCGGTCGAGTATCCGCACGACAGTGTCCGCGGCGTAGGGTTGTCAGGCGGCGTGATCCCCTCGAACGGATCGATCAGGTCTTCGAGGTTCTCAACCACGGCGGCGTTCTCGAACGCTCCGGAACCGTCACTGATGCTGCCGCCGGAAATCGCGAAATTGATGTCCTGCGGGCCGCTACCCCCATTGGTGCGAACCGAGGTCGCGGAGGTTGACCGTGCTCCGACGCCGCATTTCGCATCGACTGTCGGATCGCCATTGAACCAGAGCGCGGAATTGGCCGTTGTGTTGAGCGCGTAGAGGCATGGGTTGTATTCCTCGAGCTCTTCGAACGAGGCTTGCGCCTTGACCGCGACGTCCGTTGCAGAACCGATCAGAAGCTTGCTGAAGGGCAAGTTCGTGGTGATCTTCGCAGTCACAACCACGCTGTTCTGCTTGTCGTCCCCGTAATCCTCGATGTCGTAGGTAAGGGTAGGGGAGTAGCCTGAGGTGGTCGACAGGTTGGCACTGAATTCCTGCAACGCGCGCGTCTTGTAGTAGACGCCCTTGTCGCCATTGCCTCGCGCCCATGCCCCGGCGACCGCTGCCTGGTCGACTGCGTACTGAAGCTCGCGCTTGAACATGTAGTACTGGGCCAGGTCGACCCCCAGACCTGCGCCACCGAAAATGACAGGTGCACCCATGGCAGTGAGCATCAGGGCATTGCCACTGACATCTGCGCGAACTGCTCGCATCAAGCGGCGCAAGCGATTGTCGATCATAATAGCCCCACGTTGTCCCGTTCCGGTTCCGGGATTTCGGAGCAAACGCCTAGTTCGACAGGGTAAAATCGAGGTTAATGACTGCCTCGGAAGACCCTGAGGAAGACTTGGTCCTCTAGCTCGAAGGGCTGCCTGGCGTCTTTCGCATTTCAGTGATTACCAATTACCGGGCTCCGGAAATTAAGACATTCGTTACCGAGCGGGAATGGCGCAAATCCAATGGCTTGAGCGGATCAGGGGGCGGAAATTTCAGTCCGATTTAACCTTCCTCTTTCAGCATTTTCCAAGGCGTCCGTGGCATAAGTAGGTCGAGCCGGTCGAAAGGATGACCAAAGATGTTCGAGAGTGCCAAGACCTTCCTGCGCAGCCTTCGCAAAAGCACGCAGGGCAATGTCATGACCCTCATGGGGCTTTCCATGGTGCCGCTGGTGGGGACCGTCGGTCTTGCCGTCGATGGTGCGCAGTGGATCACGTGGAAGCGCGAACTTCGCAGCGCCGCCGATGCCGGTGCGATCGCGGGCGCAAACTCGCTCAAGGCCGGTGGCGATGCAGCAGCGGTCGACACCGCCGTCCGCAAGGTCCTCGGCTACAACAACCAGCGCGCCTACACGATCAACGCCATCGAAACGCCCCCGACCACCGGCAAGTTTGCCGGTCAGAAGGGCATGGTTCGCATCGTCCTGTCGACCAAGCAGAAGCTCCCCTTCTCGAGCATGTTCCTGAAGACCACTCCGACCATCAGCGTCGAAGCTGTCGCCCAGGCGTCGAGCGAAGTGGTGAACTGCATGATCGCCCTGTCGAACTCCGGTTCGGCGCTGAGCATCACGGGTTCTGCCTCGGTCAACATGAACTGCGGCCTGCAGTCGAACTCAAACTTTGATGCGACTTCTTCGGACACCATCAAGGCCGGTGCGCTTTCTGCAGTCGGTACAGTCAATCAGGGTAACAGCATCACGTCCGACACGGCGATCAATAACGGCGTCGCCGCATCGGCCGATCCTTTCGCCAATCTGGTGTCCAACCCTAACCAGGTCTGCAGCAACTGGCCTTTGATCTCGGGCAACAACAATACCCTGAGCCCCGGTTGCTACAAGGGAATTCAGATCCAGGCCAACGCCAAGCTTACCCTCAATCCCGGCACGTACTACCTCGGCGAAAAGGGCCTGAGTGTTGGCGGTAATGCCACCGTGATCGGGAATGGCGTCACGCTGGTCTTCACCAATACCGATTCCCCGTTCAACAGTTCGAAGATCGGCACCTTCAGCGCGCAGGGCACTTCGAACCTCCAGCTTACCGCTCCGTCCTCTGGCTCGTATGCCGGCATCCTGATCCACCAGGACAGCCGTACGCCGCTCGGCACCGGAACCAACGGCGGCTTCGCTGTCACCGGAGATTCCAACTCGAAGTTCGATGGTGCGATTTATGCACCGAGCACCCGCGTGACCTTTACTGGCAACAGCGGCATGACGACCGACTGCCTGCAAATCATTTCTCAATACATCGCCTTTAGTGGGAACACCTCGGTGTCGAACAGCTGCCCGTCGGGTCGCGGCGTGGTGTCCTTCACCGGCGACAAGTTCTTGAGGATGCGTCAGTGATTTCGAGGATTGCAAAGCGACTGGCGAGCGAGACACGCGGTAACGCGACGCTCGAGCTCGCCTTCGCGACGCCGATCCTGCTGACGATGGCCCTCGCTTCGGTCGATGCGACCATGGGCTTCATGCACCGCATGAAAATGCAGCAATATGCGCAGGTCGGCGCGGATTACGTTTTCGCAAAGATGGAATCCGTCCCGCTCGATCCGGTCATCAAGGCTGAAATGGTCCTCGCGACGGGGCTTCCGGCCAACAAGATTACGGTCACGTCATGGATCGAGTGCGACTCATCCAAGGCGAACCAGACCCTCGGCATCTGCAACAAGCCGACCGCGGTCGTGACCAAGTTCGTCAAGATCGAGGTCAAGGACACCTACACGCCGATCCTGAACATCCCGGGGTACGCGAACTACGTCAAGTCGTTCGACTACACCGGCCACGTCACGGTGCAGACCCAGTGAGCAGGCTGCTGCGCAACCTTGTTGGCGACCGGAAGGGTGCCGCCGCCGTCGAATTCGGCCTCGCGATCCCGGTCGCGCTGGTCATGCTGCTCGGCGCCATGAACATGGGCATCTACCTCTATTTCAAGAACTCAATGACTACGGCGATCGACGAGACGGCTCGCGCAGCCATCCTCTATCCGCAACCGAGCGATGCGGAGCTTTCAACGAAGTTCGAGAGCAATCTCCTCACCGCCAAGAAATTCGGTTCAGCCGCAGTTACCCTGACGCGGGGAACATCGACGGATGGTCGCAAGTACGTCGAGCTGGTGGGTACGGGCAGCTACCCGGTGAACTTGGTGTTCGTGAATCTTGGCTCGCTGCCGGTTCGCTCGACTCGCCGCGCCTACTTCCAGGAGTGATCCTTCGCCCGAGCTTGAATGTGTGCATGCTTGCGCCATAAGCGCGGCATGATCGCTGCCGAGAGCCTACTTCCTCCTGAACTTGAACTGGCAATCGCCCACTCCAGGCCCGACGATCGGGCGGCGCTGAAAGCGATGTTCGAGCTCGATCGCAATCTCGGCCGCGCCGTTGCACAGGCGAGCGAGGCAATCGTCGGCCAGTTGCGGCTCGCCTGGTGGCGCGATGCACTTTCCGCTCCCCTCCTTGAACGTCCGACAGGCAATCCGCTGGTCGATGACATCGGGACCGCCTTTGGTGCAGTCTCTGCCGAACTTGCCTGCCTGGTCGACGGTTGGGAGGCATTCCTTCTGGCGGAGAGCCTCGACGAGTCCTCTATTGATCCGCTTCTCGACGGTCGTGAGAAGGCTTGGCTAACCTACGCCAGGCACACGCAGGTTTCCGCCGATTTCGAACCGGAAATCCGCCGCGCAGCGCGACTTTGGTCGATTGCCGATCTGGTCGCAGGGGTGAGCGGTGCGAGCGATCGCGCCGCTCTCGTTGCAATTGCCGGAACAGTGCCGGCGCAGGGCCGTCGCCTTCCTCGCCGTCTGCGTGGGCTGGCGATCCTTCAGGCGCTTGCCGGCCGGTCGCTCAAACGTGGGGGCTGCCCGCTCCTGTCCGACAGGGGAGCCGCACTCACAGCGTTGCGTTCGATAGTGTTCGGACGCTAAGACGTTGCAGTCATTCGGGAATTGGGGGCGCGCGTGAGAGGTGTCGTATTGGGGAGCTTCGCCACGCTTGCGCTCGGCGGTTTGGGAATGTTCTGGTGGCAAGGAAGGGCTCAGGTCGAACAAGCCGCACCGCCGCCGTTGGCCGCACCGGCTACCGAACCGCTCCCCGAAGTTCCCGAAAGCGATCCTGGTAACATGCTCGGTCCCGAGCCGCCCGAGGCAAGCGAGCTGACCAGGGAACAGCAACGCTTCTTCCGCTATGACCGCAATCGCGACTGGCGGGTCAGCCGAGTGGAAATGCTCTCGACGCGCAGCGATGCTTTCCGCAAGCTCGACAAGGACGGCAATAACCTGCTCGATTTCGAAGAATGGGCAGTGGCGACCGTAGACAAGTTCGAGGGCGCCGACGCCGACAAGGACAACCAGCTAACGCCGGCCGAGTTTGCGACAACGAAGCCGAAGCCCGTAAAGAAGCGGAAGTGCGCCTGCTAATCAGGCGTCAACCAGCGCGCTGCTGGCGATCCAGTCCCTGAGGTCGGCCTTGGCGCGGCCGGTATAGGCTTCCTTGCGCACCTTCTTGCCCACCTCGTGAAGCGGCGGGAACAGGCCGAAATTGACGTTCATGGGCTGGTAGGTCTCCGCCTCGGCGTCCCCAGTGATGTGTGCCAGCAGCGCGCCAAAAGCGGTGGTGCGGGGCGGGGCACTCCACTCGCGTCCGGCGAGTTCGGCTGCGGCCATCATTCCCGCCATCAGCCCGACCGCAGAGCTTTCTACGTAACCTTCGCAGCCGGTGACCTGTCCGGCGAAGCGGATATGCGATGCATTGCGCAGGCGCAGCTGGCGATCGAGCACCATGGGCGAGTTGAGGAAGGTGTTGCGGTGGAGGCCGCCAAGCCGTGCGAACTCGGCATTCTCAAGGCCGGGGATCGTACGGAAAAGCTCGACCTGCGCCGCATATTTGAGCTTGGTCTGGAAGCCGACCATGTTCCATAACGTACCGAGCTTGTTATCCTGCCGCAGCTGCACGACGGCATAGGGCCAGCGGCCTTGCGGGAATTCTTCCGACGTATCGAAGGGGTTGTCGAGCCCGACTCCCTTCATCGGGCCGTAGCGCAAGGTTTCGACCCCGCGCGCGGCCATCACCTCGATCGGCATGCACCCGTCGAAATAGGGCGTGTCCTGCTCCCACTCGCGGAATTCGGTCTTCTCGCCATCCATCAGGCCTTGGTGGAATGCGAGATACTGCTCCCGGGTCATCGGGCAGTTGATGTAATCGCCGCCCTCGTTCGAGGCCTCGGTGCGCTTGTTCCAGCGGGACTGGATCCAGCATTTCGACATGTCGATACTGTCGCGATGGACGATGGGAGCGATGGCATCGAAAAAGGCGAGGCGGTCCTGCCCGGTCGCTGCAACGATGCTCTCGGCGAGCGACTGAGCGGTAAGAGGCCCGGTCGCGACGATGGTGGGACCGGAGGAGGGGAGGGCATCGATGCGCTCGCGCACGACCGCCACGTTGGGGTGGTTTTCGAGCGATCGCTGGACTTCCTCGGAGAAGACATCGCGATCCACAGCCATTGCGCTGCCGGCAGGGACGCGAGCAATCTCGCCGGCACGCATGATCAGGCTGTCGAGCTGGCGCATCTCGTAATGAAGCAGGCCCACCGCGTTCTTGTCGCTGTCGTCGGAACGGAAGCTGTTCGAACAAACCAGCTCGGCCAGCCCGTCGGTCTGGTGGGCAGGCGTCATGTCGCCCGATCCGCGCATCTCGGACAAGCGAACGCGGAAGCCGCGCTGGGCAAGCTGCCAGGCGGCTTCGCTCCCGGCGAGGCCGCCGCCGATAATGTGGATATCGTGGGTCATTGGCGGCGCAGTTAGGCTTGCATGGTTGGCCCATCAAGCCCTAGCGCTCACCAAGAGGGGAGTTCCATGCCCAAGCGCGCACTTGCCGAACATCGTCCGTGGCTGCTGGCGAGCCTGACAGCTTCGTTGGCGTTCTATTTCGTGACCAGGGACTGGCTGCCACTGACGCCGGTCCCGGAACTGTATCTTGCGCTGCTCAAGGGGGCCGGTGTCGGTTTCCTTGCCGTATATGCATGGGTTCGTCATCCGGAGCGCGATGCGAAGGTGATATCGCTGGTCATGCTGCTTGGCGCATTGGGTGATGCCCTGCTCGACCTGTTCTTCGAGGTAGGTGCTGGCTTCTTCCTGGCAGGGCACCTCGTCGCCAGCGTTTTCTACCTCCAGCATCGACGCAAGGCTTATCGCGGGAGCCAGATCGGGGCTGCCGTCGCTCTCCTCGTCGCGACCCCGCTCATATCGTGGCTTCTTACCCGCGAGCCTCTTGTCCTGCTCTACTCGGTGGGTCTGGGGATCATGGCGGCGACAGCATGGGCGAGCCGGTTTCCGCGTTATCGGGTCGGGATCGGCGCAGTGCTGTTCGTAATCTCGGACTGGCTAATTTTCGCTCGCATGGGGGTACCCGCAATGAAGCCGGTAGCCGATTGGCTCGTCTGGCCGATCTACTACTCGGGCCAGTTCCTCATCGCGACGGGTGTCATCCAGACCCTGCGGAGTGACCGTAACCGCCCCTAGGCGGCGAAGGCGGCTATCGTGGTGCGGTGCAGTTCGCGCCGGTGACCTTCGTAGCCGCCGGTCGCCTTGTGCAGGACAGCCCGGTTGTCCCACATGACCAGCATGTCGGGCTCCCAGCGATGGCGATAGACGAACTCCTCTCGTGACTGCCATGCGGCAAGTTCGGCGAGGAATGGGAATGCCTCGGCATCGTCCATCCCCTCGATCCCGACGATATAGCCTAGCGTGGAGTAGAGGCACTCCTCACCGGTTTCGGGGTGACGCTGGACCAGCGGGTGGGTTCGGGTCTCGCGCGCGCTTTCGCCCGGGCGAATGGCCATCGAGCGGCCCTTGTCCTTCTCGCCGTAAGTTCCGTCCGGGGCATAGGCCAGCTTGGCGCTGTGAATTGCCGTCAACGAGCGCAGGTAGTCCTTGCGATCCTCGGGCAGGGCCGCAAATGCCGCGCCCTGGTCTGCGAATAGCGTGTCCCCGCCCGTCGGCGGAATGTCGATCGCCAGCAGGCATGTCCCCGCAGGTGGACGTTCGAGGAAACTCCAGTCGCTGTGCCAGTTCTCGGCAAAGAGCGGGGTCGTCTCATCCGCTTCGCGCAGGATAGCTGCGATGTTGCGGCGGCCCTCGATGGGCGCAAAGAACGGGTCCTCTCCGAACCCGCCCATCAGCCTTGTAAAGGTCTCGAGATCGTCATCGTCGAGCGACTGCCCGGCGAATGCCAGCACCTTGTGTTCGAGCCACAAAGCGCGGATTGGGCTAACTTGATCGCGCGTCAGAGCCTGAGAAAGGTCGAGCCCAGTGACGCGTGCCCCGCACGCCTGTCCACTGGGCTCGACCTTCATCGTCATCCGCCGGGTTCGCCTTCGATATTCTTGTCCGAGTGCGCAGTGGTGTAAGGCTCGGTGTCCTTGGCGGCAAGGTCTGCCATTTCCTCGGCCACTGCCTCCTCGGCGGCGTTCTCCGGCTCCTCGGTCTCGTCGATCAGCGCCGCGCCGACGACATGCTCACCCGAAGCGACATTGAAGATGCGGATGCCTGCGGAACCACGGCCGATGATACGGAAACCGCCCGGATCCTCGCCTTCAAGCATGTGGCGGAAGTCGATCGGCAGGCGGATCAGCTTGGCCTGGTCGGTCACGAGCATCAGCTGCGAGCCATGCTTGACCGGGAAGCTGGCGACCACCGGACCGTTCCGCTCGGGATTGCTCTCGGGAGTACCGATATTGGTAAGACCCTGGCCGCCGCGGCCGATTGTCCGGTATTCATAGGCGGACGAAATCTTGCCATAGCCATTGGCGGTAATGGTGAGGACGAATTCCTCGCCCTCTGCCATCCGGGCAACTGTCTCTTCATCGAGAGCAGCCTCTGCGTCGTTGTCCTTCCACGGCGCGGCGCGAAGATAGGCATCACGCTGCTCCGTCGTCCATTCGCCGGCATCGAGCACCGCCATCGAGACGACCTTCTGGCCATCCTTGAGCTTCATGCCGCGCACGCCGATACCGGTGCGGCTCTTGGTCTCGCGCGCGTCGGTGGCGGAGAAACGGATCGCCTTGCCCGCATCCGAAGCGAGGAAGATTTCCTGTTCCTCGGTCAGCAGTTCGACCCCGATCAGGCGGTCACCGCTGCCTTCGACGAAGCCCATCGCGTATTTCCCGTTCGAGGGCACATTGGTGAAGGCATCCATCGAATTTCGGCGAACCATGCCCTGCTCGGTCGCAAAGACGATGTTGAGGTTGCTCCACTCGTTTTCGTCTTCAGGCAGGGGCAGGACATTCGTCACGCGCTCCTCGTCGCCGAGTGGCAGGAGGTTGACCATCGGACGACCTTTGGTCGTGGGGCCGCCCTCGGGCAGTTTCCATACCTTCATGCGATATACGCGACCGGTGTTGGTGAAGAACAGCACCGGGTTGTGCGTTGAGGTGACGAACATCTCGACGACGGCATCCTCGTCCTTCGTCGCCATGCCGCTGCGACCCTTGCCCCCGCGGTTCTGCGCACGGAAGGCGTCGAGCGGAGTGCGCTTGATGTAGCCACCATGGGTCACGGTCACGACCATGTCCTCGCGCTCGATCAGGTCCTCGTCCTCGAGGCCGTCCCAGGCGGGAGCGATTTCGGAGACACGCGGGGTCGCGTAGTTGGCGCGGATTTCCTGCAGTTCCTCGCGCATGACGCCGTAGAGCTTCACGCGGTCGGCAAGGATCGAGAGGTATTCCTCGATCGCGATGCTCAGTTCCTTGAGCTCGTCGCCGATCTCGTCGCGACCCAGCGCGGTCAGGCGGTGCAGGCGCAGGTCGAGGATCGCCTTAACCTGCCGTTCGGAGAGGCGGTAGGTGCCGCCATGTTCGTCCTCGGTCGGTTCGATGGCCTCGACCAGCGCAATGTACTGGGCGATGTCGCCGATCGGCCATTCCTTGGCGAGCAGCTTGGCGCGGGCGTCGGCGGGATTCGACGAACCGCGGATCATTGCCACGACCTCGTCGAGGTTCGACACCGCAACCACGAGGCCGAGCAAGATGTGCGCCCGTTCGCGTGCCTTGTTCAGTTCGAACTTGGTCCGGCGGGTGATCACCTCTTCGCGGAAGCCGATGAAGGCCTGGATGAACTCGCGCAGGGTCAGGGTTTCGGGGCGGCCGCCACGGATGGCGAGCATGTTCGCGGGGAAGCTCGCCTGCGCTGGCGTGTAGCGCCAGATCTGGTTGAGCACGACTTCGGGCGAGGCATCCCGCTTCAGGTCGACAACAACGCGAACACCTTCACGCGAGGATTCGTCACGAATGTCGGAAATACCCTCGATCCGCTTGTCCTTGGCCGCCTCGGCAATCTTCTCGACCAGCGAGCTCTTGCCGACCTGGTAGGGAATCGAGGTGAGGACTATCGACCGGCGGTCATTGCGGCCGGTCTCGAATTCGTGGCGTGCACGCATCAGGATGGAGCCTCGCCCGGTTGTGTAGGCCGCTCGCGAGCCGGACTTGCCGAGAATCAGTGGTGCGGTCGGGAAATCCGGGCCAGGGATGATCTCGAACAGTTCCTCGCTGGTGATCGCGGGGTTGTCCATGAATGCGAAACAGCCGTCGATGACTTCGCCGAGATTGTGCGGCGGGATGTTGGTCGCCATGCCGACCGCGATGCCGCCTGCGCCGTTGACCAGCAGGTTGGGGAAGCGGGCAGGGAGGACCGTGGGCTCCTGCCGCGAACCGTCGTAGTTGTCGGTGAAGTCGACGGTATCCTTGTCGAGATCGTCGAGCAGCGCGTTGGCGACGCGGGCAAGGCGGGCTTCGGTATAGCGCATCGAAGCCGGCGGATCGGGGTCCATCGAACCGAAGTTGCCCTGACCGTCGATCAGCGGGACGCGGAGCGACCAGTCCTGCGTCATGCGGGCGAGAGCATCATAGATCGCGGCGTCACCGTGGGGGTGGTAGTTGCCCATCACGTCGCCGACGATCTTGGCGCTCTTGCGATAGGGGCGCCCGGCGACGAATCCGCCTTCCTGACTGGCGAAGAGGATGCGCCGATGAACCGGCTTCAACCCGTCGCGCACATCTGGAAGCGCACGGCTGACGATCACGCTCATCGCGTAATCGAGGTAGCTCGTCTTCATCTCATCGACGATGTCGATGCGGGTATATTCGCCGCCATCGAAGGCGGGAGGGTTCAGGACTTCGGTATCGTCTGACAAAACGCTGTTTTCCGTACTGTGAACTGCTTATGTTCTGAGGTGCCCGAACTTAGGCGAGAGGGCGTCAAAGCGCCACCGAGCGGGGGGAACGAAGCGCCGTATCGAGCGCTTTTTCCACATATGGGTGGTCTGTGCGCCCGTGGAAACCCTGAACGGCGGGCACAGGTCGCATTCAATGCGCATTCAGCCGCATTTGCGTAGAAGATTTGCAATGAGAGCACACACGCGGCATGGGCCGCAGGATTGAATTTTACCCTCTTCGCGCTCAGACCCCTAACCACTCTTGGGAGCCTAGATTATGATTTTCTCGTCCCTCGTCCGCAAGACGGGCTCGTCCTCCGCTTTCGCCCTTGCCATCGCCCTGACCGCCGGTCTCGGTGTCAGCGCCGTTGCCCTCGAAACTCCGGCCTACGCAGCCAAGGAGAAGAAGGAAAAGCCGGCCAAGTCGAATTATTCGAAGGGCTTCATTACCGCTTACAAGCCGGTAGCCGATCAGTTCAACTCGGCCGCTCCTGACTATGCGGCGATCAAGGCTGCAATCCCCGCGGTCGTTGCTGCCACCGAAACCGAGGACGATCGTCACGCGGTTGGCGGCCTGCTCGTGAACCTCGGCCAGAAGACCAACGACATGGCACTTGCACGCCAGGGTCTCGAACTGATGCTCGGCAGCGGCAAGGTCGCTCCCGAACAGGTCGGCGTGTACAACTTCCAGGCTGGCCAGCTGGCCTACCAGCAGAAGGACTATCCGGCCGCTCGCCGCTTCCTCCAGGCTGCAATCGACGCCGGCTATGCCGACAATGACCCTGAAATCTTCGTCGCGGAAAGCTATTTCGGCGAGAACAAGACCGCCGAAGGTCTCGCCTACCTGACCGGTGTTGTCGATGCGCGTCGCGCAGCTGGCAAGCCGATCAACGAAGCGTGGATCAAGCGTGGCCTGGCCATGGCCTACAACAACAGCCTGGTGAGCGAAGCTCAGAAGTACGCCAAGCTCTACGTTTCGGAATTCCCGGGCGAAGCCAGCTGGGGTGACGCGGTCGCCATCATGCTGAATACCGGCGGCTACCAGAACCCGGAGATCCTCGATCTCCTGCGCCTTGGCCGTCGCACCTCGTCGCTCCGTGAAGGGCGCACCTATCTCGAGTATCTCGACGCTGCCGATTATCGCCGTCTGCCGGCGGAAGTCGTCACCGTGATCGACGAAGGCATCGCCAAGGGCAAGCTGCGCAAGGATGACGCCTATGTCGCCGACACTCGTCGCCAGGCTGCAGAGCGCGTTGCGGTGGACCAGAAGGATATGCCCTCGCTGATGAAGAGCGCCCGTGCCAGCGGCGCGACCCTGAACTCGGTCATGGCAGCTGGCGATGCGCTTCTCAGCATGGGCCGTGGCGCCGAAGCCGAGGAGTTCTACACCAAGGCGCTTGGCCAGGCAGGGGTCAACACCCCGCTCGTCCTGACCCGTCTCGGCATCGCCCAGGTTGATCAGGGCAAGTACGCCGAAGCGCAGGCGACCTTCAACAAGGTCGAGGGTGCTCGCCAGGCGATTGCCAGCCTGTGGGCGGTCTATGCCGCTCAGGAAGCTGGTTCGATGTAACGAGCCGTTTTCGGTTGAAGTAAGGAGGGCGCGGGTTCGAAAGGACCCGCGCCCTTTCCTTTGGCCGCAGAAGGAAGGCTGTCAGCGCAGGCGCTTGACGAAGACCTGCCCGTCGTTGCGCCGCTCGATGCTGAAGTTGGGCACGGCCTCGATCAGGTCGATGAGCCGCGCAAAACCGTAGTTGCGGGTGTCGAAACTGGAGCGGTTGCCGGCGCGTTGCCCGACTTCGGACAGCTTCGCGAAGCCGTTTTCGTCACGCTTGCTGGCATTGTAGGCGTCGAACAGCAGGTCGAGCAGTTCCTGGTCGAGCACGTTCGATGCAGTTGCGCCCTTGGCGCCGCTCTCGCGTCGCTCGTCCTTCTCGGCCTTTATCAGCGCGTTGACGTCGATGAACCGCGTGCATGCCTGCCGGAACGCCTCGGGCGTCTTCTCGCCGCCGAAGCCATAGACGGGCAGGCCATCCTGACGGATGCGCATGGCCAGCGGCATGAAGTCGCTGTCGGAAGACATGATGCCGAATCCGTCGACCCGTCCGCGAAACAGCATGTCCATCGCATCGATGGTCATTTTCATGTCGGTAGCGTTCTTGCCCTTGGTCAGGTCGAATTGCTGCTGCGGTTCGATGCCGTAACGATGCATCAGGTCGACCCAGCCCTTGAGGCTTGCCTTGCGCCAGTTGCCATAGGCCCGTCGGATATTCACCTGTCCCAGTTCCGCAAGCACGGTCAGGACGGGATCGATGCCCGCAGGACTGGCATTGTCCGCGTCGATCAGGAGGGCGATGTTGCGCTGCGAGAATTCGGCCATGGCGCCCAGATGGCCATGCCCTGCTTGGCGGGCAAGCACTTATTTGGCGGGGCGAAACTTGCCGGTTTGCTCATCGAGGAGGTAGAGGATGCCGTCGGAGATGGCGAAATAGGCACCGCGCAGCGCGAGAGTGCCGCGCTTCTCCTTTTCCTGCACGCATGGGAAGGTCCGCAGGTTGGCTAGACTGACCTTGACGGCAGCAAGCTCCATGGCTCGCTCGGCGGTCCTGCCTTTCGTGCCCAGTTCCGACGCGATCGGCTCGCGCACTTCGTCCAGCATGTCGATCCAGTGAGCCACGAAGCCGCCTTCGCCCAACTCGTTGCCATGCAGGTCCTGCGTCAGGGCCGCCTGGCAACCGCCGCACATGCCATGACCCATGACGACGACTTCCTTGACCCGCAGGAACTGGATCGCAAATTCGAGAGCGGCGGACACGCCGTGCCGACCCGGCGTGGTCTCATAAGGCGGAACGAGAGCCGCCACGTTACGGACGACGAAAATCTCGCCTGGGTCCACGTCGAAAATCTGGGCCGGATCGACTCGACTGTCCGAACAGGCGATCACCATCACCTGAGGTGATTGGCCTTCCTTGAGCTCTTCCCATCGATCGTGCTGGCGCTTCCAGTCACCGCTACGGAAACGGCCATAGCCGTCGATCATCTCGTCAAAGCTCTTCATTCCGGCCCCGCTGCAATGTTTCAGAGTTCGAAGCAAGGGATTCGCGAATAGCTATGCGGCTTGCCCGAGCGGGGCAGGGGGCCTAGATGGGCCGCGACATGAACGACCTATCCTCCGCACCCGCACCCGAAGGCGAACGTCCGCGCATGCAGCGCAAGCCCGACTGGATTCGCGTGAAGGCACCTGTGAGCCAGGGCTACAACGAAACGCGCAAGCTGATGCGTGAACTCAACCTTCACACGGTGTGCGAGGAAGCGGCCTGCCCGAACATCGGCGAGTGCTGGACCAAGAAGCATGCCACGGTGATGATCCTTGGCGATACCTGCACCCGCGCCTGCCGGTTCTGCAATATCAAGACGGGCATGCCCATGCCGGTCGATCCGCTCGAACCCGAACACACGGCGGCGGCCGCAGCTGCCATGGGTCTCGAGCACATCGTCATCACCAGCGTCGATCGTGACGACCTTCCCGACCGCGGGGCTGGCCAGTTCGTCAAGGTCATCAACGCACTTCGCCGCGAGACCCCGAATACCACGATCGAAATTCTCACGCCCGACTTCAAGGGACGTATGAAGCAGTCGATCGAAGAGATTTGCGAAGCTGGCCCCGACGTATTCAACCACAATCTCGAGACCGTTCCCCGCCTCTACCCGACGATCCGGCCCGGTGCGCGCTACTATGCCTCGCTGCGCCTGCTTGAAGAGGTGAAGGCACATAATCCGCTGATCTTCACCAAGTCGGGTATCATGCTCGGGCTCGGCGAAGCTCGCCTCGAAGTCCACCAGGTGATGGATGACATGCGCAGCGCGGACATCGATTTTATTACCATGGGCCAGTACCTGCAGCCGACGCCGAAACACGCGAAGGTGGAGGAGTTCGTGACTCCCAAGCAGTTCGCTGCCTATGGCGCGATTGCCCGCGCAAAGGGTTTCCTCCAGGTTGCAGCGAGCCCGCTGACCCGCTCGAGCTATCACGCCGGCGACGATTTCGCCCAGATGCGCGCGGCGCGCGAAGCAAAGCTCGCCAAACAGGGCGCCTGATGCCGGGAATCCGGGAAAAGCGTTTTCTGCCATACACCTGCGAGCAGATGTTCGATCTGGTCGCAGATGTTGCGAGCTATCCCAAGTTCCTGCCGTGGGTAGTCGCGACACGCATCAAATCCGACACCGAAACCGAAATGGTCGCGGACATGCTGGTCGGTTTCAAGGCCATTCGCGAGAAGTTCACCTCGCGCGTCGAGAAGCGGCGTCCGGAGCATATCGAGGTTTTCTACGTCGACGGACCGCTGAAAGATCTCGACAACAACTGGACGTTCACGCCCGCTCCCGGTGGATGCGAGGTGGATTTCTGCGTCGATTTTGCCTTTCGTAGCGCAGTGTTCGAAGCACTGGCAGGCCAGTATTTCGACCGGGCATTTCGGAAGATGGTGGGCGCTTTCGAGCAGCGCGCCAATGAACTTTACGGCAGCAGCAGCTCGAGCGCGCAGATCGTCGCCTGACGGCGGATATCGCCGCGCGTCGTCGGGTCGAAGCGTTTCATTTCCCCGTCGGGCTCGCCTTCCTGGCCGCGCACCACGCGGGCAAACACTACAGTCCCGACAGGTTTGAACTCGGTTCCGCCACCGGGTCCGGCCACGCCGCTGATGGCAACGGCGACATCTGCGCCGGAGTTTTCGAGCGCCCCTTTTGCCATCGCCCATGCACAGGCGATCGATACCGCGCCGAAGGTCTCGATGATGTCGAGCGGTACACCGAGGCACTCCATCTTCGCTTCGTTGGAATAGGTGATGAACCCGCGGTCCAGTACTGCCGATGATCCCGGTACGTCGGTAAGCGCTCCGCAGACGAGCCCGCCGGTGCAGCTCTCGGCGAGGGCGACCTTGCGACCGGCTGCGACATTGGCCTTGATCACCTTCTCGGCGAGATCGGTGATTTCCTTGGGAAAGGGGCTGTCTTCGATCATGGCGCTACCCTTGTTGACGGACCACGGTTGCGATCGCCTGCGTGGCGATGCCTTCGCCACGACCGGCAAAGCCAAGCCGTTCGGTGGTCGTCGCCTTCACCGATACGCGGTCGCTGTCAATGCCAAGCAAGGCGGCGATGCGGTCACGGATTGCGGGTCGGTGAGGTCCGATCTTCGGCTCTTCGCAGATGATGGTCAGATCGACATTCGAGATCCTGAAGTCGGATTTCCTTGCCAGTTCAGCAGCATGGGCGAGGAACCTGTCGCTGCTTGCACCTTTCCACTGCGGGTCGCTCGGGGGAAAATGGGTTCCGATATCGCCGTCGCCGATGGCCCCCAAGATGGCATCGGTCAGTGCATGGAGCGCTACGTCGGCATCGCTATGGCCCGCGAGTCCCTTGTCGTGTTCGATCCGGATACCGCCTAGCCACAACTCCTCGCCGGCGACGAGGCGATGGACGTCAAAGCCCATCCCCGTGCGAATGTCCGGTGTATCGGTCATGAAATCCCCTGCAAAAGTCAGTTTGGCGAGGCGCTCGTGTCCTTCGACGAGGGCAATGGTCTCACCCGCGGCGCGCAGGACCTGGGCATCGTCCCCGGCATTCGTCGGTCCGCTCCATGCACGATGGGCGGCCAGGATGTCCGCGAACCTGAATGCCTGGGGGGTCTGCACCCGGCGCAGCGTGTCGCGCTCCGCGCTGCCGGCCATCACGCCGCCTGCGTCGACTGCCAGGCTGTCGACTACGGGAAGGGCCGGTATTGCTCCCGGGTGATTGGCAAGTGCGGCAAGCAGCCGTTCGATGACTTCACGCGGCAAATCCGGACGTGCTGCGTCGTGGATGAGGACGCGATCAGCGGCAGAAACAGCGTCGAGTCCACGGGCAACCGAATCCTGCCGGGTTTCCCCGCCGATGACCAGGGTGATCCCTTCAAGCCCGACTAGCACTGCCCGTGCTGCGTCCTCGCCATTTTCGGGGATGACCACCACAAGCGGATGCGCGCCCGCGTCCAGTAGCGTCTCGACCGAATGGCGTAGAACAGGTTTGCCGCGCCAGCTTGCGAACTGTTTGGGAAGAGGCTGCCCTGCGCGCAGTCCCCTGCCTGCGGCGACGACCACGGCGGCGAATGGGGGCAGGGCAGCGGCAATGGGCATAGCGCCCGGCGCTAGCCGCTTGCCGTTTTCGCTGCAACGCACTATGTGGCTGCCCAATATTTAGGCACAACCCTCCGATATGAGCACGCTCCCCCTTCCTCCGGTCCCGCCGAAGCCGATCAACATCGGTTCTGTGACTATCGACACGCCGGTTGTCCTGGCGCCGATGACTGGCGTTACCGACCTGCCTTTCCGCAGGCTCGTCCGCAGCTACGGGTCGGGTCTGAATGTTACCGAGATGATCGCGAGCGAGGCGGCGATCCGCGAGACGCGTCAGAGCATCCAGAAGGCTGCATGGGACCATATCGAGGAACCTGTTTCCATGCAGCTCGTCGGCTGCGATCCCGCGAGCATGGCGGAGGCTGCCAAGCTGCAGGAAGGCAACGGGGCGGCCATCATTGACATCAATTTCGGTTGCCCGGTCCGTAAGGTCGTCGGCCAGTTGGCCGGTTCTGCCCTGATGCGCGAAGTGCCGCTTGCAACGAGGCTGATGGAGTCGACCGTCAAGGCCGTCAACGTGCCGGTCACGGTTAAGATGCGGATGGGGTGGGACCATTCGGATCTCAACGCACCCGAACTTGCGAAGATCGCCGAGGATCTCGGTGTGAAAATGATCACCGTCCACGGCCGTACACGCAACCAGATGTACAAGGGTAGCGCCGACTGGGCCTTTGTGCGCAAGGTCAAGGATGCGGTTTCCATTCCCGTCGTCGTCAACGGTGATATCTGTGGGATCGAGGACGCGGCGAAAGCCTTGGAGCAATCGAGTGCAGACGGCGTGATGATCGGTCGCGGAGCCTATGGCCGGCCCTGGCTCCTGGGCCAGGTCATGCACTGGTGGCGGACCGGCGAAATGATTGCGAGCCCCGACTTCGATGAGCAGTATGCAGTAGTGCGCGACCACTACACGGCGATGCTCGACCACTACGGGATGGATGTCGGTGTGAAGATCGCCCGGAAGCACCTTGGTTGGTACACCAAGGGAATGCACGGCTCCGCCGACTTCCGTAACAAGGTTAACTTCATCGACGATGCTGCTGTAGTTCTTGATGAACTTGAGCGGTTTTACGATCCCTTCCTGCGTCGCCGCGCGGCATGATGTCTCTGTCCGGCGGGCCTGAAGCAAGCGCCCAGATCGCCGGGATGATTTTTGCCGTCCTGCTGCTCGACGGTGATGATCGGATTGTGGAGTCCAATAGCGCCGCCGAAGAGATGCTTGGCCGCAGCAGCAACCGCCTGGTCGGGATGCATTTGTTCGACGCAATCGGTGTCGAGGATGACCGCATGCGGATCGGCCTCGCCAGCAATGAATCACGCATTATCGCGCGCGGGATCACCATCGGAACGGTTTTCGGCGATCGCCGGGTCAACTTCACCAGTTCGCCCATGCCCTCCCATCCGGGATGGCGTGTGGTGACACTTTCCGATGTCGGTCAGCCGGAGAATTCGGATGATGAGGAGCGCGTCGAACTTCGCGCACCAGCGGTTCTCGCGCACGAGATCAAGAACCCGCTCGCTGCCATCCGGGGGGCAAGCCAATTGCTGGAGCGCAGGGTGGAGGGTCGCGACCGCCCACTCGCCAAGATGATCTCAAGCGAAGTGGATCGCATTGCCCAGCTGATCGACCGGATGCAGCAACTTGGCGCCAAGCCGATAGAGGTCACAGGTCCCTGCAACCTTCACGAAGCCGTGCGCAATGCCATGGCCACTGTGCGCGCAGGGCGCAATGATGGCTGCGAGCTCGTCGAGGAATTCGATCCTTCGCTTCCCCCTGTTGCGGCTCAGCAGGGGGCACTCGAGCAGGTCCTCATCAACCTGATCGCGAATGCTTGCGATGCTAGTCGAGACCTCGAAAATCCGCAGGTAACCGTACGAACGCGCTACGTAAGCGGCCTCGTTTTCAATGCCATCCGCTTCGGCAAGGCTACAAGGCTACCGATCGAAATTACCGTGACGGACTCGGGCCCCGGCATCGACCCGAGCCTGCGCGATCACGTATTCGAGCCCTTTGTCTCGAGCAAACCGCAGGGACAGGGGCTCGGCCTTGCACTCGTGCGCAAGCTCCTGAGAGACATGGGTGGGCGAATTTCGCACGAACGTGACGAGCGTGCGGGTGTGACGCATTTCAGGATCAACCTGCCAGTGGCGGGGTAGGGGAGGAACATGGCGCATTCGGCACTTCTCGTCGAGGACGATCGGGGGATCGCGACGGTTATCACCGAAGCCCTGCGTGACGAGGGTTTCGACGTCACTGCTTGTGACAGCATTTCGCGTCGTGACGCCATTCTGGCCGAACGCGCATTTGACGTCATGCTGACCGACGTCATCCTTACCGACGGCGACGGGTTGGCGTCGATCGATGCCGTGCGGGACGTGGCGCCCGACATGCCGGTCATTGTGCTTTCCGCTCAAAACACGCTGGATACGGCGGTTCGAGCGAGTGATAGCCATGCTTTCGAGTATTTCCCCAAGCCCTTCGATCTTGATGACCTGACCCAGGCGGTAAGACAGGCTGTAGCCAACCGGCCTCGTCCCTCCGGGGATGCAAACGAGCCCGACACCGAACTCCCGCTAATCGGGCGCAGCCCGGCGATGCAGGGCGTCTACCGGATGATAACAAGGGTGCTGCGCAATGACCTTACGGTTCTTGTCACGGGTGAGTCCGGCACCGGGAAGGAGCTGGTGGCGGAGGCCATCCACCAATTGGGGGCCCGCAAGACCGGACCCTTCGTCGCGGTCAACATGGCAGCCATCCCGCACGATTTACTCGAAAGCGAGCTATTCGGGCACGAGCGTGGCGCCTTTACCGGTGCCGTCAGCCAGCAAATCGGCAAGTTCGAGCAGGCAAATGGCGGTACTCTGTTCCTCGACGAGATTGGCGACATGCCCGCCGAAGCTCAAACGCGATTGCTGAGAGCTCTCCAATCAGGTCGCATTCGCCGGGTCGGGGGACGACAGGAAATCGGAGTCGACGTAAGGATCATCGCTGCGACCAACCGTGACCTTGGACCCATGATTGCGAGCGGTTCCTTCCGTGAAGACCTGTATTATCGGCTCAACGTCGTCCCGATCCACCTCCCGCCGCTGCGTGAACGTGCAGAAGACATCGGCGCATTGGTAAGGCACTTCCTTGCCCAGGCGGCTTCGGAGGGTCTTCCGCGTCGCCAGATCGCCCATGACGCGGTGGCACAGCTCGCGACACGCCAATGGCCCGGAAATGTTCGCGAGCTGCGCAATGTCGTGTTCCGACTGGCTCTCATGGCACGTGACGAGGTAATCGATGCGCCTACATTGATTGATAGCTTGCCTGCCGAAAGACATGCAGATTCCGGCGAGGCGGAAGATGGTTTCGAGGCTGCATTGCGTGGTTGGCTCGCTGCAAATGGTACAACGCCGGGCAATTTATATCACGGAGCGCTGGCCGCATTCGAGAAACCTCTGTTCGAGCACGCCCTCCAGCAGACCGAAGGAAACCAGCTGCGCGCTGCACAGCTACTGGGGATCAATCGCAACACTCTTCGCAAGCGCCTTGCGGACCTCCAAATAGCCCCGGAACGCTTCGTTAGACGGCATTAGCGGGCATTTTGTCGATTTTGTCCTTGCAAAAGTGCAACACGAGCGTTGTAACGCCGCAACGATGGCGACCCCGGCCAATTCAGCGATAAAGACCCCTCCGAGATGGTGGCGAAAGTTCCTCGTCGCCTCTCGCCGAGCGAACATTTTCGCCTACGTGGAAATCTTCTTCATCGTTGCATTCCTGCTCATGGTGGCCAGCACGTATGCTGCCTTCACCACGGCGCCTCCGAACGGGCAATTGTTGCCGAGCAGGCAGGTGGCGGCGCTTTTGATCGGAACGCTGATCCCGGCCATGGCACTGCTCGTACTGGCGGGGCGCAGGCTGGCATTGCGACGCGCGGCCGGCAGCACGGCACGACTGCATGTGCGCCTGGTCTTCTTCTTCTCGATGATTGCCGCAGTGCCGACACTCCTGGTGGCGGGGTTCGCCGCGTTTCTCTTTCAATCCGGCGTGGATTTCTGGTTTTCCGACAACTCGCGCGGACTCATGGAGAATGCGAACCAGTTGGCCGAGAGCTACTATGCTGAAAACCAGCTCGACCTCGGAAACGAGACCATCTCGATGGCTATGGACATGCGGTCCATCCTCCAGAAGGTTCAAGTTACAGATCCCAATTTCGCTCTCGTCTACCAGTATCAGGCCGAACCGCGTGACGTGGTTGAAAGCGCTATCCTGCAGGCCTTGCCCGACGGCACCATGCGAACCGCGGTGGTCTACGGTCTTTCGGAGGGCAGTGACCCGATACCCTTTGCTCAATCGGCGATGGGGCCTCTGTCCAAGAACGAGCAGGTCGTCGTGCGCGGCAGTCCCGAGCGGATCGAGGCGGTTGCGCCGATCGATCGCGAAACCGGCATATATCTTTACACTGCAAGAAGTTCGGAGGCCTCAAGCTTCCGCAGCTGGCAAAGCGCGCGCTCGATATCCGATGCATATGACGAGCTTACCAAACGTGCCCGCGCCCTGCAGTTGCGATTCAACCTTGCGCTGTTCTTTGTCAGCCTGGCGCTTGTCGGGTTGTCGGTCTGGTTCGCGCTGCGCTTTGCAGATCGACAGGTGGAGCCGCTAACCGACCTCGTTGCCGCGGCGAGGAAGGTGGGTGCCGGCAACTTCTCGCTCCGGGTCGAGGGACGCACCGGCGCAGACGAAATCGGCATGCTCAACCGCGCCTTCAACCGCATGACGGCGCAACTTGAAAAGCAGACGGATGCGTTGGTTTCGGCCAATGCCGAACTGGAAGAGCGGCGCAGTTTCATCGAAGCTGTGCTGGAATCCGTGAGTGCCGGCGTGATCTCGATCGACCGCGAGCTCAACGTATTGCTCATGAACGCACCGGCGCAGGCCATGCTCATGGACGATGCCGAAGCCACCCCGCAACCCACGACGCTGTCGGAACTCGCTCCACAGATTACGGCGATGGTGGTGGCTGGCCTGACTCAGGGTGTGATCAGTCACTCGCGCCGGGGTGAACTGCTCACTCTGGCCGTGAAGATCGGAGAAGAGTCCGAAGGCTACGTTATCACTTTCGAGGATATCACCCGCCAGTTGCTCGATCAGCGACAAGCGGCCTGGTCCGACGTTGCTCGCCGCATTGCGCACGAGATCAAGAACCCGCTCACACCAATCCAGCTGGCGACCGAGCGCCTGAAGCGACGCTATCGCAAGCAGATCGAGCAGGACGGCGAATTGTTCGATGAATTGACCAGCACGATTGTCCGGCAAGTCGGGGACCTTCGCAAGATGGTCGACGAATTCTCAAGCTTTGCCCGCTTGCCCAAGCCTGTATTCCGACCCGAGGATGCGCTCGATCTCGTCCGTCAGTCGCTGTTCCTCCAGGAAGTCGCGCACCCCGACATCAACTATTCGCTGGACACCAATGCCGATGGGCCGATCCGCATCCAGTGCGATCGACACCAGGTCGGACAGGCGGTGACAAACATTCTCAAGAACGCATTCGAAGCGATCGAAGCGAAATCTGTGAATGCGGAGCCGGACTACCGCGGCAAGATCGCGGTCAGGGTTCGCGAGGACGAGGAGTCGTTTACGGTTTCCGTCGAGGACAACGGCATCGGCCTGCCACAGGACCGCGAGCGCATTCTCGAACCCTATGTCACGACACGCGAGAAGGGCACCGGACTCGGCCTCGCGATCGTCAACAAGATTGTCGAGGAGCACGGGGGCGAGATGACGTTCTCCTCAATCGAAAGTGGCGGGACGCGCGTGACCATGCGCTTCGCCCGCGACCCGCACACCGTTCGCGGTGAGGGCAACCCTTGATGCAAAGTGAAGGTACGGACCGATGGCGCTAGACATCCTGATCGTCGACGACGAACGCGACATCCGCGATCTCGTGGCGGGCGTTCTGAGCGACGAAGGCTACGAATGCAGGACTGCAGGTGACAGCACCAGCGCCTTGGCGGCGGTCGATGAGCGCAGGCCGAGCCTCGTCCTCCTCGACGTCTGGTTGCATGGCAGCCCAATGGACGGGCTCGAAGTGCTCGACGCCATCAAGGCTCGCGAACCGGACCTTCCGGTCATTGTCTTTTCGGGCCACGGTAACATCGACACAGCGGTAAGTGCGGTAAGCCGAGGCGCGGTGGACTTCCTCGAGAAACCTTTCGAGGCTGAGCGCCTGCTCCATCTGGTCGACCGTGCTACAGAAACCGAGAGGCTGCGACGCGAAAACACGCGCTTGCGCGAGGGCATGGTTCAGAACGGCGAGTTCACTGGCAATTCGACCGTGATCAACGCTGTGCGCGCTACGCTGAAGCGTGTGGCGAACACTGGCAGCCGCGTCCTCATCAGTGGTCCCGCCGGAACGGGTAAGGAAGTGGCCGCGCGACTGCTTCACAGCTGGAGTCCACGGGCCGAGAAGGCCTTCGTGATCGTTAATTCGGCCCGGATCACACCGGAACGGTTCGAGGAGGAACTGTTCGGAGAGGAAGCGGACGGCAAGCTGGTCAGGCCTGGACTCCTCGAAATGGCGGATGGGGGAACCCTTTATCTCGACGAGGTTGCCGACATGCCGCTCTCCACTCAGGCGCGTATATTGCGCGTTTTGACGGAACAGAGCTTCGTGCGCGTCGGCGGCTCACGCCAGATCGGAGTCGACGTCCGGGTGGTCAGTTCGACCGCTCGAGATCTTCAGAAGGAAATGGAGGAGAAGCGGTTTCGCGAAGACCTCTTCTATCGTCTCAACGTGGTGCCGGTTGAGGTGCCCTCACTGGCGGAGCGTAGGGACGACATCCCCGCGCTCGCGAATACATTCTTCGCGCACTATGCTGCTGAGCAGGGCTTACGTCCCCCGACGATTAGCGAAGAGGCATTGGCGGCGCTTCAAGCCTACGACTGGCCAGGCAACGTGCGCCAGCTGCGCAACGTGGTGGAGCGCACCGTGATCCTGACGCCACGAGAACAGCTCGAGCACATCGAAACGGAGATGCTCCCCGAAGAAGTGCTCGGAGGCAAGGTGGGCGGAAATGGCGGCGTAGCCGCACTAATGGGAGCGCCTTTGCGCGAAGCTCGCGAGAGCTTCGAGCGCGAGTACCTGACCATCCAGATACGCCGCTTCTCGGGGAATATTTCCAAGACGGCGAGCTTCATCGGGATGGAGCGTTCAGCCCTCCATCGTAAATTGAAGCTCCTGGGTATGGCCGACAAGAAGCCGGGGGATCGCAAGAACTGAACGAATAAATCGCTGCTCCCAATCGGGAAAGCGATACAATCATTGCGAAATTCGAGTCGAAACGCCACAATAGGCGTGCACGCAATGACGTGCGCGAAATCGGGTGCGGTGGGCGCCCAGATTGCGGTCCGTTCAGGCGGCCGCCAAGAACGGAGAGACAGCTATGTCCGAACGTACCCTTACTGCTCGTCCGCGTCCGGAAAAACCGGCGGCCGAGAAGACCGCAGGGGGTGGGGCAGGGGGCCAGAAACAAGGCAACCTGCAAGATGCCTTCCTAAACCTCTTGCGCCGCAACAAGACGCCGGTGACCATGTTCCTGGTCAAGGGCGTGAAGCTGCAGGGCATCGTGACCTGGTTCGACAATTTCTCGATCCTGCTGCGGCGGGATGGTCAGTCGCAGCTGGTCTACAAGCACGCCATCAGCACGATCATGCCGGGCCAGCCGGTCGATGCCTCGCAATTCGCCAGCCAGAACTCGAACGCACGGCAGCGCTTGTTGCAGGACGTATTCCTTAGCCGCGTTCGCCAGGCAGAGGCGCAAGTGACCATGTTCCTCGTCAACGGCGTCATGCTGCAGGGCAAGATCGCCGCTTACGACCTCTTCTGCATGTTGCTTGAGCGCGACGGGTATGTGCAGCTGGCTTACAAACATGCCGTTTCCACGATTCAGCCGACCACGCCGGTCGACCTGACCGAGGAATGGGAAGAGGACGACAACTGAGTTTCGACGACAACCTGATGGGCGAAGTCTCGCGCGGCGCGCGAGCCCTCGTCATTTGCCCGGACATCCGGGGCATTCGCTACGATCTCGACGCGGCCTCGCGGCTCGCCGAGGCGGAAGGGCTTGCGCTCGCCATCGGTATTATCGTCGCCGAAAGCCTCATTCTGCCCGTGCGCGAGGTGCGGCCGAACCTGCTGTTTGGGGCAGGTCAGGTCGAAAACATCCGTATTGCATGCGAGCAGAATGAGGCTGAACTGGTTGTCGTCGATGGCGCTCTCAGCCCGATCCAGCAGCGCAATCTCGAGGAGAAACTGGCGCGGAAGGTAATCGACCGAACCGGCTTGATCCTCGAAATCTTCGGTGAACGCGCTGCAACGGCCGAGGGTCGCCTGCAGGTCGAGCTTGCCCATCTCGACTACCAGCAGAGCCGTCTCGTCCGCAGCTGGACTCACCTCGAGCGCCAGCGCGGCGGTTTCGGTTTCCTTGGCGGTCCGGGTGAAACGCAGATTGAAGCGGACCGACGCATGATCCGGCAGCGCATGGGTCGTCTGCGGAAGGAGCTGGAGCAGGTTCGCAAGACTCGCGGTCTGCATCGCGAGCGCCGCGAACGCGCCCCGTGGCCGGTCATTGCCCTGGTGGGATACACCAACGCCGGGAAATCGACCCTGTTTAACCGGCTCACCGGTGCCGGGGTCATGGCGGAGGATCTGCTGTTCGCCACGCTGGACCCGACAATGCGGGCCATTACTCTGCCTGGCGTTGAGAAGGCCATCCTCTCCGACACCGTTGGCTTCATCTCCGATTTGCCGACCCAGCTGGTTGCGGCATTCCGGGCGACCCTCGAGGAGGTGACCGCCGCGGACATAATTTGCCACGTGCGTGACATCTCCAATGCATCGTCTGCCGCGCAGAAAGCCCAGGTACTCGATGTCCTGCGTGATCTCGGGGTGATCGAAGGGGAGGGGGAGGTTTCCGCCATTCCGATCATCGAGATTTGGAACAAGTGGGACCAGCTCGAGGCCGACGATGCCGAGGAACTGGCATCGCTCGCGGCAGCGGATGAATCGGTTGTCCCGCTTTCAGCGCTAACCGGTGACGGCGTGGAAGAGCTGTTGGCGACGCTGGGTGACATGCTCACCCGCAAGGCAGCTTTCCGGACCTATGAAATCCCTGCCAGTGACGGGCGCAAGATCGCCTGGCTCTATGCCCATGGCGACGTGGTAGACGATGTTGCTGCCGAGGCGGCCGAGAAGGGGCCAACGCGCAAGATCAGCGTTCGGCTCAATCCCAAGGAGCTGGGGCAGTTCGAAACCCTCGACTGGTAAGTTCAGGCGGTATCGCGCTTCGCGCGCTGCCAGTAGGCTTCCTGCTCATCCAGGTCTAGCGACGCGAAGTCCTTACCGTCCAGTCGAGAAAGCTCTTCCATCTTCCTGAATCGATATTCGAATTTCGAATTCGATGCGCGAAGTGCTTGCTCTGGTTCCACACCGTAGCGGCGAACGATGTTTACGGCCACGAACAGGACATCACCAGCTTCCAAGAGCCGCTCTTCGACGGTTTCTGCGGCCTCGAGCTCTTCGAGCTCTTCCCGCAGCTTGGCCAGCGGACCTTCGACATCCGGCCATTCGAAGCCGACGCGCGCTGCTCGTTTCTGCAACTTACCTGAGCGCAGTAGCGCCGGTAAAGCTGCTGCAATGCCATCGAGTGCGCCATGCGAGCCATTCGCGGAGCGCTCTGCTGCTTTCAAATCTTCCCAGCGAGAGTCTTCCATGATGCCGCCTTCGGCGCCGAAGATATGCGGGTGGCGCGCTTCCATCTTGTCGCTGATGTCGCGGGCTACGTCTGCAAAGCTGAAATGGCCGGCTTCCTCAGCCATCCGGGAGTGAAAGACCACCTGGAAGAGAAGATCGCCGAGTTCGCCGCGCAAATCCTCCATGTCATTCCGGTCGATTGCGTCGGAAACCTCGTAAGCTTCCTCGATCGTGTATGGGGCAATGGTGGAGAAATCCTGCGCTGTGTCCCATTCGCAACCGCGCACTGGATCGCGCAGCTGGGCCATAATTGCGAGCAGTCGGTTCATTTCGTCGGACATGGCGTTGAGGTAGCTGGTCCCGTCGATCGCCGGAAGAGGGCCTGGGGGAGCCCTCCACGACCCAATTCGGCTGAGATGATAATATATATTATGTTAAGCTTGAGATCAGGGCGAGCTTGGGTGGCTATCGAACTAGGTAGATGAAAAGGATCACCGCGGCGAATATTCCGGCCCACGCTCCTGCCATAAAGAAGCCCTTGCGCCAGGTTACGTTGTGGGACCGAAATCCGGAAGAAACCAGGATCAGGACGCCAACCAGAGAAACAAGCGATACGATCTGATGTTCGCTCACGCCTCGATCTCCAGTCCATCGTACCCGACGGTCACGCCCTTAGGCACCTCGTCGCACAGGCTGCGATAATCCATGCTCTTGTCCATATGGGTCAGGACGGTTTGCCGGGCCTTGCATTTGCGCCCGAGTTCAATGGCCATGTCGAAATGCGCATGCGTCGGATGCGGCTTTCGCCGCAGGCAGTCGACCACGAGAATATCTGTTCCTTCGAAGCATCGGACCATTTGAGGTGTAATCTCGCTGAAATCCGTCGCGTAAACGATTGATTTCCCATCAGCCTCGAAGCGAAAGCCCGTGTTGGACACGGGACCATGCGGCATTTCGACATGGTCGAAAGAAAATCCGGCAACCATGTGCATTTGGCCGAGCAACTTGAGGTCTATTATCGTGGGATAGCCGAACTGCCCTTCGAATATGTAGTCGAACCTGCGGCGCAAGCGCGCACTGGTTACCTCGCTCGCAAATCCGGGAATGGGATTGCTGCGATCATAGCGCATGACCCTGAGATCATCGATGCCGTGACAATGGTCCGCATGATCATGGGTCCAAAAGACGGCATCAATCTTATCGACTGAGTTCGCGAGCAACTGCGCGCGCAAGTCGGTCGAAGTATCGACGAGTATTCGTTGGCCTGCATCGTTCTCGACGATGATCGAAACACGCGTACGCCGGTTTCGAGGTTCTGTCGGGTCGCATTCACCCCAGTCGTTGCCGACCCGAGGCACCCCGGTCGACGTGCCGGAGCCGAGCATCAGTAACTTCACGCTGCTGCCTTGCTGAATAGCGAAAAGAAATTGCGTGTCGTGTATCCGGCCAGTTCGTCGAGTGTCTCACCACGTAGATCTGCAATGAAGGCGGCAGTGTCCCGGACGTAGCCTGGCTCGCAGCTCTTGCCGCGGTGCGGCACAGGGGCGAGGAAGGGACTGTCGGTTTCGACAAGCAAGCGATCGCGCGGAATAGTCTTTGCCACTTCCTGGAGTTCACGGGCATTCTTGAAGGTCACGATGCCTGAAATCGATATGGAAAGCCCCAGCTCGAGAACGCGTTTGCCGAATTCGGCTGACGCCGTGAAGCAGTGAATGAGCGCCGGGAATGCGCCCTTCCCCATCTCTTCTCTCAAGATGGCGATCGTGTCGTCCTCTGCGTCGCGGGTATGGATGATCACCGGAAGCTGCGTCTCGCGCGCGACGTCGATGTGCAGACGGAACAGGCGTTGTTGCGCGGCGCGGTCGGAATGGTCGTAATAGTAGTCGAGACCGGTCTCACCGATGCCGATAACCTTGGGATCGCACGTTGCCTCGAACAGTTCATCGCGCTCGAGATCGAGATGCTGGTCGGCATGATGCGGATGGATGCCGACACTGGCATAGACGTCATTTGTGGCCCGCGCGGTCCCTACCACCCTGCCCCACTCCGCACGCTTGGTGGAGATATTGAGGAAGGCCCCTACCCCCGCCTCGCGTGCCCGATCGAGCACACCGGCCTGATCGTCGACCAGGCCATCGTATTCGAGATGGCAGTGGCTATCGACGAGCATCAGGCGGTTTCGTCCTCTGCCAGTTCGACCCTGGGGAACAGCGGGGTCGGTGCCGCGATCTGGAAGTCGCTCTCGGCCAGAGGCGAATACCAGTGGCTGCCTATTCCCTCGTAGGTGCGCAGTTCATCGCCCACGCCCATGAGGTCGAGCAGTTTGGCGCTGCTCGCCGGGATGACAGGAGCGATCGCGACGGCAAGCTGCGCAATGCAGATGTAGAGTGTCGCCAGGACCGTCTCCATGCGCTCCGGGTCTGACTTCCGCAGGGTCCATGGAGCTTGTGCGTCGATGTAGGCGTTGCAGGCAAAGACGGCCTGCAGCCAAGCCTCAACCGCCTGATGGAGCGCAAGAGAATCGAATGCCGCAGGGATATCCGTGCGGACGGCCTTGTCGACGATATCGAACAGTTCCGCATCGGCACGGTCGTGACCACGGATCGCGGGAAGATGTCCCTCGAGGTTCTTGGCGATGAACCCGAGTGTGCGCTGCGCCAGGTTGCCGAAGGCGTTCCCCAATTCGCCGTTCGCTCGCTGGACAATGGCCTCGGCCGAGTAACTGCCGTCCTGGCCGAATGCGATCTCGCGAATGAAGAAGTACCGCAGCTGGTCCACACCGAACCGTTCGGCGAGTTCCATCGGATCGACGACGTTGCCCGCGCTCTTGCTCATCTTCTCCCCGCCGCGCGCGAGGAGGAAGCCATGGCTGAACACCTGCTTCGGCAACGCGAGACCGGCGCTCATCAGGAAGGCAGGCCAATAGACCGTGTGAAAGCGTGTGATGTCCTTGCCGATCATGTGAACGTCGGCAGGCCAGTAACGCTGGAACATCTCGCCTTCGGAGTCCGGGAAACCGACGCCAGTCATGTACGTGGTCAGCGCGTCAACCCACACATACATCACGTGACCATCGCTGTCGGGAACGGGTACGCCCCAATCGAAGCTCGTGCGCGAGACGCTGAGGTCCTTCAGCCCGCCCTCGACGAAGCGCAGCACTTCGTTCCGGCGACTCTCCGGCCGGATGAAGTCGGGATTGTCGCGGTAAAGCGCTAGGAGTCTGTCCTGATAGGCTGAAAGCCTGAAGAACCACGTCTCTTCAGCCGTCCACTCGACGGGAGTACCTTGCGGGGAGAGTTTCCCCCCTCCCTCGCCTTCGTTAAGTTCGCTCTCGTCGTAAAATGCCTCGTCGCGGACCGAATACCAACCTTCGTAACGGTCGAGGTACAGGTCGCCATTGGCTTCCATGCGCTTCCACAGCTCGATGCTGGCCGCCTTGTGGCGATCCTCCGTGGTACGCACGAATTCGTCATAAGACAAGTTAAGCCTGTTCGCCATGTCACGGAAATGTCCTGACATTTCGTCGGCCAGATCGATCGTGGCACGGCCTTGGTTGCGGGCCGTCTGGTCCATCTTGAGCCCATGCTCATCGGTGCCGGTGACAAAGCGCACGTCCCGACCACGCTGGCGCTGGTGCCGGGCCACGACGTCGGTTGCAATCCCTTCATAGGCATGACCGATGTGCGGCCGTCCGTTGGGGTAATTGATCGCGGTGGTAATGTAGAAAGGTTCAGCCATCGGCCCGCTCGCTAGCCTTAGCGGCGTTCGCGAGCAAGGTGCCGATTTCCATCGCGAGCAATCCGGCATCGAAGTTGTAGGTCGGGTGTTCGCCCGCGAGCCGCACCAGTTCCGCATGAGCATCGATTACGGGGCGCGGGTCAACGGCGCTCCCATCGACCATTTCGGCAAGGGTAGAACGTGCGAGATCCAGTACACCCTGGATCCTCTCGCGGTCCGGCCGAGCACCGATAGCAGCGGCAAGTCCTCCGCGAAGGGAGAAGTCGGGATCTCCATGCTCCACAATACGGCGCATGAGACTCGCAACCTTGCCGAGCTCCATCTCGACGAACGCCAACGCTGCGCCTGGGGATCCGGCTGCAGCGGCGATTGCTGCCTGTACGGTGGACTGATCGGAATGTGGCGCAAGCTGCGAAAGGAGGGATGCGATCTCCGCGTCGGGCACCGTAGGGAAGCGTAGTACCCGACAACGCGACCGGATAGTAGGCAGAAGGCGTGCAGGACTATGTGCCACGAGCAGAAAGAAAGTCCCTTGCGGGGGCTCTTCCAGGCTCTTGAGAAGCGCGTTCGCGGCATTGCGCTCGAGATCGTCCGACGGATCGATGATGATGGCGCGTCTGCTTCCTGCCGTGGGGCGGGTAGTGAGGCGCTGCTGCATCTGGCGTACCTGCGCTATGCGGATGCTGCGCGAAAGTTCGAAGGGCTTGCCTTCCTCGCGCTTGCGCTCCTCCTTTTCATCCTTCGGCCCTTGGGTCAGGACATGGATGTCAGGATGATGTTCGATGTTGGGATCCGCGCCGACAAGTTCGCGTGCAGCGGCTTGCGCGAAGCTCGCCTTGCCGACACCACGCTTCCCAGCGAGGAGCCACGCGTGGTGCATGCGCGAGCCGGCCATCGCCTCGCGCCACTCGTGCCAGGCATCCTGATGGCCGAGAAGGGTCATTGCCCGCTCTCGAAATATCCGTCGATTGCCGACATGACGCGTTCGTGGACCTGTTCGATCGATCCTGTTCCGTCGATCACGCGAAACCGCTCGGGCTCTTGCCTGGCGAAGTCGAGAAAAGCCGCGTTGACGGACGCGTGATATTCAGCGGTTCGTCCGCCGATAGCGTCCGTCTCGTCGCCATCGCGTGCAGCGAGACGGGCCGAAACGCTTGCCGCAGGAGCATCGAAGACAAGAGTCAGATCTGGCTTGATGCCGTGGCTGCCGACCTCGTGTAGGGCGAGGACGCGATCATCGCCCAATGCGCCGGCAATTCCCTGATAGGCACGGCTCGAATCGAGAAAACGATCGCACACGACCCATTGGCCGACCTCGATGGCGGGAAGGATGCGTCGTGCGACGTGGTCGGAGCGCGCCGCTGCAAAAAGCAAGGCTTCGGCCTCCCTCGTCCAGCCATCGCCGGGGGGATGGAGCAGGAGTTCCCGGATTGCTTCGGCTCCCGGTGTTCCGCCCGGTTCGCGGGTCAGGACGACGGTGATGCCTCTAGCTGCCAATGCTTCCGCCAGCAGTTGGGCCTGGGTCGACTTACCCATCCCTTCGCCACCCTCGAAGGCGATGAAGCGACCGCGGGTCACGTGATCCAGCTCCGCATTCCGTTAAACACGCGTTGTAGGAGATTGGCTTCGACCACTGCTTCCCGCGCTTTGAGCGGCACGCGATATTGCGGCATGCCATCAATCGTCACTACCATTTCCGCCACCTCCTCACCTTTGGCGATCGGTGCCTGTAACGGCCCTTCATAGCGCAGAGTGTAGGAGATAGCTGGATTGGTGCCCTTGAGAACGTCGACATAAAACGGCCCGTCGGTAACCAGATTGACCAGCGGCGCTCCACCATCCTGAACCTTGGCACTGGCGATAATCTGTCCGCGCGCAAAAACGCGACGAGGTTCGAAGGCGGAAAAGCCCCACTCGATGAACTCTCGCGACGCCTTATTCCGCGCCCGCCCCGTAGGGCTTCCCGCCACGACCATGATCAGCCGCTGGCCATTTCGCACGGCCGACCCGAGGAATCCGTACCCCGCCTGGTTCGTGAACCCTGTCTTGATGCCATCCGCGCCTGGGACCACACCTGAAATCGGGTCATGGTTGCGTTGTTCGATGTTGTTGTACTTGAACCCCGTCGCGCCCACGAAATGGCGGTATTTCGAGGGATGGCGCGCAATCATTGCCTTGCCTAATGTCGCAAGATCCTGCGCGGTAACCCAGGTGTTGCCTTCGTCCATCCAGCCATTCGGAGTGCCGTAGTGGCTGTCGTGCATCCCAATTTCGCGCGCCTTTGCGTTCATTGCAGCGACCCAGTCCTCGACCGTTCCGGCCGCCCCTTCGGCCAGTACCACCGCCCCGTCGTTGGCCGACACGGTCGTAACCCCGTGCAGGAGGTCGTCCACGGACACAGGGACATTCGCGGAGAGAAACATCGTCGATCCGACGCGATGCCATTTGCGAAACGTTTCGGGCCGCATGACGAAGGATTGGCGCGGATTGAGCCTGCCTTCCTCCATCCATTCGAAGGCCAGGAAGGTGGTCATTACCTTGGTTATGGAAGCAGGCATGAAGCGCCTGTCGGCATCCCGAGCATACAGAACCTGCCCGCTGCGTGCATCGACGAGGTAGGCGATGGGAGCGTCGACAGGAGAAGGTATCGCAGCTTCACGCGGAGAACGAGCGCCAAGAGGAGATGCTACGGATAGTGCCGCCAATGTGACGATGGAAAATAATGTAGTACGCAAACCTGCTCCGGCGCCGGTCGCCATGCCGGCTTGTCAGTCGAGTGTTCTGATCTCGGCGTCGCTATAACCTTGTGCTTGCAGCTTGGCGAGCGCGTCCGCGGCCTGTCCACGAGTTGCGTAGTGGCCCGCTCTAACTATCGTCAGTCGTCCGGCTTCCACAAGGAATCCACCAACCTTCTTAGCTAGTCGTTCCGCATTACTGCGTACGGAAAAAGCTCCTAGCTGGACGGTGAACTTGCCCGTCTCCCCTCCAAGTTCGTCAGCCGAGGGCGATGATGCGGCATCTTGCGCATCTACCTCTGCCACTACTTCGACAGAGGCAGCCCCTGCTGGTGGTGTCGGATCAATGGATTGGATTGCATCGGCGGCAGGTACGCTCCCGCTCACCTGCGTCTGGCGCGGATCTGCGAGTGAAACCGAGCCCGCCTTTGGCAATTTCTTGCGCAGGACGACGAGGAGGCCTTCTGGCGTGTCCATCCGCGGGCTGGCCTCCTGCCCTGCCCTTAGCTTGGCGCGCATTTCTTCGGGCGGATTGACCCGGCGCATGCGAACAGGGGCACCATCAGCGATGCCCAGTTGTGCCATCGCAGTCGGGGACAGGGCGACCAAGCGTTCGTTGGTCATCGGACCCCGCCTCTCGACCCGAACAAGGATGGTACGCCCGCTGTCGAGCGCGGTGACTTCCACATAGCTCGGCAAAGGCAAAATCCGGTCCGCCGCCGTGACACCGATCGTGCTTTCGCCATCAATCGCGGCATAACCGACGTGGTCATAGTTCATCACGTCGGCAGGGACGTACTTTACGCCCTCGATCTCGAATGGCTCACCGATGATCATCGGATAGTCTGCTGATGGCCCGTTTACGACGGTTGGGGCTGCATCCACACCGGCTCGCTCTCGAGCATGGGTGGAGCAAGCTCCGAGGGTCATGGCCACGCCGAAGACTGTGGCTGCCGCTGCAATCCTATCGAGCAATCTCATCCGCAAGAAGCCCCACGCTCATCGCATAATAGTTCGAGCAGTTATATTCGAGGATGACCCGATAATTCGAGGTTAAGAGCCATGCGGGAGTGCCGGCCCCGTCGGGCTGAAAGATCGTAGCCTGAACATTGTCGCTAAGAGGCCGTTGGGGTTGCACACCCAGGGCACGCCATTCTGCGACGGTCTTGTATACGCTATGTCGTTCGTGAACCCGCTCACACACGGGTGCGGTGATTTTCGTGCGATAAGCCGATGGATCGAAGCCTGATGGCACATAGGCTCGTACTCCCCACGGCTCACCCCGCCGCCAGCCGGCATCGCGGAAGTAGTTTGCGATCGAGGCCAATGCATCGGAACCGTTGTTCATGATATCTGCACGGCCATCGCCGTCGCCGTCAGCGGCCAGGCGGAGATAGACCGATGGCAAGAACTGCGGATTGCCGAACGCACCAGCCCAACTTCCCTTCAAGTCGCTACGAGAGTAACCCTTGTCCGCGACCTTCATCAGATCGACCCACTCGGTCGCGAAGAGGTCGCGGCGGCGCCCTTCCCACGCGAGGGTGGCGAGGGCCTGGGACAGGTCGAACCCGCCCTTTACCGCGCCATAGGCGGTCTCATGACCCCATATGGCGGTGATTATCTCGCCCGGAACGCCATAGGCCTGCTCGATCGCGCGGATTCTGCCTTGGTAATTGGCATAGGCCCGTCGACCTCCACTGATCCGCGCATCATCGACATGCGTCGCGATGTAGGGGGCGAGCGCTGGAAATCCGCTACGCGTCGGAGTTCCAGGTTGCGATCGGTCGAGTTCGATTACCCGATAGTTTGGTTCCAGCCCTGCAGTCATTCGCTGGATCGTTGCTTCGGAAACGCCCTCGGCCCTGGCTCTTGCAATCAAGAGCTGTAGGTACGCATCGAAAGACAAACCGCTTTGTGCAACTGCTGGTCCTGTCGATAGCGAAAGGGTGGCAATTCCAATGAAGGCGGTCAGTCGGCTCAATCTCATGATTCCAGATTGTCGCAGACGCGAGATGAATGGCAAGTGTCACGGGCCTTTGAGAAAATTTTTCACGATGAAGCGGGGCGTGACAAACTCATCGGGCCTCGCTAGCTGCCTTCGGGCTGCGGACAGGTGGCAGAGTGGTTGAATGCAGCGGTCTTGAAAACCGCCGTGGGTGCAAGCCCACCGTGGGTTCGAATCCCACCCTGTCCGCCACGCCTTCCCTATTCCGGCGACATGACCAATGACGAGTTCCGGCGGTTTGGAATAGGGTAATCTTCGGGCTCGACCGAGGATTGATTGCGCAGTGCGATATGATCTTCGACCAGACCGCCATCTGCGGTCCCTAGGTCCTGGCGTTCAGCGCCCTGCGGCTCATCGAGAATTTCATATTCCATGTGCGACTCTCCTCGCACTGGGAAACGGCAGTCTGGGAATTTGGTTGCCGGCTCGGAGACGGGAGGTTTCGAGCCTGCGACGAGCCTACCGGGCGACGATCCGGAACCTGGCCAATGCTTCGTAATCGTTCATGCAGCTGTTTGCGACAGCAGCATATTCTTTGCTGAGCACCGGTAGGTCACCCGGTGGCGGACCGAAGCCAGTCGACGTGTTTACCGCGTCATACCAGTGACTTTGCCAGACCCCATCGTTCGGGTGCGGTCCCTTTGTCCAAGTCAGCATTCCGGGATCCCAGGCAATGCCCAAGGCTTCACACAAGCGGGCGAGAACAGCTTCCGGATCGGACAGAATATCCGCACTGTCGATAACCGGCGGAGGCGCTCCGAGGCGATCGGATATCCGTTCGAAATATTCTCGTTGGCGCGCCGTGCCCAGATGTTCGGGACGGATGGCGGTTCTCTTGTTCGCATAGCTCGCCGCAACCCGACGAGGATCGCGAATGAGGAAGGCATGCCTATGATCGGGGAAGTCCTCGATCGAGATCGGACCTTCCATGTGGTGCGACATGTGCTTCTGATACCAGACCGAGCTGCCGTCCGGAGCACGGCCCTGCAAGGTCGCCGCGACGCTGTGCCAGTCGCAATCCATGTCGGCCATTACCTCTTCGGCCATCGGTTGCGGATCGCCGGTTTCCCGGAGATATGCACCGTAGAATGGCTCGTCGCTGACAAAGGTGTCGGCCCTGTTCGAGAAGCTTCGCATCATCGCTGTCGAAAGGTTGCGCGGTCCCGACCACATGGCGATGCGAAGGGTCACGGACGTGCCCTGCCTTTCACATCTTCGGCGAGCCGGGCAAGATACAGTTGCTGGAGGCGTTCGACCATCGGTCCACGGTCTTTGCCAAGGACGCGGCCGTCTATTTCCCCGATAGGAGCAACGCCGGCAAATGTGCCTGTGGTGAAGGCCTCGTCTGCGCCATAGACATGCGTAAGCGAGAAGTTGCGCTCACGCACCGTGATGCCTGCTGCCCGCGCGATCTCGATAACTACCCCGCGGGTTATCCCGTCGAGGCAATAGTCGCCACTAGAAGTCCAGACTTCACCCTCCTTCACGATGAAGAAGTGGGTCGAGTTGCAGGTTGCCACGAACCCATGTGGATCGAGCATCAGGCCCTCGTCGGCGCCTGCCTGCGCCGCCTGGATACAGGCGGTTATGCAGTTCAGCTTGGAATGCGAATTGAGCATGGGATCCTGCACGTCGGGATATCCGCGACGCACATGGACGGTCGCCAGCCTGAGCATTCGTGTCGCCGTCTCGGGCGCGGGTTCCTTCCATTCGGGAATGATGACGATGGTGGCGGGTGTCACCACAACACGCGGGTCCTGGTAGGGTGTGGAGCGAATGCCGCGCGTGACCATCAGCCGGATGTGAACGCCGTCTTCCGACATGCCGTTCGCATCGAGCACGGCGTAAAGCCGTCGTTCCAACTCCTCACGCGTGATGCCGATATCCATGTGGATCGCCTTGGCACCCCGCCATAGTCGATCGAGGTGCCGGTCGAGGAAAGCAAGCCGCCCATGGTGCAGCCGGATACCTTCCCAGACCCCGTCACCCAGCATGAAGCCGCTGTCGAAGACGCTGATCTTTGCCTCTGGGCGGGGGAAATGCTGGCCGTTGATATCGATAAGCACATTCTCGTTGCGCGCATCGGGTACGTAGAGGTGGGTGCCCTGCGTCATCTCGTCAGCGTCCCCTGCTGGCAATTTCGTCCATCGCGTCGCGCAGTTTGGGGTCCCATTCGGCCTTTAGCTCCCTGATCTTTGCCAAGAGCGCCTCGTTCTCGTGCGCGGGAATATCGAGGCGATAGACATCTGCGATCTCGCGCATCGAAGTACGGTCCATCGCTTCCCAAGCATCGACCATGGCGATCGCCGCCTGACGGTCGTGACCCAGCGCCTCGTATACCGACCGGCCCATGCGCAACGCGCTGTCATAGGTCTCGCGAACGATGTCGCGGCAACCCATCGCCCACAAGTGGTATACGTGGTCCCGGTCCTTGGCGCGTGCGATCACATGCAGGTCCGGAAAATTGTCGCATGCGTAACGGACAAGCTTGTCGATCTGCTCGCGCTCGTCGAGCGCCACGACCAGTATCCTGGCCCTGTCGATCCCCGCGCTTGCAAGCAGGTCGGGCCGTGTCGCATCGCCGTAATAGGTTTTGATGCCGAACTTCTTCAGATTTTCGAGATGCTGGCTGTTGTAGTCGATGACGGTCGCATGGTGCCCTGCCGCATCGAGCATGCGGTCGACTATGCCACCGACGCGACCGCGCCCGGCAATGATGATAGGGTTTTCGACCTCGATCGTGTCGGTATCCCGCACGTCCGACGCGCCGCAATAGGCGTGGGCGATGACCTTGTCGAAAAGGATGAACAGCAATGGCGTGACGAGCATGGTCAGGGCCACGATCAGCAACAGCAGATCGGCCATGTCCTGCGGCAGGATCGCATTGCCGACAGCGAAGGAAATCAGGACGAAGGCGAACTCGCCAGCCTGGGGCAGCGCCAGAGCGAACAGCCACAGCGATTCCCTCCGCAAGCCCGAGAGTCTGCCAACGAAAAGGAGCACGGCAATCTTCACCAGAATGACGACTGCCGCCCAGAAGGCGACTTCCCCGAACCGTTCGAATGCAAGAGCAAAGTCGATACCGGCCCCGACAGTGATGAAGAACAGGCCGAGCAACAGCCCCTTGAACGGGTCCACGTCGCTTTCGAGCTCGTGCCGGTATTCGCTGTTGGCCAGCACGACGCCCGCGATGAATGTGCCAAGGGCCGGTGAGAGGCCGACCAGCGTCATGAGCAGTGCTATACCGATGACGAAAACGAGGCCGGCGGCAGTGAAGAGCTCGCGTAGATTGGCCTTGGCGATGAAGCGGAAGATCGGCCGGGTCAGGTAATTCCCGATGAATGCGACTGCAGCCACTGCGCCCACTCGAACGAGCGCAGCCATCCATGCAGACATGTCCGCCGTAAGGTCGAAGCCTCCGCCGTGGGCTCCTGCTTCACCCGCGGCGGCGACTACACCGAACTGTGGAAGTGCGAGCAGTGGCAGTATTGCGAGAATGGGAATGACCGCGACGTCCTGGAAGAGAAGGACCGAGAAGGATGCTTCCCCGCCTTCGCTTTTCATCAAGCCCTTCTCGTTGAGCGACTGGACGATGATCGCGGTGGACGACAATGCGAGGATCATGCCGATGGCTAGCGCAGTCTGCCACTGGTTGCCGCTGACGAGCGCAACGGCTGCGAGCGCGAGAGTGGTGAGAACGACCTGCCCTCCCCCCGTGCCGATAAGTTTGCCACGCATCGCCCAAAGCTGTTTGGGTTCAAGCTCGAGTCCGACGATGAACAGCATCATCACGACGCCGAATTCGGCGAAGACCTGAAGAGCCTCTACGTCGACCCTGAGCGCGGCGAGCAGCGGGGCAATCGCCATTCCCGCAAGAAGGTAGCCGAGCACCGACCCCAATCCGAGGCGCGAGGCGATCGGAACAGCCACCAGGCCCGCCACGAGGATGAGGAAGGCGAGGATCAGGAAACCGGTCAACTCGCTCTCCCCCTACTTGTGGCGCAGGTCAGATATGCAGCGCCCGCCCGTAGGCCGCAAGCACGCTCTCGTGCATGCTTTCGCTGATGGTCGGATGCGGGAAGACGGTGTTCATCAGCTCCGCCTCGGTCGTCTCCAGCGTCTTGCCGACGACGAAGCCTTGGATCATCTCGGTCACTTCCGCGCCGACCATGTGCGCGCCGAGCAGTTCGCCGGTCTTTGCATCGAACACGGTCTTCACGAAGCCAGCCGCCTCGCCCAGCGCGATCGCCTTGCCGTTGCCGACGAAGGGGAACTTGCCGACCTTGAGCGTGTAGCCAGCTTCCTTGGCCTTCGCCTCGGTCAGGCCGACGCTGGCGATCTGCGGGTGGCAGTATGTGCAGCCCGGGATATTGCCGCGGTCGAGCGGGTGCGGGTGGACGTCCTTGTTGCCGAGTTCCTTGGCAATCGCCTCGGCGGTGGTGACGCCTTCGTGGCTCGCCTTGTGCGCAAGCCAGGGTCCGGGGGTGCAATCGCCGATTGCCCACAGGCCCTTCGACCTGGTGCGGCCGTAAGGATCGATCTGGATGAAGCCGCGATCCATCTCGACCAGCTTTTCGAGACCCACGTTCTCCGTGTTCGGGACGATGCCGATGGCGACGATGACGTGGCTGAACTCGGTCTCGGTAATGGTACCCTTGCCGTCCTTGATCTTGGCCTTCACGCCCTTGTCGGAGACGACCAGCGCCTCGACCCCGGCGCCGGTCATGATCTCGATACCCTGCTTGGTCAGCGAGGCTTCGAGGAAGTCGGACACGTCGACATCTTCCACCGGAACGATGCGGTCGAGCATTTCGACCACGGTCACATCGCAGCCCATGTCGTTGTAGAAGCTGGCGAACTCGATCCCGATCGCGCCCGACCCGATCACCAGAAGCTTCTTGGGCATTTTCGGCGGGGTCATCGCGTGGCGATAGGTCCACACCCGCTTGCCGTCGGCGGGAGCAAACGGCAGGTCGCGCGCGCGGGCGCCGGTGGCGACGATGAGGTGCTTGGCGGTGAGCTTCTCTTCGCCCTTTTCGCCTTTCACGGTGAGGCTGGTCGGACCGGTCAGCTGCCCCTCGCCCATATGAACCGTGATCTTGTTCTTCTTCATCAGGTGGGTGACGCCGGCGTTGAGTTGCTTCGCAACGCCGCGGCTGCGCTTCACCACTGCCTCGAGGTCCGCCTCGATTGTGCCCGCGATCTTCAGGCCATAGTCGTTCGCATGCTGGGCATAGTGGAGTATCTCTGCCGAGCGCAGCAGCGCCTTGGTCGGAATACAGCCCCAGTTGAGGCAGATGCCGCCGAGCAATTCGCGCTCGACGATGGCAGTCTTGAGACCCAGCTGCGCGCAGCGGATCGCCGCGACATAGCCGCCGGGTCCGGAGCCGAGAACGATAACGTCGTAGGAAGCAGACATGATGGATTAGCCTTCGGTTTGTCCGACAGGATGGAACACATGGAACACGGTACTGCAGCTAAAAAGCAGCGCTTCTGTGCAGGGGGAAAAGGAATAGGTATTCGAGCGGTTTGCGGGGCTGGTCATGCCGCTGATTTTACCCGCAGAGGAGGGATGTAGGACAGCGCTCACGACCCGTTCGCCGCGACGGCCCGGGGCCGGTCGTTATCGTCGAGCAGCACGAACTTGAACGTGCCTTGCGCTACCTTCGTCTCGGCCTCGCCATTGCGCTCGCGGGCGATGGCTTCAGCGGTGATGGTGAGCGAGGTGTTTCCAGTCGCAGCGACTGTGCAATAGACCGAGAGCTCGTCGCCCACCTGCATCGCGCCGGGGAAGGCGAAATCGGTTGCCGAGACGACTACCGCCTTGCCCTTCCCCTCGCGGCTCGCGAGCGAACCTGCGCCGAGCGCCATCTGGCTCATCAGCCATCCGCCGAACACCCCGCCATAGGGGTTGAGGTCGGTCGGCATGGCGGTGACGCGGATTTGGGGTTGGCGGGTCAAATCTTGAAGTCCCAACCTGACAGTCGAAGCCCGTAAAGTACGACGGCTATCGCGCCGAGCACACCGCCTGAAGCGTGCCAAAAGGGACTTGGTTTGCCGAACAGCGCAATTGCTGTCGTGACGCAGGCCAAGGCATACAGACCAATCGCGAGAGTGGCGGCAATAAGGCGATAATTCGGGACAGAGAGCGATAAGAACGTCAGGAAAGCCAGCGCGACAAAACCGGCCGCCATTGCCAGCCCAAGCAATCCCAAGGCAGCTGCCAAAAGCTTGACCAGGGTGTCGCTCAAACCACCAGCCCCATCGGGTTCTCCACCAGCTGCTGGAATGCCTGCATCAGCGCCGCGCCGTCCGCGCCGTCGATGGCGCGGTGGTCGAAGCTGCCGGTGGCGCTCATCACGGTGGCGACGCCCAGTGCGCCATCGATCACCCACGGACGCTGCTCGCCCGCGCCGACCGCGAGGATCATCGCCTGCGGCGGGTTGATCACCGCGTCGAACTGCTTGGTACCGAACATGCCGAGGTTGGAGAGCGAGGCGGTACCGCCCTGGAATTCATGTGGCTGCAACTTGCCGTCCTTGGCTTTGCCCGCCAGCTCCTTCATCTCGGTGCTGATCTGCGCGAGGCCCTTGCGGCCCGCATCCCGGATGATCGGCGTGATCAGGCCCGAAGGCGCGGCGACCGCGACCGAGATATCCTCGCGGCTGTATTGGAACAGTTCGTCGCCCTGGAAGCTGACGTTGCACTTGGGCACACGCTGGAGAGCGCGGGCGAGCGCCTTGATGAGGAGGTCGTTGACCGAGAGCTTCACGCCATCGGCCTCGAGGCTCTTGTTGAGCTCGCCGCGCAGCTTGAGCAGCGCATCCAAGCGCACGTCCACGGTGAGGTAGATGTGCGGGATGGTCTGCTTCGCTTCGGTCAGGCGACGCGCGATGACCTTGCGGACATTGTTGAGCTTCTGCGCTTCGTAAGGCGCATCGAGATCGCCGCCGAGCGTGGCGGGCTTGACCGGCGCGGCAGCCGCAGGAGCGGCAGTCTCCGCCTTCGGCGGTGTTGCGCCGGTGCTGGCCCCCTCGACATCGGCCTTGACGATTCGACCGTTCGGGCCGGTTCCCTTGACGCCTGCAAGGTCCACGCCCTTCTGCTCGGCAATGCGCTTGGCGAGAGGCGAGGCAAGGATGCGGTCGCCCGAAGCCTTGGGTGCCGCGGAAGCTGCCGGTGCAGCCGCGGGAGCGGGAGCCGGAGCCGGTGCAGCCTCGGCCTTGGGTGCGGGCTTGGCTTCCTCAGCAGCAGGTGCGGCCGCCGCAGCCGCGCTGACATCCTCGCCCTCTTCGGCAAGCATGGCGATGACCGTGCCGACCTTCACGCCTTCGGTCCCGGCCTCGACCGCGATGGAGGCGATCACGCCTTCGTCCACCGCCTCGAATTCCATCGTCGCCTTGTCGGTTTCGATTTCGGCCATGATGTCGCCGGCGCTCACGGTATCGCCGGGTTTTACCAGCCATTTTGCGAGGGTTCCCTCCTCCATGGTGGGCGAAAGGGCGGGCATCTTGATCGGCGTGGGCATGTTTGACGTTACGTCCTCGCTGGGGAGAGAGTTCGCAGGCACCTCTGGCCAAAATGAACCGTTGCTGCAAGGTGCTTGCGCAGAATACGAATTACCGAGTAACCCGCGCCAAGGGAGCCGGGGAGCACATATGCGTATCTACCTAGTCGTGATGGACGAAACCGACGAAGCGAAACAGGCGCTTCGCTTCGCCTCGCTGCGTGCGCAGAAGACCGGCGGATCGGTGCATATCCTCGCGCTGGTGCCGCAGCAGACCTTCAATGCCTTTGGCGCGGTCCAGGCCACCATCGAGCAGGAAGCGCGCGAACGGGCCGAGGTCATGGCCAACAACGCAGCCGGCAACATCTTCGCCGAAAGCGGCCGCATGCCAGTCATCGCCGTGCGTCCCGGTGCCCCTGCAGACGTCATCCGCAAGTACATCGAAGAGCACGGCGAGATCGCGGCGCTGGTGCTGGGGGCGAGCGCCGATGGCGGGCCGGGTCCGCTGGTGAACCACTTCTCCGGCCATGCGGGCGGCCTCAGCTGCCCGCTCTATCTCATCCCCGGCGGGCTGAGCCGCGAAGACCTGGATCGCCTTGCCTAGGCGGTCCGGGGTGTGTGGCCGAGATTCCTGAGGCCGCGCCACTCCATCAAGGTGAAGAATTCAACGGCTGCTGCCTGCGCGATCACGAACGCATGCCCGAGCGGCGTCAGCTGACCGAAATACGTGAACCAGACGCCTACGCTGGCAATCACCCATCCTGCATTTCCAGCGACGATCAAGGCCACCAGAGAGCGGGTCGGAGCGACTGCCTGCCAGAGGAAAAGCGCGGCGGACGGGATACAGATCCATCCGGCAATGGCGATGATGGACCGGGGCAATCCGGTGAGGTCTGCCAAGGCTTGCGGCAAGCCAAGGCAAAGCACGATGAAAGTCGCCGCGCTGGCAGCATCCAGCAACAAGGTGTTACGCAGGTTCATGTCGGTTACTCCGCTTTCAGGAGGCTAGACATTCTCCCGATCGACGCAGCCAGTCGATTACCCGTGAGGTAATGGAATTGCTTCTCCTCGCACGCTAGGCGTGGTGGCGAAGGAGCAAGCGATGGACGTTGCACCGTTGGGCCAGCAGTTGCGCGAATGGCGTGCACGTCGCCGGATGAGCCAGATGGACCTGGCCCTCGACACCGAGATATCGACGCGGCACCTAAGCTTTATCGAGACGGGACGCTCCCGCCCCAGCCCCGAGGTAATCGAGCGTCTGGCGGAAAGCCTCGACGTTCCTCATCGCGCTCGCAATGCATTGCTGCTCGCCGCAGGCTACGCGCCTGAATACCGCGAACGAGCGCTGGACAGCGACGAACTGGCGGCGATGCGGGACATCGTCGATCATGTGCTGGCCGGACACGAGCCCTACCCCGCTCTCGCGGTTGACCGGCACTGGAACATGGTCGCCGCCAATGCCGCAGTGACGATCCTGACGGAACAGGTGGCCCCGAGCCTGCTAGCGCCACCTGCCAACGTTCTCCGAATAGCCCTGCACCCCGACGGTCTCGCCCCCCAGATCGTCAACTACGATGAATGGCGCGCACATATCTTGCATCGACTGGACCGGCAGGTCGAAGCCAGCGCCGACCCCGTCCTGGCCGCCTTGCGCGAAGAGCTGTCTGGATACGACCGGCAGGCCAATGACAACCACACCGGAGTAGCCAACGATATAGCCGTGCCACTAATTATCGACACGGTCGTCGGTCGCGTCTCATTCGTCTCGACGGTGACGATCTTCGGGACACCCGTGGACGTCACCTTGTCCGAACTCGCGATCGAGGCGTTTTACCCCGCCGACAGGGAATCAGCGCAATTGTTGCAGCGCCTGCAAGCCTAGCGCTTCTTGCCGCGACCCTGGTGGCGGATGTTCTTGGGTCGTCCTCGCTGGCCCTGCTCGTGCTTCTGCCGGGGAGCGCCTTTCCCCTTTTGCGGCGGCTTGCTGCGCGGCGGCGGACGATGGCCGCGCTTCTCGATCGCGGCACCGTCGCTATGGGGCACTTCGAACTTGAGGGCGCCGGTCAACGCATTGGCTTCGGCCAGTTTCAACTTGAGCCGGTCACCAACGGCATATTCCGTGCCGCTTTGCTCGCCGATCAGCTTCTGCGCTTTTTCGTCGTAGCTGAAATACTCGCGGCCCAGCGTGCTGACCGGGACCAGCCCGTCACCGCCCAGCTTGTCGATCGTGGCGAAAAAGCCGAAGCCCTGCACGCCGGTAATGCGCGTGTCGAAGGTTTCGCCCACGCGGCCGGAGAGCCATGCCGCGACATAGCGGTCGATGGTGTCGCGTTCCGCCTCCATCGCCCGGCGCTCGGTCTGGCTGATCGCATCGGTGATCTGGTGCAACGCACTCTTGTCGCGGTCCGACAGGCCGGTGGTTTCGGGCAGGTCGACCTTCGGCTTCGGCTGCTCGAGCTTGTAGGCATCGACCAGCGCGCGGTGGACCAGCAGATCGGAATAGCGGCGGATAGGCGAGGTGAAGTGGGCATAGCTGCCCAGCGCAAGGCCGAAATGGCCGGCGTTCGCGGGGCCGTAATAGGCCTGCGTCTGGCTGCGCAGTACTGCCTCCATGATCAGCGCCTTTTCGGACGGATCGGCAATGTCCTTGAGCATGCGGTTGAACAGGCCGGGAGTGACGACCTGGGCCATCGCCAGCTTGCGGCCTTGCGTGGCGAGATAATCGCGCAGGGCAATCAGCTTCTCGCGGCTCGGCTGTTCGTGGATGCGATAGACCACGGGTGCGGTCTTGGCCTCCAGGGCCTTGGCGGCGGCGACGTTGGCGGCGATCATGAAATCCTCGACCACGCGGTGCGCATCAAGGCGTTCGCGAATGGCGATCTCCTCGATCTTGCCTGCATCGTTGAGCTTCACCTGCCTCTCGGGCAGCTCAAGGTCGAGCGGATCGCGCGCCTCGCGTGCCTTGAACAGCAGTTTCCACGCCCCCCACAGGTTCTGGAGGTATTCGGGCGCGTCGCCAGCATCGATGGCCGCCTGCGCGTCCTCGTAGGCAATGTTCGCAGCGAGCCGCACGATGGCGCGGGTAAAGCGCCAACTGTTGACCTTGCCCTCGGCATCGATATGCATATGGCAAACCATCGCAGCGCGATCCACGTCCTGCTTGAGCGAACAGACGTCTGCGCTGAGAATCTCGGGGAGCATCGGCACGACGCGGTCGGGGAAATAGACCGAATTGCCGCGCTTCCTTGCCTCGCGATCGAGCGCGCCGCCCGGGCGGACGTAATAGGACACATCGGCAATCGCGACGATGGCGTTGTAGCCGCCCTTCCCGTCCGGCTCGGCCCAGATGGCATCGTCATGATCGCGGGCATCGGCAGGGTCGATGGCAACGATGGGGACCGCACGCAGGTACTCGCGTGTCTCGGTGTTCAGGGCCAGTTCGGTCGCTGTTCGGGCCTCATCGAGCGCTTCATTCGCGAATGTATGCGGGATGCCGTGCTTGGCGATGGCGATCAGGCTGAAGGCCTTGGGCGCCAGCGGATCGCCGATGACCTCGACCACCTTGACCTTCGAGCGGACCGATTTGCCCATCCTTTCGGCGAGGATGAGATCACCTTCCTTCGCTTCGCCCAGCTCGCCGATGGGCGCGGAATCGCGGACGCGCTTGTCGACCGGCGCCAGCCAGGGATTGCCCGCACCGTCCATTTCGACGACGCCCATCATCCCCTCGGTGCGCGCCGGCAGCTTTTTCATCGGATGAGCGATCCAGCCGCTACCGACCTCTTCGGTGCGGGCAAGGAAACGGTCGCCACGCTTGAGCGCGGCCATCTTCTTCGTTTCCTTGACGGTCAGCCGGGGCGGCTTTCCGGGCGCATCAGGTGCCCAGTTTTCGGGTTCGGCGATCGGCTCGCCATCCTCGATCCCGACCACCTTCAATACGGTCACCTTCGGGACGCCGCCCATCCGGTGATAGGCAGTGCGCTTCCCGTCGATCAGGCCTTCTTCGGCCATGTCCTTGAGACGCTTCTTGAGCGCGATCTTCTCCTGCCCCTTGAGGCCGAAGGCCTTGGCGATTTCACGCTTACCTGCGGGGGTTTCGGAGCTCTGGAGGAATTCGAGTATCTGTTCCTTGCTCGGCATCCCCGCCTGCAATTTCGCGGGGCGCCGGCTTTTGTTCTGTTTTGTCATGCGCGCCATATGGGGACGCGCTTACTCGCTGTCATCCTTCTTGGATAAGACAGGCGCGTATTGGCCGGCCGGGACCGCGCTGGCAACGGGTCCGCTCGTGCCGTCCTTGCCGACTGCGCTCACCCCGAAGATCCAGTCGTCGCCGCGTACGCCTTCAAGGCGGGCACTGGTCGCAACGACGTTCGCGATCACCGGATCCTCGGGCCAGTAAGGCTCGTCGGTACGACGCTGCCAGACCGAGTAACCGATGGCACCCGGCACCTCCTCCCAGCTGACATCGGTGAAGGTCTGGACCGCCGCCTTCGCGATGGACTTGGGCGGGTTGGGAGTGCGGGCAAGAGCGTCAAGTGCGCGAATGTTCAATTGCGTCACGCGGGCAAGATAGGGAAAGTCCATCTTGTCGGGCGTATCGCCATATTCGATGCCATCCTCGGTCCGCAGGTCCTGGTGCTGCCAGTTGTAGTTCTCGACCGCGACGGTGATCCGCACCGCGGGATACCCTTTCTCGAGGAACGGTATCTGGTCCCCGCCGCGTCCCATGCGGTCGGCACGCCAGATCTGACGGACATCGAGGCTCCCGTCCGTGTTCTCAGCGAGCCGGTCGATATACCGCGAGAGGTTCCTGCCGGGGGTGTCGTTCTCCCCGCCTTCCCTTCGCTGCATGGCGCGCAGTTCGTCGGTCAGGTCGGCCCGCGGGCCTTCCGAGAATACGCGGACATGAGCATCGTCGCACCAGCCATCGCTGCCGCAGGACCCGCCGACGATATCGTTGTTGAGCACGCCCTTGACGTTCCAGCCCTGCTCCGCCGCATAGTCGGCCATCAGGCGGCCGCCGAAGAGGCCCTGTTCCTCACCGGAGAGGAGCGCATAGACGATCGTCACCGGATAGCGTCGCTGCGTGAGGTTGCGCGCCGCTTCGAGCACCAACACCGTTCCCGAACCGTCGTCATTCGCGCCCGGCGCATCCTTCTGCCAGTCTAGAGGATCTGAAACGCGACTGTCGATGTGCCCCTGAACGATCACGACCTCATTCGGGCGCTCGTAGCCGCGCTGGATGGCGACGGCGTTGCGCAGACGGACCGGGTTCGGAATGCGATCGCCTTGCACCATGCGTTCCGGGGTGACGACTTCTAGGCATCCTCCGCACTCCGTCGAAATTCGTCCGAATTCGGCAAGGCCCCAGTCGACCGCCGCGCCGATCCCGCGTTTCGGATTATCCTGTTCGGAAAGCGTATGTCGTGTCCCGAATGCGACCAGCGTGTCGATGTCGGCACGCAACCGAGATTCCGAAACCCCGGCGCCCGGGTCGGTAGCTGGCGGAGGCGTGCCTTGCGCCGAAAGCGGGGTCGAAACGAGGAGGGCGAGAGGTGCGAGCTTTTTCATGCCAGCCCGTCTCGGCCAATCCCCGTGTCAGATCAAGTCAGTAGGCCTTTGCCAGCAACACCCGCTCAACCGCCTTCTCACCGGTAAAGATGCAAGCGCCATCGGCAGGGGCCGAACCGATCGGCACGTTGCGCATGGTGAGCTTGTGAGCCTTGAGCTGCTCGACAATCTTGTCGAGCGCGGCGCCGGTGGGCTTCGACCACTGGACTTCAATCCAACCCGGGTACTTGGCATCGCCACCGAAATGCGCCTCGACCTGGGCGAAGTCGGTTACGCCGCGGGTCATGTTCGCCTCGCGACGCTCGGTCGCCTGGGTAAGCAGCGATGCCTGCATGTCGGCGAGCACATCGGGGATGGTCTGACCGGCCACCTCGCGCGTCGGGGTCTGGAAGGCGGGCTTACCGGTCGCTTCGTCCCACAGGCGATCGCGGCGCAGCATGCTGACCACGCCGTTCTCCATGTCGCGACCACCGACCTCGACGATGACCGGGGCACCCTTGCGCACCCAGTCCCAGCGTTTCTGTGCCGCCTTGCCCGGGCGCGTATCCAGCAGGACGCGCAGCGGTTCGCTCAGCACGTGCTGGCTGGCGAGCGTCGCACGCAGGCCCTCGCAATATTCAATCAGCTTCGCATCGCCATCGTCCTCGCGCAGCATCGGCAGAATGATGACCTGCTGCGGCGCGATCCTGGGAGGCAGACGCAGGCCGTCGTCATCGCCATGCGTCATGATGACCCCGCCGACCATGCGGGTCGATACGCCCCAGCTGGTTGTGTGGGCATATGTCTGCGAGCCCTCGCGGTCCTGGTACTGGATGCCGCTGGCCTGGGCGAAATTGGTGCCGAGATAGTGGCTGGTGCCGGCCTGCAATGCCTTGCCGTCCTGCATCATCGCCTCGATCGACCAGGTTTCGACCGCACCGGGGAATCGTTCGTTCTCGGGCTTCTCGCCAGCGATCACGGCAAGGCTCAGGTCCTCGTCCGCAAAAGCGCGATAGACCTCAAGCATCCGGAGCGTGTGCTCCTTCGCCTCGGCCTCGTCGGCATGTGCCGTGTGTCCTTCCTGCCAGAGGAATTCACTGGTGCGCAGGAACATGCGGGTGCGCATTTCCCAGCGGACGACGTTGGCCCACTGATTGAGCTTGAGCGGCAGGTCGCGCCACGACTGGACCCAGCGCGCCATCGCGTCGCCGATGATGGTTTCGGAGGTGGGACGGACGACCAGCGGCTCTTCCAGCTTTGCCTCGGGATCGGGGATCAGGCCGCCCTCGGGACCGGCGATAAGGCGGTGGTGGGTGACCACGGCCATTTCCTTGGCGAAGCCGTCGACATGCTCTGCCTCCCGGGCGAAGTTCGAGAGCGGAATGAACAGCGGGAAATAGCAGTTGTCATGGCCGGTCGCCTTGATCCGGTCATCGAGCAGGCGCTGCATGCGCTCCCAGATGCCGTAGCCCCACGGCTTGATGACCATGCAGCCGCGCACCCCCGACTCCTCGGCCATTTCGGCGGCGGAGATGACTTCCTGGTACCAGGCGGCGAAATCGTCGGCGCGCTTGGTGTTCAAGGCATGGCGGATCTGGGCCACGTCGCAAATTCCCGTAATCTAGCAGTTCAAAAGGCGACGGGCCGATGCCGCTATTTGCTGAGTTCGTCCAGCTTCTTCTGCATCGCCGCCATCTGCTCGCGCATCTTGGCCAGTTCGTCCGATTGGTCCGGCTTGGCTGCCTTGCGCGCACCGGGGATGAAGGCTTCGGCCGCGCCCTGCATCATCTTCAGGTTCACTTCGGCCATCTTGGCAAGCGGGTTCGACGAAATGCCCTTCATGAAGGCGTCATGCAGTTGCTCGCGGTTCTTGCGGAAATTGGCCATGCTCGCTTCGAGGTAACTCGGCATCATCGACTGCATAGAATTGCCGTACATCGAGATGAGGTCGCGCAGGAAGCTGACCGGCAGCATCTGCGATCCGCTGGATTCTTCCTCGACGATGATCTGCGTCAGGATGGTGTGGGTGATGTCGTCGCCCGTTTTCGCGTCGAGCACCTGGAAGTCGACATTCTCGCGCACCATGCCGGCGAGGTCGTCGAGCGTAATATAGCTGCTGGTATCGGTGTTGTAGAGCCGCCGGTTGGCGTATTTCTTGATGATGATCGGCTCGCCTTCAGCTGTACGCTTGGCCATGTGCTCGCAACTCCCCGTTTGTGCGTTGCGATGGTCTTAGCACTCGCACAATGTGCAGCGCAACACGCAGCTGTCAGCGTGTAAACCGACGTCCCAGAACGGTAAGCAATTCATATTGCGAAAGAGAGGTTTGCTGCGCAGCATTGGGCAGGTGATAGGGCAACTCAACCCAGTCACCCTCGGCAATCTCGGGCGCGTGCGTCAGGTCGATCACGATCATGTCCATCGAGACCTTCCCGAGGATCGGCAGCGAGATATCGCCGTGTTTAAAGTGTCCTCCACCCCAGGCGCGAAGGATGCCGTCTGCGTACCCCAGCGAAACGACACCGACACGCATGGCAGTGGGTGCAGTGAACGTGGCGTTGTAACCGACGGTGTCGCCCGCAGAGAGAAGCCGGGTCTGGATGATCGCAGCCTGCGGGCGTGCTACCTGACGGATTGCGTCATCGAATGCCTTGGTCGGGACACCCCCGTACAGAGCAAGGCCGGGCCGTGTCAGCGCAAAGTGGTAGTCGCCGCCAAGACCGATTCCGGCGCTGTTGGCGAGGCTGGTTTCCCGATGACGAACATGCGGCATGACGGCCTTGAAACTCGCCAGCTGGCGAGCGTTCATGTCGCTATCCTCGTCCGCGCAGGCGAGGTGGCTCATCAGGATGCGCACATCGAGTGCCTGAATAGAAGGTTCCGTGACCTCGCGCGTCGAGATCCCGAGGCGATTGATGCCGGTATCGACCATCAGGTGACAGGGACCGCCACCGGTCTCGGACCACAGCTTCGCCTGCCTGACGCTGTCGATTACGGGAATGACGCCAGTGGCCCTCGCAAACGCGGCGTCATCTACGCTGAGCGGGCCGTGCAGGACCGCGATCTGCGCGGCGGGCACATGGCGAAGCACGTCCGGAACCTCATTCCAGTGGGCGACGAAGAAATCGCGGCAACCAGCGTCCCGAAGAACAGGCACGCACGCGTCCACGCCTAGACCATAGCAATCGGCCTTCACCGCAGCCCCTGCTCTCGCCGCGCCGGACATGGCGTCAAGCGCGCGCCAGTTGTGGGCAAGCGCGTCAGTGTCGATATCGAGCCGCAGGGTCGGCGGCGGCAGTTCGGTCATCAAGTCCTCATGGAAGTACGGGCGAGGCTGGCGGATCTTCTCCGCTTTCCTCGAAGTCGCTCGGCGGTCCGCTCGGGATGCCCCACCATGCCACGACGAGGCCGAAGGCCATCACACCCCAGCAATACCAGAGGCCCGCGTAGGCGTTCCCGGTGCTGGCGACAATATACCCCGCGATGAGCGGCAGGAATCCGCCGAGATAGCCCGCGCCCATGTGATACGGGATCGACATCGAGGAATAGCGGATGCGCGCCGGGAACATCTCTGCAAGCAATGCCGCAACCGAGCCGTAGGTCAGCGCGGAAAGCATCCCCAGCGAGCAAAGCAGCGCGATGATCCCGATGAGGCTTCCAGGTGGCGGCGTCTGCTTGGAGAAGTCGTAACCCTTGGCTTCGAGAGCCGACTGCAGTGCCGCCTTACGTCCCGCGTCGTCGGTCATGTCGATAGGGATAATCTCACCCCCCACTGTCGCGCGAGCCTCGCCATAAGGATCGGCTACCGCGTAGGAGACGCCGAGAGAAGTCAGGTCGGCAAGGAGGCGGCCGCATTCGGTGGCCTGTTTGCTGGCGAAGGGATCGTAGGTGCAGTTCTCTCCCGCAACGACGACCGGAGCCTCGCGCGCGCTGCTGGCCAGCCCCGGATTACTCAGCGCACCCAGCCCCCAGAAGATCGGGAACAGGAAGACCAGCGTCGCGATCGCACCGATGATGATCGGTTTCTTGCGGCCCACCTTGTCGGACCAGCGCCCGACCCAGATGTAGAACGACATGGAAATCAGGCCCGAGATGAGCATGACCCACTCGGTCAGGCTGTCCTCCATCCGCATCGGGCCGCGGAGGAACGAAAGGCCGTAGAAGAAGGCTGTGTACCAGATCACCGTCAGCACACCCGCAACGCCGAAGAGAGCGACGAAAATGCGCTTCTTGTTGCCGGGGTAGGTGAAGCTTTCGACGAAGGGGTTGCCCGCTGTCTCGCCCGCAGCCTTCATCGCCTGGAACACCGGGCTCTCGTTGAGCTTCAGTCGCATCCAGAGAGATATGGCCAGCAGGATTATCGAGAGCAGGAACGGCACACGCCAGCCCCAGGCTGCGAAGTCGTCAGCGGGGATCAATGCGCGGCATGCAGCCACCACGGCGATCGAAAGCACGAACCCGCCGACCACGCTCGCCTGGATGAAACTGGTGTAATAGCCGCGCTTTTCGGGAGGGGCGTGTTCGGCGACATAGATGGCAGCGCCGCCATACTCGCCGCCAAGCGCCAGGCCCTGGAGGATGCGCAGGCCGAGAACGATGAGTGGCGCAGCAAGGCCAATGCTCGCTGCCCCGGGGATGAGGCCGACGCCTGCCGTGGCGATACCCATGAGCGTAACTGTCACAAGGAAGGTGTACTTGCGTCCAAGCTTGTCTCCGAGGAAGCCGAAGAGGATGGCACCCAGAGGCCGAAATCCGAAGCCGACCGCGAAGCCCGCCCAGACCAGCAGAATTTCCAGCGTTTCGTTGTCGCTCGGGAAGAAAGCGGCGCCGATGAGCGCAGCAAGCGTGCCGTAGATGAAGAAATCATACCACTCGAAGATCGTCCCCGCCGAACTTGCCGCGATGACCAGGCGAATTTCCTTGTCGGTCGGTTCTCTGTGCGTGGCGCCATCTGCAGCCATTCGTAATGCTCCCCTCTCGGTCCCTTTGTATTTCGAGCAAGCGGTCTAGCCGTCGCCCTCACCCTTGCAAAGCGCATCGATCGCCGCTCTCCACGGCAGCTGGATCGCCTCGTGCCGTCCGGGATAATCGCGTGCCGGAATCAGCGCAGTGAATCGCGGCCAGCGTGGCAGACCCTCCCCACCAGAAAGCCAGCCCTCGACTTCTTCAAGGTGCACTTGCAATTCTCTAGCCGTCAGGCCCTCTGCCGAGCGCGCGAAGATAGCGGCGGCGGCTTGCCCGACGGCGCAGGCTGCCACTTTCAACCCAGGTTCGGAGACGACCTCGGCCGACATTGAAGAGAGGACGATCGTGCTGCCGCAAGTGCGCGATCGGGCATGGCCCAGGGCAGGTGCTGAGGTCCGGATCGGGTAATCGGCAAGTTCGACGGCGAGTGACAGCAATTGCGGAGAATACAGCACCCCGCTTGGCCTGGCGGTCATTCTTCCCCGGTAGCCTGCTGCTTGTTGAGACGCGCACGGCGTTCCGCCAACACTTCTACCAAGGCGCGCGAGCTTGCGTCGATCAGTTCATAGCTGCGTGCGGTTGTGATCCATGCTGGGCGCCCCTTGTAGCTCCACACGGTATCGTAGCCGAGCACGAGGAGAGAAAAGGCGAGGATCGTGATCAAGATGCCTTTGAGCGCGCCGAAGCCGAAACCCAGCACGCGGTCGATCGGTCCGAGGATCGAATTCTTCGAAGCTTGCCCTACGTTGTTGGCGATGACCTTCATCGCGGCATAGGGAATGAGGAGCAACAATGTGAACGCGAGCAGCGAGGTTGTGATGTCGGCCCCGATGTAATTCTGCATGGCCAGCGTCAGCGGGGTGTGCAGGTAGCGGATGGCAAAAGCCGCAAGAACCCAGGCTCCCATCGAAAGTACTTCCTGCACAAAGCCACGCATAAAGCCGCCAACAGCGGCTATGCCCACGATGAGCAGAACTATGAGATCGAAACCCGTCATGACCCTTTGGACGGGTATTAGGTCCCGACGATACGGTCAACGAGGTTCGCGAGTTGTCCCAAGCCTGAGTACTCGAGTTCCGAAGAGATGCCCTTGGCATCGGACGGACCGAAACCTTTTGCGAAACCGAGCTTGGCTGCTTCGCGCAAGCGCATTCCCGCGTGGGCCACAGGTCTGACTTCGCCTGAAAGCGACACCTCGCCGAGCCAAACGCTGCGTTCGGGTAATGGTTTGTCGGCAAGTGCGCTCACCAGCGCCGCGGCGACTGCGAGGTCTGCGGCAGGATCGGACAGCCGATATCCACCCGAGACGTTGAGATAGACTTCTGCCGAACTGAAATTGAGACCGCAGCGCGACTCCAGGACTGCGAGCAACATGGCCAGTCTCCCACTATCCCAGCCAACCACGGCCCGGCGCGGTGTTGCGCCCGACTGCAGCCGGACGATGAGCGCCTGTATCTCGACAAGAACGGGTCGCGTCCCTTCCATGGCGGGAAAGACCGCGCTGCCCGCCATCGGCCGGTCATGGCCGGAGAGGAACAGCATGGACGGGTTGGCAACCTCTTCCAGTCCTTCGCCGGCCATGGCGAAGACCCCGATCTCGTCGACCGCACCGAAGCGGTTCTTGAGCGCGCGCAGGATGCGATACTGGTGGCTGCGCTCCCCCTCGAAGCTCATCACCACATCGACCATGTGCTCCAGCACGCGTGGCCCGGCGATGTTACCGTCCTTGGTCACGTGGCCGACCAGCACCAGCGCGACATTGTTTTCCTTGGCGTAACGGATCAGTTCGAAGGCGCATCCACGCACCTGGCTTACCGTGCCGGGAGCGCCCTCGATCGTGTCCGAATGCATTGTCTGAATCGAATCGATCACAAGGAAACGCGGTGCATCCATCCCGCCAAGCGTCGTCAGAATGTCGCGTACACCGGTTGCAGAAGCGAGCTTGACCGGTGCATCGGACAGTCCGAGCCGTGCCGCCCGCATGCGCACCTGGCCCGTCGCTTCTTCCCCGCTGACATAGACGACCCCATGTCCCTCACGGGCAATTCGGGCCGCAGCCTGCAACAGGAGGGTCGATTTCCCGATTCCCGGATCACCTCCCATCAGGATGGCGGATCCGGGCACCAGCCCGCCGCCCAGCGCGCGGTCGAATTCGGCAAGTCCGGTCGGTTGACGCGTCGGAAGAAGGCCCGGCTTGTCGAGATCGACGAACTCGATCCCCCTGCCCCCGCTCGAAAGGTCGTGCTTGAGCGAGAAGACCGTTGCGGGCGCTTCTTCGCTCAACGTGTTCCACTCGGCACAGTCGGCGCACTGCCCCTGCCAGCGGTGGGAGACACTACCACAGGCTTGGCAGACATAGCGTTTCTTTGGCTTGGCCATGCAGTCTAGCTAACCGGAACAATTCAAGAACGCAATTGCCTTGCGCGTTCTATCCATGCATGACAGTCTTCGATGCGTCAGAAAGAATTGCGAATTGCGCTGATCTGCTACGGCGGGGTGAGCCTGGCGGTCTATATGCACGGTGTAACACGCGAGTTATGGCAACTGGCGCGGGCGAGCCGGGATTTTCATACCCATGACGCGCCCCGCAGTGGCGTCGATGCGGTATATCGCCGGCTCCTCGAAAGGATTGAAGAAGACCAGGGCCTGCGCATCCGCATCCTGCCCGACATCATGAGCGGTGCCAGCGCGGGCGGGATCAACGCCGTCTTCCTCGCCCAGGCAATCCACTCCGGCCAGTCCCTCGAACCACTGACCAATCTGTGGCTTGAGGTCGCCGACGTGGACCAGCTCGTGGACCCCGATGCCAAACCTTCCTGGCGCTTGTCGAAGATCTGGGCTCAACCATTCGCCAACTGGATGCTTAGCCGGCCTGGTAGCGACATCGCCAGCACGGTGGCGCCCGAAACGCGCGCCGAAGTCGAGCACAAGGTTTCGCACCTGATCCGCGGTCGCTGGTTCGAACCGCCCTTTTCCGGGCTCGGATTTTCCAAACTGCTGGAGAAGGCATTCAGCGCGATGGCGGAAACCCGATCGGAAGCCCCGTTGCTTCCTCCGGGTCATCCGCTGGACCTTTACGTCACAACGACCGATTACCACGGCTACCTCGAACTGTTGCGGCTCAACAGTCCGCCGGTGGTCGAGGACACAGAGCATCGAATGCCTATCACCTTTCGTGCTCGAAGCCCGCTGCATGGAGGAGAAAGTCTCGCAAATCCGCTGGAGCTCGTTTTTGCCGCTCGCGCGACGGCCAGCTTCCCCGGCGCTTTCCCCCCACTTCGGATCGAGGAAATCGATGCGCTCGCCGAGCAATCGGGTCGCCATTGGAGCGGGCGCGAGGCTTTTCTCGAGCGCATCATGCCGGTCCATGCCGAACGCGACACCATGCACCATGTGTCGCTGATCGATGGGTCGGTGCTGGTGAACAAGCCCTTCGCCGGGGCAATCGCCGCATTGCAAGGCCGCCCGGCCCAGCGTGAGGTCGACCGGCGCTTTGTCTACGTTGATCCACGCCCCGACCGTTTCAGTCATCGGCGTGAGGGCCTGGACCAGCCCGTCGGTTTCTTTTCCGCAATTTTCGGCTCGCTCTCGACGATCCCGCGCGAGCAACCGATCAGGGACAATCTCGAGCAACTGGAGGAACAAAGCCGCGAGGCCGCGCGGATGACGCGCATCGTTGCCGCTCTGCGTCCCGAGGTCGATGCGGCGGTGGAGAAACTGTTCGGAAGGACGCTGTTTCTCGATCGCCCTACTCCTCCCCGTCTCGCAGCGTGGCGCAAGAAGGCCCAGCAAGCAGCGGCGGAAACGGCAGGATACGCGTTTCATTCATACGCCCAGGCCAAGTTTGCCGGCATCGTTACCCGACTGGCGCGCCTTTCGTTGTTGGCAGCGCCAAAGCTGGGCCTTGAAGATACCGGCCCGATCGAGTCCGTCTTGCGTGCTGAACTGGAACGCCGCGGTCTCGCCAGTCTCGTTGCACCTGGCGGCGGAGCATCTGCAGAGGCTATCGACTTCCTTCGCAGGTACGACATTGGCTTTCGCATCCGCCGCCTGCGACTTCTGGCCCGCAGGCTTTCACGCGATTGGGAGGCGGACCCGGACATACCCGACGACGCCCTCGAGGCAGGCCGCGATGCGGTCTACAAGATCATGTCCTTGTTTTTCGAGCTGGAGGGTGTTGCGGCGCTGGGCGCCAAATTCGAACCACTGGCACAGCATGTCATGACCGAGCCCGGTCCGGTACTGGATTTCATCGATATCGCCCGGAACCTGCCATCGGTGGACGATAAGGCAGAAGAAATGTTCGCCGATGCGCTTGAAGCGATGCCGAAGAACCTGCGTCGTCGCATGCTCTTCGCCTACCTCGGCTTTCCCTTTTACGACGTCGCCACGCTTCCGTTGCTTCGCAATGAGGGTCTAACCGAATTCGATCCGGTGAAAGTCGACCGGATCAGTCCCGACGACGCCCGCAGCATCCGCGCAGGCGGTACACAAGCTACCTTGCGCGGGATTGAGTTCTACAATTTCGGCGCCTTCTTCAGCCGCGCCTACCGCGAGAACGATTATCTCTGGGGGCGGCTGCACGGGGCCGAGCGTATGATCGACCTCGTCTGTTCAACGATGCAGCACCCCTTCCCGGAGGACACGATACGGCATTTCAAACGGGACGCGTTTCACGCCGTCCTGGACGAGGAGCAGATATCCGGGCGCTGTTCGCTGAAGCTTATCGACGAAATCAGGCGTGAAGTGAGCGAGAGGCTACATTAACCCCCGAAGGTGCTTTTCAGCTTGTCGAAGAAGCCCCGGCTTTCCGGGCATTCGTCGCCAGTTTCGGTTTCACGGAACTGTTCGAGTAGCGCTCGCTGCTGCTTGCTGAGCTTCGTGGGAGTTTCGACGGCAATTTCAATAACGAGATCGCCGCGTCCTCGTCCTTGAAGGACAGGCATGCCGGCACCACGCTGGCGCAATTGCTTGCCCGACTGGATGCCCGCCGGAATCTCGATCGTGACTTCCTCGCCATCAAGGTTGGGAATGTCGATCGAACCGCCGAGAGCAGCCTTGGTGAAGCTGATCGGCACACGCGTCGCCAATGTCGTGCCTTCGCGCTGGAAAATCGCATGCGGCTTCACATGAACGAAGATGTAGAGATCGCCCGGGGGCGCTCCACGCGGCCCGGCCTCCCCCTTTCCGGAAAGCCGAATGCGCGTACCGGTATCAACACCGGGCGGGATTTCGACTTCGAGCTTTTGCGGGCGATCGACCCGTCCTTCCCCGCCGCAATCGCGGCACGGCGAGGTAATTACCTCGCCACTGCCATGGCAGTTCGGACAGGGACGTTCGACAACGAAGAAGCCCTGCTTGGCCCTTACCTGTCCGCGCCCGCTACAAAGGTTGCAAGTGCGTGCACGCGTTCCGGGCGTCGCACCCGAGCCATGGCAGGTCTCGCAGTTCTGCGAGACCTCGATCTCGATCTCGGCGGACTTGCCATGAAAAGCATCCTCGAGATCGATCTGCATGTCGTAGCGCAGGTCGGCTCCGCGACGCGGTTGTGCACGACCACCGCCGCCGAAGGCGCTGCCGAAGATGGTTTCGAAGATATCGCCGATGTCGCCGAAATCTGAGCCCGGATGGCCTGCACCCGGTCCACCATTCTGGAAGGCTGCATGGCCGTAACGGTCATAGGCTGCACGCTTTTGCGGGTCCTTGAGGCATTCATAGGCGGCGCTCACCGCCTTGAACTTGTCCTCGTTCTCCTTGCACCCGGCATTGCGATCCGGATGATACTGCATCGCAAGCTTGCGATAGGCGCTCTTGATGGTCGCGCCGTCCGCATCGCGCGAAACGCCCAGGACCTCGTAAAAATCGACTTCGGTTGCTGACATTGTTCTATCCGCCCCAAACCTAGCCGCCACCGGAGCTAATTGGCACCGGTGGCGGTTGGGTTATCATCAGGCGATCAGTTCTTGCCGTCTTCGTCGACTTCGGAAAATTCCGCGTCGACCACTTCCTCGTCGGCAGCAGCATCGCCGCCGGCGGCATCACCTTCGGGGGACGGCGAGGCTGCAGCAGCCTGCTCGGCTTCATAGATGGTCTGACCCATCTTCATCGCCACTTCGGTCAGCTCCTGCGAGGCGCTGTTGATCGCGGCAGCATCGTCGCCTTCGAGCGCGGTCTTTACGGCTGCGATCTTGGTTTCGATGTCCGACTTCAGCGAAGCGTCGATCTTGTCGCCATGTTCAGCGAGCTGCTTCTCGGTCGTGTGGACCAGGCTGTCGGCCTGGTTGCGCGCTTCCGCACCCTCACGCCGCTTCTTGTCTTCCTCGGCGAACTTTTCGGCATCCTTGACCATCTGGTCGATGTCGGCGTCGCTGAGGCCGCCCGAGGCCTGGATGCGGATCTGCTGTTCTTTGCCGGTACCCTTGTCCTTGGCCGACACGTTGACGATGCCGTTCGCGTCGATGTCGAAGGTGACTTCGATCTGCGGAACGCCGCGAGGCGCCGGAGGAAGGCCGACGAGGTCGAACTGGCCGAGCAGCTTGTTGTCCGCTGCCATCTCGCGCTCACCCTGGAACACACGGATCGTAACAGCCTGCTGGTTGTCCTCGGCCGTCGAGTAGGTCTGCGTCTTCTTAGTCGGGATCGTCGTGTTGCGATCGATCATGCGGGTGAACACGCCGCCCAGCGTTTCGATGCCCAGCGAAAGCGGGGTCACGTCGAGCAAAAGGACGTCCTTGACGTCACCCTGCAGAACGCCGGCCTGGATGGCAGCACCCATGGCGACGACTTCGTCCGGGTTCACACCGGTATGCGGCTTCTTGCCGAAGAACTCCTCGACCACTTCGCGCACCTTGGGCATGCGGGTCATACCGCCCACCAGAACCACTTCGTCAACGCCGCCCTTGTCGATACCGGCATCGGCCAAGGCCTTCTTGCAGGGCTCCAGCGTGCGCTGGATGAGGTTGCCGACGAGCTGCTCGAGCTTCGAACGGGTCAGCGTTTCCACCAGGTGCAGCGGCGTGGTTGCGCCACCTTCCATGCGGGCAGTGATGAAGGGCAGGTTGATTTCGGTCTGGGCCGAGCTCGACAGTTCGATCTTTGCCTTTTCGGCTGCTTCCTTGAGGCGCTGAAGGGCGAGCTTGTCGGTGCGGAGATCCATGTTCTCCTTCTTCTTGAACTCGTCCGCGAGATATTCGACAATCGCGCTGTCGAAGTCTTCGCCGCCCAGGAAGGTGTCGCCGTTGGTCGACTTCACCTCGAAAACGCCGTCACCGATCTCGAGGATCGAAACGTCGAAGGTGCCGCCGCCAAGGTCGTAGACTGCGATCGTCTTTCCGTCGTCCTTCTCCATGCCATAGGCAAGAGCGGCTGCGGTCGGTTCGTTGATGATGCGCAGGACCTCGAGACCCGCGATCTGGCCGGCGTCCTTGGTCGCCTGGCGCTGCGCGTCGTTGAAGTATGCGGGAACGGTGATGACCGCTTGGGTCACGGTTTCACCAAGATAGCTTTCGGCGGTTTCCTTCATCTTCTGGAGGATGAAGGCGGAAACCTGGCTGGGGCTGTATTCCTCGCCACCTGCTTCGACCCATGCGTCGCCGTTCTTGCCCTTGACGATGTCATAGGGGACCAACTCCATGTCCTTCTTGGTCATGGGGTCGTCGAAGCGGCGGCCGATGAGGCGCTTGATCGCGAAAAGGGTGTTGTCCGGGTTGGTAACGGCCTGGCGCTTGGCAGGCTGGCCGATCAGGCGCTCGCTGTCCTTGGTGAAGGCAACGATCGAGGGCGTGGTGCGCGCGCCTTCCGAATTCTCGATGACCTTGGGCTTGCCGCCGTCCATCACGGCAACGCAGCTGTTGGTGGTGCCGAGGTCGATACCGATTACTTTAGCCATGGTTTCCCCATCAGTTGGTTCGTTGGACGCCGCCCTGTCGGTCTCCCGTCTTTGGCAAGACCACTCGGCGGCTCGTTGAGAGTGGTGTGTTAGGTGTGTGTTACTGATGGGATATAGGTGCGGTTTCACTTGGCACAAGAGAGGTGCCCCGCTAGTTTTTTACCCGTACAACAGGGAGACAATTCGATGAATTTCGCGCGTTTCGCAGGCTTGGCCCTTCTCGCAGCTGCATTACCTCTGGCAGGATGCACAGGAGGCAATGCTCCATCCGAAACCTCCGCGGACAAGAGCGAAACGGGACTGGAAGTCACCGATGCCCGCTTGGTTCTCCCTGCCGTTTCCGGAAATCCGGGCGCGGTCTATTTCAATGTCGAGAATAAGGGTGACCGCAATGTCGCAATCCGCAGTGCCAGCGTCAAAGGCGCAAGCAGTGCAATGATGCACGAAATGGCCGAGTGGGACGGCGAGATGGTCATGGGTGAAATGGGTCCTCCCATGCTCCAGCCCGGCGATAAGGTCAGCTTCGAGCCGGGCGGAAAGCATGTCATGGCCTTCGATCTAGACTCCTCGCTGGTAGCCGGGGGCAAGACTGAGCTGACCCTGACGATTGCTGGTGGCAAGAGCGTGACTGCCGAAGCAGATATCAAGGGTCCTGGGGACGAGCGCTGACCAACCTGACCGACACATTGGGTGTAGAAACCCATCAGTCCGATGCCCTACCTTCGTGTCCCATCGGTGGCGAGCGATGCTTGACGGGTGGTGAAGTTGCCTTGGGAGCGGAAATTTTCGGCTCTGCGATCGACTTTGACCGGGTCACCATTCGGCGGCGTAAGTTCTTCCCCTTTCAACCTCGCAAGGTCACCATGGCTCCGCGCGGTCACCTGCATTTCCACCCCCATGGAGAGAATTATTGCGATGATTTCGCCCATGCCGACATATTTCGCCAGGCACACTTCATCCATGAGCTAACCCATGTCTGGCAGGTGCAGACAAAGGGTAAGTGGTACTTACTGACGCACCGGATGCCTTGGGCCAGATACGATTACAGCCTGAAGCCTGGTTGGGGCCTTGAGAAATACGGTATCGAACAGCAGGCCGAAATCGTTCGCCACGCATTTTTGCTGCGCAAGGGTGTCAAACTTGCAGGGGTTAGCGACAAGACTGCTTACGAAATCCTCGTCCGATTTCCCGGCGCTACGCTCTGATCCTTCCACAATGATTCCGTAGCGTCACTTGAGCAAACCGGTTTCATTGGATACGAATGCACGCGTTGACCGGGCGGCCCAACCCGCGCCCGGCGATGAGTCACTCACATGGAGCTTTCCGACTACGGTATGAGCCGCGAGCGCGGCTACCTTTCGCATTACGAAATCGACGAGGTTACCCTTCCCGCACAATTCGCGCCCATCGTGGAGGCAGCAGGCAATCTTTCGGCGCTGCTGACCAGCGGCCGTGTGCGGCACTTCCTCGATGCACTGCCCGATCCCGACATCGGTGAATGGGCCATAACTGCGCCCGAAGAGGAAGTGCGCACCGCGATGGTCCACTACTCCTTCATCGTGCAGGGCTACGTCTGGGGCGAACCCACACCGCCCGCGCACCTGCCCGCCAATCTCGCACGCCCGATGTGCGCAATTGCCGATCGCCTCGGCCAGGCACCGCTTCTTCCCTATTCCGGCTATGTGCTCGACAACTGGTACCGGCTCGACAAGACCGGCCCCGTCACGCTCGACAACATCGCCATGTACCAGAACTTCCTTGGCGGTGCGGACGAGAACTGGTTCGTCCTGGTCCATGTCGCGATCGAGGCCGAGGCCGGCGTCTTGCTCGACAACGCGGCGAAGCTGGTGACCATTGCCAAGACTGGCGATGAAGCAGAGGCAACGCGCCTGCTGCGCGAAATGGACGAGGCGTGGGAGCGCATCTACGCCCACTTCGCCCGCATGCCCGAGCAGTGCGATCCCTACATCTACTTCCACCGCGTGCGTCCCTACATCCATGGCTGGGCGAACAACCCGGCACTGGCAGGCGGCGGCCTCGTCTACAAAGGTATGAAGCGTTACGAGGACAAGCCGCAGGCCTTCCGCGGCCAGACCGGCTCGCAGTCGAGCATCGTCCCGGCGATGGATGCCCTGTTCCAGGTCGGCCACAGCGACGATCCGCTGCGCCAGTTCCTCGACGAGCTGCACCAGTACCGCCCCGTCGAGCACCGCCGCTTCATCGAGGACCTTGCCGCTCAGTCGACGCTGCGCACTTTCGTCGCAGGGACCGACAACGCGGAACTGAAGGCGGCTTTCAACGCCTGCCTAGAACAGTCGGCGCGTTTCCGGACCCGACACCTCGAATATGCCGCCAGCTACATCAACAAGCAGGCCGGCAGCATCGCGGGGAACGACCCCGATGTCGGCACCGGCGGCACGCCGTTCATGAAATACCTCAAGAAGCACCGCGACGAGAACGCCGCGCAGCTGGTTTAGTTTAGGATTCGGCAGGGATTTTTTGCTACGATTAGCAAATGAGCAGCAATATCCCTGCCGAGTTTTCTATCGCTCGGAGTGAGTTCATAGATGCCCACAATCATGCCGACCAGTCGGTTCGGGAAAGATTGGCCGTCTTGAAGATCGCTTCAAAGACTTTACTTGCTCAGAATATCGAAGCTCTTCGTAAGACCCCGGCGGCACCAAGCTACTCGAAGTCAGAAAAGGCTCGGGTTGATGGACTCCTCGACGAGCTCGTCGAGTTGAACGGCATTCGATGCGATATCGTGCATTCTCGAATGCAGGTTCTTCAAGTCAATCAAGTTGCCAATGCATTTTTTGCCAATGTTCAAGATCAGCAGAAGCTTGGTCGGACCGGCCTGTTGTTAACGCTCAACGAGTTACGATGCTGCACGAACACGCTTGGTAGGATTGCGCGTGAAATATCGAAGCTCGAACAGAAGCCACACGCAGCCTCCGCTGTTTCGAAAACGACCGCCTCCTAATCGTACTTCACCCCGGGAAGTCCTTGGCCGCCATCGGCGATGAAGGCGTCGATCCGCTCTTCAAGCACCGGGAGCGGAACCGACCCCAGCGACAGCACCACATCATGGAACTTGCGGATGTCGAATGCCGGACCGAGCTCCTTTTCGGCCTTTGCTCTCACCCGGCGAATGGTCATTTCACCCAGCTTGTAAGCCAGGGCCTGCCCGGGCCAGCTGATGTAGCGATCGACCTCCGTGCCGACCTCGTGCGTCGATAGCGCAGTGCGGGATGCGAGGTAATCCATCGCCTTTTCGCGGCTCCATCCGTACTGGTGGATGCCAGTATCGATCACCAGTCGAACCGCGCGCCACATCTCGTAACTGAGCTGGCCGAAACGCTCGTAGGGCGTGCGATAAATGCCCATCTCGTTACCGAGATACTCGGTGTAGAGACCCCAACCCTCGCCAAAACCGGAGAAGTAGGTTTCGCGACGGAAGCGCGGCGCCTCGGCCTGTTCCAGTGCCACGCCGGCCTGGAAGCTATGGCCCGGTATACACTCGTGCATGGTGAGGGCCGGAATGTTGTACAGCGGACGCGATGGCAGGTCGTAGGTATTCATCTGGCACGCATCGAGCCCGCCCCGCCCCGCCGTGTAGAATGGTGCAATCGCCGGATCGACCGGGCGAATGGTGAAGCGATGGCGTGGCAGGAAGCCGAAATAGTCTGCAATCTTTCCATCGACACGCTTCGCGACATAGGCCGATACGCCCATCAGCTCGTCAGGCGTTTTGGCGACAAACTGGGGGTCGGTCCTCAGGAAGTGGACGAACTCCTGTAGAGTGCCCTCGAACCCGGCCTCTGCTTTCACCTTCTCCATCTCGGCGGTGATGCGGGCTACTTCCGACAGGCCGATCTGGTGAATTTGCTCGGCGGTCAGGTCCAGCGTAGTATATTCGCGGATCTGCTGCTCGTAGTAGGCCTTGCCGTCGGGGAACTCGCTTGCTCCCGGTGTCGTGCGCGTCTTCGGCAGGTACTCGTCACGGAAAAATGCCAGGAAGTCGCGATATGCCGGCGTTACCGCTTCGGAGATCGCCGCCCTGCCCTCTGCCAGCAAACGCTCGCGCTCTGCAGCGGGGAAGCGCTCGGGCATCTGCTTGAACGCGCCCCAGAACGGACTCTTCTCGGGATCGTCCACCACGTAAGCTGCAAGCGAGGCATCGCGACCCTCCAATGTAACTCGAGGTACGCTGAAACCGCGCTTCAGGCCTGCGTGGGCGTTTGCCTTGTTCTCGGCAAAGAACCGGGGAAGGTCGCGCATCCGGCTTATGTAGCGATCGTATTCTTCGACCGTGGTGAAGCCATTACGCGCAGCGAGATAGCTCCAGAAGCTGTTGTCACTATCGAATGGCATTTCCCATTCGCGAAACTTCGCATCGCCGATTTCGGTCTGGAGCAGGTGGCGAAATACGGCAGCGTCGGTCTTGCCTTCCGCGGTCAATGCCCCGCCGTCGATGCTATCCAGCTTCGCCAGCATGGTCTTGGCATATTGCGCGCGCTGGCGATTGGCCTCCGGGGTTACCGACCAGAACTTGCCGCCCGGGGTCGTGCTACCGTTGGCTTCTTCGATCTGCCCGTAATCGGACAGTCGCTGCGAATACCACTGGTCCGCCAGCGCCGACACCTGCGCGTCGGCACTCTCTTGCGCCATGGCCGGAACCGACAAAGTGGCGACGAGGACCGCCGCCGGATAGAAAGCAGTCCTCATCGGAATTCCCTTCTGTAGGGGATCAGTCAGGCTTCTTTGCGACGCCGACCATTGCCGGACGAAGCAGGCGATCCTTGATCATGTAGCCGGCCTGCATTTCCTGAACGATGGTGCCGGGCTCTGCATCTGCCGTCGGGATTTCGAGCATGGCCTGGTGCTGGTTCGGATCCAGCGGCATGCCTGTCGAGGCGATGCGGGTGATGCCGTTCTGCGAGAAGACTTTCTCCAGCTCGCGTTGGGTGGCCTCTATACCGGCGATGAACCCTTTCGACTTCTCGCTCTCGCGCAATTCGTCGGGGATGTGGTCGAGAGCGCGCGCAAGGTTATCGGCAACGCTCAGGATGTCCCGTGCAAAGCCAGTCGCGGCATAGTTGCGCGCATCCTGGATTTCCTTTTCGAGACGACGGCGCACGTTCTGCGTTTCCGCGCGTGCATAGAGCACGTCCTGCATGGCGGCTTCGAGATCGTCCTTGAGCTTGCCCAGCGCCTCGCCCAGCGAACCCTCTTCGTTCTCGCCATTGTCGCGCATGTGCTCGGGCACGCCTTCCATCTCGCGCGCCACTTCCTCGTCGACCGCCTTGGTCCGCGGTTCGTCCTTGTTCTCGTCGATCACTTGAAAAACCCTGTCAGCCTATTCTCTTGCCCAATGATCGGGCCGTGAAATCCACCATGGGGACGACGCGCGCGTAATTCAACCGAGTCGGGCCGATCACGCCCAGCACGCCGACCACCTTGCCCTCGCGGTCGCGGTATGGCGCGGCGATGACGGATGAGCCGGAAAGCGAGAACAGGCGGTTCTCGCTTCCGATGAAAATACGCATGGCTTCGGCCTGCCGCGCGCGTTCGAGAAGTTCGGACACCGATTGCTTGTTTTCGAGGTCGTCGAGGAGAGATCGGACGCGGTCGATATCGGCAAGGGCGCTTTCGTCGAGTAGATTCGCCTGGCCGCGCACGATGAGCACAGGGCGGTTGGCCGCGTCCTCCGTCCAGGTTGCTATGCCCCGCCGAACGAGATCTCTGCTAGCTTCGTCGAGTGCGCTTTTCCCCGACGCGATTTCGCTCTCGACCAGATGAGCCGCCTCGGCAAGGGTTCGCCCGGCAGCACGGGCAGTGAGATAGTTGCTCACCTGCTCCAGGGACGATCGCAGCGCCTCGGCTGGTAACGGGAGAATCCGATTTTCGACGTGCCCGTCCTCGCCCACCAGTACTGCCAATACGCGACTGGCATCGAGCGGCGTCAGCGAAACTTGCGCAAGCCTCGGCTCTCGGCGCGGGACCATGACCATGCCGGCCGCGCCCGAGAGATCGGACAGCAGCGCGGACGTTTCTTCCAACGCCCGTTCGATCGGCCCCGGTTCGGAAAGGCGCTGCTCGATGGCCGCACGCTCCTCGCGTGTAGGCTCTGCAACCTGCATCATGGCATCGACGAACAGACGCAGCCCGGTTTCAGTTGGCATGCGTCCTGCACTGGTGTGCGGGGCAGACAGCAACCCCCTCGTCTCAAGATCGGCGAGGACATTTCGGATCGAAGCCGGGGAGAGATTTAGCCCCCCCTCGCCGGCCAGGGTCTTCGAGCCCACCGGGATGCCGCTGTCGAGATAGCCTTCAACGACGAGACGGAAAATCTCGCGTGCACGGTCGCTGAGGTCGGTGAGCGGGGGTGAATTCATCCGCCCTTTCTAGCCGCTCCCCTTGCGGCCTCAAGACCCTTGCGCCAAACGCGGACCCGAGAATCGCCTGCACTGGAGAAACACATGCGACCTTCCGGACGCGCGCCCGACGAGATGCGCGCCATCACTATCGAAACCGGCTTTACCAAGCACGCCGAGGGAAGCTGCCTGATCAGCTTTGGCGAAACCCGGGTGCTGTGCACCGCCAGCGTCGAGGACCGTCTGCCGCCCTGGATGCGCGGCAAGAACGAAGGCTGGGTCACCGGCGAATATTCAATGCTTCCACGCGCCACCCACACCCGCGGCCAGCGCGAGGCAGCCAAGGGCAAGCAGAGTGGACGAACGCAGGAAATCCAGAGACTTATCGGTCGCTCCTTGCGCGCCGTGGTAGACATGAAAAAACTCGGTGAGCACCAGATCACGCTCGACTGTGACGTGCTGCAGGCCGATGGCGGAACGCGTACGGCATCCATTTCTGGCGCGTGGGTTGCCCTGCGGCTTGCAGTCGATGGCCTGATGAAGTCGGGCGCTATCAAGGAAGACCCGATCACTGCAAAAGTGGCCGCAATCTCCTGTGGTATCTACAACGGCACTCCGGTGCTCGACCTCGACTACCCAGAGGACAGCAGCGCCGATGCCGACGCGAACTTCGTGTTGATCGAAGGCGGCAAGATTGCCGAGGCACAGGCCACCGCCGAGGGCGCTCCCTATGACGAGGAAGGCTTCCTGCGCCTCCTACGGCTTGCCCAGATCGGCTGCGCGCAGATCTTCAAGGCCCAGGAAGAGGCCACGCGCAAATGACCCGCAGGCTCGGCTCGGGATCGCTGGTGATCGCCACCCACAATGCGGGCAAGCTCAAGGAGATCTCCGCTCTCCTCGATCCGCATGGCGTGAAGTGCATCTCGGCCGGGTCGCTGGGCCTGCCCGAACCTGCGGAAACCGGGACGACCTTCGTCCAGAATGCGCTGATCAAGGCCCGTGCGGCGGCAGAGGCGTCGGGCCTTGCTGCCCTCGCCGACGACAGCGGCCTGTCGGTGGATGCCCTCGACGGCAGGCCCGGAGTCTACACCGCCGACTGGGCCGAGCGCCAGTGGTTCGAAGGCGATCCGGGCCGCGACTGGTACATGGCCATGGGCAAGGTAGAGGGGATGCTCCAGCAAAAGGGAGCCGACGTCGACCGTTCGTGCGCCTTCCATTGCGTTCTCGCGCTGGCGTGGCCGGACGGGGAGTACGCGATCTACGAGGGAAAGGCTCCGGGGACCCTGACCTGGCCACCGCGTGGCACCATGGGTTTCGGTTACGATCCGGTGTTCGTGCCGATCGGACGCACCCATACCTTTGCTGAGCTTGACCCGGAGGAAAAGCATCGCATCAGCCACCGGGCCGATGCCTTTGCCAAGCTGGTTGCCGAGCAATTCGGCTAGGCGCTCAATAGGCGCGCTGACCCCAAACATTGCCGGCGGGCCAGTAGCGACAGACGAGGACGTCGTTTCCACGAGCAGTGACGACTGCGCAGCCTACTTCCTGCGTGTTGCGCCACACGACCTGCGTATAGTGACCGACATCCTTCCAGTTTCCCGTGCGCGAGATGTTGGGCAAGGCTTCGTGCCGGTAGTTCTTGCGCTCGTCGATGAACATGCCGACCATCGTTTCCACCGGCCAATTGCCGGCGGTCCCCATCCAGAGATTCTCGCCCGTGCCGTTCCGGATCGCCCGGTCGGCATGGTCCAGCCTGCCCCGGCGCGAAAGTTCCTGCGCCCAGTCGCGCGCCTCGTCCTCGAGATGCACGTTCCACTTGAGCTTCGGCAGGTTCAAGCGCGCGCGCTCGTCATTATGCATCTTGAGCATCCGCGCCGCGAGATGCAGATCCGACGTCGCGCCCGGCGACGATGCGCTTGCGGCCACGGCGATCCCCGTGGCACACAGCAATCCCAACGCGCCGACAAGCGACGCGACCCGTTTTTTTGACCCGTCCATGGGCGCGTAAATTCCGCCCGCAAGATTAAGATTGGCTGAAGGCATCTTGGCTCGCGCTCTCTACATACACTGGCCTTTCTGCCTCGCGAAATGTCCCTACTGCGACTTCAACAGCCACGTCCGTGACAGTGCTGACATGGGTGCCTGGGAGGCGGCGTTGTTGGCCGACATGCGCCACGAAGCGGCGCAGGTTTCTTCTGAGGAACCGCTCGCAAGTATCTTTTTTGGCGGAGGAACTCCCTCCCTCATGCCACCGCGCCTGGTCGAAAGGTTGCTGCGGGAAGCCGAAGATATCTGGGGTTTCGACGACGGGATCGAGATCACGCTGGAAGGCAATCCATCCTCCGTCGAAGCCGCCAATTTCGCCGCGCTGGTCACCGCCGGGGTCAATCGAGTGTCACTGGGCGTACAGAGTCTGCGGGACGAGACGCTCCGTTTTCTCGGCAGGCTGCACGATGCTGTAGAGGCTGTAGAGGCTCTTGTAGTAGCGCAGCGCACATTCAAACGTGTCTCATTCGACCTGATCTATGCCCGGCCGGGCCAGAGCGAGTCGGATTGGCGCCAGGAATTGTCCGAGGCCCTCGACCTCGGAACAGGCCATCTCTCGCTGTACCAGCTGACAATCGAGCCTGCGACGCGGTTTGCCACTGACGTCCGGCTGGGCGTCTTCGATCCGCTTGACGATGACCGGGCGGCTGACCTGTTTGCCCTCACCCGCGAGATGACCGAGGCGGCAGGACTTCCCGAATACGAGGTCAGCAACCACGCGCGTCCCGGCGAGGAAAGCCGCCACAATCTCACCTACTGGCGTTACCAGGACTACATGGGGATCGGTCCCGGCGCTCACGGGCGCCGCAACGGCATTGCTACGACACGGCATCGCAAGCCTGAGAACTACCTGGCAGCCGTGAGCGAACGCGGACACGGCATTGCGGAAGAGCGGGTGCTCGGAACGATGGAGCAGGCATCCGAAGCCTTGCTGATGGGCCTCAGACTTGCCGAGGGGATCGATCTCGCAGCGATTGCGCGGCGATTTGGCGTCACGCCTGCCACGCTTGTCGATGACGCCAAGCTGGCGCTCTACCGCGACCTCGGCCTTGCGTGGCAGGCGCACGGGCGCATTGGCGTCACGCCGCAGGGAATGCCGCTGCTCGATGCGTTGCTGGGCGAGCTGGTGCAGGCAGACCTCGTGACGTCATGAGCAAGGCCGACCTGCTCGAGGCATGGCACAATCACCTCGCGCTCGGGCGGCGCCGTTCGCCGCACACGGTGCGGGCTTATGGAGCCGCGGCGGAACGACTGCTTTCCAGTACAGGCTTCACCAGCTTCGACGACGTCGCCGACGTCACCGCGATGCAATTGCGCAACCATCTGGCGTCACGCCGCGCAGACGGACTGTCCAATGCCTCCGCTGCGCGGGAACTCTCGGCCCTCAAGGGCTTCGTGTCCTTCGCCAGGGCGCAGGCCGGTCGCGAGCGGGCAGAAGCCCCGCGCCTGCGTGGCCCGCGGATCAAGAAGGGCCTGCCACGCCCCGTGACGCCGGACGATGCAGTCGGCCTTGCCGACACGGTCGGCGAGTTGGCGGCCACGGAGTGGATTGGTGCTCGCGATCGCGCCGTGCTTCTCCTTCTGTATGGCGCGGGCATGCGCATTGCCGAGGCACTTTCCCTCAAGGGTGGCGACCTGCCACTGGGAGAGCGGCTGACCGTGACGGGCAAAGGCGGAAAGCAACGCGTGGTGCCGCTGCTGCCGGTCATCAGGGGCGCAGTCGCCACCTATGCCGACAAGTGCCCCTGGCGACTTACCAGCGATGGTCCGCTGTTCCGTGGCGCGAAAGGTGGCGCACTGTCGCAGGGCATGGTCCAGAAGGCGACGGCCCAGGCGCGCAAGGCACTCGGCCTGCCCGATACTGCCACACCGCACGCCCTGCGGCACAGCTTCGCGACGCACTTGCTCGGCGCGGGTGCCGACCTGCGCAGCCTTCAGGAACTGCTCGGTCATGCCAGCCTGGGTTCGACGCAGATTTACACGAAAGTCGATGCCGCGAGCCTGCTGGAAACCTACCGCAACGCCCACCCGCGAGAGCAAGACTAATCGCCCGTCTCGCTCGGGCTCCAGGTGATCACGCGGTAAGCGTACCAGACCACGCCACCGGCAAGGAAAAGGCCGACCGCCCAGCCCGCTGCCGTCTCGTAGCGCGCCATGAGGCCCGAAACCGCCCCGCCTCCGGCGATCAACGCGCCGTTCCAGATGAGCGAGCCGAGGAAGGTGAACAGGACGAAACGCCACGGTTTCATCCTCGCCAGGCCCGCCGGGAGCGAGATGATGGTCCGCAGGAAGGGCGAGAAGCGCAGGATGAAGACGATCCAATCGCCGTTTCGGCGAAACCTGTCCCGCGCTTCGACGAATTCATGCCACTCGAACGTCAGCCAACGGCCATAGCGCATAATGAAAGCCTTGAGGTTTTCCTCTCTCCAACGCCGGCCGAGCCAGTACCAGAAGAGGTTTCCCGCGACCGTGCCGGCTGTCCCGATCAGCAGCAGCGGGAGGAAGGCCATCTGCCCGCGCGCCACCAGCACGCCGCCATACCCCATGATGATTTCCGACGGGATCGGCGGAAAAATGTTCTCCAGCGCCATCAGCAGGAAGATGCCGACGTATCCGCCGCTGGCGATGGTGTTCAGGATGAAGGCGTTCATGCCTTGAGAATGCGCTTGTCGGTTATTGGTTCGCCTGCCGCCGCTCGATGGCATCCCAGATGAGGCCAGGCGTGTCAGTCCCATTGAACCGGTCGATGGCAATGATCCCCGTCGGGCTGGTGACGTTTATCTCGGTCAGGTACTTGCCGCCGATCACGTCGATGCCGACGAAGACCAGGCCGCGGCGTTTGAGTTCGGGGCCCATGGCATCGCAGATTTCCTGCTCGCGCTCCGAAAGCTGCGTCGCCTCGGCATGGCCGCCTTGGGCGAGGTTGGAGCGAAACTCGCCCTCGCCCGGAAAACGATTGATTGCCCCTGCAACCTCGCCATCGACGAGGACGATGCGCTTGTCGCCTTCGGCCACCTCGGGAAGGAACGGCTGGACCATGTGCGGTTCGGGCCAGGTCTGGTTGAAGACCTCGCTCAGCGCCGAAAGATTGGTCCCTTCGGCGTCGATGCGGAAGATCGCCTTGCCGCCATTGCCATGAAGCGGCTTCACCACGACCGAGCCGTGCTTCTTCTGGAATTCGCGAATGTCGTCGAGGCTGCGCGCGACGAGTGTCGGCGGCATGAAACGCGCGTAATCGAGAACGAACATCTTTTCCGGCGCATTCACCACCTCGCGCGGATCGTTGACCACAAGTGTCGTGCCTTTGAGCCGGTCGAGCAGGAAAGCAGCGCTGATGTAGCCGAGGTGGAACGGCGGATCCTGCCGCATGAGCACCACGTCGATGTCGCGCGCAAGGTCGATCCGGCGACGTTCTCCGGCACTGAAGTGATCCCCGGCAACGCGCTGAACGGTGACGGGCGCGGCATGGGCGGTAATCTTGCCCATCGGTGTGCCGTCGCCTTCGTAGGCGAGCGAGGCGACGTCGTAGTGCCACACCTCGTGCCCGCGTGCCTGCGCTGCCAGCATCAGGGCAAACGAGCTGTCGCCCGCGATATTGATGCTTTCCAGCGGGTCCATCTGTACCGCGACGCGCAGGCCCATGCCGATCTCCTAAGGTTGCCAGGCGTTCGCGATGTGGCGAGGGAAAGCGCCGGGCGCAAGCAGGATAACGTCCAGCGTGATATCCTCGCCTTGGGTGGCGTAGCGATGTGCGACTGCCTCGACCGCCGCCGCAACGCGCGAAAGCCTGCGCTCATCGATTGCGAGGTCGAGTTCCTCCCGCTTGCGCCGCCATTTGACCTCGACGAAAGCGACAAGCCGACCACGTTTCGCCACGAGGTCGATTTCGCCCGCCGGGGTCTTCACCCTTCTGTCGAGAATTTGCCAACCCTTGGCGCGGAGCCACAGCGCCGCCCTCGCCTCTCCGTCGCGGCCGCTCCTTTCGGCAATCTCGCGCTTCATTCGCCGCGCAGTTCCATCGCCCGCTTGTAGAGTTCCTTGCGGTCGAGTCCGGTGACCTTGGCGACGTGCGCAGCTGCCTGCGAGGTCTTCATGGTGGTCAATGCGTCGGCAAGCAGCATGTCTGCATCGTTGCCGCTCATCACCTGTTCGATCGGTGGCCCTACCAGCAGCACGATTTCGCCCTTGGGCGGATGCGCATCGTAATAGGCTATCAGGCCGGGCGGCATGCCGCGTCGCGCTTCCTCGTGCAGCTTGGTCAGTTCGCGCGCAACGGCCACTTCACGATTGGGAAGTGCATGGTCGATCGCGTCGAGCGACTTCAGCAGGCGCGGCGCCGTTTCGTAGAAGATCAGCGTCGCGTCGATGCCGGCCAGTTCCTCCAGGAATTCGCGGCGCGCCTTGTCCTTCGACGGCAGGAAACCTGCAAACATGAAACGGTCGTTGGGAAGGCCCGAGAGGGTCAGCCCCATTACCGCCGCGCAGGGTCCCGGCAGCGCCGTGACCGGTATTCCTTCCGCCCGGCAATCGTTGACGAGGCGATATCCGGGGTCGCTGACCAGCGGAGTCCCCGCATCGCTGACCAGTGCGACTGCCCGCGTCCGCATCGATTCGACCAGACGCGAACGGTCGCGATGCTCGCTGTGGTCGTCGTATCGCCAGAGCGGCTTTGAAATACCGAGATGTTTCAGGAGTTTGCCAGTCACCCGAGTATCCTCGCAAGCCACGCCGTCGCAGCGGCGCAGGACATCGACCGCACGCAGGGTGATGTCGCCGAGGTTGCCGATAGGGGTGGCAACGATATAGAGCCCCGGATCGAGGCTATTTTCGGGAGGGGCGTTTTCGCTCACCCTCCCCCAATGGACAGATGTAAGGGACGCGGCAAGATGAAGCGCTGGACTATCGACCGTCGAGCCATGGTGACGATGGGGTTGGCAGCCCTGCTGGCGGGGTGCGCCGTCATTCCGAAGGGGGCACAAAGGCCCGGTCCGGTAGAAACGCCGACGGGTGAGCCGACCGAGGCGCTGCCAACCGACGAAACGCGCCATCGCATTGCCCTGCTCGTCCCGATGACGGGTTCGAACGGCAACGTCGGGCAGGCGATCGCCAATGCGACCACCATGGCGCTGCTCGACACCAATGCGAGCAACTTGCGCATCACGACCTACGACACGGCCATCGGACCTCAGGCGGCGGCGAAGAAGGCGGTGCAAGAGGGGAACAAGCTGATCCTCGGCCCGCTGCTGGGCACGAACGTGCCCTCGGTCCTTGCGGAGGCTCGTCCGGCGAACGTTCCGGTCATCACCTTCTCCAACGATACGACTGTCGGCGGACCGGACGTCTTCGTCATGGGCCACATCCCCGAACAGTCGATCATGCGCACCATCCAGTATGCCCGGACGAAGGGCTCGCAGAACTTCGCCATTCTCTCGCCGGGCGGCGAATATGGCGAACGCGCCGAAGCGGCGATGAAGCAGGCAGTCGCGACATTCGGCGGCAAGGTCGTGCACACCGAACGCTATTCGCGCGGCAACACCTCGATCGTCAGCGCAGCGCAGCGAATGAAGGCGAAGGGCGGCTACGATGCGGTTCTCATCGCCGAGGGCGCACGACTGTCCATACAAGCAGCCGGCGTGCTCAAGCCTGGCGGTGCAGGGTCCGCACGTCTGCTGGGGACCGAACTCCTGAGCGGGGAAAGCTCGATCACCAAGGCTTCCGCCATGCGTGGGACCTTGTTCTCCGCCGTGTCGGACAGCCGCTACAAGCGTTTCGTCGACAGTTACGAAGCCCGTTTCGGCAGCCAGCCCTATCGTGTGGCAACGCTCGGTTACGATGCTGTCCTGCTGACCCTGCGCGTCGCACGTGACTGGAAGGTCGGAAAGGCATTCCCGATCAAGAGCCTGCGCAGCGAGGACGGTTTCCTCGGCCTCGACGGCGCCTTCCGCTTCAAGAATTCGGGCGTGGTCGAACGTGCCATGGAGTTGCGCGAAGTGCGCGCGAACGAGGTGGTCGTCGTGGAGGCAGCGCCCGCCCGTTTCTGAGGGGGCGGATAACCCGCGCCGTGCGCTTGTAGCGGTGCGAGCCACCACGATATAGCGAAGCCATGTCCGACGACCTTTTCGACAATACCCCCGCGACCAGCGGCGATTACGACGCATCCTCCATCGAAGTCCTCGAAGGGCTCGAACCCGTGCGCCGCCGCCCCGGCATGTACATTGGCGGGACCGACGACCGCGCATTGCACCACCTTGTCGCCGAAGTGCTCGACAATGCCATGGACGAGGCGGTCGCTGGCCATGCGAGCCGGATCGAAATGCGCCTCGACGAGAACAATCGCGTCACCATTTCCGACAACGGTCGCGGGATCCCGGTGGCCGAGCATCCCAAGTATCCGGGCAAGTCGACGCTCGAGGTCATTCTCACCACCCTGCACTCCGGCGGCAAGTTCTCGGGCAAGGCCTATGCCACCAGCGGCGGCCTCCACGGCGTCGGCGTCAGCGTGGTCAATGCCCTGTCGAGCGACACCCGCGTCGAAGTCGCACGCGACCGTCAGCTATACGCGCAGGAATTCTCCAAGGGTCATCCGACCGGCAAGCTGCAGGAGCTTGGTCCGACGCCCAACCGTCGCGGCACCACCGTGTCCTTCGTGCCGGATACCGAGATTTTCGGCGACCGTGCCTTCAGCCCCAAGCGCCTGTTCAAGCTGGCGCGTTCGAAGGCCTACCTCTTTGCCGGCGTCGAAATCCGTTGGAAGTGCGCCCCTTCGCTCGCCACCGACGATGTGCCCGAAGAGGCGGTATTCAAGTTCCCCGGCGGCCTTGCCGATCACCTTGCCGAACAGATCGGCGGGCGCGAATGCGTCACCTCGCAGCCTTTCGTCGGTTCGCAGGATTTCCCGGAAGAACAGGGCCGCGTCGAATGGGCAATTGCCTGGCCGCTGTTCTCCGACGGGTCGACCAGCTGGTACTGCAACACCGTCCCGACGCCCGACGGCGGTACCCATGAACAGGGCGTTCGCGCCGCGCTGACCAAGGGCCTGCGTGCCTTCGGCGAACTGACGGGCACCAAGAAGGCAAAGGACATCTCCGCCGACGACGTGATGACGGGCGCCGAAGTCATGCTGAGCGTCTTCATCCGCGACCCGCAATTCCAGTCGCAGACCAAGGATCGCCTGACCTCGCCCGAGGCAGCGCGCCTTGTCGAGAATGCGGTGCGCGACCACTTCGACCACTTCCTCACCGATAACATGGACCGGGGCAAGGCGCTGCTGGGACAGGTGATGGAGCGCATGGACGAGCGCCTGCGCCGCAAGGCGGAACGCGAGGTCAAGCGCAAGACCGCGACCAATGCCAAGAAGCTGCGCCTGCCCGGTAAGCTGACCGACTGTTCTGGCGAAGGCGACGGCGAAACAGAACTTTTCATCGTCGAAGGCGACAGTGCCGGCGGCAGCGCCAAGCAGGCACGCGACCGCAAGACGCAGGCAATCCTGCCGATCCGCGGCAAGATCCTCAACGTCGCGTCAGCGACGGCCGACAAGATCCGCGCCAATACCGAAATCGCCGACCTTACCCTCGCCATGGGTTGTGGAACGCGCAAGGATTGCGACCCGGAAAACCTGCGCTACGACCGCATCATCATCATGACCGACGCCGACGTCGATGGCGCGCATATCGCCACGCTGCTGATGACCTTCTTCTTCCAGGAAATGCCCGAGGTCGTGCGCAATGGTCACCTCTACCTCGCGCAGCCGCCACTCTATCGCCTGACCGCAGGCAAGGAGAGCCGCTACGCCCGCGACGACATCCACCGCAAGGAGCTGGAAGAGACGGTCTTCAAGGGCAAGAAGGTCGAGGTTGCGCGCTTCAAGGGCCTGGGTGAAATGAACCCCGGCCAGCTGCGCGAAACCACGATGAACCCGGAAAGCCGCAGCCTCATCCGCATCACCCTGCCGCAGGAATTCGAACAGCGTGCAGTGGTCAAGGAACTGGTCGACCAGCTCATGGGCCGCAATCCCGAGCATCGTTTCAACTTCATCCAGAACAACGCGGGCGAGTTCGACCGCGAAATGATCGACGCTTGATGAACTGGTGATGCGCGCGTTTGTCGATCTGCTTGGCACCTTCTCTCCAGCGCTCGCCGACGCGGCCAAGAAGTTTGCATCCGACCCCCAAACCACGACCCCTGTGGAATAGACCTCTCGCGATAATCGGGTCCTCGCATTCGGAATTGCTCCGAAGCACAATTGCTGCATCGATCTTCTGGCGCGAAGCCGTGACCCTCGCATGATGTCCCAACGTATGTTAGGATATGCTAATATGAGGAGGGTCCGCGCTTGCGCGAGCACGAACTACGGCAGCAGATAAACACGGAAATGCACCTTCGCCGGTGGCCGCCCTTGAACGCTCCTGCGTATCTCCTCCAAAATCTCAGGATTGTTGCACCCGAAGAACGAGATGCAGAAAACGAGCTTGTAGGTAGGTGGCTCGATAGTTCGGCACCGCTGGACCCGACCTGTCGCCATGTTTCGGGCTCTCTTCCGGGTGGTACGCCGTTCACTTGGGAACGACATACCGAAGGCTCGACGATCACAGTTTTCCATGATGGCGCCCCGGAAAAATTGGCGCTGGATGATACCCTGAGAAAACTGGACTCCTTGCCCGGCAAGGTCCTGCGTGCGACCGAAATCATCCTGGTGGCGAGCGAACGGGATGCGCATTCCATCTTGCCCGGACTCAAATTCAACGACGGGGAACTCGTTTCCTCGCAGATTGGCGGCGCTATGCGCTTCTGGTCCGATTTCAGACTCCACGAACGCCGGTATGGCCGCGTGCTGGTGGCGACGTGCGGTGCCGAAGCGGGGACGATTTCGCGGATAGTCCAGCAACTCCAGGAACTGGGAAACTATCGCAATCTTGCCCTTCTCGCCCTGCCGACAGTGCGTCGCCAATGGGCAGAACTGGACGGTGCGGAAGCAGAACTGGGTCGTATCGCCGAACGCGTCTCGGACCCCGCCACGAATGACGACGACCTCCTCGAAGGAGTTTCCGAACTCTCCTTGAACATTGCCAACCTGACGAATGAGGTTGGCTATCGGCTCGATGCTACGCGCGCCTATGCCGAGCTGGTCTCCGAGCGGCTCGAGGATCTTGCCCCCGAGCCGATCGGCAATCACCAGTCGCTCACCAGTTTCACTCGCCGCAGGCTTATGCCCGCCGTGCGTACCTGCGCGGCGCACCGCGATCGCCTGCTCATCCTCTCGCAGCGGGCGGCGAACCTGACAGCGCTGCTGAGAGCACGTGTGGAAACACGCATCGAAAACCAGAACGCGCGACTGCTGGGATCAATGGAGCGAACGTCACAGCGCCAGATGCGCCTGCAGCAACTTGTCGAAGGCCTGTCGATCTTTGCCCTCGCCTACTATGGTGTTGGCCTGTTGGGATATGTCCTCGACGCGATGGACGAGCATCAGGGCTTGCCAACCCATGCCATGATCAAGGCTTGGGCCGTTCCCGTCTTCATGGCTACGATCTGGCTTGGAATACACGCGGTAAAGCGGCGCATCCTGGCGGATGACGGTTAAGCCGGGCGGCGTACCGCTCAGGGGAAGCAACTGGCTCTTGCCCTTAGCGTCGACGCACCCTAACGCTAACGTAAAGTTGCAAGGGAAAACCGATGTCCGACCAGTCCCGTTTTGAAGGTACCAGCTCCTACATCGCTACCGAAGACCTCAAGGTCGCGGTGAATGCAGCAGTCACGCTGCGCCGCCCGTTGCTGGTCAAGGGCGAGCCAGGCACGGGCAAGACGGTCCTTGCGCACGAGATTTCCAAGGCCCTCAATGCGCCGCTGATCGAATGGAACGTCAAGTCGACGACCAAGGCGCAACAGGGCCTTTACGAATACGACGCCGTGGCCCGCCTGCGCGACGGCCAGCTTGGCGACGAGCGTGTCCACGACATCTCGAACTACATCAAGAAGGGCAAGCTGTGGGAGGCCTTCACCAGCCCTGAACTGCCCGTCCTGCTCATCGACGAGATCGACAAGGCCGACATCGAGTTCCCGAACGACCTGTTGCAGGAACTCGATCGCATGAGTTTCGACGTCTACGAAACGCACACGCGGATCGAGGCCAAGGAACGTCCGATCGTCGTCATCACCTCGAACAACGAGAAGGAACTGCCCGACGCATTCCTGCGCCGCTGCTTCTTCCACTACATCAAGTTCCCCGACCGCGAGACGATGCGTGACATCATCGAGGTCCACTATCCCGGAATCCAGAAGAACCTCGTCACCAAGGCGATGGATATATTCTACGAAATCCGCGAAGTCCCCGGCCTCAAGAAGAAGCCGTCGACCAGCGAACTGCTCGACTGGCTCAAGCTGCTCCTCAACGAAGACATGCCCGTCGAGGTGCTGCAGGACAGCAATCCCAACGCCGCCATCCCTCCGCTGCATGGCGCGCTGCTCAAGAACGAGCAGGACGTGATGATGTTCGAACGGCTGGCCTTCATGGCGCGCCGCCAGAGCTGACGCCTGTTGCCGCAACGAAAAAGGGGCGCGTTCCATTGCCGGAACGCGCCCCTTATTGTTTCTGCGGGGGCAATCAGTCGAAGGTGTAAGCCAGCTCGGAATCACCCCAGCGGCGGCCGTTGATGAACAACGGCACGTAGACGTTGCGCACCACGATGTAGTTCTTGCCATCGCCCTCCTGGCGATAGACTGCCATGGTGTAGGGATCGCTGCTGGCCTTCGAGACGAGGTCGACACCTTCGAGGATGATACGGCCGTTACGGCAGAATTTGGTGTCGTGCGCGATGTCGCCGGTGGGCTGGCGCGAATGGGCACTGACGTGGGTCGGCAGGAAGCCTCTCATGTCTGCCGGCGAGCACATCTTGATGTAGCCGCCTTCGGCAACCACGGCGTCGATCACGGGGCGCCAATTGCGGTCAGCCCAGTCGCTCAGCGTGGTGCGGTAGAGCTGCGGGTTCGTGCCGGGGACCGGGCGGTAGTTCTGGTCGAACAATTGCTCCATGGTCAGTTCCCCCTTGGCAATTGCCTCTTCGGCAATGCGGGCGAGGTTCTGGCAATGGGCCATTGCGCGATCGACCATGGCGCTGTCCTGCGGCGAGAGACCCGCCTTGACCAGCTTGTCGAACATGTCGCTGGCTGTGAGTTCGAGGTCTTCCATGCGACCATGCGCGGTCTCGAGCTTGGCCTCGTTCTCGGTGACTGCTCCGTCGAAATCGGTCAAGACGTCCTGGACGCGGTGAACATGCTCCGAAATCGTCGCAGTGTTGCGGGCGATCTGGTCCTGCTGGGCATCGACCTCGTTGATCAGTTCGGTAACGCCGAGGAGCGTGTGCTCGATCGCCGAGACCGAGCTCTTTGCCTCCGCGCTGGCGGTGGCCCCGACCTGGATTTTCTCGATTACCTGTTCGGCTTCGAGACCCAGCATGTCGATTGTGCGGCCGATTTCCTCGGTGGCCTTGCGGGTCTCGCTGGCGAGTGTCTTTACCTCGTTGGCGACCACAGCGAAGGTGCGGCCCTGCTCGCCGGCACGCATCGCCTCGATCGTGGCATTGAGAGCGAGTATATTGGTTGTCTCGGCAATCTGGTCGATTTCCTGTGAGCTGCGCCGCACCTGGTCCATTGCTGCAGCGAAGCCGGTGACATGTTCGGTCAGCGTTTCGACAAGGCCGAGGAGATTGCCGATCTGGCCGAGCGAGTTGCCGATGAGTTCCGAGCCTTGGGCAAGCCTGTCGATCGCACGTTCCGAAAGGAGCCGTGCCTCGTCGCTGGCTTCGAGCACCTTGCGCTGGTCCTCGTCGAGCGCAGAAACGGTACCCTGCAACTCGATGTATTCGGCACGCAAATGCCCGAAAGAATCGATGACGCCCTGAACGATACCGGCGACGTCGGTGCACCCGACGGTGACCTTGCCGCAGCTTTCCGGGATCTGGCTGATGTTCGCCGCGCCCTTGGCATTGATTGCACTGAGTTCCATGTACGGACTGACCCCTGTTGTGTGTCCTTTGGCATGCCAGATAAACAGGAATGGTTATTGGCGGGTTAAGCGTGGCGCTTTTCACTTCGCCTCCGCCGCCGGTCGCGCTAGGCTGTCACCATGTTCTTCAACTTCGTCGACGAGCTGCGTGCAGCAGGCATCCCCGCAAGCTTCAAGGAGCACCTCACCCTGCTGGAGGCGCTCGACAAGGACGTGATCGAGCAGACGCCCGAGGCGTTCTACTACCTGTCGCGCGCGACCTTCGTGAAGGACGAGGGGTTGATCGATCGCTTCGACCAGGTCTTCGCCAAGGTTTTCAAGGGAATAATGTCGGACTACGGGCAAAACCCGGTCGACATTCCCGAGGATTGGCTGAAGGCCGTCGCCGAGAAGTTCCTCTCCGAAGAGGAGATGGAGGCGATCAAGTCGCTGGGGTCCTGGGACGAGATCATGGAGACGCTGAAGAAGCGGCTCGAGGAACAGGAAAAGCGCCACCAGGGCGGCAACAAGTGGATCGGGACCGGGGGCACCTCCCCCTTCGGCAACGCGGGATATAACCCCGAGGGCGTCCGCATCGGGGGCGAGAGCAAGCACAAGCGGGCGCTCAAGGTCTGGGACAAGCGCGAGTTCAAGAACCTCGACAACACCAAGGAACTTGGCACCCGCAATATCAAGATGGCGCTGCGCCGCCTGCGCCGCTTTGCCCGTGAAGGCGCGGCAGACGAACTCGACCTGGATGCAACGATCGACGGGACCGCCAAGCAGGGCTGGCTCGACATCCACATGCGCCCCGAGCGGCACAATGCCGTGAAGTTGCTGCTGTTTCTGGATGTCGGCGGTTCGATGGACCCTTTCATCAAGCTCTGCGAGGAACTGTTCAGCGCGGCGACGACCGAGTTCAAGAACCTCGAGTTCTTCTACTTCCACAATTGCCTCTACGAGGGGGTCTGGAAGGACAACCGCCGCCGCTGGCAGGAGCGGACCAAGACCTGGGACGTGCTCCACAAATACGGGCACGACTACAAGGTCATCTTCGTCGGCGATGCGGCGATGAGCCCCTACGAGATCACTCATCCGGGCGGCAGCGTCGAGCACATGAACGAGGAAGCGGGCGCGGTTTGGATGCAGCGCATGGTCAACACCTATCCCGCAACCGTGTGGCTCAATCCGGTGCCGGAGAAGCAGTGGAACTATTCGCAGTCGACCAAAGTGATGAAGCAGCTGGTCAATGACCGCATGTATCCGCTGACGCTCGACGGGCTCGACGACGCGATGCGCGAGTTGAGCCGCAAGCAGGGATGAGCTTGGCCTCAGGGGACGGCCACGTTTGCATCGCCAGCTGCACGCACGATCTGGGCGGCGAAACCCGCCTGTTCTCCTATGCACCCGTGGCGGATACGCGGATCCATCAGGGTGAAGCGATGGCGATCAAGGCCTTCGGCATTCCGGTGAGATCACCCCTCACGCCCTACATCTCTGTCTGGCGCAGCGAATTCTCACCGCGCATGGATGCGCACACTCCGCCGAAGAAGGTTTACCTCAACGCGATCTTCGGGGACGACCCCTGGCATCCCCCGGCATCGCTGGTCGAGCATGCCGAACTGCGTCAGCGAAGGGATGAGCTCATTTTTGCCGCGGTCTGGGCCGTCGACGGCGCCGATCCGGTCCTCGAACGTTTCGCTGTCGAGATCCGCGCCGATGGCGGGCACACGCACTTCAGGTCAATGCACGATGACGAGAACGCGCGTATGCTGGATATCGCCTGGGGGAGCCTGCACCTGCCTGCTCATGGCGCGGACAACGTTTCCTTCAATTTGCGCGCCGTGATGCCCGAACGGTATAACTTCAGAGAAGACGTTCGCGACCGACGGGTCGAAGTAAATCTAACCGGTTCTGCCGGCCCCATTCCGGGCTGGATCAACTATTGAGCGGGGCTTACGCTTTCGCCGTGGCGTGCGACGATTTGTCAGTCTAGGCGCACGGGATGGACTCTCCGCTGCTTGTCATCTGCCTGCTGACATTCGCCATCCACCTGATCGGCACCCTGGCCTATTCGGCACGCATTGCAGGCGTGCGAACCCAGCGGATCGCGCTGAGCTTTGCATTATTCAACATCCTCGTGCTGTTCTCGCGTACCGCCAACGGCTTCCTCGGCCCGTTCCTTGCCAAGCGCATCGAAACGCGGCTTCATAGCGGTGCGGGCACCGGTCTCGAAGCCGATTTTCGCCTCGTGCTGCTGTCGGCCACAATCGCGGTGCTTTCCGGTATCCTCCTGATCCCGACGGGCCAACGCGTCTTTTCGAGAGCGATCGGCTATTTTCAGAACAACCGCTCGACTACGCGCCTGCTCCTGCGCAGCGCGAGCCCGGCGGGCCTGAAAGTGATGAAGGAGTCGGTCACACTCCCCAGCCCTTCGCAACTGGCATCGTTGCGCGGCGGTCCGGGCGTCGGCTGGAGCGTACTGTTCGGCAACATGATGGCTCAGGCCCTGCTGACGGTCGGCGTTCTCGCGTCGCTTTACGCCGGCTACCTCGCGCCCGAGTTCCGGGTGACGGCAAGCCAGCTTTCTGCGGTGGTGAACGGCTTTGCGACCATCCTGCTGTTCGCACTCATCGACCCGCAATTGTCGGTCATGACCGACGACGTGGTGGACGGGAAAGTCTCCGAGGGCCAGTTTCGCAGGACCATCGGGTGGATTTCCCTGAGCCGCCTTGCTGGCACCCTGCTGGCGCAGGCTGTGTTCGTACCGGCCGCGATGGCGATTGCTGCGATCGCGGTGTACGTTTGACCTTTCACCACTCCCGCTTCGAGGCGGTACGCCTCCGCCTCGAACAGTTCGATCCCGGGACCGGTTGGAGATTGTGGCTCTACGAATTCCTGCTGTTCGGCTTCAAGCAGGCCTGGGCGTGCCTGTTCGGCGCACTCATGTTGATCCTGCTGCTGGGCACCCACCTCTTCTATCCCGAGGGTGCGCCACTTCATCGCTACGACTTCATCACGCTCGGAGCCGTCGTCATTCAGGGAGTGATGCTGGCGCTGCGTCTGGAAACGCTGGAGGAGGCGAAGGTCATCCTCATCTTCCACGTAGTCGGCACGGTCATGGAGTTGTTCAAGACCGCCGCCGGATCGTGGCTCTATCCCGAAGCGAGTGTCCTTCACATTGGGGCCGTCCCGCTTTTTTCGGGCTTCATGTACGCCAGCGTCGGCAGCTACATCGCCCGCGTCTGGCGAATTTTCGACTTCCGCTTTTCGAATTATCCGCCGCGATGGGCAACGTACCTCCTGGCAGCCGCGATTTACGCAAACTTCTTCGCGCATCATTGGCTGCCCGATGTCCGCATCCTGATATTCGCAGCAGTAGGCTGGTATTTCGCCTTCACGAAAATCCACTTCCGCAATTGGCGCAGACACCGCTGGATGCCTCTTCTCGTCGGCTTCCTGCTGGTCGCGCTGTTCATCTGGTTCGCCGAGAATATCGGCACCTACGCAAGGGCGTGGAGCTACCCCGGCCAGGAGAACGAGTGGAAGATGGTCGGCATCGGCAAGCTGGGCAGCTGGTACCTGCTGATGATCATCAGTTTCGTTCTCGTCAGCCTGGTCAATCCCGTCAGAAAGCCCGACTAGCCCTTCTGGTCGAGTTCCTCGTCGAGCCGCAGGCTGCACCGCCAGAAGAAGAACGCTGGGATCAGGCTCATGACGCTGGCACTGTAGAGAACCCACTGGACGCTGTCTTCGCCCAAGGACGGCTTCAGAACGTCGGACAACATGCCGAAGAGCAGGGGCCCGAGGCCGAGGCCGATGAGGTTCTGGAAGAACAGCAGCACCGCCGATGCCAGTGCCCTCGCCTGCGGCGTCACAAGTCCCTGAACGCTCGAATAGGTCGGGCCATAATAGAGCGAGCCGAGGAAAGTCGGGAAGAACAGGATCAGCAAGGCAATGCGCCAGTCGCTCGCCGAATAGCCAAGGATCGCGGTGGGGGCGACAAGCAGCATTCCGAGCGCCGCCGCTGTCAGCACGTGCTGGCGTTTGACCGCTCCATATCGGTCGGCGATCTTGCCGCTGAGCCAGGTCCCGAGGATTCCCCCGGCCCCATTGACGATACCGAACCACAGGCCGACCTGGCCCGGCGTCAGACCGTGCGTGCGCTGGAAGAAGATCGTTGCCCACGTCGTCTTCCCGTAGCTGAGGAACGCGGCCGAGGAGGCCGCAATCAGCAACAGCACCATTGCCCTGCTGGAGAGGATCGAGCGGATCGCCTCACCGGTCGCCATGCCTGGAGGGGGTGAAGCTGCAGTAGCTTCGGCCATATGCCTGCGCGGGTCCTTCAGGACGAACCACACGACCAATGCCATGGCCACTCCGGGCAAGCCGACGATCATGAAGGCCTTGCGCCAGCCAAGGACGTCGACGAGCTGGCCGCCGATGATCATGCCGAGGACAGTCCCGATCGGGATGCCGAGGGCGTAAAATCCCAGCGCCGAGGCGCGTTTTTCCTTCGGAACGAGGTCGCTGATGAGCGAATGCGCCGCAGGCGTACAGCCCGCCTCACCAACGCCCACGCCGATCCGTGCGAGGAGAAGCTGGATGAAGTTGTTCGCGAGTCCGCACAGCGCGGTCATGCCCGACCAGACCGCCAGAGCGACAGCAATCAACCGTGGGCGATTGGTCGTCGGCCGATCGGCATAGCGCGCAATCGGCAGGCCCAGCACAGTGTAGAACAGCGCAAATGCAAGGCCGGTCATCAGTCCGATCTGCGTGTCCGAAAGCTTCAGATCCTTCGCAATCGGTTCGGCGAGGATGTTGACGATCTGACGGTCGATGAAATTGAAGATGTAGACGATCAGCAAGATCCAGAGCGTCACACGCACGGTTTTGCTCGTGTCGCCCACTGGCGCAGCTGTGGCCATTAATTCCTCTCCAGAAGCGCGGGTATGCCCGTCACGTCTGGAGAACGTTCCTTAATTCGAAGGCTTGGTCAAGCGCGGATCAGGAATACAGAAGATGCGGTGCGATGGTCTGGCGCCATTCAGCCTCGTCCGCCGAAGCGATGGCCTCTAGGTCGCCGGGCTCCGCCTCGGCATCATCGACCCATTCGCGCAGGGACGGTCCGCCGTTGATAACGTCGATGGCGAGACGGTCGAATTCGTACTCGTAGGGGAAATCGCGCCAGATCTCGTAGTCAGGGTAGAGCGTGCGGATCGCCTTGAAGGCGAGCGCCTGCAAACGCCACGGGCGGAACTCGTGATGGTCGTAGAACGGACCTTCGGCGTGGATCATCAGCGCATTGCAAAGGGTCTTCGCGTGCTTGTGGAAGGTCGGTTCGAACCAGCACTCGCGCACGGCGCAGCCGCGTAGCCAGCTGGGCGCCACGCGGTTCATCTCGTCGAGGACGGCGCCCGCATCGACATCGGGCGCGCCGAACAGGATTTCGAGCGGCCGTGTGGTCCCCCTGCCCTCACTCAGCGTCGTGCCCTCGAGCATCACCGTGCCGGCATAGGCGCGCGCCATGTTGAGGTTTGCCGCGTTCGGGCTTGGATTGATCCAGATGCGGTCGTCCGGCCAGCCATAGCCGGGAGCCTTGCCCGGTTGCCATCCGGTCATCTCGACAACCCGGTAATCGAGGTCGAGCTTGAAATGCTCGCGGAACCACAGGCCCATCTCGCCCATGGTCAGGCCGTGGCGCATGGGCATGGGAGCGGCGCCGACGAAGCTTTCCTGCCCCGGAACCAGAAGTGTACCTTCTACCGGCCCGCCTGCCGGATTGGGGCGATCGAGCACCCAGACTTCCTTGCCCGCCTTGGCCGCTTCATCCATCAGGTAGAGCAGCGTCGTGATGAAGGTGTAGATGCGGCAGCCGAGATCCTGCAGGTCGAACAGGAACACGTCGGCAGAGGACATCATCTGCCCGCTAGGTCGACGAACCTCGCCGTAAAGGCTGAAGATCGGGATGCCGTAGCGAGGATCGGTCTCGTCCTCGGTCTCGACCATGTTGTCCTGCTTGTCGCCCTTGAGCCCGTGCTGGGGCCCGAAGGCGCTGGTCACGTTGATGCCCCGTTCGACCAGAGCGTCGAGTGAATGCTTCAATTGCGCGGTGACCGACGCCGGATGCGCGACCAGAGCGACGCGCTTTCCCTTGAGCTGGGCGACGAGGTCGTCCTCTGCAAGCAGCCGGTCGATGCCGAAACGCACGCTCACAGGCGCCCCGCGAGATGCAGCTTGCGGCAGGTGGTCGAATGGAATTCCGGCTTCCCCTCCTGGAATGCGAGCGCCCAGAACTGGATGTTGCCGTCCTTGTCCTCGACGATCCCGTTCAGCGCGACCGCGGCAGGGGTCGGCAGTTCGGATTTGATTTCCGCCGACAGGATCAGCTCGTGCGCATCATGGGTGCAATCGATATCGACCAAGGCTGGAGCATCGCGGCTGTTGAGGCGGAAATCGTCGAAGTCGTAACAGGCCCAGCGGGTCGAGGGCGAGAGGTTGAATTCGCGGTAGTAAGTCCCGCTCTCCGGCTGCCAGAAGATCTCGAAGCAGGTCGTCTTCCAGAGATTGTCCATCCGCTCCGGCGCAGCAGCTTCGGGCACCTTGATCGACGCAATGTCGCCGACGAAGCGAAACCGGGCGCGGCACCCTTCGTTCGTGGGTTCGATTTCGGCCTCTACCTTGGTGATGGGGCCGGGGGCGCAGTGGGGGTGCAGGACAAGCGAGTGCATGGCGCCGCTATTGCGCAGCAGAAAAGCCTCCGCAAGCCACTTGGGAGAACGGTTCACCGCTGCTAGAGGCCCTGCCACCATGAGCACCTACACCTCCGATCTCCTGCGCCTGCTCGAAGAGCGTGGCTACATCCACCAGATCACCGATCCGGCGGGCCTCGATGCCCTTGCCGCCAAGCAGGTCATCCCGGGGTATATCGGCTTTGATGCCACTGCGCCTTCGCTGCACATCGGCAGCCTCGTACAGATCATGATGCTGCGTCGCCTGCAACAGGCCGGGCACAAGCCCATCGTGGTCATGGGCGGCGGCACCACCAAGGTCGGCGATCCCAGCGGCAAGGACGAAAGCCGCAAGATGCTCACGAATGAGGATATCGACGCCAACATCGCCGGTATTCGCAAGGTGTTCGAGCGCTTGCTCGCCTTCGGTGACGGACCGACCGATGCTGTGATGGTCAATAATGACGAGTGGCTGAGCAAGCTCGGCTATATCGAGCTGCTGCGTGACGTCGGCCCGCATTTCACGATCAATCGCATGTTGACCTTCGATTCGGTCAAACTGCGGCTCGAGCGCGAGCAGCCGCTGACCTTCCTCGAATTCAACTACATGATCCTTCAGGCCTACGACTTCCGCGAGCTGGCACAGCGCTACGCCTGCCGTCTGCAGATGGGTGGCAGCGACCAGTGGGGCAATATCGTCAATGGCATGGAACTGGGACGCCGGATGGACGGGACCGAATTGTTCGGCCTGACCACGCCGCTGCTCACGACTGCCGACGGGTCAAAGATGGGCAAGACCGCCGCGGGTGCCGTCTGGCTCAACGAGGAGCAGCTGCCGAGTTATGATTTCTGGCAGTACTGGCGCAACGTCGACGACCGCGACGTCGGTCGTTTCCTGCGCCTGTTCACCGACATCCCGCTGACCAAGATCGAACGCCTCGAATCGCTCGAGGGAGCCGAGATCAACTCGGCAAAGGCGATTCTTGCGAACGAGGTAACCAAGCTCGTTCGGGGTGAAGAGGCGGCGGCACTGGCGGAGCGTACCGCAGCGGAGACCTTCTCCGGTGGCGGTGCGGGCGAGGACCTCCCTTCCCTGTCGGTCGGCGCCGAAGGCATGCGTATCGGCGCAGCACTGACCGAACTCGGATTCACCGCCTCCAACGGAGAAGCAAAGCGCAAGCTGGCGGAGGGCGCGGTCAAGCTCGACGGCGAGACGATCAGCGATCCGGGCTATCTGGTTTCGCTGGCCGAGGGCACCGAGGCGAAGCTGAGCCTGGGCAAGAAAAAGCACGCAATCTTGCGCCCGTGAGCGGTGGCCCCTGCAGGCGCGGTTCATAATTCTTCAGCGCGGGTTTACCAATTTTCAGCCTTTTGCGGCGATACCACCATTCGAGTCATTCTAGTGGAAGGATCGCATCGATGGGTGCCGGAGCACAACTCAGCGTAACCGACCAGCGGCGCATGGCGCGCCACCCGGTCGATCACCCCGTGATTGCCGAACATTTCGGCAAGGGCGATCTGCGCCTGCATATCGCGAATATCTCGGCCAATGGTTTCATGGTCGACAATGCCGACGGCCTCGTCCGCGGCGACCGCGTGATTATTCGTCTTCCGGTGGTCGGACGCATCGAATCCTATGTCATCTGGTGCCGCGACAACCGCGCGGGCTTTCAGTTCGAGCGGATCATCCGCGTCGACGATTTCCTCGCGCTAATCGATACGCTTCAACCGAACCCGCGCCTGCGCAAGCTGCGCTGATAATAAACTTCTGATTCCAGAACGCGAAGCAGGCGCGTCTTCACAACCGAAGACGCGCCTGCCATGCGTTTGGGCGTGAGCGAAAAACAAGCGACATCGCCGGAGCCAACCTCGCCGCTCGCGATCGGCGACTTTCGGCGCTACTGGCTGGCCCGGTTCTTTGCAGTATTCGCGACCATGTCGATGGTCGTACTGATCGGCTACCAGGCCTACGACATTGCCCGCACCGATTACGGCTACACCCGCAGCGAGGGTGCGTTCCTGCTTGGCCTGCTGGGCCTGGCGCAGTTCATCCCGCTTCTCCTGCTTACACCGGTCGCGGGTTGGGCCGCCGATCGCTTTGACCGCCGGACCGTAGCCGCGCTGGCGAACCTCACCGACTGCACGGTCGCAGGATTGCTGGCTTTCATGACCTGGAGCGACACGCTTACCCTGCCCGGCGTGTTCACGCTGGCGGCGATGCACGGCGCAGCCCGCGTCTTCGTCGGTCCAGCAATGAGCGCGGTCGCCCCGAACATCGTCCCGCCTCGCCTGCTGCCGCGAGCGATCGCCATGTCCAGCATCGCATGGCAGGTGGCGAGCGTTATCGGACCCGCCGCGGGCGGGTTCGTATTTGCCGAGAGCAACTGGCTGCCACATGTCATTTCGGCCGGTCTGCTCATCTGTTCGGCCATCCTCATCCGTTCGATCCGGCCCATCCGTGCGGAACAGGACGCGACGCCGCTTCATCCGGTACGCCAGATGATCGAGGGCGCACAGTTTACCTGGCGCCAGAAGTTCCTTCTCGGCTGCATCACACTCGATTTGTTCGCAGTCCTGCTTGGCGGTGCGACTGCCATGCTCCCCGTGTTTGCGCGCGATATCCTGATGGTCGGCCCGGAAGGCCTCGGTATCATGCGCGGCGCGCCGGCAATCGGGGCCTCGGCGGTGGCGTTGTGGATGGCGTGGAAACCGCTGGAGCATAATGTCGGCCCCAAGATGTTGTGGGCTGTCGTTGTGTTTGGCGCGGCGACCATCGTTTTCGGCCTCAGCCGAAATTTCGCCCTGTCGCTGGCCATGCTCACCCTGCTTGGCGCGGCGGACATGATTTCGGTCTTTGTCCGTTCGAGCCTGGTCCAGCTGAACACACCCGACCGGATGCGCGGCCGCGTCTCGTCCATCTCCGGCCTCGCTATCTCCGCCTCCAATGAACTGGGCGAGATGCAATCGGGCTTGGCCGCCGCATTCTTCGGTGCTGCGGGCGCAGTTGTATTCGGCGGCGTGGGTGCCATAGTGGTGACCGCGATCTGGGCAGTAATCTTCCCCCAGCTGCGCCAGGCCAAGACCTTCGAACCAGAATTCCTGCCGGACACAACCGGCGCCAGTCCGACCCGCAAGGAGGCACTCACATGAAAGCCGATTCCGTCCTCGCCACCATCGGAGGCACACCGCACATCCGCCTTTCGCGCCTCTTCCCCGACCACGAGGTCTGGGTGAAGAACGAGCGCGCCAACCCTGGCGGGTCGATCAAGGACCGTATCGGTCTCGCCATGATCGAAGATGCGGAGAAGGACGGACGCCTCAAGCCTGGCGGCACTATCATCGAGCCGACGAGCGGCAATACCGGCATCGGCCTGGCTATGACTGCCGCGGTCAAGGGCTACAAGCTCATCCTCGTCATGCCCGAAAGCATGAGCATGGAACGCCGCCGCCTGATGCTCGCCTATGGTGCCAGCTTCGACCTGACACCCAAGGAAAAGGGCATGAAGGGCGCAATCGAGCGGGCGCAGGAACTGATTGCCTCCACGCCGAACTCGTGGATGCCGAGCCAGTTCGACAATGACAGCAACTGGAAGGTCCATGGCCGCACGACGGCGCTCGAAATCCTCAGCGATTTCACCGAGACCCCGGTCGATGTCCTGATCACCGGCGTCGGGACCGGCGGCCACCTCACGGGATGTGCGGAGGTACTGAAAGCCGCCTGGCCCGAGATGAAGGCCTTCGCGGTCGAGCCGACGCTCTCGCCCGTCATCAGCGGCGGTCAACCCGGACCGCACCCCATCCAGGGGATCGGCGCGGGCTTTATTCCGGCCAACCTGCACACCCAGACTATCGATGGCGCGATCCAGGTCGATCCCGAAGATGCCAAGGAAATGGCGCGGCAGTGCGCCGCCAGGGAGGGTATCCTCGTAGGCATTTCGAGTGGCGCGACGCTCGCGGCCATCAAGCAGAAGCTGGCCGACCTGCCGGAAGGCTCGCGCGTGCTCGGCTTCAACTACGACACCGGCGAGCGCTACCTCTCGGTGCCGGACTTCCTGCCCGAATGAGCGCGTTCCAGCGCGTCGACTATGTCGACGGTGACAAGCCACTCGTAGGCTTGCACATGCGCCCCGAAGGACCGGCGCGTGCGGCAGTCGCGGTGTTCCCGACCTTCATGAACTCCACCCCCGGCGTGGAGGCGAAGGCCCGAGCGCTCGTCGAAGCCGGGTATGCAGTGCTGATCGGGGATTTCTATGGTCCGGAAACCCCGTCGGACTTCCAGCAGGCGTTCGCGGTCATGACCAAGTTGAGGTCGGACCCGGACGCCATGCGCACGCGCTTGCGGGCGACGATTGCAAAGCTTCGCGACCTCGAACCCGACCTGCCGCAGCTGGCCATCGGCTTCTGCCTTGGCGGTTTCGCCGTGCTGGAAATGGCGCGTGACGGACAGGACCTTGCTGCCGTGGTCAGCTTCCACGGAATTCTCGAAACACCGCTCAAGGCGAAGGATGAGTTCACGACGCGCATCCTTGTCTGCCACGGCGATGCCGACGCACTCGTGCCGCGCAGCCAGGTGATGGCGTTCTGGGAAGAAATGGACGCCGTGAAGGCAAACTGGCACTTTCACAGCTACTCCGGCACCGAACACGGCTTCACCAACCGGGCCATGCTCGATGGCTCGCCCAATCCGGCCTATGACGCCAGCGCGGACAGGCAGAGCTGGGCAGCGATGCATTCGTTCTTCGACGAAGTCCTGGGCTGAACGAAAAAGGCCCGGGTTCTACGCCCGGGCCCTTCCGTCACTTTCGTGCCGACTTCATGCAGCCGTGGCGAACGCCTCGGCTCCCAGTGCCATCATGCTGTCGGCGCCGCTTTCGAGCTTGCGGCGCAGCGCGCCGGCGTCGGGCAGGAAGCGGTCCATGTAATAGCGCGCGGTGGCGAGCTTGGCTTCGTAGAAGGCCTTGTCGTCGGTGCCATTGGCCAGCGCTGCCTGCGCGACCTTGGCCATGCGCAGCCACATCCAGCCCAGCGTCACGATGCCCATGATGTGCATGTAGTGATGCGCGCCGGCCCCGAGGTGGTTGGGGTTCTGCATCGCGTTCTGCATGAACCACATGGTCGATGCCTGGTGCTGGCCAAGCGCCTTTTCGAGCGCTTCGGCAAGCGGGCCAAGGGTCTCGTCACCCTTAGCAGCTGCAATGTCGTCACCCACAGCCTTGAAGAACGCCTGGATCGCCGCGCCGCCGCCCTGGGCGAGCTTGCGGCCGCACAGGTCCATTGCCTGCACGCCATTGGTGCCTTCGTAGATCATGGCGATACGGGCATCGCGCACGAACTGGCTCATGCCCCATTCCTCAATGTAGCCGTGGCCACCGAAGACCTGCTGCATGTTGGTTGCAACGTCATAGCCCTTGTCGGTGCCGTAGCCCTTGATGACCGGCGTCAGCAGGCCGATCATCGCATCTGCCTCGGCGCGTTCCTCTTCGGTCGGTGCCTTGTGGCTGAGGTCGACCAGCAGGGCACCCCACAGGCACAGCGCGCGCATGCCTTCGGTGAAGGCCTTGGCGTCCATCAGCATGCGGCGCACGTCCGGGTGGACGAAGATCGGGTCGGCCTGCGCGTTGGGATCGGCCGGACCGGTAAGCGCCCGTCCCTGGCGACGGTCGAGCGCATAGGCGACTGCGTTCTGGTAGGCGGCTTCGGCCTGCGACAGGCCTTGGATGCCGACGCCGAGGCGCGCAGCGTTCATCATGATGAACATGGCGGCGAGCCCCTTGTTCTCCTCGCCCACGAGCCAGCCCTTGGCGCCGTCGTAGTTCAGCACGCAGGTCGAGTTCGCGTGGATGCCCATCTTGTGTTCGATCGAGCCGCACATCACGCCGTTGCGCTCGCCCAGCGAGCCGTCGTCATTGACGAGGAACTTCGGCACCACGAACAGCGAAATGCCCTTGGTGCTGTCGGGCGCGCCGGGCGTCTTGGCCAGCACGAGGTGGATGATGTTCTCGGCCATGTCGTGTTCGCCGGCGGAGATGAAGATCTTGGTACCCGTGATGGCATAGCTGCCATCGCCCTGGGGCTCCGCCTTGGTACGGATCATGCCGAGGTCCGTGCCGCAGTGCGGCTCGGTCAGGTTCATGGTGCCGGTCCATTCGTTGGAGATCATCTTGTGGAGATACTTCTCCTTCTGCTCCTGCGAACCCTTGGCGATCAGCGCCGAGACCGCGCCATTGGTGAGGCCAGGGTACATGCCAAAGGCCTGGTTGGCGCTCGAGATGAACTCTTCCATGACCATGCCGAGGACGTGCGGCATGCCCTGCCCGCCAAATTCCTCCGGCGCCGATAGCGTGCCCCAGCCCGCTGCGCGGAACTGGTCGAAAGCTTCCTTGAAGCCCTTGGGCGTGGTTACAGAGCCGTCGGGGTGGCGCGTGCAACCCTCCTGATCGCCCGACTGGTTGATCGGCGCCAGTACCTCGGCACAGAAACGACCCCCTTCATTGATCACCGCGTCGGTAACATCGGGCGTCGCCATCTCGAAACCAGGCAGGTTGCCGTAGCTGGCGAGGTCGATCACCTCATTGACGATAAAACGCGTGTCGCGGGTCGGCGCGGTATAGGTGGGCATCTTGTGTGTCCTTGGTATTGGTTTCGGTCGGTTTCCCGCCGGGGAGGCAAATCAGTCGAGCTGCGTCTCAACAAGCGTCACGAACTCGGTCAGTTCCTTGATGGAGCTGTCGATGTCGGCGCGCTGGGCCTTGAGCTTGGCAATGTGCGTCCTGCACTTCTCGATCGTGACGCGGCGTTGTTCCTGGCGCCCGTCATCGAGATCGTAAAGGTCGATCATCTCGCGAATTTCGGTCAGCGAGAACCCGACATTCTTGGCGCGCATGATCCACGCCAGGCGCGCCCGGTCACGCTTCGAATAGATGCGGGTCAGGCCGATGCGCGACGGCGCAATCAGCCCCTCGTCTTCATAGAAGCGCAGCGCGCGCGCGGTACAGTCAAACTCGCTTGTCAGGTCCGAAATCGAGTACTGCTCCCGGTCGAGCTTGTCCGGACGATCGAGATGCGCGCCCGCGTGGCGACGGTCGGTGTCGGCGTGCGGGAGGTTGCTGGGCAGCGGCTGTGTCATGTTGACCCAATAGCCGAACGTTTACGTAAGCGTCAAGACTTGACGCGGTGGAGAGTGTCACCGTCAAGGACGCGGTAGAAGCAACTTGTGGCCCCGGTATGACAGGTCGGACCTGCGGGCGAACAGCGCAACACAATCGCGTCCTGGTCGCAGTCGACAAGCATCTCGACCACCTTGAGCACGTTCCCCGAACTCTCACCCTTTTTCCACAGGCGCCCGCGCGATCGCGAATGGAAGTGAGCCTTCCCCGAGGCGCGAGTCGCCTCGAGCGCCTCGGCGTCCATGAAAGCCACCATGAGAACCGATCCGTCGTTCGCATCGGTAACGACTGCGGTCAGCAAACCCTTGTCGTCGAACTTCGGCATGAAGTCGGTGCCGACCTCTCGGGCCAGTTTTTCGTCCACGGGGCTTCCTTTTTGTGCGTTGCAGAAGTGCTTGGTGCTTGTTGCACGATAACCACAAATGCCAGTCAAAATCGACGCCGGATCGGAATCAATATTCCAACAACAGTAAGTTTGTTGAACATTGGCCTTCGCAGGCAAGTGAGGCCTGCCCACCGGAGCAGCGGTGCCATCAGAGCGCCAGGTTCATGGGGGTCCCGGATACGCTGCCGTGTTGAGGGTTTGCACGGCGCATCCGGAAACGATGAGGGATGGACTAGGTGCTGCTGGGGGGCCGCACCGTCATCGAAAGATGGGTCCGGTAATATTCGTCACGTGGCGCCCGGGTCCGAAAGGACCCGGGCGTTTCACTTGGCAGGGCTGGAGCGCGACAGGTCGATCGCTTCATCGAGGACGCGCGAGAAGCACGCGATTCGCACGCTCGCGGCACCGGCCTTCCTCAATTCCCTTACGCAGGCAGCGCTCGTCGCCCCGCTGGTCAGCACATCGTCGACCAGCAGGACATCGCGTCCGCCAATCTTGCGCCTCCCAGTGCCGGTCACCGAAATTGCGCCTGCCAACGCCTTGTTGCGCGCCTTGGCACCCAGACTACCCAGACTCGGCGTTGGCCTGCTGCGCTGTAGCGCATCGACAAGCAGGCGACCGTGACCGAGCTTTTCCAGTTCCTTTCCCAGCAAGGCTGCCTGATTGAATCCGCGGCTCCACAACCGGCGCCGATGCAGCGGCACGGGCACTATCACTGTTTCGGGATCGGGATCCGGAAGGCGCGCAGCAATCAATCGGGCAAGCATGGGGGCAAGGGCAATTCGCCCTCCGTGCTTGAACGCCAGGATGAGCTTTCGCGAGGTCTGCGTGTAGAGCGTCCCGGCATGGATGCCGTCGTGCTTTGGCGGATTGGCCAGGCATGGAGCGCAGACGGCTCCCTCTGTCGGTCCGGTATCACCGAAGGGCCTCTGGCAACTTGCGCAGGAAGGGCCCGACGGGATGACCAGGTCGCCCCAGCAATCGGTGCACAGTCCGCCATGCGCTCCGATCGCCTCGCCACATGCGGCGCAACGGGGCGGATAAACGAAATCGAGAAGCGGCGCGAGACTCTCGGAAATCATGCGACTTTTCGACATTGGTGCTTGCTGCCGCGCTTGCGTGCGAAGAGCAAGAGCGGCAGGGCGGACGATATGGCGAATTCGGCCCCTCCCCGCATATTCTCTCGCAGTCGTCGGATCGCAGCCTTGAGGCGCGCACGGGTCAGGCAGTCGCAGCGCGACGCTGCGCGCTACGTCTTCGACGACATGGTCGAGGATGTGCTCGAGCGGCTGGAATTCATGCGTTTCGAACCGAAGCGCGCACTTGTCGTGGGCGACATCACCTCGACCCTGGCATTGTCGCTGCGAGGACGAGGCGCCCATGTCGATGAGCGCGACGTCGCCAGTCTCGATGAGGAATTGCCGATAGGCGGCTCGCCTTACGACCTCATCGTCAGCCTCGCCTCGCTCGACCGGGTCAACGACCTTCCCGGCGCCCTCCTCCACATTCGCACCGCGCTTGCCCCTGACGGTCTCTTCATTGCGAGCCTGATCGGGGCAGGCAGCCTAGCCCATCTGCGTGCGGCCATGATCGCGGCCCAGCCAGAGCGGCCCGAACCGCGGATGCACCCTCTGGTCGACAATGCCGCGGCATCGGCGCTTCTCCAGCGCGCCCTATTCAAGCGCCAAGTGGTGGACAGCCGGAGCCTCACCGTCGCCTTTCCATCGATGGACAAGCTCGTTTCGGACCTGCGCGACCAGGGTCTGGGCAATGTTCTCGCCCAGCCTGCCTCGGCTCTCGGGAAAGACGAATTACAGCGTGCCCGCGAGGCCTTCCGCAAGGGAGCCAACAAGCACGGCAGAGTCCTCGAAGCACTCGAGGTTCTGACCCTAACCGGCTGGAAAGACTAGCGCAGGCTGGCTTGTGCTGCCGCCAGCCTGGCAATCGGCACGCGATAGGGCGAGGCGCTGACGTAATCGAGACCGGTCTTCTCGCAGAAAGCGATGCTAGCCGGATCGCCACCGTGCTCGCCGCAGATACCGAGCTTGATACCCTGGCGGGTTGCTCGCCCGCGCTCTGCAGCAATCTCCACCAGCTGGCCAACGCCATCCACGTCGAGGCTGACGAAGGGGTCGCGCGCGAAGATGCCTTTCTCGACATAGGCCGTGAGGAAGCGCCCTGCATCGTCACGACTGACGCCGAGCGTGGTCTGCGTAAGGTCGTTCGTCCCGAAGCTGAAGAACTCGCCCACTTCGGCGATTTCGCCCGCCATCAGTGCCGCACGCGGAAGTTCGATCATGGTACCAACGAGGTATTCGATGGTCGTCCCGGATGCCGCGAACACTTCCTGCGCGGCCTTGTCGACGACACCCTTGAGTATTTCGAGCTCGCGCCTCGTCGCCACAAGCGGGATCATGATCTCCGGCACCGGAGCCTCGCCCGACGCCTTGGCCACTTCACACGCCGCTTCGAAGATGGCGCGGGCCTGCATTTCGTAGATCTCGGGATAGGTGATGCCGAGGCGGCAACCACGATGACCGAGCATCGGGTTGAACTCGTGCAACTCCCCTGCCCTGCGCTTTAGCTGGTCGACATCGCGGCCCGTTGCATTGGCCAGTTCGACGAAGTCCGCATCCTCGTGCGGCAGGAATTCGTGGAGCGGCGGATCGAGCAGTCGGATCGTGCACGGCAGGCCGACCATGACTTCGAATATTTTCACGAAGTCGCCGCGCTGTTCGGGGAGCAGCCTGTCGAGTGCCGCACGTCGCCCGGCTTCGTTCTCGGCGAGGATCATCTGGCGCACGAGGCTGATGCGGTCGGCATCGAAGAACATGTGCTCGGTGCGGCAGAGGCCGATACCCTCGGCCCCGAACTGACGCGCCATGCGGCAGTCCGCTTCGGTCTCCGCATTGGTGCGAACCCGCATCCGGCGATACTTGTCGGCCCATTCCATCAGAACGCCGAAATCGCCGGCAAGCTCTGGTTCGATGGTCGCCACTTCGCCCGCCATGACCTGCCCGTTCGAACCGTCGATGGTGATCGTGTCGCCTTCTTTCAGCTCGCGATTGCCGATAGTTAGCACACGGCCTTCGCGGGCGATCGAAACCTGCGAGGCACCCGAAACACAAGGGCGGCCCATGCCGCGTGCGACCACGGCGGCGTGGCTGGTCATGCCACCGCGCGCGGTCAGGATGCCGACGGCGGCATGCATACCGTGGATGTCCTCGGGAGAAGTCTCGACCCGGACAAGGATAACCTTCTCGCCGCGATTGGCCCAGACTTCGGCAGTATCGGCGTCGAGCACGATCTTGCCGCTCGCCGCACCGGGAGACGCGGGCAAGCCGCTGGTCAGGACATCGCGCGGAGCATCGGGATCCAGCGTCGGGTGGAGCAGCTGGTCGAGCGCCATGGGATCGACACGCAGGATCGCGGTCTTTTCGTCGATCAGCCCCTCGCCGACCATTTCGACCGCCATCTTGAGCGCGGCCTTGGCCGTGCGCTTGCCGCTGCGCGTCTGGAGCATCCACAGCTTGCCCTGCTGCACGGTAAACTCGATGTCCTGCATGTCGCGGTAGTGCCGCTCGAGCAAGTCGAAGACGCGCGCCAGTTCGCCATAGGCCTCGGGCATGGCCTCCTCCATGCTCAGCGGCTTGGCGTTGGCAGCCTCCCGCGCAGCCTTGGTGAGGTACTGCGGGGTGCGGATACCGGCGACGACATCCTCGCCCTGCGCATTTACCAGCCACTCGCCGTAGTAGGCGCGCTCGCCGGTCGAGGGATCGCGGGTGAAGGCGACGCCGGTGGCGCTGGTTTCTCCCATGTTGCCGAACACCATTGCCTGTACGTTCACCGCCGTACCCATGTCGTGCGGGATGTCGTTGAGGCGGCGGTAGATCTTGGCGCGCTCGCTGTCCCAGCTGTCGAAGACTGCGCGGATGGCACCCCACAACTGTTCGTTCGGGTCCTGCGGGAACGGCGCGTCGTGCTCTTCGGTGACAATGCGCTTGTACTCGGCGACCAGCGACTTCCAGTCATCCGCTGACATTTCGGTGTCGGCGTAATAGTCGTTGTCTTCCTTGGCGATTTCGAGCGCTTCCTCGAACAGGCCATGGTCGACGCCGAGCACCACGTCGGAATACATTTGGATGAAGCGGCGATAGCTGTCCCAAGCGAAGCGTTCGTCGCCCGAGGTCGCAGCGAGACCTTCCACTGTCTCGTCATTCAGGCCAAGATTGAGGACGGTGTCCATCATTCCGGGCATCGAGACGGCCGCGCCCGAACGGACCGAGACGAGAAGCGGATCGGCCGCATCACCGAAGCCCTTGCCGACCGTGCGCTCGACGTGGGCCAGTGCCTCGGCAACATCGGCGCGCAGCTTGTCGGAGAAATCCGCGCCCTGATCGAGGTACTTGAGGCACTCCTCGGTCGCGATGGTGAAACCCGGAGGAACCGGCAAGCCGATGCTGGCCATTTCCGCCAGATTGGCGCCCTTGCCGCCGACGACGGTCTTGTCCTTCTGCCGTGCATTCGAATGCGGAGCATTCCCGCCGAAGGTGAAGACCGTGTCGTTACTCATCAGGGCAGTCCCTACAGGATGGAACACATGGAACAGGGTCCATGCGAATGAAACGGATCAGCCTTCGATCCGACTGAAGTCCGCAACTTTGTGCACTGCAGCACGGAAGGCCGCAAGCAGGTCGAGCCGGTTTGCCCGCTTGTTTTCTTCATCCGCATTTACCGTCACTTCATCGAAGAAGCGGTCGATCGGCGCGCGCAGCGAGGCAAGCGCAGCCATGGCGGCGGCGAAATCCTCGGCGGCGATGGCCTTGGCGGCCTGCGGCTGAGCGGTGGCGAGAGCGTCCATCAGCGCCTTTTCGGCAGGTTCCGGCGTGTAGGAAAGGTCGCGCGCATGGCGCTCGGCCATCTTGGCGTCGATCACTGCCTTCATGTCTGGATCGTCGACCAGCGCCAGCGGATCTTCCTCGCCCGTGCGGCTGATCTCGCCCTCGATCCCGTGCCAGTCTTCCTTCTTGAGGATATTGGCCGCGCGCTTGTAGCCGGCGAGGAGGTTCGCGCCGTCGTCGGTGTCCATGAACGAAGTTAGCGCGCGCGCGCGGGCCTCGACCCGGTCCACGCGCATGTCCGTCCGCCCTTGCCAGGCACGCGATGCCTGGATGTAATCGTGGCGCACGCCCTCATCGCGCAGCTGGACCGCCAGGCGGTCGAGCAGGAAGTCGGCCAGCTTTTCCGCCAGCGCAGGAAGCGGCTTGCTCGCCCATGCGTGCACCACTTGGTCGAGTTCGAGTTTCAAATTGTTCGCCTGGACCAGGCGAAGGTAACCGAGCGCGGCGCGACGAAGGGCAAAAGGATCCTTCGAGCCGGTCGGCAGGATGTCGATCTTGAAGAAGCTCAAGAGATTGTCGAGCTTGTCGGCAAGGCTGACTGCGACGGTGGTCGGCGCTGTCGGCACCTCGTCTCTCGCCCCGACCGGCTTGTAGTGATCGCGGATCGCATCGGCGACTTCTTCCGGCAGACCCTCGGCCCGAGCGTAGTATCCCCCCATCAGCCCCTGAAGTTCGGGAAACTCGCCAACCATTTCAGTGACGAGATCTGCTTTCGACAGCTCCGCCGCCATGCGGGCCAGCTTGTGGTCGCCATTGGGTGCCTTGGCGTCGAAGACGAGCCAGTCGGCGAGCTTGGCGACGCGGTCGACCTTGTCGTCCAGGGTGCCGAGCTTTTCGTGGAAGGTGATGCGCGACAGCTTTCGCGCCTGCTGGGCGAGCAGCGTCTTGCGATCCTGCTCCCAGAAGAACCGCGCATCGGAGAGACGCGCCGCGAGGACCTTGCGGTTGCCGTCGACGATCGCCGCGCCGCCATCCGCGGCCTCGATGTTGGCGGTGCAGACGAAGGCGTTGGCGAGTTTGCCTGCACTATCCTCACAAACGAAGTATTTCTGGTTCACGCGCGCGGTGAGCTGGATGACCTCCGGCGGCACATCGAGGAAAGCCTCGTCGAAACGGCCGAGCAGCGGCACCGGCCATTCAGTGAGGCCCGCGTTCTCGATCACCAACCCCTCGTCCTCAACCAGCTTGAGGCCGGCGTCCGCGGCGACCTTGGCCGCGCCTGAGCGGATCATGTCCTGCCGTTCGGCATGGTCGACGATCACATGACCGGCGCGCAGCTTGACCGCATAGTCGTCGGCATTGCCGATGGTGATGTCGCCCGAGTGATGGAAGCGGTGGCCGAGCGTGACCGCGCCCGAAGTGACACCATGCACCTCGCACTCGACGACGTCGTCGCCCAGCAGGGCAACGATGCCCGACAGCGGGCGCACCCAGCGCAGGCTCTCGGTCGAGAGCGAGGCTGCTCCCCAGCGCATCGACTTGGGCCAGGCGAAATCGCGGATGATCGCCGGAATGGCTTCGGCGAGCACGTCCTTGGTCGCCCGGCCGGGCTTTTCGATCACTGCGAACCAGGTGTTGCGGCCCTTCACGTCGCGCAATTCGAGGCTCTCGCGGACAACGCCGTTCTTGCGGCAGAAGCCGTCGATCGCGGCATCGGGAGCGCCCTCGGGCGGGCCCTTGGCTTCTTCGCTCACGGCCTCGGTCGCTACGGGAAGGCCGCGCGTGATCAGGGCGAGGCGGCGCGGGGTCGACCAGACGGTAATTTCACCGACCGAAACGCCCGCAGCCTCCATCTCGCGCCGGAACAGGCGTTCGAGTTCGTCGCGTGCGCCAGCCTGCATCCGAGCGGGAATTTCTTCGCTGCGCAGTTCGAGGAGCAAGTCGCTCATGCCGACCACTCCGGAAACTTCTGCGCCCAGCCTGCGGCTTCCTTGGCCATGTGTGCCTCGCAGCTTCCGCGCGCCAGATCGCGGACGCGGCCCATATAGCTCGCACGCTCCTGCACGCTGATCACGCCGCGGGCCTGCAGCAGGTTGAAGATGTGGCTCGCCTCGACCGCCTGTTCGTAGGCAGCGATGGGGACCTCGTTGGCAAGCGCGTTCTTGCACTCGGCCTCGGCCTTGTTGAACAGGTCAAACAGAGCGTCGGTCTCGGCGACCTCGAAGTTCCACTTCGACATCTGCTTCTCATTCTCGAGGAAGACGTCGCCATAGGTCACGCCGTGCCCGTTGAAATCGAGGTCGTACACGTTGTCGACGCCCTGGATGTACATCGCGAGGCGTTCGAGCCCGTAGGTCAGCTCGCCCGCGACCGGCTTGCAGTCGAAGCCGCCCATCTGCTGGAAATAGGTGAACTGGGTCACTTCCATCCCGTCGCACCAGACTTCCCAGCCCAGGCCCCAGGCGCCCAGCGTGGGGCTTTCCCAGTCGTCCTCGACGAAGCGGATGTCGTGCTTGAGCGGATCGATCCCGATGACGCGCAAGCTCTCGAGATACCAGTCCTGGATGTCGGGCGGGCTCGGCTTCAGGATCACCTGGTACTGGTAATAGTGCTGCAACCGGTTCGGGTTCTCGCCGTAACGGCCGTCGGTCGGGCGGCGGCACGGCTGGACGAAGGCCGCGTTCCAGGGCTCGGGCCCGAGTGCGCGCAGGGTGGTCGCGGTGTGAAAGGTCCCTGCCCCCATGCGCATGTCATAGGGCTGGAGGATAAGGCAGCCCTTCGCGCTCCAGAAATCGTGGAGTGCGAGGATCATGTCCTGGAATGAATTTTGCGGATTGCGGTCCATGGCGCGGGGCTTTGGCGGATGCGCGAAAATGCGTCAATGCCGCTATGCAGCAAGGCAGAAAATGACAGGTTATCCGGACATCGTGTCAGGTATTGTTGACATAGTCAGCGAATCGCGACATATAGTCAGGACAACCTGACACACCGGAAGGTTGACCTCACCACTGGACCCTACATCCAACTGGAGGATTGTCATGAAGAAGATCGCTTTCCTGTTCGCCACTCTCGCACTCGTCCCCGCTCCTGCTCTTGCCGAGGATACGGTCTCGGTTACGATCGAAACCCGCGACCTTAATCTCGCCGATCCCGTCGACCAGCTGCGTCTAGACAATCGGGTCGAGCGGTCGATCCGCGAGGCGTGCGACAATGATGCCCGCGACGGCGCGTCGCTCTCCGACCAGCGCCAGTGCCGCACCGAATTGCGCAAGGCCGCCCGCGCCGGTGTGGCCGTTGCCATCGCGAAAACTCCGAACTTCCGCCTCTCGAACGCGGTCAGCGAAGACGCTGGCGCCTGAAAACAACTTCCGCCCGGACCGGGACCCAACATCCCGGTCGGGCGGCAACGTGAGTAGAGACATGCCGACTGCCCCGAAAATCTCCCGCTCATCGCTCCACCTCGCCGCAGGCTGGGTCGGGGTGGTCGCCATAGTTTTCATGTGGGCCCGCAAGGCCGACGCTCTGTCGGGCACGGTCGGCACGATCTGGGGCATCCTGTTCGTCCTCACCGTGCTCGTGCTGTTCGTGACCCGCAATGCCGACGAATACGTCGCCGCACTCTGGCGCGCGGGGGCCGGTGCGGCCTTCATCGCGCTGATTGCCTGGGAATTGTTCGGCCCCGCCATGGAAGGGTTCATCGATGGCCTAGCCGGGGTCGAAGACAAGATGGACTTTCCTGCGAGCGCAAGTCCTGCGGTTGCCTACACCGCATTCTTCGCCGCCCACACCTGGGCTCGAATCCGCGGAACGTATTGATCTGGAGCCCACCGAAATGCCGTACAACCCCAACGCCATTACCGTCGACGACCGCGGCTTCACCATGAAGATGATGTGGGTCGGACTGGGCTCTTCGCTGCTGCTTCTCACCGGCAAGATCTATGGTTTTTACGACCATATCGAGGCGCTGGCGGGTGGCTTCACCGCCGGCTCGCTCATCGGCCTCGCCTTTATCGGACGGCAGGACGAATATTTCCAAAGCCTCGTTTACTTTGCAGCGCGCTGGGCGCTGAGCATTACCGGACTTTGGCTGTTCGCCAGCATCCTCTCGTTCACCCGGGACTATGTCGACGACACCGTGTTCGGCCTGGTTGCCATCGCTGTGACCTTTCACCTGGCCTTCACCTGGGCGCGGCTGAGAGGGTACTGAGAATGCAACACGTATCGCAATCGCCTGGGAAGGCGAAATCGACCGCGCGCCGCAGCCGGCTCTACTTTCGGCTGATGGACATATGCCTGTTCTTTTTGGTCGTTGGCCTGATCGACTGGATCGTTAGCCATTACGACGTGGAGAATGCTCCGGCCTGGTATCTCGCTGGCGGGCTGGTGATGATCATCTTCAATAGCTTCGTCCCGCTGTTCCTCATGGTCGCAAGTTTCATGCGCGACGATTACGCCGAGGGGCTGGTGAAGCGCAGCTTGCGGGTGATGGCCTACGGGGCGGCGTTAATACCACCCTTCCTCCTCATCGGGCCGTGGGTACTGGGAGGCATCTTCGTGAACACCGACTTGCGTGCTCCGGACTTCTACCGCGAGTTCTATAACGCCTTCTATCTCAGCGAAATGCGACCCGAACTGGTGCTCCGGAGAGTTTGGTTCCTTTACATGCTTTCCTTCGTCGGGATCTTCCAGTTCCTGCGCTGGAAGGACAGCCGATGAAGAACCGCCTCCGCGTCCTTCGTGCCGAACGGGAGTGGAGCCAGGCGGAGCTGGCCATGCATCTCGACGTGTCGCGTCAGGCAGTCAACGCGATCGAGACGGGCAAGCACGATCCCTCCCTACCCCTCGCCTTCCGCATCGCGCGGCTGTTCGACATGCCAATTGAGGAAATATTCGATGACGAAAACTGACCTGTCGGATGCCCCTGGCGAGGTCGTGCCGGGTTCTGCCCGCTATTGGCGCAACCTCTTGCTGTGGGCGGTTGGCCTTGGCCTCTTCCTGCCTTTTGCCATCCTTCCGGTCATTCTTGCCCGCAAGGCCGACGGTCCGCTCGACTGGCTGGTCATCGCCGCTATCGGGATCGCTTCGATCTTCGTGGGCCGCATCTTCTGGCGTACTGCGCCCGATTTCACCATGGGTGAGCCCCGCACTGCGCGCGGTATCAGGATGCGCTGGATCCTGGTGGGAATAGCCCTGCTGGGACCGCTGGCCGGATACCCTTTGATTGCGCATCGCGGACCCAATGGCGAACGTCTCGATCTGTTCAGCAATGCGGCTCTGCCCGGCAGCGTTGTCCTGCCAATGCTGGGGGTGTGGTGCATCGCCATACCGCTGCTGGTATTCCTTGTGCGTCGCAATTCGGATGACTTCATGCGCAGCGCCAACGACTTCGGCTTCATGGTCGGCGGACAGCTGTTCTACTTTGTGGCGCCCGTCTGGTGGCTCGCCTGGCGTGGCGGATTCCTGCCGCGACCAGACGTCATGATCCTCTTTATCGTGACGCTAGTGGTCGTAAATCTGGCAAATCTTTGGAAACGCCATCATGGCTGATCTTGTCTTGGGCCACGGGCAACCTATCAAGTAGATTGAATTCCACGGATTTACCCGAACATGAAACGTGTCCTTCTCGGTACTGCTGCCTGCTTTTCCCTGCTCTTCCAGGGTGCTGCCGCTCAGGCGCAGGATGCAGTCTCCGATGTTGCCCCCGCACTGGCAGTTGCTGTCGAGGACCCGAAGGAGCTGTCTGGTCCGGCCCTGTGGATGCTCGCGGACGAGGACACGACCATCTACCTCTTCGGCACCGTCCACGCCCTGCCGCGCGAGGTCAAGTGGCGGGTGGGCCCCGTCGAGCAGGCGCTGGAGTATTCGAGCACTCTGGTGACTGAGATTCCCGGGGACGCGATTACCGATCCGTCTTCCCAGCAGATGATAGCTGCCAAGGCGATGCTGAGCGGTAACAAGACTATGCGCGACCTGCTCGATGCCGACCAGCGCGTTTCGTACGAAACCGCGATGTCGAAGCTGGGCCTGCCGGTCGACGCATTCGACCGCTTTGAACCATGGTTCGCGGGCATGACACTGGCAATGCTGCCTTTGCTCAAGGCTGGTTACGACATGGACTCCGGTGTCGAGAAGGTCATCGAAAAGGATCTGTCTCCGCAGGTAACGCGCGATGCACTGGAGACCATAGGTTTCCAGATCGACATGTTCGACCAGCTCCCGATGCAATCGCAGATCTCTTTCCTTATGTCCTCTGCGGAGAATATCGAATCCGTCTCGCCGATGATGGACAAGATGGTCGCCGAATGGATGGAAGGCGATGCAGACGGCCTCGCAGCCCTCCTAAACGAGGGCCTGACCGATCCCGTTCTGACCAACATCCTACTCTATAACCGCAATGCGAAGTGGGCGGAGTGGATCGACAATCGCATGGACAAGCCCGGCGCTGTCTTCGTCGCGGTTGGCGCAGGCCACCTCGCCGGGGAAAAGAGCGTCCAGTATTATCTCACGCAGCGCGGATTCCGGGTCGAGCGGGTCCAGTAGGCCAGCGATCCGTGAGCGCATGAACCCGCTGGCGAAAGCGATCTTCGGTGTCCTTTTCGGGACACTGTTGCTTGCCGGGTGCGGCAAGAAGGACAAGGAGTTTGCCGAGGCTGGCTCCCAACCGGCCCTGTGGGAAATCCGCGATGGTTCGGGCAACGTTGAAGGCTGGCTCTTCGGAACGATCCATGCCCTGCCTGAAGGAACCAGATGGCGTACTGCCCGGCTGCAGTCCGCGATCGACGAGGCCGACCTGCTGGTTGTCGAGGTCGGCAATCTCGCGGATGGAGCGGCAATGGCAGCGCAATTCCGCAGGCTGGCGTTCGACGGTCCGCAAGGCAAAATCCGCAGCCGCGTGACTCCAGCCTACAGGGAAAAACTCGATGCAGCGCTCGAGAAGGCGAGTATTGCCGAAAGTGATCTCGACACAATGGAGACATGGGCCGCCGCCCTTGCCCTCGCCCAGGCCGCACAGGATGGCGACGGGGGCAATGGTGCCGATCTCGCCCTGCTGGCCGACTTCAGGGGCCGGAGTGTCGAGGAGCTGGAAGGCGCGCAAAGGCAACTGTCGATTTTCGACACCCTGCCCGAGACCGATCAACGCGACCTGTTGCAGGCGGTGATCGACGAGATCACCGACGGAACCTCGGAAGACGACCGTCTCGCCCGAGATTGGCTGCGCGGCGATGTGGATGCGTTATCCCGCACTGCCGACGGTGGAATGCTCGCCGATCCGGAACTGCGCGAGGCACTGCTGGTACGGCGCAATCGCGAATGGTCAGCAAAACTGGCGACCATATTGGCACGCCCAGAGAAACCTCTCGTCGCAGTGGGCGCCGGCCACATGGGCGGACCCGATGGTCTTGCGGCAATGCTCGAGGCCCGCGGGTACAGCGTGGCAAGGACGCAATAGCCTGGCGCAGCTCTGTGGCGGGATTTCCGGCCCTGCACACCAAGGCTTGCCTTTTGTCCCCCTTCCCCCTAATGGCGCGCCCTTCGGCGTCATGGTCATCCCTGGAGGCGTGGCGGACCGAAGCATTCAAACGCATTCGAAAGGCAATACAGATGAGCGACGCTCTGACCCTGCCGGCCGAGGCGCGCGAACGGGCTGGCAAGGGAGCCTCCCGTCAACTGCGCCGCGATGGCCGCGTCCCTGCCGTGATTTACGGCGGCAAGGAAGAACCCACACTGATTCACGTGGAAGCCAAGGAACTGGTTCGCCAGCTCGGCACCGGCCACTTCATGAACTCGATCGTCGAGATCGAGATCGGTGGCAAGAAGGTCCGCACGCTTCCCAAGGACGTCGCTGTCCATCCCGTGAGCGACCGCCCGGAACACGTCGACTTCCTCCGCCTTGCAAAGGGCGCGAAGGTCGAAGTGAACGTGCCTGTCGTGTTCGCCAACGAAGAGAAGAGCCCGGGCCTCAAGAAGGGCGGCGTTCTGAACATCGTCCGTCACGAACTCGACCTCATCTGCGATGCCGACAAGATCCCGAGCGAAATCGAGATCGACGTCACCGGCAAGGATGTGGGCGATTCGATCCACATCAGCGAAGTGACCCTGCCCGCCGGCAGCGAGAGCGCGATCACCGATCGCGACTTCACCATCGCCACGCTGGTCGCTCCCTCGGCACTCAAGAAGGCCGAAGGCGACACTTCGTCGGCCGACGCCGCTTCGGTACCCGCCAGCGCCCAGGCTGCTGACGAAGCCGAAGAAGAAGAAACCACCGAAGAAGAAGGCGGCGCGGAGTAATCCCTGCCCCACCCTTCGCGGGTTTCCTGAAGCGCCGGTCCCGAGAGGGGCCGGCGTTTTGCTTTTATGGAGGGGAAGTCATGGCAGAATACCTGGAAGTTACGCCCGAACAGGGAGCACGCTTCTTCGGCAACCCGAAACCGGGAGCGGTCGTGATGCTCAACCTGCTGCGCTTCCGCGAGCGTGCCGATTACTCGCACGCACCCGCGCTGGAGCCGGAAGGCGGAGTGACAGGCGAACAGGCCTATCGCATCTACATGGACGAGCTTGAGCCCTTGCTGGTGGCCAGTGGGGGTGAGGTCCTGTTTTCAGGCAGCGCGGACGGATTCCTGATCGGTCCGGCTGAGGAGGCTTGGGACTACGTCGTTCTCGTTCGGCAAGCGAACCAGCAGAGCTTCCTCGCATTCGCTTCCGATCCCGAAGCCCAGCGCATCACTTGCCATCGGACCGCTGCGGTCGCGGACTCGCGGCTGTTGCCGATCTGGCCCACCGCCTGACCTCGCAAGATCGTGGAGCGCGTCCTCGTCATCGGCTCGCCAGGGGCGGGAAAGTCGACCTTTGCTCGCGCTCTCGCGCAGCACAGTGGCCTTCCCCTGATCCACCTTGACGCACACTACCACCTGCCAGGCTGGACCGAACCTGATCCGGCAGACTGGGATGCCAAGCTCGACACGCTGCTTGCAGGCGACAGCTGGATCATCGACGGCAATTACGGCGGCAGCATGGAACGCAGGCTGGCTCTGGCCGACACGGCGATCCTGCTCGACTATCCGACGTTACTGTGTCTCTGGCGCCTGGTGAAGCGCATCACGACACTGCACGGAACCGTCCGTCCCGATGCCCCGCCGGGATGTCCCGAAAGGTTCGATCTCGAATTTCTCCACAACGTCGCCGTCTTTCGTCGCGTGAAAACGCCAGCGCTCGAACGTCGCCTCGGGGCTTTCCCCGGACGGATCGTTCGTTTCCGTCGCCCTTCAGAGGCGCAGGCCTTTCTCGACGCGCTCGCTTGAGCTAGCAGCCGCGCATGCAGATCTGGACTGGCCTCGGAAATCCCGGACCGCAATATGCGCTCCACCGGCACAATGTCGGCTTCATGGTCTGCGACCTGCTGGCGGAGATGTACGATTTCGGCCCGGTCCAGAAGAAGTTTTCGGGATGGGTGCAGGAAGGTCGGATCGGCAACCAGAAGATCCTGCTGCTTAAACCCGCAACTTACATGAACGAGAGCGGCCGTTCGGTGAGCGAGGCACTGCGCTTCTACAAGCTGGATGTCGACACCCTGACAGTGTTCCATGACGAACTCGACCTTGCCCCGTTCAAGGTAAAGGTTCGGACCGGGGGTGGACTGGCCGGGCATAATGGCCTGCGCAGCATCAACCAGCACCTCGGGCCGGATTTTCGGCGGGTACGGATTGGCATCGGTCATCCCGGCGATAAGGAGCGAGTCACCGGCCATGTGTTGGGTAATTATGCCAAGTCGGAAATGGACGACCTTGCCGACATGCTGGCGGCTATCGGCGCGGAAGCTGAATGGCTCGCTCGTGGAGACGATGCCCGTTTCATGAGTGAACTGGCGTTACGCCTGCAGGACTGACCACTCGCGAGCGGTTAGCATCCTTCCAGCAGCTTGTTCCCCTTTGAGACAGACCCGACTGCGCGCTGGCAATGCCACTAAGGACGTGACACTTCGGAACCTGCAAATCAGGCAAGTCATTCCGATTTGGGGGCAATTGTGAACTTCAAGCGTTTCATCACCAGTGCCATGGCACTCATCGGACTGGCGACTGCCACTCCCGCGATCGCGGAACCGATCCTGCTGGATTCCGGCTCGGTCGGCGACAGCTTTACCATCGATTTCGACGGCTTCGTCAATGGTGGCCCCTCGCTCGACGGTCTCAATTCCTCCCTCACGCTCACGCTTACGGCGATCGAAAACGGCATCTACACCTTCGATTATTCGCTGACCAACACCGGCGCGGCTGACGATGGCATTACCTCGCGTGTCTCGGGCTTCGCGTTCAACACTGACCCCGACATCGACGCGGCGACCAGCACCGGAACCTACGGCTACACAAACACTGATTCCAACTATCCGAACGGTATCGGCACCGTGGACGTCTGTTTCCAGGCCCAGAGCACCGGAAGCTGCGCAGGCGGCGGTTCGGGCGGCGTCTATGATGGTGCGACTGGGACCGGCACGCTGAGCCTCAGCTTCGGCACGGCGCCTGCAAGCCTGACCCTCGACGACTTCTTTGTCCGCTACCAGTCGATCAGCGGTATTGACGGCGTGACCTCGGCCAGCGGTCGCCAGATCACCTCGACCAGCTCGTCGGGCGGCAACGACGTCCCCGAACCAGGCATGGTCCTGCTGTTCGGCATGGCTGTCCTGGCCATTGCGTTCGGCGCCCGTGGACGTGGGCAGGCAGCGACAAAGGTTCGCGTAGCCTACGCCTGAGCGTCGGCCATACAATTCAAGCGCATTCGGCGGCGCGTGGTTTCGATCACGCGCCGCTTTCATTTCGTGCCGATGTTTGGTGCCTAGCTCGCCTCGGCCTGTCCCAGATGACGGGCAATCGTGCGATTGTCCGGGTCGAGCTTTGCTGCGCGCCTGAGCATTTCGAGACCGCGGGCCTTCGAACCGGACTGGACCAGCATCCAGCCTGCGGTGTCGAGGATCGAGGCGTTCTCCGGCTCCAGCTTGACTGCACGAAGCGCCATGTCGAGCGCCTCGCTATCCTTGCCCAGCTGCTGCTTGGCAAAGGCAAGATTGTTGAGGACCATCGCGTTTTCGCCGCCGGTCCGGGTCAGGATGCTCTGATAGAGAGACTCCGCATCGCTCCATTGCCGGTTGCGGAGTGCGCGATCGGCTTTTGCTAATTCACCGCCGATCCATTCGGGTGAGGGTGTGCTGAGACGCTTTTCGAACGATGCCGCGCCATCGCTCCCAGCGCCCTTGGCTGCAAGACTGGCCAGCTTCAGTTCCTCGGGCGTGGCATCGGGTCTGCTCGCAAGCGGACGGATCGTGGCCAGCGCGCCCGCAGGGTCGCGCGAAGCCAGCTGCGCCCGCACAACAAGCCGCCTTAGGGCTCGCGATCCGCCATGGCGTTTGAGTGAAGGCTCCAAAACGCCCAGTGCTACCGCTGGTTGGTCGAGCTCGATAAGCGCCCGACCATAGAGCGCTGTGACGACCGGATTGACCCGCAACTCGTCCTCATGTGGCTGGAGGATGGACCGGACCTTGGCCCAGTCGCCTTGCTTCCCTGCCAGCCTTGCGGACAGGAAGATGACCGATTGCTCGTCAGGTGCTTCTTCCGAAAGGCTCGCCGCCAGGGGTTCAGCATCCTTGAGGCGTCCAAGCGAGATCAGCACTTCCGCCTTGCCAACGCGCCCGTCGAAATTGGCGGGATGCAGTTCGAGCACGCGATCGAACGATGCGAGCGCGCCGGGCAATTCGTTTCGCGCCAGGCGCATGTCGGCACGAACCAGGTGAGCCTCGACCATTCGCGGGTCGAGCTTGAGCGCCCTGCCCACCAATGCGTCGGCTTTGGCAGCTTCGCCCTGCAGCAGCGAGAAGCGGGCATAGGAAGCCAGCAGCGAAGCATCGGGCGCTGCGCGGCCGGCACCGGCTGCAAACGCCTCTGCCGCCTTGTCGACCTCGCCTAACCCGATATAAGCCAGAGCGCGAACCCGGTCGGCGGCGCCCGTTTCCAGCCCGTCGACCAGGGCAATGCCCTTGTCGTACTGACCGCGCAGGACTTCGGCCTCACCTGCCACAGCAGCCACGTCCGGGCGGTCCGTCATTTCCTTTGGCAACTTTGCCAGCGTAGATGTGGCACCTTCCCCATCGCCGAGTGCAATCTGGGTCCGCGCCAGAAGCACGCGCATTTCATGGTCATCGGGTTTTTCGCGTAGCCCACTGATCAGTGCGACACGCGCCCCGCGGTAATCATTGGCGGCGAATGCTTCGCGTCCGTTGGCAAAGCTCGTCTCCGGGCTCGGCGAGCATGCGGACAGCGCCGCGGCTATCAGGATCGTGGTGGAAAGCAGTCGATTGCGGATCATGGTTTACGCCTACCACGAGAGAATAAACCATTGATGAAAGCACCGGGCGCGGTGTTAGGATTCGAAGCAAGGGAGAGAGCAAATGCCGCAGATTGATCGCAGGAGCCTTCTGGCCGGAGCCGCCGCCACCGGAGCGACACTTGCCGGAAGTCGCGTAGCATTGGCGGATGCGATCGAACCGGCGAGCGGACTTTCTGGTAAGGCCATACTGATCACGGGCACTTCATCCGGGTTCGGGCGCCTTGCTAGCGAACTCTTCGCGCGCGCGGGGGCGAAGGTTTTTGCCACCATGCGCAACCTTCCCCGGCCCGAGGCGGAGGAATTGCGGAAACTTGCCCGGGACGAGAAGCTGGACATCCATGTCATCGAAATCGATGTGCTCGACGATGCGCAGGTCGCTGCGGGCGTGGCAGAGGCCGAGAGAATTGCCGGACGCGGCATGGATGTACTCGTCAACAATGCGGGCATCGGCATTACCGGGCCGATAGAAGTCCAGGACATGGAAGCGACGCGCCTGGCTTTCGATACGAACGTCCTCGGGTACCAAAGACTGGCCCGCGCCGTACTCCCCGGTATGCGGGCCGGGAAGCAGGGCCACATATTCGCAGTGTCCAGCCAGTTGGGACGCGTGATTGTCCCATACGCAGGCCACTATTCGGCAACGAAATTCGCGGTTGAAGCATTGTTCGAGCAACTCGCTTACGAGCTTGTGCCGCATAATATCGGCGTCACTATCATCGAGCCGGGTGGTTATCCCACCAAAGTCTGGGTCAACCGAAACCGTTATTCGAAGGAGCTGAAGGAGCGCGTGGATCAGCGCCATCTGGACGGGTACCCGCAGGTAGTCGCACGCATGGGACAGGAAGATGGTTCGGGGCGCACTGCCGACCCCATGGACGTGCCCAAAGCGATGGCGCGTGTTCTTGGCATGCCCCCTGGCACGCGGCCGCTCCGGCTCCCGGTGAGCGGTGGAGACATCCCGCAGGTCGCAATCAACGAGGTCTGCGCACGCACGCAGGTAGAATGGCTCGGTAGATCGCCGCTTGGGCCGCTCGTCCGGGCTGTTCACAAGGCCTGATCTGCTGGCAATCCTTTCCGCTTCTGGCTAAGGGCGCGGCCAAAGCCATATTCCGGAGTTTTCGATGGGTTTCCGTTGCGGGATCGTCGGCCTGCCCAACGTGGGCAAGTCCACCCTTTTCAATGCACTGACCGAAACGCAGGCCGCGCAGGCCGCGAACTACCCGTTCTGCACGATCGAGCCCAATGTCGGGCAGGTCTCGGTGCCGGACGAGCGGCTCGACAAGATTGCCGCCATTGCCGGCAGCGCCAAGATCATCCCGACGCAGCTCGCCTTCGTCGATATCGCCGGCCTCGTGAAGGGTGCCAGCAAGGGCGAGGGCCTGGGAAACCAGTTCCTCGGCAACATCCGCGAGGTGGATGCGATCGTCCACGTGCTGCGCTGCTTTGAGGATGACGATATCCAGCACGTCGCCAACAAGGTCGATCCGATTGCCGATGCCGAGGTGGTCGAAACCGAGCTGATGCTCGCCGACCTCGAAAGTCTCGAGAAGCGCGTTCCTGCCGCAGCCAAGCGCGCAACCGGCGGCGGCAAGGAAGCGAAGCTGATGGCCTCCGTCCTTGGCCAGGCACTCGACCTGCTGCGCGAGGGCAAACCTGCCCGCCTGACCGAGCCCAAGGACGATGAAGAGGCACGGATATTCCGCCAGGCACAGCTGCTGACCGCCAAGCCCGTTCTCTACGTCTGCAACGTCGCGGAAGAGGATGCTTCGACCGGCAATGCCCTGTCCGAACTGGTGTTCGCCAAGGCCGCTGCCGAGGGCGCGGAAGCGGTCGTCGTCTCGGCAGCCATCGAGAGCGAACTGGTCGCCATGCCTGCCGAGGATCGCGCCGAATACCTTACCGAACTCGGGCTCGACGAAAGCGGCCTCAGCCGTGTCATCCGCGCAGGCTACAAACTGCTCGGCCTGAAGACATTCTTCACCGCCGGACCAAAGGAAGCCCGTGCATGGACCTTCCCGAGCGGTGCGAAAGCTCCGCAGGCAGCGGGCGAAATCCATACCGATTTCGAACGCGGCTTCATCCGCGCCGAGACCATCGCCTTCGACGACTATGTCGGACTCGGCGGCGAAGGCGGCGCGAAGGAAGCCGGCAAGCTGCGCCAGGAAGGCAAGGAATACGTGGTGCAGGACGGCGACGTGATGCTGTTCAAGTTCAACGTGTGATTGGCAGCGCAGCCGGAACCACCTAGATACGTACCATGCGGACGCTGATGCTTGCCCTGTTTGTCGTGATGCTGGCCTTGCCGGGCCTTGCTCGCGCGAGCACCTGCGGCGAAATGCAGGCCTCGGCAGCTCAGACTCATCATGGCAGATCCCATCATGAAGGCGGGCAGTCGAATGATGACCATGCCGCTACTGCATCGTCACACCAATGCATCGGATGCGCGCCCCTGAGCACCCCCGCCGACGAATTTGCTCTTGTGGAATTGACCGGCATATCGCCGGTGACGGACCTGGTGGCCCGGCTCAGCTCCCGCGCGCCCCCGCCCGACACGCCTCCGCCCCGTCTCTAGTCAGGATTCGACGGCCCCAGCGCCGACCAATCAAGGCAAACAGACGGACCAACCATAATGATACTTCGCACTCTGGCGCTGCTTGGCGGCGCAGTCATCGCATATCCTGCCGCAGCGCAGGACCATTCGCATCATGATGCGACACCGCAATCGGCTAGCGAAACCGCCGACCAGTCACACGACATGGAACAAATGGACCATTCGCAAATGGACCATTCCCAGATGGATCACGGCCAGCACCAAATGGCCGAGGACGATGCCTGCATCGCGATCGGATACGTCCTGCGCACCAAGGAGGGTTCCGGAACTTCGCTTCTACCCGGTGCTTCTGAGGGCGTCGGCGGCGCTTGCGGGGGTATGCCCATGGGTCATCATGGCCTGATGCTGGCGAACGACCCATGGATGGTCATGGCCCACGGCTTCGTCTCGACGCAGTACACCGACCATTCGGGCCCGCGCGGTGACGACCAGCTCTACGTGACTTCGATGGGCATGCTCAATGCGGAGCGCCAGACCGGCTGGGGGCGCATCCAGTTGAAGAGCATGTTCAGCCTCGAACCGCTCATGGATGCGAGGGGCTATCCCAACCTCTTCGCGACCGGGGAAACCGCCGACGGCGAGCCACTGGTCGACCGGCAGCATCCTCACGACCTCTTCATGGAGCTTGCTGCACGCATCGACGTAAATGTCGGTGAAGGAGCCACGGTGTTCCTTTACGGCGGCCCGGTGGGCGAACCGGCACTCGGACCGAGCGCCTTCATGCATCGCGATTCCGCAGCCCTCAATCCGGAACCGCCGATCACCCATCACTGGTTCGATTCCACGCACATCACCTACGGCGTCGTGACCGCAGGCGTGAAGACTTCAGCCTTCCAGCTTGAGGGATCGCTGTTCCGCGGCGCAGAGCCGGATGAGGACCGGTGGGATATCGAGACGCCCAAGCTCGACAGCTATTCGCTTCGCGGCACCCTGACGCCCAGCGCGAACCTGGCGATCCAGGCCAGCTATGGCTGGATCAAGGAACCCGAGGCGGTCCATCCCGGTGAGGACGAACGTCGCTTCACGGCATCGGCTCACTACGCCAACTTCGACGGACTTTCGGCCATGCTGGCTTTCAGTTCGAAGCGCAGGGTCGAAGATCACGCGGACGAACTGCCGGGCGAGGAACACGACGATAGCCCGCTGACCGCATGGCTGGCAGAGGTCAACTACGACCTTGACAAGTCGAACACCGTATTTGGCCGGTTCGAGAACGTCGCCAATGACGAGCTCTTCCCCGACCATGACGATCCGCTACATGACCAGCGTTTTCGTGTGTCGAAGTTCCAGTTCGGCTATGCGCATCGGATCGATCTGAAGCCGTTCGAGCTTGCGTTGGGCGCTTCAGGCGCCTTCTATGGCAAGCCTGACGTGCTCGACGGCGTTTATGGAAAGAACCCCTTCGGCGCGACGGTCTTCGCACGGCTGTCACTCGTCGGCGGGGGACATTGAGGAAATGAAGATGGGTCACCGGTTCACCACTGCAATCGCCGCCGCTGCTCTCGCACTGTCAGGCTGTGCTCCTGCGGTGGAAAGCGCTTCCGCCCCGGTGGCGGTCCAGGAGGCACGCGAGCCGGTGACCATCCTTGTCTCCATCGACGGTTTCCGTTCGGACTATCTCGAACGCGGCATGACCCCGACGCTTTCGGGGCTTGCTGCAACCGGCGTCCGGGCGGACATGTCCCCTTCCTTTCCCAGCAAGACCTTTCCCAATCACTGGACCCTGGTGACGGGCCTGGTGCCCGACCATAACGGTATCACTGCCAACAAGATGGAGGATCCAGCCCGACCGAACGAGGTCTTCACCATGGCCACGGTCGATCCCTTCTGGTGGTCCGACGCAAAGCCTGTTTGGGTCGAAGCCGAGGAAGCCGGCATCCGCAGCGCAGCGATGTTCTGGCCCGGCTCGGCAGTGCCATGGGGCGGCAAGGTCGAAGGCTGGGGTCCGGTCGAGGGTGGCGTGATGGCGCAGGACTGGCAGGCATTCTCGATGCAGGTCACGAACACGCAGCGGGTCAATTCCGTGCTCGACTGGCTCCGTCGACCGGCCGACATCAGGCCGGCTTTCGTCACGCTCTATTTCGACACGGTGGATACCGCCGGACACGATGGCGGACCCGACAGCGAGGAGGTGAACGCCGCCCTTCGCGATGTCGACAAATACGTCGGCATGCTGGTCGACGGGCTGGCCAAGCTGGGGCAACCGGCCAACCTGGTCATCGTTGCCGACCATGGAATGGCCGCGACCAGTTCTGAACGGGTTATCGCGCTCGACTCCTTGGTGGATCCGGCATTCTACAGACTTGTTGAAAACGGCCCTTACGCGACGTTCGAGGCAACAGCTGGCAATGCAACGAAACTGGAAGCGGCTCTCCTGAAACCGCATGACCACATGGAGTGCTGGCGCAAGTCGGAAATCCCGGCGCGCTTCCAATACGGCACGCACCCGCGCATTCCCAGCTACCTTTGCCTCGCCGAAGTGGGCTGGAACATTCTCCCCACCAAGCCAACCTCCCCATGGTCCGGCGGGACGCACGGGTACGATCCGTTCGCAAAGGAAATGGATGCGCTGTTCATCGCCAACGGGCCTGCGTTTCGCCCCGGGACGAAGTTGCCCAATTTCCAGAATACGTCAGTTGCTCCGCTGGTTCGCAAGCTGATCGGCTTGCCCCAGTCGACACCGTCGGACGGGACCGTCGACCCGATCCTTCCCGCACTCAAGAACTGACCAGCGGCTCCCTTTTCCCGGAACGCTCGGCGGGTTCGCGCCGTTGTGCGTGAAACAAGGGAAGTGAGGCGATGGTAGACAAATCCGAGAAATTCAACTGGCTGGTCCGCGTGGGATTTGCAGCGCGCGGCATTACGTACCTGCTTCTCGGATATCTCGCCCTCAGCACCGCCGGTGAAGCCAAGGGCGGCGGCGCAGCGGTCTACGACTATCTCCAGGAAGTTCCCTTTGGCACGCCTCTACTTTGGCTCATGGCCATTGGCTTGCTGGCCTATGCAGGCTTCAGGCTCATCTCTGCAATCGGCGACATCCAGCACCACGGCAGCGACACCAAGGGCCTGCTGAAGCGCGTGGGCGATGTTGCGAGCGGCGTTGCACACCTTTTCCTCTCCTACGCCTGCTATCAATTTGCCGTGGGTGAAAAGCAGAGTTCGGACACCGATGGTGGCAGCCAGGAAATGGCAGGCACCGTCTTGTCGATGGACCTGGGCTCGGTGCTCATCGGCATTCTTGGCATTGGCTTCATGGTCGGCGCATTCATGCAGGCCAAGAAAACCGCGACCGCCAGCTTCATGAACCGCATCAGTGCGCGCGCACCTGGCGGCGTGAAAACGGTCGGGCAGATTGGCCACGCGGCACGCAGTATCGTCTTCGCCATAATCGGCTGGTCGATGATCAAGGGTGCGTGGTTTTCAAGCGAGAGCCAGATCAAGGGACTTGGCGAGGCCATCTTGTCGTTGCGCGACAATGGCCTGCTCTACACTTTCGTTGCCGTCGGCCTGATCATGTTCGGCGTCTTCAGCCTCGTGACCGCGCGTTATCGGATCATCCCAGATTTCGGGCCCGAGGGGTTGAAACCCAAATTTCGCGCCTGACATTCTCAGGATGACCGACACCAAGACCGCCGAAATCCATCGCATGGTGATGGACACCCATGTTTGCCCCTATGGCGTGAAAGCCAAATGGCTTCTCGAGAAGAACGGCTTCAAGGTTGAGGACCACCACCTCACCACCCGCGAGCAGACAGACAATTTCAAAGAGCGGCACGCTGTCTCGACAACACCGCAGATCTTCATCGGTGGCGAACGGATCGGTGGTTACACCGACCTCCGCAAATACCTTGGCAGGCCACTCCCCGAGGCGGGGTCGACAAGTTACATTCCGGTGCTGGCCGTGTTTGTCGCGGCCGCGGCGCTTGCGCTGGCGGTCAGCCATTTGAGCTTTGGGAATGCGCTCACAATGCGCGCTGCCGAGTGGTTCATCTCGTTTTCGATGGTCATCCTCGCCATGCTCAAACTGCAGGATGTCGAGAAGTTCTCTTCGATGTTCCTCGGTTACGACCTCCTGGGCCGACGCCTGGTGCCATATTCCTACGCTTACCCCTTTCTCGAGTTCGGCGCCGGGGTCCTGATGGCCGCTCACGCGTTCGACTGGATTTCCATCCCGGTCGCACTGTTCATCGGGACGATCGGTGCCGTCAGCGTGTTCTATGCGGTGTATATCCAGAAACGCGATATCAAATGCGCCTGCGTCGGAGGATCGAGCAACGTGCCGCTCGGCTTCGTTTCGCTGACCGAGAACCTTGCCATGATCGCCATGGCGATTTGGATGTTGCTAAGCCCTGCCGCCTGATCCATTGCAATTTGCAATGCAGTTTTACGAAGACATTGCCGTCGGGCACAAGCAAGCTTTCGGGCATTACGAGGTCACTCGCGAAGAGGTCATCGACTTCGCCTCCCGCTACGACCCCCAGCCATTCCATCTTGACGATGCCGCAGCGGCGCAGACCCATTTCGGGCGCCTGTCCGCCAGCGGATGGCATACTTGCGCGATGACGATGGCGATGCTCGTCGAGAACCTGAAAGCCAACAAACAGGCCGGCCTAGGCTCACCCGGCGTTGACCAGTTGCGTTGGAAGAAGCCGGTCTATCCCGGCGATACCCTGCGGTGCGAGAGCGAGGTGATCGAGAAACGTCGCAGTGCGAGCCGGCCCGAAATGGGCATCTTCAAGAGCAAACTCACCGTGTTCAACCAGGATGACGAACCGGTCATGGAGATGGTGTCGAACGGCCTGATCCGTACCCGCGACCCGCAGGGTACTGACTAGGTCAGGCGCCGCATTGTGCGATCCCTGTCGCACGATAGACGACCCGGTCCTTCCCGTCCTTGACGGTTAGTGTTCCCGAATAGTCGCTGGTCTCGTCACCGGTCGGCGCACCGCTGTCCCGGTCGAGATCGAGCGTGAAGGAATAATCCTTCCCGTCGTACTTGTGCCGCGCGAGATAGGGCAGCTCATCGCTGCCCTTGTCGGCCGCAAATCGCAGAATCTCCTCTCCGCGCTTCATGTAGCCTTCGTCCGCCATGGCCAGCGCAATCGCGCCAAGGCCGCCACCGTCGGGCGCGAAGTTGCACCCCGCCCCATAGAGCCCGTATTTCTCGATATCGGGATAGCGGATCGGACGCGGGTCGAGCATTTCCGGCGGTGCTTCCTGGTTTGCCTCGACTTCAGCCACTGCGGCCTGCCGGTCCGCCTCGCTAGGTTCCGAGGAACAGGCGCCAAGCAATAGCAAGGCAACAGTAATTGCGAACCGCATCAATGCCTCCCGAAGAGTTTCTCGACGTCTTCCATGGAGAGCTTAACCCACGTGGGCCGCCCATGGTTGCATTGGCCCGAACGTGGTGTCCGCTCCATTTCACGCAGAAGAGCGTTCATTTCGTCGACGCGCAAAGGGCGCCCCGCCCGAACCGAGCCGTGACATGCCATGGTGGCCAGCACCAGATCGAGCTTCTCGCCAAGCAGCAAAGCTTCGCCGTTCAAGGCAAGGTCGTCATCGATGTCGCGTAACAGCTTTTCGGGATCGGTCCTTGCGATGGCGTGGGGCATGCTGCGGACCAGCATGGCAGAGGGGCCGAAGCGCTCGATGGCCAGTCCGAGTTCAGCGAGCTTGTCGGCAGCATCCTCGAGCCTGTCGCAGGATGTCTCGTCCATCTCGACCACTTCAGGGATCAGCAATGCCTGGCTCCGGGAGACAGCGTCCTCCGCTCCCGCAGCACGCAACCGCTCCAGCACGAGACGTTCGTGCGCGGCGTGCTGATCGACCAGGATCAGCCCGTCCTTGGTCTCGGCAACGATGTAGGTGTTGGCGACCTGCCCGCGCGCGATGCCCAGGGGGAAATCCTGTTCCTCGGCGGTCACGGGCGAGGCCTCCTCCGCCCTCCCCCGTGGAGCAGCCATGACCTCCGCTTCGACACCGCGCCACACGGCATTGGCCTCCGCAACGCGCGGCTGCGGCGCTGTCCAGTCGCGTCCGGCAAAGATCGACCGCAGCGCCGGTGCAGGCTCTTCGCGAACCGGCTCTGCCTGCCAGCGTGACATTGCCCCCGCGTCGGGAGATTGCGCGCTACGCTTGTCGCCGGTGGCCAGCGCCTGCCTTAGCCCCGAGACGATGAAGCCGCGCACAGCCTGCGCATCCCTGAAGCGGACTTCTGTCTTCGCCGGATGGACGTTCACGTCCACGTCCTCGGGCGGGAGGTCGAGGAACAGGGCGAGCACCGCATGGCGGTCGCGCGCCAGCATGTCGGCGTAGGCGCCACGGACTGAGCCGGTCAGCAGGCGGTCCTTCACCGGGCGACCGTTGACGAAAAGGTACTGGTGATCGGCGATGCCGCGATTGTAGGTTGGCAGACCGGCGATCCCGGTCAGCCGCATTGCTCCGCGTTCGACATCGATCGAAACGCCATTGTCCTTTAGTTCGCGCGCAACGATCTGGGCGACGCGATTCTCCAAGCCCTCCCCACCTTGGAGGCCGAGCACCCTGCGGTCGGCATGATCGAGCGTGATCGCAACGTCGGGCCGCGCCATGGCGAGACGGCGCACGACATCGACGCATGCCGCATATTCGCTTCGTGCAGTGCGCAGGAACTTGCGGCGTGCCGGCACCTTCCCGAAGAGGTTCTCGACCCGCACCCGCGTTCCGGGCGGCAGGGCCGCAGGGCCTTCCGCGACCAGCTCGCCATGATCGACGACGCGCTTCCAACCCTGCTCGGCGCCCTGAGGCCGGCTTTCGAGAGTGAACCGCGCGACACTGGCAATGCTCGGCAGAGCCTCTCCGCGGAAGCCCAATGTGACCACCTGCTCGATGGCTTCGTCCGGTAGCTTCGATGTTGCATGGCGTTCGAGGGCAAGAGCCATTTCGTCGGGCGACATGCCGCAGCCATCGTCGGTAACTTCGAGACTCGCCAGACCGCCGTCGACCAGCTTTACCGCTATCCGCGTGGCACCTGCGTCGATGGCATTTTCGACCAGTTCCTTGAGCGCCGACGACGGGCGCTCCACCACCTCTCCCGCAGCAATGCGATTGACGAGATTCTCGGGCAGGCGGCGAATTTCAGGCATGAGACTGCAGGGTAGCGACGAACCGCCACGAATCCGAGGCCAGACGTTGCTCTTTTACCCAAGGGAATTGCGGAAATTTTTGGCCTTTTGCCCATTGTGTCGCTAAAGAGCCGCCACCAATCCCCCTCAGGGTTGTCGCACGGGTCGCGCGGCGCGCCTTCCCACCCTCACGATCAAACGGAATATCGAGCGAAAATGGGCTTCTGGAACAATCTCTTCAAACTCGGTTCGCAGAACATGGCGATCGACCTCGGCACCGCGAACACGCTGGTCTACGTACAGGATCAGGGCATCATCCTGAACGAGCCGTCGGTGGTCGCGATCGAGACGATCAACGGCGTGAAGCGCGTGAAGGCCGTGGGCGACGATGCGAAGATGATGATGGGCAAGACCCCCGACAGCATCGAAGCTATCCGCCCGCTGCGTGACGGCGTTATCGCCGACATCGAAATTGCCGAAGAGATGATCAAGCATTTCATCCGCAAGGTGCACGGCCGCAAGAGCCTGCTGCGCTATCCGGAAATCACCATTTGCGTTCCCTCGGGCTCGACCTCGGTTGAACGCCGCGCCATCCGCGACGCGGCATCGAACGCAGGCGCCTCGCAGGTATTCCTGATTCTCGAGCCCATGGCAGCAGCGATTGGCGCCGACATGCCTGTGACCGAGCCGGTAGGCTCGATGGTCGTCGACATCGGCGGCGGCACGACCGAGGTTGCAGTACTTTCGCTCCGCGGCCTTGCCTACACTACCTCGGTGCGCACGGGCGGCGACAAGATGGACGAAGCGATCGTTTCCTATGTCCGACGACACCACAACCTTCTGATCGGTGAAGCTACTGCCGAGCGCATCAAGAAGGACTACGGTATCGCCCGCACACCCGAAGACGGCGTTGGCGAGAGCATCACCATCAAGGGACGTGACCTGGTCAACGGCGTGCCCAAGGAAATCACGATCAACCAGGGGCACATCGCCGAAGCGCTCAGCGAACCTATCGGCGCTATCGTCGAAGGCGTTCGCATCGCGCTTGAGAACACTGCCCCCGAATTGGCAGCGGACATTGTCGACCAGGGCATCGTGCTCACCGGCGGCGGCGCGCTGATCGGCGGGCTGGACGAGTACCTTCGCGAGGAAACCGGTCTGCCGGTGACCATCGCAGAAGATCCGCTGTCCTGTGTCGCGATCGGCACCGGTCGAGCAATGGAAGATCCCGTCTATCGCGGCGTGCTGATGACGGCCTGAGGAAGGACTTTCCATGGCGCCGACAGGCCAACGGCGCTCGAGCTATTCGCGCAGGGCGCAGTACAACCTTTTCACCGGCTACATTATTGCCGGCATCGGCGCTCTCATCGGCGCCGTGCTGCTTACGCTCTCATTGTTCCAGCCCAACCTGTTCGGCTGGGCGCGGAGCGGTGCGAGCGACACGATCGCGCCTGCTACGGAGGCAAGCGCCACGGTTCGCACCGAGAGCAAGAGTTGGTGGGATTCGATCACCGGATACTATCGCGCCGGTTCGAAGAATGCTGCACTCAAGCGGGAAATGGAAATCGCGCGCATTCGGCTCGCCGAGGCAGATGCGATCCGCCAAGAAAACAAGCGTCTCAAGACCTTTCTAGGCCTCGACGACAAGGCGATTAAGCCTGTCGCGGTTGCCCGCCTGATCGGATCCTCCGCATCGAGCACGCGCCGCTTCGCCTATGTTGGCGCAGGTCGGGACAAGGGTGTTGAAGTGGGAATGCCCATCCGCTCACCGCGCGGCATTGTCGGCAGGGTGCTGGAAGTGGGTGGCGACAGCGCCCGCGTTCTTCTTCTGACCGACAGCGAAAGTGTCCTGCCGGTACGCCGGGCAAAGGATGAAGTCGTGGCATTCGCTGAAGGACGCGGTGACAGTCTGCTGCGTATCCGTCTTATCAATCTCGGAATCAATCCGCTCAAGCCCGGGGACCTCTTCGTCACCAGTGGTGCTGGCGGTTATTACCGCCCCGGAATTGCCGTGGCCATCGTTACTCAGGTCACCGACGACGGTGGCCTTGCACGGGTTGTCAGCGATCCTGCAGCCACAGACTTTGTCGCTGTCGAACCCATCTTCGAGCGTGAAGCGGTGGAGGCACTCAAGACGCCGGTCGAACAGGAGCTGTCCGACTGATGGAGCGGATGAACCCGCGTTCGCGCAGCGATGCTTATGGAAGCCGTATCAATAGATCGCATTCGACGCTCGTTGCGAATGTCCTACCTTGGCTGAGCGTGCTCGCAGCCTCGATCCTACCTGTATTCCTGATCGCTGTCGCGCTTCCCATGATGCCACCGCTCGGGTTTCTCCTCCTGCTGGGGTGGAGACTGGTGCGGCCCGGGTTGCTGCCGGTCTGGGCCGGACTTCCGCTCGGAATGTTCGATGACCTGTTCAATGGTCAGCCGTTCGGCTTCGGCGTGTTCTCATGGTCGCTGGCACTCATAGCGATCGAAATCATCGAAACCCGCCTGCCCTGGCGCAGTTTCTGGCAGGACTGGTTCACAGCTGGTATATTGATTGCGGCCTATCTGGTCGGTGGCTGGATCCTGTCCGGCGCCACTCCCACGATTCATTCGTTCATTTCTCTCGTGCCCCAGCTGCTCTTTTCCATCTTGGCATTTCCCATCGTCGCACGCGTGGTCGCGCGCCTCGATCGCCTGCGCCTTACGCGCTGGATGAGGACGCAATGAGGCGCTTCGGGAAAAAGCGGCAGAGCAGCATCCTCACCCAGACGATGCTCGACAATGCCTTCGACCGCCGAACCTTCGTTATCGGAACGGCGATGGGAGGGGTGGGAGTCCTGCTCGCCGCGCGCATGGGTTACATCGCCATTGCGGAGAACGAGAAGTATAAGCTCGAATCCGAAAGCAATCGCGTCAACCTGTCCCTCATCCCGCCGCGACGAGGCTGGATACTCGACCGCAATGGTGCACCGCTCGCATCAAATCGGGCGGACTTCCGTGTCGACATCATTCCCGACCGCACCCCTGACCCGGACAAGACGCTGGAGGAACTCACCCGCATTCTGTCGCTCGACAAGAACCAGGCTGCAGACGTTCGCAAGGCGTTCGACGATTCTCCTGGTTTCCAGCCTGTCGAGGTGGCGTCTGGACTGAAATACGAACAATTCGCGGCTGTCAGCGTCCGGTTGCCCGATCTTCCCGGCGTCGTGCCCCAACGCGGCTTTTCTCGCTACTATCCGACGGGACCTTCGGTAGGTCATCTTATCGGCTACGTCGGCGCAGCTAATGCCGAGGAATTCAAGGAGCAGGATCGCAATCCACTGCTCGTCACGCCCGGCTACAAAATCGGCAAGGATGGGCTGGAAAAGCAGTTCGAGCAGGAACTGCGCGGGATCCCCGGCGGGCGGCGCGTAGAAGTGACTGCATCCGGCCGCATCGTACGCGACCTCGAAACGCGCGAAGATATCCAGGGCGATCCGGTGCAGCTGACCATCGACGGGCCACTGCAGGACTATGCCGCGCGTCGCATCGGGCTGGAGAGCGGCTCGGTAGTGGTGCTGGACTGCGAAAGCGGTGACATCCTCTGCATGGCATCCATGCCGAGCTTCGACCCCAACAGCTTTTCGCAAGGCATCGGTCGAGTTGAATACGCAATGCTTAGCGAGGATGAGCGCGTTCCGCTGCGCAACAAGGTATTGAAGGGGCTGTATCCCCCAGGCTCGACCGTGAAGCCGATGGTCTCGATGTCCTTCCTCAAGGCCGGTCTTGACCCGGACGAGTCGGTCTTCTGCGGAGGCGGACTACGGGTGGGGAACCGCGTTTTCGGCTGCTGGAACCGTCGCGGGCACGGAATGGTCAATATGGCCAAGGGCATCTACCAATCCTGCGACGTGTATTTCTACCACTTCGCGCAGCGGATTGGCATGGACCCCATCGCCGCGATGGCCCGTACCTGCGGGATGGGACAGCAATTCGATCTGCCCGTGGCAAGCCAGTTCTACGGCACAGTTCCCGACCCTGCGTGGAAGCTCAAGAAGTACGGTCGCGAATGGCAGACCTTCGACACGGTCAACGCCACGATCGGGCAAGGCTACATGCTTGCCAATCCCTTGCAGCTGGCGGTCATGGCAGGACGACTGGCGACCGGCCGGCACCTTGCGCCTAACCTGCTCAAGAAGGAATCGACCCGCTTCGCGAAGGCCGACTTCAATGAAGAGCATGTGCGCTATGTCCGACAGGCCATGAGCGATGTCGTCAACGGTCCAGGAACGGCCGGAAGGGCGCGCCTGCCCATTCCCGACGTGATGATGGCTGGAAAGACCGGGACGGCGCAGGTCGTCGGCCTGAACCTGTCGAACGGTAAATCGGGACCATGGAAGTATCGGGACCACGGCTTGTTCATCTTCTTCGCCCCGTTCGACAAACCGAAGTACGCCGGTGCTGTCGTCATCGAGCACGGCGGGGGGTCGGGTGCGGCCTATCCGATTGCAAGGGACGTCATGACGTTCCTGTTCGATCCCGCGAAGGGAATGGATGCCCTGCGCTCAATGGAAGCGCAGTGGGGCGGTACCGCGCAACAACGGCTCGATGCACGGTATCGCGCATATGCCGCTGCAGCCGGTGAATCCGTAAAGCCAGTTCCTGCACGTGACGAGGACATCTTCGACCAGGTTGAGGCAGAGGCACGGATCGACGCGCGGCGACAGGAAGAAATCGCAGGTGAGACTGTGCGACCGCGCAATGACACGCAGCCGCACGAAGACAGTCCCCCGCCTTCCTCGATAATTGACCCAGCGCCAGTTGCGACAGATGCGGCGGCTGGCGTCCCGACCACAACTCCAGCCACTGGTACCCCCGGGCCGCAATGACAGGTATCGTCCCTGCCCCTATCGCTCGGCAGCCTTGGCAGATGCTGTTCCCGCTGGTGACGCTGATTTGTTTCGGCGCTTTGGTGCTCTACTCGGCTGCAGGCGGGTCATGGACTCCCTACGCCCTGTCGCACCTCATGCGTTTTTGCGTCTTCCTGACGATGGCTTTCGTCCTCAGCAGGTTTTCCCGCGATCTCGCGATGTTCTTCGCCTTTCCGATTTATGGCGTGATCGTCCTCCTGCTGGTGATCGTTGAAGCGGTCGGTTTCGTTGGTGGTGGCAGCCAGCGATGGCTCGACCTCGGTTTCATGCAGTTACAGCCGTCGGAGTTGATGAAGCCCGCCATCGTCCTGGTACTGGCCCGGTTCTATGCCAGCTTGCCCGTCGGTATGGTTCCGACCTGGCGTTCGCTCGTTCCTGCGGGCGCGATCATTGGGCTGCCCATGGCTCTCGTCCTGCTGCAGCCCGACCTTGGGACATCGCTTGCTATCGGCTTCGGTGGCGCGATCGTAATGTTCGTCGCCGGACTGCCGCTGCGTTGGTTCGTGGGAGCAGGTGCAGCAGGCGCGGTGATTGCCCCGCTCGCCTTCTTCTTCGGACTCAAGGAATACCAGCAAAAGCGCGTCTTCACCTTCCTCGATCCGGAAAGCGATCCGCTGGGCGACGGCTATCACATTACCCAGTCAAAGATCGCGATCGGTTCTGGCGGCTTTTCGGGCAAGGGCTTCAACGAGGGGTCGCAAAGTCACCTGAACTACCTACCGGAACCGCATACCGACTTCATTTTCGCCACGATGGCGGAAGAGTGGGGATTTATTGGCGGGTTGGTGGTGCTGGGCGCATTCGCCCTCATCCTCAGCTGGGGCCTTTCCGTCGCTCGCAACAGCAACGACCGCTTCGGCAAGTTGCTGGCGACCGGGATGACAGCGACCGTCTTCTTCTACGTAGCCATCAATTTGATGATGGTCATGGGGCTCGCACCGGTGGTGGGCATTCCACTCCCCTTCATGAGCCACGGCGGTAGCTCCATGATGACGAACATGATCTGCTTGGGATCACTGATGATGGTCAACCGCTGGAACCAGATGGCGCCTCGCTCGGGACTGTCGGGCTAGAGCCGAAGCAGGTTCAACTTCAGCGCACGGATAATCGCACCCACGCGGTTGTGGGCGCCCAGCTTGTCGTGAAGCCTCTTCGAATAAGTCCGGACCGTCTCAGGCGAGAGGTCGAGGATGGTCGCAATCTCGGTCACCGATTTTCCCCGCGCCAGCCACCGCAGCACCTCGGTCTCCCGGTCAGACAGAACCGGGCTTTCACGTCCTTCGTTGAGCAGGCGGCTAACCCGCGCCTGCGATGCCTGGGCTACCGCACCCAGCTTGGCCAGCATAGGGGCGTCTGCACTCTCCATCGGACGATCGAAGTCGAAACTTGCGTAAGCCTCGCGTCCGCCGGGGCCAAACAGGGGGAGGCCGAACCCGTGATGTAATCCGTGGTCTCGCATCGCCGAGAAGTAGGCCTCATGTTCGGGAGTATTCTCTTCCAGTTCCATCGCCTCGCGCCAACTGATCCGCTGACCATGGCGCATGGTCCGTTCAGGGATCGGATCGTGGCTTCGAAAATCCCGATGGTAGAGGTCCATCCACTCGTCTGCGAACCCCGAGGCCACAACGGCAGTACGATCCGAGTTGGCCGAATCCAGAACCGGGGAAAAATGGTAACTCTGTCGCACGGCACCAAGGCCAGATGCGAACTCGCTGGCGAGCAAGAGCACCGCACCGACATCGGTGAGTTTTTCGATTTCGAGCAGCGTGTCGAGCATACCCCTCTCCCGGGTAGCCGCCGGCTGTCCCCCGGCTTTGCTACTTTCAGCGACAGGTCGAAAATGATAATTGGCGCGGCATTGTCGATCAACCTTGGAGAGAGGTCTGGTCGGCGAAGGGATCGCAAATTGAACAAGCCAAAAATGAATTCGCCCACCGTCGGACGACGTGTGTCCGACACAGACATGCGCGTCATTCGCGTCCGGTCATCGATCGAACTGGGCAACGAAATATTTCACCTCGTCGGCAAGGCTGGCGAGCGTGGTAAATCGCTGACTATATGGGATTTGCGCAGGATGCTCGATGCTCCGCTCGAGAAGGTATTCGTGGCATTGAGAGCGCTCGAACACGAGCGCCTGATTACCCGGGGAATGCCTACCCACGATGTGTTGAGCGCGCCCATCACTCTTACCGAAGACGGCCGCGAAATATATTTTTCCTGACGCCCGATTTTGCTCCATTTAAGGCCTTTCAATCCGCGCGAGGCCCGCTATATGAGCGCCTCCCCCGAGTCGGGGCGCCGGTTTATCCGGCCACGCGGCAAGCCGCAGTGTGGACGCATAGCTCAGTTGGTAGAGCAGCTGACTCTTAATCAGCGGGTCCTAGGTTCGAGCCCTAGTGCGTCCACCACCACCCCCCATCACACAATGATGTCGTAGCGGAATTGGTAATCACATTACGATGTGATAGACTGAGTCGCATGACCACTGACACCATCACTCGCGTTCGTACCATCGTCACGGAAGGCTCCATGACCCGGGCGGGCCTCGCACGAGCAGCCGGGCTCCATGCCAACACCCTGCGCGACTGCGCGGAGGATGGCTGGAACCCGACGGCAGACACCCTCGGCAAACTCCAGCGATTCCTCGATGCCAACGATGAAACGCCAGTCCTGGTGCCCATCGAAGAAATAATCGAGGAAGCGCGCAACGGGCGCATGTTCGTCCTGGTAGATGACGAGGATCGCGAGAACGAGGGCGACCTGGTCATTCCAGCGCAAATGGCGACACCCGATGCCATCAACTTCATGGCGATGCATGGCCGCGGCCTCATCTGTCTCACGCTGACCCGTGAACGCACCGAGCAGCTCGGCCTCGAACTCATGAGCCGCAGCAACGGGACCCGCCATGAAACAGCCTTCACCGTGTCGATCGAGGCGCGCGAAGGGGTCACCACCGGTATTTCCGCAGCAGACCGCGCGCGCACTGTATCGGTGGCAATCGACCCGACTCGCAATGCGCAGGATATCGTTACGCCGGGCCACGTCTTCCCGCTGATCGCCCGTGATGGCGGCGTGCTCGTTCGTGCCGGCCATACCGAGGCAGCAGTCGATATCTCGCGGCTTGCGGGTCTCAACCCTTCGGGCGTGATCTGCGAGATCATGAACGAGGACGGCAGCATGGCTCGCCTGGAAGACCTCGTCGGGTTTGCCCGCCGCCACGGATTGAAGATCGGGACCATTCGCGACCTCATCGAATACCGTATGCGGCATGACCACCTGGTCGAGCGGGCCAGTGAAAGTGCTTTCGTCTCCGACTATGGCGGCGACTGGAAAGCAATGACCTATCGCAATGCCGTCGACGGGAGCACGCATGTCGCCCTGCAAAAGGGCGCGGTCGAGAAAGGCAAGCCCACTCTCGTCCGCATGCATCGTATTTCCATCTTCGACGACGTCCTCGGCCGCCGGGGTGAGCGCAAGCGCACTCTGCAACGGGCCATGAAAGCCATCGGCGACAACGGTAGCGGGGTTGTCGTCCTGCTGATGCCGAACAGACCGGAAAGCCTGCAGAACGAGGTTGGCGGTGTCCGTCCTGCGGACAGCGGCGAACTGCGCGAATACGGGGTCGGAGCGCAAATTCTCGCCGACCTCGGCGTGCATGAGATGGAATTGCTAACGAACTCGCATCACAACGTCGTCGGCCTCGAAGGATACGGCATTTCCGTCACGGGCGAGCGCCCGATACCGGAGTGAACGCTTCAGGCTTCCTGTTGAAGCGCATGAGGACTGCCGCCCACGAGGCTGCGGAGCCCAAGTACGCGCACCTCGAACGCGAGCGCCGCTGGCTCGTCGATCACGAAAGCATCGATCTCGAGGCGTTGAAAGATCCGATCACAATCCGCGATCGCTATATCGAGGGAACCAGGTTGCGCCTCCGCGAGATGTCATGCGGGGACGAGCGAGTGTGGAAGTTGACACGCAAGTACGAGTGCGTTGATCCCCTCGCCCGACCGATCGTCACGGCATACATCGAAGATGCCGAGCATCGCGTCCTGTGTGATTTACCGGCCATCGAACTGATCAAGACGCGCTTCAAACTCGCGCACGATGGTTTCGATTATTCGGTCGACAGGTTCGACGGCCCGCTGCAAGGGCTCTGGCTCTCCGAAATCGAACTCGAGGATGGCGCAGAGCTCGCCGCCCTCCCGAACCCCTCCTGGAGCCTTGCGGACGTCAGCGACGATCCGCGCTACCAAGGTTACACACTCGCCCAATGCGGCATTCCCAAGGATTGATCATGGCCCGTTTTCTCATCGTCGAAGCCCGTTTCTATGACCACCTCAACGACATGCTGGTCGATGGTGCCCGTACGGCGCTGGAGGCCGCTGGCCACGAAGTCGAGGTTCTGACGGTTCCGGGAGCACTCGAGATTCCGGGCGCCATCGCGCTGGCGACTGAAAGCGAACGCTACGATGGCTACGTTGCCGTCGGCGTCGTCATCCGCGGCGAGACCTATCACTTCGAGATCGTCGCCGGCGAAAGTGCGCGCGGGATCATGGCGCTCACCATGGACGGTGTCGCGATCGGCAACGGCATCCTCACGGTCGAGAACGAGGAACAGGCCATCGTCCGCGCGGATCGCCATCAGAAGGACAAGGGTGGCGAGGCAGCGAAAGCCGCCCTCGCCCTGTTCGCGCTGCAACAGCGCTTCGCTGCATGATGCGATGATCGACGGCCCCGCAATGATGATGGTTGCCTCTGGCGCCATCCATGCGGTGGTCAATGCCGTCCTCAAGTCTGGCGACGACAAGCTGGCGCGTCGTGCGCTGATCGACCTCAGCGGCGGTCTGCTCGTGCTTCCGGCCGTGCTGTTCTTCCCCATGCCGTCTGGCGCCTGGAGCTGGCTGGCGGGGTCGCTGATGGTGCATGCCGTCTATTTCCTCGCACTGGTCCGCGCCTTCGAAGTGTCGGACATGAGCGCCAGTTATCCGGTTATGCGCGGCACGGCTCCGGTGTTCGCAGCGATGGGCGGAGTTTTCATTCTAGGCGATGCGATCACCTTACCCATTGCAATGGGTATGGGACTGGTCGTGAGCGGGATAATGCTCAGCGCAATCGGTCGCCATCTGACGCCTGCCGCATTGGGATACTCATTGCTGACCGGATTGGCAGTGGCTTGCTACACCGTTCTTGACGCCGGCGGTGTGCGGAATGCCCCCAGCCCGGCTTCATACATTGCCTGGGCATTTCTCATCCTTGGCGCAGGAATCGGTGCGGGTTTCGGCGCGTGGCGAGGTAGCGAATTCCTGATCTACGCACGGGCCAACTGGAAGTCCTGCACACTTGCCGGAGCATTGGGTGTGGTTTCCTATGGACTGGCGTTGCTGGCCTATTCCATCGGCGACCTGCCGCGCCTCGCCCCTTTGCGCGAAAGCTCGATCCTGTTCGCGCTGGTGATCGCGGTCCTCTTCCTGGGCGAGAGGGCGGACCGCCTTAAAATCTTCGGCGGAGTGCTGATCTTCGTCGGGGTCGCGACCCTGCTCCTCGCCCGTTAGGTCGCCCCGTCGAGGAACTGGGTCAGCCCCAGCGGCGAGAACGGCCCCATGATCAGCTGTTCGAACACACCGATACCGACGGTCCCGTCGCCGGCTTCAACGCGGACGGGCATCTGGACGTGGAGATTCTCGGGCAACAGAGGGTCGAGATCCTCCAGATGGATATCCTCACGCTCGACCACCAGCGGTCCCCTGTAGTGCCCGTGGCCCCATTCCGGGTGCGTATAGCCGAGGCCACGCATCTGGAAGCGCCCCAGCGGTTCGAAGCTCACCTGTTCCGGAGCTCCGCGCACGGCGAGCGATAGGGTGCCTCCCGCGGGCCAGCGTGTGCCCTGGTGAAGGCGGGTACGCATGCTGCCATGCCCTTCCGACAATTGCGCAGCTTCCGCGCCCTCGTCCGCCCATGCGGCCCGAGTGTTCCAAGCCTCGCCGTGTTCGTCGTTGTTGACGTGGAAGAACAGCGAACCTTGGGGGAAATTGACCGGTGTCCACTGCCAGAAGAAGCCGGGAAATGTGTGACCGGGCATGGGCTGCGGGTCCCGTGCCCCGACGGGACGAACTCCCCAGCTGCGATCCCGCGTGCCCATTGTATCCGGCGCGAGATCGCGGCGGTTCCCGTCGACCTCGATCCAGCCCTCGTATCGGCCGTTCTGGGTCATCCGCGTGTAGTCCATGAATGCGCGCGGACCGATACGATGGGTGAAGCGCGGTTCCTCGATGGGAAAGGCTCGCCCGGTGAAGGTCACGTCTGCCGCCATTCCCTCGAACGGCTCGAGCCGGATACGAAGCTTGTTGAGCGGCTCGAGCACTTCGATCGAGATCGGCCCGACAGCCATCGCCATGCGTTCCATGTGAAGTTCGGCGCTGGCATGGATGCAGTGCTGCACACCGTCACGGATAAAATTGAAGTGTGCGTCGATGACATCGAGATGGGGATACACACCCAGCGCGATCGCGAAGAAGCCGCTGCCGTCTGGCGCATAGCCGTTGAAGAAATAGCGGTCGTAGAAATTCCGGTCCGTCCCGGAATAGGCGATGGGTTCAGGCGTCTGGTGGATCGGATATTCGTCACCGCGGGTCAGGACCATCAAATCGTCTCCTTCAGTGCACCGATACTGTCACGCGCGAGTGCAAGTGAACAGGAACCTCGGGCCATGGACAGGAAGTTGTCGTCTCCGCGTGCCGTCCGCTCGACGAAAGCCGCGCTGAATACTGCCGTGCTCACGCCATGGAGCACGCCGCGGCGGTAGTCATCCCAGACCTCTTCGCGCGTAAGCTCCACGCCGTGAGCCGTCATCTCGGCCAGCCACAGGTCCAGCAATTCATCTTCGTTATCGCGCCAGAGCTTCTCGCCGATGCCGCAACCCATGAAGTATGCGACGTCCGTGAGGGCATTGCCGATGGTCACGGTCTGCCAGTCGAGTACCGCGATCGGTTCCGCCCCGCCCCCGATATCGAACAGCATGTTGTCGAGCCGGAAATCGCCGTGGACGATGCACTTCGGCGGCTCGGTGCGATGGAACCAGATGGGCGCGGCTTCGGCGAGTTCCTCACAAATGCGCATCAGTTCTGGTTCCAGCGAGTCCGCATAGCGCTCACGAAATACCGCTTGGGCCTGGGGGTAAAGACCGGCAATCGTCTCGCCCAGGCTGGCAGGCGGCTGGATCCACGCTGCCTGAAGCAGGTCCTCCCTGCCCCAGCTCGGGGCATGGATGGCCGCCGCCTGCCTCATGGCGTGACGTGCATCCTCTATCCCGCACCCTGCGATCTGGTCACCCTGACGAGCAGGTCCCACATCCTCGAAGAGAAGGATGAACTCGCCACCATCCTCACTAACATCTGCGAAGTGAACGTTCGGCACGCGCACTTCGAGATGCGGTGCGGTCTGGCGATAGAACTCGACCTCCTTGCGGTAGAGACCGAACATGATTGCCGTGCCGCGGCTCGCGGCGTCAGCTGCCGGAAACTTGCCAGCAAGGGTGCGCGGTGCGCCGTCAGCTTCCAGCGTGAACCTGACGCTGTCGCCGACCTGGCCCGTACCGATAGGCTTCCAGCTGACCGAACGCACTTCTGCATCCAGCACTTCGCCAAGCCATTGCGGCGTCACATCGTCAGGATGTGCCGGAAATGAAACCAAACCCTCTCTCCCGGGTGCGTTTTCTCAACGCTAACCCCGGTGGAGCGGCGTGACAATCACCTCAATAGAGGTGCCCCGTCAGAACTTCAGGCTGCCGAAGCAGGCACTGCCGGCATAGACCGCGCTGTCCCCGAGCTCTTCCTCTATGCGAATGAGCTGGTTGTACTTCGCAAGCCGGTCCGAACGCGCAAGCGAGCCGGTCTTGATCTGGCCGCAGTTGGTCGCGACTGCGAGATCGGCGATGGTTGCATCCTCGGTTTCGCCCGAACGGTGCGACATGACGGCGGTATAGCCCGCGCGGTTCGCGATGCTCACTGCGTCCAGTGTTTCGGACAGCGTACCGATCTGGTTGACCTTCACCAGCAGCGAGTTGGCAAGGCCCTGGTCGATGCCTTCGCGCAGACGCTGGGGGTTGGTCACGAAAAGGTCATCGCCGACCAGCTGGACATTGCCGCCGATCCGGTCGGTCAGCGCCTTCCAACCCTCGAAATCGTCCTCGGCCATGCCATCCTCGATCGAACGGATCGGGTAGTCGCGACACAGGGCGTCGAGATACTCGGCCATGTCATGGCCGTTGAGGGCGAGGTTCTCGCCAGCGATCAGATACTGGCCGTCCTTGAAGAATTCGGTCGAGGCGCAGTCGAGTGCCAGAGCGATGTCATCGCCTGGCTTGAACCCCGCCTGTTCGATCGAAGCCATGATGAAGTCCAGCGCATCGCGCGTACTTGCAAGATCGGGTGCGAAACCGCCCTCGTCGCCGACTGCGGTGGCAAGGCCCTTCTCGTGCAGCTTCTTCTTGAGCGTGTGGAAGACTTCCGCGCCCCAGCGCACCGCTTCGGCCAGGCTGTCCGCGCCGACCGGCATGATCATGAATTCCTGGATGTCGATCGGATTGTCGGCGTGCTCGCCCCCATTGATGATGTTCATCATCGGAACGGGCAGGACGTGCGCCGACACGCCACCAATGTAGCTGTACAGCGGCAGGCCGCGGGCATTGGCCGCAGCCTTGGCTATTGCCATGCTGGTGCCGAGGATGGCGTTGGCGCCGATACGGCCCTTGTTCGCAGTGCCATCGAGCGCGATCATGGACAGGTCGATGTCGCGCTGGTCTTCGGCGTCGAAGGCGCCGATCAGCAGGTCGCGTATCTCGGTATTAACCGCCTCGACTGCCTTGGTAACACCCTTGCCAAGGTAGCGATCCTTGTCACCGTCGCGCAGTTCCACCGCCTCGTGGGCGCCGGTCGAAGCGCCAGAGGGCACGGCTGCGCGACCGAAGCTGCCGTCTTCCAGCAGAACATCGACTTCGACCGTGGGATTGCCACGGCTGTCGAGAATTTCGCGGGCGTGGATATCGATGATCGCAGTCATGCCAGTGGCGCTCCGGTGAAAGGTGTTGTAAATAGCTATTACACCCCCAAATGGGGAGTCGGTGGCGCTCTATGCTCCGGAACATCGGGGCGCAAGTTGCGTTGCATCAAGGACTACCGCGTTCGACAAGAGTAGCGGTGATGAATACGAATTTGAGGGCAAGGACAAGAACGATGGCTGACACTCCAGCAACCGGGGCGCCAAAGAAGACCAAGACCACCGGAACCAAGAAAAACACCGCGAAAAAGTCCACCACCGCAAAGCCGCGCAAGCCCGCGGCAAGCAAGGGTGAAGCAAAGGAGACCACTCCCATGACCACTGATAACCGCACAGAAGCGAAGTCGCGTTTCAACGCCGCGCTCGAAGAAGCCAAGGCAGGCGCTGCCGCCCTCAAGGCCGAAGGCCGCGACCGCGCTGTCGCCTACCGCGATCAGGCCAAGGGCAAGAGCGAAGATTGGGTGGCCGATGCGAAGGCCTATGGAGCCGATGCCAAGGTCAAGGGCAAGGAACTGGCCACCGAAGGCAAGGTGAAGGCGGGCGAAGGCCTGCGCGCCCTCAGCCGCGTGGTCAACGAAAACGCCCAGGAAGTCGATGACCGCCTCGGTGCCAAGTATGGCGACTATGCCCGTTCGGCATCGCGCACGCTCGATGGATATGCCGCGAAGCTCGACGAAAAGACAGTCGACGACCTCGTCGAAGATGGTCGCGAATTCGTCCGCAAGAGCCCCGGCACCGCCATCGGCATCGCCGCAATTGCAGGCTTCTTCCTGTCCCGCCTGTTCCGCCGGTCGCGCTAATCCGACCACGCGGAGGGGCTGCAGATGAGAGATGAAGGTATCGAGCGGTCGGAAGAGTTTTCCGGACCGCTCGACCTGCCCGATGAATATGGTCCGTCGGAAGAGGAAGGCACCGGTAACGGTCCCTCGCTCACCGACGATATCTTCGCGCTGATCGACGACGGAAAGACTTATGCCGAGGCAGAAGTCGCGTTCCAGAAGAGCCGCGCGGGTTATGCGGCCAATCGCGCAGCCGGGGCGGTAGCCTTTGGCTTGGGAGCCTTTGGGGTCTTCCACCTTGCGCTGATCGCCGCGACCGTGGGTGTCGTAATCGCACTGGTCCCGCTCGTGGGACCGTGGATCGCGACCGGCATCGTCACCCTGTTCCTAGTCATAGCGGGTTTCGTTCTCTTGCGACTGCTAAAGGGGCGTATCGAAGATATCCGTTCGGCATTCGAGGATTCTGGCGAATGAGCGACCGTCGCGCCCGAATGATCGAAGATCGCTATTTGCGCGATTCCGCCAAAGCTTTGGTGGAGGCCGACCTGGAACACCTCAAGACTGGCCTATCCCAACGTGGCCTGACCGAACGCGCCTTCGACAAGGTGCGAGAGGGCGCAGTCGATATCTACGAAGAAGCCGTCGAGGTCGCCGAAGACAACAAGGGCGCACTTGCGGCGCTAATCGCAGCAGTGGTCGTGTGGTTCGCTCGCAATCCTATTCTTTCGCTGCTCGGACTGGGCGAGGAACCGGACGATGCGGCAGCCGAACGCGACGAAGCGGAGGAACGGTGAGCCGCTGATTAGCGTTTCATCGCCGAGACACATATTCTGGAGGAAATCATGGCCGACACCGCCAAACCCGCCAACGTCACCCCTATCAGTGCCGACAGCAAGCTCTCCGACCAGCAAAAGCGTGACCAGCTGCGCGCACGCATCGAGGCAGGTGAGAAGCGCAACGAGCAGCGAACCCTGGTCGACCAGGCGAAGGACGCCGCAGACACTGCAGTCGCATTCACGAAAAAGCACCCCTACGCTGTCATCGGCGGCGCGATAGCCGTCGGCCTCGCCATTGGCGCGATGACCAAGCCGGGGCGCCGCCTAGGCAAACGTGGTGGAGTGTTCGCCGGCCTCGTTGCCGACGCGGCCCTCGCATACGGTGCACGCATGATCGACAACGCCAGCAACGCAGCGCACCTGGCTGGCGATCGTTTCGAAGATTTTGGAGAAACGGCAGCCTCGACCGCCCGTGACTTACGTCGCGAAGCAGCAGGCAGGCTCGATGCCGCCGGTGAGGTCCTACGGGCTACATCTCGCAAGGCGACGCGTGGCGGATCGCGTGCAGCTCAGGCCATCAAGACGCGCCTGACCCACTGAGAGCCCACTTTTTAAGCATGCCGTAGCGGCGCGACGGGGTTGCCTGTCGCGCCGCTTTCGCTATGGGGCGCACGCAATCTCCTCCTCCCCCTTCGAGAAAGACTTCAAAATGGAAGAAACCGAGAGCAAGCAGACGCTCTACCTCGTCATGGGCGGTCGCGTGACCGATCCCCGCGCTGTGACCTTCGCCGACCCCGAAGGCATTCATGTTGCCGGCGTGTTCAGCAGCTACGACGCTGCGGTCGACGCATGGCGCGCCAATGCACAGCGGACTGTCGACGATGCAGAAATGAAGTACGTGGTCGTGCACCTGCACAAGTTGCTCGATCCGAGCGCCTAAAGAACTGATCAGGTGGAGTATGCGATCCGCCGCTTCCGGGACGAAGATGCCCAGGCTCTAGCCAGCATCATGGGGGCGGCGATCTCATACATTGGAACCCATGCCTACACGCAGCAACAGGTCGACGCATGGTTTGCGCGTCACCACACTCCAGAACGGTATCTCGAGCGCGCAGCTGCCGGGCATGTTATCTTCGTTGCGACCGACCCGGATGACAGTCCGGTCGCCTACACGCTGCTCGAGGCCGATGGGCACCTCGACCATCTATACTGCCACCCCGATCATACGCGTCGCGGGATCGCGGAGAAGCTGCTCGAGCGTTCGGAGCAGGAGGCCCGCGCGATCGGCTGCACCAGGCTGTATACGGAGGCGAGCGATCTCGCCCGCCCGGCCTTCGAGCGTTCGGGGTACACGGCTACGCACAGGCGAGAATTCGAGATCGCGCACGGCGATCACATGGTCCCGATCCACAATTGGGCGATGGAGAAGCAGCTGGCCTGAAGGCTTGCTTCAGCGGGTGACGACAAATGCGGCGATGGCGGCTCCCACGGCGAGCATGGTGACCATGCGGCCCCGCCGTTGAGAGCGCAATTCCGCCCAACGAGCCTCGTCGAGGTACCAGCGGTCGCGTCCGCCGGGACGCACGATGTCGAGGCCCTTCAAGCGGTCGAACGCTCGCTTTCGGCTCCCGAGATCGGGCTCATAGGCGATTGCATCGGCAGCGCTGGTTGCGCCCTTGCCAAGGAAATGCCGGGCAACACGCTTTTCGGCGACCAGCCTGATTGGTGGTGTTGCCATTGCTCTCGCCCCCCCCTTTGCGATGCCCTAGATGAACTCGATCTTCTCGATGAGGTAAAACTTGTCGCCTGAGGGGACAGTCACTTCGACCTCTTCGTCGACCTGCTTGCCGATCAGCGCACGGCCAATGGGCGAATTGTAGCTGATCCGCCCCTTGTTCGCATCGGCCTCGGTCTGGCCGACAATCTGGTACTTGATCGGCTTGTCATCCTCGTCAAGCAGGGTGACGGTCGCACCGAAAATCACCTTGTCGCCTGAGAGAGTAGTCGGATCGATGATCTGGGCGCGGCTGACCTTGTCCTCGATCTCTGCGATCATCGCTTCGACCTGGCCCTGACGCTCCTTGGCAGCGTGATATTCTGCGTTTTCCGAGAGGTCGCCATGCGCGCGAGCTTCCTCGATTGCATCGACGATCCTCGGGCGTTCGGCGCGCAGGACCTTGAGGTCCGCAGTCAGCTTCTCATAGCCCTCTGCCAGCATCGGCACCTTTTCCATGGGCCCCTGTTCCTTCCTTACTCACCCCGTCGCTGGGACAATTCGAACCCGGTCCGCAGGATGCGGAGCCTGTCGCTTCGAATGTCGGGAGGGGAAATGCGTCTTGTTCTTGTCAGCTATAATAGTCTTGCAATGAACGCACTTCAAGCTGGCTCGGCGAGACCTCTGCTATGGATCGTGCCACGGCCACCGAGGCGGCAGCTGTCGTGTAGTACGGCAGCTTCTTCTCAAGCGCACTCGCGCGGATGGACTGGCTGTCTAGAAGAGACTGCCAACCCTCGGTGGTGTTGAAAATCAACGCCACTTCGCCGTCGATGATCGCATCCACGATGTGCGGACGACCCTCGGCCACCTTGTTGACCCGCTCGACCTCCAGGCCGCGCTCGGCAAGGAACCGCTGCGTGCCACCCGTGGCGATGACCTTGAAGCCCTGGTCGAGCAGGGTCTTCACCGCGGGGAGGATGACATCCTTGTCACTATCCTTCACCGATACGAACAGCGTGCCTTCGCGCGGCAGGTGCATGCCAGCACCCAGCTGCGACTTGAGGAAAGCGGCAGGGAAGTCCTTGTCGATCCCCATGACTTCGCCGGTCGACTTCATTTCCGGCGACAGCACCGGGTCAGAACCCGGGAAGCGCGCGAAGGGGAAGACGGCTTCCTTTACCGCCATGTGCTTGGGGCGGATGTCGAAGGGCTCGAACTCGTGCAGCCCCTCGCCTGCCATGACGCGTGCGGCGATCTTGGCGACCGGGCGGCCGATGGCCTTGGCGACGAAAGGCACAGTGCGGCTGGCGCGCGGGTTGACCTCGATAAGGTAGACCTCGCCATCCTTCACCGCGAACTGGACGTTCATCAGGCCACGGACCTGAAGTGCCTTGGCGAGCGCCTCAGCCTGCCGTTCCATTTCGGCGATGATGTCGTCGGGCAGGCTGTACGGCGGCAGAGTGCAGGCGCTGTCGCCCGAGTGGACGCCGGCTTCCTCGATATGCTGCATGACGCCGGCGATGCGAACCTCAAAGCCGTCCGAGACCACATCGACGTCGCATTCGACGGCATCGCGCAGATACTGGTCGACCAGCACCGGGCTGTCTCCCGAAACGTTGACCGCCGTGTTGATGTAGTCGTCGAGCTGCGCCTCGCTATCGACGATCTCCATCGCGCGGCCGCCAAGGACGTAGCTCGGGCGCAGGAGCACCGGGTAGCCGATGGTGCGGGCCACGGCGGCGGCTTCGTCACGGCTGCGTGCAATGCCGTTGTCGGGCTGCTTGAGCTTGAGCTTGGCGACCAGCTTGGCGAAGCGTTCGCGATCCTCGGCAAGGTCGATGGCATCGGGGCTGGTACCGAGGATCGGAACGCCCTCCCGTTCGAGCGCAGCTGCAAGCTTCAGCGGGGTCTGCCCGCCAAACTGGACGATCACGCCCACGACCTCGCCCTTCGACATCTCGACGCGCATGATCTCGAGCACGTCCTCTTCTGTCAGCGGCTCGAAATAGAGGCGGTCGGAGGTGTCGTAGTCCGTCGAGACCGTTTCCGGGTTGCAGTTGACCATGATGGTCTCGAACCCGGCTTCGGCAAGGGCGAAACAAGCGTGGACGCAGCAGTAGTCGAACTCGATGCCCTGCCCGATGCGGTTCGGGCCACCGCCGAGAATGACGATCTTCTTGCGGTCCGACGGGTTCGCCTCGTCTTCCGGCTCACCGAAGGTAGGCGCCTCGTAAGTCGAGTACATGTAGGGCGTGATCGCTTCGAACTCGGCAGCGCAGCTGTCGATCCGCTTGTAGACCGGATAGACGCCGAGCTTGTGGCGCAGCTTGCGCACCTCTTCCTCGCTCGTCGCGCCCGCCATGGCGCGCAACGCGTCATGGAGCAGGCCCGAACGCCGCGCCTGGGTCTCGGCAAGCCCGCCCGCAACGCCGACCGAACGCACCGCCAGCGTGGCGAGGCGCTTGTCTGAGAAGCCCATGGCCTTCAGGCGACGCATCTCCGCTGCGTCGCGAGGCAGGCCGTTGTGGCCGAGCATCTGCTCCTCGTAGATGATCGCTTCGATCTGGCGCAGGAACCACGGGTCGAAGCCGGTGATCGGCTGGATTTCTTCGACGCTCAGCCCCTCGCGGAAGGCCTGGGCGATCTTGAGGATGCGGTCGGGCGTACGCTGCGAAAGGGCGGCGAAAATCTGGTCCTTGGGCACGCCTTCGAGCTCGACCACGCGGTTGAACCCGTCCAGCCCGGTTTCGAGGCCGCGCAGCGCCTTCTGCATCGATTCCGCGAAGCAGCGCCCGATCGCCATGACCTCTCCGACCGACTTCATCGCGGTCGACAGCTCGTTCTTCGAACCCTTGAACTTCTCGAACGCGAAGCGCGGGATCTTCGTCACGACATAGTCGATGGTCGGCTCGAAGCTGGCGGGCGTCGCGCCGGTAATCTCGTTCTGGATCTCGTCGAGCGTGTAGCCAACCGCCAGCTTCGCCGCGACGCGCGCGATGGGGAAGCCGGTGGCCTTGGATGCCAGCGCCGAGGAGCGCGAGACGCGCGGGTTCATCTCGATGACGATCAGGCGGCCGTCCTTCGGATTGACTGCGAACTGTACGTTGGAACCACCTGTTTCCACGCCGATTTCGCGCAGCACGTTGATGCTGGCGGTGCGCATGATCTGGTATTCCTTGTCGGTAAGCGTCAGCGCCGGGGCGACGGTGATCGAGTCTCCCGTGTGAACGCCCATCGGATCGACGTTCTCGATCGAACAGATGATGATGCAGTTGTCCTTGCGATCGCGGACAACCTCCATCTCGTATTCCTTCCAGCCGAGGAGCGATTCCTCGATCAGGACCTCGGTCGTGGGCGAGGCGTCGAGACCTTCGCGCACGATCCGCTCGAACTCGGCCTTGTTGTAGGCAATGCCGCCACCGGTACCGCCGAGCGTGAAGCTGGGACGGATGATCGCGGGCAGGCCCGTGGTCTCGAGCACATTGAGCGCTTCCTCGACCGTGTGCGCCACGCCGCTGCGCGCGCTTTCGAGGCCGATCTTGTCCATCGCAGCGCGGAAACGCTGGCGATTCTCAGCCTTGTCGATGGCATCGGCATCGGCACCGATCATCTTGACGCCGTACTTCTCCAGCGTGCCGTCGTTGAACAACGAGAGCGCGCAGTTGAGCGCCGTCTGCCCGCCCATTGTCGGTAGCACCGCGTCGGGCCGCTCCTTCTCGATGATCTTGGCAACGATGTCGGGCGTGATCGGCTCGACATAGGTCGCGTCGGCCATCTCTGGATCGGTCATGATCGTAGCGGGGTTGGAGTTGACCAGGACGACCCGGTAGCCCTCCTCCTTCAGCGCCTTGATCGCCTGCGTGCCGGAATAGTCGAACTCGCAAGCCTGGCCGATGATGATCGGACCAGCGCCAATGACGAGGATCGAGGAGATGTCAGTTCTTTTGGGCATTTATCCGAGCATCCCAACGAATTTTTCAAAAAGGTAGAAGCTATCCTGCGGTCCGGGGCTCGCCTCGGGGTGGTATTGCACACCGAAGGCCTTCTTGCCCTTGATCGAGATGCCGCAATTGGTGCCGTCGAAGAGCGAGACGTGGGTCTGTTCGACCGAGTCCGGCAGTGTGTCGGCATCGACCGCGAAGCCGTGGTTCATGCTGGTGATCTCGACGAGGCCTTCGCTTTCGCCCCAGCTCGATCCCACGCGCTGGACCGGGTGATTGGCACCCCTATGGCCCTGGAACATCTTGGCGGTCTTTGCGCCCGCGGCGAGGCCGAGCATCTGGTGGCCGAGGCAGATGCCGAACAGCGGAATATCGCGCTCGAGCAGGCCCTTGATTACCGGCACGGCATACTCGCCCGTCGCCGCCGGGTCGCCGGGGCCGTTCGAAAGGAACACGCCGTCGGGTTCGAGACGCAGGATTTCCTCCAGCGTGCTGCGCGCCGGTACGACGGTCACCTTGGCCCCTGCCTTGACCAGGTTGCGGAAGATATTGTCCTTGGCGCCATAGTCGATCGCGACGACATGGGGGCGCTCGTGGCCTGCCTCATGGTAGCCGAAGCCCAGCTGCCAATGCCCGCCGCGCCAGTCCTCCAGAACGCCGCGCGTCACGGACGGAACGAGGTCGAGCCCTTCGAGCCCGCTCCACTCGGCGGCCTGTTTCTTTAGCGCCTTCAGGTCGAATTCGCCGCGCGGACTGTGTGCGATCACCGCGTTGGGCGCGCCGTTAAGGCGAATGCGACGTGTCAGGGCGCGGGTGTCGACTCCCGAAAGCCCGATCTTTCCGTGCGCTGTCATCCACTCGACGAATTCCTGCTGCGCCCGGAAGTTCGATTGCGGCGTCACCTCCTGCCGAACAATGCAGCCAACCGCGCCCAGGCCACGACTCTCGTGATCTTCCTCGTTCGCGCCGACATTGCCGATGTGCGGGAAGGTGAAGGTGACGATCTGGCTGTCGTAGGAGGGATCGGTCATCACCTCCTGGTAGCCGGTCATGGCGGTGTTGAAGCAGACCTCGCCGACGGCAGAACCCGTCGCGCCGAAGCCTTTGCCCCAGATTACAGTTCCGTCCGCGAGGACGAGGACTCCCGTCGCGCCTTTGGGTTGCGCGTGCGAGAATGCGGACAGGGCCATTGGGCTCTCCGAGTCAGGGGTTTCCGGCGATGTGTGCTAAGACCCAGCCGCTAGGGGTCTCGACGAGTCCCGTCAACCCGCCAATCTGCACAAGTCTTGGCTTTGCGGCGCGCTGCCCTAAATGAGGCGTGAATCATCCACAGCTTACTGACACAGGGACTTCCATGCTTCGCGAGAAAATCCAGGCCGAAACCGTCACCGCCATGAAGGCCAAGGACAAGGAGCGCACTGCCGCGCTCCGCCTGATCGGGGCGAAGATCAAGGATCGCGACATCGAACTGCGCACTTCGGACAAGAAGCCGGAGGACAATGAGCTCGTCACCGACGTGCTCATGAAAATGGCCAAGCAGCGCCGCGAATCGATCGAAATGTACGAAGGCGGCGGACGCCAGGAACTCGCCGACAAGGAAAAGGCCGAGCTCGCGGTGATCGAGGAATTCCTGCCCAAGCAGATGAGCGAGGATGAAACCCGCGCTGCCATCGCCGCGATCAAGGGCGAGATCGGCGCCGAGGGTATGAAGGACATGGGCCGCCTGATGGGTGAACTCAAATCCCGCCACGGCGCTTCGCTCGACATGAGCAAGGCCAGCGGCCTGGTGAAGGAAGCGCTTTCGTGAAGCGTCACGCGCTCGCCCTGCCCCTGCTGATTGTGCTTGCGGCGTGCGGCAAGAGCGACCCCGAGCCGCTGCCCACCCCGACGGCCACGGTCGCCGCACCGCGCAACCTCGTTGCCGCAGACCTCAACCTGGCGACGCTCGGCGCGAAAGTGGTCGGGCCGCAGGGCTCGCAAGTCGAAACCGTGCTCAGCGCCGGAAACGCCGAGATCGGCACTATGGTCAGCTATGTCGCCTGTCCTGCCGAGGTGACCGAATGCGTACCCGGAAAGATGCCCGAAGGCACGCTCTACACCTATGTGCATCAGGTCACTTTGGACGACGCCGAAAAGGATGAGATTAAGCCGACCTCCGGTCCTGAAGTGGTCGAAGCGGCGCCGACGCTTTTCCGCACGACGGCGAAGGCGCACGGCTTCACCGGTGCCATCGGCTACGCGAAGGCCGAGGCGGAGGCGGCGCTTGGCGCTCCCGAGGCCATTACCACTACCCTCGACAACGGCGGCCTGATCTGGCGCGTGACCGAAGGCGGAGGCTGGAAGCCCGGTTCGACCATCACCTTCTGGTGGCAGTCGACCCTCCCGCCTGCGGGACCTGCCGACAATTACCTGCTCGAAGTCGACGGTAACCATTCGGCAGCACGGGGGCCGTTTCCGGCTGAGGACAAGCCTGTGGAGGGCAAGAAGCCGCGCTAGCGGTGGCGGCGTCGGGTCTATAAGGTCTGCGACCTTATGGCGCTCACACCCCAATGGCTCGACGAACTGCGCGCGCGGACCACGTTGTCCGCGGTGATCGGTCGTACCCTGCGCCTGACCAAGGCGGGGCGCGAATACAAGGCCTGCTGCCCGTTCCACAACGAGAAGTCGCCCAGCTTCTACGTCAATGACGAGAAGGGCTTTTACCACTGCTTCGGCTGTGAGGCGCATGGGGACGCAATTCGCTGGCTGACCGACCAGCGCGGCATGCCGTTCATGGATGCGGTCAAGGAACTGGCCGGCGAAGCGGGAATGGAAGTTCCTGCCCCCGACCCGCGTGCTGCGGAACGGGCGGAGAAGCGCGCCAGTCTTCACGACGTGACCGGCGCCGCGCAGGAATGGTTCGCCGGCAACCTGACGTCGCCCGAAGGGGCGCAGGCGAGAGCCTATCTTGCACGACGCGGCTTCTCGGACGCGACAATCCGCGAATTCGGCTTCGGCTTCGCGCCTGAAAGCAAGCAGGCACTGAAGGGCGCGTTATCTCGTTTCGACGAGTCCATGCTGATCGAATCCGGCATGCGTATCTCGGTCGAAGACAAGGAACCCTACGACAGGTTCCGCAATCGCCTGATGCTGCCCATCCACGACATGCGCGGGCGGGTCATCGCCTTCGGCGGCCGCGTGCTCGATCCCGAAGGCAAGCCGAAGTACCTCAACAGCCCCGATACTCCGCTCTTCGACAAGGGGCGTACGCTCTACAACCTCCACCGCGCTGCTCCTGCCGCCCGGCAGACTGGGCGGATCATCGTGGTCGAGGGCTACATGGATGCAATCGCCCTCGCCAACGCCGGTATTCGCGAGGCGGTTGCACCGCTCGGTACGGCGCTGACCGAGAACCAGATCGAGCTGCTCTGGCGCCAGGTCGAACGGCCGATACTGTGCTTTGATGGCGACAATGCCGGCCAGCGGGCGGCCATGCGGGCAATCCAGCGCGTCCTGCCAATGCTTCGCCCTGCCCACTCGCTCTCGATAGTCCGCCTGCCCAGTGGCATGGATCCGGACGACCTCATCCGCGAAAAGGGCGCAAGTGCGATCGAGGAACTTTTGTCGCGACCTGTCAGCCTGCTCGATACCCTTTGGGATTTTGAGCGCATGTCCGCTCCCCTCGACACACCCGAGGACAAGGCCGGACTCAAGGCGCGCCTGCTTGACCATGTCGAGACCATCCAGCACCCTGACATCCGTTCGCTCTACAAGCGCGAGCTGCTCGAGCGGTTTTCCGAATTCGCCTTCCCCTCGCGCCCACAGCGCGAATTCGCGCCGCGCAAGACCTTCCGAAAAGGCGAGTGGAAGCAGCCCGCGCCCGCCCTGTCGCCGGTAGCGCGCGAGCAGCTTACGCGGGCCATATCCGGTGGCTCACGCGACGCCCTTGCCCGTGCCGTTATTGCCGGCCTCGTTCGGTTCCCAGACCAGATCCACCGCCACGAGCATGCCCTGCACCAGTTCGCCATGCGTGACAGAAATGTCGGTCCCGCCATCGATTCGCTGCTGGAGGCGGCCGAGACGCTTGATTTGTCCGCGCAATCGCCCATATCGCTCGCACACGGCCTTCCCGCCCCACCGGAAAAAGCTCATTTCGCCTTCCTCGATGAAGGCACCGACCCGGGTGATGCGCGCGAGGATCTGGCCGAGGCTGTGTCGCTGCTGGTCGAAAGGCCCGCGCTCGAATCCGCTTTGGCGGAGGCGACTGCGCGCTTCGATCGCGACCCGGAAGGTTCTTTCGCCGAACAGGCCCGATTGCGCGAGCGCTTACTGGCCCTTAACGAGCGTTTGAAACAGTTCGGGCGGCGGAAGGCTGCTGCGGCCGACGAAACGGGTTCATGATGGCTAAGGGTGCAGGTCCCGGACGCCTTACAGATTAGGTTGACTGAAGTTTATGGCCACCAAGTCGAAGTCTGGCGACAATGACGACGCACCGCTGATCGATCTCAACGAAGCATCGATCAAGAAGCTGATCGCCAAGGCGAAAAAGCGCGGATACGTCACCTATGACGAACTCAACGACGCCCTTCCGCAGGGCGAGATGAGTTCCGACCAGATCGAGGATATCCAGTCAGCGCTGTCCGACATGGGCGTGCAGATCGTCGAGAGTGACGAGGACGCCGAGGCGGCCGAGGATTCGGACAACGACGTCGAGGAAATCGCCGCCGACGATTCGGACGACGACGACGACGATTCGAAGCCTGCAAAAAAGACTGCAGCGGCCTCCAAGAAGCTGGCGACCGGCGAACGCACCGATGACCCGGTGCGCATGTACCTGCGCGAAATGGGTGCGGTCGAACTGCTCAGCCGCGAAGGCGAAATCGCCATTGCCAAGCGCATCGAGGCCGGGCGCGACATGATGATCATGGGCCTGTGCCAGAGCCCGATCACCTTCCACGCCATCATCCAGTGGTCCGAAGCCCTCAACAACGAGGAAATGCAGCTGCGCGAGATTCTCGATCTCGACGCGATGCTTTCCAAGGAACCGCCTGCCGACAAGCTCGCCGACGACGCCGAGGACGATGACGACGACGGCGAGATCTCCGAAGCGACTGCGGGCCCGACCATCCGCGACGACGACGAGGTCGAGGAAGAGGAAGACGTCGACGAAGACGAGGACGAGGACGGCGAAGGCTCGTCCAAGCGTCGCGCCGCGGACGATGACGACGAGGAAGACAACACCATGTCCCTCGCCCAGATGGAAGCCGCGCTCAAGCCGGATGCCATCGAACGTTTTGCCCGCATCACGGACCTCTTCGGCAAGTTCGAGAAGCTCCAGGCCGAGCGAGTCGAGATCATGGGCCGCGGCGAGGCTTTCCCGCCGGCCAAGGAAAAGAAGTACGAAGCGCTGAGCGAACAGCTCACCGCTGAAGTCGAAAGCGTCCAATTCCACGCGACCAAGATCGAGTTCCTGGTCGACAACCTCTACGCCTTCAACCGTCGCCTCACGGCGCTGGGTGGCCAGATGCTGCGCCTTGCCGAGCGCCACAAGGTCAAGCGCGCCGACTTCCTCGATGCCTATATCGGCAACGAGCTCGACGATACCTGGCTCACCGACCGCGCCAAGAAGGACAAGAAGTGGGCAGCTTTCGCCGAGCGTGAAGCCGATGCGGTAGAACGCATCCGTGCGGAAATCTCCGACATCGCCAGCCAGACCGGCATGGCGCTCGACGAGTTCCGTCGCATTGTGAACATGGTCCAGAAGGGTGAACGCGAAGCGCGTATCGCCAAGAAGGAAATGGTCGAGGCGAACCTGCGCCTGGTGATCTCGATCGCGAAGAAGTACACCAACCGCGGCCTGCAGTTCCTCGACCTCATCCAGGAAGGCAACATCGGCCTGATGAAGGCGGTCGACAAGTTCGAATACCGCCGCGGCTATAAGTTCAGCACCTATGCGACATGGTGGATCAGGCAGGCGATTACCCGCTCGATCGCCGACCAGGCACGCACCATCCGTATCCCGGTCCACATGATCGAGACGATCAACAAGCTGGTCCGCACGAGCCGCCAGTTCCTCCACGAGGAAGGTCGCGAGCCGACGCCGGAAGAGATGGCCGCACGCCTCTCGATGCCGCTCGAAAAGGTTCGCAAGGTGATGAAGATCGCCAAGGAACCGATTTCGCTCGAAACGCCGATCGGCGACGAGGAAGACAGCCATCTGGGCGACTTCATTCAGGATCCAAATGCCATCATCCCGGTCGATGCGGCGATCCAGTCGAACCTCAAGGAAACGGTCACCCGTGTCCTTGCCTCGCTCACGCCGCGCGAAGAGCGCGTGCTGCGCATGCGTTTCGGTATCGGCATGAACACCGATCACACGCTCGAGGAAGTCGGTCAGCAGTTCTCGGTGACCCGCGAACGTATCCGTCAGATCGAGGCGAAGGCGCTGCGCAAGCTCAAGCACCCGAGCCGCAGCCGCAAGATGAGGTCCTTTCTGGACCAGTAAGTTTGGCTAGAGCTTCGTCGTCCACCATTGGGATGCGACGACGAGGCCAGCCTCTTCCAATAGGCGGTTTTTCAGGTCGTCGGCCTTGGGGCTGACTGCTATGAGCTGCTTCCAGCCAAGCTTTTTCGCGTTGCGCACGATTGCGGCGAGCAGAGCCCCTGCGACTTCCTCCCATCGCTCATCGTCCAACACAGCGAAATCGTCGAGCGTTCCGGTATCACCGGGGGCGTATACAGGAGGTGCGGGGGTTTCCAGCGCCAGCGCGAAGCCAATCACCGCCCCGGCTTCCTCTGCCACCAGGAAGATGTGCTCCTCCTTCCCGACGAGCGACCCCAGATACATCGTCGTCATCGCTGCCGAACCCGGTGCCGGGCGCCAGAATTGCGGTGACCAGTGGGCAAGTTTGTCGCGATATGCGCCCAATATGCCGACGATTTCGGGTATGTCGCCAAGCGTTGCCGGACGAGTCGCTATGCCTGATTCCGATTGGGATGCCATGCCGCAACTCCCCAGCAGAAGACCTCCGCCCACGAAGCATAGGGCATCGCGCCTGTTGGTCATGAGATCCATTGCCGGATCATGTAGCAATCGCTCAAATTAGTAAGCCTTCGTCGACCTTTGTTCGATTCCTGACGACCAACGTATTCACCCACATGTGCCGGTTCACCCGGTCCAACAGCAGTGGTCGAAAAGCAAGGCTTTGGGGTGGAGGGAATCGGTTACCTCGCCTATGGGGCCGCCATGCGTATCGCCATTGCCTCCGACCATGCCGCCATCGACCTTAAAGCCGAACTGCGTGAATGGTTGATCGAGCAGGGGCACGAGGTTGCCGATCTTGGCCCCGATACCACTGACAGCGTCGACTATCCGGACTTCGGATACAAGCTTGCCTCGGTGGTTGCCGACGGGACCGCAGAACGCGGCGTTGCCCTCTGCGGATCGGGCATCGGCATTTCGATCAGCGTCAACCGCAACCCTGCCGTCCGTTGCGCGCTGGTGTCGGAACCTCTGTCCGCTTCGCTAGCCCGTGAGCACAATGACGCGAATTGCATTGCCATGGGTGCGCGCCTGACCGGCAGCGACATGGCCAAGGCGTGTCTCGAAGCCTTCCTCACCACCGATTTCGCCGGCGGACGCCATCAGCGCCGCGTCGACAAGCTTTCGAACCCGGAGACCTGATTTGGCCACCCAGCCCGCTTCCCATGACCGCGATCCGATGGACCGCTTCTGGCATGACACGCTTGCCGAGGCCGATCCCGAAATCCATGCCGCCATCCGTAAGGAACTGAAGCGCCAGCAGGACAAGATCGAACTCATCGCGTCGGAGAACATCGCTTCGACCGCCGTTCTCGAAGCCACCGGATCGGTCTTCACCAACAAATACGCGGAAGGCTATCCCGGCAAACGGTATTACGGCGGCTGCGACTATGCCGATGTGGTGGAGACGCTCGCCATCGAGCGTGCCAAGCAGTTGTTCGGTTGCAACTTCGCCAACGTCCAGCCCAACTCGGGCAGCCAGATGAACCAGGCTGTGTTCCTCGCGCTCCTTCAGCCGGGCGACACCTTCATGGGCCTCGACCTCAATTCGGGCGGTCATCTTACCCATGGCTCGCCCGTCAACATGAGCGGCAAGTGGTTCTCGCCCGTAAGCTATGGCGTGCGCCGCGAGGACGAGCGTATCGACATGGACGAGGTCATGGCGACCGCCAAGGCGCACAAACCCAAGCTCATCATCGCCGGCGGCACCGCCTACTCACGCGTGTGGGACTGGGAAGCCTTCCGCAAGGTTGCTGACGAAGTCGGCGCCTACCTGATGGTCGACATGAGCCACATCTCCGGCCTTGTCGCAGGCGGCGCACATCCTTCCCCCTTCCCGCATGCCCATGTGGTCACCACCACCACACACAAGTCGTTGCGCGGCCCGCGTTCGGGCGTGATCCTTTGGAACGACGAGGAACTGACCAAGCCGCTCAACATGGCGGTCTTCCCCGGCCTCCAGGGCGGTCCGCTGATGCATGTCGTCGCCGCCAAGGCGGTTGCGTTCGGAGAGGCGCTGCGTCCCGACTTCAAGGACTATGCCCGCCGCGTCGTCGACAACGCCCGTGCGCTTGCCGCGAGCCTCGAGGAAAACGGCCTGCGCGTGGTTTCGGGTGGCACGGACAACCATTCTATGCTGGTCGACCTCACGGCCAAGGACGTCACCGGCAAGGATGCCGAGAAGGGCCTAGATCGCGCCTGGCTGACCTGCAACAAGAACGGCATTCCCTACGACACGCGCAGCCCCTTCGTTACAAGCGGCGTCCGCCTTGGCACGCCGGCAGGCACGACGCGCGGTTTCGGGACGGAAGAGTTCCGGAAGATTGGCGCGCTCATCGCCGAAGTGGTAGACGGTCTGTCGCGCAATGGCCCCGAGGGTGACGGTCAGGTCGAAGAAGCGGTGCGTGGCAAGGTCGCCGAACTCTGCGCTGCCTTCCCGGTTTATCCCGGCCGCTGAGGAGAGAGCATATGGACGAACAGGATCCCAAGCATCAGGACCACGACCTCATTCCCGACGCTCAGGAAGAGGTGAAGAGCATGCTTAAGCAGGGCCTCGATCATCCGTCCACGAAACCTGTACTTGCCGGTGCGGCGGTTGGCGCGGTCGTGGGCGGAGTCCTGCCAGTGGTAACGTGGCCCATTGGCCTTATCGCGGGAGCAGGCTTCATGCTTTACAGGCGCCTAAGGCCCTGATTTCTTCGCCAACTTGGACCAATACTCGCGTGACATAGCGCTGTAATTGTGGTCATTCCTTCCGACAACTATTCGATTTCCAGGAGAATATTCATGTCGGATCGCGATGAACGTCCCAAAGATCCCAACCTGTTTCCGGATGCGGCAGAAGAACTCAAGGACATGATCAACGAAGGACTCAATCATCCTTCATCGAAGCCGGTCCTGAAGGGTGCTGCTGTCGGAGCCGCCGCAGGTATCTTCGTGCCGGTGGTCGGCCCGCTCATTGGCGGTGTCGCGGGTGCAGGCTACGCCCTCTACAAACGTATACGGACCTAAATGCGCTGCCCATTCTGTGCACATGACGACAGCCAGGTAAAGGACAGCCGGCCGACCGAGGACAACACCTCGATCCGCCGGCGTCGCCAGTGTTCAAGCTGTGGGGGCAGGTTCACGACATTCGAGCGCGTACAGCTTCGCGAGGTGACGGTGGTCAAGTCGGGTGACCGTCGCGAACCGTTCGACCGCGGCAAGCTGGAACAGTCGATAACCCTCGCCTGCCGCAAGCGCGACGTGCCGCAAGAGCGCATCGACCAGCTCGTCAGCGGTATCCAGCGCCAGGTCGAAACAGCGGGCGAGGCCGAGGTTTCCTCTCAACGCATCGGCGAAATGGTCATGAACGGCCTGCGCCAGCTCGACAGCGTGGCCTATATCCGTTTCGCCTCGGTCTATCGCGACTTCAGCGAAGCGCGCGATTTCGAAGAATTTGCCAGCACCGTGCAGGAAGCGGCCCAAGACGGAAAGTCGCGTGGCTGATACGAACAAGCCCGTGGTGGTACTCGTCCGGCCGCAGCTGGGCGAGAATATCGGCAAGGCGGCGCGCGCCATGCTCAATTTCGGCCTGACCGAAATGCGCCTGGTCGAGCCGCGTGACGGCTGGCCCAATCCCTCGGCCGGACCCGCCGCTGCGGGAGCGGACACCGTGCTCGAACAGGCGCGGGTTTTCGCCACTACCGCAGAGGCGGTGGCCGACTGCGCGCATGTCTATGCGACTACGGTGCGCAAACGCGGTGTGACAAAGCCGGTTCTTACCCCCGAAGAAGCAGCGCGCGAAATGACTGAGAATGTTGGACGCAGCGCTTTCCTGTTCGGACCCGAACGCTCGGGTCTCGAGACCGAGGACGTCGCCCTTGCGCGAGCCATCCTGACAGTCCCGATCAATCCTGAATTCGGATCTCTCAACCTCGCGCAGGCCGTGATCCTTTGCGCCTATGAGTGGTCAAAGAACCAGAAACTGGTGCAGCCCACGCAGGAGGAACTCCTCCCACCGGCGCCGCAGGAAGAACTCGAAGGCCTGATCGAGCACCTTGAACGCATGCTGGAGCCGAAGGGATATTACCTTCCGGAAAGCCGGTCGGATGCAACCCGACGGACGTTGCGTGGAGTATTGACCAAACCAGGCTGGAACCACCTCGAAGTACGAACGCTGCGAGGCGTGCTTTCTTCGCTGGAAAGGCCACCCCGAAGTCGTTGATCGAGCGACCATGGACTATCGAGTGGGCTCTATCTAGGCCCTCTTGGATGCTTGTTTTGTTTTAGGATTTTTCGATGCGTACTGCCGTGATCGCCTGCTGCTTTGCCTTTCTTTCCACCCCCCTGGTCGCCCAGGAGGCCAACGAGGTGCGGAAGGAGGAAAAAGCCGACACCCAGGACGCGGCGACGAAGAAGGAAGACGAGATCTGCAAGTTCATCCGCACCGACATGAACAGCAGGCGCAAGCAGAAGGTCTGCATGACGTCGGAAGAGTGGGTCCGCTTCAACCGCGGTAATTGATGCGCGGCCGCGTCAGGCCCTGATGCGGTCCCATTCGACGAGTTCGTAAGCTATCGAACTCTCGACCAACAAGTCCCAGATCTTGGCCAGATCCGGACCCGGCAGGCCGCGCGTTTCGGCGTCCGCGCGCGCGTTGTCGACTACCTCTGCCTTTCGGGCTTCATCGCGCACAACACTTCGGTCCGTTTTGATCCGCGCCGCCGCTCGCATGTAACCGAAGCGACGATCCAGCAATTGCATGAGTTCGCGATCGGTCGCGTCGACACCGGCGCGAACTTCGACCATCGTTTCACATTCCTCGGGCAACAGAATTGTCTCGTTCATGGGGCGGCGCACTGCCCTCTGCAGCGCCTTTTGTCGAGCGCCAAGTCGGCTGCGACCCTAGGCCGTTTCCATCGCGATCGTGTGATCCTCCCTGATCAGGTCCGAAGCACGCTCGCCGATCATGATACTCGGCGCGTTGATGTTTCCGCTCGGTATCTCGGGCATGACGCTGGCGTCGGCGATGCGAAGATTTTTCACCCCCTTCACTCTCAGGCGCTCGTCGACCACATCCCCCATCCGGCATGTGCAGGAAAGATGGTAGACCGTGGCCGCGAAATGCAGCGCCACGTTCTCCAGCATGGCGTCGCTCGGCACATCGCCATCGCGATAATCGTGCATTTTTGCCAGCTTGGGAGGAGCCATCCATCCGCCCAATCCCCCGGGCCAGTTGGCAGCAATCTCGAACACCTTGCGCTGGATTGCGACCATGATTTTGAGGTCGTGGGGATCGTCGAAATAGTTCAGGTTGATTTCCGGCTGGACCGACGGATCGGCGCTCGAGATGACCAGTTCGCCTTCGCCATGGGGAACACAGTTGCTGGCGAGGATGATCACGTTTTCCGCCTCGGGCGCGAAGACTGCGTCGGGATTGTCGAAGAACTGGTCGACATCGATCAGCAGGCGGTCCGCAATCACGTCGCGACCATAGCACGTGGGGACAAATCCGATCTGCGCGTCATGGGTGTAATCGTCGCCCAGGCCGGTCGAGAAAAAGCCGATGCCATCGTAGATCGAGGAAGCAGCATAGCCTGTGCCGTGTTCGTTCCATTCGGCTAGCCGGCGTTCCGCTTCATCCTTGATTGCCTGCTTTTCCGGGCTGAGGGTTGCGTCATCGACGGGATCTTCCGGGAGCGGACCGTCTGGTCCGCGCAGGGCATCGGGTCCTGCCGACAATCCCAACTCCGCGAGGGGAACACCTACTCCCGGGGCCCTGAACGCCATGGGTACCTGGTAGTGATCCTTGAGGTGTTTGCCGACGTGCGGATTGTCGAGGCGACAGTGGATGCCGACCGCCTCCAGCTCGCGCCGACAGCCGACTCCCGAAAGCATCAGCAGGTGCGGGGATCCTACTGCACCGGCGCTGAGAACGGTTTCGCGGCGCGCGTGAACCTGCTGCAATCCCCCCGTCGCATCACGGTACTCTATTCCCCGACAGGCAAGGTCGTGACCGTCTCCATCAAGCAGCAGTTTCGTGACGTGCGCTCCGGTAATGATCGTGAGGTTGGTTCTCTCTTCGGCCTTGCCTTCGAGATAGCCATGATAGGTGCTTGAACGACGACCATCCCTTGTGTTGGTCTGGACCAGCGAGACGACTCCATTTGGATCGAAGCGGCCACTGCCGTTGTAGTCGCCCGAGGGGATCCCGACCGCTTCCGCAGCTTGCACGAACTGCCGCGCGGCAGGGATGACGGGCGAGCGTATCCCCACCCCGATGGGGCCCGAGGTCCCCCGTCCCTCGCTATCGATGATCGCCTCGTTCGATGGCCGGACTTCCTCCATGCGTTCGAAACAATGCCGGACGTCGGCGAAGCTCCACCCGGTTGCTCCGCGGGCGGCCCAATTGTCGAAGTCGCCGGGATGACCCTTCACATAGACCATGTAGTTGATGCCCGACGATCCACCGAGCATCCGCCCGCGCGGGACAGGAACGGTCTTGTTCAGGAAGCCTTGGGCACCCTTCCCCGCGCTGCCCCTGAACATCCAGTCGGTTTCGGGGTCGAGCTGAAGTGAAGCGCAAGCCATCGGCATCGCCTCGTGCGCAGGCGGCTTTCCACCTGCCTCTATCAGTGCAACTGTGACCTGCGGATCTTCAGTCAACCTTGCAGCAAGCGCTGCTCCGGCCGAACCTCCACCGACGACGACAAAGTCGAATGTTTGGGGCATTGACCAGCCTCCCCTCTCCCGGGATGTGCGGCCCTGTCCATCCCGGCGTGCTACACCCGACCGAGCCACGCGCCAACGGCAATTCGGTGTAAGCAGACCGGTTGACGCGAGCGGGAAAACTGCTAATGGCGCGCCTTCGCGAATTGGCCCCGTACCCCGGTGAAGCGGTGGCCGCGCTGGAGAACAGCTCCAGCGGTGCGATGCCGGGTTGAAGCACCATCGATGGGATGGTGACAGCAAATTGAAGGATTACGTCTCATGACGAAGCGCACCAGCGCCAAGTACAAGCTCGACCGCCGGATGGGCGAAAACATCTGGGGTCGTCCGAATTCGCCGGTCAACAAGCGTTCTTACGGCCCGGGCCAGCACGGTCAGCGCCGCAAGGGCAAGATGAGCGACTTCGGTCTCCAGCTGCGCGCGAAGCAGAAGCTCAAGGGCTACTACGGCGACGTCACCGAAAAGCAGTTCAAGCGCACCTACATCGAAGCGTCGCGCATGAAGGGCGACACTGGCCAGAACCTGATCGGCCTGCTCGAACAGCGCCTCGACATGGTCGTCTACCGCGCCAAGTTCGCGCCGACCATCTTCTCGGCCCGCCAGATCGTTTCGCACGGCCACATCTACGTCAACGGCGTGAAGTGCAACATCGCCTCGCGTCGCGTGAAGGTCGGTGACGTGATCAGCCTCGGCAAGAAGGCCCAGGAAATGGCGCTCGTCATCGAAGCGCAGAGCCTGCCCGAGCGTGACATTCCCGACTACGTCGCTACCGACGGCAACGACAAGGTGACCTTCACCCGCGTGCCGAAGCTCGACGAAGTGCCTTACCCAGTCACCATGGAACCGAACCTGGTCGTCGAGTTCTACTCGCGCTAAGTTCCGACGATATCGTCACGAAAGAGGGCGGTCCTGCGGGGCCGCCCTTTTCGTTTCAATTCACCGCATTTTCAGGGGTTTGCAGGGAACCGAGAGCCTCCTCGCGCTTAATGCAGGTGCGATGACCCAATACCGGTTCCTGACCCCCAAACGCCGCGGCAAATGGTATGATAGCTTGCGCGAGGCGCAGGCGCGGGCAAATGCCATCGGCGCGGGGTTTCTCGACGGGACGGGTACTTTCATCCCGTACAGGGGAACAATCCTGGAGATGCGCGAGAAGGAGCCGGCCTAGTAGCGGCTGGCGACCTGGAGCGCTTTCCAGACCATGGCAACGATCGCCACCGTGATGGCCCCTCCCCAGAACCAGTAAGGCAGGATCAGTGCATCGGCGATCCTGGCGGTATCCGACAAGGCCGCGTGCCCGCCAACAACCCCGCCCGGACTGAAGAGGTAGTCGAAGTCCTGGTAGACACTTACAGCGCCCTGCACGCCGAGAAACTCGACTGATATGCGCTGCCACTTCTCACTGCCTCGTGCCGCGATGTAGAGCGCGGCAAGGGCGAATAGCGGCAGCACCACCCAGCCCACGATCGACCGCACCCAGATCAGCGTTGTGACAAGCAGGGCGGCGCCAAGGCCGAGCAAGGCCAGTCGCGTGGCGCGGCGCGAGCGCGACGCGATGATCATCAACGATCCTGCGATACTGGGACCCAGCAGCCCCGCCGCCGCGACTATGGCCTGTCCCACCGACCAGAGGCCTCCGGAATGTTCGGCATAGCCGGATCCATTGGCAAAGATCACCAGGCGCTGGAAGTTGGCGCCCAGCGCCGCCGCGGTCAGGCCGTGCGCCATCTCGTGCCACCAGGTCGAAAGCAGGGTGAACGGCATCAGCACCAACGTGCCGATCTGGGTCTGCCAGGCGATGATCGTCAGAACCGCGAAGGCAACGATATAAGTCTGTTCCCGCCTCTTGACCGGTTGCACCTGATCCTCCGCATAGGGCAGGCCCCACTTGGCCGGGACAACGATCTGCCTGTTCTCCTTCGCCACTGTCAGCCTCCGAGGTTCGTATCGAGGAACTTGTCGATATCAGAGAGCATCTTGAATCGTGCCTTGGATTCTTCAAGCTGATGATCGAGGCCGTCGAACTCGACATAGGTTACAGCCTTACCCACTTCCTTGAGACGCTTTTCCATGAAGCGCGATTGGTCGACCACGACGTTCTGGTCCAAAGTCCCGTGGAACAGCAGGACCGGGGCCTTCATCACCGAAGCGTTCTGCGCAGGGCTGCCTTCCCGGACATGCGCGCCCTCGCCCAGGAAACCCCGCACGAGGCGCGAATTGGTGAAATAGGTTGCATGTTCTCGCATCTTGGCGAGATCGGTCACGGGCGCGATGGCCACGACAGCCTTGAACAGGTCGGGATCGAGGACCTGCGACTGGAGCGCCGCATAACCGCCATAGGACCATCCAACGATGGCCAGCTTGGTGGGATCGGCAATTCCTTGCTTGACCAGCCAGCGCCCTGCGTCATTGACGTCGCCGATTGCCACTTTCCAGTCCTGGAAGCCATTGCGGCCGAACCATGCCTCGCCATAGCCCGCCGAGCCGCGGAAATTGGGCTGGAGAACCGCGTAACCGCGCGCGGCAAAGAATTGCACCAGCCAGTCGAAACCCCACTCGTCGCGCGCGCTTGGCCCGCCGTGCGGAAGAACAATTGCCTTCAGCCCCTTGCCCGTCGAACCCTTGGGAAGGGTGAGGTAGCCGGGGATCTGGGTTCCGTCGGAGGCGGTGAAGTTGACCGGCTTCATCTCCGCCATCGCCGACGCATCCATGTGGCTGCGCATGTCGAGCAGGGGTTCCATCTGGTTGGTCTTGCGATCAAGCAGGTAAACCGTGCCGGGATCGACGTCGCTTGCAGCGATGATCAGCAGCTTGTTCTCGTCGGCGCTCGCATCGACGATATTGACAAGCGGCTTACCGGGCAAGGCAGCCGCGAGACCTGATGAAAGCTTGCGGAATACCGGGTCGAAATAGTCGATATTGCGCCTTTCGGTCGCGAAGCTCACCCCGACCACACGTCGTTGCCGTCCCACGCGAATAAGGGAATCGACCTCGATCCCATCCTTCGCCGAAACGAGCTCCGGCACCGCAGGATTGGCGAGCGAAACCTTGTAGATCGCATCATATCCGTTCTTCGATCCGAAGCCGTATGCAATGTCCAACTCAGAATCGACCGCGACCGGGACAAATCCCGTGTTTCCGCCCCCTGGCTGTAGCGTCTCCTTCGACAGCATCTTCCACTCGCTGCTGCCCTTCGGCCGATAATAGTAAGTACGATCTTCCTTGTAGACGCCGGTGCTGCGGTCGCGCGCGTGGCGCATCTTGAGGCGCACCTCACCAAACTGGTCGGCAATGTATCGCTCGGCATCGACGTCCGGATGGACCTTGATCTGACGCTTGCCGGTGGTGACATCGATGCTGTCGACGCCAAGCCCTTCGCGATCATTGGAAGCGCGCGTTCCGATCGACCGTTCCTTGACCCAGTCCCGCGTCATGAGGATCTGGTTCTTCTCCCCCGGAACGTCCAGTGCGACCACCGAACCACCGTCCTGGGTCACGCGAAGCATGCGCGAATTGGTCTGCTGGGACATCAATCGAGCCGCCCCGTCGACGGCAGAAACCGACATCGTCCGGTCATACCCCAAGAGCAGGTTTCCATCCTGTCGGATGAAATACAGGGAGCAGACGAGATGCGTATCGGTTGCCCAATCGCATTCATCAAGATCGGTGTTTTCTTCCGAATTGGCGATAACAGCCACAGGCTGGGCCGTACCCGCGAGGTCGATCACGTAGAGAATTTCGCCACGATCGCCCTGGGGAGCGATATAGGAGATCTTGTCACCCGAAGGCGACAGACTGACGTCGAGGACAACCGGCCGCAGTGCAAACTTGGCCGCAGTTTCCTCCGCCGTTCCGGCTTGTAAGGCCTGAGATGCGAAAGCAATTGCCGTACAGCACGCTCCGCTTGCTATCTTCCAGAAAGTCATGCGCCCCCCCATTCAAGTAATGGGGTGAAGCTATACAATTCCGTCGTGAACGCAACGCGCTATCGGTTGTAATATTCAGTCCTGAATTGCGATGCGAATTCGGTAAATCGTCCATCGGCAATCGCATCGCGCATGGCCTGCATCAGTTGCTGGTAAAAGGCGATGTTATGCTCGGTCATCAGCATCGCCCCGAGGATTTCGTTCGAGCGGACGAGATGATGGATATAGGCGCGGCTGTAAGTCCCGCAGGTGTCACAGGAACAGCGGTTGTCGAGCGGCTCCTGGTCCTCGGCAAAGCGGGCGTTGCGCAGGTTGATCGGCCCGTTCCAGGTGAATGCCTGACCATTTCGACCCGATCGACTGGGGAGGACGCAATCAAACATGTCGACCCCGCGCTCGACCGCGCCGACGAGATCGTCGGGCTTGCCCACGCCCATGAGGTAGCGCGGGCGGTGAGCCGGCAGTTGTCCCGGAGCGAAGTCGAGCGTGGCGAACATCGCCTCCTGCCCCTCTCCTACGGCAAGTCCACCAATCGCATAGCCGTCGAAGCCGATGTCGGTGAGCTTGTCGGCGCTCGCCTTGCGCAGTTCTTCGTCGAGCGCACCCTGCTGGATACCGAACAAGGCCGATCGGGCTGCATGCTCCTCTCCGCTGTCGAAGCCGTCGCGGCTGCGCTTCGCCCAGCGCATGGACATTTCCATGCTTGCTGCAATCTCTTCCCGCGGACGATCGGCGCGCGGGCATTCGTCGAAAGCCATGACGATGTCGCTGCCCAGCAGGCGCTGGATTTCCATGCTGCGTTCGGGCGTCAGCATATGCTTCGATCCATCGAGGTGACTGCGAAACTCGACCCCCTCTTCGGTCAGTTTGCGCAATTCCGACAGGCTCATCACCTGGTAGCCGCCACTGTCGGTCAGGATCGGGCGGTGCCAGTTCATGAACTTGTGCAGCCCGCCGAGCTTGGCGACGCGTTCCGCACCGGGGCGGAGCATCAGGTGGTAGGTATTGCCAAGGATGATGTCGGCGCCGGTCTTGCGCACCGTCTCAGGCTTCATCGCCTTTACTGTCGCAGCCGTGCCGACGGGCATGAAGGCGGGCGTCCGGATATCGCCGCGCGTCATCCGGATCGTGCCGGTGCGCGCCTTGCCGTCAGTGGCGTGGATATCAAACTGGAAACGGGGAGCAGTCATGCCCGCCCCGCTAGCGGGGGGATGACGCCAAGTCATCCCGAAAGAGGGGGCGGCAGGCGCGAAGCCCGCCGCCCACCGGATCAGAAGCGCATGCCGACGCCGACAGTGCCACGCAGCGTGTCGAACGAAACCGTATCGACGTTGGCGCGGATGAAGGTCTTGCCGAGCGGCACATCGACGCCCGCGCCGACCATCACGTCTCCGTCGGTATCGTCGAAATCGCTGAAGTCGAAATCATCGGCGCCGGTGATCGCATTGAGGTCGAGATCGATCCATTGGTAGCCGACGCGGCCATAGACCTTGGCGCCGCCGGGCATGGCGAAGCCGAGGCGGCCCGACAGGCCATACTCGCTGTCGATCGCGTCGGTGCCGAGGTTGAAGTTGCCTTCGACGCCCGCGAACAGGCCGGTGCCGACCGGAACGTCGTAGCCTGCGGCAATGCCGAAGATGGGGCTCGAATCGTTGATCTCGAGACCAACGACAGCGGCCTGGACTTCATCTTCGACATTGAGGTCGTGAATACCCGCGGTCACGGCGACGAAGCCGCTGCCCGGTACCACGTCCTGTGCCTGAGCGGCTGTGGGGAGAGCGATCGCCGGAGCGGCGATTGCGAGTGCAAGTACGGTCTTCCTCATGAAAGGAACTTCCTTTTTGATTATCGAGCGCCGCCCTCGCGACGCACGTGCCCTATCTCAGCAATACACTTGCTGTTTCATGAACGAATTGAGGGATTTGTCAGGCGCGAAGGCGCCAGCCTGTCCTGAAGATATAGGCGATGACAGCCACGCAGATGGCAAGGAAAGCCATGGTGATCGCGAAGCTGACACGAATGTCGACGTCGGCACTTCCATAGAAGGTCCAGCGCAATCCGCTGACGAGATAGACGATCGGGTTGAACAGCGCGATCGTGTCCCACGGCTTGGGCAGCATATCGATCGAATAGAAGGTCCCGCCAAGGAAAGTCAGCGGGGTGAGGAAGAGCATGGGAATGATGCCCAGCTTCTCGAAATTGTCCGCCCAGATGCCAAGGATGAAGCCGAACAGGCTGAAGGCGGCCGCGACCAGCATGATGTAGATCACCGCAAGCAGCGGGTGGGCGATGTGATAGTCCACGAAGAGGCGTGCGGTGACGAGGATGATCGTCGCCAAAATGAGGCTCTTGGTAGCCGCTGCGCCGACGAAGCCGATCAGGGTCTCCGCGACACCGACCGGCGCGCTTAGCAGTTCGTAGATCGTGCCGGTGAACTTGGGCATGTAGATGCCGAAGCTCGAATTGCTGGTTGTTTCGCCGAGCAGTGTCAGCATCAACAGGCCTGGAATGATGAAGGCGCCGTAATCGACCCCGCCGAGGTCGGGCATCCGCCCGCCGATCGCCGCTCCGAAGACGATGAAATAGAGCGAGGTTGTGAGCACCGGGGCAAGCACAGACTGGAATGCCGTACGCAGGAAACGGACCAGCTCGCGCTTGTAGATCGACCAGGTGGAACGCCAGGCAATCATCAGCCGTCCTCCCCGAGCAAGCTGACGAAGATGTCTTCAAGGCTGCTCTCCCGGGTCTCGATGCCCGTGTAATCGATGCCGGCGCGTGTCAGCGCCTTGGTCACCTCTGCCACCTCGGCCTTGCCCTTCCCCGTGCCGTCGCCACCGCGATAGCGCAGCGAAGTGCCGCCTTCCTCGAGCTCGACCGGAAAGCCCGCAATGGCCGCTGGCAATTCAGCCATCGGCTCGGCCAGAGCTATATGCGCCTCGGTTCGGCCGAGACGCGCCATCAGGGCATCCTTCTCGTCGACCATAAGGATCCGGCCCTTGGAAATGATGCCGACACGGTCGGCCATCTCCTCGGCTTCCTCGATGTAATGGGTCGTCAGGATGATCGTGACGCCACGCGCACGCATCTGGTCGATGATCGCCCACATGCCCTTGCGCAGCTCGACATCGACGCCCGCAGTCGGCTCGTCGAGGAACAGCAGGTCGGGCTCGTGCGCTAGTGCCTTGGCGATCAGGACACGGCGTTTCATACCGCCGGAGAGCGCCCGGATCTGCTCGTCCTTCTTGTCCCACAGGGCAAGGCTCCGGAGGATTTCCTCGATCCGCGCCTTGTCGGGCGAGACGCCGAACAGTCCACGCGAATAGGAGACGGCGCGATAAACCGTCTCGAACATGTCGGTGGCCATTTCCTGCGGAACTAGGCCGATACGCGCCCTCGCCTTGCGCCAGTCGCTTTCGAGATCGAGTCCGAAAGCGCGAATGGTCCCACCACTCGAACGCACAAGTCCGCAAACCGCACCGATCAGGGTGGTCTTGCCGGCACCGTTAGGCCCCAGCAGGGCGAAGATCTCTCCCCGCCGGATCGTCAGGTCGACATTGTCGAGGGCTTTCAGCCCGCCGGGATAGACCTTGGTCAGGCCGCTGAGTTCGAGAATCGGCTCCACTCAGTCGTGGCTAGCGGCAATCCAGTTCCCGTGGAAGCCCGGTGGGATGATGTGGGGGATATGCACCGAGGCAACCGGTTCCAGCGAAACAGCATCGAGGATTTCGAGACTGGTCGTCCCGGCATTCCGGTTGACCACATAGCCCATCACCCAACCGTCACCTTCCGGTGCGCTTGCCGAGCGCGGGACGAAGACGAATTCGCCCGGCATGCTGCCTTCGCCGAAATAATGCGCGATCCGCTCACCCGTCTCGAGGTCGTGTCGGTATATCGGCATCGAGCCGAAGAAATCCGCCTCGCCCGAAATCCCATCGCTCCAGAGGTAGCGATAGGGCTTGGTGAAATATCGCTCGTCCGGGCGCGGGAATTCCTGCGCGGTTTCGTCGAGAGTGACGCGCTCGACACTTCCGGCCGCGGGATCAATGGTCCAGCGCTCCAGTCCGAGCGGGTGGCCATAAGGCCCAGGCATGTCGCCATCGAAGATCGTCTCATAGGCGCAGACATCCATGATCACACGTCCGGTACCGTCCTCGAAGCTGTTGCCGACGTGGAAGACGTAGCAAGGGTCGACGTTGCACCAGATCACATCGTCGGCAGACCCGGTGCGCGGGATGAGGCCCACGCGGGCCTGGTGCTCGCGGTTCCAGCGATACGGGAACTTGTGTCCCGCCAGCAGCGCCTTCATCGAGAAGGTCACGGGCAGGTCGAGGATGATCGCGTAGTTTCTGGTGAGCGCGCAATCGTGGATCGAAGGGCCATGCGCGACCGGGATGACGGTCTCTCGCAGGACCGTTCCCTGCTTGTCGAGCACGACGTGGCGGATGCGATCGGCCTCGTCCCCCTGATAGCAGATGGCATGGTGTTCACCCGTTTCGGGGCACTGGTGCGGGTGCGCGGTAAACGATCCGGCAAGCCCACCGCCGAAGTTGCTGTAGGCGACGCTTTCGAGATTGCCGTCGAGTTCGACCGGGTATGAGCCGGCTTCCACCAACGCCATGATCTTGTCGCCCACACCAAGGACGTTGGTGTTGACGGTGTCGCTGAACCCGCGACGCGGTCCCGGTGCGGCTGCGGGGCCGCCCTTCCCTTCGAGCTCGCGCGACTTGATGTAGCGATTGCGGTACCATTCGGCCTTGCCGTCCTTGAGGCGGATGCCGTGAACCATACCGTCGCCGATAAACCAGTGATGCCCGTTTCCGGCCTCACCGAACGGGTTGGGACCGATGCGGACATAACGACCGTCCAGTTCCGTCGGGATGGTGCCGGTAACCGTCAGGTCGGTCAGCGTCAGTTCCGACTTCATCGGGGTGTGGACGCCATGCAGGAACGGATTTTCGTCCGCATCATCCAGACGCCGACGATTGATCCCCGCAACGGTCATGATTGCAGGGGCTACCGCCTTGCGGATGGTTTTTTCGATCACGCTTGCCATTTCCGACTCGCTCCGTCTAAAGTGAACGCTGTAAACATACGGATGATGGTAACAGTGTCAACATCGAATGAAGCCTACCACCACGGAAGCCTCCGCGAAGCGCTCGTCGAGGCAGGGATTGCCGCGCTGGAGGGACGCGAAGGCAAGGACATTTCCCTGCGCGAACTGGCGCGCACGGTAGGGGTCTCGCCAACGGCAGTGTACCGACATTTCCCCGACAAGAAGGCCTTGGCCGATGCGCTGGCGACCGAAGGGTTGAAGATGCTCTACACCGCGCAGAAGGCGGCCTCCGACAAGGCAGGGGGAGGACCTGGCGCCTTTGCCGAAACGGGACGTGCCTATGTCCGCTTCGCGCTCGCCCACCCTGCCCTGTTTCGCTTCATGTTCACCCAGGGCGATCCCGTCCTTCATGGTCCCGAAAACGACCAGGCGCAGGCACTCCTGGCAGCGAACTCGCTCGCAATCACGGGGGACAAGGAAAGTGCCGAGCGTCTCGCGCTGCAGGCGTGGGCAGTGGCCCATGGCGTGGCCATGCTCATGCTCGACGGGCGCATCCCCGCAGAAGACGGATTGATCGACCGCTTGATCGACCAGCGCAGCCTGTTTTCGTCGGATGCTTGCTAGGGCAGCAGCAGCGAGGAATCGCCGTAACTGTAGAAGCGGTATCCGTTGGCGATGGCATGTTCATAGGCGGCCATCATCCGATCACGCCCCATCAGCGCGCTCACCAGCATCATCAAGGTCGACTTGGGAAGGTGGAAATTCGTCATCAGCCCGTCGACCGCGCGGAAGTGATAACCGGGCGTGATGAATATCGAAGTGTCTCCCGCGAAAGGCTTGATAATGCGATCTTCCCCTGTCGCGCTTTCGAGTAGGCGCAGACTGGTGGTTCCAACGGCGATGATCCGACCGCGGTTCCGGCGAACGGCATTCAGGCGTTCCGCCGTCTCGGGGTCGATACGACCGAACTCGGCGTGCATGGCATGGTCGTCGGTGTCGTCGACCTTTACCGGCAGGAAGGTACCTGCCCCGACGTGTAAAGTCAGCGTCTCGCGCCCGATTCCTGCCGCATCGAGTGCATCGATCAAATTCGGCGTGAAGTGCAAGGCGGCGGTCGGGGCGGCCACGGCGCCGTCCTCGCGCGCGAACATGGTCTGGTAGTCTTCGCGATCACGATCGTCTGTCGCACGCTTGCCGGCGATATATGGTGGCAGCGGCATGCGCCCTGCCCGCTCCAGCAGCAGCTCGACCGGCTCGTCGCCTTCGAAGGCGAGTACGATGCTCCCGTCGGCCAGGCGGTCCTCGGCAATCGCCGCTACGCCACCGCCAAACTCGACACGGTCGCCGGGGCGCAGTCGTTTGGCGTTGCGCACAAAGGCCTGCCAGCGCCTGAGATCGATACGCTTGTGCAGGGTGGCACCGATCTTGGCATCGCCCCGCCTGCCCTCGAGCTGGGCGGGGATGACCCGTGTGTCATTGAAAACCAGTACGTCACCGGCGCGCAGCAGCGAGTGCAAGTCGCTGACGCTGAAATCGCGGAAAGGCACATCGCCTCCCTCGACCAGCAACATGCGCGCGGAATCGCGTGGCACCGCCGGGCGCAGGGCAATCAGCTCCTGCGGGAGTTCGAAATCGAAGAGGTCGACCTTCATAGCGGCGCTCGCATAGTCGCGGGCGCCGCGAGATGAAAGTCAGTTGCCGATCGGCGCGTTGAGCTCGTCGGCGGAAATATTCGCCTCGATGCGCGGTGCCGGGGCGGCCGGGACCGGCTTGTTGTCGGACGCGATGGATGCCTGAACGATGCGCGTGGGGTTGGCAGGCGGCTCGCCACGCTGGATCGCATCGACCGCAGCCATGTTCGAAATCACGCGACCGAAGTTGGTGTACTTGTTGTCGAGGCTAAAGCGCGGAAGGAAGACGATGAAGAACTGGCTGTTCGCGCTGTCTTCGCTGGCCGCGCGCGCCATCGACACTGTGCCGCGAACGTGCGGCATCTTGTTGAATTCCTGCTTCAGGTCAGGGAGCTGCGAGCCACCCGTACCAGTACCGGTCGGATCGCCCGTCTGCGCCATGAAGCCTTCGATTACGCGATGGAAAATGATGCCATCGTAGAAGCCCTGGCGGGCAAGCGTCTTCACGCGATCGACGTGTTGCGGCGCCCAGCTAGGCATCAGACGGATGGAAACGCGCTGGCCGTTCGAAAGGTCGAGCAGAAGGATATTATCCGGATCGACTGCCATGTCGTAGCTGATTGGCTGGAATACGCGCTGATCGGTGGCCGGTGCATCAGCCGTGGCCTGTGCAGCTGCATCGGCTTCCTGCGCCATCGCGGCAACGGGAGCGATCGCGACGAGGGCGGCAGCAGCAAGGGCAAGGGAAGACTTGAGCATCGTGATTCCGTCGAATTGTCTTGAGTGGGGCACGCTCTAGCGAGCGGGGTCTGTCCGTTCAATGAATAGCTTGGCGCTGCAGCAGTTAGCCCACAACCTTGCCGAGTTTGGCGACGCGCGCCTCGACATCTGCCCGCACAGCCGGGGTCACGAACTTTTCGATTTCTCCCCCGTAAAGTGCGATTTCCTTCACCAGCCGGCTGGCAATCGGCTGCAACGAAATTTCAGCCATGAGGAAGACCGTTTCGATGTCATGGTTCAGCTGTCGGTTCATGCCGGTCAGCTGATATTCGTACTCGAAGTCGGTCACGCCGCGGATCCCGCGCACGATGGTCGTTGCCCCCTGTTTTGCGGCGAAATCAACGAGAAGCGAATTGAAACCGACGACACGGCAGTTCTTGCAGCCGATCGCGGCCACTTCGCGCTCAACCATCGCGATGCGCTCTTCATCGTCGAACATCGGCGATTTGGCGATGTTGGTGGTCACGCCGATGATCAGCTCGTCGACCAGTTTCGCCCCGCGCTCGATAATGTCCATGTGTCCGAGCGTGATCGGGTCGAAAGTCCCCGGATAGACGCCAATGCGCTTCGCCATCAGTGATCCCTCTTCACGATGAAACGTGCCAGTTCGACCAGCAGTCTGGCGTCTTCGCCATGGCTGGCCAGATGGCTCCCTGCCTGTTCCACAAGCATTTCGGCCTGTGCCCGGGCCTGCTCCACGCCCATCAGCGTGACGAAGGTACGCTTGCCCTGCCCCTCGTCCTTGCGCAGCGCCTTGCCGGCCTTGTCCTGGTCACCCTCGACGTCGAGAAGGTCGTCGGCAATCTGGAAGGCAAGGCCGATGTCGCGGGCATAGGCACGCAAATGCGCGCGTCCTTCCGGCGGTATGCGGCCGAGCACGGCGCCCATCTCGACACTGGCGGCCAGCAGGGCGCCGGTCTTGAGCTGTTGCAGCCGGGTCACCTGCCGCAGGTCGTAATCCTGTTCTTCGGACATCATGTCCATCATCTGCCCGCCGGCCATTCCGTCGTGACCGCTGGCCCGCGCAAGGGTGGCCACCAGCTCGGCGCGAACGAATGGGTCGGTGCTGGTGTCAGGCTGAGTGAGAATGTCGAAAGCGAGCGCGTGGAGGCTGTCGCCTGCAAGAACAGCCGTTGCTTCATCGAAGGCCATGTGGACGGTCGGCTTGCCATGCCTGAGATCGTCATCATCCATGCAGGGAAGATCGTCATGGATGAGTGAGTATGCGTGGATCGCCTCTACAGCACAGCCCGCATTCACCGCGGCATTGTGATTGACCCCGAACAATTCGGCCGTAGCCACGACCAGCAGTGGTCGGACCCGCTTACCTCCGCCAATTGCCGCGTAACGCATCGCCTCCACCAAGCGAGCACGGCTGTCCTGCGGAACAGGAAGGAATGCGTCGAACGCGCTGTCGACTTCGTCCTGGATACGCTCGAAAGCCTCGCTCAGAAGGTCCGGCTTGGTGGTCACGAGGTTCACTGCGACCCATCCGCGTCGAAGGGCACGGTACCAGAGGGAACACCGCCGGTGCCTTGGACAATCTTCTCGATCCTTGCCTGCGCCGCATCCAGGCGGGCCTGGCAGGCCTTGCGTAGCGCCTCACCGCGTTCGTACAGGTCGATGCTCTCGTCGAGCGGGACTTCGCCGCTCTCCAGTTGCCGCACCACCCCCTCGAGGGCGCGTAGCGCTTCCTCGAAGGACATCTCTCCAATCGCTTTGGGATCCTCTGCCATCGCGGTGGAGCATTGACCGTGCGCGAACACGCGGTCAAGTAAGCGGAAAAAGCGGGGAGCGGATATGACGTGGATTGTCGCCTACATTGCAGCGGCACTGGTGTTCGGCCTGCTCGATGCACTCTGGCTCGGTTGGGCCGGAAACAATTTCTACCGACCCCACCTCGGTGACATGCTGGCGGACAGCTTCCGCATGGCCCCTGCATTGGTGTTCTACGGAGCTTACATCGCCGGAATGGTGTGGTTCGCCGTGCGCCCGGGACTTGCCGGTGGCGTCGGGAATGCAGCATTGAACGGGGCCCTGTTGGGTGCCCTTTGCTACGCCACCTACGACCTGACAAACCAATCTACGCTGCGCCAATGGTCGACCACCATCACTATCGTCGACATCTGCTGGGGAGCCTTCGCCACCGCCGTCGCAGCCAGTGCGGCCACCTATATCGCAACGAAATTCGGCTGAGGCGCCCATGTATATCGGACATTTCGCTACGGCCTTCGCCGCCCGCGCCATAACTGACGAATCGCCAAGGCTCGGAACGCTGTTCATCGCCGCGCAGGCGATCGACTGGCTCTTCTTCACCTTTGCCATCGTCGGAATCGAAAAGCTGAGGATCGTCCCCGGGATCACCCGGATGAACCCGCTCGATCTCTACCATATGCCGATAACGCACAGCCTGCTGGGCACCATTGCGATCGCCATCGCGTTCGGTGGCGCGGTCTATTACGCAAGCCGCAATGTCGTCGCGAGCACTTGGGCCGCCATCGTGGTCGCTTCGCACTGGTTGCTCGACCTCCTTGTTCATCGCCCCGACCTGACGCTGGCAGGAACAGGTCCCAAGCTTGGCCTCGGACTGTGGAACCAGCCTGCCATTGAAATGCCGCTGGAGCTGGGCTTGGTCCTGCTAACCTTCATCTGGTATGTGAAGCGCACGAAGGGCCCGCTGGTACCTCCCCTCGTGTTACTTGGCACAATGTTGCTGTTCCAGGCGATCAACTGGTTCGGCCCGCAGCCCGAAGAGGCAGGAATTGCGATATACCTTACAGCGCTATTGAGTTTCGGAATCCTGACCGCGCTTGCTTTCTGGCTCGATGAAACTCGGTGGCATAAGAACCGCGTGGGGCTGGCGGTTGCGAGCGCGCGCCGCTAAGGGCGCGCGCATGGCTACCATCGAGTCCCAGATCACCCCCGAGATCGTTGCCCAGCACGGGCTTTCCGAAGAAGAATACGAGCGCGTGCTGCACGCCCTCGGCCGCGAACCCAATCTGGTCGAGCTCGGCATCTTCTCGGTCATGTGGTCGGAGCACTGTTCCTACAAGTCCTCGCGCCTGCACCTGAAGAAGCTGCCCACCGAAGCTCCCTGGGTCATCTGCGGTCCGGGCGAGAATGCCGGCGTGATCGACATCGGCGACGGGCAGGCGGCGATCTTCAAGATGGAGAGCCACAACCACCCCAGCTACATCGAGCCCTACCAGGGCGCAGCGACCGGCGTCGGCGGAATTTTGCGCGACGTTTTCACCATGGGCGCGCGCCCGGTGGCGAACGCCAACGCGCTGCGCTTCGGGCGGCCCGACCACCCGAAGATGCAGCACCTCGTCAAGGGCGTGGTCGCAGGGATCGGTGGCTACGGCAATTGTGTCGGCGTGCCCACCGTTTGCGGCGAGACCAACTTCCACCCCGCCTATGACGGGAACATCCTCGTCAATGCGATGACCGTCGGCGTCGCCGATGCGGACAAGATCTTCTACTCGGCCGCGACCGGGGTCGGGAACCCGATCGTCTACGTCGGCTCCAAGACCGGCCGCGACGGTATTCACGGCGCGACCATGGCCTCTGCCGATTTCGGCGAGGATGCCGAGGAAAAGCGCCCGACCGTGCAGGTCGGCGATCCGTTCACCGAAAAGCTGCTGATCGAGGCCTGCCTCGAACTGATGGCGACCGACGCCATCGTCGCGATCCAGGACATGGGTGCGGCGGGCCTGACCTCCTCCTCGGTGGAAATGGCCACCAACGGCAAGGCCGGCATCCGGCTCGACATGAACAAGGTGCCGTGCCGCGAAGAGGGCATGACGCCCTACGAAATGATGCTGAGCGAGAGCCAGGAGCGCATGCTCATGGTTCTCAAGCCCGGCAAGGAAGCCATGGCCGAAGCCATCTTCAAGAAGTGGGAGCTCGACTTCGCGGTTATCGGTGAAGTCACCGACACCCGCCACATGGTGCTCGAATTCAACGGCGAGGTCGTGTGCGACATCCCGCTCGGCCCGCTCGCCGCAGACGCGCCCGAATACGATCGCCCCTACATGTCGAAGGAAGCGTATACCGCCTGGGCCGGCATCAAGCCGATGACCGAGCGTCCCGATACCGACGACGTCGGCGGCGACCTGCTCAAGCTGCTCGCCTCCCCCAACCTGTCCTCGCGCCGCTGGATTTCGGAGCAGTATGACAGCCAGGTCGGTGCCGACACGCTTCAGACCGGCGGCGATGCGGGTGTGGTCCGCGTCCACGGCACGAAGAAGGCACTCGCAATCAGCACCGATTGCACGCCACGCTATGTCTTCGCCGACCCCTACGAGGGTGGCAAGCAGGCGATTGCCGAAGCCTATCGCAACCTTTGCGCGGTCGGTGCGCGGCCGCTGGCAGTGACCAACTGCCTCAACTTCGCCAATCCCCAGCGGCCCGAGATCATGGCCCAGTTCGTCCATGCGCTCGAAGGCATGGGCCGCGCCTGCCGCGTGCTCGACTTCCCGATCGTGTCGGGCAACGTCAGCCTCTATAACGAGAGCAAGGCGACTGGCGGCGGTTCCGCGATCCTGCCAACGCCCGCCATCGGTGGCGTCGGCATCATCGACGACTACGACCACATGATGACCATGCCCTTCAAGGCCGAGGGCGAGGCGATCTACCTCATCCACGCCGAGGAATGGGCAACCGCCGATCCGGAACGCTCGCATCTAGGGAAGTCGCTGTGGCTGTCGGAAATCCATGGCCGTGACGAAGGCCGTACCCCGCCGACCGATCTGACGGTCGAGAAGAACGCCGGCAAGATCGTCCTCGAACTCATCGCCGATGGACTCGTCAGCGCAGTGCATGACGTGTCGGACGGCGGCCTTGCGGTCGCTCTCGCCGAAATGGCGATGGCAGGCGGCATTGGTGCCGACGTCGAATGGAACGACGAATACACCAAGGCTGCCTGGTGGTTTGGCGAGGACCAGGGACGCTATGTGATCACCGTTCCCGACACCAATGCGCTCAACGAAGCCCTCGCCAAGGGCACCGAAGACGCGGAAACCGCCTCGATCGGCTTCCGCCGTATCGGCCGCACCGGCGGCGACGCGCTATTCGGCAAGACCATCGCCGAGATGAAGGCCGCGCACACCAGCTTCTTCCATGAGTGGATGGAGGGGTGAGCAAGCCCGCCACGATCGACGAATATCACGGCGCCCAAGGCGCAGGGAGCGCCACGCTTATGGCGCAACTCCGTGAGATCATCGACCAGGTGCTGCCCGAAGCGGAATCCAAAATCTGGCACGCCCATCCCGTGTGGTTCTTGGATGGCAATCCGGTTGTCGGCTACTCACAACTCAAAGGCGTTGTGCGATTGCTGTTCTGGAGCGGCCAGTCGTTCTCGTCGGCTGGCCTTGAACCCAGCGGCAGTTTCAAGGCTGCTGAATGCCGCTACTCGAATGCAGCGGATATCGATCACCATGCCCTACGCGAATGGCTGGCGGAATCCCGCAGCACGCAGTGGGACTACAAGAACATCGTGAAACGGCGCGGCAAGCTGGAGAGGCTCTGCTGAAGCGATGTCGTCGGGATACTCAGGAACTCCGCTGGCCAAGAAGCTCTCGTTGCGTGACGGGCAGCGTGTGTGGTTCGACGGCATGCCTGAGAGCGTGCAGGACGAGATTGACGAGTACGCGCTTGAATTGACCTTCGTCTCCGGACCTGAAGATGCGCCCGACGCGGCCCACATCTTTGTGACGGAGCGCGCCGACATGGAAGCCAAGCTGACGACATTGCGCCAATCCATGGCCACGGACGGGCAGGTCTGGGTTAGCTGGCCGAAGAAGGCATCGAAAGTCCCGACCGACATCACCGAGGACACGATCCGTGAGGTCTGCCTGCCGATGGGTTTGGTCGACACGAAAGTTTGCGCGGTCGACGACGTCTGGTCGGGCCTCAAGCTGGTCATCCGCAAGGAATTGCGCTGATGCGCGACCACGAGACGGTTCCCTACTCGTTACCCCAACTGCCCGACGACGAGCGCATCGCACGGGCACAGGACTTCCGCGACAAGATCGTCGAGCGTCGCAGCTGCCGCTATTTCTCCGACGCACAAGTCCCGCGAGAGATCATCGAGGCTGCCATCGTCGCTGCAGGAAGCGCACCCAATGGTGCCAACCACCAGCCCTGGCATTTCGCCGTGGTCTCATCCCCCGACAAGAAGCGCGCGATCCGCGAGGCGGCTGAGGCGGAAGAAGCCGAATTCTATGCCGGAAAAGCCAGCGAAGAGTGGCTCGCCGCACTCGCCCCGCTGGGAACCGATCCCGAAAAGCCTTTCCTCGAATCCGCGCCGTGGCTGATCGTCGTCTTCGCCCAGCGCAAGGGCGGCATTGCCGAAGACGGCAAGACACAGAACTATTACGTCAACGAAAGCGTCGGCATTGCCTGTGGCATGCTGATCGCGACGCTGCACGAGGCGGGACTTGCCACCCTCACCCATACGCCTTCGCCGATGGGCTTCCTGCGCGAGATCTGTGGCCGACCCGATCATGAAAAACCGCTAATGATCGTTGTCGCCGGACTTCCCGCGGAAGGTGCGACGGTTCCGGCGAAGGCCCTCGAGAAAAAGCCTCTGGAGCAGATCGCTACTTGGCTTTAGCCTCCTCTGCCTCAGCAAGGGGGTAGTCATGGAGAAGAGCTGGCCGATGTGGCTGGGCCTGGTCCTGGGATTGGGCGCAATTGGCGCTGGATTGGCTTTCTGGCCTACGCCCGAACTGCAATGGTCGGCAGCAACACGCTACTCCGCGCGGATCGGCTTTCCGCTCCTGATCCTCACCTATTCCGCCCGCCCTTTGTTCGACCTGACGCACAGCGACTGGGCGCGGTCAATTTTGGCCAGGCGCAAATGGATCGGGCTCGGCTTTGCCATGAGCCATTCTGTCCACCTCGTCGCGATCGTGACGCTGTTCCGCCTTCGCGGCGAAGTTCCGGAAACGGTCACGATCATAGGCGGCGGCTTCGCCTACGTGCTGCTCTATGCGATGGCGCTTACTTCAAACCGGCGCGCAATGCAGGCACTTGGACGCTGGTGGAAGCGGCTTCACCTTCTCGGCATCCACTACCTCTGGTTCATATTCGCCCAAAGCTACCTTGGCCGGATCTTCCGGGAAGGCACGGAATTCGAAGGTGCCATGGGATTGACGATCGCACTTGCAGCCGCCGGCTTGAGGGCCGCGGCATGGGTCCGGAAACGCAATCTTCGAAAGGTCGCTGTCGCCAGCTAGGCCGCGGCGAGCTTGGCCTGGTCCTTGGCCATGAGATCGTAAGGGTCGATCCCCTCTTCTCGCCAGATGCGGTGACATTCGCGGTACCAGTGGGGGTCGGGAATGTTCAACTCGCGGCGGGCTTCAACGAGATCTTTCGCGAGGAGTTCACGAATTGAAAGGCCGACAAGCGGCGGGCAGGCCTTGCCTGTGCGATGAGCCTCGCGCGTGGCCTTCATCACCGGCGCCGCGCTTTTGACGAGTTTCTTGATGTGAAGCGAGCCGGCGTAGCCGAGCAGCAGGTGGCCATGCGCCGGGCTCTGGCCGTGGGTGAAGAGCAGGACGCACTGCTCGCCAAGTGCATCACGGCCGTAGCCAGTGAGAACATGCATCAGGTCGTGCGTATCGCGCTGGCGAAAGCCGAACCACTGCACGAGGTCGGGATAAGTCGGGCGACCGGATTTTTCCGATTCCTCGACCAGTCCTGCAGCCGTAAGTCCTTCCCGCTCCATGAAGTCGCAATAGGCATGCGCAACGCTGCCCTCCGGCAACTTACGGAGCGCATCGTGGTCATCGAGGATGGCGGGCAAGAACGGTTCGCTCTCGCGCAGTGCTTCGCCCTGCTCGCTCAGCATCAGGGCGCGGACGCGGGGCATGAAGTTCTTGCTGGGCAGCGCCTCATAGATCTTGAAGACCTCCGCCGTGTTCTCCTTGTCCTTGAGGAGTTCGCGGAAGTGCCTGAGAGCCACAAGCGGCTGGTACTTGGGAACGGGACGATCAGGATGGCGCAGCGGCGTCCCGTCGCTCGCGGCCTCGATTCCATGCAATACAGTCGTCTGGTCGTTCATTTCCGGCTACCCTTCTGGACCGGTCTCTAATCGCAACCAGTTAAACATAATTGGACGCGCGCGCCAAATTTTATCGTGTGACCGATTCCAGCCACTCGCTGCGCGGAATGCCGAGGAGTTTCAGGATGACGCGCAAATCAGCGCTGGCAATCCGTCCGTTTGCTGCGTCCCTCGCCTTGGGCTTGGCGCGATAGGCAATGCCGTAGTCGGCGGCCTGGATCATCGGGATGTCGTTCGCCCCATCGCCTGTGGCGAGTACGCGGGCACCCTCGCCCAGTTTTTCACGCTCTTCCTCCAGTGTCGCGAGCTTTGTCGAGGCGTCGCTGATGGGACCGGCCAACCCGCCAGTCAGCTTGCCGCCGGACACCGCCAGGCGATTGCCGACTACCCGCTCGAACCCGAGCTGCTCTGCTACCGGATCTGCGAAGTGGTGGAATCCGCCGGTAACCAGCACGGTACGGCAGCCCTTGTTCCGCAAGGTGGCGACCAATGCGGCAGCGCCTTCGACCGGACGAATGCGGTCTGCGAGACAATCGTCGATTGCACCCTCGCCCAGACCTTCGAGCAGTCCGACGCGCTCTTTCAGGGCGCTCTGGAAATCGAGTTCGCCCTGCATGGCCCGTTCGGTGATTTCGGCAACCTTGTCCTTGATCCCGGCGTAATCGGCCAGCTCGTCGATGCATTCCTGCCCGATCATGGTCGAATCCATGTCCGATACGAACAGGCGCGGGACTTCGATTTCGTGATCGGCGACCAGTAAATCGCAATCGCCGAAATGATCGACGATCGCCGCGGTAAGCACTGCCTTTTCGCCATGCGGCAGGGACAGCTGGAGCACATCGTCACCCGAATCCAGCAGTCCCGCCATGGCCAGGGGCAAACCGGCCTGTGCAAGGGCTGCGCTCAACCGGTCGAGCCGGGTATCAAGGTCGGCGTGGTCTGCTATCAGACGCGCGATGAGCAAGACGAATTCTCCCGAAAATCCAGCAGTGAGGAAACCGGTCGCGCTCATTGCAGGGCCGACCGCCAGCGGCAAGAGCGATCTCGCGGTCAGGCTGGCACAGCAGGTCGAGGCCGGGGGCCGACGCGCGGTGGTGATCAATGCCGACAGTGCGCAGGTCTATGCCGACCTGAAGGTCCTGTCTGCCCGTCCCGACGAAACCGAGATGGGCGGGATCGAGCATCGCCTGTTCGGCGCGTGGGACGGGGCCGAACCGTGCTCTGCGGCCGACTGGGCCGCAGCAGCGCGGCGCGAGATCGAGGCGCTGCATGATGAGGATGCCGTGCCCGTGCTAGTCGGCGGGACGGGCCTCTACATGCGGACCCTGCTCGAAGGCATTGCCCCCGTCCCCGCTATCGAACCGGTGATCCGCGAGCAGGTGCGCAATATGCCGCAGGCCGATGCCCGCGCTGCGCTTGAGCGGGAGGATCCCGGTGCCGCTGCCCGTCTCGCTCCGGCTGATGCGTCACGCACCACGCGAGCGCTCGAGGTCGTGCGATCCACAGGACTGACACTCACCGATTGGCAGGCGCGCAAGGAGGGCGGGATCGGGGATACCGTCAACCTCGCACCACTGATCCTGCTGCCCGATCGCGAGTGGCTCTACGAAAGATGCGATCGCCGGTTCGAATTCATGCTGGAACGCGGCGCGATCGAGGAAGTCGAGGCGCTGCTCGAACGCGGGCTCGATCCTGCGCTCCCGGTCATGCGCGCCATCGGCGTGCCCGAGATCTCGGCAATGCTCAAAGGCGAACTTGGGCGCCCTCAAGCAATCGCCGCTGGCCAGCAGGCGACACGGCAGTACGCCAAGCGGCAGTACACGTGGTTCCGCCACCAACCACCGGAGGACTGGCCTCGGGTTGATAACAAAAGCATTGCCGATATCAGTTTTCTTGTATCTTTATTGCGTGAAAGTGGTTGACAGTGAAATCGCATCAGCGGTAAAGCGCTGATAGTCGGCCCGGCGCTCCAGACCCCAGCGCCGGGCCGATTTGTAACTTCAAGCCATGTAAACGGGTCCGGAGGGTATTGTGAGTAGCGAGCGCAGCGGCGCGTCCATCCTGATTGAATGCCTCAAACGGCAGGGGGTGGAGTTCGTCTTCGGCTATCCCGGCGGCGCCGTGCTGCCGATTTACGACGAGCTTTTCGCCGATAAGGACATCCGCCACATCCTCGTCCGCCACGAGGCAGGGGCAGCACATGCGGCGGAAGGTTATGCCCGCTCGACCGGAAAGCCCGGCGTGGTTCTCGTCACCAGCGGTCCGGGTGCGACCAATGCCGTGACCGGCATCGCCGATGCCTACATGGACTCGATCCCGATGGTGGTGATCACCGGGCAGGTTCCGACTGCGCTGATCGGCACCGATGCGTTTCAGGAAGCCGATACCATCGGCCTCACCCGCCACTGCACCAAGCACAACTATCTGGTGAAGGACCCCGAGCGGCTGCAGGCCACGATCGAGGAAGCCTTCCGCATCGCCACGACCGGTCGACCCGGCCCGGTGGTCGTCGACATTCCCAAGGACGTGCAGATCGCGCTTGCCAGCTGGGACGAGCAGGACACTGCCCCCCTGCCCTCGCATCGCTACCAGCCCCGCGTCGTCGGCGCGGCGGACGAGATTGCCGAGGCGGTTGCCATGATCGCATCGGCACAGCGGCCGGTCTTCTACACCGGAGGAGGCGTCGTCAACGCCGGTCCGCGCGCTTCGGAGATGCTGCGCAAGCTGCAGGACCTGACCGGCGCTCCCGTCACCAGTACGCTGATGGGGCTCGGCGCTTTTCCCGCGGATCATCCCGACTGGCTCGGCATGCTCGGCATGCACGGCACCTACGAAGCCAACATGGCGATGAACAAGGCCGACCTGATCGTCGCCATCGGCGCGCGCTTCGATGACCGCGTGACCGGCCGGCTCGATGCCTTTGCGCCCGAAGCCAAGAAAATCCACATCGATATCGACCGGGCGAGCATCAACAAGATCGTCCCTGTCGACCTCGGCATCGTCGGTGATTGCGGCCATGTGCTCGAACAGCTGGTCGAGGCTTGGGGCGGAGGCAACACGCGCGACCTCGGCGAATGGAAGGCCCGCATCCTCGGCTGGAAGGCGCGCGACTGCCTCGCCTATCCCGACAAGGGCAGTGACCTCATCATGCCGCAGAAGAGCATCGAACGGCTATTCGCGCTGACCAAACACCTCGATCCCATCATCACCACCGAAGTCGGCCAGCACCAGATGTGGGCGGCGCAGTATTTCGGATTCTTCGGACCCAACCGCTGGCTGACCAGCGGTGGCCTCGGCACCATGGGCTATGGCCTGCCTGCTGCCATCGGCGCGCAGCTGGGCAACCCGGACCGCCTGGTCATCGACGTGGCTGGCGAGGCGAGCATCCAGATGAACATCCAGGAACTCGGCACAGCGAGCCAGTATCGCCTGCCGGTGAAGGTCTTCATCCTCAATAACGAATACATGGGCATGGTCCGCCAGTGGCAGGAACTGACCTATGAGAGCCGCTATTCGAACAGCTATTCGGACAGCCTGCCGGACTTCGTGAAACTGGCCGAGGCCTATGGCTGGAAGGGCATCCGCATCGAGGACGAAAGCCAGCTCGACGCGGGGATCGAGGAAATGCTCGCGCATGACGGGCCGGTCATGGTCGACTGCATGGTCGCCAAGGAAGCCAATTGCTTCCCGATGATCCCCAGCGGCGCGGCACACACCGACATGCTGCTTTACGGCGATCACGTCGAAGGCACGATGGACGATGAAGCCAAGGCACTTGTGTGATGGGCATGATGGCAAACTTTCCAGAACATTTCGCCGCGCGTGCTGAACGCCGCTGCTGGTTCACCCGTAGCGATGCCGAGCAGCTGCTCGACTGGCTCGAGGACAATGGCGAGCGTTTCGTCGGCATGGAGGTCGCCCAGAAGCAGGCCGACGGTAGCTGGCTGCTGCTCGACGAAGGCCTCGACCTCGCCCGCCAGACCGACAATTTTGAGGCGGTGCGCCGCGGCAAGGACTTCCTGCGCGAATACGACGGCGAAGGCCGCATGTTCGAGCCGCTGTGGCAGGGGCCCATGGCATGAAGATCGCCCAGCAGGCGTCCGAGCGCCACGTCCTCAACGTGATCGTCGACAACGAGGCGGGCATCCTCGCCAAGATAGCCGGCATGTTCACCGCGCGCGGCTACAACATCGACAGTCTGACCGTGGCCGACATTTCGGAAGACCATGCCATCAGCCGCATCACCATCGTGACGCGCGGGCCGGAACCCGTCATCGACCAGATCCGCGCCCAGCTTGAGCGACTGGTGCCGGTGCACAAGGTCATCGACCTCACCGAGAGCGGCGCGCATGTCGAGCGCGAACTGGCGCTGGTGAAGGTTTCCGGCAAGGGCGACAACCGCGTGGAGGCGCTGCGCATCGCGGAGCTGTTCCGCGCGAAGGTCGTCGACACCACCACCAGCAGTTTCGTCTTCGAACTGACCGGCGCGCCGGACAAGATCGACAGTTTCATCGCCCTGATGCGCGAACTCGGCCTCGAAGAGGTCGGCCGCTCGGGGATCGTGGGTATGATGCGCGGCGCAGCCGGCGCGTAGAACGAGGGATCCAATGCAAGTCTATTACGATACCGATTGCGACACCAACCTGATCAAGGACAAGAAGGTCGCCATCGTCGGCTACGGCAGCCAGGGCCACGCCCATGCCCAGAACCTGCGCGACAGCGGCGTCGGCGAAGTCGCCATCGCCCTGCGTCCCGGCTCGGCCACGGCGAAGAAGGCGGAGGCGGCCGGTTTCACGGTCAAGACCGTGTCCGAAGCCGCCGAGTGGGCCGACGTGCTGATGATCCTCGCCCCCGACGAACACCAGGCGGCGATCTATGCCGACGAGGTCGCGGGCAAGATGCGCCCCGGTACCGCGCTTGCCTTTGCGCATGGCCTCAACATCCATTTCGGCCTGATCGATCCGCCGGCAGACGTCGACGTCATCATGATCGCCCCCAAGGGTCCCGGCCACACCGTGCGCGGCGAATACCTCAAGGGCGGCGGCGTACCGTGCCTCATCGCGGTTCACCAGGAATCGAGCCAGTCGGGCGGCAACGGCTTCGCCAAGCAGCTCGCCCTGTCCTATGCCAGCGCGGTAGGCGGCGGTCGCTCGGGCATCATCGAGACCAACTTCAAGGAAGAGTGCGAGACCGACCTCTTCGGCGAACAGGCAGTGCTTTGCGGCGGTATCACCCACCTTATCCAGGCAGGGTTCGAGACGCTGGTCGAGGCAGGTTACGCGCCCGAAATGGCCTATTTCGAGTGCCTCCACGAAACCAAGCTGATCGTCGACCTGCTCTATGAAGGCGGCATCGCCAACATGCGCTACTCGATCTCGAACACCGCAGAATACGGTGACATCAAGACCGGCCCGCGCATCATTACCGACGAGACCAAGGCGGAAATGAAGCGCGTCCTCAAGGACATCCAGTCTGGTCGCTTCGTGAAGGACTTCGTGCTCGACAACCAGGCCGGCCAGCCTGAACTCAAGGCAAGCCGCAAGGCTGCCGCTGCCCATCCGATCGAGCAGACCGGCGCCCAGTTGCGCGCCATGATGCCCTGGATCGGCGCCAACAAGCTGGTCGACAAGGACAAGAACTGATAGCCCGAAGGGCATGGCAGGACATCGCATCTACGCCATGCCCTTCGCGGGCGTGCACCGTGCCTATATCGCCAAGGCGGAGAAAAAGGGCCGCACGCGCGAGGAGGTGGACGAGGTCATCCGCTGGCTGACCGGCTATTCCCAGTCCGAGCTCGACGGGCATGTCGAACAGCAGACCGACTTCACGCACTTCTTCGGCGAAGCGCCGATGAACCCCGATCGCACGCTCATCACCGGCAAGGTCTGCGGCGTCCAGGTCGAAACCGTCGAAGAGCCGCTGATGCGCGAGATCCGCTATCTCGACAAGCTGGTCGACGAACTCGCCAAGGGGCGACCGATGGAAAAGATCCTTCGCAAGCCGTGAACTTCGCCTGCGAGTGCGGAGCCGTTGCAGGCACGATCGACAAGGCAACAAGTGCCGAGGGCGATCACGTCATCTGCCATTGCAAGGACTGCCGTGACCTGGTCCGGCACTTCGGAAAAGAAGCGCGCATCCTCGACGCCAATGGCGGCACCGCACTCTACCAGTCGCGATGTGCACGCATGCATCTCAATCGCGGCAAGGAGATGCTCGCGGGGCTCCACATGACCGACGGCCCGACCTTGCGCTGGTACGCGAAGTGTTGCGGGACGCCGATGTTCAATGCCTACAAGAACGGCCGCATCCCCTATATCACCACGCTGCTGGCGAACTGCGATCAGGCAGGACGCAATGCTCTGGGAGCGCCGCTGGGCCATCTCTTCCTTGATGAAGCGACCGGCGACACTTCCCTGCTTCGCCCTCTCTCGATGGGTCGTTTGATGCGCCGTTTCTTCAGGCGGATGGTCAAGGATATCGTTACCGGCGACCGTCGCCGGAGCGAACTCTACGACGCCGCGACGCTTGAGCCGATCGCAAAACCGCGTCACCTGAGCGCAGCCGAACAACATGCACTGGGGCGCGCATGAAACTCACCGACTGCCACAACATCGACGACTTCCGGAAGCTGGCCCGGCAGCGGCTGCCTTGGCCGGTGTTCGACTACATCGACGGTGCAGCCGACGACGAGATCACCAAGGCGCGCAACACCAGTGCCTTTGACGATGTCGACCTCGTCCCGGATGTGCTTGCGGGCGTCGCGGAAATCGACACTTCCTGCATGATCATGGGTCGCAAGAGCGCGCTGCCGCTGATGCTCAGCCCCACGGCACTTCAGCGCGCCTTTCACCGCGACGGCGAGCGTGCCGTCGCCAAGGCTGCCGAGAAATTCGGCGTGTGGTTCGGAATTTCCAGCCTCGCGACGCATTCGATCGAGGAGATCGCCGCGCTGACCGACGGACCGAAGCTGTTCCAGCTCTATGTTCACAAGGACAAGGGCCTCAACGCCAGCATGATCGAGCGCTGCCAGGCAGCGAAGTTCGACGCCATTGCCCTGACTGTCGACACCATCGTCTCGGGCAAGCGCGAGCGGTGCCTTCGTTCCGGCTTCACCACCCCTCCACGCTTCACGCCTTCGGCCCTGTGGAGCTACGCCACGCGCCCGCGCTGGACGCTCGACTATGTCTTCGGGCCGAAGTTCCGCCTGCCCAATCTCGACGGGCACGTGCAGGAAGGCACGGGCAAGGCGGTCAGCATCCAGGACTATTTCAACACCATGCTCGACACGAACATGGATTGGGACACTGCCGCGCGGATTCGGCAGGACTGGGGCGGCAAGTTCGCATTGAAGGGCGTGATGAGCGCCGCCGACGCGCGTCGGGCGGTCGAGATCGGGGCCGACGCGATCATGATCTCGAACCACGGCGGTCGGCAGCTCGATGGCAGCCGCGCGCCCTTCGACCAGCTGCGCGAAATCGTCGATGCGGTGGGCGGGGAGATCGAGATCATCCTCGATGGCGGCGTCCGGCGCGGGACCCATGTGCTCAAGAGCCTCGCAGCCGGGGCCACCGCTGCATCAGGTGGACGACTGTATCTCTACGCCCTTGCAGCAGCCGGCCAGCCCGGTGTCGAGCGCGCTGTCGGCATCCTCAAGGAAGAGATCGAGCGCGGAATGCGGCTGATGGGCGTCACGTCGGTCAGCCAGTTGAATCCAGACCGGCTGCGCCGGCGCTAGGCCATCATCCCGAAACAGGCGCGCAGTTCGGCGACAAAGGTCTCAGGCTGCTCCCACGCAGCGAAATGACCGCCCTTCTCCACTTCGTTCCAGTAGACGAGGTGCGTGAGCGTCCGCTCTGCCCATTCGCGCGGAGCAGGAAGGATTTCCTTCGGGAAAGCCGTTGCACCGGCAGGTATGGCGACAGTGCCGGCCCCGAACTTGGCAAAGCTCTCCCAGTATAACCGCGCCGCCGACGCCCCTGTCGCGGGGAGCCAGTAGAGCATGATATCGTCGAGCACCTGGTCCATCGACAAGGCGTCCCACGGCGATCCGCCATTGTCGGTCCAGTAATAGACCTTCTCGAGAATCCACCCGGCGAGCCCGACGGGAGAATCGACCAGCGAATAGCCGATCGTCTGCGGCCGCGTGCTCTGTTCCTTGGAATATCCCGAGTCCCACTCCTGGTAGAAGCCGAGACGCTGGAAGGCGCGCAGGACTTTGGGGTCCTGGCTCTGCATGTCGTCGGGGCCCGGGCGGCCCAGCGGCATGTTGAGGTGGATGCCCTTGCACCCTTCCGGCGCGAGCTGGCCGATTGCGGTAGTCACCGCCGCGCCCCAGTCGCCGCCCTGCGCGACCCAATGGCCATAGCCGAGCCGCTGCATCAGTTCGGCCCATGCACGGGCGATCTTCTCGACGCCCCAACCGGTGCCCGATGGCTTGCCCGAAAACCCGTACCCGGGCAGCGATGGCGCGACGACGTGGAAAGCCATGTCGTCGGGATTCGATGGCTCGGCCAGTTCGTCGATGATGCCGAGGAACTCGACCACCGACCCCGGCCAGCCATGCGTGATGACCAGCGGCAGCGCGTCGGACCGCGACGATTTGCGATGGAGGAAATGGATGTCGAGCCCGTCGATCTCGGTGATGAACTGACCGATGGAATTGAGCCGTGCCTCGCAGCGCCGCCAGTCGTATTCGATCCGCCAATAGGCGACGAGTTCGCGCAGGGCAGCCAGCGGCGTCCCTTGCGACCAGTCGTCCACCGTCTCGGCCTCGGGCCAGCGTGTCTGATCGAGCCGGTCCGCGAGACGAACGAGTTCATCCTCCGCAACATTGAGTTCGAACGGCCTGATCTCACCCATTGTTATCCTCCCGTCGCCTTTTTCGAGGCTTCCATGACCCGGCTGACGTCGGCCAGCAGGATCGTGCTCGTTGCCTTCGCCAGGACCCTGCCCTGCGTGTCCTTGAGATGGCCTTCATAGAAGCTCGTGTGCTTGCCGTGCCGTTCCACCCAGGCTTCGGCAATCACTATGCCGGGCCGTGTCGGGGCAAAGAAGCTGACCTTGAGTTCGAGTGTCATGGGGACGATGCCGGGCCCGTTCTTCGCGATAGCAGCGTGCGCCATTGCCGCATCGATCCATCCCGTGATGAAGCCGCCCTGCACCACGCCGCCCGAATGGCATTGCTCGGGCTTGGCTTCGTATTCCAGGCTCGCCTTGCCCTCTGGATCGAGCGACACCACCCGGACGAGACCGAGAGTGGTGCTGAGCGGATGCGGTTCGGACATTCTTCCCCCTGTGCGATGCAAGATAATTTCTCGGGATGCCCAAGCCTGTTTTGCTTTACAACCCTTCCCTGCTTTCGCATAGCAACTCACATGCACAACGCACTCGGCCTTATTCTGCGACTTACACGCCCTTGGGCGTGATAGCTGGCGTGCCGGAGCGGGCGCGCTGAGCGCCCAAGGGAACAACCTCCACCCCGAAGCTTCCGCAAGAACCGAGATTTTCCGATGTCCATGCTCCGCGATCCGAGCGCCAAATATTCGCCCTTCCCGCAGGTCCCGCTGACCGACCGGCAGTGGCCGGGCCGAACCATCACCGCCCCGCCGCGCTGGCTGTCGACCGACCTTCGCGACGGCAACCAGGCGATCGTCGATCCGATGGACGCGCACAAGAAGAACCGTTTCTTCGACCTACTCGTCGAAATCGGGGTGAAGGAAATCGAGGTCGGTTTCCCCAGTGCGGGCGCTACCGAGTTCGATTTCATCTCGGGTCTCGTAAAATCGGGCCGCATTCCCGACGACGTGATCGTCCAAGTGCTCACCCAGAGCCGCGAGGACCTGATCCGCACCAGCTTTGCCAGCCTCACCGGTGCGCGGGCGGCCATCGTCCACCTCTACAACGCGGTCAGCCCCGCCTGGCGCGAGGTCGTGTTCGGGATGACCAAGGACCAGGTCCGCGAAATCGCCGTCACCGGCGCCAAGGTCATGCGCGACGAAGCGGCCAAGCAACCGGGCACCAACTGGCACTTCGAGTATTCGCCGGAGACCTTCTCCACTGCAGAACTCGATTTCAGCCTGGAGGTCTGCGAGGCGGTGATGGGCGTCCTCAAGCCCACGCCCGATCATCCGATCATCCTCAACCTGCCGGCAACGGTCGAGGCGGCGACGCCGAACATCTATGCCGACCAGGTCGAATACTTCATCCGCAATCTCCCGAACCGCGAGAGTGCAATCATCAGCCTGCACACCCACAACGATCGCGGCACGGGCGTCGCGGCGGCGGAGCTGGCGCTGATGGCCGGTGCCGACCGCGTCGAAGGCTGCTTGTTCGGCAATGGCGAGCGCACCGGCAACTGCTGCCTCGTGACAATGGCGCTCAACATGTACACGCAGGGCGTCGACCCCAAGCTCGATTTTTCTGACATCGACCGGGTGATCGAGACTGTCGAGTACTGCAACCAGCTCCCCGTCCACCAGCGCCATCCCTATGGCGGCGAACTAGTCTACACGGCCTTCTCGGGTAGCCATCAGGACGCGATCAAGAAGGGTTTCGCGGCACACGCGAGCCAGAATTCGCCAGCATGGCGCGTACCCTACCTGCCGATCGACCCCGCCGATCTTGGCCGCAGCTACGAGGCGGTGATCCGCGTCAACTCGCAGTCCGGCAAGGGTGGCTTCGCCTGGGTCCTGGAGCAGGACAAGGGCCTTAAGCTGCCCAAGAAGATGCAGGCCGACTTCAGCCCGCACGTGCAGCGCATGGCCGACGCGCTTGGCCGGGAGCTGACTGCCGCTGATATCTGGGACGCCTTCCGCCATGCCTATTACGTCAAGATGGAACCGCGCCAGTTCCGCCTGGTCGATTACGAAGAAAGCCGTGCATCGGACGGAACCCGCCTGTTTGCCGGCACCATCGAGGTCGACGGGAAGGCACAAAGCGTTTCGGGTCGCGGCAACGGCCTCATATCCAGCGTGATGAGCACACTGGCGGACAGCTTCGGCGTCGATCTCGAGGTGGTCGACTACACCGAGCACGCGCTTGGTGCCGGTACCGACGCCAATGCGGCCGCCTATCTCGAATGTCGGACAGGTGACGGTCGGACCGTCTGGGGCTGCGGCATCGATGAAGACGTCGCGACAGCCAGCGTCCGCGCCGTACTCAGCGCTGCCAATGCTGTGGCACGCCAAGGCTAAGAACGAATACTATAAATTGAACGTTTCCGACATAATGCCCTTGCGCCATGGACTTTCTCTCCATGGCGCTTATTTCCTTCGCCATGGTCTCCCCGCCCGAGAAATTGCCAGCGTACGTGGTCAAGGCTGCCGATCTCTCCGCGCTATATTATCTCGACACTGCACACCCGCGTCCTCGGACAATGGAGTGGATCAATCGCGGCACCGACCAGCGTCTGCGTCCCTCGACCATCGACATGCTCTTGCGCACGATGTTCCGCGAAACTCACACGCCTAGCGTCCAGAAACTCCATGATTCAGCCGGCCTTCGCGCCGAATTCCGATCAGAACGCGAACGCGACAGCTTCGCTCGCGCCTTCGATATCGCCCGCAAGAAATTGAATGAAAGCAAGGATTTCATCCTGACCTCCGTGTTCGACCAGCTTGAAGCGGCGAACGCCGCCGTGCTGGCGATCAAGTCAGTTGGTGTTCCTGACGAGGCAATTTCTCTCGTCTGGCGGGCTAGCAACTATCTCGACCAGCCCTACGAGCCGCCCAAGGGTCACTCGGTTGGCGAAATCACCACGGGCGTCGTGGGCGGCGGTATTGCCGGTGCCTTGTTCGGCATGGCGGTGCTGTTCGTGCCGGGCGTTGGTCCGGTGGCCGTAGCGGGCGCGCTGACCGCATCAGCTTTCGGCTCGGTTGCAGGTGTCAGCGGCGTCATCGGCGCGACCGGCAGCGCAATTGCCAAGATGTTGAGCGATCACGACGTCGACGGGGTCGAGGTCGGCTTCTACGAACAGGAAATTCGCCGCGGCAAGGTTTTCGTATCGGTCGACACCCGCAAGTGCGAAGATTGCAGGGACGAGGTCGTCGGCCTGTTTGCGAGCATGGGAGGCCGCAGGGCCGAAAGCTGATCCGTCGCGGTCAGGTCAGAACGAGAAGTGCAGTTTCAGCGCTTGATGGCGAAGAAGGCAAACAGACCCGCAGCCATCCACACCTTCCCATGACGTGGGCCCACGCGCGGGACGAATGCCGGATCGTCGTCATCTTCGGCATAGGCGTAGCTTTCGGCTACCTGGCCCGCCATGAATGGACGCGCCTGCTGCAAGTGAGACGACCGCGATGCGGTCTCCAGACCTTTCCTGCCAAAAACCATCGGAATTGCCCCCCGATCGCTGAACTGTCCGGCAAGAATAGCTCGTCGAGGTTCCCAAATTGTTACTGCGCCGGAAAGCATGTCTGGCGCTTTTCCTACTCTGCATTGCACGCCTACGAACGGCCTGTGACAGAGTGTTGGATCTGGCAAAGGTTTCGGCTGAAGGCATTGCGCCTGCGTACCCGCAGTTTCACTTGCCAGAACCGTGTTCCATGTGTTCCATCCTGTTGGAACAAGGCCGGGGATCCCTCATCCGATCCTGCATGCGTCCAAAGGGAGAGAGACCGACATGAGCGAAGCCATCATCGACCCTGACCTGCCGATCATCGACCCGCATCACCACCTGTGGGACCTGCGGCCACTGATGAGCGCTTTCCCGGAACCTCGGCATGACTTCCTCGAGGCGCTGGTTGGCGCGGCCTACTACACCTTCGACGAGCTCCACGCAGACACGCACAGCGGCCATAACGTGGTGGGGACCGTGTTCATGGAATGCGGCGCGTTCTACGATGCCTCGCGCGGCGAATCGCTGAAGACGGTGGGCGAAGTCGAGTTCGTCAACGGGGTTGCGGCACAGGGTGCGAGCGGACTTTATGGCGACTATCGCCCGTGCGCTGCCATCGTGGGTCATGCTGACCTGACGCTGGGCGATGCGGTGAAACCGGTGATCGAGGCTCTGGTCGCTGCCGGCAACGGGCGCTTCCGCGGCATTCGCCATGCTGCCGCCTGGGATGCCGATCCGGAGGTCCTCGGCCCTCCCTTCCATGCGCCAGAGGGCCTGTACAATTCCGACGCCTTCCGTGCCGGTTTTGCCGCCTATTCCGAATATGGCCTGACTTTCGATGCCTGGCTGCTCGAACCGCAGCTGGGTGACGTCCTCGCGCTGGCACGGGCTTTCCCGCAGCAGCAGATCGTGCTCGACCACTGCGGAACCCCGCTCAACATCGCAAGCTATCGCGGCAAGCTGCATGAAAACTTCGATCGCTGGCGCCGTTCGATCCACGCCTTGGCCGAATGTCCCAATGTCGCCGTGAAGCTCGGCGGCCTCGCCATGGCCTTCTGCGGCCTCCCTGAAGAAGGGCCGATGAAGGGCCACGGATCGGAGCATCTGGCGGCAATGTGGCGCCCCTACATCGACACCTGCATCGAAGCTTTCGGACCCGATCGCGGGATGTTCGAGAGCAATTACCCGGTCGACCGCTGGGGCGCGAGCTACGCCGAGTTGTGGAATGCCTTCAAGCGCCTTGCCCAGGGCGCCAGCGCCGACGAGAAGCATGCCCTCTTCGCCGGAACTGCTGCGCGCATCTACGGCATCGAGCACGTCCTGCCTGCTGCTTGACGTTTACGTAACGTCATCCTCGACAAGCGCATTCGTGCGCCATAAGCAGATTTGCGTTTCATAGAGCAACGGAGAGTCCCCGCATGTCCCTTCCCGCCCCGTTCGATCGCCTGCGCCTTCCCGTCATCGGATCGCCGCTCTTTATCGTGTCGGGTCCGGAACTGGTAATCGCACAGTGCAAGGCGGGGATCGTGGGCAGCTTTCCCGCGCTCAACGCACGCCCGCAGAGCCAGCTCGACGAATGGCTCCACCAGATCACCGAGGAACTGGCCGCGCACAACCGCGACAATCCCGACCGTCCGGCCGCTCCCTATGCGGTCAACCAGATCGTCCACAAGTCGAACGACCGCCTCGACGCCGACATGGCCACTTGCGCAAAGTGGCAGGTGCCCCTGGTCATCACCTCGCTCGGCGCGCTCGAGGATGTGTTTGCCGCGGTAAAGGGCTGGGGCGGCATTACCATGCACGACGTCATCAACGACCGCTTTGCCCGCAAGGCGATCGAAAAGGGTGCGACCGGCCTGATACCGGTGGCCGCAGGGGCCGGTGGCCATGCCGGCGTGCTCAGCCCTTTTGCGCTGATGCAGGAAATCCGCAGCTGGTTCGATGGCCTTATCGCCCTGTCGGGCTCCATCGCGCATGGCCGTTCGATCCTGGCGGCACAGGCTCTGGGCGCCGACTTCGCCTACATCGGTTCGCCCTGGATCGCGACGAGCGAAGCCAATGCCGACCAGCGCTACAAGGATGCCATCGTCGAAGGCAGCGCCAGCGGCATCGTCTACACCAACCTCTTCACCGGGGTTCATGGCAACTACCTGCGTTCCAGCATCGAGGCCGCCGGCCTCGATCCGGAGAACCTGCCGCAGAGCGATCCTTCGAAGATGAACTTCGGCAGCGGCGGCAACACCAAGGCCAAGGCGTGGAAGGACATCTGGGGTTCGGGTCAGGGCATCGGTACAGTCACGCGCTCTGCTCCTGTCGAGGAGACGGTGGCACGTCTCGAGGCTGAGTACCGCGCGGCCAAGGAAGCGCTGGCCAAGGCGACCGCCTAGGCCGCCGCCCACAACTCCTCGGCGAGTGCGTCGAGGCTCGAAAAGTCTACGCCGGCCCCAAGCGGATCCTTGCGATTGAGCATCAGCGGCTGCCGGCAATCGAGTAGCCTGCGCCGCAGACCCTTCTGCAGCAAAGCCAGGCGCATGGCCGCTGCCTCGTGGTTGTCGGTCCCGAACCTTACCCGATCGCGCGCCCAGGCTCGTTCGATCCGTCCGACCCTGTCGGCGACCATCGCGTTGTAGTCGCGATGCGGCCCCCGGTGCAGCGGGAGCAGAAGCCTGCCCACCGCTTCCTCGCGTGCCGGGAGGAGCATTCCGTTCCGTCGGAAGTCGTCGAAGCCGATCCTCTCCCTCCCGACTGCGTCGAAGAACGGCGTGAAGCACCTCATTGTCAGGAGCTGGCAGGGCAAGAGATGATGACGTTGCAACGAAGGGTCATATTGCGCACCATCGCGGCGATTAACCTTCCGGAAGGGGAGAGGTCTTCGCAACCCGGTCTGGGCAGCGATGCGAGCGGGTGGATCTGCGATCAAGCCAGCTCGACGAAGATCAACTTCCCTTCAGAGTCGGGGCGCAAATGCATTTCCCGACCTTCGAAGGTGAATGGCATGACGTGATCCGGTGGTAGGCTGCCGACGAGCAGGTGTACGACCCTCACCGCCAACCTCGCGGCCGCAATGCGATCGGCCGACAGAGCGGGTTCGAGGGCAATTTCGCGATCGGCAAGGAACGCGAGGCCGTCACTCCGCATGCTGCCATCTTCACCGAAGACATATCCGACAAGACCGAGCGACGGAAACGGACCACCGGCGAGCCATTCGCCGACGATCCGCCTGAAGAGATCGGGTCCGATGAGGGAGCGGGCGGGTGACCAGTAGGCCCCACGAAATTCCCCGCTCGTCTCAGCCAGCAGCAGCGCCAGTTGCAGCATGGTTCGAACGACCGGGAGACTGTTGGTGCCTTCGGCCAGGTGAGGACCGGGAAAAAGTCCGATGGCTTCGAAGTCCCCGCCATCGATATCAGCCGAACACCCGAAACGGTGCGCCACAGGTCCGGTAGTCAATGCGGGGCCATCGCCCAGCCCCAGGACATCGAAAGTAAGGCCGTGACAGACGAGTTCGAGCCATGACGACAGCTCCGCCTCGCGCTCGTCTTTCAGGATTTGATCGGCTTGGACCGGATCATGGCTAACGAACGCGGTGTCGCTGTTTGCCAACTGTTCGACGACGGCACGTCTCGATGGGCGCTGCCCCTTTCCGAAGAATAGGAAAACGCCCGGCATATCCCTCGCCGTGTCAGTACCAGCGTAAATTCTCACCCCCCCGAAAATCGTCGCGCCCCTCCAATTGTCTGAGACTGCGACAGTTTTCACCGTCGTGTCCAGAAAATCCCACTAATATTGGTCCAGTACGGACGAAGTTACTAGTAGATGCCTAACGCGATGCCCTCGGCGAGCGCCTGACCGATTTCGCGGGCTTTTTCCAGAGTGGCCTGCGGCACGGTTTTCTGTGCGAGGATTTCTTCCGCCGACTGGGCATGGGTTATGACGATCCAGCCATCCATCGCTTTTCGCAGACGCCAGCCTGTTGCTATCCGGTCCAGCTGTCGCTGCGCCCCTTCCCCATCGGAACCGGCTGCAATGACCGAGGTATAAGGTCTGCCTTCGATCCTCCCGAGGACCGGGTAGTAGCAGCGATCGAACATCTCTTTCATCGCACCGGTCATTGATGCGAGATTTTCGGGACAGGTGAAGAGGTAGCCGGTGGCTGCGATCAGTTCTTCCGGCCCGACTTGCGAACAATGAAGCAGCTGGGCGCGCTCTCCTGCGCCATCCGCAACCGCTCGCGCCAGGGCCTCAGCTGTGCCTGTACGGCTGTGCCAGACGATGAGAAGTTGTCCACCTTCCATCACGCCAATTTCGCCAGCGCCTGTCGATTGTCAATCGAGCCTGCTTTGCCATCGCCCCCGCTGCGGCTAGGATGCCGCAATGGCATCGCAGGCCCTCTCCCACGTATTCGGCGTCTCACGCTCCCTCAATGAAAGGGCATGGCGCTGGCGCGGTGGTAACATGGAGCTGGCCGCTGGAATGGGTTCCGGCGAGGATATCGTCAGCCAGCTGCTCCTGGCGCGTGGTGTCGCGAGAGAGGATCTCGCGCGGCATCGGAACCCTACACTGAGGGATTTCCTACCCGACCCTTCCGCCTTCCGCGACATGGATGCCGCTGCAGACCGGATCGCGCAGGCGGTTCTGTCGGGCGAGCGGATCACGATCTACGGCGACTACGACGTCGACGGCGCGACGAGTTCAGCCCTTCTCATCCGTCTCCTGCGCGATCTCGGCGTGGAGGCAGGCTACTACATTCCCGATCGCCTGCTCGAGGGCTACGGCCCTTCGGGAGAGGCGCTGGTCAGGCTGGGAGAACAGGGCAGCAGCCTTGTCGTCACTGTCGATTGCGGCGCCATGGCGCACGAAGCACTGGCTATGGCGAACGACGCGGGCGTCGATGTAATCGTTGTCGACCACCACAAGTGCTCGGCCGAACTGCCGCGCGCCGTCGCACTGGTGAACCCGAACCGGCTGGACGAAGACGACCTCGTCGCCTCGCATGGCCACCTTGCTGCGGTCGGCGTTGCCTTCCTGCTGGCGGTCGCACTGGTGCGCACCCTGCGGGCGCAGGACTATTTCGCGTCTCGCAAGGAGCCGGACCTGTTCGCACTGCTCGACCTCGTGGCGCTGGGCACAGTGGCCGATGTCGCCGCCCTGCACGGCCTCAATCGGGCGTTCGTGGCGCAGGGTCTCAAGGTCATGGGCAGGCGCGACAATATCGGCATGTCGGCCCTCATCGACGCAAGCCGGCTGAAGCGCGCCCCTGCCTGCAGCGACCTCGGCTTCGCGCTCGGCCCGCGGATCAATGCCGGAGGTCGCGTGGGAGAATCGACGCTCGGTGTACGCCTCCTCACCACCGAGGATCCCGAGGAGGCGCGCGTTATCGCCGCCCAGCTCTCGGCGCTCAACGACGAGCGTCGCGCGATCGAGGCCGAAGTGCAGGCTGCGGCCGAGGAACAATTGGCCGCACAGCACAACCGCGCGGTGCACTTGCTGGCGGGACGCGGGTGGCATCCGGGGGTCATCGGAATCGTCGCGGGGCGGATCAAGGAGAAGACCGGGAAACCCTCGCTGGTCATCGCGCTCGACGATGAATCGGGTCAGGGCAAGGGATCGGGCCGCTCGATCGCTGGCGTGGACCTCGGTGCCGCGATTATCCGCGCACGGGACGAAGGCCTTCTGGTGGCTGGCGGCGGGCACGCAATGGCTGCCGGGTTGACGGTCGATGCCGCACAGGTCGAGGCCCTCGCCGAATGGCTCGACACGCATCTGGAGGGGCAGGTCGCCCGTGCGTCGGCCAGTCGCGAGATGTTGCTCGACGTCGCCGTCGCGCCGGGAGGACTGACGCCCGATCTCGTCAACTCGCTGGAAGAAGGCGGACCCTACGGGGTCGGCTGGCCCGGACCGCGGATCGCGGTAGGCCCGGTACGGCTGGTCAAATGCGATATCGTCGGCACGGACCACGTTCGCATCATTGCCGCAGGCGATGATGGCCGCAGCTTCAAGGGAATCGCCTTCCGCGCTGCCGAGAGCGCCATGGGCCAGGCGCTCCTCCACGCGGCGCAGGGCCGTCGAATGTGGCTGGCGGGACGCGCCAAGATCGACGACTGGGGCAACCGGCCCCAGGCGGAACTCCACCTCGAAGATGCCGCGTGGGCCGATTGACGACAAAGCTTTGCCGCAGCGCACATTGAAGGGTTGACGCCTCACCAACCCGCCTCTAAGTGCGCCGCCACGCCACCGATGTGGCCCCTTCGTCTAGCGGTCAGGACGCGGCCCTTTCACGGCTGAAACACGGGTTCGATTCCCGTAGGGGTCACCACGGTGGCGTTTTCGATTCCGGCCGGCCACATGGCCAGAACCCTGGAACGGCCCCTTCGTCTAGCGGTCAGGACGCGGCCCTCTCACGGCTGAAACACGGGTTCGATTCCCGTAGGGGTCACCACTTTCGTGACTTTCTCCGAAACTGGTTGGCAGAGCCACAGACTGGCGGCTAAGCCGCGCCACGATGAATGGGCGCCCACTCCCCTGGTCCGGAATATCAATCGCGCTCATAGCATGCGCGTTTCTGGCATTTTTCGGGGTCGACCTTGTCGCAGTCTTGGCCATTCTGCTCGTTTGGGTCGGCTCGCTATGGCTCGTCGGTGCCGAGCCTCCGCCGACCAGCGACACCAGCAACAACGGCTCGCTCACCCGCGATTCGATGCGCGACCTGTTCGAGCATTCGGAAACCCCCGTCATCATCACCGAACGCGACCGGGTGGTCATTGCCAACCATGCGGCACGCGCGCTGCTTGGGGCGCACATCATCGGGCAGGACGTGCGCATGGCACTGCGCCAGCCCGAGGCGGTGCGACTGATCGAACGCGGCTCCGACGGAACCGCGATCGTCCGCAATCTTGCGCGTCGGCATGATATCTGGCGCGTCAATCGCAAGACGATGAACGATGGCCTCGCCGTGATCGAGTTTGTCAGCAAGACCGCCGAAGCGGACATCTCGCGCGCCCATACCGACTTCGTCGCCAATGCCAGCCATGAACTGCGCACGCCGCTGGCGTCGATCATCGGTTATGTCGAAACGCTGCAGGAAGACGTCGAACACCTGCAACCGGCGGTCGCGGAACGGTTCCTAGGGACCATCCATCGTGAATCGAAACGGCTTCAGGACCTTGTCAGCGACCTCATGTCGCTATCTCGGATCGAGGCCGAAAAGCACGATTTGCCCGAGGCGCGAATCGAACTGGCAGGCCTGGTGGAACGTGCTGCGCGCGACGGCGCCGGAAGCGAGCGTGCTGACCGGCTGGAGTTCACGTCCGAGGGCAGCTTCTGGGTCCGCGGCGACGAACAGCAGCTCGAACAGCTCGTCCGCAACCTTGTCGACAATGCCCTGAAGTACGGCGATGCCGACAAGCCAGTATCCGTGGCTGTCGAGCAGCGGAGCGAGAATCGGGTGAGAATCGTCGTTACGGACCGCGGCGACGGTATTCCCGCCGAGCATGTCCCTCACCTCACACGACGTTTCTATCGCACCGACCCCGGCCGTAGCCGTGCATCGGGTGGCACGGGGCTCGGCCTCGCGATCGTGAAGCATATCGTCGAACGTCATCGCGGACGGCTCGATATCGAAAGCACACCGGGTGAAGGGACGCGGGTGACAGTCAGCCTGCCTCTCGAGAGCGAACAACAGGTCGACTAATCGAGCCCGGAACGGGGTTATCCACCGGATTTCCACCGGTCGGAGACACCTACGCGACAACTGTCACATTAGTGTAATCTGCCGGTCATAGGGGCGTCGCCAGATCGTAACCGACTCCCCAAAAGGATCCACAATGACCCGCATATTCCGCCTTTCGGTGGCTGCCGCCGCGCTCAGCTGCACCATGGCCACCCCGGTACTTGCGCAAGACGTCACCGTCACCGCCGACGAACTGGCCGCAATGCGCGCCCAGCTCCAGGCAATGAACGCCCGTATCGACCAGCTCGAAGGCGAACTGGCCGCGGCCAAGGCTGCCAATGACGCACAGGACGCCACGATTGCGGCGCAGGCCGAGACGGTTGCCGCCATTCCCGTCGCCAAGGAACCCGACAGCAAGATCGCCTGGAAGGGCGCACCTGTCATCGAAGGCAAGGGTGGCTGGAGCTTCAAGCCGCGCGGTCGCCTGATGTATGACGCCGGCTTCACCAACGCACCTGATTCGACCGGCCGCAGCGATGGCTTCGGCAATGAAGTGCGCCGCGCGCGCCTTGGCGTCGAAGGCGACATCCCGGGCGGCTTCGGCTACAAGTTCGAACTCGACTTCGCGCACAATGAAGTCGAGGCGGCCGATGCCTACCTTTCCTATACCGATGGTCCGATCGAAGTCATCGTCGGCCACCAGAACAACTTCCAGTCGCTGGAAGAGCTGACCAGCAGCCTGAACACGACCTTCATCGAGCGCGCGGCCTTTACCGACGCATTCGCCTTCGAACGTCGCATCGGTGCATCGGTCACCTACAAGGGCGGCGACTTCATGGCGCAGGGCGGTGTCTTCACCGACAATTTCGCCGACACCGAGACTAACAATCGCGGTGCCGACGCGCGCCTCGTCTACATGCCGAAGATGGGCAAGACCCAGCTCCACTTCGGTGGTTCGGTGCATTACAACGACATCGCCGAAGATGGCGCCACCGTGCGTTACCGCCAGCGTCCGCTAGTCCACTTCACCTCCGAGCGCTTCATCAACACCGGCAATATCCCTGCCGACAGCGAATTCGGCCTCGGCCTGGAAGCTGCCATGATCTCCGGACCGTTCCACGCGGCGGCCGAAGGTTACTGGCAGAAGGTCAACCTCGCCGGCGCCGGTGCCAACCCGACCTTCTTCGGCGGTTATGCAGAAGTCGGCTACTACCTCACCAAGGGTGACACCCGCGGTTACAAGAGCGGCAAGTTCGACCGCTCGAAGCCGGCCAACCCGTTCAACAAGGGCGGCATGGGATCGCTGCAGCTCAACCTGCGCTATGACTTCCTCGACCTCAATGACGCCGGCATCGTCGGCGGCACCCAGGACGGCCTGCTCGCATCGCTGATCTGGAAGCCGACCGACTACACCCTGTTCGGTGTCAACTACGGCATCCTGCAGTATGACGATGCGGTTTACGCTCTCGCCGACGGCGATCGCTCGTACAATGTCGATGCCTTCGGCGTCCGCGCACAGATCGATTTCTGATCACGCGTCAGACTATTGTCGCAACCGTGTAACATTGAGGCGCTTTGGCGCCGCTAGTTTCCAACCAAGGGGCTTTCCCATGACCAAGTTCAAGACCATCGCTTTCCTGGCTGTTTCGACCGTCGCTCTTGCCGCTTGCGGCAGCAATGGTGGTGATTCGGCTACCCGCGACTCGATCCGCGCTGCCGGTTCGTCGACCGTCTATCCGTTCGCCAAGGCCGTCGCCGAGGCATTCAGCCGCGACAACCCCAACTTCAAGGCTCCGATCATCGAATCGATCGGTTCGGGCGCCGGCATCGAAGCATTCTGCAAGGGCGAAGGCTTCGAAACTCCCGACATCGCGAACGCATCGCGTCGCATGAAGGCAAGCGAGTTCGAAACCTGCAAGACCAACGGCGTCACCGACATCGTTGAAATCCAGGTCGGCCTCGACGGCATCGCGCTGGCTTCGTCGAAGGGCGGGATCACCATGAACCTGACTCCGAAGATCGTTTACGAAGCGCTGGCCGCCAAGCCTTACGGCAAGGACCAGACCGCCAAGACCTGGAAGGACGTCGATCCTTCGCTCCCGGCGACCCCGATCCTCGTCTATGGCCCGCCGTCGACTTCGGGTACCCGTGACGCGCTCAAGGAACTGATCCTCGAAGCCGGTTGCAAGACCGACGAGGCGACCAAGGCGCTCAAGGAAACGAACGAGGACGAATTCAAGAAGATCTGCACCGAAGTCCGTGCGGACGGCGCCTATGTCGACCAGGGCGAGCAGGACAACCTGATCGTGCAGAAGATCGAAGGCAACAAGAACGCCGTCGGCATCTTCGGCTATTCCTACCTCGAAGAGAACGCCGACAAGGTCCAGGGCCTGACCATGAACGGTGTCGAGCCGACCTACGACAACATCGCAAGCTTCGAATATCCGGGCGCCCGCCCGCTGTTCATGTACGTGAAGAAGAACCACCTCGACGCCGTTCCGGGCCTCAAGGAATACCTCGCCGCATGGACGAAGATGTGGGCAAAGGATGGCCCGCTTGCAAAGCATGGGCTTGTCGCGTCGCCGGATGACGTTATGGCGACCAGCACAAAGGCCGCTACCGAGTACACCCTGCTCGACGGCTCGCAGCTGAAGTAAGGTTATATAACACGCATGTCGCCAACCATCTTGCTACTCCTGGCCCTTGGCCTCGGGCTTGCCGGATGGTTGGCGGCCCGCGCGCGTGCCTGGACCTTCAAACGCCAGAGCACTGACGGCCGCATTGCGAGCCTGCCAAGCTATCACGCCTGGTATGTCGCGTTGTGGGTCGTCCTTCCGGTCCTCGCCTTTGCCGCCACCTGGTCGGCACTGGCGCCGGGACTGGTGACGCAGTCGGTCCTGGCCGATCCGGCCGCCGCCCAGCTTCCAGCCTTCGGCTTCCAGCGCCAGGCGATCCTCAACGAGGCGCGCAACGTCGCGACCGGAGCTGCCCCCGCTGTATTCAACCAGCAGGCTGCCGCGCTGGTCGAACCTTTCCGCGATGCCCTGACGTTCTACAACTGGACCGGCATTGCCGCGACGCTGGTCATCGCGTTTCTTGCCGGGACTTGGGCCTTCCTTCGCCTGAAGCCCGACTTTGCCGCCCGCACCAAGGTCGAACGGATCGTGATGGTGATCCTCCTCGGCGCGTCGCTGGTAGCGATCCTGACGACCATCGGCATCCTTGCCAGCCTCGTCTTCGAGACGGTGCGATTCTTCGGCATGGTCTCGCCGATCGACTTCCTCTTCGGTACGCACTGGGGCCCCGACCCGATGGCCAATGCCTCCGCGGTCGACGGCAGCCGCTACGGTGCCATTCCGCTGTTCTGGGGAACGCTGTTCATCGGCGCGATCATCGCCATGATCGTGGCCATTCCGCTCGGACTGATGAGCGCGATCTACCTTACGCAATATGCCGCGCCGGGACTGCGCAAATGGATCAAGCCCGCGCTCGAGATCCTCGCCGGCGTGCCGACCGTGGTCTACGGCTATTTCGCCGCCCTCACCATTGCACCCGCCATCCGCGATCTCGCTTTGGCGCTGGGCGTTTCCAACCCCTCGAGCGAAAGCGCGCTGGCAGCAGGCCTCGTCATGGGCGTGATGATCATCCCCTTCGTGTCCTCGATGGCAGACGATTCCATCGCCGCCGTCCCGCAGGCCATGCGCGACGGCAGCCTGGCGATGGGCGCGACGACCAGCGAGACCATCCGCCGCGTGCTGGTTCCCGCAGCCCTCCCCGGCATCGTCGCGGGCATCATGCTCGCCATCAGCCGCGCCATTGGCGAGACCATGATCGTGGTCATGGCTGCCTCCACCGCCGCCAATTTGACCGCCAACCCGCTCGAGGCGATGACCACGGTCACGGTCCAGATCGTCGCCATGCTGACCGGTGAAGGCAGTTTCGATCACCCCGCAACGCTGAGCGCCTTCGCGCTCGGCTTCGTCCTGTTCATGGTCACCCTCGGCCTGAATTTCGTCGCCCTGCGCGTCGTGAAGAGGTTCCGCGAAGCATATGAGTGAGCGCGTCGCCCCCACCCGCACCGCCGAATTCGAGGCGCGACTGCAGAAGCGCTACGCTGCGGAAAAACGCTTCAAGGCCGTCGGCCTCGGCGCGATCCTGTTTTCGATTACGGTGTTGCTGTTCCTGCTCGTCACGATGACCCTGAACGGCATCGGCGGCTTCCAGCGGGTCGAAATGGATGTGCCGATCAATTTCGCCGAAGCCGGCATTGCCGCCGACCCCACGGCGATGGCCCAGCCCGATGCGGTCAACACCCTGCAGGCACAGGGCCTCGCCGAAGTGGTCGCGTTCTTCGCGAGCAAGGAACTCGGCGATGAAGCCGCTGCGGAAATCGGGCCTGATGCGTGGCGCGACGTCGCTGATGCCATAATCGAAGATCCCTCCATCCTGCGCGAGGAAGTGACATTTTCGCTGCCGACGTCCGCAAAGCTGGCCTCCGCCTATTCCGGAGATGGTTCGCCCGAGATGCGCAAGCTTGCAACCAAGCTGACCGCAGAAGGCAAGCTAGAGAAAAACTTCGACGTCGGCTTCCTGTCACGCTCGGACGCCACCAATCCGCAGCAGGTGGGGATCTGGGGTGCACTCAAGGGCTCGATGCTGACCATGGCGATCACGCTGATGCTCGCCTTCCCGATCGGCGTCCTTGCGGCACTTTACCTCGAGGAATACGCGCCCAAGAACCGCTGGACCGACCTGATCGAGGTTTCGATCAACAACCTTGCCGCGGTCCCCTCCATCATCTTCGGCCTCCTTGGCCTCGCGGTCTTCCTGTGGATTTTCCCGAGCTATCGCTCAGCACCGCTCATCGGCGGCATGACGCTGGCACTGATGACCATGCCGGTAATCGTGATTTCCGGCCGCAACGCGATCAAGGCAGTTCCGCCCAGCATCCGCGATGGCGCACTCGCTATCGGTGCATCGCCGGTGCAGGTCGTGTTCCACCACGTCCTGCCGCTCGCACTGCCCGGCATCCTTACCGGAACCATCATCGGCATGGCCCGCGCGCTCGGCGAAACCGCGCCGCTGCTGATGATCGGCATGCGCGCCTTCGTGGCGACGCCGCCTGACGGATTTACCTCCCCCGCGACCGTGCTCCCGGTCCAGATCTTCCTCTGGTCGGACGAAATCGACCGCGGTTTCGTGGAACGCACCAGCGCGGCGATTATCGTGCTATTGCTGTTCCTGCTCGTCATGAACGGGCTCGCAATCTACCTGCGCAACAAGTTCGAGAAAAAGTGGTGACCGTAGTTCACGAAAACCTTGAAGTGACCGACGCCAAGATGAGCGCGCGCGACGTCTCCGTATTCTACGGGGACAAGAAGGCCATCGACGAGGTGTCCATCGACATCCCGACGCAGTACGTCACGGCCTTCATCGGCCCCTCGGGCTGCGGCAAGTCGACCTTCCTGCGCACGCTCAATCGCATGAACGACACCATCCCCTCGGCCCGGGTCGAAGGCGAGATCACGCTCGATGGCGAGGATATCTACCGTTCGAAGATGGACGTCGTGCAGTTGCGCGCGCGCGTCGGCATGGTGTTCCAGAAGCCGAATCCCTTCCCCAAGTCGATCTACGAGAACATCGCCTACGGCCCGAAAATCCATGGCCTGGCAGAAGGCAAGGAAGAGCTCGACGCCATCGTAGAAAAGTCGCTCCAGCGTGCCGGCCTGTGGAACGAGGTCAAGGACCGCCTGCAGGACAGCGGCACCGCGCTTTCGGGCGGCCAGCAGCAGCGTCTGTGCATCGCCCGCGCGATCGCCGTCGACCCCGAGGTCATCCTGATGGACGAACCGTGCTCGGCCCTCGACCCCATCGCGACCGCGAAGATCGAGGAACTGATCGCTGAACTCGCTGGCAGCTACGCCATCGTCATCGTTACCCACTCGATGCAGCAGGCTGCCCGCGTCAGCCAGCGCACTGCCTTCTTCCATCTCGGAAAGATGGTAGAATACGGTCGCACATCGGACATCTTCACCAACCCGCTCGAACAGCGGACGCAGGACTACATTACAGGGCGTTACGGCTGATGCAGGAACATACCGTCAAGGCATTCGACGAGGATATCACCCGGCTGCGCGGCCTGATCGCGGAGATGGGCGGTCTGGCCGAGGCTGCAATCCAGGAAGCGATGGACGCCCTGATCCAGGGCGACGACGAGCTCGCGAAGAAGGTCGTCAAGGGCGACAAGAAGATCGACGCGCTGGAGAGCGAGGTCGACAAGCTGGCCGTCCGTATCATCGCCCTTCGCGCCCCGATGGCCGACGACCTGCGCGAAGTCATCGCCGCGCTCAAGATCGCGGGCGTTGTCGAGCGTATCGGCGACTATTCGAAGAACATCGCCAAGGCGAGCAAGGAAATCGGCCCGAACCGCAAGAAGTTCGAGCCGCTGACCCTGCTTCCCGCGATGGCCGAAGTGGCCGGCGAGATGGTCCACGACGTGCTGACCGCCTATGCCGCCCGCGATGCCGAACTGGCGCGCGAAGTCATTGCGACCGACGAGAAGGTCGATGCCTTCTACAATTCGATCTTCCGCAACCTCGTCAGCCACATGGTCGAAAATCCGTCGACGATCTCGAGCGCGGCCCAGCTGCTGTTCGTCGCCCGCAACCTCGAGCGCATTGGCGACCATGCGACCAATGTTGCCGAAATGGTGCACTTCGCGGCGACCGGGAATTATCCGCCCGACGGGGACGCCTGACACAAATCTGTAGCGCAAGGGTCATAAAGCAGTGCCGACCGAGAATGGAAATCCGCGGGAAGGCAAACTTTTGAACGCGCCCAAGCTTTTGCTGGTCGAAGACGATCCGGCTCTCTCAGAACTGCTCGAATACCGTTTCAACAACGAAGGCTACAACGTCCGCACCACTGCGGACGGCGATGAAGCCTTGCTCATGGCGGCCGAAGACTCGCCGGACCTCGTCATTCTCGACTGGATGATCGAGGGCACGAGCGGGATCGAGGTTTGCCGTCGCCTGCGCCGCGACAAGGAAACGGCCCACGTTCCGATCATCATGCTGACTGCGCGCGAAGCCGAGGACGACCGCATCCGCGGCCTCGAAACCGGTGCGGACGACTATCTCACCAAGCCGTTTTCCCCGCGCGAGCTCCTGGCGCGCGTTTCGGCCGTCATGCGGCGTATCCGTCCCGCACTTGCCGGCGAGACAATCGAGGTAGGCGACATCTCGCTCGATCCTGTCGCGCACAAGGTAAGGCGCCGTGGCAACACCCTCCAGCTGGGGCCTACCGAATACCGCCTGCTCAAGTTCTTCATGGAAAGTCCGGGCCGCGTGTTCAGCCGCAACCAGTTGCTCGATGGCGTCTGGGGTACCGAAAGCGATATCGAGCTGCGCACGGTCGACGTCCATATCCGTCGCCTGCGCAAGGCGATCGAGATCGACGGTGCCAAGGACCCGATCCGCACCGTTCGCAGCGCGGGCTACTCGCTCGAAGCCGGCTGAGGACTAGTCGGCTGCGCCTTCGAGCGTTGCCAGCCATCGCAGGACATGGGCCTGGAGCGCTATGCGCTTGCCCGACCAACTGTGGTCGGTCGCCTCGTGGATCGCCGTCACCTTCTCTCCCCCGGCCTTGCGGATCGACTCGACCAGCGCGTCGGTCATGAAGGCCAGGTCGTCGTCCGAACTGAGGATGAGGTGCGACTTGCCCGCCAGTTGCGGTGCGTACTGGAGGAAGTCGAAGGCCGCCTGGTTGGCGATGAGTTCGTCCGCCATCATCTCGGGTGACGTGTCGGCCAGCGTTTCGGCGTTGCCGGCGGACCTTTTGGCAAGGTCCCCACGCTCGAGCCTCCCTACCCAGCCCATGTTTGCCGCCGAGATCAGGCCCATGCCGATGAGGCCGCTATCCTGTCCGGCCGTCATGGCCGAGACCCAGCCACCCATCGAGTGGCCGATGATTGCTATCCGGCTGGTATCGACACCGAGCTTGGCGGCATTTTCCGGATCGCGCAGGTAAGCGAGCACCGCCGCTGCGTCCTCGGGGTTCTGGGCGAAGCGGAAGGAGCCGGGGCTGCCCCACGACCCGCGATAGTTGAAGGCGACAGCGTTCCATCCTGCGCGCCGAACGGCCTGTGCGAGGTCGAGGTTCTTCTCGTTTCCCGGCCAGCCATGGCAGATGAGCAGCGTTGGGTGCGGACCGGGGCCGCTGGCGACATAAGCGATGGCGTTGATCTCGACGCCCCCACTGGGAATGTGCAGCGTTTCCATCCGCGGGGGGTGCTCTGCGTCGGGTGCGGGATCGGTGTAGATCGCTGCGGGGATGTCAGACTGCGCTCCTGCACCGACCGGAGTTGCAAATACCGCGGCGGTAGCCAGCAGCAGGATGGATCGGCGCATGTCAGTCTCCCCTTGTCTCGGGCCTATCTCACACGGGTGTGGAGAGGAGGTCCAGCAATATGAGCGCCGCGATGAGCAGAAATGCGATCCCCATGCTCCGATCGATCCAGCGCCGCGTCGCCGGTCGCTCGATCGCTCCGGCGAGGCTGCGCCCGGCGAAGATGTAGAGTGCTCCCACCATGAGATCGATCGCCAGTGCGATCACCGCGAGCGAGAGGATCTGGCCCCAAATCGGCTTGGCGGCGTTCACGAAGGGCGGGATCAGCGCGACCATGTAGACGAGCGACTTGGGATTGCTCGCGGCGACCACGATCCCGTCGCGGAAGGCGTTGCGCGACGAAGCCTCGGGGATTGGCGCGTGCTCCTCGTCGACATGAAAGGAATGGCGCACCGCCTTCAGGCCCATCCAGGCAAGGTAGGCGATACCGGCCAGCGCCAACATCCGGAATGCGAGGGGATAGGCCCTGGCCAGCGTGCCCAGTCCCAGCCCTGCCATGACCCACCAGACGACATAGCCCAGTTGCATCCCGAGCAGTGCGGCCCAGCCCGCCCTCGCTTCGCGCCAGATCGCCTGGCCCATCACGAACAGCATCGACTGCCCCGGCACTATGCTGGTCGCGGCGGTCACGAGCATGAAGGCGATGATCTTGTCCGGATCGAGCATGGTCGGCGCCCTAGTGGAAGTCGCGGCTGGGTGGAATGATTCGCACGTCACGCGGGTGCCTGCCCTGCCATCCACATTCGCGATTGCCCGGCGGCGGCTCCTGCCAGGGCTCGACCGGCTGGTAGGGATCGTCCTTGCCCTCGCGCAGGTTGTCGCGCGGGTTGAACTTGTCGGGCAGCGGCGAATTGACATGATCGGCACGGGCGACGGGTGCATTCAGCATGTCATCGGACAGATGGTACAGCTGATGCGTCGCATCCTCCATGTGATGCGCTATAACGTGTATAACTTCATCGTCGTATTCTACACGGCCACGCACCTCCATAAGGCGTGAACCCATCACCACACGGCGTTGTTTTTCCTTGAGATCGGGCCACACAACGAGGTTGATGACACCCGTCTCGTCCTCCAGCGTGATGAAGCAAACACCCTTCGCCGAACCCGGTCGCTGGCGGATCAGCACCACCCCGGCGACATGGACCATGGAGCGAAACTTGCGCTCGCGCAGGTCGCAGGCGCGCACGAAACCGCGTTCGGCGAGGCTCGCACGTAGGAAGGCCATCGGGTGGGCCTTCAGGCTCAGGCGCGTGGTCTGGTAATCGGCCACCACCTCCTCTGACAGCGGCATTACGGGGAGCCGGGTGCGCGAGGTCTCCGCCCCCTCGTCCCGCGCCGCCGCCGCAGCGAACAGCGGCAGGTCCGGCCCGCCGATCAGGCTGCGCGCATCCCAGAGGGCCTGTCGCCGCGTCAGGTTCATCGAACCGAAGCAGTCGGCGCTCGCAAGCCGCTCGACATGCGCCGGCCCTATGCGCGCACGGTCCCTCAGCGCCGTGACGTCAGCGTAAGCACCCCGCTCCTCGCGCTCGGCAATCAGCCGTGCCGCCACGGCTTCCGGCAAGCCGTCCACCTGCCTCAGGCCAAGCCGCAACGCGATATGCCTGTCGAGACGGCCGCTGTCGCCACCACTGCCGTCACGCCGATGTGTGGCTTCACTCACCTGCTCCAGCGTGCAGTCCCACTGCGACAAATTGACGTCGGCAGGCAGCACTTTGACGCCATGTTCGACGACGTCACGCACGATCTGCGCCGGGGCGTAAAAGCCCATCGGCTGCGAATTGAGCAGCGCGCAACCGAAGGCTGCGGGGAAATGGCACTTGAGCCAGCTCGACACGTAGACGAGGTGCGCGAAGCTCGCCGCATGGCTCTCGGGAAAACCGTATTCGCCGAAACCGCGGATCTGGTTGAAGCAGCGCTGCGCGAACTCGCGGTCGTAACCGCGGTGGACCATGCGCTCTACCATCATGTCCTGCAATTCGTCGACCATGCCGCGGCTGCGGAAGGTGGCCATCGCCTTGCGCAACCGGTTCGCCTCGAGCGATGAGAACTTGGCCGCGTCGAGCGCGATCTTCATCGCCTGCTCCTGGAAGATCGGGACGCCAAGCGTGCGCTCGAGGATGCTGGAAAGCTCGTCGGGCGGACCGTGTTCGGGAGATGGTGCGGGAATGACGACCTGTTCCGCCCCGCGGCGACGCTTGAGATATGGGTGGACCATGTCGCCCTGGATCGGGCCGGGACGGACGATGGCAACCTGGATGACGAGATCGTAGAATTCGCGCGGGCGCAGCCGTGGCAGCATGTTCATCTGCGCCCGGCTCTCGACCTGGAACACGCCGAGCGAGTCCCCCTTGCGCAGCATGGCATAGGTCTCGGGGTCCTCGCGCGGGACGGTTGCAAGGCTCAGGGGGCGGTTGTGATGATCGTCGAGCAGGTCGAGGCACTTGCGGATGCAGGTCAGCATGCCCAGTGCCAGCACATCGACCTTGAGGATGCCCAGCGCCTCGATATCGTCCTTGTCCCACTCGATGAAACTACGCTCGGGCATGGCGCCGTTGCCGATCGGCACGGTCTCGGTCAGCGCACCTTCGGTGAGGATGAAACCACCGACATGCTGCGACAAATGACGCGGCATGCCAATCATTTGCTCGGTCAGCTTGAGAACACGCCGCAAGTGCGGGTCGGTGACGTCCATCCCTGTTTCGGCAGCGTGCCGCTCGCTGATCTCGCGGCCCCATCCGCCCCAGACGGTCCTGGACAGGGCAGCGGTGACATCCTCGGTCAGGCCCATCGCCTTGCCGACCTCGCGGATGGCCATGCGCGGGCGGTAATGGATCACCGTGGCGCACAGACCGGCGCGATGGCGGCCATACTTGCCGTAGATGTACTGGATCACCTCCTCGCGCCGCTCGTGCTCGAAATCGACGTCGATGTCGGGCGGCTCCTTGCGTTCCTCCGAGATGAAACGGTCGAACAGCAGCGCGTGCTTGGCCGGGTCGACTGATGTGATGCCGAGGCAATAGCACACCGCCGAGTTCGCCGCACTGCCGCGCCCCTGGCAAAGGATCGGCGGATCGACCCCGCGCGCGTAGTCGACGATGTCCTTGATGGTGAGGAAATAGCGCGCCAGCTCCAGCTTGCCGATCAGCGCCAGTTCGCGCTCCAGCGTGGCGCGCACCGTGTCGGGCACACCGCTGGGATAGCGCCATTGCGCGCCCTTCCACGTCTCGCTCTCGAGGAATTGCTGCGGTGACTGGCCGTCGGGGTAGATCTCTTCCGGATACTCGTAGCGCAGTTCGTCGAGGCTGAAGTTGCAGGCATCGGCCACTTGGCGTGCGGCGGCAATGGCGTGGGGCCAGCGCTCGAACAGGCGCACCATCGTCTCGGGCGGCTTCAGGTAACGCTCGGCATTGCCATGGAGCAGGTGCCCGGCGGCAGCGACGGTGGTCTTGTGCCGGATCGCCGTCATCACGTCCTGCAACGGCCGCCGGTCGGGTGTCGCGTAATGCACGTCGTTGGTCGCAAGGATGGCGAGACCATTCGCCCTTGCCAGCGCGTCGAGCTGCTCGATCCGCGCGACATCATCGCCGGTATGGAGATAGCTGGCGGCAATATGGCGTAGAGTTGGTAGCTGGTCGACGAGGTGGGGAAGAAGATCGGGAAATGACTTCCTTACCTTGTCATCCCCGCGCAGGCGGGGATCCAGGGTGGGCTTGCGTTGTGCTTCGCTGGATTCCCGCCTGCGCGGGAATGACGGACCTTCCGGAAACGGCACCACATTGCTTTCGACCGAAATCGTGAACTCGCGGGCTAGGTCACGTGGCGGGAGCAGGACCAGTTGCACCCCCTCGGCATGGCCGGCCAGCATGGTGAGCGAGATGTCGCAGGCGCCCTTCTCCTGCCATTCGCCGTCAAGCGTCTGCATCCGTCCTGCACTGATGAGCCGGCACAACCGTCCATAGGCTTCACGGTCGATTGGATAGGCGAGGAAGGCCAGACCTTCGACGGTTTCTATCCTGCAGCCGATAAGCGGCTTCAATTTCAGCGTTTTTGCTTCAGTATGCACACGCACGATACCGGCCATGGTATTGGCATCGGCAATCCCGATGGCATCGTACCCCAACGCGCGGGCCTGCAGCACCAGGTCGACCGCATCGCTCGCCCCGCGCAGGAAGCTGAAGCAGGAGGCGATACCGAGTTCGACGAAGGGTGCGCGCGGCGGTGCGTCGATCAGCTCGGGGTCGAGTTCGATCGTCCGCTTGGGGATCTGGAGGTCGTTCTCGGGCATCTCACCCCCTCACTTCCCCGAGCCGCACCTTGACCGCCGCAAGGTCGGCATCGAACAGCCGCGCCTGTTCCTCGCGCGCGGGGCCTTCGAGGCGCAGGAGGTAGGACGGGTGCACAGTGACCCACAGCTCGCTGCCGTCCTCCAGCGGGATCGGCTTGCCGCGCACTTTCGAGATACTCACCGTCCTGCCCAGCACGCTGCGCGCCGCGCTGGCACCCATGGCGAGCACCAGTTTCGGCTGCACGATCGCGCGCTCGCCCTCGATCCACCAGCGGCAGGTGTCGATTTCCTTCGCGCCCGGGTTCTGGTGCAGGCGCCGCTTGCCGCGCTGGACGTATTTGAAATGCTTCACCGCATTGGTGAGGTAGGCCGTGCGCCGGTCGATCCCTGCCTTTTCGAGGTGAACGTCGAGCAATTGCCCTGCCGGCCCCACAAAGGGGCGACCCTGCAAATCCTCGTTGTCGCCCGGCTGCTCGCCAACGATCATGAGCGCCGCATCGCGCGGCCCCTCGCCCATCACCGCATTGTTGTCGAGCGCGCCGATGGGGCACTTGCGGCAGGCGTGGATGGCGCGGTCGATCCCCTCCAGCGTGTCGGGCCGTTCCTCGAATTCAAGCGCGCCCTTCTCGACCATCGCCGCCTCGCGGTTCTGCGCGCCCGCGATGAGGTCCGGGATGAGCGAAGCCTCGGGCATGTTCTTCCAGTATTTCTTCGGCATCTCCTTCAGCATCGCGCCGACTTTCAGTCGCGCGGGGTTGAAGATCGACGCATAGTACTTGCGCCAGAGGTCCTCCATCGGATCGCCGCCAGGCGCATCGCTGCGCTGTGCGGGCGGCCCTTCGGACATGATGCTCCCATCCCAGTGCAAGCTGCCGCGCGGGGTCAGGATCGACCAGCGCATGTTCGAAAAGCGCCGCATGAAGAAGCCTGCATTGGCGCGCAGGATGTGGTGCTCGGGCTCGAACCAGGCGACGTAGTGCTCGCCCGCTTCCTCCCCGAGCGCATCAGGGTCGCTCTCCACAAGCCGGAAGCGGACGAAGGCGTGCATCTTGTGACTGTCGCGGCGGACGTTCTTGTCGAGTTCCTCGATCCGCCGGACATCGAGATCGGCCTTGTCCTCCATGATCCGGGGATTGGCCTGCAGCCGCCACAACAAGCGGTAGAGCAGCGCAAAGCGTTCGGTGTCCGAATGAAGCGCTGCATTGCGCGCCAGTTGCACGAAGCGGCGATTGGCGCGGACGGGACGCGCATCAGCGGGTGGGACCGGCATGCGGCGCTCGCCATGCGAGAAGAGGTCGCCGCTGCCGCCCGGTTCGACCCAGGCAATACGGTCGGGCGGCACCTCGCACTGGACAAGCGCACGGGCGCGCTCGCGCCAGAAGTCGAAATCGTCGGCATCGGGCAGGTTGACGACGTAATAGGTGCCGAGCCGGACGTGCTGGAGGCCAAGAGCCTGTTTAACAGTCATGCGACAAACAGCTCCAACTGCTCGGTCTTCGGCGCGAGCAGGCTGCGCAGATCGGCGCGGTCGGTCAGCAACACGGGCCGCCAGTCGACGGTGCAGATGAACGGCCGCACCTTGGTGATCGACAGCGTCAGTCGCGCCACATCGTCCAAGCGCAGGGTGCGGTGGCGGCGACTGGCGAGGATCTTGCCCACCGCCTTCACGCCGAGGCCCGGCACGCGCAGTAGCTGCTCCTTGCTCGCGCAGTTCACGTCGACCGGAAACTGCTCGCGGAACTTGAGCGCCCACGCGAGCTTGGGGTCGATGTCGAGCGGCAGGTTCCCGTCCGCCTCGGTCGCCTGCATCACCTCGGCCGGCTTGTAGCCGTAGAAGCGCATCAGCCAATCCGACTGGTAGAGCCGGTGTTCACGGATCAGCGGCGGGCGCTTCAGCGGCAGCACCGCGCTCGCATCGGGGATCGGCGAGAGGGCGCTGTAGTACACGCGGCGCAGCTTGAAGCTGTCGTAGAGCCGGCTCGCCTTGCCCACGATGTCGCTGTCGGTCGCGGCATCGGCGCCGACGATCATCTGCGTCGACTGGCCCGCAGGCGCAAAGCGCGGGGCGTGCTTGAAGCGCTTCCTCGCATCCTTCGCCTCGACGAGATCGGCCTTCACCTTGCCCATCGCGCCTTCGATCTGCGCTGCGCTCTTGTCGGGCGCGAGGCGGGTCAGGCCGCTGTCGGTCGGCAGTTCGACATTGATCGAGATACGGTCGGCGTAGAGCCCCGCCTGGTGGACGATCTCCGGATCCGCCTCGGGAATGGTCTTGAGGTGAATGTAGCCGCGAAAATCGTGTTCTTCCCGCAGGATGCGTGCGACTTCTACCAGCTGCTCCATCGTGTGGTTCGAGCTTTTCACGATGCCCGACGACAGGAACAGCCCCTCGATGTAGTTGCGCCGGTAGAACGCGAGCGTGAGGTCGACCACCTCCTGCGGCGTGAACCGCGCGCGGGCCACGTTCGAGCTCTTGCGATTGACGCAGTAGTGGCAGTCGAACACGCAGTGGTTGGTCAGCAGTATCTTGAGCAGGCTGATGCAACGGCCGTCGGGCGCATAGGCGTGGCAGATGCCCATCCCCTCGGTCGAGCCGATGCCCTTGCCGCCCATTGAGTTGCGCTTGGCCGTGCCGGACGAGGCGCAGGAGGCATCGTATTTCGCCGCATCCGCAAGGATTTCGAGCTTCTGGAGGACCGATTGCGAGGACATATGTTCTATATATGTTCCCAACAATCCTTCGCCAATAACAAAAGGCAATCGTCATGGTTAAATTGCGCTCACCAAGCCCGTGAGAGCGCATTTAACCACCCAAGGCGTTATCCTCGCCCGACAACAGGAGGACATGGGTGGCGCTATTTCGGAGGAATGCGGCTGTCGCGCAGCCGGAACGCCGCGCGAGCCGAAGATATGCTGTCGATTGCCCTGCCCGGCTCAAGATGCTCGGTGGCGACCGCATCGGCCGCCTCAGTGACCTTTCCGAGGCAGGTGCCCGCCTCGACACGCCCAACCCACCGGTGGAAGGCGTTTCCGGCCTGCTCGAGTGGGCGGACCAGGAGCATTTCTGCAAGGTCGTCTGGGTCAACGACAACAGCTGCGGCCTGATCTTCGAACGCCCGATCCCGATGGCGGTAGTGGAACATGCCAGCCAGACGGTCGAGGCGCCCAGCGGGCCGGTGGCCAATTTCGGGAATATCCCGCTCGGCCAGAAACGGTCGCGCCGAAGCGAGTTCCTCCGCTCGGAATAGGCGTTCAGTCGCGGGCAAGGCGATCGGGGGCATGGGGCCGTTTGGAGGAACCGATGCGCGCCATTCTTGCCTTTTCTGCCCTCGCGATGCTCGCCGTACCCGCTTTCGCGGCACAGGAGCCTGCAGACCAACACGCGGAGGCGACGCATGATGCCCATCCGGCCCCGCGGACCTGCACGCCAGCGCAGACGGTCGTTCCGCCGTTCAACAATACGCCCGAGGCGATGGAACAGTCCCGCGTGGCCGCAACGATTTTGCGTGGCGATGAAATCTGCAAGACCAGCGCCCTTTTCCCGGAGAAGTCGGTGATCGAGCACGGTGAGGAGCAGCCTGTCCTGCCGGAAGAGGCTGCTGACGAGCCTGCGGAAGAACCCGCTCCCGAGCAGCCCGCCTGAGTTTAGGCGCAGAGTCCCTGCAGATACCAGTCGGGCAGCCCGCCGTTGCGGTCGCTACCCCTCCCGTCACCGATGATCCCTTGGCGGTAGATCCAGTAACGGCGCCCATGGTCATCCTCGATCCGGTAGTAATCGCGCAGGCGCGCGCTGCCACGCTCGCGCCACCATTCGGGGGCAATCCGTTCCGGTCCCTCCACCCGCACCACCTCGTGCACGGAGCCGCGCCAGCGAAAGCGTTGGGGGTAGCCGTCCGGGGTAGCATAGAGCACCGCGATCATTTCCGGTTTCTCAAGCATTTTCAGTGGCCTCTCGTGAAAAGCGAGTAAGCCTTGCGAAGCCGGTTCCGGGTCGAGCGGCGGCTGCCAGCGCTGCGCCCGTTCGGGCAAGTGGCTGGCAAAGGGCACCGGCCGGCTGACCGCGCGCGGGCCGAGGCGGACAGTCAGCCGGTCGATGCACGCGGAAAGCGAAGTCCCGTGGCTTTCCGCCGCAGCCTCGATATCGCCCTGCTCCAGCGCGAGCGGTTCGGCCCAGCTGGCACGCAGGCGCAGCATCTCGATCCCGAAGCCAGCGTCGACATCGTCGAGCCTGGCCGCGAACAGTCGCACGATATGCGCCGGATCGCGTGTCGCTGCGGCCATTTCGAGGCGGCGTACGACCACCTCGCCATCGACACGCCACAGGCCGAGTTCGAGGCGACGCGCGCCCAACCCCCTGCCCTCCAGCTCGCGTGCCATGTCGGCGGCAAGATCTGACACCACCGTGTCGAGCAATTGCCGGTGGCGGATCGGCTCCATCAGCCGGCGCTGAACCAGCGGCATCTGCACCGGCACCACGGGCAACAGCGGCTCGGGCACAAGGCCAAGCAGCTGGTCGAGCCGGATCAGCGGATTGGCCGCAGGCGACTTGCGGTTGCGGAAGCGCCGCTGGATCGCATCGCGGCCGATGGTCGAAACCTCTCCCAGTCGCTTGAGGCCGAGACGGCGCAGCACGGTGACGACATCCTTGTCGAGCCTCAGTGCCGCGACGGGCAGGTCGGACAGGGCACGCGCGATACCTTCACGTCCCTCCACGATCGTGCCCGGCGGCCCGTAGTGCGCCAGTGCCCAAGCCGCGCCTGCAGTGGGCGCGATGGCGGTGCGCACTGCCAGTTCGCGGCGGGCGAAGGCATTATGGACATCCTCGACCAATCTCGTCTCGCCGCCGAAGAGGTGCGGGACCGAGGTTACATCGACCAGCAGCCCGTCGGGCGCATCGAGCGCCGACCACGGCCCCCATCGCTGCGCCCAGACGGCAAGGCTCTCGAGAAAGGCAAGATCACCCGCTGGATCGGAAGGCGCGGTAATGAGCTGCGGGCACAGCGTACGTGCGTCTGCCAGCATCATTCCGGGTCGTGCTCCCGCTTCCGACCCGGGACGGTTGGCAGCTTCGATGCGAGGTCCGTGCGCAGTGTCGGCGATCAGGACGAGCGGCTGCCTGTCGAACTCGCGACGCTCTTTCCCACCGCCCTGCCGCCAGCGATCCATCGCCAGTGCAGGAAGCCAGATCGAGAGTATCCTGCGCGGGCGGTCGTTGCCGTGCCCGATCATGTTCACGCTCCTTGCGGAAGCCGCCTGCGCTGCAGCCCCGCAGTCCAGTCCATCGCGCCTCCGGTGTCGTTGTCCGCGGCCCGCTCGCGCATTGCCTTCAGTCGAACACCGTCCTGGTGCAGCAGCCATTCGCCCGGCGCATGGGTACGGGCGCGGAACAGTTCGGCCCGCCATGCCGGTACGCCGGGCGCCTGCGCGTTCCAGCGGAGCGGTGCGGAAGGCACCGAGGTCACCTCCCAGCGCATCCGCGCCGAAGACAGGTCGCGCTGAGCATCGAGACGGACGAGAAACAGCGGCACACCGTGTTTCTGCGCCGCCAGCGTCAGCCGCCGCGAGGCGGTAAAATCGAGCGCCCGCGGATTGCCGGACACTTCCCCGATCACGAAGGCGAGGTCGCGGCAGCGCAAACCCTCTTCCAGGGCAAAGAGCGCATCCTCCGGCTTATCGGCAAGGACGTGGATTAGCCTTGTCGCCAGTTCCAGCGGCAGGCCGGCACGATAGGGGCGCCCACTCAGTCGTGCTGCCTCGCGCGTCTGGACCCATAGCACCTCACGGCGGTCCTCTTCCTCACGCCCTTCCCCACGGGGAATGCTGCGCCAGTCGTCTAGGGCCAGCGCCAGAGCCACCGCCGCGCCCGCCCCTTCGCGCGATGAGGCGAAGATTTCGCTGTGCAATGCTGGCCCGGATTGCGCAGCCAGCCCCGGACGCCACCGGGCACTGCGCCGCGTGGAAATCGCGGCGACATCCTCAAAGGCCGTGAAAGGCAGTGGAGCAGGATCAGTATGGATCATAGGGAATCGACTCGTCTGTTCCTATTATGTTCCATGTCGATGTGATAGGCAATTCATCCGTGGCCTGCCCCGTCCGAGCGTGAACGCCGGAACGACCCGCCCACCGCATGCGTATGAAAGACAAACGCAATCACGAAAGGCCCCCTCATGAAAAACTCCGCAGGCAACCCCGACGAACTGAAGCAGAAGTTCTGGAAGGCGATGGCAGACTCGCCATTCCTGTTCCTTGAACTCGAAGGTCAGTCGGACACTTCGGTCCCCATGACCGCGCAGCTCGACAAGGATGCCAACAGCGCGATCTGGTTCTTCACCCAGAAGAAGAGCGACTTCGCCAAGCTCGGCAAGGCCAAGGCCAGCTTCACCGCCAAGAACCATGACCTGTTCGCCCGCTTCGATGGCACGCTCTCGGTCGAAACCAGCCAGGAACGCTTCGAGCAGTTCTGGAACAACTTCGTCAAGGCATGGTACGACGGCGGTAAGGACGATCCGGACCTGCTTTTCCTGCGCATGGACCTCGGTCAGGCAGAAATCTGGGGTATGGACATCGGCCTGCTCAACACTGCCAAGATGGCGCTGGGCATGACCATCCACGACGAGGCGGAAAAGCGCCACGTCGAAGCAGTCGACATCTGATCTGACAGCCGCACAAAAGAAAAGGGCCGCTCCCGAGAGGGGGCGGCCCTTCTTTTTCACCTAGGCGAAAGCTCAGTCCGCCGGCGGGTGAATCGGAATCTGGGTTTCCTCACCAGCAACATCGTCGACGACCTCGACGATACCACGGCCCAAATGGCTGCTGCCACGGCTGTAAAGGAAGTAGACGATGATACCGAGTACGCCCCATCCGGGAAGGAAGAGCATCGCGTCGATCGGCAGGTTAAGGAACAGGAACACACAGCCCGCAATCGTCAGCGGAGCAATGATCCACGCCATCGGCACACGGAAGGCGCGCTTGCGCTCCGGGTCACGCCGACGAAGGACCAGCAAAGCGATGGCTACCATCATGAACGCATAAAGTGTGCCCGCGTTGGAGATGTCGGCCAGCTTCCCGACAGGGAAGAAGGCTGCTCCCAATGCAACTGCACCACCCGTCATCATGGTGACGATGTGGGGAGTCTTGTACTTGGGGTGCACCGTGCTGAGCTTTTCGGGCAGCAGGCCGTCACGTGCCATCACGAAGAAGATGCGGGTCTGGCCGAAGATCAGCACGAGGATGACCGAAGGCAGCGCGAGAAACGCCGCAATCCCGAGCAGGTTACCGATGCCCGACCATCCGATCTGGCGCAGAACGTGAGCGAGAGCTTCGTTAGAGCAGACTAGCGGAAGCTGGTCCGCAGCGTAGGTAGCGCACTGGCGGGCAAGCTCTTCGGAACCGGCAGGGAACGGCACTCCGTTCGGACCCATGATCGGCTGGCCACCGATGGTGCCAACAGCACCAGCAGCAACGAGGATGTAGAACACCGTGCAGAACAGCAGCGAGCCGACGAGGCCGATCGGCACATTCTTCTGCGGATCCTTCGTTTCTTCCGCTGCGGTAGAAACCGCGTCGAAGCCGACATATGCGAAGAAGATCGTTGCAGCGGCGCCCACCGCACCGACGCCCGTTCCCCAGCCACCGAAGATCCCGGCAGGCAGGAACGGGTTGAAGCGTTCAGCATCGAACTCGGGGCTTGTCAAAGTCAGCGCAACGAAGGCCGTCAGCGCCGTTACCTTGATTGCCACGAGGATGGCGTTGACCTTGGCGCTTTCGCTGGTCCCGACGATCAGCAATCCGGTGACCAGCAAGGCAATCAGAAGTGCGGGCAGGTTGATGAGGCCCCCTGGTGCGCCGCCAAGCGCGAGCGGGCCTGCAGCCAGCCATGGTGGAAGGGTTACGCCCAACAACTCGTTCAGGAAGGTCCCGCTGAAATAGCCCGACCAGCCGACCGAAACGGCCGCTGCGGCAATGGCGTATTCCATGATCAGCGCCCAACCGACCGTCCACGCAAGAAACTCGCCCATGGTGGCATAACTGTAGGTATAGGCAGATCCAGCGACCGGGATCATTGCGGCGATCTCAGCGTAGCAGAGCGCTGCGATGATGCAGACGAACCCTGCGATGGCAAAAGCCAGCATGAGGCCGGGACCGGCCTTCTGCGCGCCTGCTGCGGTAAGAACGAAGATACCGGTGCCGATCACGCAGCCGATGCCGAACAGCATGAGCTGGAACCAACCGAGCGTGCGCTTGAGCGATTTTTTCTCCGCCGTTGCCAGAATGGCGTCGAGCGGTTTGACCCTATCCAGGAGCATGTGGATTATTCCTCCCATTGGCGGCGCAGCCTTGCCGCGCTTCGCGAATGGGAGGGGACCCTAACGCAAGACCGTTCCATTACAAGGCGCAAACTGCGGGCTTTCCCCTCATAAGTGGCGCGTCTAGAAGGCTCGCCATGTCAACGACCTTCCAGCTCGAGACGAGCACCAGCCGCGCCAATCCGACTCCCAGGCCGATGAAGCGCCTTACGGTGCCCAAGATCCGCACACGCAAGACCGACGGCAAGACGGGGGAACCACTCGTCATGCTGACGGCATACACCGCGCGACAAGCCCAAATTCTCGATCGGCATTGCGATCTCCTGCTCGTCGGGGATTCGCTCGGGCAGGTAATTTATGGTCTGCCATCCACTGTGCCCGTCACACTGGAAATGATGGCGGCACATGGCGCCGCTGTGGTTCGCGGAAGCTATCATGCAGTTGTCGTAGTGGACATGCCGTTCGGCTCATACGAAGCCTCCAAGGAACAGGCCTTCGAAAGCGCCTCGTATCTCGTCAAGCAGACGGGCGCCGCGGCAGTGAAGCTGGAAGGCGGTGCGCCGATGGCAGAGACCATAGCCTTCCTCAACCAGCGCGGAATCCCTGTGATGGGCCACGTCGGACTGACTCCGCAGGCCGTCAATGTTCTGGGCGGTTATGCCGCACGCGGAAGGACCGATGCCGAGGCAGAAACCATCGTGGGGGATGCCAAGGCGCTCGACGATGCCGGAGCCTTCGCCATTGTTATCGAAGGCGTGGTCGAACCGATCGCCATCGAGGTTACCCGGTCTGTCTCTTGCCCCACGATCGGGATAGGCGCGTCATCGCAATGTGACGGCCAGGTACTGGTGACCGAAGACATGCTCGGCATGTTCGAGCGCGTGCCCAAGTTCGTGAAGAAGTTCGAGAGCATTTCGGAGGTCATTGAACGCAATGTCGCGCAATATGCGCAAGAGGTTCGCGATCGCAGTTTCCCCGGGCCTGAGCAAACCTACCAGCCCAAGGACTGAGCTGCGACCATGAGCACTTTCCTGCGTTTCTACGGCTTTTCGCTGGTCTTCACGGTCGTGTGTCTCGGCTTGGGAGCATGGTACGGGTTTTCCAGCACAGGGACGATCCCGGGCACGTTTTCGATGCTTTGGATCATCGTCGTCCTGTCGGTTCTGGAAATCTCCCTCAGCTTCGACAACGCGGTCGTGAACGCCTCTGTTCTCAAGCAAATGGACGAAGTCTGGCAAAAGCGTTTTCTGACCTGGGGAATTGCCTTTGCCGTTTTCGGTATGCGTGTTGTTTTCCCGCTCGCCATCGTAGCAATCGCCGCCGGGATCGGCCCGATGGACGCGGTGAACCTGTCATTGAACCGTCCAGACGAATATGAACGCATCGTCTCATCCGCACATGTCGGCATTGCTGGTTTCGGCGGGGCGTTCCTGGCCATGGTCGGCCTCAAGTTCTTTTTCGATCTCGACAAGGAGATTCACTGGATACGCTGGATTGAAGAGCAGCTCAGCAGGTTTGCAGCGCTGCCGGCGGCAGAAATCGCCCTTCTCCTCCTCGCGCTGTGGGGCATCTCGACGATGCTGCAGCCAGACGAGGCGCTGACATTCTTGGTTGCGGGGATACTTGGCCTCGTAACCTTCATCGCAGTCGAAGGCATCAACGCGATCCTTGAGGCCAAGGAAGAGGCCCGCGCGCTTCAAGGTGCCGTAATGCGGAGTGGCCTTGGGGGATTCCTATACCTCAACGTCCTTGATGCCAGCTTCAGCTTCGACGGGGTCATTGGTGCCTTCGCCTTGTCGAACAACATGATCGTCATCGCGCTTGGTCTATCCATCGGTGCGATGTTCGTCCGTTCCATGACGATCCACCTTGTTCGCAAAGGTACGCTTGCCGCTTATCGCTTCCTGGAGCACGGCGCCTTCTGGGCGATCATCGTGCTTGGCGCCATCATGCTGCTCTCGGCTCGCTTTCACATATCCGAGACAGTGACAGGGCTGATCGGTGCTGTGCTGATCGGTCTCAGCTTTGCGTGGTCGGTCCGTTATAATCGGCGCCATCCGGATGAGGTGGACCAGCCAGCCGGCTAGCGATCGGCGCAGCGACCACCAACTGGAAGAAATGGTAGATCAGCAAGGCGATCACCACAAAACCCGCAGTTTTGGTGGGGAACATGATAGTTGCAAGCGGAGCACCCACAGCAGCGCTCTTCTGGGCAGCCGCGAATAGAAATGCGATCCGGTCCCCGCGCTCAAGCCCCAGCACACCGCCTGCCCCCCACGCTCCCCAGTTCCCGGCCAGCAGGAACAGTGCGACGAGTGCCAGGATCGACAGCCAGTCGAAGACATTTACCCGGGTCCAGATACCCTGTTCGACTGCCCCGGAGAATGCGACATATATCGCCGCAGCGATGGCAAAGCGATCAATCCAGACGATCTTCCCCTTGTGCTTCGCAATGAACAAGCCCGCCCATCCCTGGGCAAACTGACCGATTGCGAATGGCAGGATGAGAAGTAGCATGATCTTCATGATGACTTCGGAACCGACAGCCCCGCTTCCGCTGCCACCCAGGGCGAGGAAGATCGGGACTGTGACGAAGACCCCGAGGATGTTGAGCAGCGCGGCACCGACGACCGAAAGCGCGACATTTCCTCCGGCCAGCGATGTGTAGGACGTCGCAGACTGCACCGTCGAAGGGAGGGTCCCAAGGTAGAGGAATCCCAGAGCGACCGACGGAGCCAACCATCCCGATGCGAGCTTCGCGAGACCGAGACCGATCAAGGCCATCACGCCAAATACCCATAGCACAAGAGGCAAAAGGAACCGCAGGTTCCTAAACCCTGCCACAATGTCCTTCCGCGCAATGCGCAGGCCGTTGAGCAGGAAGAGCACGAATATCGCGGCATTGGCCACACCTTGTGCAATGATGCGCGCCTCACCGGTTGCCGGGACAATCGCCGCTAACAGAATTGCCAAGACGAGCATGCGCAGCATCGGGTCGGCGAAAAGCGTTCTGGCGGCCATCTAGTGTCACTTACTTGGCCCCACCGCTTTGTCGAGCCATCACCGCCGATCGAGTGAGCGAAGCTTGGTGGACAATTCTGCCCTCGCCTCCAATTGGTCACGGGGGAGAGAGCCGAGCAAGGCTCGTACAGCGCTCTGGTTCATAGGCTGCAGCGAATTGGCGGCGATGGCATACTGCAAGGCCTCCTCGCTTTCGCCCAGATGAGCGGCGGCAATACTTCGTGCCGAAAGTACCCAGGGCACGCGCCCATGACCCAAGGATATGGCATGATCGAGCAGCGCGGCGGCCCGGGTCCATTGCCCTTCGAGCGCGTAGGCATCGGAAAGCATTGCTGCGGCCTCTCCGTTCATCGGATTGGCGACTACGAAGTCTTCGAGCATGTATCGCGCGGCGGCTTTCCCGTTCACGCTTGATGCCATCCGAGGGACCAGTGGCCACGGCTTCCGGACCTTCGCCGACTTCGAGTACGCTTGAGCTGCCTCGTCCCTGTTTCCGCTGGCCAACAATGCGTCACCCAGCAGCGCCAGGGCATCGCCGGAACCCGGGAACTGCCTGGCGAAGGCACGAGCCTGACCGAGAGCGTCGACGGATTGTCCGCGGGCGATCGCTGACCTGATCCGATCCCTTTCTTCAGGTAGTCCACCGCTTATCGGAAGGGCTGACAGACCTCGGCTTCCCTGCGCAGCAAGGTCGAGAAATCGCGAAGCCGACACACGATCATCCATGGCCTCGTATGCCCTGCCGACGAGGGTCCGAAGGTAGTTGGAACCGGCCGGACCGGCTGCCCGCTTCTCGAACCGGTGAACCAGCTCTGCTTCGCTACCGCCTCGCGACAGGGCCAGCGCCAGCAAATCTACCACCCGTCCGTTGTCAGGCTGTCGTCCGTACAGGCGGTCCAGTGTCTGCGCGGCGCTGTCGAAGTTGCCTTCGTGAATGTCGATGATCGCCGAAAGAAGAAGCGCGGACGCGACTCCCTCTTTCCCGAGCCCAGACCTTTCCAGAAAGTCCCTTGCGAGAGAGAACTTCCCTCCACGCGCGGCGATGACCCCCTGGATAAACTCTCCGCGGGGATGGCCGACGGCCTGTCCACCTTCACCGCGAAGTACCTCCAGGGCAGCCTTTGCCCGTCCCGCATCGCCCAAGGTCGCGGCGAGGTCGACACGGATATCGAGATTACCGGGTTGTGCGGCGAGCGCCCTCTCGAACCACCGGATACTCGGCACGACCCCCTGCGAATCTCTCGACAGCTGGCCTCTAAACTGCAGAGCTACGGCCTGCTGCGGTCCAAGCGCTACAGCTCGATCGGCCGCTTCGAGAGCCTGCAACTGTTCACCGCCACGATACCGAAGCCGGCCGATGTCCACCCAGAGCGCAGCACTTCCGGGGTCCAGAGACAATGAACGGTCAAATGCCTGACCGGCTGCAGGCAGGTTGCCCCTCGCCATGGCCAATTGGCCCTGCATCCGAAGTCCATGAGCCCGCGTATCTTCGCTGAAATTCCCCGGATCGAGCCATCTTGCAGCTTCCTCCAGATCGCCTCTGGCCAGGGCAGCCTCGCCAAAGTAGGCAGCGAGGGCCGGGGCTGGTGCACCTTCGGACAGCAGCTCATCGAGGATAAATTTGGCGCCAGCCGCATGTCCGGATGCCAGCTCGCCTTTGGCACGCTCCAGCGGAGCAACGTCTGGGCTTCGTTGACCGCAACCGGTCAGCCCCGCAGTGCAGGCGAGCAGCAGAATTCCAAGGGCGAGGCGATCACGCCTGGAGGTCATACTGTTTCAGGAGATCGTATAGCGTCGGCCGACTGATCCCCAGCAACTTCGCCGTGTTCGAAATGTTGCCTTCGGTTCTTGCGAGAGCCTGACGGATCATTCGCCTGTCGGCCTGCTCGCGAGCCGTCTTGAGGTTCAGCGCCAGGTCCGCGCCATCATCACCGGTATCCAGCAGATCGAGATCTTCGGCACCGACGAGCTTGCCATCAGCCATGATCACTGCGCGTTTCACTCGGTTCTCGAGTTCGCGGACATTGCCCGGCCAGCCCCAATTGTCGATCGCCGACAGCGCATCGGGCGCGAAGCCCTTGACGTGCGGGTTCATCTCGGCGGAAAAACGCGCAAGGAAATGCTTGGCGAGGAGCACGGCGTCGCCCGGGCGCTCCGAAAGAGTGGGCACCTTCACCACGATCTCGGCCAGGCGATAGTAGAGGTCCTCGCGGAAGGTGCCCTCGCCGATCATGGCTTCGAGGTCCTGGTGCGTCGCACAGACGATACGTGTGTCCACTGCGATCGGCTTGCGGCCACCGATGCGTTCGATGGTTCGCTCCTGCAGGAAACGGAGGAGCTTCACTTGCAACGGCAAGGGAATGTCGCCGACCTCGTCGAGGAACAGGGTTCCGCCATCGGCAAGTTCGATTTTACCCTCTGTCGTCTTTACCGCCCCGGTGAATGCGCCCTTTTCATGCCCGAACAGCTCACTTTCGAGCAAATTCTCGGGGATCGCCGCGCAGTTGATGGCGATGAAGGCTCCGCTGCGTCGGTCGCTTGCCTGATGCAGACCCTTGGCGAGGAGTTCCTTGCCGGTACCACTCGCTCCCAGGAGCATGACAGAGACATTGGTCGGTGCGACACGTTCGATGGTGCGTGCGACCTTGCCCATTTCCGGCGCTGCCGTGATCATGGAACCGAGGACCGTGCGATCCTCGCCAACCTTGTCCGCAAGGCGGCGGTTCTCGCTTTCGATCTGGTGCAGGCGATAGGCCCGCTGGACGATCAGGCCCAGCGTGTCGATGTCGACGGGCTTCTGATAGAAATCGTAGGCGCCCTGCTCGATCGCACGCAGAGCGCTTTCACGCGCGCCGTGACCCGATGCGACGATGACCTTGGTGTCCGGCTTCATAGCCATGATCGCCTCAAGCACCGCAAAGCCTTCGCTCGTGCCGTCGGGATCCGGCGGCAGGCCGAGATCGAGCGTAACGACAGGCGGCGCTTCCGCGCGCAGGGCCGCCAGCGCCGCCTCGCGGTTTCCTGCGATGACGACTTCGAAGTCGTCATAGGCCCACTTGAGCTGTGCCTGCAGGCCTTCGTCGTCTTCGACGATGAGCAGTGTTGGTCTCGTATCGGCCATATCAGACGGTCTCGTAGTTTGCAGGGTCAGGGCTGCGCCTGATCAGTTGGTCGGCAGCCAGCAAAGGCAACGCGACGGTGAAGCGCGATCCGATCCCTTCGCGGGATTCGACATCGAGGCGACCACCCATTGCCCGAACCATCTCGCGAGCCTCGAACGCGCCAATGCCGAAGCCGCCATCCTTCGATGAAACGAACGGCTTGAAAAGTCCGTTGCGGAGGAACTGCGGGCTCATGCCACGCCCGTTGTCGATCACGTTGATCTTGCCGCAGACACCATCCGAATAGACTTCAAGCGCCACCGCGCTGTCGTTGTCGCTCGCATCGATTGCATTCTGGACCAGGTGAACCAGAGCCTGCTCCAATGCTTCACTGTCCCCGGTTACCAATGCACTCTCCACCCGCAGGAGCGAAACGGTGTGCAGGTGGGCAAAGCGCTTCTGGAGAGTGCGGGCAACAACTGCCATGTCGAATGGCTCCGCCTTCGCAGTGTCCTTCGGGCCATAGCGCGCAAGGCGTGCCAGCAGGGCATTGAGCTTGTCTGCGCTGTTGCGCAGCGTCACCAGCATGTCCTTGCGGAATTCCGGCTTGTCGGCATGTTTTTCGGCGTTGCGAAGCAACAGCGACATCTGGCTCGACAGGTTCTTGATGTCATGCATCACGAAGGCCATCCGCCGGTTGAATTCATCAAAGCGTCCAGCTTCCAGCAGTGCCGCCTGACCGCTTTCCTCAGCTAGGTAGCTGGCCAGCTGTCGCCCGACGACGGTCAGGAGATCGAAATCCTCCCAATCGAGTTTGCGCATCGCGGGGGGGCGGGAAAGGACGGCAAGTCCTACCAGGCGGTCGAAGTGAAGCAGCGGAACTGCTGCCCAGACACGCCTGTCGTCGCGCAACCACTGAGGCACAGCATCACGTTCACCGTAGTGGTCCTTGCCGTCGCGCACTTCATCGAGGTCGAGGATCAGCTCCTCGCGTTCTAGTATCGCCGAGAGCGCTGCAGGAGCTGCGGGCGCCGGGATCTCATCGCCATGCCAGCGCCATTTTGCGGCAATCTGCAGCGCACCGGTTTCATCCGGTACCAGTAGCAGGCCCGATGGACTGTCAGTGATATCGGCAAGCGCCTTGACTGCACGCTCCTGCAGGCTGGTTTCATCGAAGCCTGTCCTGCCGATTGTATGAGTAAATCGGATCCACTCGGCGCGGTAATCGTAGCGGTGCTTGAACAGGTGCTTGATTGCCGTCACGCGAAGCCAGCCGCGCATGCGCTGTGACGGCAACCAGATCAGCGCCAGAGCTCCGGCTGCGATCACCAGTCCCACTTGCGCAAGCCTCGCCAGATCGCCGGTCAGCAGGTCCAGCCACCGCGCCACCGCGACCATCATGACGAGGTAGGCACCGATCACCAGCAATGACAGGAAACGGAAAGTGACAGCACGCGATGGACGGAACTCCAGGCCTGCCGCCGCTCGGGCAAAGCCGAACGCAAAGGGGACTGCGACAATACCCGCTGCCAGACCCCGGACGGCCGCAATCTGGCCAGGAACCGCACCGATAATATAGCTGACGGTGTAATAGTTGAGGTCAAACGCCCAGAGACCGGCCAAAGCTGCGGCATTCCACCGCAACAAGCTGCGCGAGGCCACGGATGCACCGATGTAGAGGTTATGAACGAGCACCAGTGCGCCGATGGCCACCATTATCCGGAAAAGTACGGCGGTCTCGAAGACGAGCGAGGCTATCTCCGGGGTAAAGGAGTAACGCTTTGCCAGCAGCAGCAAGGCGAAGTGCAATATTTCTACGAAGCCAAGTGCAACCATCGCGGGCCGCACGATGCGCAGGCTCTCGTCACGACCATCGTTCGCGAAATGGCGAAACAGCACAAACAACCACCCAAGATTGCGTGCGATTTCGGTCAGCTCGACCATAAAGTTGCTAGGCTCGAAACTCGCCGCCGCGAAGCACCAGTTTGCAGTTAGCGCTAGCGCGGCAATAGCTGGCGCCCGGTCGCTGCGGTTGGGATCGCCCCTGCTGCCCACCCAGACCGCGGCGATGGCACAAATAATCGCGCCGATCGAATAGGCGGCATATGATAGGGTCCCCGCCCAGATCATCAGCGCGCACCTGCCGGCCAGAGGATCACCCGCGCAGTCTGCAACAGGATCAGGATGTCGAGGAAGGGAGTGTAGTTCTTCGCGTAGTACAGATCGTACTCGAGCTTGTGCCTCGCATCCTCGATGCTTGCGCCATAGGGATAGTTGATCTGCGCCCAGCCCGTGATCCCTGGCTTCACCACATGACGTTCCGCGTAATAGGGCAGCTCGCGTTCAAGATCGGCCACGAAATGCGGCACTTCGGGACGTGGTCCAACGAAGCTCATTTCGCCCTTCAGGACACTCCACAGCTGCGGGAGTTCATCGATGCGAACCTTGCGAATGATCCGTCCAATGCGGGTAATGCGCGGATCGTTCTCCTCTGCCCATTTCGCACCGTTGGCTTCCGCATCGGTGCGCATCGAACGCAGTTTGATGAGAGTGAAATCTTCTCCGTAGAGGCCCACGCGGCGCTGGCGAAAGAACGCTGGCCCCTTGCTCTCAAGCTTCACCGCGGCCGCAAAGATGACGATCAGGGGCAAGGCGACCACCAGGATGACCAGGCTGACCGCAACATCGAAGCCGCGCTTGAGTATACGTGAAATCCGCTGCTCGGCCGAAAAGCCGTCCGAAAAGATCAGCCAGCTGGGGTTGAGTGTGTCTAGGTCGACGCGGCCCGTCTCGCGCTCGATGAAGCTCGAGTAATCGTTGACGTTCACGCCCTTCGTCTTGATCCTCAGCAGTTCCTTCAATGGCAGCGAGTTGCGGCGCTCCTCCAATGCGAGGACAACTTCGCTGGCGCCAAGCCGCTCGACGTAGCGACCGAAATCCTGGATCGACTGCCGTGGGACGGGATGTTCGATTTCGGGCGTACAGTCGCCCATGTCGACGAATGCGGTAGCGATGAAACCGCTTCCCGGCCTCTTCGAAAGCCGCATCAGCCGAGCAGCGCGCTTCCCCGAGCCAAGCACAAGTATCCGCCGACGAAAGGTCTCGATGCCGATCATTCTCTCCGCGAAGTAGCGCGAAATGACGAGCCCGAAGAAGGCGATGATGGTCGCGTAGAACAGGATCGAGCGCCAGAACACCGATCCTGGCAGGATGAAGTTGGCGATGGCAATCGCACCCACGCCCAGCAATATTGCAACGAGCATGCGGGAAGCAGCGAAGCGAATGGAGCGCAATGCCTCAGGGCTGTAGGCACCAACCGCGATCATCGTGAGCCAAGTCACCAGCGCAAATCCGCTCAGCTCGATCAAACGGTTCTCGAGCAATCCGATACTGCTTCCGATCTGCGTGATACGGATGCGCCAGGCGACTTCGCCGGCGGCCACAAGGACAAGCAGGTCCAATATGCCGAGCAGCACGACATTGTACGAGATGTAGTGCTTGAAAAGGCGGATCATCTTGTCCGGGCTCGCGAATTCCAGGTGTCGGAATTCTTGACTAGCAGACAGGGATGAATTGTCGGTAAATTTTACACTGACAAGAATAAGGGCGACGAAGCAGTGCCTCGCCGCCCTTGTTCGTCGAGAATCGCCTTAGTTGGAAACGGCGTCCTGAACGGCTTCGCCGGCATTCTGGGCGGCATCGCCAACCTCGTTGGCAGCATTGCCGACTTCGTTGGCGGCTTCCGCAACCGCATTGTCCTTGGCCACTTCCGCGCCGCTCATCTGGGTGAGGAAGAAGATGCCCACTATGGCGACGATCAGGACGAGAAGCAGGATGCCCCAGTTTGTCCCGCCGCTGCGGCCTTCACCGTCGGTAATGACAGTATGAGTGGTATGCGTATCGCCGGTCGGCGTGGTCGTTTCGGTGATGCGTTCTTCGGTCATGTTTCGCTCCCTGCGAATGAGATTTTGGAGCGTAAAACGTGTGCGACCCCGCTGCGGTTCCTCATCCGCCGAAGATCGTTGGTTAATTGCCTGCAAACTCGAACGGCGTGATGCCGTAGCGGACCGGATCGAAAGTGAGCCGTCGACCGGTGGGTGGCAGCGATCTCTGGCTGCACCGTACCCGATGGCAACGACGGCAGCCGGGGCCGATCGGTTGCGCATCGTCCGAGCGCAACGAAATGCCCCGCGCCTGGGCAAGATCGCCCGCGAGGACCGCCTCCACTCCGATCGAGACGACGAATTGCGTTTCGCCCGGCTCCCCGCGCCCTTCGACCGTGCGGGAAATCGTCAGCCAGCCCCCCTCGCGTTCCCCCGCAACGTCGAGTGAAACAAACTGCACCTGCAATTCCCCTGCGCGCTCGAATGCGCGGTGCGCATACCAGAGGGGGCAACTGACGTCGGAATTGACGAACCGCGCAGTGCTCGCCCCGACGAAGGTTTTCGAGAACTGGCCAGCGCGGTCGACCCGCACCATGAAGAACGGCAGCCCGCGCTGCCCGACGCGCTGGAGAGTGGTCAGGCGATGGGCAAGCTGCTCGAAGCTCACGCTGAAGCGCCTTAACAAGACCGGCAAGTCGTATCCGGTGGCTTCACAGGCACGCAGGAAACGGGAGTACGGCATCAGGAGCGCCGCGGCGAAATACCCATCGAGATGGCGCGTGAACAGCCCTCGTGCGGTCTCGTCATCGAACTGCGCACCCTTGGCGATGGCATCGATTTCGTCGCGAAATTCCAGGCGCGCAATTGCAAGCGCGAGCTGGAAATTGCGCGATGCCGCGCTGAGCATTTCGGAAAGCTGGATCTGGCGCGCATGGAGGTCGAGACGGCGCATGCTGTCGGGCATGACGTCGCGCGGCAGGATGCGAACGGAAAGCTGGTGCCGCTCTCGCAGACGGTCTGTCAGCGCGAGGCCTATATCTCCGCGCGACAGGCGCATTTCATCGGCCAGTTCCTCGGCAGCGTTGTCGAGATCGGCGAAATGATTGCGCCATTTCTCGATCTCCCGGCGCAGCGCGAACAAGGGATCGTCCTCTTCGACGGGTGCCCGCCCTGCATTATCGTAGAGGCGCGCAAATGCCGCCGCGGCCTGGGGAGCGCTGGCGAGCAATTCCTGCATTTCGTCACGGTCGATGCCGAGGTCGGCAAAGCGCTCGTCGGCGAAACGGCGGGCGAGACCATCGATGCCGCCGATCGCCTCATCCTCGCGCAAGGTGCGGGGATCGAAGTCGAACTGCTCGACCAGGCGCATGACCACGCGCGCACTGATCGGACGCTGGTTGCGCTCGATCAGGTTGAGGTAGCTCGGAGAGATTTCCAGTCGTGTGGCCGTCGCGGCCTGTGTGAGCCCCTCACGCTTGCGCAGGCGACGAATGGCAGGACCGGCGAAGAGGGCTTCCTCAGCCATTGGGTGTCACTTTCTTTACATATTTACACGTGCCCTACCGCATTCGCGTCGATCTAGACAAGATTTTTTGTAAATTTTCCTGTCGCGAATCTCCGCCCTCCCCCACATCGGTTGCGAGGCGATCACGCCCCAGACGATCAAGGAGCATACCCGTGACCTACTCGGCCCGGATCAAGGAACTGAACGAAACCATCGCTGCCAACGGCGCCCCCTGGGCTGCCATCGACGCCGAGAGCGCAGCGCGCATGGTCGTACAGAACCGCTTCCCCACCGGCCTCGACATCGCGAAGTACACCGCGAAGATCATGCGCGCCGACATGGAAGCCTATGACCGCGATCCTGCGAACTACACGCAGTCGCTCGGCACCTGGCACGGTTTCATTGCGCAGCAGAAGTTAATCAGCATCAAGAAGCATTTCGGCAATACCAAGCGCCGTTACCTTTACCTCTCGGGGTGGATGGTCGCCGCCCTGCGCAGCGAGTTCGGCCCACTGCCCGACCAGTCGATGCACGAGAAGACCTCGGTCTCTTCGCTGATCGGCGAACTCTACACCTTCCTGAAGCAGGCCGATGCCCGTGAACTGGGTGGCCTGTTCCGCGAACTCGACGCTGCCAAGGCCGCGGGCGACGCCGTCGCCACGCACCGCCTGCTGCGCCAGATCGACGAGCATGAAACGCACGTCGTTCCGATCATCGCCGACATCGACGCCGGATTCGGCAACGCAGAGGCGACGTACCTGCTTGCCAAGAAGATGATCGAGGCGGGTGCCTGCGCACTGCAAATCGAGAACCAGGTGTCGGACGAAAAGCAGTGCGGCCACCAGGACGGCAAGGTCACCGTGCCGCACGAGGACTTCCTCCAGAAGATCCGTGCGATCCGCTACGCCTTCCTCGAACTGGGCGTTCCCGACGGCATCATCGTTGCGCGCACAGACTCGCTCGGCGCGGGCCTGACCAAGCAGATCGCCTACTCGACCGAGCCCGGCGACCTGGGCGACCAGTACAACGCCTTCCTCGATTGCGACGAAGTCGATCCGTCAGATATCAAGAACGGTCAGGTCTTCATCAGCCGCGACGGCAAGCTGCTGGCACCCAAGCGCCTGCCCAGCAACCTCTACCAGTTCCGTTCGGGGACCGGAGAGGACCGCTGCGTGCTCGACTGCATCACCTCGCTCCAGAACGGCGCGGACCTGCTGTGGATCGAGACCGAGAAGCCGCACATCGAGCAGATCGCCGGCATGGTCGACCGCATCCGCGAGGTCATTCCGAACGCCAAGCTGGTCTACAACAACTCGCCCAGCTTCAACTGGACGCTGAACTTCCGCCAGCAGGTTTACGATGCCTGGGAAGCGGCAGGCAAGGACGTGTCGGCCTATGATCGGGCCAAGCTGATGAGCATCGACTACGACGCGACCGATCTGGCCGCCGAAGCCGACGAGAAGATCCGGACCTTCCAGCGCGATGCTGCGAAGCGCGCCGGCATCTTCCACCACCTCATCACGCTGCCGACCTACCACACGGCTGCGCTGAGCACGGACAACCTCGCCAAGGAATACTTCGGCGACCAGGCGATGCTGGGCTACGTCAAGAACGTCCAGCGCGAGGAAATCCGCCAGGGCATCGCTTGCGTGAAGCACCAGAACATGAGTGGCAGCGACATCGGCGACGACCACAAGGAATACTTCGCCGGCGAAGCAGCGCTCAAGGCTGGCGGTGCTGCAAACACCATGAACCAGTTCGCTGCGGCGTAAGGAGAGAGAGGATGACGAGCATGACCGACGACACTCCGAAGACGGAACCGGGCCGCGCCCGCGCACTGTTCTCGACCGCCGACTTCCGCCTGCTGCGTACCGCGCTCACCGCCTACGCCCGCCAGACGGACGACCGCGAGGAGTTGGCCAAGATCAACGCGCTGCACCACCGCCTCGGCACCTACGTGCCGTCAGACGGTTGACGGGCAACTAGAATTCAACAGTTCTCCTGGGGAGGAGAATACGGCCGTCGGAGTGTCCCCAACACTCCGGCGGCCACAATTTTATGACTAGCCCTTGGTTTTCGACATGAGGTCGATGGCCGTGCTCGCCAGAGCCTCTGCCCCCGCTGCGATAACCTTTTCCGCATCCGGCGCCCAGAAGGGTGAATGGAGCGAAGGCAAGGTCGCCCCCGTTTTTGCGGCCTCCTCGATGACTTCAGTCCGTTCGCCTCCGACCCACAGCATCACCGACTGGACATTCGCCGGATCGGCCCGGCGATAGCGCGAGAAGTCCTCGCCCGGCATGATCGGCGGGGCGCTCACAACCCTTTCAGCACCGAAACGTTCGACCAGCGGAGCGACGACCTGCGCAGTGAAGCCGGGTTCATTGATCAGCGATGGCGTGAAGCCCTCGCCGAACTTCACCTCGGGCATCAGGTTCTCGGGCACGCCCGAAGCCATGGCCTCGCCCGCAACGATCCGCTTGATCCCGTCGATCAGCCGCGCTCGCTGTTCATCGGTGAAGCTGCGCACGGTAAGTTGGAGGTGGGCGGAATCCGAAATGATGTTGTAGCGCGAGCCCGCATGGAAGCTGCCAACGGTCACGACCGCGGGTTCTATCGGATTGTTCTCGCGACTGACCAGGGTTTGCAGGCGCATCACGATGGCACTCGCAAGGACGATCGGGTCCTTTGTCGTATGCGGAGCCGCGCCGTGGCCGCCGACCCCCTTCACGTAGATGTCGACGCTGTCGACATTGGCCATTGCCGGACCACTGGCATAGGCAATCATGCCCGCCGGAACGCCCGACATGTCATGAAAGGCCAGAGCGTAGTCGGGCTTGGGAAAGCGCGTGTAGAGCCCGTCGTCGAGCATCGCCTTGGCGCCCTCGCCCGTTTCTTCCGCCGGCTGTCCGATCATGACGAGCGTGCCTGACCATTCGCCCTTGCGTGCAGCCATCTGGCGAGCGGTCGCGATCCACGCTGTCATGTGCGTGTCATGGCCGCAGGCGTGCATGATGCCGGTTTCGCCGCCGGAAGGCGGGATGCCGCGCTGCTTGCTGGCAAAGGGAAGCCCGGTCTGCTCGACCACGGGCAAGGCGTCCATGTCGGCCCGGATCATGACGGTCGGCCCCGGCCCGTTCTCGAGAACTGCGACGATGCCTGTCCTGCCGACGCCTTCGGTGACCTTGAAGCCCGCCTTGCGCGCGGCATCGGCCATGACCTTGGCCGACCGTACCTCCTGGAAGCTCAGCTCGGGGTGCTGGTGCAGGTCACGGTAGATTGCCATCAGTGACGGCATGTCGGCGGCGATGGCGGTGCGCAGGTCATCCGCGCTGGCAGGAGTCGCCGTAGCGGCCATTGCCAGAGCGACGAGTGCTGCAGGACCCGGATTGGACATTCTTCTCACTCTCCCAACGGGATGGAACACATGGAACACGGTCCATGAAACCTGAAAACTCGCCGCATGACCTTACATCGGCGTTGCGCTCACTGTTGCAGAGCCGTCACCGTTAGGAAAGGCTCACAGCCCGTAGGTCACCACCAACGCGATCGACAAGGTAGTGACCATGAGCAAGACCAGCGGCACGCCGGTACGGATATAATCCCGGAATTCGTAGGAGCCTTCGGACATGATCAACATGTTCGTCTGGTACGCAATGGGCGTCGCGTAACATAGGTTGCAGCCGAACAGCACGGCAAGCACCAGCGGTTCGGGAGGCAAGCCAAGTCGGGTCGCGATGGCAAAGGCGATGGGTGTGCCCACCGTGGCAGCGGTCGCGTTCGAGGCGAAGTTGGTGAGGAATGTAACCGCCAGCATGATCGCCGCGAGTGCGGCAGCAGGAGGCAGGTGTTGCAGGCCCAGCGCCATGACACCGCCAATCCATTCCGCAGCCCCGCTGTCGAGGATGATCTTGCCGATCGCAATGCTTGCGGCGACGAGGACGATGACCTTTGCCGAGAGTGCACGCCCGACACGGTCGAACTTCACGCATCCGGTAACGAACATCAGGATCGCCCCGGCAAGGGCGGAAATCGCGATCGGCAGGAAGCCGACCGAGGCAAGCCCAACCGAACCGACCATGATCCCTCCGGCCAGGAGTGCCTTCGAGCGGCGGGGGAGTTCGCGCATACCTTCGAGTATGAGCAGGCTGTCCGCACGGGCGAAGGACTGGAGATCGTCGGGCAGGCCCATGACCAGCAGGACATCACCCTCGGCAAAACGCTGTTCTCCGCCTTCCAGGGGAATTTCGCGCTCACCCAGAATGCGGTCCGGCCGGTGAATGCCGATCACCGCTACGCCATAAAGGTCGGCAATTCCGGATGACGGGAGAGTGCGACCGATAAGCCGGGAGTCCACCGTTACGGTCATTTCGACGACCGCGATATCGACACGGCTTTCATCGGACCTGCGCTTTATGCGGTCGAGGACCCAGCTGGGTGCCGTATCACCCCTCAGGATGCGCGATGCCTCCTCGATCGCCTCGTGGGTCCCCGACATGCGCAGGCGTTGGTTGGGACGCAGGAGTCCCAGCGGGACGTCGCCAAACTCGATTTCCGCGGGAAGCCTAGAGAATACCTCGCTCAGCTCACGCCCGTTAAGAATCGAATTTTCGGTAATCCGCAAACGCGTTTCGAACCTGCGCGAGGCGTGGGTTTTCTCCACCCGGTTGTCGCCCAGCATGCGAGGCATCACCAGCCAGAGGTACGGCAAGGCGAAAATTGCGGACACGAGCACAATTGGCGTGAACGAAAACACCGACATCTGTCGCAGACCGAGGTCGACGGCGATCGAGGCCACCAGGATATTGGTCGAGGTGCCGATCGTCGTGGCCATGCCGCCGATCAACACTGCGGCGTTGAGCGGTATCAGTGTCTTCGACGAGGCCATGCCACCGCGTGCGGCAAGCTGCACGAATATCGGCAGCAGGAGCACCATGACCGGCGTGTCGTTGACTCCCATTGAAAGGAGGAACGCAACAACCAGCGACAGCAGGAGGCCCAACTGGCCGTTCAGCTTGAACACCCGCTCGAGGAATCGCGCCGCCGGATCCAGCGCCCCGGTGACGACTAGCCCCCGCCCCATGATCATCAGTGCGCAAATTGTGATGAGTGCGTAGTGCCCGAAGCCTGAGAATGCCGTCGTCAGCCCGTCAGTGGGCTTGGTATCGGGCAGCGGGAAGAAATAAAGGCCGACGGCAATGACGGCGATCGTCAGGAGCGAGATGATCTCGACCGACATCTTTCCGCGCGCAAAGCCGACGAACATTGCAATGGTCACGGCCATGGCCGCGATGGCGTGGTATGAAGGAACCCCGATCATCTGTGCCGGGCAATTTCAAACCTTTGCCCACAACACAAGGTAATTCGGGATTTCCCGACCCGGAGGTCGCAAGCGATCTGGTGGCTGGTACCCCTGGCCGGACTCGAACCGGCACTTCAAAGAAACTCGATTTTGAGTCGAGCGCGTCTACCAATTCCGCCACAGGGGCACTGGGTCGGGAGCGCGGGAGTTAGCCGCGCTCGTTCAAGCCTTCAAGGCGTTTGCCAGCAATTTGTGCAGCTTCGAATGCAAGGCATCGTTGGCGGCGAGCACCTGGCTCGCATGGATCGGCATAGAACGTCCACGGAAGTCGGACACGAAACCACCCGCTTCGCGCACGATTAGGCAACCGGCAGCCGTGTCCCAGTCGTTGAGGCCGCTTTCCCAGAAGCCGTCGAAACGTCCCGCAGCAAGCCATGCGAGGTCGAGCGAAGCAGTGCCGAAGCGGCGGATGCCAGCAACCTGCGGACCCACCGCTGCGAAGATCTTGGTCCATTCGCCGAAGTCGCCGTGGCTTTGGAACGGGATACCGGTTGCAATCAGCGCTTCGGGAAGGCGGCTGCGGCCGGAAACACGCAGGCGCCCGTCGTGCAGCCACGCACCGCGGCTCTTCTCGGCCCAGAAGGTCTCGTCCGTAACGGGGTTGTAGACGACGCCCGCAACCACATCGCCCCAGCCCGATCCGTCGAGCTTGGGCTCCTGCGCGGCGATCGAGATGGCGAAATGCGGGATGCCGTGGAGGAAGTTGCTGGTTCCGTCGAGCGGATCGACGATCCAGCGCGGCTTGGTCGGATCGCCTTCGATCGTACCGGCTTCCTCCATCACGAAGCCCCAGTCAGGGCGCGCGGCAAGGAGCTCGTCGTAGATCGCGCGTTCGGCGCGCATGTCGGCCTTGGACACGAAGTCTGCCGGGCCCTTGAAGCTCACCTGCAGGTGCTCGACCTCGCCGAAATCGCGGCGCAGGCGGCCACCCGCCTTGCGCGCGGCTTTCTCCATTACGCGGATGAGTCCGGATACTGCGGCCATGGGTACTCTCTTATTCGGTCAGGACACGGATCGAGCGGGCCTGCAAATGGATGTCACCCCACTCGCAACTCATGTCGAACTTCGTGCCCTCGATATTGAAGGAATGAATGGCGAAGCGGCGCTTGTTCCCGCCGCTTGCGTTGTCGGCACGCTCGAGCGTCAGCTTCGAGATGCCGGCGAATTTCAGCATGCCGGGATGGAAGCAATGCTCCTCACCCTCGCCCGGCGCCTCGTAGTCGGGGTGCTCGGGCGCCAGGCAGAAGTCCATCTCCAGCGTCAGTTCATCGTCGTTGATCACCACCCCCAGCAGGACGCTGTTGGCGACATCGACATTCTCGAACCGGCTGGCGACGGACTTGCCCATGCCCGGTCAGTTGGCCTTGCCGACGTAGGTCTGTTCGTAAACGTCGACCACGATGCGCGTGCCGCTTTCGATGTGCGGGGGCACCATGATGCGCACGCCGTTGTCGAGGATCGCGGGCTTGTAGGATGACGATGCCGTCTGGCCCTTAACCACCGCGTCCGCCTCGACGATGGTGGCTTCGATCTGGGCGGGCAGTTCCACCGAGATCGGCTTCTCTTCCCACAGTTCGAGGGTAACCTGCATGCCGTCCTGGAGGAACGGGCGTGCATCTCCAAGGAGATCGCTCGGCAGGGTGATCTGTTCGTAGGTGTCGTTGTCCATGAACACCAGCATCTCGCCGTCTTCGTAGAGGAACTGGAATTCCTTGGTGTCGAGCCGCACGCGCTCGACCGTGTCGGCGCTGCGGAAGCGGACGTTGGTCTTGCGGCCGTCCTGCAGGTTCTTCATCTCGACCTGCATGTAGGCACCGCCCTTGCCGGGCTGGGTGTGCTGGATCTTGGCGACCTTCCAGATGCCGCCTTCGTATTCGAGAATGTTGCCCGGACGGATGTCCACGCCGCTGATCTTCATGGGGAAGCTACCTTCGACTTGTAAAAGAGCGTGCCTGCCCGATTGGGGAGGCGTTGTGCGCCGCGCGCCTTAGCGGAGAGCGAGGCATCGGGCAAGCGAGTGGAAAATCGGCCGGCTAGGTGTTATATGTACATCGGACGGATCGTATGAAGACACTTGCAAGACTGCTTCTCGCTGCTGCCGCAGCGGGCTCCCTCACCACGCCGCTGGCGGCGCAGGGCCGCCTCGGCCTTGTCGAACAGGGGGAATATGTCTGTGCCCTGCCCGGCGACGCCACTGGCGCGGCATGGATCGAGCAGGAGGGGAAGGCGTTCTCGATTATCGAGGGCTCCAGCTATCGCACCGACCGCGGCAACGGCACCTATCTTGCCGAAGGTCGCCAGATCACTTTCACGCGCGGCCCGCTCAAGGGAATGAAGCTGATGGTGCTGGGTTCGGGCCTGCTCCAGGAAATCGGGCGCGACGGGAAATTGACCCGCCTGCGCTGCCATCGCGCCGGACCGCTTCGCTAGGTCCTACTTGCCGCGCAGCAGCGGATAGGGATTGAGCGCAACAGCCGGTTCCCACCATTCGGCATCGGGCATCGTCTGCAGGATGGCAAAGTGCAGGTGCGGTGCTTCGTCCGAGGCATTGCCCGTGCTGCCTACCGTCCCGAGCCGCTGCCCCCGACGGATTTTCTGGCCTTCCTTGAGGCCCTCCGCATATTTGTCGAGATGCGCGTAGTAGTAGATCGTCTCGCCGTCGGTCGAACGCACGTAGATCGTGTTGCCCCCGGCATCGGAACGGAAGAGTTTCTCCACCTCTCCTGGCGCAGCCGCGACGATCGTCGTGCCCTTGGGGGCCATGATGTCGATGGCCTCATGGAGCCGCTGCCCCCCGGCGCGCGAGTCACTGAAGGTGTCCGTCAGATCGCCTGCGCGGATGTTGAGCACCGGGATCAGGAGATCGCCCGCCGCGAGCGTGCTCGGCGCAGAGACCGGTCGCGTATCAAGCATTCCAGCCTGCGGAGCATCGGTCGCCGAGCCGGCGGCACCGGACGCCCCCGCGGTGGACGAAGGGCTCGGCGCGGCCTCGGCAGGCCGGGTGGAACCGCGCTGGCTGGCGCTTCCGGCATTCTCGATTAGAGTGCCGCCTGCCACGATCCAGACAGCGCTGGTCAACGTGGCGGTGACGACGATGGTCAGTATCCGGTCAGCAAAGCTCATGGCGCCACCCTGGCTCCTCATGCCTCGAAAATTACCTTGGTCGATTGCGAGACCATTCCGGCAAGGCGCGCTGCATCCCAGTTCGTGAGCCTCACGCATCCACTACTCTGCGCGCGGCCGATTGTTTCCGGATCAGGCGTGCCGTGAATACCGTAGTGTTCCTTGCTGAGGTCGATCCAGACGACGCCGACCGGCGAATTGGGACCCGGCGGCAGCTTGTGCGTACCGTCGTCGGAGTTGTCCTTGCCAAGGACTTCGGGATCGTAGGCGTAAGGCGGATTGTAGGCCTCGCCGAGGATCTTCCATTCGCCCAGAGGGAGCGGAAACTCGCTCGAACCCGAACTGACGGTGAATAGCGCGACCAGCTTGTCGCCATTGTAGGCCTTGAGGGTCTTGCCCGCCTTGCTGACGACGATGCGATCAACCTCTGGCTGTTCGGTCCCCACGCCAAGCGATGCAAGCGTCTGCTGCCAGCTTCTCTCCTTGACCGATCCCTTCGCGATCTTGTCCGCGCCGATATTCGGAACGCGGATCTGCTGCCCGGCGCGGAAGAAACTCGGTTGTTGTCCATCCGGGCGAGCAACATCAGGCGTCGGGGAAGCGGCAGGGTTGGGCCCCTTGCCTTCAACAGCCCCCGCCGGCTGGCCGTTCGGGTTGAGCTGTTTGAGGACGCCGATCGTGGTGTGAAAGCGTTCTGCCAACCGCTCGTCCAGTGACGCATATCCAAGCGTTTCGAGCTTGGCTTTCTCGGCAACGTCGTCGGGCATGTCGGTGTATTCGGTTGTTCCCCAGCTGGCCGGAATGGTGACTACACGGGTTGCCGGGATCTGCTTCCATGCGCTCAGCTTGGCCTTTGTCTGTTCGTCCAGCTTTCCGGTGACGGACAGGTCATTTGCCTCCTGGAAGCCACGCAGCGCGTTCTCGGTCGACATACCCATCTTGCCATCGATCACTCCCGGCCCGAAGCCGATACGATCGAGCACCACCTGCGCCTGCATGATGGGACGCTCCTCGGCATCGGGAATGGCGTCCTTGGAGATGGACCCGTCGTCGTTGGAAGCCATCGAATCCGCCAGGTTGTCGGCGTCGTAGGTGTCGTATCCCCAGTCCTCGCCCGCATCGGTGGTGGCGACTCTATCGGTGTCCTGTTTGGCGTTGTCCTGACCGGCAAGGCCGCAGGCGGCGAGCGCGAATAGCGAAGCGGTGGCGATGAGGTGGCGCATGAGAAACTCCCTAGTGTTCAGGGACGCGACCCGCCCCCATTCAGGGCATTCAACTCACTTGGGCGCCATTTGCTCCGCGAAAGCATTGATTGCAGCCACTTCATCGCCCGACCAGACTGCGCCGGACACGGCGAGGAAGTCTGCTCCAGCTTCGACCAGCGGACGGCAATTCTGTGGTGTAATTCCCCCGATGGCGACCGAAGGAAGCTCGACCATTTCACTCCACCATTCAAGCAGTTCGAGGTCGGCCTCGTGCTCGGTTTCCTTGGTCGAGCTGGGGAAGAATGCACCGAAAGCGACGTAATCGGCGCCCGCCTCTCCGGCTTCGAGTGCGAGGTGGCGCGAGCCATGGCAAGTCACCCCGATCTGCGCGTCGCGGCCCAGTTCCTCACGCGCCTCCCGCGGATCGCCGTCCTTCTGGCCCAGATGAACGCCATCGGCACCAAGCCGCTTTGCGAGCGCAACGGAATCGTTGACGATGAAAGCCACGTCGTGTGCCGCACATATGGCCTGCAAAGGCTGGGCAAGCCGCGCGGCCTCGTGCTGGTCGACACCCTTCACCCTGAACTGGAACGCAGTGACAAGACCCTTGCCCGCCACGAGCGCGCGTTCGAGCCGCTGCGGGAAATCCCCCGAAACGTCGAGCGGAGAGATCAGGTAGAGCTGGCAAAGAGTGGTTTCGTCGGTCATCGGCGCGCTTCGTATCGTCGCAAGGGCGTTTCGTCACCTATTCAGATTGGCGCAATGCAAAACGGCGCTATTTCAGCGCCATGACCACGACCCGCACGGCACTTGCCGCACTCGCCCTCGCCTCGTCCACTCTCGCTGCCTGCGTTGTGGTGCCCGATGCACCCAATGTCATCGGCACACCCTGGAACGAGGGAACGCCGGTTCCGCTCGGTCAGCCGGTGAAAGTGGCGGACATCGTGGTCACGCCGATCCGCGTTGTCGAGGACAGCCGCTGTCCGATCAACGCACGCTGCGTTTGGGCCGGCCGCCTCGTCGTGGAGACACGGATCGACGGCGCGGGCTGGCGCGATACCGCCAACATCACGCTGGGCGAAACCTACGGCACGCACGAAAAAGTCGTCCGCCTGATCGCAGGCGAACCGAACAAGACCACGCAGGAAGAGATCAAGCCGAACCAGTACCGCTTCACCTACGAAGACGGTGCCTGGTACGTCGAGTACAAGTAGGCGTCAGGCGACGCTGGCGGCGTGGATCTGGTCGATCGCGCTCGACAGCGTCCCGTCGAATTCCTCGTCGCTCTGCTGGTGGCGCAGGTCCTGCAGCAGGCCGCGGCTGAAACTGGCGATCATGCCCGGGTTCTTTGCCAGGTGTTCGCAGGCTTCGTCAGTCGAATAGCCACCCGAGAGCGCGACTACGCGCAGCACCTTGGGATGGCTGGTCAGGCCGGTGTAGAGCCCTGCTTCCTTGGGGATCGACAGCTTGAGCATGACCTGCTGGCCATCGGGAAGCGCATCAAGACCTTCCTCGATGGCCGCGAGCATGATCTTCTCGCCCTCGGCACGATCGGCCGCAGTGATGTCGTATTCGGGCTCGAGGATCGGGACGAGGCCGCAGGACAGGATTCGCGAACCTTCGGCGAACTGCTGTGCGACTGCTTCCTTGATGCCTGCCGGATTGGCCGACTTGATGACCGAGCGCATCTTGGTGCCGAAGACACCGAGCTCCCGGGCGCGGTTGCACATGTCCTCCAGACCCGGGTTGGGCTTCATCAGCTGCGCACCGTCACGCTCGTCCTCGAGGCCCTTGTCGACCTTGAGGAAGGGGACGATGCCACGCTCGGCCAGGCGATGCGGGACCGGCTTGCCGCCGCTCGATCCGTCCATCGTCTTTTCGAACAGGATGGCGCCGATGACCTTGCCATTGCCGAAGCAGGGGCTTTCGATGATCCGCTGGCGCATCGCGTGGATGAGGCCGAACATCTCGTCCTCGGTGGTCCAGGCACCTTCCTCGATGCCATAGCCCTTAAGCGCCTTGGGCGTGGAGCCGCCCGACTGGTCGAGCGCCGCGATAAAACCCTGTCCGGTCGCGACCCGCGCGCGCATTTCGTCGAAAGTCATCCGAGAATCCCCGTGTCCGTGCATTCGTATGCGCGGCCCAATAGCCAAGCCTCTTCGCACCTGCAACAGCAGCGCGTCGCCTAGGTCCGGTTTATCTTCCGGATGATGCCGGTGAAGCTCAGCGCAGGCTTGCCGTCGCCCGTGATCATGCCGCGCACGAAGATCGTCTTGCCCCCGCCACGGGTAATCTCGCCTCGTGCTTCGACCAGTTCCCCGACCGCGATCGGGCCGAGGAAATCGCCCGAAAGGTTGATCGTGACACCGAAACTGTTGCCCAGTTCGGGATAGGCGATGGAGAAGAGCGCGAAGTCGGCAAAGGTCAGCATACAGCCGCCGTGCATCGACCCGCCGCCGTTCATGTGCTGCGGCCCGGCGCGAAAGGCGGAGACCCAGCTATCGCCTTCCTCGCGCATGTAGAACGGACCGGTGCGCGTTTCGAAGGCGTCGTGGTCCCAGGTGCGCCAACCAGCCCATTCGCCCTCGGTAATGAGGGTCGGGCCGCGGTTTTCCATCTCGCTCATTCGGACAGCGCTGCCACGCCGGGCAGGTCCTTACCTTCCATCCACTCGAGGAAGGCCCCGCCTGCGGTCGAGACGAAGGTGAAATCGTCTTTCACGCCCGCGTGGGCAAGCGCCGCAACGGTATCGCCCCCGCCTGCAACCGACGTGAGCGAACCGTCCTGCGTCAGTGCCGCGGCCGTGCGCGCCAAAGCCACAGTTGCCGCATCGAACGGCGCCGTCTCGAACGCGCCCATCGGGCCGTTCCAGACCAGCGTGCGACAGGTCTTGAGGACATCGCCCAGCGCCTCGACCGCAAGCGGGCCGACGTCGAGGATCATCTCGTCCGCTGCGACCTCGTGCACGTTGCAGGTGCGCATGCTCGGCGGGTTGGCGGCAAATTCCTTCGCGACCACGACGTCATAGGGCAGGTGCACCGTGCATCCGGCATGCCCGGCTTCGTCCATGATGCGGTTCGCAGTGTCGGTCAGGTCATGCTCGCACAGCGATTTCCCGACATTGACGCCCTTTGCGGCGAGGAAGGTGTTGGCCATGCCCCCGCCGATGATCAGGTGCTGGACCTTCCCGACGAGGTTGTGGAGCACGTCTAGCTTGGTCGAAACCTTGGCTCCACCGACCACCGCCGCAACCGGGGTTTCAGGATCGCCGAGAGCGGCGTTGAGCGCCCGCAGTTCGGCTTCCATCGCCCTTCCGGCATAGGCAGGCAGTAAGTGCGCGATGCCCTCGGTTGTCGCATGTGCGCGGTGCGAGGCGGAGAAGGCATCATTGACATAGAAATCGCCGATCGCCGCGATGCCCTTGGCAAATTCGGGATCGTTGGCTTCCTCGCCCGGCCAGAAGCGGACGTTGTCGAGCAGGCCGATGTCGCCATTGCGCAGGATGCCGACCGCCTGTTCGACCACCGGGCCCATGACTTCGGGGATGAACATGATCTCGCGATCGAGCACACGCTCGACATCGCCCTGCACCATGCTGGTGCTCATGGTCGAATGGCGCGCCCCCTTGGGTCGGCCGAAATGGGCGAGGAGCAGGACCTTGGCGCCCTTGTCCGCCAGTTCGAGAATGGTCGGCTTGACCGCCTCGACCCGGGTGACGTCGCTGGCGCGGCCTTCCTGCATCGGCAGGTTGAGATCGACGCGCACCAGCGCGACCTTGCCGGTGATGTCGCCAAGGTCGTCCAGGGTCCTGAAGTTGCTCATGTGTCAGTCCTTAGAGGAAGCTCGCCATCACGCCCGCAGTGTCGATCAAGCGGTTCGAGAAGCCCCATTCGTTGTCGTACCAGCTAACCACGCGGCACAGCTTGCCTTCCATTACCGCCGTTTCGAGGCTGTCGATGGTCGAGCTGGCGGGCTGGTGGTTGAAGTCGCTGCTGACCAGCGGCTGGTCGGTGTAGTCGAGCACGCCCTTGAGCGGGCCTTCGGCAGCGGCCTTAAGCGCCGCGTTGAGCTCGTCCTTGCTGGTAGCGCGGCCCGGGGTGAACACCAGGTCGACCAGGCTGACGTTGGGCGTTGGCACTCGGACCGACGAACCGTCGAGCTTGCCCTTCAATTCTGGCAGGACGAGGCCGACCGCGCGGGCTGCGCCGGTGGTGGTCGGGATCATGTTTTGGGCACCGCCACGGGCACGACGCATGTCGCTGTGCATCTGGTCGAGCATGCGCTGGTCGTTGGTGTAGCTGTGGATCGTGGTCATGAAGCCGCGCTCGATGCCAACGGTCTCGTGCAGCACCTTGGCCATCGGCGCGAGACAGTTGGTGGTGCAGCTGGCGTTCGACACGATCACATCGTCGGCGGTCAGCGTCTTGTGGTTCACGCCATAGACAATGGTGGCCGAGACATTGTTGGCCGGGGCCGAGATCAGCACGCGCTTGGCACCCGCCTTGAGGTGCGGTTCTGAAGCTTCGTGGCTTTGAAAGAAGCCGGTGCATTCGAGCGCGATGTCGATGCCCTGCGCGGCGTGCGGCAAGTTGCCCGGATCACGTTCGCTGGTGACGACAATCTTCTTGCCGTTCACCGCAATGAAGCCGTCGCCGACCTCGACCGTGCCGGGGAAACGGCCATGGGTGGAATCGTACTGGAACAGCAAGGCGTTCGACTTGGTATCGGCCAGGTCGTTGATGCTGACCAGCTCGAGGTCGTGGTCGGTGCGCTCGAGAATCGCCCGCGCCACGAGGCGGCCGATACGTCCGAAACCGTTGATTGCAACCTTCGTCGTCATTGCAAGGAACTCCTGCTTAACCGTTCAATTTCTTGGTGATTTGCGGAACGATGGCGTCCGCAACGAGACCGAATTTCTCGAAGAGCTGTTCCGCCGGGGCCGAGGCGCCGAAGCGGTCGATGCCGATGGTAATGCCGTCACTGCCCACGAAACGCTCCCAGCCCTGGGTTACGCCTGCTTCTATCGAAACCTTGAGCACATCGGCAGGCAATACGTCTGCACGATAAGCCGCGTCCTGTGCCGCGAACAATTCCATGCAGGGCATGGACACGACGTCGGCGCCGATGCCCTGTGCCTCGAGCTGCACAGCGCAGTCCATTGCTACGGCCACTTCGGAACCCGTGGCAACCAGCACTACCTTGCGCGCCGCTTCGGCAGCTTTGAGCCGATAGGCGCCCTTGGCGGAGCGGTTTGTCGCGGCGGTCCAATCGGCATCGCCCTCGCCCCGCAGCTGCGGCAGGTTCTGGCGGCTCAGCGCAAGGACGGCAGGGGACTTCGGCGCTTCGAGTGCAAGCGCCCAGCATTCCGCCGTCTCGATCGTGTCGCACGGGCGATAAACGTTGAGATTGGGGATGAGGCGCATGCTCATGATCTGTTCGATCGGCTGGTGCGTCGGGCCGTCTTCGCCCAGCCCGATGCTGTCATGCGTCAGGACATAAGTGGCGTTGATCTGCTGCAGCGCCGAGAGGCGGATCGCATTGCGGCAATAGTCGCTGAAGATCAGGAATGTGCCGCCATAGGGTGCGACGCCGCCGTGCAGCGCCATCCCATTCATCGCGGCGGCCATGCCAAATTCGCGAATGCCGTAGTAGACATAGCGCCCGCTGTAGTCGTCGGCGCTGAATGGCGTGGTCGAGGCGGTCTTGGTGTTGTTCGAACCGGTAAGGTCCGCCGAACCGCCGATCAGCTGAGGAAGCTTCTCTGTCAGCGGACCGAGCGCCATTTCCGACGCCTTGCGCGTGGCGACGGTCTTGGGATTCGCGGCAAGATCGCGAATATAGTCTTCGAGCGCCGGGCTCGCCCGATTGCCGATACCCGCCATGTGCTCTTCGAAGCGCGTACGCAGATCGCTGTCCTTGTCGAGACGAGCGCGCCATTCGCCGTGGGCCTGCGCACCGCGATCGGCGGTCGAGCGCCAGTCGGTGAGGATGTCGTCCGGCACTACGAAAGGTTCGGCGGTCCAGCCCAGATATTCGCGGGCAGCGGAAACTTCATCGGCTCCGAGCGGAGCGCCGTGGACGTTGTGGCCGCCTTGCTTGTTGGGTGCGCCCTTGCCGATGACCGTGCGACAGGCGATCAGCGAGGGGCGTTCATCCGCAATCGCTTCGTCGATCGCACGGCGGATGTCGGCAAAATCATGCCCGTCACACTCGGTGACATGCCATCCGGTCGCCTCGTAGCGGGCCTTGATATTCTCGCTAGTCGAAAGATCGGTGTCGCCGTCGATGGTGATGCGGTTGTCGTCCCACAGCACGTTCATCTGGCCGAGGTTGAGATGTCCGGCGAGACCGATGGCTTCGTGGTTGATGCCTTCCATCAGGCAGCCATCACCGGCCACGACCCAAGTACGGTGATTGACAAGGTCGCTTCCGAAGACGGCGTTCAGATGCCGTTCCGCCATGGCCATGCCGACCGCCATGGCAAGGCCCTGGCCGAGAGGGCCGGTGGTGCATTCCACGCCATCAAGAAGAAAGTTTTCGGGGTGGCCGGCGCAAGGGCTGCCGAGCTGGCGGAAATTGCGGATGTCATCCATCGTCGGGCGGGCGTAGCCGGACAGGTGGAGGAGGCTGTAGATCAGCATCGAGCCGTGACCGGCGGACAGCACGAAGCGGTCGCGGTCGGCCCAGTCCGGTGCCCTGGGATCGTGGCGGAGGTATTCGCTCCAGAGCACGGTGGCGACATCGGCCATGCCCATCGGCATGCCGGGGTGCCCCGAATTCGCCGCCTGCACCGCATCCATCGAAAGCGCCCTGATGGCGTTGGCCATCTGGGTCATGCGTGCGGTGGGAAGGCTCATTCTGTTGCTCTCCGGAAAAGGGGCCGATTCGACGCGCGCACGCCATCGCGGAGGGGACGCACTAGGTCAACCCGCCCCCTCGCAAGTGCACACCCGCAACGACCCTCACCCCAGTTATCAACAGGCCGGGCCAACCCTTTGCCTGCACGCACCAATCTTGGTATTTATGCGCGCGATGAGTTCCGCACGCATCTCGCAGGCTATCGACCGTATCGACAGGGCTCTTGCCCGGATCGAAACGCAGGCCGCGCTCGGGCGTCGTGAAGGAACCGGGGAAGATGACCTCGCAATACGTCACGAAGCGCTCAAGGCGAGCGTACGAACCAGCTTGGGCGAACTCGACACGCTCATCGAAAGGCTGGAGAAATGAGCGACGTCTCGCTGGAGGTCGGCGGGCGAAAATATACCGTCGCTTGTGCCGACGGGCAGGAAGAGCACGTCCAGCGCCTTGCCTCGGTCATCGACGGGAAGCTCGGGACCATGGGCGCCAACCTCTCGTCGCAGGAAGCCAAGAACCTCTTGTTCGCGGCACTGCTGCTGGCCGACGAGCTTGACGAAGCGAAGCGGAACAACACTGCACCGCCCCCGGCTCCAAGCTCCGATTTCGACGTCGAACGTATCGCGACGCAGCTCGAACGCATTGCAGGCGCACTCGAAAACGCTGCACTGGTGCTTGAGGGCGGCCCGCATACCACCTAGATAGGCAGCGGCGGGACTGCCCGGCACGAGCTGCATGAATATCCCTGAGGCTATAAGCAATCCACGGGAGCTGTCCCTATCCTGGTCTGCGGGTTCGTCCTGGAGGTTGGGATATACGGCGCCCACCTGACGTTGAGGCGTCAGAGGATTTCGCCGGCAAACGACCCATGGTGGTTCCGCCACTCTCACCTGGGAAACGAGGAAGACCGCATTGCCGAAACAGGCAAAGGATGAACTGCGCAAGGCGCTTCGCGCAGCACGGCGCGAGCATGTGGCGGCCTTGCCAGCCAGCATGCGCGGGCTTGTCTTCCATAGGCCCCCAGCCCCGCTTCTCGATCTGATCCCGCTCGGTGCGATCGTCGGGCTTTACCGGGCGAACGAGCATGAAGCGCCAGCCGCGTCCTATGCGAAATTCCTCTTCGAACGCGGACACGAGTTGGCGCTCCCGCGGTTCTCGTCGCGCGGGACCGAAATGGAATTCGCCCGCTTTGCCGATCCGTTCGAGGAGGAAGACCTCGAGAACGGGCCGTATGGATTGCTCCAACCATTCGGCGATGCCCCACTCATGACACCGGACGTCGTTTTCGTCCCGCTTGTCGGCTTCACCGCAGAAGGAGATCGTCTCGGACAGGGCGGTGGGCATTACGACCGCTGGCTGGCCGATCATCCCGGCGTAACTGCAATCGGCCTTGCCTGGGATTGCCAGCTGGTCGAGAACCTGCCCGTCGAACAGCACGACCACCCGCTTGCAGCGGTGGTGACCCCGACCCGCATCTACGGACCCTTTGCATGAGAACCGAGCCCACCTGGCGCATTCCTGTCGGCATTCTCGGCCTTCTTGCCGCGCTCGCCGTCTATGGACTGATCGTCGCCCGCTATGTGCCGGAAATCATTGGCGGCTGGCCTACGCTCGCCCAGACGATCGTCTATGTTATCCTTGGGGTCATCTGGCTGCTCCCTCTAAGGCGCTTCCTGATCTGGATGGAAACCGGCCACTGGCGCTGATTGCCAATCGCAAATTGCTTCCCTAGCCTCTCTCCCGGAGAGACAGGGAGAGAGTACCGCATGGCCACAAGCACCGCCGCCCGCATGGACGGGGCGCAGGAAAAGCCATCCCTCGGCACCAAACTGGCCTACGGGTTCGGATCGGCCGCCTACGGGATCAAGAACAACGGCTTCGATTATTTCCTTCTGCTATTCTACGGGACGGTCGTTGGCCTCGAGCCAGGCCTCGTCGGTCTGGCCATCCTCATCGCCTTGGTTTTCGATGCCTTGAGCGATCCGCTGGTCGGCTACTGGTCCGACCACTTCCGCTCTCGCTGGGGCAGGCGCCACCCGTTCATGTATGCAGCCGCCCTGCCGGTAGCATTGACCTATTTCATGCTGTGGAACCCGCCCGAGCTCTCGCAGACCGGACTGTTCCTCTACCTGACCGGAATTTCGATCCTTATCCGGACCTTCATCACCTTCTACGAGACGCCGAGTTCTGCGCTCATCCCCGAACTCTCCCACGATTACGACGAGCGGACCACGCTGCAGTCCTACCGAATGTTCTTCGGCTGGTCTGGGGGCAACATCATGAGCATCATCATGTTCGGAGTCCTCCTTACCGGCCCGCTCGGCATGCGTGACCCGGATGCCTACGTCACGTACGGAATCATCGGATCGATCGCGATTTTCATTGCGATCATCGTGTCTGCCCTGGGAACCCACAGCCGCATCCCCCACCTCCATGTCCCCCCAATCCCGACAGAGAAGTTCAGCGCGCGGCGGATCTTCCGCGAGATGGTGGAAACCTTGAGCGAAAGGAGCTTCCTGGCCCTGTTCGCAGCCACGGTTCTCTTCGCCGTAGCCACAGGCCTTTCCGCCTCGTTGTCGTTCCTCCTGCTCAACTACTTCTGGGGCTTCAGCGAATTCCAGATCTTCATCTGGACTTGCACGGTGTTCTTTTCCGCGCTGCTCGGCTTCCTGATCGCTCCGCGCATAGGCAAGCGTTTCGGGAAGAAGAAGGGGACCATCATCCTCGGCCTTCTCGCTTTCACCATCCAGCCCGCTCCCGTCCTGCTGCGGCTCCTCGGACTGATGCCGGAGAACGGAGACCCGCTGCTCTTCCCCCTCGTCCTGTCGATCAACGTCATCGACCTTGCACTCATCATCGCGGTTACGGCAGTCGCCTTCTCGATGATTGCCGACCTGGTTGAATCCAACCAGGTGAAAACCGGCAGGCGGAGCGAAGGTGTCTACTACGCAGCGATGACCTTCACGCGAAAAACGACCCAGGGCCTGGGGGTGCTGTTCGCCGGCTTTATCCTGTCAGCCATTTCCTTTCCCCAAGGGGCGGATCCGGCCTCGGTCGACCCAGACACCTTGTGGAAGTTGGGCGCGTGGTATGCCCCATCGATGTTCTTCCTGTGGCTGAGTGCGCTGTTTTTCGTCTCGCGTTACAAGATCGACAAAGCGGGACATGAGGAAAACCTGAGAACCCTCAACTCGCAAGGACAGGCCGCATGAAACGCCTTGCGATCCTCGCGCTTGTCGTGGTGGTCGCGCTTGGTTTCTGGCTGGGCCAGGCAAGGATCGGCCAATTCCTGTTCGACAGGACGGTCGACCGCAATGTCGGGCGTGATGCCGCAGCCAGGCTTCCCGACGGCATCCAAGCCTATCTCTGCGGTAGTGGCTCCCCCCTCCCCGATGCTGAGCGCGCGGGTCCCTGCATCGGCGTCCTTGCCGGCAAACAGGCCTTCGTTTTCGACGCAGGTTCGGGCGCGATCCGCAAGCTCGGTCGCATGGGCTTCCCGATGGAAAGGCTGGAAGCGGGGTTCCTGACCCATCTCCATTCCGACCATCTCGACGGCCTGGGCGAGCTGATGTTGCAGGCGTGGATGGCGGGCGGACGCGACACCCCCCTGCCGATCTATGGCCCGCCAGGCACTGACCGGGTCGTGGCGGGGTTCGTGGAGGCCTACAGCATCGACCGTGGATACCGCATCGCCCATCACGGTCCCGAGGTGGCGAGGCCTAGCGGCTTTGGCGGAACCGCGCACATATTGGACCCGGCCAAGGGCGACATTGCGTGGCAGGGAGACGGCGTCACGATCAGGGTGATCGCAGTCGACCACAGGCCCGTCGACAACGCCTATGCCTATCGTATCGACTATGGCGGACGCGCATTGGTCATCAGCGGGGATACGGTAAAGTCCGATGCGCTTGCCCAATTCGCCAAGGGCGCGGACGTGCTGTTCCACGAGGCGCTCAACCCGGGGATGATCGGACATATCGGCAAGACACTGGCCGCGCGCGGAAACGCCGACGCCGCGAAGATCATGGCGGACATTCCGGACTATCACACTTCGCCCGAAGAGGCGGCGGAGGTAGCGCAGGAAGCTGGAGTGAAAGCCCTCGTGCTCTACCACCTCGTGCCCGGCCCGCCGGTCGCGCCCGTGGCCAAGGCCTTCCTCGGCAACGCGGAAGAGAAATTCGACGGTGAGCTGAGGATCGGTGAGGACGGCATGCTCGTCAGCCTACCCACGCATGGCGAGAGCATTGAATTCGACGATCTATTGTAGGAAAATCCCCAAGTGGCGCGAGTGACGGGGCTCGAACCCGCGACCTTCGGCGTGACAGGCCGACACTCTAACCAACTGAGCTACACCCGCGCAGCCACTTGGGAGCCGCGCCACTAAGGCAGGGTCCGATTCCTGTCAATGCCGATCTGGCCCCTTTTTTGCTCTTTTTCGAACTGTCGCAATTCCACTTCCCGTTTACTCGAAATTTACCTCGCCGCGCGACATTCGGGCGGGGTTATCGGCGTGGGGCAAACGGGGGGTTTGCAATGCTGAGGATGACATTTCTGGCGGTTTCGCTGACCATGCTGGCAGGCGGCGCCTATGCTGCGCAGTCGGCTCTCGACATCCAGTCGGCTGCCTACAGTCCGAAACCTGGCAAGTAACCCTGCTGCTTAGCAGGATTCGTACTTCCAGTTCCGTTTGCGGCCTTCGGTTAGCCATTCGATCGCCTGAGCGATCCGCTTGGAGCGCGTTTCTTCGCGTTTGGCGCGGGTGATCCATTCCAGGTATTCGCGGCGATGCGAGGGGGCGAAACCGTCGAACGCGGTCCGTGCAGCTTCGTTTTTAGCCAGTGCTGCGGCAAAATCCTCCGGCACGGGTATTTCCGATTTGGCTGTTCTTGGCCCCCTGCCCTTGGTCGCGCTTCCCACGCTGGTAACGCGTTCTGCTGCGGCCTTGATTGCTGCGACCAACACTTCCTTGCCCGGCAATTCGGCAAGCGATGCAATCTTGCCGTAGGCACCCATGCCATCGGCGCCCGTCACTCGCCCCTCGCCGTGGACGATGAAGGCGCAATGGGCCTTGAATGCGCTCATCCCGGCAACGTTCTTACCGCCTAGCATGAAGTGCGGCATGCCCCACTTCATGCCTTCCTCACCTTGCGGAAGCGCCTCGCGCGCCACTGACCGCAAATGCGTGAGGATTGGCTGCGCGAACGGCGCAGCCTTGGCGATGTAGTCGTCGACGCGCGGATCGGTCTTCATGGTACCCTCCCTACGGGAAGAACCATGATAGCCGATCAGCTCACCAGAATCAGCGCCGGACTTTCGATGAGCTTCCTCACCGCCTGGATGAAGCTTGCTGCATCCCAGCCATCGACGACGCGGTGGTCGCAGCTGATCGAGATGTTCATCAGCTTGCGCTTCTCGATCCGCTCGCCGCCATTGCCGTCGGGGACGAACATCGGGCGTTCGATGATGCGGTTGGGGCCGATGATAGCGACTTCGGGACGGTTGATGACCGGAGTGGTCGCCACGCCGCCGAGCGGGCCGAGCGAGGTCACGGTCAGCGTGCCGCCCTGCATCTCCTCGGCCTTGGCCTTGCCGGTGCGCGCCGCTTCGGCAAGGCGCGCAATCTCGTTCGCCAGCTGCCACAGGTTCTTCGCCTGCGCGTCCTTGATCACCGGGACCATCAGGCCGGCATCGGTCTGCGCCGCCATGCCCATGTTGACCGAACCGTAGCGGGTCACCACGCCGGCCTCGTCGTCATAGCGGGCATTGATCATCGGGAAATCGGGCAGGGTCTTGCAGATCGCGGTGATCAGCAGCGGCAGGATGGTCAGCTTCGGCTTGTCGCCACGATTGGCGTTGAGCTGCGCGCGCAGCTCTTCCAGCGCCGTCACGTCGCATTCCTCGACGTAGGAGAAGTGCGGGATGTTGCGCTTCGATGCGGCCATGTTCTCGGCGATGCGACGACGCATGCCGATGACCTTGATTTCCTCGTCCTTGCGAGCCGGAGCGGCAGCGCCGTAGCCGCCATTATACGACAGGAAAGCATCAAGGTCGCCGTGGCGTATGCGGCCATCCTCGGCAGGCTTCACGTGCGACAGGTCGACGCCGAGATCCTTGGCACGGGCGCGCACGGCGGGGGTCGCAAGGACCTTGGCATGCGGCTGCGGGTGCGGTGCCGGGGTCGGCGCAGGCAGCGGCTCGGGTTCCGGATCGACCGCGAGAGCGTGGTCCGCGTCGGACGCATCGGGAGTTTCGACCTCAATCCGCTCCTCGACCACTTCGGCCTTGGGCGCGGGCGCTTCTTCCTCGGGCGCGTCTTCGGGCGCTTCGCCCTCGACCTCGATCACGACCAGCATCGAGCCGATCGAGACCATGTCACCCTCGGCGCCGGCGATCTCGACGATCTTGCCGGTGACCGGGCTTTCCATCGGGACAGTCGCCTTGTCGGTCATCATGTCGACGAATTCTTCGTCCTCATTGACCGTGTCGCCGACAGCCTTGTGCCACTGCACGATCTCGGCCTCGGCAATGCCTTCGCCGATGTCGGGCATTTTGAAGGTGAATTTTGCCATGTCGGTTACTCGCTCAGGATCTTGTCGAGGGCCTCGCCGATGCGGATCGGTCCGGGGAAATAGGCCCATTCGAGGCTATGCGGATAAGGCGTGTCGAAGCCGGTAACGCGTTCGACGGGCGCCTCGAGATGATAGAAGCAGCGTTCGGTGACGAGCGCTGAAAGCTCGGCGCCGAAACCGCTGGTGCGGGTCGCTTCGTGGACGATCAGGCAGCGGCCGGTCTTGGCGACCGAAGCCTCGATGGCTTCGATGTCGAGCGGTACCAGCGTGCGGAGGTCGAGGATTTCGGCATCGACGCCCTTCTCGCGGCACACCGCCTCGACCACGTGGACCATCGTCCCGTAGGCGAGGATGGTGAGTTCGTCGCCAGTGGTGACATGACGCGCCTTGCCCAGCGGGATCTTGTAATGACCTTCGGGCACCAGGCTGGCGTCGAAGTTCTTCCACGGCTGGGCGGGCTTGTCATAGTAGCCGGTGAACGGTCCATTGTAGATGCGCTTCGGCTCGAAGAAGATCACCGGATCATTGTCCTCGATCGCCGAAATCAGCAGGCCCTTCGCGTCGTACGGCGTGCTAGGGATCACCGTCTTGAGACCAGCGACGTGGGTGAACAGCGCCTCCGGGCTCTGGCTATGCGTCTGGCCACCGAAGATGCCGCCGCCGAATGGCGAGCGCACGGTCATCGGTGCAATATACTCGCCCGCCGAACGATAGCGCAGGCGGGCAGCTTCAGAGATCAGCTGGTCGAGACCGGGATAGATGTAGTCGGCGAACTGGATTTCCGGAACCGGACGCAGGCCATAGGCGCCCATGCCCACCGCCGCGGCGATGATGCCGCATTCGGAAATCGGCGTGTCGAACACGCGGGTCTTGCCGTATTTTTCCTGCAAGCCCGCGGTGCAGCGGAACACGCCGCCGAAATAGCCGACGTCCTCGCCCATCACGACGATGTTGTCGTCGCGCTCCATGCTGACGTCGAGCGCTTCGTTGATCGCTTCGATCATATTGATGCGGCGTTCGGTGGTCGCGGCCTGAGCCGCGTCGCCCTTGACCTCGGTGCTCACAGCTTGAGCCCTCCTGGGAACTTGGTCTCGCGTTCGCGGATCGCTTGCTCGCTCTGTTCCTTGAGGTGCCAGGGCAACTCCTCGAACACGTCCTCGAACATGGTGCGGAACGGATGGTGCAAGCCATGGCCGAGGATGCCGTTGGCTTCCGCTTCCTTGGTGACGGCCTTGACGTATTCCGCCGCCTCGAGGTCCATCTTCTGCTGGCGCTCTTCGTCCCATTCACCGATGGCGATGAGGTGGTCCTTGAGCCGCGTGACGGGGTCGCCGAGCGGCCACTCGTTACGCTCCTGCGCGCTACGATAGCCAGAAGGATCGTCCGAGGTGGAATGCCCCTCGGCGCGATAGGTGAAGAACTCAATCAGCGTCGGACCGGCATTGGCGCGCGCACGATCGGCGGCCCACTTCTGCGCCGCATAGCAGGCCAACGCGTCATTACCGTCGACCCTGAGGCCAGCGAGGCCATAGCCGATGGCGCGCGCTGCGAAGGTCGTGCGCTCGCCGCCGGCAAAACCGGAGAAGCTCGAGATGGCCCACTGGTTGTTGACGACGTTGAGGATGACCGGCGCGTTGTAGACGGTCGCGAACAGGCAGGCCGAATGGAAGTCTCCCTCCGCCGTGCTGCCCTCGCCCACCCAGGTCGCGGCAATCCGGCTGTCGCCCTTGGCGGCGCTGGCCATGGCCCAGCCCACGGCCTGCGGCGTCTGCGTCGCGAGATTGCCGCTGATCGTGAAGAAGCTGTGCTCGCGGCTCGAATACATGATCGGCAGCTGGCGGCCCTTCAGCTTGTCGCCCTTGTTCGAGTAGATCTGGTTGATCATCTCGATCAGCGGGTAGCCGCGCTGGATCAGGATGCCCTGCTGGCGATAGCTCGGGAAGACCATGTCATCCGCCGCCAGCGCCATCGAGGCGGAGACGCTGGTCGCCTCTTCGCCGGTGCATTTCATGTAGAAGCTGGTTTTGCCCTGGCGCTGGCCACGAAACATGCGCTCGTCAAAGGCGCGGGTCATCGCCATGTGGCCGAGCATCCGACGAAGCGTTTCGGGATCGAGCTTCGGGTCCCAGGGGCCGTGGGCCTTGTTGTCCTCGCCCAGCACACGGACCAGCCCGAAGGCGAGGTCGCGCATGTCCTTGGGATCGCAGGTCTCGTCGGGGCGCGGCTGCACGCCAGCCTCCGGAATCTGCAGGTGCGAGAAGTCGACCGCGTCGCCGGGCCGGAACTTGGGTTCGGGGACATGGAGCGACAGCTTGGGGCGATTATCGCCCTCACCTGCCGCGCCTGCGGGCCTATCGGCCATATGAGACTCTCCCAGACGCAATCTTACGCGTTGGCGTTATATTATTTCACGCAGGAGAAACGGTCAAGTGTCGGCCGGATCAAACCGCGACGGGCGCCTTGATGGGCCCGTGCGGCGTGTAGTCGCGAACCTCGAAATCCTCAATGCGGTAGTCGAAAATCGAAGCCGGACGCTGCATGATCTCAAGCGTCGGGTGTCCCTGGGGTTCCCGCGACAGCTGCTCTTCGATGAGGTGCGCGTGGTTGAGGTAGAGGTGCGTATCCCCGCCCATCCAGACCAGTTCGCCCGGCAGCAGGTCGACCTGCTGCGCGAGCATCCGCGTCAGCAGCGCGGCAGACCATAGGTTGAACGGCAGACCGAGCGCCACGTCGCAGCTGCGCTGGTAGAGTACGCAATTGAGGCGGTCGCCCGCCACATGGAACTGGTAGGTCTTGTGGCACGGAGGCAGAGCCATGCGGTCGAGCTCGGCGACGTTCCAGCCTTCGATGATGTGGCGGCGGCTGCCCGGGTTGTTGCGTAGCGATTCGACGAGCTCGGCAACCTGGTTGATCCCGGGGCCCTTCTCGTACAGCCCGTCCTTGCGATAGTGGTAGGTCGGCCAGTCGACCCATTGCTTACCGTAGACGGGACCGAGATCGCCCCAGCGCTCGGCAAAGGCCTCGTCCTCGGCAATGCGCTGGACGAAATCCTCCAGCGAAATCTGCTCGCCGGTTTCCTTGACGTAGTTGGCGTGCGGCCACTCGTTCCAGATCTTCACGCCCTGCAGCACCAGCGGACGGATATTGGTGTCCCCGGTAAGGAACCACAGCAGTTCGCGCGTCGCGGTCTTCCAGTAGACGCGCTTGGTCGTGATCAGCGGCATGGCACCGTCAGCGAGGTCGAATCGCAACATCGCGCCCATGACCGAGCGCGTGCCGATTCCCGTCCGGTCCACCCGTTCGCTCCCCGCGCTCCAGATGTGGCGCATGAGGTCGAGATATTGCTGTTCGGGGTGGTTCTGGGACACGTCCGGCTCGTTCTTCAGGAGATTTTCCTCCTAGAGCGAATTTGCAGGAATTGCCCGCTTGCGCAGCCCACATTCCACACCTATAGGGCGCGCCTTGCTTCGCACCCGCAGCACCAGATGCAGCGGGCCGATCCGGTCGGGGAGTAGCTCAGCCTGGTAGAGCACTGTCTTCGGGAGGCAGGGGCCGGAGGTTCGAATCCTCTCTCCCCGACCACTTCGTTCATTGACGATCAAGCGTGACGCGGCAATTTGCCCGTCACCTCCGCGCAAGCGGCACACGGACAAGGGATCGTCATCAATGCTTCGCAAGATCATCATCGCATCGCTCATGGCGGCCGGCGCGCTTTCGCTGTCGGCATGCAACACCGTTCGCGGGCTCGGGGAAGACCTCCAGTCGGCGGCCAACTCGGTCGACGACGCGACCTGAGCCTGGCGATGACCAAGCCCGCGGTCCTGTTCGTCTGCCTCGGAAACATCTGCCGCTCGCCACTGGCGGAGGCGGCATTCCGGCGTGCGGCGCAGGACGCGGGACTGGATATCGAAACCGATAGCGCGGGTACGGCCAACTACCATGTCGGCGAGCCGCCGGACCCGCGCAGCGTCTCGGAGGCAGAGCGGCACGGGATCGACATTTCGCACTATCGCGGGCGCCAGCTGGCGGTCGAGGACTTTCACCATTTCGACATCATCGTCGGCATGGACCGCTCGAACATGGCGAATATCGGGCGAATCGATCCCGGCGACGGCAAGGCACGGGTTGCGATGATGATGGACCTCGTGCCGGGGCGGGAAGGCGCCGAGGTATCTGACCCCTGGTATGGCGGCGAGGACAATTTTCGCGACACCTGGGAAGATGTGAGCCTGGGCGCGAAGGCAATCCTCGACCTGTTGCGGTAACGCCGGCCTTCAGGCCTGGGCAGCACGCGCCATCAGCGCCTTGAAGCCGGGATCTTCTCGGATGGTATCGAGGTCGTTGTCGACCGCCATCCACTCGAACCAGCCGAGGTGGACCTCATCAGCCATCTTGCCCAACAGCCGCACCGCCATCTCGGGCTCGTTCAGCTGCGCCATGGCGCAGGCAAGGTTGTAAAGAAGGCGCATGTTCTCGGGGTCGAAGATTTCGGCCTTGCGAGTCATGTCGATGGCCTGCTCGGCTTCCCCAAGGGCAACCAGCGAAGCGACCATGAAACCCAGAACCCCGCCATGGTCGGGCTCGGTCTTGAGTATCTCCTCTCCCCGCGTGATGAAACGGCGCGCGGCGGCCTTCAATCGCTCCTCGTCGCCAAGGCCGGAATAACCCTGCATTACCATTCCCCGTGCCCGGTACTCGAGCGGCTCGAGCGCAATCGCACGCTCGAAACTGGCGATGGCCTCGGGATAATTTCGCTCCGCAAGATGAAGGTAGCCGGCAAGGACATGCGCGTCGTAGCAGTCTGGGTCCCGTTCCAGCGCGGCTTGCACCAGCGGTGCCGAAGCGGTCGATTTCGAGGCTGCATCACGCAGGGTTGCCTCGGCCAGCGCAGCATGCCCCTCCGCAACGCTGGCATCCGCGGCGATGGCCCTTTCCGCCCACTCGCGGGCCTGCGCCATCGAGGTGCCCGGGACGCCACGCTGCGCCATTTCAGCCTCGCCGATCGACATCAACGCCCACGCCCGCGCAAAGCCCGGATCGAGTTCGACCACGCGGCGACACAACCGTATCACAAGCGGTCGAATCCGCTCGCTACCGGTGCGGTTGAACTGCCGCGCGATGAGGAAGAGCTCGTATGCCTCGGAATTCGTCGCATCGCGCTGCCCGATAGCCTGTCGATCTTCGGGGGCGAGATGCAGTTTCAGCGCCGCGACGATGGACTGCGAAATCTCGTCCTGAATCGCGAATATGTCGTCGAGCGTGCGGTCGAAGCGCTCTGCCCATAACTGGGTGTCGCTCCTGGCATCGAATAGCTGGGCGGTGATCCGGACCCGCTCGCCAGCCTTGCGGACACTGCCCTCAAGGATGTGGGTCACACCGAGGCGCGCGGCCAGATCGGTTGGCGAAACCGTCCGCCCCTTGAACGAGAAGGCGGTGTTGCGGGAGACGACCGACATGCCAGGAATGCGGCCCATGTCGGTGATGATGTCTTCGCTCACCCCGTCGGAAAAATAGTCCTGCGCCGACTCGCCGCTCATGTTCACGAAGGGGAGGATCAGCACCGAAGGCTGTTGGGAAGCACTCGATGATGGCTGCGCAGGCTTCGGCCCGGTAATTGCCGCCACGCTTGCAAGGTCGGCTTCCGACCTGGTGCTGGCAAGACGCCTGACTCCCTCCAGCAGATCCAACCAACGTGCGTCACCCGTGTCTCCCGACCACCCGATCAAATCGGCGGTGTGAGTGAGTTCGAAAACGATCGGCCGATCGCAATCCTCGATCATCGCCGGGAGCAGCGTGCCTCGCCGGTCGGCGATCGTCGCTTCTGCCCGGACCCAGCGCGAGGCGACCGAACTGCTCGACCACAGCACCACCACCGCCCTGGCCGCACGCAAAGCCGCCTCGATGACCTCGTCGAACACCTCGCCGGTCTGGAGCGAATTGTCCCACCAGACCTCCAGACCCTGCGCCTCGAATGCCTTTGCAAACTGGCCGGCAATGGCGGCGTCCTTGCGGGCATAGGAGATGAAGACGTCGCTCACAGGCATCCCGCGTCAATGGCCGGTCGAGTGATGCTATTGGATTTGCAGCGCTCCGTCCAACGAATGGATTCAGCCGCCGCGCAGGGTCTTCACGCCATAGTCCCGCTCGAAAAGATAGAGCAACACGCGCGCCGCCTCACCGCGCGGCCCCTCGAGGCCGCCGTCGCGCTCCATGAGCAGGCGAGCATCGTCATAGGCTACCGGGAGCAGTTCGGTGATCTGCTCGAGGCCGGCGACGCTGAAGGGCGTGTCGCCCGACTGGCGCGTGCCGAGCAGTTCGCCCCCCCCGCGCAGGCGCAGGTCTTCCTCCGCCAACAGGAACCCGTCCTGCGTCTGGCGCATCAGCTTGAGGCGTTCCTGCGCGGTTTCGGACAGGCCTTCGCCATGGAGCAGGACGCAAAAGCTCTTCTCGCTGCCCCTGCCCACGCGTCCGCGCAACTGGTGCAATTGGGCAAGGCCGAAGCGCTCGGCTTGTTCGATGACCATCAGTGTCGCATTGGGCACATCGACCCCAACCTCGATGACGGTGGTCGCGACGAGCAGCTTGGCATCGCCGCTGGCGAAGCGCTCCATCGCCGCATCCTTCATCTCCGGTGCAAGCTGCCCATGGACGAGAACGACGTCCTTGCCGAACCGTTCTGCCAGCGCGGCATAACGCGCCTCGGCTGCGGCGATCTCGTCCGGCCCGTCGCTTTCGCGGACCATCGGGCAGACCCAATAGGCCTGGCATCCCTCGTCAAGCTGCGCGGCAAGGCGTTCGACCAGCGCTCCGACCCGGTCCTGCCCCATGACGACCGTATCGATCGCCTGACGCCCGGGAGGAAGCTCGTCGAGCTTGCTGACATCGAGCTCGCCATACTGGGCCAGCGTCAGCGTGCGCGGGATCGGTGTCGCGGTCATGGCGAGGACGTGCGGCGCGCGCTTGCCCTTGCTCGCCAGCATCAGCCGCTGGCCGACCCCGAAGCGGTGCTGCTCATCGATCACGACCATGGCGAGATTGTGATAGGCGACCGCGTCCTGGAAGATCGCGTGGGTACCGACGACAATGTCGATGCTGCCGTCGATGAGGCCCATGAGGGTCGCTTCGCGCGCCCTGCCCTTGTCGCGACCTGTCAGCAGCGCGACATGCGCTCCGGTCGGTTCGGCCATGCGGCGCAAGCTCTCATAGTGCTGGCGGGCGAGGATTTCGGTCGGCGCGAGAAGTGCCGCCTGTGCTCCCGCCTCGACCGCAATGAGCATGGCTTCGAGCGCGACCACGGTCTTGCCCGCACCGACGTCGCCCTGGAGCAGGCGCAGCATGGGCGATTCCTGCGCCATGTCGCCTTCGATTTCGGCAATCGACCGTTTCTGCGCACCGGTCAGCGGGAACGGGAGGTCGAGCTTGCCGCGATAGCTGCCGTCGCCCTGCAACGCCTGCCCGCGCCGCTTGCGGTTGTCGGCCCGCACCAGCATCAGCGCGAGGCTGTTGGCGAGCAGCTCGTCGTAGGCCAACCGGTCGCGGGCGAGCTTGTGTTCACCCTTGTGCGACAGGACCAGAGCGTCGCGCCAGGCAGGCCAGCCGGATTTCTCGACCTGACGCTCCTCGATCCATTCGGGAAGCTCGGGTGTGCGCGCCAAAGCCTGCTCGACGAGACCCGCCACCTTGGGCTGGGTCAGCCCCTCGGAAAGGCGATAGACCGGCTCGCAAAGGCGCTGCAGCGTCTCGCCACCCTCCTCGACCACATGGTCGGGGTGGACGATCTGGAGCATGTCGCCGAACCGTTCGAGCTTGCCCGCGACCCAGCGGGTCTCGCCCTGCGGCAGCTGCTTCTTGGCGGTATAGGATGCGCGCCCGAAATAGGTCAGCGCGAGGATGTTGCCGACGCTGTCCTGCGCCAGCACGCGATAGGGAGCGCGCGGGGACCGGCCGCCGCGGTGCTCGGTCACGGTCAGCTTGACGACGATCTGCTCGCCCTCGCCCGCCTCGTCGAGATTGTTGACCGCCCGCCGCGTAACGAAGCGTTCGGGCAGGTGGTAATCGAGATCGCGCACCCGCGTGAGGCCGAGTTTCTCCAGCGGCTTCTTCAGCTTGGGGCCGACACCTTCGAGCGCCTCGGTCTCGGTGAAGAGCGGGTTGAGAATATCGGGACGCATCGCGGGGGAGTTAGCGGCTAGGCACCGGCTTGCACAGCCTTCCAGGCCGAGAGCACGGCCTCGACCGTGATCGCGCCGTCCTCCATCGTGGTGGCGCAGGAACTGACCGAGAAACGGATGACCCATTGCCCGCGCCACAACGCCGGACCGGCGAAGGCGATCGATTCCTTTTGCAGTCGCTGCACGGTCGCCAGCGTCAGCCGGTCACCTTCTTCGACGTCACAGTCTCCACCGAAGCGGACCATGAACTGGTTGAGCTCGACCGGGCAGACCAATTCTGCACCCTCGATTGCCGCCATACCCGCCGCCATGGCCTGCGCCACCGCGACATTGCTTTCGACCATGCGGGCAATGCCTTCACGGCCGAGCTGACGGATCATCGCCCAAGCGGCGAAGCCTCGCGCGCGGCGCGAGAGTTCCATGACATAGGCGGACGGATCGCGCTCGTCCTCGTTGGCTGGCGGCAGGTAGCTAGCGGAAAAGGACATCGCCCGCCGATGCGCCTCGGCATCGCGGACAATGGCGAAACCGCAGTCATAGGGCGTCTGCAGCCATTTGTGCCCGTCAGTCGCCCAGCTGTCCGCCAGTTCGACCCCGTCGGCAAGGTGGCGCAGTTTCGGAGAAGAGCGCGACCACAGCCCGAATGCGCCATCGACGTGCATCCAGCCGCCCGCATCGCGGACCATCGGGGCGATCTCGTGGAAGGGATCGCTCACGCCGGTGTTGATCTGCCCGCACTGGGCAATCGCGATGACCGGCCCTTCGCCCTCGCCCAACGCCTTTTCGAAGTCGCCCGGGAGCATCCGGCCGAGGTCATCGGTCGCGACCTCGCGGACGCGCCGTGCGCCAAGGCCAAGGAATTTGAGCGCGGCATAGACCGTCGTATGGGCGTCGGCCCCGATCAGGACACGGATGGGTGGAGCCCCGAAGAGCCCGTCCGCCTCGACGTTCCAGCCGACTTTGCGAAGCTGCGCGCTGCGGGCAGCGGCGAGGGACACGAAGTTCGCCACCGTCGCACCAGTCACCACTCCCACCGAAGCAGTCCGCGGGAGGTCGAGCAGGTCGAGCAGCCATTCGACGGCCACCGCCTCGACCGCGCTGGCAGCCGGCGCGGCCTGGACATTGGCGGCGTTCTGCCCCCAGGCCGAGGTCAACCAGTCGGCGGCGACCCCGGTCGGGTGCGAATTGCCGATGACCCAGCCGAAAAAACGTGGCGCGGTCGTCCCGCGAATACCGTTGCGCGCCAGTTCGCCAAGTTCGCGGATGATGTCCTCTGCGTCCCCGCCCGTTTCGGGCACCGGGCCGCGAAACCGCCGGACCAGTTCAGGATAGCCGGCGGTCGGCGTAGCCTCGGCCTCGGCGATATCGCGCCGGAACTCTTCCGCCATCGAAGCGGCAAGGCGCATGGCCGCAAAACTTCTTTCGAGATCGTCCGCCACTGTCCGTCCACTCCGCTATCGCGCCCGCGCCACCCTTGATCGAAACCGGGCGATGGGTCAAAGGGCGAACCGACGCGAACGACAGGCATTTTCCTTGGCAGACCACCTCACATTCGAAGGCCGCAAGCAGCGCGCGCGATTCCGTGCATGGCACCGGGGCACGCGCGAGGCGGATTACATGATCGGCGGATTCTTCGACCGCTATCACGTAGGCTGGGGCGAGGACGACTTGCGCTGGTTCGAAGCACTGCTCGAGGAAGATGACGTCGACGTCATGGCCTGGGCACTGAAGACCCAGCCCGTGCCGCTCCGCTTTGCCGGACCGCTGATCGAGGCGATGCAGCTGCTCGATTACGTCGACATTCCGCGTTGACCTTCCTGCCCTAGCGCCTATCTCGCGCTGATAACACGCCGTACCCCCTTCCCGAACGGGCAGGGGGCAATCGTGCGTGCGCGGAACATCACGCTGACAGGAACGCTAGGAACCCAATGCCCGACATCTCCCGTATCCTGAAAGCCCGCGAACCCCTCACGCTCGCCCAGGTCGCACGCGGCGCACAGCCGCTGGTGATGGCCGATCTCGCCCGCGCCAGCACAGGCCGCGCTGTGTTCATCGCGCCCGACGATGCGGCGATGCGCGGGATCGTCGATGCCGCCGCCTTCTTCGCGCCCGAACTGGAAGTGATCGAATTCCCCGCATGGGATTCGCTACCCTACGACCGCGCGAGCCCGGCCCTGTCCATAAGCGCCCGCCGCCTTGCCGCGCTCCACCGCCTGCAGGTCGGCAAGGCAAAGGCGCAGCTGGTCGTCACGACAGCGAATGCGGTATTGCAGCGGGTACTCACCCCCTTCCGCATTCGCGAGAGCGTACGCGAATTCAAGGTCGGCACCGAGATGGGACGCGAGAGCCTCGCCGCCCTGCTCCAGCGCCAGGGTTACAGCCGCACCGATACTGTGATCGACAAGGGCGAATACGCGGTACGCGGCTCGATCGTCGACATCTTCCCAAGTGGCATGGAAGAGGCGCTGCGGCTCGATTTCTTCGGCGACGAACTGGAGTCCCTGCGCACCTTCGATCCGAACACGCAGATGAGCACTGGGCGGCTCGACTCGCACCTCTTGCTCCCCGCCAGCGAGGCGCTGCTCGACGAGGACAGCATCAAGCGCTTCCGCACCCGCTATCGCGAACTCTTCGCTGCCCATGCGACGCAGGATCCGCTCTACGAGGCGGTCAGCGAGGGACGCAGGCTGGCGGGCATGGAAAACTGGCTCCCGCTGTTCGAGGAAAGGTTGGCAACCTTCTTCGACCACCTCGGCAAGGATGACCTGCTGGTTGTCGACACCGCCGCACTCGGTGCAGCGGAGGAGCGGATCAAGGACATCGCCGATTATTTCGAGCAGCGAAAGGCTGCGAGCGGCCAGGCAAAAGGCAGTTACCGCCCGCTTGATCCGGCCTCGCTCTACCTGTCGGACGAAGAGTTCAAGGCTGCCCTTGCCGCGGCCCCCGCCCACCGCGCGACCGCGTTCGACGAGCCGGAGAGCGACAAGGTCGTCAGCTTCGGCTTCCGCTCGGGCCGCGACTTCGCGCCCGAACGTGCGCGCGGCGACAATGTCTATCCGGTGCTGGCCGATCACCTCAAGGCACTTGGCAAGGCGGGCAAGCGGCCGCTGATCGCTGCCTATTCCAAGGGCAGCCGCGCGCGCATCGCCTCGATCCTCGACGAGGCGGGGATGCCGGTGCAGCTGGCCGATACGTGGCAGGAAGCGCTCGGCCTTTCGGCGAAGGGCAAGGCAGCGGCGATGGTCCTGCCGCTCGAGGCGAGCTTCGCCAACGACGATATGGAGCTGCTGACCGAGCAGGACATCCTCGGCGACCGCCTCGTCAGGCGGAAGAAGAAGCGCAAGGACGCCGATGCTTTCCTCGCCGAACTGCAGGCGCTCAGCGTCGGCGACCTGATCGTCCATACTGAACACGGCATCGGCAAATACCTCGGCCTCGAACCGATCACTGTCGGCAAGTCGAAGCACGACTGCGTGATGTTGGAGTACCGTGGGGGCGACAAGCTCTACATCCCGGTCGAGAATATCGACGTCCTCAGCCGCTACGGATCGTCCGAAGAGGCGGTCATGCTCGACAAGCTCGGCGGTGAGGCCTGGCAGAAGCGCCGCGCGCGGCTTAAGGAGCGCATCCGCGAGATTGCCGGCGAACTGTTGAAGGTCGCGGCGCAGCGTGCCTTGCGCAAGGCGCCCGTGCTCGAGGTCGAACCCGGCCCATACAATCAGTTCCTCGACCGCTTCCCGTGGGAAGAAACCGACGACCAGGATCGCGCCATCGCCGACGTGTTCGCTGATCTTGAAAGCGGCAAGCCGATGGACCGGCTGGTCTGTGGCGACGTCGGTTTCGGCAAGACCGAGGTTGCCCTGCGCGCCGCATTCGTGGCGGCGATGAACGGGCAGCAGGTCGCCGTGGTCGCGCCGACCACCCTGCTCGCACGCCAGCATTTCGAGAATTTCGCAAACCGCTTCAACGGTTTTCCGCTCAAAGTTGGCAGGCTTTCACGCCTCGTCCCGGCAAAGGAAATGAAAGACACCCGCGATGGCCTTGCAAGCGGGGATATCGATATCGTCGTCGGCACCCACGCGATCCTGTCGAAGCAGACCGAGTTCAAGAATCTGGGCCTCGTCATCGTCGACGAGGAGCAGCGGTTCGGGGTGAACCACAAGGAAAAGCTCAAGCAGTTGCGCGCCGATGTCCATATGCTGACGCTGACCGCCACCCCCATTCCCCGCACCCTTCAGATGGCCATGTCGGGCCTGCGCGAGCTCTCGACGATTCAAACCCCGCCGGTCGATCGCCTGGCGGTGCGCACATACGTGATGGAATGGGACGACATGGTGATGCGCGAGGCGTTGCTGCGCGAACACCACCGTGGCGGGCAGAGCTTCATCGTCGTGCCGCGCATTTCGGACATGGAAGGGATCACCGACTGGTTGCACGAGCATGTGCCCGAGGTGAAGTTCGTCGCCGCACACGGCCAGATGGGCGCGGGTGAGATCGAGGAGCGGATGAGCGCCTTCTACGAGGGCAAGTACGATGTACTGCTGGCGACCACGATTGTCGAAAGCGGCCTCGACCTGCCGAGCGCGAACACGATCATCATCCACCGCGCGGATATCTTCGGCCTCGCCCAGCTCTACCAGTTGCGCGGGCGCGTCGGTCGTTCGAAGCTGCGCGCCTACGCCTACCTCACCTACGCCGCCGACACGCAGCTTTCCGAAGTGGCGGAGAAGCGCCTCAAGGTGCTGGGCGACCTCGACAGCCTCGGCGCGGGCTTCCAGCTGGCAAGCCACGACCTCGACATCCGCGGCGCGGGCAATCTGCTGGGCGACGAACAATCGGGCCATATCCGCGAGGTCGGCTTCGAACTCTACCAGTCGATGCTCGAGGACGCGATCCTCGCCGCCAAGGCGGGTGAACTCGGCCTCGAGGCCAAGCGCGAGGCAGTCAGCCCTCAGATCACGGTCGACGCACCGATCATGATCCCCGAGGATTACGTCCCCGACCTCGCCGTGCGCATGGCCCTCTATCGCCGCCTCAACGATGCCGCCGACAAGGCCGAGATCGAAGCGCTGGCGGCGGAAATGATCGACCGTTTCGGCGATTTGCCCCCTGCCACCGCCAACCTTGTCCGCCTGATCGAGATCAAGCACCAGGCTATCGACGCCAACATTGCCAAGATCGATGTGGGCGCAGCAGGGACACTGGTGACCTTCCACAAGGACGACTTCCCCGATCCTGTCGGGCTTCTGGCCTACGTCGATCGTTTGCAGGGCACGGCAAAGCTTCGTCCGGACATGAAGCTGGTCATCAGCCGTGCCTGGAATTCGCCCGAAAGCCGCCTGAACGGCCTGTTCCAACTAACCAAGGGCCTGTCCGGAATCGTCAAGAAATCTCGAAAAGACGAGAAAAAGGCCGCTTAAGAGGCGGCCATCTCTAGAAATTTCTGCGCCGATACCGGTTCGGAACGAACGAAGCCCTGGTAGTACTCGCATCCCTCCGCAGCGACGAGGCGACGCTGCGCCTCGTTTTCCACCCCTTCGACCACCACGGCAAGATCAAGCGCGCGCGCCATCGCGAGAATCGCCCGGAAAACGGCGAGATCACGTTCGTCCTCCAAGACGCCATCGATCATCGAACGGTCCAGCTTGATACAATCGATCGGCAAGACCTTGAGGTAACGGAAATTGCAGAACCCCGCCCCGAAATCGTCGAGCGCCAGGCGAATGTCGAACAGCTTCAGCTGATCGAGCACATGGCCGACGCGATCGAGGTCCGACAACAGGACCTGTTCGATGATTTCCAGCGTAATTCGCGACAGCGAGAATCCCGTACGCTCCGCCATGCGAGCGAATTCCATCGCAAAACTGTCGGCTGCAAGGTCGGCAGGTGTCACGTTCAACGATAGCCGCAGGTGCGATGGCCAGTGCGCCGCCTGCTGGAGCGCGCGCTTTGCAATGTGGCGCGACAACTGCGCGGTGTGATCCGCCCGCTCCGCAATCTGGAACAGCGTGCTTGCTCCGATGCGGCCCACAGTGGGGTGATGCCAGCGGGCCAGCGCCTCGGCCCCGATCATACGTTCGTCGGCCAGAGTGTATTGCGGCTGGAAGAGGATTTCGATCTCGTCATTGTCGATCGCGGCGAGAAGATCGCCTTCCAGTTCGCGAAAGGTCCTGCCGAGGCTTGCGGTTTCGCCGGTGGACCAGTCGATGCGTTGGCCCTGTCCGCCGCGCATTCGCGCCGAGGCCTCCGACAGCCGATCGAGCACCTGGTCGGGTCCATCGCCCTCGGTGACGCGCATCAGCGCAATACGCGGCCACAATCGCAATCGCGCCCCACCCTCGGGATTGGCAATGGGCATGGCGATGGCGTCAGCCAGAGCTTCCGCAAGCCATTGCCAGCGCTCGCGACTGCACTGCTGACGGGCGAGCAAAAGGAAATTGCCGCCGGTCAATCTGGCAGCAACCCACGCAGTGCTGTCTAGCTCGTCGCTGGCAAAATGACGTATCCGCTGCGCCACTTCGACCAGCGCGCCGTCACCGGCGCTCTCGCCGAATGCCACGTTGACCGTATCGATTCGCCCTAGCGAGATGAGCATGGCGTGGATCGGGCAGGCAATGCTGTCGCGCGGCCATTCTTCCTGCCAGCGCGCCATTGTCGCCCGGGCGTGCGCCGGGTCGGCGAGGCCGGTGAGGCTATCGCGGCTTTCCATGTTCGCGTGGTCGGGCAATGTGGCCATGTGATGACTCTTATCCTCCTGTCGCGAAATTTTGGCCAGCAATTCCGCTGTGTTGCCAAATGGGACGCGCACCCATAGGTACGCGCTTGCAACCGGAACCTGCGCGGTCGCGTGGTGGAGTAGAGGCGCAAAAATGGCAGATTACAGCCGCTTGGCACTTCTCGTCTCCGACTCGGAGCGTGCTCAGGAGGCGGCGGAGGATTATCGCCAGCTGGCCGATTGGGTTCCCCTCGAGGATGCCGATGCAGCAGTGGTCCTGGGGGGAGACGGCTTTATGCTTCAGAGCCTCCACACCATGCTCTACACCGGAAAGATCGTGCCGGCCTACGGCCTGAACCTCGGTACCGTCGGCTTCCTGATGAACCGCAATCGCCGGGCAGACCAACTGCTAGGGCGCATATCGCGGGCAAAGCCACACACTATCCTGCCTCTGGCGATGGAGGCGACAACCCAAGACGGCGCGGTAGTGCGCCACTGCGCCATCAACGAAGTCTCGTTGCTGCGTGAAACGCGCCAGACCGCCAAAATCGAAGTCAGCGTCGATGACAAGGTGCGGATCAAGGAACTGGTCTGCGATGGCGTGCTGGTCGCCACTCCGGCAGGCTCAACAGCTTACAACCTGTCGGCCGACGGGCCGATCCTGCCACTCGATTCGCAGCTCCTCGCCCTAACTCCCATCTCCGCGTTCCGGCCGAGACGGTGGAAAGGTGCCATCCTTCCCGACCGCAGTCGGATCTCTTTCAAGGTCCATGAATCGCAGAAGCGGCCCGTCAGTGCCGTCGCCGACCAGAAGGAAATCCGCGACGTTGCCGAAGTACACCTGGAGATCGCCCGCGAAAGTGCGTTGACCCTGCTTTTCGACCCCGGCCACGCGCTCGACGAACGCATAGTTTCCGAACAGTTCGTGTTCTGAGCGACACCACCGGAAATTCCGCGCAATTTTTGCCAATTGCCCGCTTGCCAAACCGCGGAGCCACCCATATAGGCGCACCCCTGCCTGACGGGCTGCTCCCCGATAGCTCAGCGGTAGAGTAGGTGACTGTTAATCACTTGGTCGTTGGTTCGAATCCAACTCGGGGAGCCACTTTCTGCACATCGCCAGAACGATAACCGCCTTTCGGGCGGCTTTTTCGTTATGCCGTCAGCAGGCGAAACCCCACCCAGAACACCAGCGCGGCCGTTCCCCAGCGGATCCATTTCTGCGGCAGTTTGTGCACCGCGATCCAGCTGCCGATCTGCCCGCCAATCGCCACCGCAATCAGCAGGGGCAGGCCGAAATCCATCGCGGCGACCAAACGCCCTTCTCCGCCCTTCAGAACCTGTCCTGCAAGGCCGAAGAGGGAATTCACCAGGATAAACAGGCTCGCAGTGGCGGCGATAGCGCGCGGATTGTTCCACCGGGTAAGGTGTAGAAGCGGGGCAAGGAAAATGCCGCCGCCGATACCGACCAGCCCCGCCAGGTATCCGAGGGGCGCCGCGGCCAGCGGGGCAAGCCTTGCCAGCCCATGCGGCCTTCCCTCGTCGCCTTCCTTGACGGGCAGCAGCATCGTCAATGCGGTGAGAACCAGGCTGGCCCCCAACAGCAGCATGAAGGCGCTCTCCCCGATCGGCGTCAGCCCGCCCAGGAATGCTGCTGGCGCAGCTATGGCTGTCAGGATTGCTGCCGGGCGCCAGGGTATCACACCTGCGCGGGCAAACCTGATCGTACCGCCAAGGACGACGACGAGGTTGCAGCACAGCGAAATCAGCGGAAGCACGCGGTAGTCGATGCCGGACAGGGCGAGGAGCGCGCTATATGTTGAGCCCCCGCCGAAACCAACGCTGGCGTAGAGCAAGGCAGTAACCAGGAAGGCAGCGAGCAAGAGCGGCATTTGCGACGCCTAGACCGCCCGGTGACGCTCAGCTAGCCTTCCCGCGCTTGCTTCTTGGGGGAAAGCACATGGATGCCGGCGAAATCGACCTTGGGTTGCAACTCAATCACGCAAGCAAGCGCGACGCGCGGAAGATCGGCAGCATCACCGCCGATGCCTTCCGAAACGACCCGTTCAACCTTTGGCTGTTCGGCAATTTTGCAGGAATCCGTAACCTGTTCCACATGCAGGCCCGCAACATCTACGTACCGCGCGGATACTGCTATTCACTTGGCGATGAAGGCGCATGCATGTGGATGCTGCCGGGGGGCGATGCCAGTTTCAGCAACTGGGACTATTTCCGTTTCGCAGTGCCCACTGCCCTCATGTGCGGTCCCGGCGCCGTGAAGCGCGGCATATTGACCGGCGAGGCCATGGACTCGGTCCATCCGAACTTTCCGCACGCCTACCTCTTCAGCATCGGCGTGCGACCTGCGGCGCAGGGCAAGGGGCTTGGGCGCAAGCTCATCGCACCGGTCCTGGCCGCATGTGACAGGGCGGAAATGCCCGCCTATCTTGAGAATTCGAACCCCGCAAACCACGGCTTCTACAGTTCGTGCGGCTTCGAAGTCTGCGGCGATCCGCTACATCCGCAGCCCAATAGCCCGCCCCTCGTCCCCATGTTGCGCCAGCCGCGGTCCGCATAGGGCGGAACCGCGGCTGGAGGGTCCTGCGGCGTCAGCCGATGGCGCCGTGACAGTGCTTGTACTTGTTACCCGAACCGCAGGGGCACATGGCGTTGCGGCTGATGTTCATCCCGGCATAAGGATTGTCGGTTGCCGCCCCGCCCGGTCCGACCGCAGCACGGGGGCTGCCCGCGAGCGATCCGAACAGCGCTTCCTGCGTCGCCGAACCGTCCCCGTCGTTCGAGTTCTCGAGACCGGTCAGCGGATCGATGTGACCCGTCAGGAATGCCGGGAGTTCCGGCAGGTCGATCATCGGCATCGGCTCGGGCTCGCGCAGTTCGAGACGGATGAGCTTGCTGGTGACCGTCTCGCGCAGCTTGTCGAGCATGCTTTCGAAGAGGCTGAAGGCCTCCTGCTTGTATTCGTTGATCGGCTGCTTCTGCGCATGCGCACGCATCCACACGACCTGGCGCAGGGCATCGAGCGTGGAGAGGTGTTCCTTCCACTCCTGGTCCATTTCCTGCAGCAGCACGCTCTTCTCGATCCGGCGCCACAGCGCTGGGTCGGCCGCGGCAACCTTGTTCTCCATGATCCGGTCGGCTTCCTCGCGGATGCGTTCCTCGATCAGTTCGGGCTCGACGTGGTCTTCCTCAACCCACTGTTCCATCGGCAGCGAAATTCCGAGAACCTCCTCGGTTCGCTCCTTGAGACCGGCGATATCCCACTGCTCCGGATACGAACCCGGGGGACATGCCGTGCCGACAAGGGCGTTGATCGCGTCGTGACGCATGTCGGCAACGACGTCGTCGACCGCCTCGCTGTCCATGATTTCCGCGCGCTGCTCGTAAATGACCTTGCGCTGATCGTTCATCACGTCGTCGTACTGAACGACCTGCTTGCGGATTTCGTAGTTGCGCGCTTCGACCTTCTTCTGGGCGGTTTCGATCGCTTTCGACAGCCACTTCGAACCGATGGCCTCACCATCTTCCAGGTTCGAGTTCATCATCCGCGAAAACAGCGTATCGGGGCCGAAGATGCGCAGCAAATCGTCCTCGAGACAGAGGTAGAAGCGGCTCAGACCAGGGTCGCCTTGGCGGCCCGAGCGCCCGCGAAGCTGGTTGTCGATGCGGCGGCTCTCGTGACGTTCGGTGCCGAGCACGAACAGGCCGCCTGCTTCGAGGACCCTACGCTTTTCCTCGGCGATCTCGGCCTTGATGCGAGCGATGGCCGCGTCCTTTTCGGGGCCATCCTCCATGCCGGAAAGTTCGTCTTCGATGCGGAATTCGAGGTTACCACCAAGCTGGATGTCGGTGCCGCGACCGGCCATGTTGGTAGCGATCGTGACCGCTCCGATACGGCCAGCCTGGGCCACGATGTGTGCTTCCTGTTCGTGGAAGCGGGCGTTGAGCACGGCGTGCTTCACCCCTTCCTTGTCGAGGAATTCGCTGAGAAGTTCTGACTTCTCGATGGAAACCGTACCGACGAGCACCGGCTGACCGGTCTCGTTCTTTTCGCGGATCGCCTTGGCGATGGCCTGGAACTTGTCCTGCGTGTTCTTGTAGAACTCGTCTTCCTCGTCGATGCGCTGGACGGGGACGTTGGTCGGAATCTCGACCACGTTCATCTTGTAGATGTCCCAGAACTCGTTCGCCTCGGTCGCTGCCGTACCGGTCATGCCCGACAGCTTGGGATACATGCGGAAGTAGTTCTGGAAGGTGATCGAGGCGAGGGTCTGGTTTTCCGGCTCGATCTTCACGCCTTCCTTGGCTTCGCAAGCCTGGTGGAGGCCGTTCGACCAGCGACGACCATCCATCATGCGCCCGGTGAACTCGTCGATGATGATGACCTTGTCGTCCTTGACGATGTAGTCGGTGTCACGCTTGAACATGTGAACCGCCTTCAGCGCCTGATCGAGGTGGTGGACGACCTGCGTATTCTCGACGTCATAAAGGTTGTCGGTAGCAAGCAGACCCTTTTCGATCAGCAGCTTCTCGATTTCCTCGGTGCCTTCTTCGGTAAGGCTGATGTTGCGGGTCTTCTCGTCCTTCTCGTACCAGGTCTCGGGGATCGTCTTCACCACCTCGTCGATCGCGATGTAGAGTTCGGACTTGTCCTCGGTCGGGCCCGAGATGATCAGCGGGGTACGCGCCTCGTCGATCAGGATCGAGTCCACCTCGTCGACGATGGCGAAGTTGAAGGGGCGCTGCACCATCTGGCTACGCTCGTGCTTCATGTTGTCGCGCAGGTAATCGAACCCAAGCTCGTTGTTGGTCGAGTAGGTGATGTCGGCGTTGTAGGCCTCGCGGCGCTGGAACTCGCTGAGGTCGGGCACGATCACGCCGATCGTGAGGCCGAGGAAGCGGTGCAGGCGCCCCATCCATTCCGCGTCGCGCTTGGCGAGATAGTCGTTGACGGTGACAACGTGGACGCCCTTGCCCTCGATGGCATTGAGGTAGGTCGCCAGCGTCGCGACGAGGGTCTTGCCCTCGCCCGTCTTCATTTCGGAAATCTCGCCACGGTGGAGGACGATGCCGCCGACCATCTGCACATCGAAGTGCCGCATTCCGAGGACGCGGACGGATGCCTCACGCACAGTGGCGAAGGCTTCGGGGAGGATATCGTCGAGCGTCTTGCCGTCAGCGAGCTGGGCGCGGAACTTGTCGGTCTGCGCCGCGAGTTCTTCGTCGGTAAGGGCCTGGATCTGCGGCTCCAGAGCATTGATCTGGTTGACGATCTTGCCGAGCGACTTGACGTAACGATCGTTGGACGAGCCGAAAACGGCCTTCATCACGGAATTGAGCATGGATTGGGTAGCCCCTGGGTAATTCTATATGGCAAATGCCCGCGCACGCTGATGGTGCCGGGCGACCGGATCGGAAACTTGTGGAAAGCGCGCTATTCGTAAGCGCGGTCGGGCCCGAACATCACGGTCGGGACCACGATGACGACGGTCGGCGCAGGACGGCAAGGAGTCGATTTCTCGCCCTTCAGCTTCTGCTGGACTTCACGGTCGGCGCAAACCGGCTTGCCCGACTTGGGTGCGACCGCATTGTCCGCCGCCTGCTCCACGCCGATGTCCACGCCGCTGCCGATGGCCGCCTGTGCAGGCGTGCCGTAAGCGGCAAGACCGCTGAGCAAGGCAAGGAGGGCGAGGAGCTGCCGGAACATCGTTATTCCACAATAGTGAGGCCCCACACCTTTGTCCATGGACGGTCGTCCGGCTTAAGAGTTCGCTAACCATAACGCCATATCGGTGGCTGCTGGACGCCCATCACGGGCGGAATGGGGACAGGGGATCACGTGACCAACGATACCGCACAGGCGCTCGACGCCTCCGAAGCCACCGGAAACAACGTGTTGGAAGGGTACGCCGCAAAACCGGTAGTCAGGCGGCTGGTTCTTTCAGCCTTCCTCATGCTGTTCCTCGAACTGGCATTAATCCGCTGGCTCGGCTCGAATGTCGTCCACCTGTCCTATTTCTCGAATTTCGTCCTTCTTGGATCTTTCCTCGGTATCGGAGCGGGCTTCCTGATCAGTCGGAAGAGCTGGTCCGTGTGGCCGATAACCTTGCCGCTGCTCTGCATCCTGGTGATCCTCGTGATCGTCTTCCCGGTTTCGATCGAGAGAAGCGGGTCGGACCTGATCTACTTTACCTCGCTCGAGATTAAGGGACCGCCTGCATGGCTCGCGTTGCCGATCGTCTTCCTTCTCGTGGCGGTTATTCTCGCGGGACCGGCAGAAATGGTCGGTCGCTGCTTCGCGCATCTTCCCCCGCTAATTTCCTATCGCAGCGACCTGCTTGGCTCGCTGGCTGGTATTCTCGCCTTTACCGCCCTTAGTTTCCTGCAGGCCCCATCGATCGTCTGGGGCATAATCGTACTGATTCCGATCGTGATCCTGAGTGCGAAGAACCGACGCCTTGTCAGCGCACTTTGGTCGATTGCCCTTTTGATCGGTCTGGGCATGGAAACCCTGCAACCAGGCGTTGCCTGGTCGCCATATTACAAGGTCCAAACCCAGAAAGTCGTCGAAGGCGATAAGGGCTTCCTCCTTATCCGCGCAAACGGTGTTCCGCACCAGCTGATGGCGCCAGCGGAATGGAAACTGAAGCAGGGTGAGCGCATCTATGAAACGCCCTACCTGCGCCTTCCCAAGAAGCTCGACGATGTCCTCATCGTCGGCGCAGGTTCGGGATCCGACGTGGCCATCGCGCTGAGCGAAGGCGCCAAGCATGTCGATGCCGTCGATATCGACCCGCTGATCATGGAAATCGGCGCCAAGAACAACATCAACCGCCCCTACCAGAATCCGGGCGTCACCCGTCACGTCAACGACGGTCGCGCTTTCCTCGAGAACACCGATCGCAAGTACGATCTCGTCCTGTTCGCCCTGCCTGACTCGCTTACGCTGGTCAGTGGCGCATCGCAGATCCGGCTCGAAAGCTTCCTCTTCACCCAGGAGGCAATGCAGTCGGTCAAGGACGTGTTGAAGCCCAACGGCGCCTTCGCAATGTACAATTACTACCGCGAGCCGTGGTTGATCGACCGTCTTGGCGGGACTGCACAGGCCGTGTTCGGCCACAAGCCATGCGTCGATACCTGGGCTGACGCTCAGGCCGTGGTCAGCGTCGCGATGAACGAAGCCGACCAGACCTGCGGCGAGGAATGGCAGCCGACCACCTCCATTTCCACCGTCAGTGACGATGCACCCTTCCTCTATTTCCGTGGCGGCACTTTCCCGCCCCTGTACGCCATCACCATTGCCGCGATCCTTCTCGCATCGCTGGCTACCATCCGCGTGCTCGGCGGACCGCTGGGGACCATGCGTCCCTACGCCGACCTGTTCTTCATGGGTGCTGCCTTCCTGCTGCTGGAAACCAAGAACATTGCCACTTTCGCCCTGCTTTTCGGCACGACCTGGTTCGTCAACGCGCTCGTCTTCGCAGGCGTCCTTGTTGTCGTGCTTGCGGCTGTCGAAACTGAGCGGAGAGTAAAGACACCGCCGCTCAAGGTCGTGTTCGTGGCGATTGCAGCCTCGCTTGCAGCGGCATGGATCATCAAGCCCGAATGGCTGCTGCCGCTAGGCTTCTGGCCGCGCCTTATCGCAGCGACCCTGCTGGCATTCGTCCCGATCTACCTGGCGAACATCGCCTTTGCGAAGCGCTTCCGTGAAAGCGGCGATTCGCAGAGCGCCTTTGCGATCAACCTTCTCGGCACGATCGTCGGCGGCTGCCTTGAGTATGCGGCGCTGTTCACTGGCTACAACAACCTGCTGATCGTGACCGGCCTGCTCTACCTTGCAGCCTTCCTGCTGGTACCCAAGGGACGCATGGCAGCTGCCTGAACGCTTGCGGGCGGAGGGGCGACGATATAGCGCGCGGGGCATGGACCTCGCGCGCTCTCCCCTCGCCCGCCCGTTTCCCGCAATGCCCGCCATATCCGGCGTGACGTTGCGCGTGGCGCGTGCCCGCTACAAGAACTGGGACAGGGCCGACCTGACTCTCGCCGAGCTGACACCCGGCACCGCTGTAGCGGGGGTGTTCACCAAGAGCGCCTGCGCTTCGAGCGAAGTCGAACTGGGGCGCGAACAGGCGCGATTGGGATCGGCCCGGGCCCTGGTGGTCAATGCCGGCAATTCCAACGCCTTCACCGGCTACCGCGGGCGCGAGGCGGTCGAGCAGATCATGGCGCAGGTGGCAGAGGCTCTGGACTGCCAGCCGAGCGAAGTCTTCGTTTCTTCTACCGGCGTGATCGGCGTTCCCTTGCCCCGCGACAAGGCCCGTGCAGGCGTGGAAGCTGCCCTGACTGCCCAGCCTTGCGGGTGGGAGGAAGCCGCCTCCGCTATCGGTACGACCGACACCTTCACCAAGGGCGCCGCGGCATCGGCAATGATCGGCAATACTCGCGTGGAACTGGCAGGCATAATCAAGGGCAGCGGCATGATCGCTCCCGATATGGCGACCATGCTCGGCTACGTTTTCACCGATGCTTCGGTCGAACCGGCATTCCTCCAGGAAATGCTGTCCAGGGCCAATGATGCGAGCTTCTCTTGCATCACGGTCGATGGCGACACCTCGACCAGCGACACGGTACTCGCCTTCGCCACCGGCAAAGCGGGCAACGCGCCTATCTCCTCTTGGGACGATGCGGGCGCCGATGCCTTCTACGCGGCGCTACTCGATGTTTGCCGCGAACTTTCGCACCTTGTCATCCGTGACGGGGAAGGCGCACAGAAGTTCATTGCGATCACCGTGACCGGTGCGGACAGCGACGCAAGCGCGCGCCGCGTCGGGCTTTCCATCGCCAATTCTCCCTTGGTCAAAACAGCAATTGCCGGCGGCGACGCCAACTGGGGACGCGTGGTGATGGCCGTGGGCAAGGCGGGTGAGCCCGCCGATCGCGACAGGCTTTCCATCGGCTTCGCAGGAACCTGGGCCGCAAGGGACGGACAGCCGCTGCCCGACTACGACGAAGCGCCGGTGGCAAAGCATCTCGAGGGGCAGGAGATCGACATTTCCGTCGATCTCGGCATCGGCGAAGGGCGGGCGACAGTGTGGACCTGCGATCTCACCCACGGATACATCGCGATCAACGCCGATTACCGGAGCTGAGGCGCCATGCTGACGATCTGGGGCCGCATCAATTCGCACAACGTCAAGAAGGTAGTTTGGCTCGCCGAGGAAATCGGCCTTCCCCACCAGCGCATCGACATGGGCGGGCAGTTCGGCTTCACCGATGCCTATCTCGCAGCCAATCCGAACCGCCTGATCCCGACCATCGACGATGATGGCTTCGTGCTGTGGGAATCGAATGCGATCCTGCGCTATCTTGCCGATCGCTACGGGCCCGAATTTCAGCCGGCAGATGCGCAACAGCGCGCCGCGGCAGACAAGTGGATGGATTGGCAGTTTTCCTTCGCCGATGCCCAGCGCAATGCCTTCATCGGTCTCGTCCGCAAGAAGCCGGAAGAGCGTGATGAGAACGCTATTGCCGCCTCAGCCAGCGCAGCGGGTAAGATGGTCGCAATTCTCGAAGCCGAACTCGAACGGCAGCCGTGGCTATCGGGCAAGCGGTTCGGGATCGGTGACATCCCGATGGGCGTCTACATCCACACCTGGCTGACCCTCCCCATCGAGCGCGCCGAGCGGCCTGCGGTGAAGGACTGGTATGCGCGCCTGCGCAAGCGTGAGGCTTTTGATCGCATCGCGCAGGTCCCGCTGACGTGACCGGAGCAGAAGGCGCCCTCGACCGCGAAATCCTCGCGCTCATGCGGCGGGTCACCGAACAGGCAATCCTGCCCCGGTATCGCAACCTCGCCGAGGGTGAGGTGCAGGACAAGGGCGGCAACGATCCCGTCACCATCGCCGACAAGGAAAGCGAAGCGCTCCTGCGCGAAGGCCTGGCGGCTATCGACTCCTCGCTCGCCTTCGTTGGCGAGGAAGCGGCGCATGCCGACCCGGGCATTCTCGAGCGGCTCGACCGACCCTGCTGGATTGTCGATCCCATCGACGGAACGCGCAACTTCGCTGCCGGACAGCCGCCTTTCGGAGTGATCGTCGCGCGCGCGGACGGCGGCGAGGCCCGGTCGGGCTGGATCTATGATTGCCTGAGCGGCCGGTTCTGCGTCGCGCACATGGGCAAGGGCGCCTCGATCGACGGGCAGGCCGTTACCTCGCGACCCACCGGCGCTACACCGCCCGTCGCCGCGATTTCACTGGTCTTCATGGATGAGGCGCGCCGGGAGGCGACGAAACGTCATGTTGCTCCCAACTATGCCCTGGTCGACGTGCCCTATTGCGCGGCCGAGCAGTATCCGCGCCTCGCGCTCGGTACGAACGATGTTTCCATCTTCGAGCGGACGCTGGCCTGGGATCATGCAGCTGGGGTTCTTTGGCTAAACGAGGCTGGCGGAATGGCAGCCAGACCGGACGGTTCACCCTACCGTGTCGACGAACACGGTCGCACCGGCCTCATAGGAGCGGCGAGCCCCTCCCTGTGGGAAGAGCTCGCCGGACTTTATTCGAAACTGGATTAGAGGACGCTCTCAAGCCACTGCTTGAGCTGACCTTTCGGTGCCGCGCCACGCATGTGGGCGGCGGGCTGTCCGTCCTTGAACAGGACGAGGTAGGGAATGCCCTGCACGCCCATGCCGCCGGGAACCTCCGGGTTTTCCATGATGTCCATCTTGGCGATGGTCACCTTGTCGGCAAGTTCTTCCGAAAGCTCTTCGAGCGCCGGAGCGATCATCTTGCACGGGCCACACCAGTCGGCCCAGAAATCGACCAGCACGGGCTTGTCGGATTCGAGCACGTCGCTCTTGAAGCTGGCATCGGTGACGGCGGTGGTTGCCATGGGAATTTCTCCTGAAATGCTTTGCACCGATGTGGGTGGCGCAGGCGATTACTCAAGCGGCGGCAGGGCGAAACTTTCCTGCGAGGCCGCAAACTGCGTCTTGTAGGCATCCAACCGTTCGCCGGGCAAGGCGAAGAGTTGCGGTGTCTGGGTATAGAGGACAGCTGCCTCGACTGTCCGGTCGGGATAGATGCGCTCAAGGGCAGCGACATAGGCAGCCATCTGCCGCATCGTGCTCTCGGGTATGGCGTCGAGCGAGGACGGAGGCCGCCGCGCGGTCTTGAAATCCACCACCACCACCCGCTCGCCCGTGACCAGCAGGCGGTCGGCGGTACCCATGACGACCTGGCCTTCGACCGTGGCGGCCAGAGGGATTTCGGCAAGCGCATCGGGACCGAAGATATCGGCGAAACCGGGCACGGCCAGGACTTCCAGTGCGCGTGCGAGCATCTCTTCGCGCGCTTCCCGGGACAGTTCGGCGGCTTGCCGCTCCAGCCATTTGCGCCCGCGCACTTCGCGGTCTTCCATCACCTGCGGCAGGCGTTCGAGCAGGGCATGTATCAGCGTGCCGCGCCGCGCGGCTTCAGCGGCATTGGCGGGAGGCAGCGGCGGATCGCTGCCCTCGACCTCGCCCAGTCCCGAGGGGGCCAGCGGTCTTGGCGGGCGCGGTTCGGGTCCCACTGTTCGGCGCGCCCATTCGGGCAATTCGAGCGCTTCATTCGCAGGCGCTTGGTGTTCCGCAGGCACCGGCGGCGCTCGCGTTCCGATTTCCCAGCGGGCACCCCAGATATCGTCGGCAAGTCCCTCGTCCTCGCCGAACAGGGCATGAAGCCGCGCAAACCAGCTGTCCTCATGCGGCCCGTTCTTCGCCTCGCGCGGCCCGAGCGACCCGCCGATGAACAGCGCCTCCTCTGCCCGCGTCATTGCGACGTAGAGCAGCCGCCAGTGCTCCTGCATCGCCCGCGCAGCCTTGGCCGCATCCGCCATGCGGACCGGACCGACCTTCTCCTCCTTGGAGAGCGCCGGAAGAGGAATGGTCCTCTGATGCCCGAACCCATGGGCATCATCGACCAGCTCAAGGTCGCCAGAAGGATCCGGCCTGATCGCTGCATCGGCAAGGACGACTATGGGCGCCTGCAGGCCCTTCGATCCATGGACGGTCATTACGCGAACCTGGTCACCGCCCTCGCCCGCCTCGCGCTTGAGGTCGGCGTCCCCGGCGTCGAACCAGCGGATGAAGCCCTGCAGGCTGGCAACATGCGCGCTGGCATAGGCGTTTGCGGCATTCAGCAGTTCATCGATCGGATCGTTGGCCTCGCGCCCGAGCCGCGCGACCAGCCTGCGCCGCCCATCCATCGGCCCCACCAGTATCCAGTGCAGGAGCTGTTGCGGGCTGTCGTAGTCGGCCCGACGGAGAATTTCGCGCAGCGCATCGACCGTTTCCCGGACCCGTGGCGCGTCATGGTCGCGCAGGTGCTCCCACAAACGCATTCCCTTGGTTCGATAGCCGTATTCGAGCAGTTCCTCCTGGCTCCAACCGACCAGCGGAGACACGAGCAGGCTGGCGAGAGTGAGATCGTCGAGCGGCTGCGCGGCAAAGCGGATTGCAGCCATCAGGTCCTTGACCGCCAGCGGATTGCCGAGGCGCAAACGGTCGACACCGGCCACAGGCACGCCATGGCAATACAACCGGGCCACTATCAGCGATGCAAGGTCGCGGCGTTTCTGGACGAGGATCATCACATCGCCCGGACCAGCACGCCGCGGCTTGTCTCCCTTTACCAGCGTGAAGCCGTCGCCTGCGGGATCGAACCAGCGCTTGACCTGCATAGCGATCTGGTCGGCCATCCGGCGGTCGTGCTTCGACAACCAGCCTTCTTCCTCGCCCGGCTCTTCACCCTCGCCACCCGGCCCGCGCACTTCCTTCCACAGGGTGACGAGACCGGGGCGGCTGCTGCCTCGGTGCTCGTCGTAGTCGTCGAGACCGAGACCTTCGGGGCCGATGCCCAGAATTGCGCGGTCGACGAACTCGAGGACAGTGGCGTTCGTACGATAGCTCTGGTCGAGCCCGTATTCGCGCAATCCGTTCGACCGCCGGTTGCTTCGGCTCCCGCGCAATTCCTCGGCCAGATCCGCAAGGCGCTTGCGATAATAGTCCCGCGCTTCGCGGAAATTCTCGGGGCTGGTGCCCTGGAAGCCGAAGATCGCCTGCTTATAGTCACCGACCGTGAAGATCGTGCGGATGATTTCGCCCCGTGCGCCTTCGCCCGAGAAATAGTCGTCCGTCAGCGCCTTGATGATCTGCCACTGCGCGGCATTGGTATCCTGCGCCTCGTCGACAAGGATATGATCGAAGCTGCGATCGAGCTTGTAACGGATCCAGTCGGCCATTTCGCTGTCAGCCAGCAGGGTTGCCGCGCGGGCGATCAGGTCGTCGAAATCGACCAGCCCCTCACGCTGCTTGGCCTTGTCCCATGCAAGCGCGAATGCGCGGCCAGCTTCCAGTTGCGGCGCCAGGAAGGCGGCGAGATCGAGCAAGGCGGCGCGTTCACGCACCATGGCCACAGCTTCGGCGAGGATTTCCTGATGGGCCGAGAACGACGGATCGACTTTCTCCGCGCCCGCCATCTTGCGCGGATCGCCATCCTTCTTGAGGAAAGTATCGAGGAATCCGCCGAGCTCGGCCAACCGGTCCTCGGCCCCGCTCGCGAGCCATCGATCGGCGAAATCGGCTGCGTTCTGCCCGGTGGCCGCGCTCCAGCCGCGGGCCGCGTCTCGCAGCGAACGTAGGGTAGCCACAGGGAAGGCAGCGTCGGTGCATCCTTCGGCAACCCAGCCCTGCCCGGCATCTGCCGGCATCCCGAGCGTCGCATGAACTCGCGCAGCCATCGGAGGCTGCCAGCTTCCCGGCCCCTGCCAAAGCTCCATGTGCGCGGCGCAACGCATCAGCCAGCCGCGCACTGCGTCGGGCCCCTTACGGCGGCTCATTTCGGCAATTGCGTCGCAGATTTGCGGATCATCTTCGGAAAGCAGGTCGGACAGAACCTGGCGGCTCAGCAGGTCGCGCTCGCGATCCTCCATGGGACGCGAACCCGGCAACATGCCGGCTTCTCCCGGAAAAGCGGCGAGAAGGTACTGCGCGAAAGCGTGGATCGTATCGATCCTGAGGCCGCCGCCCGGACAGTCGAGCACCCGCGCGAATAGCGCCCGTGCTCGCGCCTGCGTATCGGGATCGATCGGTGCGCCGAGGTAGCCGAGTTCCTTCGCAAGCTCGGTCCCCTCCATCCGTACCCAGCGGGCAAGAACGGAATTTACACGCACGGCCATCTCGGCCGCGCCCGCCTTGGTAAAAGTCAGGCAAAGGATTTGCGACGGGTCTGCACCGGGCTCCAGCAACAGCCGTAGCACGCGGGCGGAAAGGACCTGGGTCTTGCCAGTCCCCGCACTCGCCGAAAGCCACACGCTTTCGTGCGGATCGACCGCCGGGCGCTGCTCGCCCTGAAGGGGATAGACCTTCCCGCTCATGCAGCTTCATCCCCGTCCTGCAATGCGATCCACTCGTCCAACCGCATGAGCTGGTCGTAGGTGTCGTAGGCTGGGAAATTCGGGTTCTCGCGGGCCGTAAACGGGTCGCTTCCCTTGATGTAGCGACCAAACGCCTCGCTCAGCTTGGCCGCGGTCAGGGGCAAGAAGTCCTCCGGCAGTACGCCCGAGGTCTTGCGTCCGACCTTTAGCGGAACCTCGACATAGCCGAACCCATGGGGGTTATCGGCCTTCGCCTTGCCAAGCGACCAGTACTCGTAGCCGCCAGGGTCGCCACGCAGCTGTTCGAAACCTCCGCGCTCCGCGATCAGCCCAAGGATGCCGAGTTGCAGCGCGAAACCCTGCTCGACCATGGCTGCACTGGGTGGCTGCCCTGTCTTATAGTCGACGATGGCAAGCGTGCCGTTCTCCAGCCGATCGATGCGATCCGCTCGGCCGTGCACAGGCACACCTTCGAATTGCATGGACCCACGCTGTTCGACAGCAAGGACCTCGCGATCCTCGTACTGCTCTACCGTCTCCTCGACCCAGCGCAGCGCAGCCTGAAGCCGCGGGCGCCACAGGCCCCTCACCAACGGGTCTGCATTTTCGGCATCGAGCACGTCTTCCATGATCGCGACAATGCTCGCGGGTCGGCCGGCGATGCGTTCCTCGTGCCAGCGCTCGAGCACCTTGTGCGCGACGTTACCCTGCCAAAGCGCGTCGGGATCGGCATCGAGCGTGTCGAGTTCCGACAGGCCGAGGATCTTCTGTGCAAAGAACTGGTACGGGTCGCCCAGGAGCCGATCCAGTGCGGTCGCGGAAATGTCGACCTTGCGCTGCTCGGCACTGGGAACCGGTCGCGGTCGCGGATGCGCTTCCACGGGCGCAGCGCGGGCCATTGCGCGGGCGAGATCGATGGCGCCGGTCTCGCTGTGCCGGTCGAGCATGTCGCCGAGCAACGCCTGCACCCGCAAAAGGAACCGTGAGGGGATCGCAGGCCCGCCCTCGTCGCGCGCAGACCGGCTCAGGACCACCTCCGGAGCACCCAGGGCACCGGCAAGGTCGTGCGCCGAAAGCCCGATGCGGAAATCGCCTCCCGGCACGCCAAGCGCGCGGAGCACAGGTGGGGCGAGCAGGGAATCGACGCTGCCCCGCACTGGCCAGACACCTTCGTTAAGGCCTGCACAGATGACGAGGTCCGCGCGGTTCATGCGGCTTTCGAGCAAACCCAGAACCTGCACCCTTGCGTGGCCGCCATAGGGTGGTCGTACAGCGATCTGTTCCATCGCGTCGCGCAACGCGACAACTGCTTCGCGCCGATCGAGGGCGAAGCCTGCGTCGCGCGCATGAAGGCGCATGTCCTCGACAAACCCCGCAAGCGCGCGACCGTCCTCGCGGGCCCAGAGCCCCTCTCCGCACAGTGCCTCTCCCGCATTCGCCAATGCGTCGAGAAGTTCGACAAGACCGACCTCCTCGGGCAGCTGGAAGAGCGGTGAGAGGGCAGCTTCCACGGCCGCGAACCATTCACCGACCTTGGGGTGGCGTTCGGCCAGAATTCGCACGCAGGACGCAACGGGAGCCAGCCCGCCTTCCCTTCGCGGTCCGCGCAGCGCCCGCTCGACCCGGCGAAGCTGGCGCAGCCATGTCCCGCGTTCCATGCCGCCGTTCGCCAGCGGATGGCCCAGGAGTGCCATCAGCGGCACGGGTGCCGCATCCTCGGCCAGAACTTCGGCGAGCAGGAGCAGGAAACGCCCGGCGGGGGTCTGCGACAGCGGCCGGCCGGCGGAATCGTCAGCTGTGACGTTCCAGCGGGAAAGGTGATGCACCACCCGCCGGGCAAGCGCCCGGTCGGGAGTGACGACTGCGACGCGCCTTTCCGGCTGCTCCAAGGTTTCGCGAACGAGCAGCGCGATAGCCTGAGCTTCCTCTTCGGGATTGGCCGCCTGCATCACCCGCACGCCTGCCAAGCGACGCTTGTCTGCGGGGAGATCGACCCATGCCTTGCTCGCTTCGGGCGGCAGGAAGAGCGAGCCGATTGCGTGGCTGCGCTCCGGCGGCGCAGCCGTCATCCCGCGTCGGTGCCACGGCTGCACCTCCTCGCGCCGCACGCTCATGCGGTTGAGCAACAGCTTCAGGTGGTATTGCGGATGCGTGACCGCGTCATCACGGGCGAAAGGACTCTCTCCGGGCTCGGGGGCCGCCCCTGCCCTGCCGAGTTCGTCCCACACGACATCAGGCATTGTCAGGTCGAAATCGGGCAGGATCACGGCACCCTGCGGCAGGTCGGCCACGACGCGCAGCAGATTGGCAAGCGCCGGCGCGGCACTCGTCACGCCCGCCGCCACGATCGGGGTCAGCGGCGGGTTGGCCTTCCATTCGCGCGCCGCATGTTCGAACAGCCGGTTGCGGCGCGTCGCGGTGTCGATTGCGCCCCATTCGTCAAGCTGCGCCAGCCAGCGGGCCTGCACCTCGGCGAACAACCTCAGGCTGTCCTGCCAGTGACTCGACAGGTCGGGATAGATGCCGGTGACCTTGTCGTCGACAAGGTCGGAGGGCGATATGCCCTCCGCCAGCAGGCGATCCATCGTGGCAGCAGTTTCACGTGCCAGCCGCAGGAGCGTCGCCCCGCCGGGCGGATCGTCCATGTTCTTGCCGAGAATCTGGGCCAGGGCAAAGAGGCGGCGCTGCGGGTCTATTGCGGGTGGTACATCCGCACCACCGAGGGGGTCGAGCAAGGGACCGAGCGTCTCGTCGAGATCGAGGTCGCCGACGATCGCCACGCGCGGCATCAGCAAGCCATTCTGGCCGGATTCGCCGGCGTGACGAATGAAGGCTTCGGAGACAGTGCGGCGCGCGCGACTGCTCGGTAGCAGGAGAGTGAGCCGTGCTAGGCCAAGGTCGCCGTCGGCATATCGGGGTACCAGCCCTGCAACGAGGGCATCGGCAAAACCCCGGTGGGCAGCGATCGAATAGACCTTGGGACCCGGGCGGTCAGCCACCCCTGAGCGCCTCCTCGGTCGGAGCGATGTGGGCGGGCGTTCCTACTTCATACCACAGCCCGGTGAACGCGACGCCGTAAAGCCGGCCTTCCTCGATCGCGCGATCCCACAGCACGTTGGTCGAAAACTTGCCCTCCGGCGCGTCACGCAAAAGGCGATGCGACACGATCTGGATGCCGGTGTAGATGAAGGGCGCGATACGTCCCGGCTGCTTGCGGGTCAGGCGCCCTGCCCCGTCCATGTAGAAATCGCCCGTACCGTCGAAGTTGAATGCGCGCGCATGGCTCACCACCAGCAACAGCGCATCCATCTTGTCCGCGTCCCAGCGAGCGGAAAGGTCGGCAAAGGCATTGCGCGGCCCGTCGAGCCAGATGCTGTCGGCATTGCAGGCAAAGAAGGGATCGGGAAGCTGGCCGGCAGCCTGCGCCTTGATCATGCCCCCGCCGGTTTCGAGCAGGACCGCCCGTTCATCGGAAAAAACTACCGATGGAGCCTTGCGCTGGCCCACATGCGCCTCGATCGCGTCGGCGAGGTAGTGCACGTTGACCACCGCCTTGGCGACGCCCGCATCCTCCAGCCGGTCTAGCGCACGGTCGATGAGCGGCTTGCCGGCCACGCGAACCAGGGGCTTCGGCGTGGCAGCCGTCAGGGGACGCATGCGCTTGCCCAGCCCTGCCGCCATCAGCATTGCGGTGTCGGAAGCGAGCTTGCTCACTGCATCTCCCCGCCGAGCGAATCACGTATTTCCTGCGGGATATTGGCAGCGAACCACGCGGCCACGGGCGCGAGTGCCTCATGCGCGAGATCGCGTTCCATCGCCTGCCACACGCGCGGAATCATGGCGAGGTAGCGGTGCTTGCCGTCGCGCTTGCACAGGCGGGTGAAGATACCGACGATCTTGGTGTTCCTCTGCGCACCCAGGCGGGCGTAGTCGGCTTCGAAAAACTCGCCCGGATCGGCCGCAGCGCGATAGCGGCAGAGCATGTCATGCTCGAGCGTTTCGGAGACATCCCGGCGGGCATCCTGGAGCAGGCTGACGAGGTCGTAGGCCGGATGCCCGACCAGCGCGTCCTGGAAATCGATCAGCCCCTGTTCGCCCGCAAGCCTGCTCGGTTCGAGAAGCATGATGTTTTCCGCGTGATAGTCGCGCAGCACCGTCACGCCCGGAATCTGGCGGACCAGCAGCGGTGTCAGCGCCTCGTCCCATGTGGCACGCCAGCCGTCGAGGTCCACCTCGAGCCCCATCGCCGGACAGTACCATTCGACGAACAGGTCCACCTCGCGCCGATAAACGGCCATGTCGTATGGATCGAAAGGTCCCGGCGGCAGCTGGTGAAGCTGGACCAATGCGTCGATGGCTTGCGCGTAGATGTGCTCTTCATCGCGTGGATGGTCGTCGATCCATTCGCGCATGCGCTGGTCACCGAAGTCCTCGGTCAGCACCCAGCCACCTGCCGCATCCTCTGCGAGGATGTGCGGCGCGCGCATGCCATTGTCGTTCAGCCAGTGCGCGACGTGCAGGAACGGGCGAGGATCCTCGTGGGGCGGCGGGGCGTGCATCAGCATGGCGCTGCGGCTGCCCATGCGGATGCGGAAGTACCGGCGGAAACTGGCATCGCCGACCAGCGGTGCGATCTCCGCACCCTCCCATTCGGTATCGCCAAGAAATTCGTGTATGCCTTCCGGCAGCGCGTCGCTCATGGCCAGCGGCTTTGCCAATTGTCGCCCGGGGTTACAACGGCTTCGCGGCCCTCGCCCACTTTTTCCAGCGTGATTGAAAGGCAACCTGCCTCATGTGCGAAGCCGCCCGCGTGATCGGGCCATTCCGCGAGCAGTGCGGCGCCCTCGCGATAGTCGTCGAGCCCCAGCTCCTCGACCTCTGCCGGGTCCTCCAGCCGGTAGAAATCGGCATGGACCAGCGGGATGCGCAGCGCATCGTAGGTCTCGATGATCGTATAGGTCGGCGAAGGAACCTCTCCTTCATGACCGAGCGCGGCGATGATCGCCCGTGCGAGCGTGGTCTTGCCGGTCCCCAGATCGCCGGAAAGTGCCACGACATTACCCGGCTGGAGCTTTCCAGCGATTACCGCGCCGAAGTGCTCCATCGCGGCCAGATCGGGCAATTCCACCCTCACGGCAGCGTGATCGTCGCAGTGGTCCCGGCGTTGCGACGGCTCTGGAACTCGAGCGTTCCGCCATGCGCCTCGACCAGCTGGCGGGCGAGCGGGATGCCGAGACCCTGACGGCGTTCGATGCCCTTGCCGTCAGGCGCCATACGGATGCCCTCCAGCGCGCGGGCGAGTTCGTGCTGGCTCATGCCGGTGCCGTTGTCGGCGATGACGATCCTGGTGTCGCCACGCTTCCGGCCGATGTCGACAAGCAGCTTCCCGCCCTTGGGAGTGCCCTTGATCGCGTTGTCGAGGAGGTTGGTGATTGCCCGGCGCAGCTGCTGCGGATCGGCATTGATGATCTTGCCCGGATCGCCCTTGAGGTCGAGCGTCAGGCCAGCCTCGACGATCCGCTCTTCCTCGGCGCGGACGATGTCAGTGACGAAAGGCAGCAGGTCTATCTTCTGCTTCCGCAACGGCATCAGTCCGGCCTCGCTCTGCGACAGGTCGAGGACGTTCTCGACCTGCTCGGTGAGCTTGCCGACCGACAGCGTGATCGCCTGCACGTATTCGAGAGCCTGCGGTGTGAGTTCGCCTGCGACACCACTGGACAGAAGTTCGGCAAAGCCACCGATGGAGGTCAGCGGCGTGCGGAATTCGTAGCTCATGTTGGCAAGGAAGCGGGTCATGACCGCATCCGCCTCTTCCAGCGCGCGGTTGCGTTCGCGCAGGGCCTCTTCGGCCTGCCGCGAGGCGGTGACGTCGAGCACGGTCAGCAGGCCATTGCCGTCGGGCAGCGGGACGCCCGCGAAGTCGAGCGTGCGGCCGTCCGCCATCTCGATCCGCCCTTCGCGCTTCTTTCGGTCGAGGGTCGCCGAACGGATGGTGTTGCCGACGATCGCAACGGACTTGGGATCGGCGAGATTGGCCGCGATGGATTCTAGCAGGTCCTCTGCCTGCGGATGCCCGTCGAGCATTTCGGGATCGACACCCCATGCACCGGGGAAACCGCGGTTCCACAGCTCAAGGTGACCGTCCGGTGCGAACACCGCCAGTGCCTCGAACAGGCTGTCGAAGGTTGCCGTGCGAGTGCGAAGCAGAGTGTCGCGCATGGCCGACAAGGCCAGCTGTTCGGTCCGGTCCTCGGCGATCATGACGAGGCCCCCATCGGGCAGCGGCTGCGAGATGATGCGCAGGTGGGTGCTGTCCGAAAGCGGCCATGCTTCCTCGTGCGGTTCGTCGGACAGGAACCAGCGGGCGACCTCGTTGCGCCATGCGGGGAAGTCGCGAACCTCGGGAATACGCCCGTTCTCGCGCGCGATCAGCAGCATCTGCTCGAACGTGGTGCGGTCGTTGACCACACCCGGCGGCAGCGAGAAGACGCGGTGGAACGGCTGGTTGGCGAAGTTCATCCGGTGCTGGGCATCAAATTGCGCCACGCCGATGGAAAGCTGGTCGAGCATGGAGCGCTGGGCTTCGCGGAAGGCGCGGAATTCGCGCGCCTGCTCCTCCATCTCCTCGATGTCGACGGCGTAGCCGGCGATCCCCTCGCCCACCAGCGGCAGGTCGGTCACGCGGATCGTGCGTCGGGCGTTGTCGATGGTCGCGGATACGATGCGCTCGATCGGCTGGCGGCGGTCTGCCGCCTGTTGCGCGACTTGCGAGGCGGAGCGTCCACCAACGGTCTCGACCAGTTCGACCTGGTCGGCGACGACTTGGTCTGCGCTTTCGGCCCCGACCGCTTCGACATAGGCGCGGTTGACGAGGCGCAACTTCATGTCCGCCCCACGAAACCACATCGGCATCGGCGCCGCCTCGATCAGGCCGACAAGTGCACCGAAATCGTCCTGCGCGCGTGCCGCATCCTCGCGCAGCTGGCTGAGTTCCTGCTGGCTCTCGCTGTAGTCGAACACCCAGACGAGCGCCGCGCCACTGGGCGAAACCGCCGGGTCGGCAAGCGTGCCGTTGAGCGACAACGCGCGGCGCGATCCGGGGACGGTGATCGACATGCGGAAGGGCTTGGCGGTCTTCTGTGTCCGCCGGACCTTGCGCGTCAGTTCCTCGACCTGCTGTTCGGAAAGCCCGCTGCCGTCGAGATCGGCCAGTTCGCTGAGGAATTCGGGCACCTTGGCGAGCCCAAGCCACCGCGCGAAGCGGTCGGGCGCCTCGATCCTGCCGTCGGTCCGCACGAGCACGGGTATCGCCGGAGATTCCTCCAGCATCCGTGCCATGCGCAGCGCTGCTTTGCGGCTGGCGACGGTTTTCTGCTCGCGGCCGCTTGCGCGCAGCATCACCCAGACCGCGGCAGCGGTCCACAGGGCAAGCAGCAGGCCGACGACGGCTAGCAAAGCGGGTGAGGAATCCATCACCTGCCAGCTATGCGCCCTGTGGCGGGGATGCAATGGCAAGCCACTGCACTTCCCCGCAAAGGATTGTCACTTAGTAGCGATAGTGGTCCGGCTTGAACGGCCCGGCCACCGGCACGCCGATGTAGTCGGCCTGCTTCTGGCTGAGCTGGGTCAGCTTCACGCCGAGCTTGTCGAGGTGCAGCGCAGCGACCTTTTCGTCGAGGTGCTTGGGCAGGACGTAGACCTGGTTGTCGTAGTCGTCGCCCTTGGTCCACAGTTCGATCTGGGCCAGCGTCTGGTTGGTGAAGCTGAAGCTCATCACGAAGCTCGGGTGGCCGGTAGCGCAGGCGAGGTTCACCAGGCGCCCCTTGCCCAGCACGATGATTTCCTTGCCGTCGGGGAACTTGACCACGTCAGTGCCGGGCTTGAGTTCGTTCCACTCGTAGTTGTCGATCGCCGAGATCTGGATCTCGCTGTCGAAGTGGCCGATGTTGCAGACGATCGCCTTGTCCTTCATCGCCTCCATGTGGGCGGCGGTGATGACGTGCTCGTTGCCGGTCGCAGTGACGAAGATGTCGGCCTTGGTCACGGCTTCTTCCATGGTCACGACCTCGAAGCCGTCCATCGCCGCCTGCAGCGCGCAGATCGGGTCGATTTCGGTCACCAGCACGCGCGCACCGCCATTGCGGAGCGACTGGGCCGAGCCCTTGCCGACGTCGCCGAAGCCGGCGACGCAGGCGATCTTGCCCGAAAGCATGACGTCGGTTGCGCGGCGGATCGCGTCGACTAGCGACTCGCGGCAACCGTAGAGGTTGTCGAACTTCGACTTGGTGACGCTGTCGTTCACGTTGATCGCCGGGAACGGCAACTTGCCGCCCTTGGCGATGTGGTAGAGGCGGTGGACACCGGTGGTCGTCTCTTCGGAGACGCCCTTGATGTTCTTCACCGAGGCGGTGAGGTAGCCCGGCTTCTTGGCAACGAAGGCCTTGAGCGCACGCTGGAATTCGATTTCCTCGGCATTCTGCGGCTCGGGCAGTTCATCGCCGGCCTCGATGCGGGCACCCCACAGCGCGAACATGGTCGCATCGCCGCCATCGTCGAGGATGAGGTTGGCGGTCAGGTCCGGGTCTTCATCGGTCGACCAGTCGAAGATCGAGCCGACATAATCCCAATAGTCGGCCAGGCTCTCGCCCTTCACCGCGAACACCGGAATGTTGCGCGCGGCGATCGCGGCGGCGGCGTGGTCCTGGGTCGAGAAGATGTTGCAGGTCGCCCATCGCACGTCGGCACCCAGCGCCACCAGCGTCTCGATGAGGACAGCGGTCTGGATCGTCATGTGCAGCGAGCCGGTGATGCGCGCACCCTTGAGCGGCTGGCTGGCGCCGTATTCCTCACGCAGCGCCATCAGGCCGGGCATCTCGGTTTCGGCAATGGCAATTTCGGCGCGGCCATAGTCGGCCAGCGCAATGTCCTTGATCACGAAGTCGGTGAAGGCGGTCACGGTCAATCCTCGGGTGGATAGGGGATATGCACCGCAGATGCGAAAAGGGCGGCGCTTGTCGGCGCCGCCCCTAGCCGCTCCCCGGGTCGAGGGCAACAACCCCCGTAACCCGACGACCCCGAGAGAACCTAGCGGGCCGCGAAGCGCCCCCCGTTGCGCGGTCCCGATGCCAGGAGTTCATCGGCTGCGATTGACAGGTCTGCGGGATTCTTGCTGGCCGCGAGGTCGCTGGTGATGTCCTTGAGCGCGCCGCAATCGAGCCACGGGTGTCCCTGGCCGTACTGGTTGGCCATGCCCACGCTGATGCGGTCCAGTGCACGCTTGGCCCCTTTGGCACCGTGACGCTTTACGAGGCCAGCCTCGAGCGTCTTGGCAGCGCCGTTCAACGTCGTGATGTGGTTGGCCGAAAACTTGCGATACTGCGGCTGGAAATCGTCCTTGCCCATGCGGCAACGGAGCGAAGTCACCATCAGCATGATGTCGAGCTTGCGGATATTTTCAGCGTTTTGCGAAGGTGCGGCGCCCGCCGCCACTGGAGTCAATAGCACTGCTGCTGCGCTTGCGGCCGCAATGAAGGTCTTCCCGATGTGCATGTCCCTGTCTCCCTGCGGCGCGTCCCTGTGCCCGCTGGAGAGAAATTCGCACCGAGAAGTTTACCGGTCTTTAAAGAGCCGCAGTAAAGCAGAATTTACCATCCGGCGGCGGTTGCACTTGCCACACCGCCCGCCTACCTCCGGCACCGGACGGAATAGACAAGGAATCCAGGCAATGACGATTTCGGTGGGTGACAAGCTGCCCGACGTGACACTCGTGAAGGCGACCGAAGCCGGTCCCGAGAAAGTCCAGTCGAGCGAATATTTCAAGGGCAAGACTATCGCGCTTTTCTCGGTCCCGGGTGCCTTCACCCCGACTTGCTCCGCGCGCCACCTTCCCGGCTATGTCGACAAAGCCGACGAGCTCAAGGCCAAGGGTGTCGACGAAATCGTTGCTACCGCGGTCAACGACGCCTTCGTCATGGGTGCCTGGAAGGCTGCCAACGGCGCTGATGCAGTCACCATGCTGGCGGATGGCAACGGCGATTTCGCCGAAGCAGTCGGCCTGACGATGGATGGTTCGGGCTTCGGCATGGGCAAGCGTGGCCAGCGCTGGTCGGCCATCGTCGAGGACGGCGTGGTCAAGGAACTGAATGTCGAGGCTCCGGGGGATTTCTCGGTTTCGAGTGCGGAGCACCTGCTCGGGCAGCTCTGACGCCAACCGTCCCATCTGCGGACAATGTTGCGCCCCGCCTTGCACGACTCGCACGGCGGGGCTCATCATATGCGGGATTGGGGGGAATGGTGGATACTCCGGAAACCGATCCCGAAAGAGACTTCGGCGTCCTGCTGGGCTGGAAGGCTACGCCTGCCGGCAACCAGACGCTGCTCATCATGCAGAGCACTCGCAAGACTCCGCAGAGCAACGACGACGTGCGCGAGTTCCGCTATTTCATTACCAAGGAACAGGCGGTCCTGCTCGGTAATTACCTTTACATGGTAGCCGGCGAAACACCGCCCCGGCGCAAGCGACCGGGTCTGATAGAGCGCATCTTAAGCCGCTAAACCGTCAGCCGTAGCCCATCAGGCTGAGCACTTCCTTGCGACTGCGCTGGTCTTCCAGGAACGTACCCATCATCCGGCTGGTAATCATGCCGACGCCGGGCGTACGCACGCCGCGCGCGGTCATGCAGCTATGAGCTGCCTCGATCACCACCGCTACGCCTTGCGGCTGGAGGTTTTCCCAGATGCAATCGGCAACCTCGGCGGTAAGGCGCTCCTGCACCTGTAGGCGTCGGGCGAAGCCGTGGAGCACGCGGGCCAGCTTGGAGATGCCGACGACACGGTCATTGGGAAGATACGCGATCGCGGCCTTGCCGATGATCGGTGCCATGTGGTGCTCGCAGTGTGACTGGAACGGGATGTCCTTGAGCAGAACGATTTCGTTGTAGCCACCGACCTCCTCGAACACTCGGCTCAGATGGTACGCCGGGTCATCCTCGTAACCGAGACAGTATTCCTTCCACGCGCGCGCGACGCGCGCGGGCGTATCGAGAAGGCCCTCGCGCGTCGGATCATCGCCTGCCCATTCGATGAGCGTTCGAATTGCATCCTGCACATGCTCGGGCACCGGCGGCTTGCCGCGCGGGTCGTCTTCGTCGGGTCCTACAAGGCTGCTCACTTGCCCCTGATCCTCCTGATCCTGTTCCGGATGCGTCCCAAGCGGCTCCCATCGCGGAACATTCCACCTTTTGCAAATGGCTCGAACATGTCGCCGGGATCTTCGGGGTCGAGCAGCTGGCTCTGCGCCAGCGACTTTTCCGCATCGTTGAGTTCTGGCGGATGATAGCGGACGAGGTTTCGGCCGCTTTCGGTTTGGGTGTGATCGATCATTTCCGCGACCGAACCATGGCGGGCAATGAGATCATCGACCTCGTCCTCGTCCACCCCGGTATGCTCCGCGATGAGCGAACGACGCAGCGCCGCAATCGCATCGCCGGCATGGGAATTGGCCGGGCGTGCGGTGTCGATGAACACATCGCACTCCGAATCGAGACCCATCGAGCGGTTGTTGAGATTGGCCGAACCGATGCGAATGATCTCGTCGTCGACGATCGTCACTTTCGCGTGGACGTAGATCGGCGTTTCGCCGGTATAAGGGTTCCAGATCGAAAAGCGGTTCTTGTGGTCCGCCTCCTTGATGCAGCGGACCAGTTCGGCACGGGCATGGTCCATCGCCTGCTGTTCCAGCCAGCCATCGGCGTTGGCCGGGTGGACGATGACGATTTCAGGCGGGTCTTCCTCCTGCACGCGCGCAAGGATCGCCTCGGCAACCGCACGCGATGCGAAATACTGGCTTTCCGCGTAAATCAGCTTCTTCGCCCGCTTGATCTGCTCGACATAGAGTTGGCGAATCTCGTCGACCTTGTCCCAATCGCGATAGGCCGCGCGGGTACGCGCAATGCCGATCTCAACGTCTTCGAACTGTGCCTTGAGCGCTTCGGGCCAAGGGGAGTTGTCGCACGGGTCGATCTCGGGAATGGCTTCACCCCCGGCGCAGGTCCAGCGATCCGCGCCCAGTTCGGCCAAGGCCAGGGCAACGTCGCCTTCCATCATCATGGTCGCATCGTGCCAGGGGCCATATGACTTTCCACGTGGAGTCCTGCGCCGGGCATCCTCTTCGCGATGTTCGCGCGTGTCCCAGCGCTGGTCGGTCATGTCGATTCCACCGCACACCGCCACCCTGTTGTCGATTACGACGATCTTCTGGTGGTGACTGCACGCAACCGGATGAGCCGTATCGAACTTGAAGGTGATCCGCTTGTGCCGCGCCCAGCGGGCGATGTCGTACCACATCGTCCCGCGCCCGATCATCGAGAAGAGCCCGACGCTCCACTTGAGGATGCGGATGTCGATGTCTTTGCGCTTGCGCGCGATCCAGGCGATGAAGCTGCCCAGCCGCTTCGGGTGCTCGCTCTTCCAGCCACGCTGCCACCAGCGGCGGCCATGGTCGAGATGGATGCGGGTGTCGAAATCCCAGCCGATTAGCAGGATGCGATTGCGCGCATTGAGCATCGCATCCTGCATATGGGTGAAATAGTCCGCCGCATCGACGATCATCGTCGCGCGAGTGGCGTGTTCATAGCGCCATGTCCCGGGCTCGATGCCCGGCTCCAACTGCGAAGTGCAGCTGGGATCGATGTCGTTAGCCAAAAGTCTTCCCCCTGTACCGGCCGTTATTCCTTGGCGTCTTCCTTCTTCTCGGGCGTGACCTCGGCTTCGGCCTTCTCTTCCTTCTTCCGCCGCTCGAAAACACTGCGCATGTGCTTCATGTCGTTCTCGTCGAGGTATTCCTCGCACTCGGGGAAGTGCTCCTGCTCTTCCTCGTCGATGTGGTGACGATAGTCGTGGTCGAAGGTCTTGAACTTGGTCAGCCAGCCGCCTTCGGACATGTCGGTCGCAGCAAGATCGTTCAGCGCCTCCTCGATCTCGTGATGCTCGGCCACAGAGTGCCGCGTGTCATCGGTCGTCGGGGGCTTGCGCAGCATCGTGGAATACAGCGCCTGCTCCTCGGCAGCGGCATGGGCCTTCAGTTCCTTGGTCAGCTCGGTGAAGAGCATCTTGCGCTCTTCGCTCTCGCCAGAGGTCTCCAGCAGCCGATCGAGAAGTTCGCGATGCTTGTCGTGATCTTTCTTGAGGCGGTCGAAAATTTCGGCGGTGTCGGTCATGGGAAAGTCTCCTTTGCCCTTCCAACAGGTCAGCGGCGCACGGGTTCCGCAGCTTGCGCCCGAAACCGGTGCTGCCCATATCCCCAGCCATGTTCGAGCGACGACAGGGTCCGACACCTGGCCAGATGCAGCATATGGCCGAGGAGGTGATTGCCTCCCTTCCCGAGCAGTTCCGTGAGCAGATGGGCGAAATCGTCATGCAGGTGGTGGACTTCGCGACCACCGAACAGCTCGCATCGGTCGGCCTCACGGAACGCTGGCAATTGACCGGACTCTATGAAGGTCACCCGCTGCCCGATCGATCAATCTGGCAAAGCGGACGCATGCCAGCGCGAATCTGGTTGTTCCGCGAACCGCTGATCGCGGAATGGCGGGATACCGGCGTGCGGATGGACGACCTCATCCGCCACGTGGTCATTCACGAGGCGGGGCATCATTTCGGCTTCAGCGATGACGACATGCACTGGCTCGAGGACGAGGACGACTAGCCCAGGAACCACAAAAGCCCACCCCTCTTGCGAGGAATGGGCTTGTATGGCGCACCCGAAAGGATTCGAACCTCTGACCCCCAGATTCGTAGTCTGGTGCTCTATCCAGCTGAGCTACGGGTGCGCTGGAGGGCGCCACATAGGTGCGGGTTTCAGGCTTGGCAATCCCTAATCCGAAGCTTTTTCGAAGAGACCTGCAGCAAGGGCGATATCGAGAGGGGGCATGTCGAGTTCGAGGACGGCCGAAGGGGTGAACCACCCGATCTCCCCACCCTCCAGCGCGGCCAACGCGCTGCCGTCCCAACTGCAAGTGTAAAGAAGGATGACAATCGGGGATTCGCGTTCGCCAGGCTCTTCTTGCGCAAATCGACACGGCTCCAGCTTGCGCGGATCGAGCGTCAATCCAAGCTCTTCGGAAATCTCGCGAACAAGCGCTTGCGCAGGGTTTTCGCGCGATTCGACCTTGCCCCCCGGGAATTCCCATAGGCCGCCATGATGCTTTTCTTCAGGGCGGCGATGCATAAGCCAACGCCCCTTCCCGTCATGGAGAGCCAAGGCAACCACGCACATCCATGTCGGATTTTTTTCCAATTCCGCGTCTTCCCTCAACCGTTTCTTAACTCTGCCCCCCTTATCCCGTCGATGTCAGCTTCGACAAAGTGACAATTGGGGCAACTCTGAAATGGTCAAATTTCTCAAGAAACTGGGACAAGACACCAGCGGAGCCACTGCTGTCGAATACGGGCTGATCCTCGCCCTCATCTTCCTGGCCATGGTCGGCGGCATCTCTGCTTTCGGGCAGAGCACCATCGGCATGTGGACCAATGTGAAGGACAAGGTGGCTGCCGCAACGGCCGCTGCCTGAGGGAAGGAAAGTTGGCGAACGAGTTAGGAATTTCTCAACTTCTCGCCTGCTAAACGAAGATCGCTCGAACCGTACATTGTCGGAGAGAGCCGGGAACGAAGACTGAACCAGGAGACGACACATGAAGTTCATCAACAAGCTGCTTCGCGACGAACAGGGCGCGACCGCCATCGAATACGGCCTCATCGCTGCTCTGATCGCCGTTGCTGCGATCACCGCCATGCAGAGCCTCGGCAACGAACTGTCGACCACCTTCAACAAGGTCGGCACCTCGATGAGCGCTGCTAACACCGCTGCCTAAGCGATAGCACGCACACAAAGAGAAGGCGGCAGGAGCAATCCTGCCGCCTTTTTCTTTGCCTGAAGCAGATGTGGATCGGGGCTTAGCTGCCCCGCACCACGATCTTCACCTTCTGGCCGACGGTGACGTTTTCATTGGCAGTCAGGCCGTTGAGGACGCGGAAGCGTTCAACCTGGTTGTCGGTATAGGCCATCTTGCTCGCCAGCGAGGCGACGGTGTCGCCGCTGCGGACAGTGATCACGTCGAGAACACGCGGGATCACGCCGCTCGCCTGCTGCGCCGTGATCCGGCGCATCGACGAGAACATGGCGTTGAACGTGTTTGCCTGGCCCGCCGGGGTAATGGCGAGGAAGTGATACGCGCGATCATTGGCGAATTCGTAGGCGAATACGGTCACATCGACCTGTCCGCTGCTCGAATTCACGCGTGCCGTGCCGTATGCGGCCGGAATGCCGTTCACGGTGGTCTTCTGGATCGACGAAGGCGTGACCTGCTGTTCCTTGCTCAACGCCGAGAAGACGCTCTGCACATAGGTGTTGAGGTTGCCATTGTACGGCGCGAGCGAGAACTGTGCCTTACCGCTCTGACCGCTGATCGAGACGGCGCTCGTGCCGTTGATCATGTAAAAGCCCTGTGGTGCCGTGAACGCCAGTCGCAGTTCGGGATGAATGAACTCGCGTCCTTCGATGACGCCCTGCTTGGGGTCGTCGCCGTAGAGCAGCCCGTCGATGCGGGTGAGGAACGTATCGCGGTTGGTCACGCCGCTCATGCCCTGCGCCTTCGTCAGCGCGGTCTGGACACGGCTGGCCGGATCGGGGTGCGTCGACGCCCATTCCGGGATTGACGCATTGTCTCGGCCCATCAGGCGCGCATCGAGAGCGTTCTGCAACGCCAGGCTCTGCAGGACGGTTGCCATCGCCTTGGGATCGTAGCCCGCCTGGTTGAGGTAGCGGATGCCCAGTTCATCAGCTTCGAGTTCCTGCGTGCGCGAGAACTTCAGCGTCAGCAACTGCGAGCCCTGCAGGAAGGTCTGTCCGATCTGCTGTCCCAGCCCGCTGTTGCCGAGGAGGATGCCCGAAAGAATCGCACCTGCCGCGCCGAGCAGCGAATTCTGCTGCGCCTTGGCCTGGCGGCGTTGCGAGTGACGCGCCGCGACGTGGCCGACCTCGTGGCCGAGAACGCCGGCAAGTTCCGCTTCGTTGTTCATCAGGGCGACGAGCTGGCGGGTGGTGTAGATGTAGCCACCGGGAATGGCGAAGGCGTTGTTCACCGAGCTGTTGAGCAGCGACACGGTGAAGCTTTCGCGCGCGTTGCCGAGGCCCGACTGGACGGCGATGTTCTTGCCGACCTGTTCGACATATTGTGCCTGGCTGCCGGTCATCGCGCCGCCGAATTCGGCGAGCAGCTGCGGATGCGCTTCGGCTCCGGCCTGCGCCTCACTCTGGGTGATGGGGGCGGAGGCGTCGGGAATGCTGCCGGTACCCATGCAGCCCGCAAGCGCGAGCGAGAGTGTGGCGGTCGAGGCAGCAGCTAAGGATTTGAAACGCGGCATATGAGGGCTCCCCTTGCGCGGAAAGGCCGCACGAGCGACCCTCCTTAAGTTCGTGTATGCAAGGGGAAACCGGGAGGCCGGGCAGTTTGTTCCCGAGCTACCTCCCTGCCCGTTCAGCCGGCGATTTTCAGGAACCGCTCTTCCCGCATCCGGACCAGACTGGCAGAATCCTCGCGCGACAACATGTCTAGCTCCTCGCCAATGGCGGTGGCCAGCGTTTGTGCCGCCGCGCGCGCATCGCGATGCGCCCCGCCGACAGGTTCGGGGACGATGCGGTCGATAACGCCCAGATCGGCAAGGTTCTGTGCCGTGACCTTCATCGCTTCGGCAGCATCGGGAGCCTTCTCGGCCGTGCGCCATAGGATCGAGGCGCAACCTTCGGGCGAGATTACCGAATAGACCGCGTGTTCGAACATCAGCACCCGCTCGGCGCTGGCCAGTGCGACCGCGCCGCCCGAACCGCCCTCGCCCACGATCGCGGCGACCATGGGGACCGGCAGCGCGAGGCAGGCTTCGGTCGACCGGGCGATGGCTTCCGCCTGCCCGCGCTCTTCCGCCTCCACGCCCGGGAAAGCGCCCGAGGTGTCGACCAGCGTCACCACAGGCAGCCCGAAGCGTCCGGCCAGTTCCATCAGGCGGATCGCCTTGCGATAGCCCTCGGGCTTGCCCATGCCGAAATTGTGCTTGATGCGGCTCGCCGTGTCGTTGCCCTTTTCATGCCCGATCAGCACGACCTTGCGTCCACCCAGCTTGGCGAGGCCGCCGAGGATGGCATCGTCGTCGCCGTAGAGGCGATCGCCGCCCAGCGGGACGAATTCCTCGAACGCGTGTTCGACGTAGTCGCGGAAGTGCGGCCGCGACGGATGGCGTGCGACCTGGGTCTTTTGCCACGGCGTCAGGGACGAATAGGTGCTCGCCAGCAATTCGGCACTTTTGAGCTCGAGCCGCTGGAGTTCGTTGGAGATATCGACATCGTCGCCTTCGGACGCGCTGCGCAATTCGGCGATGCGCTGTTCCAGCTCCGCGACGGGCTTCTCGAATTCGAGGTAAGAAATCATCGCGTCGCGCTAGTCCGATGCGGCGCGGCGCGCAAGCGGATGCCGCTCGTTTACCAGCTTCACCAGTCGCGCAGCATCGACATGAGTGTAGATTTGCGTCGTGGAAATGTCGGCATGGCCGAGCAGCGTCTGCAGTGCGCGCAGGTCTGCCCCGCCCTCGAGCAGATGGGTTGCGAAGGCATGGCGCAGGACATGCGGGCTGAGCTTTTCCGGCGGCAATCCGGCACGGACGGCCAGTTCCTTGAGCAGTTGGTACAGCCGGATGCGGGAGAGGTGCTTGCTGCGCGACGGGAAGAGGAATTGCGTGCCTCCCTCGCGCAAGGGCAGCCAGCGTGAAAGCGCGGCGATTGCGCGTTGGCTGACCGGCACCATCCGCGCCTGTCCGCCCTTGCCCATGACCGTGATGAACGGTGCATCGCGCGGCACGGCCGACAGGGGCAAGGACACCAGTTCCGTCGCCCGCAGCCCGGAGCCGTAGAGCATTTCCAGCAGGGTAAGCAGCCGCACCGCAAGCGGATTGTCGCTTGCTGCCTCTTCCTCGGCCTGCGCGAACAGGTGTTCGACCTCGGCATGGCTGAGGATCTTGGGCAGCGGGCGCCGGGTTGCAGGGCGCGGCAGGGCGTGACTGGGATCATCCTCGCGCAGGCCCTCATCGACAAGGAAGCCGTAGAACTGGCGCAACGCGGAAACCTTGCGTGCCATCGTCGCCGGCGCGAGCGAGGTCCAGCCTTGTGTGAGCCTGGCGAGCTGCGCGGTCGATGCGCCGGCGAGCGAACTGCCGAGCATCTCCTCAGCCTGTTCGAGATCGCGTCCGTAGGCGAGGATGGTATTGCGTGCCGCGCCTCGCTCGGCAGCGAGCATGGCGAGGAAGTCGGGTATCGCGCTCACGTCAGGCGCGTGCGACCGCCTCCGCGGCGATCATCCGTGCTTCCGCCTCCAGCCCGACTGCGCGCAGGGCGGAAACGATGTGGAAAAGGTGACGCGCGGTCATCCTGTCCCAGCTGTCGCCCTGCATGCCGAGGCCCGCGAGCATGGCCACCAGCGCCGGGTTGCGCGCCTTTGCGGCGGCGTCGATGGCACGGGTCCAGCGGGTCTCGCCACCGAGGCTCATCGACAGGCGATCGCTGTAGTCCTTGATTTCGGCGTCCCCGATCCGTCCCAATCCGGCAAGCCCCGCCACCAGCATGCGCGACTTGCGCTGACCGGTGGAAGGATCGTCGTCGACGAAGCTGTCGAGTTCGCCGTTCGAGACGGCAGCCTGGCGCTTCGGCTCAGCCAGGGCCAGCAGTGCCCAGCCCAGCGAGCCTTCCTCGACCGTCGCGTTCCAACGCATTGCATCGCGGTCGAGACCGGCAGTGAGCATCGAGGCAATGAGTTCGCCCGCATCGTCGGCGAAATCCGACTGCGCGGGCATGCGCGCTGCGGCATAGGCGGTCAGCACCATGCGGGCGTAACCGAAGTCGCCCGCTCCGTTCCAAACGTCGCGAATGGCTGCGAGGCGGGCTGCCGGATCGCTGCCGACGTAGGCATCGCGCAGGCGGCTGGCGATGCGTGCCGCATCGTCATCGTCGCCCGGTTCGGCGTAAAGTTGCGAGTAGACGTCGACCATCGCTGCGGAAGAGAAGATGCCCGATTGGGCAGCGACATCCGCTCCGCGGAGCCGCTCGGTCGGCGAGAGCGCGGGCGTCACGGCGGCACTGCGCAACAGCGCATCGCCAAGGTCGTCGGTCAGGTTCTTGGGCAATGGTTCGCCCAGCGCATTGGCGAGCGCGAAACGCCAGGGGGTGACCTTGTCGATGCCGTCCCACTCGATGGTGACCGCCCGGCGTCCTTCACCCGCCGCCCCAGCGAAACGTTGTGCCAGCAGCACATCGATCTGCGCTCCCTCTCCGCGAGATTGCAGGCGGCGCAGGTCGTTGAGGCCCCGTGTTTCCTCGCCCGCATAGGCGTTGCAGATGCCCGCGAGCATCTTCCATTCGGCATCGTCGCGGTCGGTCTTCACGAGGCGTACTGCCGGACAGGCGCCGACGATATCCGCCGTGCCGATATAAGCGTCGACCGCCGCGTTCGCGAGCTGCGGCGAATAGTTCGCCGTGTCGATATCCTGCACCAGCGCCCGCGCAACACCATGTTCGCCCATCGTGTTGAGCACGCGGGCGCGCAGCGTGGCGAATTCGATCGGGCTCATGCCTTCGGGCGCAGCAAGGCGGCTCGCCAGAGCGCGACGCAGCAGGATATGGCCCCAGCGCGACACGAGCGGCGCCTTGGTGCCGGCAAGGGCGGCACGCACGAGCGCGGCTGGCTGTTTCGACAGCGATTCAGACGGCAGCCCGCCTTCGGCAAGCGCAATGACACCGGCCTTTTCGGGAGAGCGCCTTGCAGCCGCCGGAATATCGAACTTCGGCTTCAGCCCGAGGAAATCGTCGAGCTCGTCGGTGGTCATCTTTTCCAGTTCCTCGAGCGTCGGCAGCTTGCCGAAGTCGAAGCCGGAGGCCTCTGGCGCGCTCGAAGTCGCTGTCGGGAGCGGCTGGACCACCTCGCCCGGGATAGTCGGTGCGGGACGCGGGGTACCCGGCGATGGGGCCGGGGTCGTGCGGGGAGCAGGTGCCGGATTGTCGAAACCCGGCGGCAGCAGGTCCTCGGGCGCGTCCTGCGCGAACACCAGCGTGGAAGTCAGGGCAAGCGCCGCGCCGCCGATCAGCCAGGACGCCTTCATTGCACGCCTCCCGGCACCGAAATTTCCTGCTCGATCGGGTGCAGCGGTTCCTCGCCCCCGTCGATCCAGGCAAGGACGCACAGAGCCAGAAACGCCACCGCCAGTATTCCCCCGATCCGCCTAGAGCTCATGGCCAAGATTTTCGCGTCCCGTTTCAAGTGCTGATACCTTGTGCGCGCCCTAGCCCATCTCTAGGCACGGCGGCAATGACCCACGCGCTCGCCATGACCGAAGCAGAGATAGCCGGTATCGCAAACCGGCTGGATCGACCGGTGGTGCTGGTCGGGCTGATGGGCGTGGGCAAGTCGACTATCGGGCGACGCCTGGCAACCCTGCTCGACACCAGCTTCGTCGACGCCGACGAGGAAATCGAGCGCGCGGCCGACCGCAGCATCTCCGAAATCTTCGAAGCGCATGGCGAAGCGTATTTCCGCGACGGCGAGCGTCGCGTTATCGCACGCCTGATGGAAGAGGATTTCGGCGTCATCGCAACCGGCGGCGGCGCTTTTGTCGACGACGAGACGCGCTCGCTGATCCTCGAGCGCGGCCTGGCGGTCTGGCTCGATTGCGACATCGACACACTGGTCGAGCGCACCGGTCGTCGCAACACCCGTCCGCTGCTGCGAAACGGCAATCCCCGCGAAATCCTCACCGCGCTCAAGGAGAAGCGCGAAGGTGCGTATTCGCAGGCCCAATTGCATGTCATGACCGACGACGGTCCGCATACGGAGACCGTGAACCGCATCCTGGAGGCAATCGACGCATGGCTGTGATCGGGGTCGAACTGGCCGGCAGGAGCTATGACGTCGAGGTGGGTCACGGCCTGCTGGACGATGCCGCCACGCGTGCAAGGGCCTTCCTGCGCAAGGCCCGCGTGCCGGTCGTGGCCGACGAGAACGCGTGGGCCGCGCACGGGGAAAGACTGAAGAAGTCGCTCGGCGCGGCAGGACACGAAATCGCACTGTACAAGGTCGCATCCGGCGAAGGCTCCAAGAGCTGGGATTCGCTTGCCAAGCTGACCGACTGGCTGCTGGTGGAGGGCGTCGAGCGTGGCGACCATGTGCTGGCGCTGGGCGGCGGCGTGGTCGGCGACCTGACCGGCTTCGCCTGTGCCATCCTCAAGCGCGGTTGCGGCTTCGTGCAATTGCCGACTACGCTGCTTGCGCAGGTCGACAGTTCGGTCGGCGGCAAGACCGCGATCAACACTGCGGCGGGCAAGAACTTGATTGGCGCCTTCCACCAGCCTTCGTTGGTGCTGGCCGACCTCGACACGCTTGCCACGTTGCCCGCTCGCGAGATGCGCGCCGGATATGCCGAAGTCCTGAAGTACGGCGTCCTGGGCGATGCGGAGTTCTTCGACTGGCTGGCGGACCACGGGGCAGAGGTTGTCGCGCTCGAGCCTGCTGCGCTCGAACATGCAGTCGCCACCAGCGTCGCAGCGAAGGCCCGGATCGTTGCCGAAGACGAGCGTGAGACGAAGGATACGCGTGCGCTTCTCAATCTCGGACACACCTTCGGCCATGCGCTTGAGGCGGAAACCGGCTTCTCCGATCGGCTCCTGCACGGTGAGGGGGTGGCGTTGGGCATGGTGCTGGCGGCGCGTTACTCGGCCCGACGCGGCTTGATTGCCGAGACCGATGCCGGAATGGTCGCACGCGCAGTCGCGAATGCCGGCCTTCCGACTGGGATCGCCGGTTTGGGGCTGGATTGCGACGGCGCTGATCTGGTCGCGCACATGCTGCACGACAAGAAGATGGACGCGGGCACTTTGCGCTTCATCCTGCTCCGCGCCATAGGCGATGCCTTCGTCGCCAGGGACGTCGCGCTGGATGATGTGGCGGACTTCCTCGAGGGGCAGTTGCGCGGCAATTGACCGCCACCTGTGCTGCGCCCATGCTGCGCAGCATGACGCGCTTCATCGACCTCTCCATCCCCATCACCAACGACGTGGTTTCGGACCCCGAGGTGATGCGTCCGAAGATCACCTACATGACCCATGAGAACACATGGCAACAGATCGCCATGTTCTTCCCGGGGCTGGAGAAGGACGATCTGCCCGATGGCGAAGGCTGGGCGGTCGAGATGCTCGAACTCTCGACGCACAACGGCACGCACATGGATGCGCCGTGGCACTTCCATTCGACCACGAACAGCGGCGCGGCGCCTGCGCCGAGTATCGACGAAGCGCCGCTCGACCGCTTCCTGCGCCCGGGCGTAAGGCTCGATTTCAGCCACCTTCCGCACGGCCACGTCGTCACCGCTGCCGAGGTTGAAGAGGCCTTTGCCAAGATGGGCTATGAATTGCAGCCGCTCGATATCGTGCTGGTGCAATCGGGCGCCGTGTACGGAACCGAGAACTTCACCGATCAGGGTGTGGGCCTTGGCGAAGAAGCCACGCTGTGGCTTACCGAACGCGGAGTCGAGGTGGTCGGTACCGATGCGTGGAGCTGGGATGCGCCCTTCAGCCACACCGCGCGGCGCTGGGCGGAAGAGCGCGATCCGAAAATCATCTGGGAAGGCCACAAGGCCGGGCGCATCCAGCCCTATTACCAGATCGAGAAACTGACCAACCTTGCCGCACTTCCCGACCATGGCTTCACCGTCAGCTGCTTCCCGGTGAAGATCGAGCGCGCCAGCGCTGGCTGGATCCGCGCAGTGGCGATTATCGAGGAGTAATGGCGCGCGTCGTGGTACTCACGGGCGTCAGCAGCGCCGGCAAATCGTCACTTGCGCGAAAAATGCAGGACCAGGCCGAACGTGACTGGCTCCACGTCACTTTCGATAAGTTCATTTCGATGATCCCGGTCGGGCGGGAGACATCGCCCGAGTGGTTCGTGGTCAGAAATGCGGCGAAGGACCCGGATGTCCCGGAAATTTCCTTTACCAGCGGACCACGTGGACTGGAGTTACGCCAGGCCATGCGCGATTTCGTCAGGGTCGCAGCAGATCGCGGGATCGACATGATCGTCGATGACGTTTGCACGACCTTGGAAGTGGATGACTACCGCTCGCAACTGGCGGGCCACGACCTGACCGTCGTGCGCGTCGATGTCCCGCTGGCGGCGGCCGAGCGACGCGAGAAGGCGCGTGGCGACCGCATGATCGGGCTCACTCGAAACCAGGCGGGCCGCATTCACGAAGGTATCGACTACGATCTCACGGTGGTGAACGATGACGGCCAACTCGACGCCTGTGCGGCAAGGATCCTCGCCGCAGTTGACGCGAACGACTAGCTCGCGCGTGGTGTCAGGCGCGTAATCTTGCTGCCCGCGCCCATCGGCTGGTAGTCGACCATCATCGTGTCGTGCTCGGCGAAGAGGCGCTCGATTTCGCTCCTCCGGTCGAGCAATGTCATCGCGATGCCGGGCGCGAGGCTTTCGCCTTCGCCGATCTTGCCGAGCAATGCTGCAAGGTCAGCGATCGTCGCGTCCTCGGGGGTCTTGTGGTAGTGACCCCGCGTGTCGAAGAACCCTGTTCCCCTGTGTGCCATAACTGCGAACTCCTGTGCGTAAATGCTTCAGAAGCGACTCGAAGGAGGCCATTATCTGCGGGGTCGGGATTCCTTAAAAGCGGGTTTACCATGAACCGGCCCGTTAATTGCAATTTTGCAATATTGAGCAAGTGCACAATTGGAAAATTGCGCACCGATTTGGTAAATTCGAACGCGGACTTCGCTATTCGAGTTCGAGAATGATCTCATCGACCGCGAGGCTGTCGCCCTCGCCGGCGTTGATCTTGCTCACGACGGCCTGCTTCTCGGCGCGAAGGATGTTTTCCATCTTCATCGCTTCGACAGTGGCGAGCGGCTGGCCCGGCTGGACCTCCTCGCCCTCGCTGACGTGCAGCTTCACCAGCAGGCCAGGCATCGGGCAGATGAGCAGCTTGGACAGGTCGGGCGGGATCTTTTCGATCATGTGGGTGGCCAGATGCGCGATACGCGTCTGGAGGATCCGCAAGCGGTGCGTCGCGCCGCGCGTGGTAATCGCATAGCCAGTGCGGGTCTTCGCGAGCTGCAGGGTCAAAGCCTCGTCACCCAGCTCAAGATCGAGCATCGCCTCGCCCGGCGTGTATTCCATGTCGATGTCGACCGGTTCGCCATCGACAGTGATCGCATCCTCTTCCAGCACCACGCGATAATCGCGCTCACCGATGCGCACGGTCCAGTCGCCGGGTGCGTAGTAATGGTCGTGGAGTCGCTGATCGATCCGCCGTGCGCGGTCGGCATCGGCGGTGGCGATCACCCCGCCGACCGCCGCAAGGCCGCGCAGGAGCTCTTCCGAAGCGGCAGCACCGTGGAAGCCTTCGGGATATTCCTCGGCAATGAACCCCGTGGTCAGCTCGCCCGAACGGAAGCGCGGGTGCTGCATGATGGCATTGAGGAAATCGACATTGTGTCCGAGACCCTCGATCCGGAACGCATCGAGCGCCTGCACCTGCAAGTCCGCCGCCTCGTCGCGGGTTTCGCCCCAGGTGATCAACTTGGCGATCATCGGGTCGTAGAACATCGACACCTCGCCGCCCTCGAACACGCCATCATCGACGCGAACCCCGGCCACGCCGCGGCGGCCGTTCTCTGCCCCGTCATCGGCCCAGGGCTCGACCGGCGGCTGGTAACGCACCAGGCGACCGGTGGAAGGAAGGAAGCCACGGTAGGGATCTTCGGCATAAACGCGGTTTTCGATTGCCCAGCCGTCGATCTTCACATCGTCCTGCGTGAAGGAGAGCTTCTCACCCGCCGCGACACGTATCATTTGCTCGACAAGGTCTACGCCAGTGATCGCTTCCGTTACAGGATGCTCTACCTGCAGGCGGGTATTCATCTCGAGGAAGTAGAAGCTCTCGCCGCTCGGATCCGCGCCACTGACGATCAGTTCGACCGTGCCCGCGCTGTAGTATCCCACCGCGCGGGCCAGTGCGACGCACTGCTCGCCCATGGCCTTGCGCATCGCGGGCGTGACGAAGGGCGACGGCGCTTCCTCGACCACCTTCTGGTGACGGCGCTGGATGCTGCATTCGCGCTCGTTCAAATAGACGATGTTGCCGTGCTGGTCGCCGAGGATCTGGATCTCGATGTGGCGCGGATTGAGGATGAACTTCTCGATGAAGACGCGGTCGTCGCCGAAGGAGTTCAGCCCCTCGCGCTTCACGCTTTCGAAGCCCTCGCGCACGTCGGTCTCGTTGTAGGCAAGGCGCATGCCCTTGCCGCCGCCGCCGGCGCTAGCCTTCATCATCACCGGATAGCCGATCTCGTTCGAGATGCGCACCGCGTGCTCGGTATCCGCGATCTCGCCGACGAAGCCGGGGACGACGTTGACCCCCGCTTCCTTGGCCAGCTTCTTGGACTCGATCTTGTCACCCATCGCGGCGATGGCATTCACCGGCGGGCCGATGAAGGCGATGTTCTCCTTGGCCAGCGCCTCGGCGAAGCTGGTGCGTTCGGAGAGAAATCCATAACCCGGATGGACCGCCTCGGCCCCGGTTTGCTTGCAAGCGGCAATGATCTTGTCCGCGATCAGGTAGCTTTCCGCAGCCGGCGCCGGACCGATGTGCACGGCCTCATCCGCCATCCGCACGAAGGGCGCGCGCGCATCGGCGTCCGAATAGACGGCAACTGTCCTGATCCCCATCTCGCGTGCAGTCTTGATGACGCGGCAGGCGATTTCGCCACGGTTTGCGATCAGGATCTTGGAAAACATCGGGCCTCCGAAACGGACAGTCGTGTGACACGCCCATGCCGCAGCGGAGGCCCGGTATCAAGGCGCAGGTTTGCGCCATTGCGCGAGGGTCATTCGTTGATGTCGATATGACCGATCTGCGTCTGCTGTTCGAGGATGCATTCGTCGAACTCGGCGAACAGGGCCTTGGCCTTGTCCTCGCCCCCGGCCTGCTTGGAGAATTCGGCCATCCACTTGTCGCCGTCAGGGTCCTTTTTCCAACCCATCGATGCGATGCCGTTGCGCATCTTCATCGCCACGACAGAGTCCCACTCGCCAGTGCTCATGTGGAAATCGATCACGTCGTTCCAGCCGAGCGCCTTGTCGGTCTTTTCGAAGATCTCGATGATCTCATGGGCGCGCCCGCCCTTGCCTTCCTTCCACTTGATGAACTGGACGCGGTACCAGTCAACCTCGCGCAGTTCATGGGACGTTGCATCGTCGGCAGAGGCAGGGGTTGCGCTCAGTCCAAGGCCAAGCGCGGCGGCAGCAAGAATTAGCTTTTTCATCAGTCATCTCCCCGTTGAAGGATACGACCCGCAAAAGCGCCCGAATTATGAATTGTGCTGTTGTCCCCCAGCAGGGTTACCGGACCCGTCCAAGGGTCCTGTGTCAACCCCTGAGACCCAATCCTTGTAAGGAGGCGACATGATTACGCCGGAATTGCATCTCTCGCTTGGTGATCCCGCATCGGCTCCTGATTTTTCAGCGCGATAAGGCCAAGCTTGGCGAACAGCGCTGCATCGGAGTCGTCACCGGCATTGGGTGCGGTCAGCAGCTTGTCGCCGGTGAAGATCGAGTTCGCGCCCGCCATGAAGCACAGCGCCTGCGTGGCTTCGCTCATCGACTCTCGACCGGCGGAGAGCCGCACCATGCTCATCGGCATGCAGACGCGGGCCACCGCGACGGTGCGGACAAATTCGATATCGTCGATCTTGGCGAGCGGGGTATCGGCCAGCATGTCGCCCAACACCGTGCCCTTCACCGGCACCAGCGCGTTGACAGGTACGCTTTCGGGATGGCGTTCGATCGTAGCGAGCGTGTGGACGAAGCCCACCCGGTCCTCGCGCGTTTCGCCCATGCCGACGATCCCGCCGCTGCAGACGTTGATGCCCGCGTCGCGGACGTTCTGCAGCGTGTCGAGCCGGTCCTGGTAGTTGCGGGTCGAGATCACGCGCTCGTAGTATTCCGGCCCGGTGTCGACGTTGTGGTTGTAGTAGTCGAGGCCCGCTTCCTTGAGCATTTCCGCCTGCTTCGGCGTCAGCATGCCGAGCGTCATGCAGGTCTCCAGCCCCATGGCACGCACGCCCTTCACGATCTCGACGATGGCGGGCATGTCGCGGTCCTTGGGATTGCGCCAGGCGGCGCCCATGCAGAACCGCTGGCTGCCGTTGTCCTTCGCCTGCGCCGCGCGCTGGAGGACCGATTGCACCTCCATCAGCTTGGTCGCTTCTACACCGCTGTCGGCTTTCACCGACTGCGAGCAATAGCCGCAATCCTCCGGGCAACCGCCGGTCTTGATCGACAGCAGCGTGCAGAGCTGGACCTGCTCGGGCGGATGGAACTCGCGGTGGACGGTGGCGGCGCGGAACAGAAGTTCGGTAAAAGGCAGGTCGAAGAGGCCCGCGATCTCCTCGCGGGTCCAGTCGGTACGGATTTGGGTCATGCAGGTTTCCTGGCGAGGTATAGTCCGACTGCCATAACGACCAGCCCGAGGGCCCGCTTGGCAGTAATGGTGCTCTGGAGCGTCCCGAGCAGGCCGAAATGGTCGATGATGGCCGCTGCCACGATCTGCCCGAGCAATACGAAAAAGATCGCATTACCCAGCCCGATGCGCGGCGCGGAATAGGCAACCGACGTGGCGTAGAAGAGCATGACAATCGCGCCGACCCAAAGCCACGGCTTTTCGAAAGTGAAAGCGCTCGCAGGGGGATATCCGGTAAAGGTTAGCGTCGCGATCGCGATCGCGAAGCCGACAGCGAATGTTACTGCCGTGGCCGCCACCGGGCCGCCGAGTTGCTGGCTGAGCCCCGAGTTCAGCGCCGCGAAAACAGGAATTCCCAGTCCGGCAGCGAACATCATCGCGGCGATCGGCACGAACTGGCTGGAACCGGAAGCGCTCATTCAGCAGCCTCGTCCAGGTCCTCACCAGCAGGCGGCATATTGTGGCCGAGCAAGCGCAACATGTCCGCTGCGCACTCGACCACGTTCGAGCCTGGGCCGTAGATGCCCTGCACCCCGGCCTCGCGCAGGAAGTCGTAGTCCTGCGGCGGGATGACGCCGCCTGCGACAACCTTGATGTCGGGCCGACCGGCTTCCTTCAGCAGCCCGATCAGTTCGGGGATCAGGGTCTTGTGGCCTGCGGCAAGACTGCTCGCGCCGATAGCATCGACGCCATTGTCGAGCGCCATGTCGCGGGTTTCCTGCGGCGTCTGGAACAACGGGCCACTGAGCACGTCGAAGCCCATGTCGGCAAAGGCGCTGGCGATCACGTTGGCGCCGCGGTCGTGGCCGTCCTGGCCCATCTTCGCGACCATGATCTTGGGCTTGCGGCCAAGGCGACGTTCGACGGCCTGCACGCCTTCGACCACCTGCTCGTAACGCGGATCGCCCGCATAGGCGCTGGAATAGATCCCGCGTACCGGGCGCGGCAGCGTGTCGTAGCGCCCGAAGGCCGCTTCCATCGCCGCCGAGATTTCTCCCAGCGTCGCATCGTGTCGCGCGCATTCGACCGCGCGGGCGAGGAGGTTCACATCACCCTTCGCCTGCATCTCCGCGACCACCGACGGCGGCAGCGGCACGCCCTTCTCGTCGCGGCCGTCGGCAAGCGCAGCGCGGGCCGCGCGCGGATCGGCAGCAGCGGCCTCGGTCAGGGCCTTGAGCGCCGCCTGGCAGGCCGCTTCGTCGCGCCCTGCCCGCACCCGCTCGATACGAGCGATCTGGCTCTGGCGCACGGCGTGGTTGTCGATGTCGAGCGTGTCGAGCTGGTCTTCCTTGGCGAGCCGGTACTTGTTGACGCCGACGATCACCGTTTCGCCCTTGTCCACGCTCGCCTGCTTGGCGGCGGCGGCCATCTCGATAGCGGCCTTGGGCTTGCCGGTGGCGACATAGGCGGTCATCCCGCCTGCCGCGTCGACTTCCTGCAGCAGCTTTCGCGCTTCATCGACCAGCGCTGCGGTCAGGCTCTCGATGTAATAGCTGCCGCCCAGCGGGTCCGCGACCTTGGTGACGCCGCTCTCCTCCTGGATCACCAGCTGCGTGTTGCGCGCAATGCGGGCGGAGAAGTCGGTCGGCAGCGCAATCGCCTCGTCCAGCGCGTTGGTGTGGAGCGATTGCGTTCCGCCGAGCACCGCCGCCATCGCCTCTATCGTAGTGCGGATGACGTTGTTGTACGGGTCCTGCTCCTGCAGCGAGACGCCCGACGTCTGGCAATGGGTGCGCAGCATCTTCGACTTGGGATCCCTTGCCCCCAGCCCTTCCATCACGTCGTGCCACAGCGCGCGGCCCGCACGCATCTTGGCGATCTCCATGAAGAAGTTCATGCCGATGCCCCAGAAGAACGACAGCCGCGGCGCAAAGGCATCGATATCGAGCCCCGCCTCCATCGCGCGCTTCGCGTATTCCTTGCCGTCGGCGATGGTGAAGGCGAGTTCCTGCACTGCCGTCGCCCCGGCCTCGTGCATGTGATAGCCCGAGATCGAAATGCTGTTGAATTTCGGCATGTTGGCCGAGGTATATGCGATGATGTCGGAGACGATCCGCATGCTCGGCTCGGGCGGGTAGATGTAGGTGTTGCGGACCATGAACTCCTTGAGGATGTCGTTCTGGATGGTCCCGGCAAGCTTGTCCTGGCTCACGCCCTGCCGCTCGGCCGCGACGATGTAGAAGGCCATGACCGGGATTACCGCGCCGTTCATGGTCATCGACACGCTCATCTCGTCGAGCGGGATCTGGTCGAACAGGATTTCCATGTCGCGCACGGTGTCGATCGCGACGCCTGCCTTGCCGACATCGCCGACCACGCGCGGGTGGTCGCTGTCGTAGCCGCGGTGGGTCGCGAGGTCGAAAGCCACGCTCAGCCCCTTCTGGCCCGCAGCGAGGTTGCGGCGGTAGAAGGCGTTCGACTCCTCGGCGGTCGAGAAGCCGGCATACTGGCGGATCGTCCACGGACGGCCGGTATACATCGAGGCATAGGGCCCGCGCGTGAACGGCGCGATGCCGGGGACGCCGGCATCGATGCCGGCCATATCCTCGCTGGTGTAAAGCGGCTTCACGGCGATCCCCTCGGGCGTGTGCCATGTGAGGTCGCGGCCCTTCACTTCCTTGTCGGCAAGGGGCTTCCAGTCGTCGTATGTGGGTTTGTCGGTCATGGTCGCTCTCAGGCCTTGGCACTCGGGCGGGCGGACACGCGATCGTGCCAGCCGCGCAGGTTTTCGCAATCCTCTGGCATCCCGCAGCCGACGAATGTGGCGAAGTCGACTGTGGTCAGCAGCAGGATGTCGGCAGCAGTGTAGTCTTCACCGGCAATGAAATCGCGGTCCGCCAGCGACTGGTCGAAGAAGCGAAAGGCATCGGCGACGCGCGGCAGATTGGTCTCGCCCCACTCCTGGTTGCGACCGGGAATCGCGGCGGTGAAGGGATGCGTGTGAACCCAAACCTGTCCCACGGGCGCCATCGCGATCATTTCCGCGCGGCGGCACCACATCTCGATTGCGGCGATCTCGGTCGGGGTTGTGCCGAACAGCGGCGGTTCGGGGTGCAAAGCCTCGAGATAGCGCATGATCGCCACGCTCTCGGCAATCACGGTCCCATCATCGAGTTCGAGGATCGGCGTCTGCCCGCGCGGGTTCTTGGCGACGAATTCGGCAGACTTCTGTTCGCGCTTGGGGATCGAGACTTCCTGCGAAGGCAACTCGATGCCCTTCTCCGCCGCGAATATGCGGACGCGGCGCGGATTGGGCGCGGGGTTCGGGCTATCGTAGAACAGCAATGTCTTTCTCTCTCCCGCGCCGGTCAGTTCGACCAGTGCGCATTGTCCTTGGGCGTTTCCATGATCTCGGTCAGTTGGCCCATCATGTCCTTGGGGTGGAGGAAGAAGATGGGCGTCCCATGCGCGCCGATGCGGGTGGGGCCAAGGATGCGCTTGCCCAGTCCCTCGAACCAGCTGCGCGCTTCCTCGATATCCTCGACCTCGTAGCACAGGTGGTGCTGCCCGCCGGACGGGTTCTTCTCGAGAAAATTGTTGATGGGGCTGTCGGGGCCGAGCGGCTCGATCAGCTCGATCTGCGTGCCGTAGGTCCCATTCTGGCCGGGCGTATCGACAAAGCAGACCTTCACCCCCTGCGCCTCGAGATCGAAAGGTTTGTGGAACGAGGTCGCGCCCATGACATCGCGGTAATAGCGGATCGATTCCTCGATCGAGGGCGTGGCAACGCCGATGTGGTTGAGACGGCCGAGTTTCATCCGATTTTCTCCGGTAATGCCTCGCACTCGGACGAAGAAGTGGCAGGGTAGCGGTGCCATACGCCGTCGATTTTCAAGTCGGCCAAGATGGAACCCTTGTCTTCGTGAAAATGGAGGAGCGCGCGCCCCTTCCGGTAAAAAGTGCCGCGACTGCGTTCGACCAGACCTTCAATCGTCCTTAACCGGGCGAGCAATGGCTCGATCCTGTCCAGGTCATCAGCTTTGGCGTGACGCATTTCAACGGTATCCTAAAGCGGAATGTTATCGTGCTTCTTCCACGGGTTCTCGAGCTGCTTCGTCCGCAGCTTGCGTAGCCCCAGAGCAATCCGCCGCCGCGTCGAGTGCGGGTATATCACTTCGTCGATATAGCCGCGCTGGGCAGCCACGAAGGGGTTGGCGAAGCGGTCTTCGTATTCCTTTGTCCGGGCAGCGATCTGGTCGGGATCGTCCTTCTCCTGGCGGAAGATGATCTCCACCGCGCCTTTCGCGCCCATCACCGCGATTTCGGCGGTCGGCCAGGCGTAGTTTAGGTCCCCGCGCAGGTGCTTGGAGGCCATCACGTCGTAGGCGCCGCCATAGGCCTTGCGGGTGATGACGGTGATCTTGGGCACGGTCGCCTCGGCATAGGCGAAGAGCAGCTTCGCCCCGTGCTTGATGATGCCGTTGTGCTCCTGCGCCGTGCCAGGGAGGAAGCCGGGCACGTCGACAAAGGTCAGGATCGGGATTTCGAAGGCATCGCAGAAACGCACGAAGCGGGCGGCCTTCTTGGAAGAGTTGATGTCGAGTACACCCGCGAGCACCATCGGCTGGTTGGCGACGACGCCGACCGTGCGGCCTTCCATCCGGCCGAAGCCGCAGATGATGTTGCCCGCATGGTTGGGCTGGATCTCGAAGAAATCGCCCTCGTCCAGCACCTTACGGATCACTTCGTGCATGTCGTAGGGCTGGTTGGCGTTGTCGGGGATCAGCGTGTCGAGGCTCGGCTCCTCGCGATCCCAGGCGTCGCTGGTCGGGCGCTCTGGCACCTCCTCGCGGTTCGACAACGGCAAGTAGTCGAAGAAATCGCGCGTCGCGAGCAACGTCTCGATGTCGTTTTCGAAGCTGTTGTCGGCGACCGAGGTCTTGGTCGTGTGCGTCTTCGCGCCGCCCAGTTCCTCCTGCGTGACGACCTCGTTGGTCACCGTCTTCACCACATCGGGCCCGGTGACGAACATGTAGCTCGAATCCTCGACCATGAAGATGAAGTCGGTCATCGCCGGCGAATAGACCGCGCCGCCCGCACACGGGCCCATGATAAGGCTGATCTGCGGCACGACACCACTGGCAAGCACATTGCGCTGGAACACTTCGGCATAGCCGCCGAGAGAGGCGACGCCTTCCTGGATGCGTGCCCCGCCGGAATCGTTGAGGCCGATGACCGGCGCACCGACCTTCATCGCGGTGTCCATGACCTTGCAGATCTTCTCTGCATGGCGTTTGGAAAGAGAGCCGCCGAAGACGGTGAAATCCTGGCTGAAAACGTAGACGAGGCGACCATTGATGGTGCCCGATCCGGTGACCACACCGTCGCCGGGGATCTTCTGTTCGTCCATGCCGAAGTCTACGCAGTCGTGTTCGACATAGGTGTCGAGTTCCTCGAAGCTGCCTTCATCCAGCAGGACATCAAGTCGCTCGCGCGCGGTCAGCTTGCCCTTGGCGTGCTGTGCCGCGATCCGTTTTTCACCCCCGCCCAGCTTGGCTGCGGCGCGGCGGCGTTCCATTTCGGCGATGTTCGCGCTCATGCTCTCTCCGTGAATGCGATTGCCCGAGCGCCTAGAGCGCTATTGGCCGCAGCGTCAATCGCGAGTCGCGGAAATCAGGAATTCGATGTTGCCTTCCGGTCCCTTGATCGGGCTTTCGACAATGCCCTGCACCTCGAATCCGCGACCTTCGACCCATTCGCGGACCTCATCGCAGACACGCGCGTGTAGTGCAGGATCGCTGACGACGCCCTTCTTGCCGACTTCGTCACGCCCGACCTCGAACTGCGGCTTAATCAGCGCGACGAGGCGGCATTTGGGGGCGGCCAGTTCGAGCGGCCTTTCGAGAACCTTGGCAAGGCCGATGAAGCTCGCATCGCAGACCACCCAGTTGCACGGACGGTCGATCATTTCCGGCGTAAGGATGCGGGCACTCGTCTGTTCCAGCACGGTGACGCGCGGGTCCTGCCGCAGCTTCCACGCCAGCTGGTTGGTGCCACTGTCGACCGCGAAGACATGCTCCGCCCCGCCCTGCAGCAGGACGTCTGTAAACCCGCCGGTCGAGCTGCCGATATCCATCGCGACAGCGCCCCTGGGGTCGAGGCCGAAATGCTCGATCGCGTGCGCCAGCTTTATCCCGCCCCTGCTGACCCAGGGATGGTCACGGCCGCGCACGTCAAGCGGGGCATCATCGGGCATTTGCTGGCCAGGCTTTGACAGCTTGGTCTCGCCACTGAATACGAGGCCCGCCATGACCAGCGCCTGCGCCCGCGTGCGGCTCTCCACGAGCCCGCGGTCCACCAGCATCTGGTCGAGGCGCATCTTCTTAGCCATTGGAAAGAAAGCGCCTAGCGGGCATTGAGGACATATGAAACCGATCTATGCCAATGCCGCAGCTGCTCTTGCGCTGACATTCGCCATCGCCGCCTGCGTGCCGGCACCGGAGTCGACGCCTGCCCCGACGCCCACGCCGGCAGCTGCTATCCCGACGCCAACGCCCACTCCGCCCTCAGCGGCTCCGACATTCGATAACTGGATCGACGCACCGCAAACCTCGGGATCGTGGACCTATCGCGCGACGAACACCGGATCGATCGCCCTGTTCGGCGAGCCGCAGCAAGGCGCCCGTTTCTCTATCGAATGCAACCGCCAGGCCCGTAGCGTGATTCTCACGCGCGCATCGGGAAGCGATTCTTCCACAGCCATGATCATCAGGACCGAGACAGTTGACCGCACGCTGGCGGTCCAGAGCGGTTCGAGCAGCGTCAGCGCGAATCTGTCTGCCAGCGACCCGCTGCTCGATGCGATGGCCCTGACCCGTGGACGATTTGCCGTGGAGATGCCGGGGACTAGCGCGCTTTACCTGCCGAACTGGGCGGAAGTGACGCGGGTCATCGAGGACTGTCGCTAGGCAAGAAAAAGGCCCGCGCAAATCTGCCGGGCCACATCTAACAATTCTGACGTGGGAAAACTTTTTTTCAAGCCTTGTTTTCATCCCGTTCGCGCAACAAATTGGTAATCAAGATCAGCGGCGAAACGCGGTCTTGGGGTCCTTGGAAAGGGGCTTCTAGCTCACAAGCGCGAAAGGAGGTGATCCGATGTCTCATGGTTCAGCAGAGAGGTCGGCAAGTTTCCGCGCGAGGTACTATCGGTAAGCAGATACCGGATAGAGACTTCGTGAGCGGCACTTCCCGCCGCTGACCATGCGAAGGGCAGCACACCCAAGGGTGGCGCTGCCCTTCTCATTTTGGGCGATATAGTTTGCCTGCCTTGCGCAAGGCGCGTGCCCGGATTACCCGCGCCCTATGCAGTTCGAACACATCCCGCACCCGGCCACGACCTCCGACACCGATCGCGAGGCAATCCTCGCCAATCCCGGCTTCGGCACGCATTTCACCGATCACATGGTGACGATCGAATATACCGACGGCCAAGGTTGGCACGATGCGAAGGTCGAACCGCGCGCACCAATCATGCTCGATCCGGCTGCAGCCGTCCTGCATTACGCCCAGGAGATCTTCGAAGGACTCAAGGCCTACCGCCACGAGGACGGCTCCATCGCCCTCTTCCGTCCCGAAGAAAACGCGCGTCGGCTCAATGCGTCGGCAGATCGCCTTGCCATGCCACATGTGCCGGAAGAGCTCTTCGTCGAAGCTATCCGCCAGCTCATAGCCGTGGACGGCAAATGGGTACCGGGTGCGGAAGGCTCGTCGCTCTATCTGCGCCCCTTCATGATCGCGACCGAGGCCTTCCTCGGTGTCCGCCCGGCAAAACGCTACAAGTTCATGGTCATCGCGGGGCCTGCCGGAAACTACTTCAAGTCCGGCGCACCGGCCGTCAGCATCTGGATTTCGAGCTATACCCGCGCTGCTCCCGGCGGCACCGGTGCGGCCAAGTGCGGCGGCAACTATGCCGCCAGCCTCGTCCCGACGCGCGAAGCCTTTGCCCGTGGTCACGACCAGGTGCTGTTCCTCGATGCGGTCGAGCACAAGTGGGTCGAGGAACTTGGCGGCATGAACCTGTTCTTCGTGTTCGATGACGGCCGCGTCATCACTCCGCCGCTGACCGGCACGATCCTACCCGGCATCACTCGCGCCAGCCTCATCCAGCTCCTGCGCGAGGAAGGGCTCAACGTCAGTGAGGAACCCTACTCCATCGATCAGTGGCGCACCGATGCCCAAAGCGGGCACCTGCTCGAAACCATGGCCTGTGGCACCGCAGCAGTTGTGACGCCGGTCGGAAAGGTTGCAGGCGAGGACGGCGAGTTCACCATCGGCAGTGGCGGACCCGGCCAACTCACCAGCAAGATTCGCGAGAAGCTCGTCGGCATCCAGCGCGGCACCATTGCCGACACGCATGGCTGGGTCATGCCGATAGGCTGATCAGAGCCGCAGTTTCACCAGGAAACGCCGCGTAAAGGTCTCGCTCGGCCGGACGACGATGATCGCAACGCCGACCAGGGCGATGGCACCGCCGACGATCAGGCGGCCACCGACCGTATCACCCGTCAACCAGGCACCAAAGGCGATGGTGAGGATCGGCGTGAACAGCGTCAGGGGCACGATGACGTTCGTGTCGTAACGCTGGAGCATCTGGAAATAGGCGGTGTGCGCGCCGATCGACACGATGACCGCAGCGAAGAACAGGCATGCCGCTACCTCCCAAGGCGCAGCAATGACCGGTGCCATCAGGTCGTGCTCGAACAGCATCGAAAGTGGCCCCAGCACTGCGATCGATGCGACCGCGGCCCATGCCTGGAGACGGATCGACGAAATATCGAGCTTCTTGACGAAGACTGCGCCGAGCGCGCCGATCACGGCGGACACGAACACCAGCAGCAGCCCACTGCTCGCCTCCATCTGGCTCGATCCGGTCATGGCGAAGAACACCCCGCCGAAGGAGAGGCCGATGCCTAAACCGCGCTTCCAGCGGATTCTTTCTCCCAAAAAGATGATCGCAAACAAGACGGTCATCGGCGCGCCGGTAAGGCTGACGACGCCTGACGCCGAAGGGCTGGCGGTCTTGAGGCCCATGAAGAACAACGCGAAAGAACCGCCACCGATCGCAAGGCCAACAAGGAGCACCTTCCAGAGCTTTTCCGGCAACGGCCAGAGTAGGGGAGCGAGTGCGATCGCTACGATAAGCGAGCGCAGCACGGCATAGAACAGCGGCGGAACCGCAAAGTCGTCGACGGCAATCTTGCTGACGACAACATTGAGTGCCCAGACGATGTTGCAGAGCATCATCACAGCGATGGCACGCGCGGTCATGCTTTGCCTTCGGGAGGTAGGGAAGCAGCGAGCTCTGCCAGCCAGACATCGGCTACGGCATCGCTAGGTGCGCGCCAGTCGCCCCTGGGGCTTAGCGCCCCGCCAGCGGACACTTTCGGACCATTGGGCAAGGCGCTGCGCTTGAACTGGCTGAACCCGAAGAAGCGCTTGAGGAAATTCTCGAGCCATTTCGCGATGGTCGAAAGGTCGTATTCGTTCTTCGCACCTTCGGGAAAATCGATGGGCCAGAGACCCGACTTCGCGTCCTTCCAGGCATGCCAGGCAAGGAAGGCGACATGGCTCGGCTTCTGTCCCCAGCGGATGATGTGGTGGAGGAAGAAGTCGTTGAGCTCATAGGGACCGATGATCGATTCAGTGCTCTGGATTTTTCCGCTGGCATCGGCGGGGACGAGCTCGGGGCTGATCTCGGTGTCGAGAATGTCGGCCAGTACGGCATCGACCCCCTCGTCGAACTGGCCCGTCGCAATGGTCCAGCGGATGAGGTACTGGATCAGTGTCTTGGGCACGCCGGCATTGACGCCGTAATGGCTCATCTGGTCGCCAACACCGTATGTGCACCATCCAAGCGCCAGCTCGCTCAAGTCACCGGTCCCGATAACGAAACCGCCATGATGGCCCGACAGCCGGAAAAGGTAGTCTGTGCGCAGCCCAGCCTGCACGTTCTCGAACGTCGTGTCATAGACCGGTTCGCCGTCGGAGAACGGGTGCTCGATGTCCTCAAGCATCTGTCTCGCGGCGGGCTTGATGTCGATTTCGTCGGCCGTGATGCCGAACGCCTTCATCAGTTTCCAGGCATTGGATTTGGTTCCTTCCGAGGTCGCGAAGCCGGGCATCGTGTAGCCGCGGATGTCGGTGCGTGGGCGACCGAGCCTGTCGCAGGCCTTGGCGCAGACGAGCAGGGCATGCGTGCTGTCGAGCCCGCCCGAAATGCCGATGACCAGCGACTTCGCCTTCGTCGACTCGATCCGCCGCATCAGGGCATCGACCTGGATGTTGAATGCTTCGTAGCAATCCTCGTCCAGCTTGTGCGCGCGATTGGGCACGAAGGGAAAGCGGCGGATGGGACGTACCAGGCCCCTGTCTCCGCCCGAAGCGCCATGTGCAAACTCGACGCGGCGGAACCAGTCCTCCGGCCGACCTGCAGCCTCGGCCGCGTCGTTGAATGTCCCCATACGCAGCCGCTCGGCGATGATGCGCTGCGTGTCGACATCGACCACGCACAATTCGGGCTCGAGATCGAAGCGGGCGCTTTCGACCAGCAAGTCACCCATTTCGTAGATCATCCCCTGCCCGTCCCAGGCGAGGTCGGTCGTGCTCTCGCCGTGCCCGCTGGCGGAATAGGCGTAGGCGCAGACCGCGCGGCTGGAACTGGCACGGCTGAGAAGGTGGCGTTCGTCCGACTTGCCGATGGTGATGTTCGATGCAGACGGATTGAGCAGGATCGTCGCCCCGGCCAGCGCTGCCAGCGTTCCTGGGGGATTGGGCGACCAGAAGTCCTCGCAAATCTCGATACCGAAGGCGAAGCCCGGCATGTCCTGCGCGGCAAAGACGAGATCGGTGCCGAACGGAACCTCGGCACCGCCGGCATCGATGGTCAGCCCGATGCATTCGCGACCATGGGCAAACCAGCGCTTCTCATAATATTCGCGATAATTCGGCAGGAAACTTTTCGGCACGACGCCAAGCACATCGCCGCGCGCCATCACAATCGCGCAATTGTAGATGCGCCCATTGCGGCGCAGCGGCGCTCCGAAAACCAGCACCGGCGCTAGTTCGCATGTTTCCCGCGCAATCCGGGCCAGTTGCCTGTCGACCATGTCGAGTAGCGCTGTCTGCAAGTGCAGGTCGTCGAGTGCGTAGGAAGACAGCGCCAGTTCCGGATAAAGCAGCAGGTCGACACCGCGCTCTGCCGCGGTCCGTGCCTGCTCGATGATACCCTCGGCATTATAGGCGACGTCCGCTGTCCGCACCCGCGGGGTGGCAGTGGCTAACCGAACGAACCCGTGCGTGTGCAAATCATAAAAGCGATGTGTGGCGGCTTCGGCCATGGAACGGGGATCTTTCGCGGTGGAGGTGGGTATCGGCGCTGGGGCCAGCCAGTCGCCAGGTTCGCAAATGCCAAGATCGGAGAGACGGCGTTGGACGGCTGCACGGGCGATCTTGCCCTTCGCCTCCCAGCCATAGACCGTGCGGCTCGGCCAAGGCTCCGGCTCGCCGTAGCGAATGCCGAATTCTTCCGCCGTCAGAGGCGGATCGAGCGCCTCACGGAATGCGCGTATCTTTGCTCCGGCACGGTGCATGACACGCCAGTATCCTTTTCGGATACTTTAGGCAACAGAACTCTTGCAGGTCGCCATTTCACTACGATAGCCATGCAGAGCCGGACCCGAAACATGGGTTGCCCCTGCTTGCTGCGCGAATGCAGACATCAGGCTCGACCCCAAACCACCATCGACGCTGGGCACGGCATCCACCCCCACCCCGTTGTCTTCGATGGTAAGTCGCCAGTCACCGTCGATTACGGTGAAGAAGACCCCAATGTTGCCACGGCGCTCCTCGGGGAATGCATACTTGAGGCAATTCGATACCGCCTCGTTGAGATAAAGCCCGACCGCGACGGCCGCTTCCCGTGGCAGAGAGATGCGATCAATCTCGCGTGAAAGGGTCACGTTGTCGGGAATTGCAGCGCGCTCGATACGATCGAGCAGGACGTCGAGGTAAGGTTTCATCGCGACGTCGCTGTCGTGAGCCTGCTCCATCGCAAGGCTCGAATAGGCGTCGGCAAAGGTTCTAACGCGACCTGCGGCATCTTCCAGGGGACCATGAAGCTCGGGATTTCCCAGACGCCGCTTCTGGATTTCAAGCATGCTGGCGACGAGCGCGAAGTTGTTCTTCGTCCGGTGTTCGAGTTCCGTCAGTAAGGTAAGACGTCGGTCGGCATCCAATCGGATCTGCTCGACAGTGCTGTGGGCGGCCCGGCGAAACACCTCGGCGAAGAAAAGCAGGATCAACGCACAGGCAGCATTGAGCATTACCCTTGGCGGGTCGGTCGGATCGGAAAAATAGAAGGAATCCGCTTCGGGCAGGATGAAATACCAGGCCCACATGAACGTCGTGAGGAAAGCCGTGAGCCCCGCCCTCCAGTGTCCGTATAGTGTCGCAAGCAAGACTGTCGGATAGATAAGTGCAAAGGGCCCCGATGTTGGCGCCCACATGTCGAAAACGGAGCGCAGACCAATCATTGCGGTTGCGCAGAGGCCGCCGAATATGACCTGCGCCGCCAGCTTTCCCCTGCGTGAAAGAAACTGACGGCTTACATCGAATTGAGCAAGGCGTTGCATGGTTTGCGGACCCCGCGGAGCCGAACTCGGAGAGCGTGATCGCCGACCGACGCCGATGAGCTCCGCACTTTCGGCAGTAACGCGATACACCAATGCAATATGCGAGTCGAACTACAACGACCTCGGCGCAAATCAGGCTGCCAGAAGCTCGATTGCGCTCGGTGCTTGTTCCAGAAGGTCGAGAAGACCGCGCTCCTCTCGTGTCAGCCACTTGGTCGCTCTGGGAAGATCAAGATCCGCGCGCCATTCTTCCTGACGATCAACGAGGTCGATGACCGCAGGATGGATGTAGCTCTTGCGGGTCACTGCGGGCGTATTGCCCAGCTTGCCCGCGACGCAATCGAGCAGTTCCTTCATCGGCAGCTTGCCTTCGCCCGTTCGCAGGCATTCGAAACCCATCACGCTGGCATGCCAGGTCCGGAAATTCTTCGCCGTGAAGCGGTGGCCCATGGTCTCTTCAAGATAGGCGTTCACGTCACCGGAATCGACCGAATGGACCTCGCCGTCGTCGTCGACATATTTAAAGACGTTCTGCCCTGGGAGGTCCTGCATCTTGCGCACCACCCGCGCCAGGCTGCCATCTGAAAGAACGACTTCGCGCATCTGGCCAGACTTGCCCTTGTATTTGAGCCGGAGGGTCTTGCCGGTCACCTCGGCATGGCGGCGCCGCAGGGTCGTTGCACCGAAACTCTTGTTCTGCTGCGCATAGCCTTCATTCCCGACACGGATGGCGCCAAGATCGAGCAGGCGGACCACGCTCGCAACCGCGCGTTCAAACGTCAGTTCGCGCCCGGCGAGATCGGTTTCGACCCGCTTGCGCACGAGCGGCAGCAGATTGCCGAACGCGATGCAGCTGTCGAACTTCTCGCTCTCCCGCTGGGCGCGAAAGTCGGGGTGATAGCGGTACTGCTTGCGGCCCTTCGCATCGATCCCGGTTGCGAGGATATGGCCGTTGGGCGCCGGGCAGAACCACGCATCCACATACGCCGGCGGAAGCGCGATTGCATTGAGCCGGCGCTTCTCCTCCGCATCGCCGATCAGCTTCCCTTGCGGATCATAATACGCCCAGCCCTTGCCCGCTCGCTTGCGGGAGATTCCGGGAAGGTCGTCGTCGACATAGATCAGCTTCGTCATGGCGAAGTGAAGAACATTGGGATCGCTGTCACGGTTCCCCACCTTGCGACGAACGGATGAGTGACCTAGCCACTCGAGCCTGTGAGAAGGAGAAACCCCTTGGCCGACCCAACCTATACTCCCCCCGAAGTCTGGACCTTCGACGCCGAAAACGGCGGTCGTTTCGCAGCAATCAACGCCCCGACTTCGGGCGCAAGGTCCGAGAAGGAACTTCCGGTCGGTGAGCACGATTTCCAGCTCTATTCGCTGGCGACGCCCAATGGCGTGAAGGCCACCGTCATGTTCGAGGAACTGCTCGAAGCGGGATTTGCGGATGCCGAATATGATGCCTGGACGGTCAATATCTCCGACGGCAGCCAGTTCGGCTCGGGCTTCGTCGACCTCAACCCGAACTCCAAGATTCCTACAATGCTCGACAAGAGCGGTCCCGAGCCGGTTCGCGTTTTCGAAAGCGGCGCTATCCTGCTGCACCTCGCCGAGAAGTTCGGGGCATTTCTCCCGACCGATCACACGCGCGCCGAGGTCTTGAGCTGGCTCTTCTGGCAAGTCGGCAGCGCACCGTTCATCGGCGGCGGCTTCGGGCATTTCTATGCCTACGCACCGGAGAAATACGAATACCCAATCAACCGCTACGCCATGGAAACCAAGCGTCTTTTCGACGTAGCCGACAAGCGTCTCGCCCAGAGCGAATATCTCGGCGGCAAGGACTTCACGATCGCAGACATGGCGACGTGGCCATGGCTCGCCCCCTTCGTCGTAGGCGGTATTTACGGCGAAGCGCGCAAGTTCCTCTCGATCCATGAATACACCCACGTCGAACGCTGGGTGAAGCAGATCGCCGAGCGTCCCGGTGTTCGCCGCGGGCGGATCGTGAACAAGGCCTGGGGCGAAGAGGACGAGCAGCTGCTCGAACGCCATTCGGCCGCAGATTTCGAAGGCAAGAAGTTCTGATCAGCCCCCTTCACATCCCGGCAAGTGGCGCTATAGGAGCGCCCACTTGCTGGGGTGTAGCCAAGCGGTAAGGCACCGGTTTTTGGTACCGGCATGCGCAGGTTCGAATCCTGCCACCCCAGCCATCCTCTCCTTCATCTCCTGATGCCAAAACTTCGGTTGCGAAGCGCAACCGGACGATTAGGGTCTGTGGCACCAGGCAGGGAGAGAGCATGGCTGATATCGATCCGGAACGCGTACCCGTCATCGTCGGCGTCGGGCAGGTCAACGACCGACCCCAGCAACCGGGCGACGGGCTCGATCCTGTCGGTCTGATGGCCGAGGCGTTGCGACGCGCCGATGCCGACGCGGGCGGCGGATTGCTCGCCGATTGCGATAGCCTCAGCGTGGTTGCGCAACTCGCCTGGCCTCAGTTGAGCCCGGTCGATGGCAAGGTCGCCGAAGCACTCGGGATCAACCCTGCCCATTGCATGCAGACCGCCATGCCCAATGGCGACAGCCCGATCCTGCTACTCCATGAAGCCGCCAATCGCATCGGCGCAGGCGAGGCGAAAATCTGCGCCATCACCGGGGGCGAGGCGCTGCGAACTGCCGGCCAGCTCGCCGCGATGAAGCGCGCCGAAGGAGCAGACAAGCCCAATGCCCTTCGCGATGCCTCACACCGCGTCCGCAAAGGTTATGCGCAAGGGTACGGCCTCGTCGTCCCGACCGATGTCTATCCGCTTTACGAGAATGCGGGACGCACATCCTATGGCCAGACGCTGGCCGAAGGGCAGGCGGAGAGCGGCGTCATCTGGTCATTGATGAGCGAAGTTGCAGCGGACCGCGAAGGCGCGTGGATCCGCAAACCTGTTTCCGCCGATGACGTCGTGACACCAAGCGAATCGAACCGCCCGATCGCCTTCCCGTATACGAAGCTCCAGGTCGCGAATTCGTCGGTCAACCAAGGTGCCGGCTTCATCGTCACCAGTCTCGCCGAGGCGCGTCGGCGCGGGATTCCCGACGATGGGCTGGTATATATCGGTTATGGAGTTGCGGCGCATGAGAGCGGCAATTTCCTCAATCGCGACCGGTATGACGCCTCTCCCAGTCTCGCGACCTCGATCGAGCGAACAATGGAGCTCAACGGGGTCAAGGTCGAGGATCTCGCCCATGTCGAGCTCTACAGCTGCTTTCCCTGCGTGCCGAAGATGGCGCGACGCGTGCTGGGATGGCCACTCGACCGCCCTTCGACCGTGTTCGGCGGCCTGACGTTCGGCGGTGGCCCAATCGGCAACTACATGAGCCACGCCGTCGTGGCGATGGTCGAAAAGCTTCGCTGCACCGCAGACAAGGGCCTGCTCTTCGCTAACGGTGGCTACGCCACGCACAACCACACGATCCTGCTCGCCGGGAAACCGCTCCCGACCGTGTTCCCGCAGGACTTTGACTACCAGGCAGAAGCCGACCAGCGGCGCGGGCCCGTCCCTCGCCTCGACGAAGGCTATCGTGGTCCGGCGACCATCGAGACCTACACCGTGTTCTATGATCGGGAAGGATCGCCGACGAAAGGCGTGATCGTGGCAAGAACGCCCGAAGGCGATCGCACACTGGCATGTGTGCCAACAGAAGATGCCGAGGCGATCGGGTTCCTGACGGACGGAAAACACGAACCTGTCGGGACTTCCGGATCGATCATCGACGGCCCCGACGAACTGGCGATCTGGAAGCGGGCCTGACCCGACCGAGAACAGTTGCAATTCCGCACGGACCCGACCAAGAAACTTCACCAGAGAGACATGCAAGGGAGAGAGAAGTGAGTGATTTCGAGACCATCAAGACCGAACGCAATGGGTCGGTGCTGACGATCACTCTCAACCGCCCCGAGCGGCTCAACGCCTGCCCTCCCCAGATGGCCGACGAGATCTTCGACGCCATCCGCGAGCTCGGCGATGCGCGCGCAGTCCTGATCCGTGGCGAAGGGCGCGCCTTCTGTTCTGGCGCCGACCTCGCCGCCCGCGGCGAACGGACGATGAGCGGCGGCGATGGTGCCTTCCACTCGCTCTCGCGCCACTACAACCCGATGGTCATGGCGCTGGCAAACCTGCCGGTCCCGGTGGTCAGCATGGTCCAGGGACCGGCGGCTGGTGTCGGCTGTTCGATCGCCCTTGCGGCCGACTTCGTGGTCGCCGGCAAGAGCGGCTATTTCCTCCAGGCCTTCGTCAATATCGGGCTGGTCCCCGATGGCGGTTCGAGCTGGCTCCTGCCGCGCCTGGTCGGCACGGCCCAGGCAACCCGCATGATGATGCTCGGCGAAAAGATCCACGGCGAGGAAGCCGAGCGGATCGGCCTCATCTACAAATGCGTCGAGGATGACGCGCTGGAGCAGACCGCGAAAGATCTCGTCGAGAAACTCGCCAGTGGTCCGACTGTCGCGCTCGGCCTGATGAAGCGTACTCTTCGTGAAGGCCTGCAGCTGGATTTTGCTTCGACGCTTGCGGCGGAAGCAAATACCCAGCGGATCGCGGGCGGCACCAATGACGCGGTGGAAGGCGGCATGGCCTTCCTGCAGAAGCGCAAGACCAACTTCACCGGCAGCTGAGCGAGCTCTCAGGCCAGGAGACTGGCTCCGAATTCGCTGTCGACCAGCTCGGCGTATTTCGCCTGCAGGTCAAAAAGGTTCGCCTCGTGCGGCGCGGGATGGCGATCGGCACAGGCGTCGGTGACGACCAGCGGCACGAAGCCATGTTGCAAGGCGTCCAGTGCCGATGCACGGACGCAGCCCGAGGTCGAAAAGCCGCCGATCAGAAGCGTGTCGACGCCTGCCTCGTGAAGCCGTTCGGCAAGGCCGGTCGCGAAAAAGGCCGACGGGTATTGCTTGGTCACAACCCACTCGCCCTCGCGCGGTGTCAAGGCAGCAGGGAAGGCGCCCAATGGCGAACCGCGCTGGAAAACCTCGAGGACCGGGGCCTTGCGATAGAACAGCCCACCGTCGGCCCCGCCGGGCTCGTATTCGACATTGGTGAACACAATCGGGCGCCCACCCTTGCGCGCCGCATCGAGCAAGCGTGCGCCACTCTCGACCGCGGCAGGCGCCGTCTCGCAATAAAGCGGACTGTCCGGCTGCAGGTAGGCCTCGACCATGTCCACCAGCAACAACGCCGGAGATTGGCCCGGCGTCAGTCTGCCCGCGAAGGCCTGCGCATAGCTTTCCGCAAGCCCGTCATCCGCCATCAGATGACGCCCTGTGCCTTCAGCGCATCGAGGCCGTTCGGGTCCAGGCCGAGAAGGTCGCCATAGACCACGGCATTGTCCTGTCCGGGCACGGCCGGAGCAGGGCGACGAATGCCGGAGGGCGTCTTCGAGAATTTCGGGAATGCGTTCTGCATCTTGATCGGCCCACGGGTCTGCGTCTCGACCTCCACAATCGCCTCACGGGCCTGGAAATGCGGATCGTCCAACATGTCCTTCGCGGTATAGACGCGCCCGGCAGGGATGGAATGCCTGATCATTGCCGCATCGACCTCGTCGATCGTCAGGGTCGAAGTCCATGCGTTGACGAGGTCGTCCAGTTCGGTCTGGTGCTGCCCGCGGGCGAGGTGCGTCGAATAGCGCGGATCGCTCGCCAGTTCGGGCTGGCCCATCGCTTCGGCCAGGCGCGCGAAGATCTCGTCCTTGTTGGCACCGATCATGAAAGGCCCGTCCTTGCAGGTGTAGACGTTGGACGGCGCGATGCCGGGGAGGATTGAGCCGGAACGCTCGCGGATGAAGCCATTGTAGTCGTACTCCGGCACCAGCCCTTCCATGACCTGCAGCACAGCCTCGTAAAGCGCTGTATCGATGACCTGGCCCTCGCCGGTCCTTTCGCGGTGATGTAAGGCCGCAAGGATGCCCATGGTCCCGTATGTCGCACACAGTGTGTCACCGATGGAAATGCCCATGCGCGCCGGTGGGCGGTCCGGTTCGCCGACGACATAGCGCCAGCCCCCCATCGCCTCACCGATGCCGCCGAAGCCGGCACGGTCCGAATAGGGGCCGTCCTGCCCGTATCCCGACATACGCGCGATGATGAGCGAAGGCTTTTCCGCCAGCAGAACATCTGGGCCCAGTCGCCATTTCTCGAGCGTCCCGGGCTTGAAATTCTCGACCAGCACATCGGCAGTGAGGATCAGCTGCTTGGCCAGCGCCTGGCCCTCCGGCACGCGCAGGTTGCAGGTGACCGAGCGCTTGTTGCGCGCGATGACTTCCCACTGGACCTTCTCGTCGCCCTGCCCCCAGTCGCGCATCGGATCACCCTTGCCCGGAGGCTCGACCTTGATGACGTCGGCGCCCATGTCGCCCAGCAACTGACCACAGAACGGCCCGGCCAGAAGCTGGCCAAGTTCGACCACCCTCAGGCCCGCCAGGGATCCGACTGAGGCCGAAGTCACTCGGCTGCCTCCGCTTGCGGAACGTTACGCCAGACCGGCTGGATGGGTGCGGGAAGGCCCGTCTCCGCTTCGCAATTGGCGCGCAACTCGTCTATCGAGGGACCGTAGTCGAACAGCTTGTTGCCCTTGCGTGCTCCGCGCATCTGGCTGCGCAGTGTCTCGGTCGCAGAGGCATCGACAGTGCCATCGGTATCCGCGACCACACCATAGTCGCGTGCACCATCGGGAGTGACGAGGCCCTGCCTGATTTCGAGGCCAACCAGTTCGGGATCACGCTCCAGCGGATCGCCCCAGCCGCCCCCGCCCCAAGTGATGTAGTGGAGCTGGTCGCCTTCCCTGACCGCAATGTCGTCGGTCTTGTTGCCCACGATTTGGGTGGTGCCATCAGCGCGTTCGAGGATCTTTCGCGCGCGCTTGCCCGGCAGGCCGTCGTTCACGCCCCAGGGCGGAACAAACCAGCGATCGTCATGGATGCCGATCTGCCCGTCCGCGAGGAAACGGTAGGTCATGTGGATGCCGTTGCCTCCCCGATGCAGGCCCGCCCCGCCGCTGTCGGGTTCGGTTTCATAGCGTTCGATGCGCATGGGGAAATAGCGTTCGAGGAACTCGTTCGGCACGTTGGTGAAGCCGGGCCACAGCGAGTGCCCGTCCGGACCGTCGCCCAGCGGTCGGCCGGGAATGCCACCGAAGCCGATCTGGAACAGCTGGAACCACTCCCCTTCGCGGCCTTCACGGTTGTCCCACCCGGAATAGAACAGGTGCGGTGAGGAGCTGAAACCCGCGGCATTGAGGAACTCCGGGGTCTTCTGCCCCAATAGTCCGCCGAGGATGTCGAAGATACGCCCGAGGGCGTGGGTGCGACCCGACAGGGCTGCCGGGAATTTCGGTTTAAGGAGCGAGCCTTCGGGAATCCGAACCTCGATCAGGTCGTAAAACCCATCGTTGAACAGGATCTGCGGGTCGAAGACCATGATCATGTAGATGCCGAAGAACATCTTGAACATGTTCTCGTTGAGATAGAAGTTGATCGACGCGGCCGACTGCGGATCGGTCCCGTCGAAATCGAGGATGACCTTGTCGCCCTCGCGCCACATGGTGCAGCGGATCTTGTAGGGTCCGTAGCCGAGGCCATCGTCGCAGATGTAATCCTCGAAACTCACCGGCTCCTCCGCCACGGCCATGCCGATCAGCGCTTTCATCGCGCGATGGTTGCGGGCGAGCAGCTCCTGCGTCGCCGAGACGTAGACGTCGTCGCCGAAGCGGTTGGCCATCTCGACCACGCGATTGGCGGCGACGCGGCAACTGGCGATCAGCGCGTTGAGGTCGGCCTGGCACCAGTCGGGCTTGCGCGTCTGGTGCATGACCAGCTTCATCAGGTCTTCGTTATAGACCCCCTGCTTCCAGATCTTCACCGGCGGGATGCGCACGCCTTCCTCGAAGATCGACTTGGCATCGATCGGCATCGAACCGGCAACCTTGCCGCCGATGTCGCTCTGGTGGCCGAACATGGCAGTCCAGGCGAGCAGGCGACCGTCCTTGTAGACCGGCAGCAGGACCAGCCAATCATTCGAGTGGCTGATCGCGCCTTCGCAGGAATAGGGATCGGACAGGAAGATCATGTCGCCGTCCTCGATGGTCCCGTCGAAGCCCTTGAGGAAGCCGTCGATGAAGCTACCGAACTGGCCGACGATCATCTTGCCGTCGGGATCGGCGATCAGCGGGAAGGCATCGCCCTGCTCGCGGATACCGGGCGACATGGCGGTGCGCACCAGCGTCGCATCCATCTCGATACGGGCGTTGCGAAGTGCGTTTTCGATGATGTCGAGCGTGACCGGGTCGATGGCGATCTTGTCGAAGGGCTTGGCGTTCTGCTGGATGATCTGTGCGGGCATGGCTCAGGCCTCCTTCGCGGGATTGATGAGGATGTTGCCGACCGCATCGACCGTGGCGACGCAGCCATTTTCGATGAGCGTCGTCGAATCCATTTCGGTGACGATGGCAGGGCCAGGGATCACATCCGCCTGTTTCAATCGTGATCGGTCGTAGATCACTGCGGCCATCTCGCGACCGTCCATCCACAGTGTGTGATCGCGGATTTTCGCGGCTGAGGGGTCGCCATTGCCCTTCTCGAGCTCGGCGGCTGGCAGTTGCGGGGCCTCGCCCAGCGCGACGGCACGCAGGTTCACGATCTCGTGCGGGGTGTCCATGTTAAAGGTGAAAAGGCGTCGGTGTTCGTCGTCGAAGCGTTCGAGGATGCCGGCAATGCCCTTCTCGCGCAGGGTCGCCTGGTCGATGGTCAGCGGGACCTCGAAGGCCTGTCCGGCATAGCGCACGTCGACTTCGAACTCGCTCGTCACCTGGCTTTCGGGGATGCCGTCATTGGTCAGCTCGGCGCGGGTCTGCTTGGCCATGTCGTCGAGGATCGCAACCAGTTCCTCGACGTCGGTTTCAGTTGCAAGACGGCTGAAGCTGCGCGCAGTTTCGGTCCGCATCCGCGTCGTGGCATCGCCGAGAGCGCAGAGCACGCCGGGCGATACGGGCGAGATCGCGGGCCAGCTTCCCATCAGACGGGCCACGGCATTGACGTGGAGCGGCCCTGCTCCGCCGAAGCCCATCAGCGCGAAGTGCCGCGGGTCATAGCCCTGCTGGACCGAAATCATGCGGAGTGCGCCGAACATGTTCTCGTTGACGATGTCGATGATCCCGCGCGCCGCATCCATGAGCGGGATGCCGAGCGCGTCGGCGATCGTCTGGACCGCCTTCTTCGCGCCCTCTCGGTCGAGCTTGAACGAACCGCCGAGCAAGTCCTCGGGCAGGTAGCCGAGCACGACATTGGCATCGGTCACCGTCGGCTGCTCGCCGCCCTTGGCATAGGCGACCGGTCCCGGCACCGCACCTGCGGATTGCGGCCCCACGCGCAAGGCTCCGGTCAGCTCGGGGACATAGGCGATCGAGCCGCCACCCGCGCCGACGGTCTTCACATCGAGCGAAGAAGCGCGCACCGACAGGTGACCCACCTCGGTCGTGCGCACCCGGCGCGGCTCGAGGTTCTCGATCAGGGCGACGTCGGTCGAGGTGCCGCCGACATCGAGCGTCAGGATATTCTTGAATCCTGCGTTCTTCGCCACCCACAGCGCGCCGGTCACGCCACCTGCGGGTCCTGACATGAGTATGTTGACCGGGTGCTCTTCCGCTTTCTGGCTGCTCATCAGTCCGCCGTCGGAGCGCAGCAGCGAGAGCTTGCCCTTCACACCCGCATCGTGGAGCTTGGTCCGCAGGTTCGAGACGTACTTGCCGACCACCGGACGGACGGAGGCATTGGCTACGGTCGAGAGCGTCCGTTCGTATTCCTGCATCTCGGGCAGGACCTCGTGGCTGAGCGAGACGGGGACGTCCTGAAGGATTTCGTGTGCGATTTCGCCGATGCGCTTCTCGTGCCGACCGTCGACATAGGCGTTGATGAGGCTGACCGTGATCGCCTCGACCCCGGCATCGCGCAGCTGCGTCAGCTTGGCCCACACCTCGGCTTCGTCGAGCGGGCGCACTTCCTTACCGTCGGCGTCCATGCGGCCCTTCACCGTGACGGTATCTTCCAGCGCTGCAAGCGGTTGCGGCTTGGGCCAGACAATCCACGCAGCAAGCCCGCCGGGCACGAAGCTGCGCGCGATCTGCATGATGTCGCGATAGCCCTCGGTCGTGATCAGGCCGACGCGGGCCCCCTTCCCTTCGAGCACGGCATTTGTCGCGACCGTCGTTCCGTGGAGGAAGAACTCGATCTCGCCCGGATCGACGCCCGCTTCACCGGTGATCACGGTCACGCCGTTGAGGATGCCCTCCGAACTGTCGTGCGGGGTCGAGGGCGTCTTGTGCCGCCAGAAATTGCCGGTTTCATTGTCGAACAGCAGCAAGTCCGTGAAGGTGCCGCCGACATCGACGCCAAGCCGGTAACGCATCAGGCCGTTTCCTTTTCTTCGTGTTCCGCAGGGCGCGGGAAGCCGCCCGCCTTGCCCACCATTGCTGGCAATTGCTTGTCCATGACGCCCGCAAGCCAGCGGTTCGTTTCGATGAGTGCTTCAAGGTCTAGGCCGGTCGTTATGCCGGCACGTTCGAGCATGTAGGAGACATCCTCGGTCGCGACATTCCCGGCGGCTCCCGGAGCGAAGGGGCAGCCCCCGAGACCACCAATCGATGCATCGACGACCGTTGCGCCCGCTCCGATCGCCGCCCAGACATTGGCCAGGCCGGTGCCTCGGGTGTTGTGAAAGTGGACGCGTATCGGGATAGATCCGATAGCTGCGCGCACCTTCGCCACGAGGCTGGCGACATGCGCCGGATTGCCCACGCCGATCGTGTCGGCGAGCGCAATCTCGACCGGGTCCGCCTCGGCAATGGCAGCCGCCATCGCCACCACGCGGTCCTCGGCCACTTCGCCTTCGAAGGGGCAACCGAAGCTTGCCGCGATGGTTGCCTGCCCGGTGAGTCCGGCAAAGCGCGCGAGCGAGATGATCTGTTTCGATGCTTCGACCGAACCGTCGCTGGTCTGGCCCTGGTTGGCCATGGCGAAGCGGTCGGTCGCAACAGCAACCGCTCCAAGTTGGTCTATCCGACCAGTGGCGATGGCGCGGTCGGCACCGCGGGCATTCATGACGAGGCCGATGTAGGTCACGTCGTCGCGCTCGGGCAAACCATCGCACACCGCCTCCGCGTCGGCCATCTGGGGCACGGCACGCGGGTTAACGAAGCTGGTGACCTCGATGCGCCGCAAACCGGACGCAATGGCCCTCGCGATCAGTTCGAGCTTGTCCGCAGTCGAGACGGGTTGCTTCTCGTTCTGCAGCCCGTCGCGGGGACTGACCTCCACCATCTCCACGGCAGATGTATACATTTCTGCCGTCATGCCGTCCGCTTCCTCGCCGGGGAGTCGATAGCCGTCAGCCCACGGTGGGCATCGGCATAGGCATGGAAGGCGCGGCGGATGTGGCCGGCCATGATCGTTTCAGCCCAAGCCCCGTCCCGCCGGGCGAAGGCCGCGAGCAATTCGTCATGCTCCCCGCAGGATCGGCGCAACTCCTCCTCTCCATAATGATGTGCCGTGCGCCAGACGACCGGCTGTTCGATGACCGAAGCCAGCAGCGAGACGAGCTTGCGCGATCCCGCCATCTCGAGGATCAGCGCGTGAAATTCGCGATTGCGCTCAAGAAAGCGATCGACGTCCGGCGGAGAAGTGGTGACCGCCTGACGCAACTCGGCATTACAGGATCGCAGCGCCTTCAACGTGCCGTCATCCATGCGCTCGGCAGCACGACGCGCGGCGTGCCCTTCGAGCATTGCGCGCAGTTCGAAAACGTCGGCGATATCGTCAAGCGACCAGTCGGCGACAAAGCTGCGCTGGGTGTCGGTGCGCGCAACGAGCATATCCGCCTCGAGCCGGCGCAAGGCATCACGAACCGGTGTGCGCGAAACGCCGCAGCGCTCGGCCAGGGCTTCCTCGCCCAGGGCATCACCCGGAGCGAGCTCACCCGACATGATCATCTCGCGGATAGTACTGTAGGCCCTGTCCGATGCCCGCGACATCGCAATCTCCCGACGGCTTGACCGACTCGATTTGTATACAATATGAAGCACGAGTCGCAAGGCTCAATTCCCAACCCCGTGAGGGACGGGGGCGGGAAACCGGGGAGGTTTCCGTATGCGCGCGTTCAAGTCGTTTCTGCTTGCCACCATCGCCGCCGCTCCGCTGGTAGCGGCGCCCGCCGCTGCCCAGGAAGCGACCGACGCTTCGACCGAGTCGAGCGAGGACACGATCATCGTCACGGCACGGCGCCAGGCCGAACGGCTTCAGGACGTCCCTGCATCGGTTTCCGTGCTCACTGCCGACTCCATCGAGAAGACCGGGGCCGACAGCGCCGACGATTTCGCACAGCTGACGCCGGGTGTGACCATCGTTACCGGCACAGCGGAAGCGGGCGATACGCAGGTAAACATCCGCGGCATCAACGGTGCGCGCGATGCGGAAAGTTCGGTCGCCCTTGTGGTCGACGGCATCCTCAAGACCAATACCGCGCAGCTCAACCAGTCACAGGGGACATTGCGCCAGGTCGAAATACTCAAGGGTCCGCAGGGTGCCCTCTACGGTCGCAACGCTGCCGCCGGGGCGATAGTGCTGCAGACCCTCAAGCCCGGCGACAGCTTCGAAGGCGCGGTCAAGGCATCCTATGCCAACGAGAACACCTTCGAGGGTACGGCCCACATCGCGGGCCCCATCGGCGAAGGGCTCGGCTTCGTCCTTTCCGGCTATTACCGGACCACCGACGGCTTCTATCGCAACATCTACCTCGACAATGCCAAGGTCGTTGATGACCAGGAAACCTGGTCCGTCGATGGCCGCGTAGTGGCGCAACTGGGAAGCGATACCGAACTCGATGTTAAGGCTCGCTATGCGCAGCTGCGCGGGGCGTCGATCAACTTCAACGCTTCGTTCCACCTGCCCAATTTCGCAGGCGTAAACCCGGCGTTCTACGAGGACGTGAACAAGCACGACTTCCGCTATTACAGCAACATCCGCCCGACCAATGACCAGGACAGCTTCGACGTCTCGGCCAAGATCGAACACCGTTTCGGCGATAACCTGGTCCTGACAGCATGGGCGCTCTACTCCGATGTCGACCAGAGCCTCGTCGCGGACGGTACGTCGGCCGACTTCGCCCGTTATATCGGGGCTGCGGATACCGCTGGCGACCCCGCAGTGAACGCCTGCTTCGCATCCACCGCCGACCTCACAGGCTTCCCGGTAAACCAGCCGGGCTTCATCGGGCAGATCCCCGTCCCCTTCATCTTCGCCCCTGCGAACGGCTCGACCTTCGGACCCTACAGCCCGACGACATGCGACGGCACGCAGTTCCAGTCGCGCAACCAGCGTGACATCAGTGCTGAAATCCGCCTGGCATCGGACGGCAGCGGCCCGCTCAACTGGCAGCTCGGCGCGTACTACCTCAACATCGATCGTGAAGTCGGGGTCAGCCTTGGCGCCGACACGGGCGCAGGGGTGATCGAAAACCTCTACAACGCTCCGAACACGTCCAACCCGACCTCACTGCTCCTCAACGACGCATTCAAGACAAATGTCTACGCGGCCTTCGGATCGATCGATTACGAAGTCAGCCCGCAGTTCGATGTCGGCCTGGCCTTGCGCTACGATATCGAAGACCGCTCGACCACGTCGCTCGTTCCCAATGCGACCGACCCTTTCACCGGCGGCCCCATCAACCCGGGCCAGGCGTTCGGAACCCTCAGCCCCAAAAGCGCGACCTACAAGCAGCTCCAGCCGAAGGTGAACCTCAGCTGGAAACCCTCGCCCGACCTCAACATCTATGCGAACTGGGGCATCGGCTTCAAATCGGGCGGCTTCAACAACCAGGGTTCGTCGACCATCGTCGACCAGAACTTCACCCAGTTCTTCGGCGCAGACGTCACGATCGACGACGAATTCCGCAAGGAAAGGTCGAGTGCGTTCGAAGCGGGCATCAAGGGTGAGCTGCTTGATGGTGCGCTAACCTTCGACCTTGCCGGCTACTACACGAAGATCGACGACATGCAGTTCTTCGAATTCTTCGTCGGACCCTTCGGCCTTCTGCGCGTGGTCTCTAACATCGATGAGGTCCAGGTGAAGGGCGTCGAGCTCAACCTTGGTGCGAAGGTCACCGATGGCTGGAAGCTCTACGGCGCGTTCAACGTCACGGACAGCGAGATCAAGGCCAATGCCTCGCGTCCCTACACCGTAGGCAACAAGTCTCCCTATACTGCCGACTGGACGCTGAACCTCGGCACCGAGATCGACACGCCGCTGACCGACACGGTCGATTTCGTCATGCGCTGGGACTACCGCCTGACAGGGCCCACATGGTTCCACACGGTCCAGGACCAGGAACTACCAACGCTGTTCAGCGGACTGCTGCCAATCTCCGCACTCGGTCTCCCCGGTTTCGTCGGCAACGCCCGTTATGACGTGGCCAGGCGCGATACCTTCGGCGTTCTCAACGTACGCGGCGGGCTCGAATTCGGCAACTTCAGCGCCTATGTCTTCGCCGACAACGTCCTCGACGAGAAGTACCTGTCCGAAGTCATCCCGGCGGTCGAGTTCGGCGGGTCTTTCATCTCACCGGGCGCACGTCGTCTGGTCGGCGTGGAAATGGGATACAAGTTCTGATGGCCGATGGTCCGAACCATCGGATCAAAGTCATCGTTCCCATACCGATGGACGAAGCCGGGGTAGCTGCGCGAGCAGAGCAGTTACCCCAAGATTTCGTCGCCCCGGGCTTCAAGCCCGAATTCGCCGCCGTAGGCTGGGGCGCCGCGCTCGGCGACAGCTACCACGACATGCTCCTGATGGACTGGACGGTCTTCCAGGCGGGGATTGACGCCGAAGACCAGGGTTATTCGGGCGTTCTGATCGATACCGTATCCGACAGTGGCCTCCGCGCCCTTCGCTCGCGACTTTCGATCCCTGTCGTCGGCCCGGGCGAGGCGAGTTTCTGCACCGCAATGATGCTGGGCAAGAGCTTCTCCATCCTGACGATGTGGCCGCAGTGGTTCCCGCTCTACGAAAAGACGCTGACCGAATACGGCTTCTGGGACCGCGTTGCCTCGCTGCGTTCGATCGATACCCGACCAGACGTCACCGAGCTGCTCGCCGGTAAAGAAGAGGTGATCTTCGCCAAGCTGAAGGCAGAGGCCACCAAGGCCATCGAGGAGGATGGCGCGGATGTCATCGTCCTTGGTTCCACCACCATGCACCAGTCTGCCGCCTATCTGGCGAGCGAACTGCCCATACCCGTGCTCAATCCCGGACAGGTCGCATACAAGCATCTCGAGATGTTGATCGGGCTTGGCCTCACCCACTCGAAAAAGGCGTTCCCGGCGCCCGAAGTGGGCAAGGATGCCGACATCAGGAGGAATTTCGCATGAGCTGGAGCGAAGGCGGCACGGGGCAGGATGCCCTGCCCTACCCCTATTACATCGACATCGTGACCAAGCGTTATTTCGACGGCGTCGACAACAAGCAGATGGAAAAGGTGCTCGACTGCTTCACCGAAGATGCGATCCTGACCGAGCAGACGTCGAACACGGTCCACAACGGCATCGGCGCGATCCGGGCCATGTTCGAAAAACTCTTCGCCGATTTCTCCGACATCTGGCACGGCAATTTCGTCCATACCGCCGACCCGCAGAGCAATACGGTGTGCAGCCAGTTCACCGTGCTCATCACCCCGCAGGGCGGCGATGAACTGCGCTACGAGAACTGCAATCGCTTCTATCTGAAGGGCGACAAGTTCCACCGGGTCTATGTCTACATGAGCGGCGACAACCTGCTCAAGGAAGGGGACGCCTGATGCAGTATGCACCCACCCTTTCGCGCGCCGAACTGATCGATCTCGCAACGCAAAAGTACTTCGCAAATGTCGATGCCAAGGACATGGACGCGACGCTCGCCTGCTTTCACGACGAAGCATTATTCTGCGTCCAGACTGCCTTCACCCGGCATTCCGGCAAGGCGGAAATCCGCCGCATGTTCGAGGACTTTTTCGCCGGCTATGCCGACATCGTGCACAAGGATTTCACCTGCACGGTGGACGAGGCGAACGGACGCATCGCAGCCAGCTTCGAAGCTGTCCTGACCGGCCACGATGGCGAAGTGACCCGCCTCTTCAACACCAACTTCTGGCGCATCCGCGACGGCAAGTTCCAGGAAGTCTACGTCTACATGAGCGGGGCGAACCCGCTCGTCTGACCCGGGGTTTCAGAACGCCCTGCTCATGCCGAATTCCGTCCGGACCCGGGAATAATCGTAGAACTCGACCGTGCTGCGGTTCCGTTCGTAGGACAGGCGGGCGAAGGGAGACATCCCGTAAAGCGTGACTTGCCGGAAAACTGCGCCGATCTGTGCCCGGATGCTCGTGTCCTCGCGAGCTCTAGGCAACAATACGAGCCTCTCATCGGCCTTCAGTTTTCCGTAATCGAGGGAGGCCGTGACGGACGCCCGCCCAACTTCCCTGGTGGCAGCAATCCCGGTATTCCACGACCAGGTACTGAATGCATCGTCATTCGCCTTCAGGCGTGCCGCACCCACTGATGCAGCCATGTATAGGCGCGGCGACAGGGCACGCTCCAGCCGGGCCTGGCCCACCGCCGACCATGCGGTCTGCAGGCTGTTGAACAGGTTCTGCTGCCGCCCGCCCGACAGATCGATGCGCAATTGGGATACAGGGTTAAGCGGATAGGCGACGCCGAGAGCAAGTCTCGCGCTGCGTTGGGATGGCGACATGCCGAACCACGACTGACCCGCGATCGCATCGATCGAGACCCGCCCCTTGCCCAATGGCATCTCCGGTCCCGAAGCGATCTCAACGGCAATGTCGTTGAAGTCCGACTGTCGGTAGATGTTGGCCTGTCCGGTAATCCTGCTGTGCCACTGCACGCGAGACGACAGCGGGGCGCGCCAGTTTGCCATGATTCTCAGCGCCCCGCCGATCCCCGAGCGCTCCTTTCCTTCGTCCCCGATATCGAATTCGCCGATTACCGTGTCGAGCGTGTCTGACCTTGTGGCCCGGTTGATATTGGAGTCGGGTGCCAGCGCCAGTTCCACGTAAAGCCCGAACGGCTTTTCAGCCTGCAAGCTCGCAGCGATCCGGTCGACGAACTGCGCTGCCTTGCCGGAAAGCGATCCGGACTGCACAGCGCGCAGTTCACGCAAGGCTGCCTGGTTGTCTCCCAGCGTCCGGAGCAGAGCGGCCAGCTCCAGCCTGACCCGCGCAGCATCCGGTTCCTCGTCAAGAATGCGGCGGAGTAACACGGCCGCTTCTGTTTCCCGCTTCTGCGACCGGTAAAGCATGGCAAGGCGAAAGCGGGCTTCATTGTGCAACCGGCGATCGGGATTGTCCGCCAAGGCCAACAACACCTTCTCTGCAAGTACCGGGTCACCCGACCGCCATGCCCTGTCGGCAAGGCTGAACATTTCCGCCGGACTCAGCTGGCGTTGCGTCGTCGCTTCACCCGTTTCGGACGCGCCGGAAACTGCCTGGACCTCGCCGACGGCCATGCCGAGTGCGAGGCCCAGGCAGGCAAGCACCTCAGTTACCCTTCTTGCCGATCCATACACCCCGCAGCAGGCCCGACTCGTTCGTCCAGGGATTTACGTAGGGTGCCCACCATTGCGCTATCAGCTCGGCAGCCTGCGGTCCCGTAAACAGGCCATTGAAAGTACCCAGGTCGGTGAGCGATGCGTTGGCGAGTTGTCCCGAGAACTGGGTGCTGCCGACGCCGAAGACGGTGTTGACGAACTCGTAGCGACCGAGTGACCTCGTCTCGTCGTTATAGCTGTAGATTGTCGGGTCCATCGCACCCGCAAGGGTCCCGGCACCAAAATCGAACGTTAGGTCTGCCGTCCCTCCGACCAAGTAATTGTATGGGCGCACAACGAACTGCGATGCATCTGCCGGATCAGCATCGCCCCCGGCAACCTCGGCGTGATAGGTAGCTGACCCTGTCACCGGCACGTCGCTGGCCTGCGTTGCGAGTCCATAGGCAAAGAAGCCAGCTGGATATCCCCAACCATTCTCAAAAACGGCAGCAAGGTTGCTGTAGCTGTACTGGAGATCTTTCGCGACTGTTACACCGTATTGGCTCGATGACGGATAGTGGCTTTCATGGGGTTGATTCCTATCTACTACCGTCAAGGGGGTCGGATCACCTCCGAGGAATTGAACTGTGTACGAGTCCGAGGCAGCGTCCCACTGGAAAGCCACGGCATCGCCCAGCACTGCGAAATCTGTCGTTTCGGTGACACCGAGTTGCCCCGCTACGGGCCCTGCTGGCGGCGGAGGCGGAGGTGGCGCCGGCGGTGGCGGCGGTGGAGGCTGAGGGGTCGATGCCAAGGGGGCGGAACCACCTCCACAGGCCGCGAGAGAGGTCAGGGCAAGGGCGGCGAATACGATACGAACTGGTGACTGGATCATGGCATAGCCTCCGTTCCGACCCGTTCCCCGGGTATCCGGGTAGGGCATGAGCAAAGGTTGCACCTCGTCATCTGCCTCTGGCCATGACGGACAGCCGATGATTTGCCGATGATTCAGCAACCGAGCCCGATCGGCGTGGACTGTCGTCGCGACGAGGGTTAGCTTCTGAAAAATATCAGTTTGCGGGGGCTCGATGGAAAAGAGGTTCTTCGTACTCGTCCTGGCGGGTCTTGCTTTACCCGGCGCTGCCGCAGCGCAGGATTCTGCGGGCGATCGACCCACGGACGCACCACGGATCATTGTGACCGGGGAACGAATTCCGCGGACGCAGGCCGACACTGCTTCGAGCGTGTCGCTCGTCTCCGGCGACGATGCCGAAAAGGCCAGCGCCGACAGACTCGATCAGATTCTCGCGCTCGTTCCCAATGTGCAACTGGGGACCGGCGAGGAAGGCCCTGCCATTCGCGGACAGGATTCCACCGGACAATTGCGCAATCTTTTCGCCTTCCTCGGTGGTGCGCGGCCGCGCGTGACACTCCAAGTCGATGGTCGTCCCGTCAGCTTCTACGAATTTATCTCTGGATCCCAGTCTGCGTGGGACATCGCGCAGGTCGAGGTCTTCCGCAGCCCGCAGACCACTACGCAGGGTCGCAACTCGATAGCAGGCGCGATATTCGTGACCAGCAAGGACCCGACTCCCGATTGGGAGGGTCGCGCGCGCGCCATCGTAGGCGACTTCGATACACGGCAATTTTCAGCAATGGTCAGCGGTCCGATCGTCGAGGACCAGATTGCCTTTCGCGCTTCGGGCGATGTGCGCTTTTCTACCGTCTCGAGCGACATGACGGACGGAATACCGGGCGCAGATATCGACCGCGACGATTACGGCACGGCGCGATTGAAGGTGAAGGTCACGCCCACCGCCCTGCCCGGCGCTTCCGTGGAAACGACCTTAGCCTATACAAGGTCGCAAGCGCCCCAGTTCGAAGGCGTGAGCAAACCTTTCGAGGATCGGAAATTGCCGATCCCGAACCAGATGATCGGCGTCATGAAGGTCGAGGCCACATCGCTGACCTCCCGCGCCGAGATCGAGATGGCGGACGGCCTGCGGTCCACCTTGACGGTTTCATATGGCGATGCCGTGCTGCGCCGTTTCGGACTTCCCGGGCTTGGCAAGACGCGTGCCGACACATCCGATTTCTCCGTCGAGCAGACACTGCGCTGGCAACCGAGTTCGGCTTTCGACCTCGTAGTCGGGGCCAATCGTCTTACCCAGGACCAGACCCAATCGATCGACATCACCGGCTTGGGGATCGGGACGGGCAAGTTCGACGATGACCAAGATAGCTTAGGGATCTTGGGCGAGGCAAACTGGCACCTTCTGTCCACCCTCTCGCTAATCGCTGGATTGCGCTACCAACGTGACCGGCAAATTCGCGTGGGCAATGTCGGTACCATCATGCTCAACTACGACCGCACCTTCGATGCTTGGTTGCCGAAAGTCTCGCTGGCTTACGAGCCATACCCGGACTTCACTGCCGGTCTTCTGGTGCAACGCGCCTACAATCCCGGGGGCACCTCCATAAGCTTTCGCCGGCGGGCGGAGGATTCGTTCGAAGCCGAAAAGCTATGGAATTACGAGTTGTTCATGCGTGTCCGCAGCAGCGATGGCCGCGCGTCCTTTGCGGCGAACGCGTTCTACAACGATATTTCCGACGCCCAGCGATCGCAGCTCGTCCCCTTCACCTTGCCCAATGGTGAAGTCACCTATTTCAGCGAATTCGCCAACGCCCCTGCCGCACGCAGCTATGGCCTGGAAGCGGAGATCGCCTGGCGGGTGAACGACAGACTCGATGCGAGACTTGGCATGGGACTGCTCGACACGAGAGTCACCGAAACGGTAACCCCGCGGGACACCACGCTCGGCAAGGAATTCCAGCGTTCTCCCGGTCTTAGCGCGATGGCAGCGATCGACTGGCGCCCGGTCGATCGGTTCGAGTTGTCAGCCCAGCTTCGCCACCACAGCAGCTACTACAGCGATGATGCCAACACTCAGACACTCCGGATCAGCCCCTCCACGATCCTGGATGCTCGCGTCGAATACGAGTTCGGCCCGGTGTCCGTGTTCGGATATGTGAGAAACCTGTTCGACGAGTTTTCGCTGACTTACCTGATAACTCCCAACTTCGGGACCGCTATTGAGCCGCGCGCGGCAGGTGTCGGCCTCGAAGCGCGGTTCTAGGTCATGCGGGTCGAAGGAAGTCAGGCCCGATACCGCGCTTATCCCAGTAATCGGTCATACCGATTTCCTGCATTAGCGACATGAAACGCGGATCCTGCTGCATCTGCGCCCCAGACGGGACGAACAGCATATTGGTCTTGCGGCGTCGCTGGTCGGGGACGAATGGCTGGCCCGGTCGCCACTGCATCGCGGCGATCACCGGTCCACGCTCGAGATAGTAGGCATCGGCCAGCGCGAATGCCTGGTCGATTGCTCCCATAATGTTGAGCAGCATCATGCCGCTGACAACTGCCGCTACGCTCCGCGAAACTCCTCCCATCACCTGTCGCGAGGCCGCCTCGATTCCAGCAGGCTCGCGGGACTTTGCAGCCTGGAGTGAGGCCATGAGAGTCCCCACGAGCGGAGGCGGGAGCGGCGGCCTCGATGCAGCGTCGGCGACCTGCGCGATGGCGCGATCCAGTCGCCCGGTTCCGGCAAGCAACCACAGCTTGGCAAACCACATTCCGGGATCACGAGGCCACATTTCGAGACCGCGTTGCGCGACCCGGTCCGCTTCGGCAATCCGGTCGAGGAACCACAGCGAGTAAACCTGCTTGTAGGCGAAGGAGGCATCGAACGGAGCCTCGGCATTGAGCTTCTCGCGTTCGATCCCGGACTCTTTCATCCGGCCCACGGCGCCCATGAAGAACAGGCGCGCATCCTTCGTGTAGAGATGATCCGGATGCTCGGCGAGAACGGCATCGAAGCGCCGTTCCGCCGCTAACCAATCGCCGTAGTAGGGGATGTAGATAGCGAGCGCAGCTTTCGCATCGGCATTACCGGGGTCGAGCTGCAATGCCCGGTTCGCCGCCTCCTCGACCTTGGTGGCCGATATCTGGGCCTTTTCAATCGCGTGCTCGTCGATCCGTGCGTATGCCATGGCGAGCAAACCCCAGGCAGCCGAATTATGCGGCGATACCGAGACTGCCTGCTCCAGAAGCTTTATCGCGCGCATCATCGATTCCGGCGTCCCGGCCCGCATCGCGACCTGGCTCTCGTCCACCAGCTGTGTCGCCGGATCAGGCTTGCTGAACAGCAAGTATGCTGCCCCTCCAGCAGCGATGGTCAGGCCCCCGGCGATTGCCCAGCGCCGCGAAATACCCGGCCCTGGCAAATTTTCCGGTTGTCCCGCTTCCGGCGCTTCAAGTTCGGAAAGCCAGAGAGGTCCCGTCTCGGAGATCAGACGGTAGCCGGTACGCGGAATGGTTTCGACTTCGAAAGTGCCCTGTGCAATCCCCGTGGCTATTCTTCGGACTCCGGCGATCGCACGATTGAGGCTGTCGTCCCCGACGTATACGCCGCCCCAGCAGCGATCGAACAGCGCGTCGCGTGTCAGGACCTCGTTGCATGCCTCTGCCAGCGCGATCAGGACCTGCATCACGCGAGGTTCGATCTTTTCTGTCTCGCGACCGGCCCGCACCGTTCGGGTTGCCGGATCGACCTCGATCGCCCCGATAATGAAACCAGGATGGTCGGCCAGACTTGCCGCGGTTCTCAGAGTGCTTCGCGATATATCCATTCAGACCAAAGCCTCGTCGTGCCCAATCTCGCGGATGCCTTCGTCCCGTATAGCCAATCAGCTGCCGCAAGCATAGCCGACCAGCAGGCCTTAGATCGTGCTCAAAGGGATAGTCGCGGAAAACTGCGCAGTCTGCTGCACAAGTCGTCGATCACCAGTTCGTCAGAATTTGGTCGGGGCGCAATCATTCACTTCTCATGCCGATCAAGAGACGATTTCCGCTCCACATGGAGGAGCAAAGCGATGAGGAAGATAATTACAGCTGTTGGCATTTCGTTTGCAGCCTGCGCGTGCGCGACGCCTGCCAGCGCAGCCGAGGACGACGCTTGGTATGTCGCGGTGGCAGGGACGGTTTCCATTCTCGACGATTCAGAAACCGAGGTGGTCGGCCTCCCCGCGCCAATCGGAACGGTCAAAACGGTCAATGCCATGGGCACCGGCTACGGCTTCACTGTCGCTGTTGGCCGGGAGATCGGAATGGCCCGTCTCGAGATCGAAGGCGGATACGCGAGCAATGACTCGGATCATTACGTCGCGATCGCGCCGCCCACGGGCACCATTGCGGCTGAAGGGGGGCACAAGAGCTGGCGGGTCATGGGCAATGCCTATCTCGATTTCGGTTCGGGTGACCTCCGCCCATACCTAGGGGCGGGCGTCGGATATGCCGACATCAAGGCCCGGCTATTTTCTGCCCGCCCACCATTCCCGAACGAGGCACCGCTTCTCATCCTTGATGATAACAAGGGCGAATTCGTCTACCAGTTGATGGCCGGTGGCGCTTACAATGTTTCGCCAAAGATCGCGGTGACGGCGCAATACCGGTGGATGAGTGCCGGAAAGGTCCATTTCCGGGACCTCTCGAATTTCGAGGTCATCCGCGAGCATGAAGGTCACAATATCGACCTCGGTGTGAGGGTGAGATTCTGACCTGACGGGCGGTGGAGGAATGGTTGTCTAGACCATCTGCCGGCGGTCAATGCCGCGCATAGGCCCGGCAGAAGACCTCCACCGCCCCTTCGATACGCTTCCGGTTTTCGGTCGGATCGCTGGGCTGGCCGAAACGCCGGTCGAGATCGCCCATTCCCTTGCACATGCTTGCGAACTGTTCCGCTGCAAGCTCGGGGTCATCGACGTCGAGCTCGCCCGCGGCATTGAGCGCCGAGATGAAACTGGAAAACGCACGCTTCATGCGGTGAGGTCCGGCAGCGAGGAATGCTGCGCCGATCTCAGGCTCATGCTCGGTTTCGGCCGCGATCCGGCGGTCGAACTGGACCATGTCCTCCCGTGACAGGAAGGCGACCATCGCCTCGCCGATTGCCGTAAGGCGCTCGCGCAGCGAACCCCGCGGGATTTCTCGGATGGAGAAATGCCCGCTGATCGTCTCGCACTGGTTCTCCACCGACGCGGCGAAGAGGCCACGCTTGTCGCCGAAATGGTTATAGACGGTGACCTTCGACACGCCCGCATCGGCCGCCACCTGCTCGATGGAGGTCGCCGCAAACCCACGGTCGAAAAAGGCGCGCGTCGCCGCCGCGATGATCGCATCGCGCTTTGCGGTATCGGTGGGTCTTCCGACCCTCTTGCCTGCTTCAGTTGACAAAATGAACGCCACCGTTCAGTTGAACGACTGCGTTCAGTAATGGACGAGTCGAAGGGGCAAGGCAAGCGAGCGTATGATCTGGATTGCCATCAGGATGCTCACCGGCGACGCACAGAAATTCTATGGCCTCGTCTTCGGCATCGCCTTTTCCACCCTCCTCATCACCCAGCAGCTGACCATCTTCGTCAACCTCGTCGAGCGTGGCGCGAGCGGGGTCTACAATGTCGGCAATCCCGACGTCTGGGTGATGGACACAGTCAGTCGCACTACGGAAGTGAACTACGCCATGCCCTCGACTGCGCTCGACAAGGTGCGCGGCGTTCCGGGTGTCGAATGGGCGGTGCCGCACCTGCGCGCCGCGGCCTCGGTCCGGTCCGGCGACGGCGATCTCGAGGGGGTTGCGATCATCGGCGTCGATGACTCGACACTGATCGGCCTGCCCAAGCGCATGAAGGAAGGCAGCATCGACGTGCTGTCCCAGCCAGACAGCGTGATCATCGACGATACCGGCGTCATCAGGCTCTACGAGGATGGAACCGATCCGATCGGCCAGCGGCTCGAACTGAACGACCAGCGGGCAGTAATTCGCGGCGTTGCCGATGCCATCCCCAGCTTCACCAGCCAGGTCACGCTCTACACCAAGTACAGCGCGGCGCTCCGCTATGTGCCCGGCACCCGCAATCGCCTATCCTTCGTCCTCGTCGGCGCAGCGGACGGCGTGACCCCCGAGGAACTGGTCAAGCGGATCGAGAATGAGACCGGCCTGCGCGCCCGCACCCGCGATGAATTTGCGCAGGACGGCATCGACTTCATCATCGAGAACACGGGCATCCCGCTCAATTTCGGCATTACTGTCGCGCTCGGCTTCATCGTCGGCGTCGCCATCGTCGGGCTGACCTTCAGCCTCTTCATCCGCGACAACATCAAGCAATTCGGCGCCCTCAAGGCCATCGGCGTCACCAATGCCAAGATCCGTCGCATGGTAGCGGCCCAAGCCGGACTTGTCGGCCTGATCGGCTATGGGTTGGGGGTACTCGGCACGGTGGGCTTCCTGTGGAGCTTCTCCGGCAATCCCTTCTTCAAGGGCTTCTATATCCCTTGGCAGATCCCGCTTATCAGCCTGACCGCCGTAATCGTCATCCTGGCCCTCACCGGCTGGCTGGCGCTGCGTAACGTGCTGCGGACCGAGCCGGCATCGGTGTTCCGTTGATGGGCGAGAAGATGGACACGACCGCCATCGGCGGATGCGCACCCACGGCGGCAATCTGTACACGCGGAGTGACACGCGACTTCACTGCGGGCCAGCAGACTCTCACCGTCCTGCACGGGATCGATGTCGACATCCGTGCGGGCGAGCTGACCTTCCTCGTCGGCGAAAGCGGTTCAGGAAAGACGACGCTCATCTCGATCATGTGCGGCATCCTTTGGCCAACACTTGGCGAGGTGAAGGTTTTCGGCACCGACATCTACGCACTCGACGACACCGCGCTGGTCGAGTTCCGCCTGCAGAACATTGGCTTCATCTTCCAGCAGTACAATCTCATCCCCTCCATAGACGCGGCCAGCAATGCCGCAGTGCCGCTGATCGCACAGGGAATGCATCGCGATGAGGCGCGACAGCGTGCCATAGCAATGATGGAGAAGCTCAACATAGGCGACCAGGCACACAAGTTGCCGAGCCAGCTTTCGGGCGGCCAGCAGCAGCGTGTCGCGATTGCCCGCGCTCTTGTCCACGAACCTCGGCTGGTTGTCTGCGACGAGCCGACCGCCGCACTTGATGCCTCTTCGGGTCGCAGGGTGATGGACCTGCTGCGCGAGGTGGCTGTCGCCCCCGATCGGGCCTGCATCATCGTGACGCACGACAACCGCATCTTCGACCTCGCCGACCGTATCCTCGTGCTCGAGGATGGTCGCATCACCCATGACGGCACCGACATGCCGGAAGGACACTGACATGGCTTTCGATCCGCGAAACTTCAGCTTCTCGCGACAGATTTTGCCGGTGATCGCCGTCATCGGCCTCATCCTGGCAGTGTTCTTCATCTGGAACGGCTTGCCCGATCGTCAGCTGTCCGAACCCGAGCGTGAGCCGCCGCGTGCTCCCGCAGCGCTGGCCAATACGGAACGGGTAGCAGGAGCGGGGGTCGTCGAACCGTCGAGCGAAGTCATCCAGATCGGCTCCGCCCTCTCCGGCCTCGTGACCGGCCTTTATGTCGCGCCGGGAGATCGCGTTGGCGCGGGACAGGTCCTCTTCACCGTCGACGATCGCGCGGCGCGGGCTGCGCTGGGCGAAGCGAATGCGGCCATCGCGGAAGCCCGGGCCGCAATTGCCGAGGCGCAATCCGCGCGAGCAACGGCAGGCCGACAGCTCGCACTCTATCGCAATGTCGACGATCCGGCCGCCGTAAGCCGTGCGGAGGTTATCCGCGCCGAAGGCGAAGCGGCAGCGGCAAACGAGCGCCTCCGCCTCGCCCAGGCCCGGCTGCAATCCGCTCAAGCCCGTGCCAACTCGGCCAGTACCGAGATCGGCAGGTTGACGATCCGCGCGCCCATTGCCGGCGAAATCCTCGCGGTAAATATCCGCAAGGGCGAATACGTCAGCACCATGGGTGGCGGCGGATCGCAGCCGTTCATCGAGATGGGCCAGACCCAGCCGCTCCATGTCCGCATCGACATCGACGAGGAGCAGGCCCCGCGCGTTGCGTTGGGTGCACCTGCGACGGTCAGTCCGCGCGGTGCCTCGGATCGACAGGTGAAGGCGAAATTCGTCCGTGCCGAGCCTCTGGTCGTGCCCAAACGCTCGCTGACCAACAGCGCTGCAGAACGCGTCGATGTGCGTGTGCTGCAGGTGATCTACGAGCTGCCGGAAACCGACGGACTTTTCCGGGTCGGCCAGCAGGTCGACGCCTACATCGCTGCGAAAGAACCGGGCAAGTGAACCGTTACACGCTCCTCCTTGCGGTCAGTGCGCTATCGCTCTCCGGATGCGTGGCAGGTCCACCTCCCGAAGTCGCGACACCTGCACCCGAGCTTCCTCAGAGCTTCTACTATTCACCCGACACAGCGACCGCAGGATCTCTGGAAGCCCTGCTGCCGCAGGACGACCCCGCGTTCGTTGCGCTATCGGCGCAGGCGCTCTCTGCCTCGCCGACACTGGCCGAGGCAGCAGCGCGCATCGAACAGGCGCGCGCCGCTGCCGACCGCGCAGGTGCCGAGCGTCTCCCGAACATAGGTGCCAATGCGTCGGTCACCGGACAGCGTACCAATCCTGCCCAGTTTTCGTCCAACCTGCCGCCCGGGATTTCCTTCGACACCGAGCGCGTGTCCTATGGCGCGAACCTTACCGCGCGGTGGGATCCGGATATTCTTGGGCATTTGCGCGCGCAGGAACGCGCAGCACTCGCACGGGTCGATGCGGCGGACGCCAGTGCCCGAGGCGTGCGCAACGCTCTCCTCGGCGAAATCGCCGCCAGCGTCATCGACTGGCGCACGCTCGATCGCAGGCAGGCTGCTATCGAAAATGACCTTGCCGCAGCAGCCGAACTGGCGCGCCTTGCCGGCGTCCGCGAGCGTGCCGGGATTGCACCCGGTTTCGACCGGGTTCGTGCCGAGAGTTCGGCCAGTACTTCGCGCAGCCGCCTCGCTGCACTCGAAAGCGAGCGTGTGCGCCTCGTCGGCCGCCTCGTCACACTGACCGCGCAGCCTGCAACCGAAGTACGCACGGCTTTGGCGCAAGGCGCGCCGGCGCTGGATCAGCCGATCGCACCTGCCACCCTTCCTTCTGCCTTGCTGGTCAATCGACCGGACGTACTTGCGGCGGCGGCCACGCTCTCTGCCGAGGATGCAGAACTGGCCGCTGCTGCTCGCCGACGCTTTCCCGTGTTCGACCTTTCGGCCGCAGTGGGCCTTCTGGCATTCGGTATTGGCGACCTGTTCGACAGCCAGTCGGTTGTCGGCACTCTTGCTGCATCTGTCGCCGCGCCATTGCTCGACTTCGGTCGCATATCGGCCGAAATCGACGCCGCTGCCGCAAGCAAGAAGGCCGCTTTCGAGGCGTACCGCGGCGCGGTTTATTCTGCCTTGGGCGATGCCGAGGCGGCTTATGGCCTCGTCGCCTCTACTGATGCCGAGGCCGCTGCGGCACGCAACGAGGCAGCCAACCTCCAACGCGCCGCGCGTCTCGCCGAGACCCGCCAGAACGCCGGTCTTGCGGACTTCCTTACCGTGCTCGAAGCCAGGCGAGCTGCCGATGCCAGCGGTGAACGGGCCGCAGCAGCTGAAGGACGGGCGCGTCGTGCACGCGTGCTCTTGTGGCAAGCCCTGGGAGGGAGCGGCAGCTGACGCCTTGGCCGGGGTTGCGATCAGCGCCCGGAAACCCAGGCTCTCGCCGCATCCATGCAAGTATCGCGTCCCGACGCGATATCCGCCACCGTAGGGCTGATTTCCACATCGGGAAGAACACCACGGTCGGGCTGCGGCGTGGTCGGGAAATTGGCGATCAGGGGAACATCGAACTCGAGGCCGCTTCCCGGTAGGCGCACGAAGAAATAGGCCCCGCCATTGATCCCGCGAAGGTTGCCGCCGGTCTGTTCGCCGAACAGCCTGACGAGGCCAGCCTCCTGTGCCCGGCGCGCGAAGGAGAATGTGGCAGAGCTGCACGTCGGTCCGACCAGCACCGCCACGGGCAGTTCGAGCGTGGGGCCAACGGCCGGGATTGTATCGGTTGCTTCCCTGCCCAGTTCGAAGAACCCGTTGCCGAGGTCTTCCGCCCCCTCGCCAATGCTCCTGAACGATGGATCCCACGTATCGAGAAATTGATCGAGTTCAGGTGGCGTGCGGCGATAGCGCACCCATTGGCGATATCCTTCGAAGGACAAGTCACTATCGGTCAACCGGGAGAGAACGGTCAGGAGCGCGCTCAATGTCCCGGTTGCGATGCGATTTCGGATCGGACTGTCCAACGCAACGGCGATGGCAAGCAACTGCACGAATGCAACAAGCAGCACTGCCGTTCACCATCCGAAGACGAGACCATCGATCATCCCTCACTGGATTAGCGGGTCGTGATCGCAAGTCGAGTGGGGGAAACGCCCGTTAGCCCTTGGCGCCGATATCGCACCCCATGGCCTTCGCAGGCTGCATGTCGCCGTATGTTGCGGACATCTGCCTGATCAAGCCGTCCCGCCCGTAGATGTCGTCGAGAATGTTCACTCCACCGGCTCCGTCGTCCACCGCCGTAAAATAGGCGACGTATAGGGGCAGCGGTGATGGGATCGAGATTTCGGTAGTTTCGCCCCCGGCTACGATCCGGTCGATCTCCTCGCGTGACTTTACGCCCTGGAGCAGGGTCGCGGCATAGCCGATCGCGTCCCCGGTACGGATGCAACCATGGCTGAATGCGCGCACCGGTTTGTCGAACAACGTCTTGTTGGGAGTGTCATGCATGAACACCGAATATGGGTTGGGCATCACCAGCTTCATCTGGCCCAGCGCGTTGTTCGGCCCGGGCTTCTGCCGATACCGCCCGCTCGACCACACGTAGCCACGGGCCTTTGCCAGCGCAGGATTGCGCCGAACCAGCGCACCGACGCTTTCTCTCACAATGCTGGCTGGGATTTCCCACCAGGGGTTCAGCACCACACCCGTTATGGTGGCGTCGAACACCGGGGTGGGAGTCGATGTCTTGCCGACGATGACCCGCCAAGTCCCGGCCGGTTTGCCATCTCGCCATAAGTTGGCTTCGAAGCGCGCAGCATTCACAAGGACGTAATCGGTCCCCAGCGATCGAGGCATCCACCTCCAGCGTTCCATGTTGCGGGCGATGGCCTGGCGCTTCTTGAGATCGATTTCCGAGGCGTAAGCCGTCCGCAGCGCCGAATACTCCGGATGCGTCGGGCGCTGCATGGCGAAAAAAGTGTCGAGCGCGCCCGACTCCAGTGCCTTGTCGAGCATCTGCGCAAGGGAATCTTCGTCATCCGTGTCACGAATTTTCCAGCCCCGTCGTTCGCTGGGCCTGGCTGCGCCTTTGAGATGCTTCTTCGCAAGATCGAGCGCGATTTCCCGCGCCTCGGCTGAAATTTCTTTCTCATTGCCACGATCAACGGCCCTGTCGAGGTCCCGCGTAGAAATTGGCGGAAGTGCATCTTGTGGCGCAGCTGCAACCCATTGCCTGAGCTTCGTAATGTCCGCCGACGACCACTCGGGAGACATATCCTGCGCAAACGCCGGCGAGCATGTGAGCAGGCTTACCGAAAGCGCCAGCGCCGAATGCCGCAACATCCCTCTCGATCCGTCCAACCTTGCCTCCCCCAGTTGCGAACCCCACATCCTAACCTTGTTGCCCAGGGATCGCACCATGACAATCAGCAGACGCCAATTCATTGGTGCCGGAATATGTGTCGGCGCCGGTTTTGCATCTCCCGGAGGTGCGATCATCGCACCCGCTTCCCAATCGCCATCTATTCCTCCTTCTCCTGCCCTTCCCCCGGTCCCTCCGGTCATACAGAGTGGGTTGGAGGCCCTTTCCCGCCACCATGCCAGTGTCGTCCATCGCGACAGGATGGCAATTGCCGACTACAGTCAGGCATCGTCAGAGGCGCGCTTTCACATCATCGATGTCCAACAAGGGCGGATCGAGGCATCATACCTTGTATCCCACGGACGTGGTTCCGATCCGTCGAACTCGGGCTTCGTGGAACGGTTCTCGAACCGGCCCGGATCAAACGCCTCCTCTTCGGGCAGTTTCCTCACCGATGATATCTACTACGGCAAACATGGTCGATCGCGACGCCTGCTAGGGCTCGATGCCGAAAACAATCTCGCCTGGGATCGGGCCATCGTGATCCATGGGGCAGAGTACGTCGACAGGTCCATGGCTGAACTGCAGGGGCGTGTCGGACGTAGCCTGGGGTGCTTTGCCTTCGAACAAGGCAAGATCGACGAAATCCTCGAGCTACTCGGACCGGGCCGTTTGCTCTTCTCGACGAAATAGGTCCGCGTCCCGCGAGGATGCCGATGCTCGGCTACAAGATCGGAATGGTAGCGGAGGAGGGACTCGAACCCCCGACACGCGGATTATGATTCCAACGGAACCTGTGCGTAGACGCGTCTACGTGGGTGAGGATACCGATCACCGGTTCTGAGTCAGTCCGTCGCAGTTAATGCTTATAGCCTACCTACCCTCTTCACGTCTGCAGCGTATGAGATCCTGAAGCTCGCGCTCTCGATAGAGTTTGGGCGATCCAAAACCAGCTCAAGGACGGTAAATTGGGGCCCGAAGTATTCAAGAAAGTTCCAATCACGGTCCCCTGTCCAGTATTCGCTGATTAACGGATCGTATGGACGCCCGTCCTGAATGCGTGCGGAGATTTCATGGGTTATGCAGAAGGGGCCAACCGAGAATTTGGGCATGTTGACCTTGTAGATACGAAAGTCGCCAACTCCTTGAGCACGCATGAATTCGCAGCATGCAATATGCGAATCCGCTGCAAATAAGCAGGTCGAGCGAGATTGAGAATCTATTGGTCTAGCTTGATCTAACGCGACAACCGCATCAGGATAGAATAGCGTCTCCCGGTCTGCCGTAACCACCTGTCCGACTTGAAGAGTGTCACGAGTTGCGTGAAATAGGATCACCCTACTCTGCCTGTCGAACGACAACCCCGCACCACCTCAGGACTCTTCATAAGACCGCAATATGAGGGGCTTCGCCCGTTCGAGATCGTCGTGCGAGCTGATTGTCATTTCGAGGTCGCCTGTTCCGAAGTGCCCAATCTTACGCACATCGCGGGAAAAGCCTTCTTCCAGCTCGACCGTGTCGGGATCGAGCTTCAGGAACATCTTTATCTGGTTCAGCGTGGGTCGCACCTCGACGCATGCGAAGTTCTTTATGCGGCGGTAGGCAAGGTAGAACTGTGTGACCTTCTTAGTCACGTCATCGCCGCGACCCAACAGATAGGTTTCGGCATCTGCGAACAGCTCGGCAAGTTCCGGCCCCATGTCCTGCATATACTCGGACACGGTTTTGTCCTTGCGGGGCTTGGAGCCGTTACCAGCCGCAATCGCTGTGCTGGTTGAGCTTGTCGCAGACACGGCCGTCAGCAATTCGAGCAGCAAGAGATCATCGCCGAACTTGCGGTAGCGCACTAGTTCGATGTTCCTGCCCATCTGCTTGACGGCGTGTTCGTCATACTTCGTGAAGTCCGCCGCAATACAGATCAGGCGCGGTGCGCTCCATTCGATCGCTTCGGCGGATTGCTTCCCATAGCGATCGCGCACGAGGATCTCGAAATCACCGCGGTGGTCCATGAGCCAGTCGAGATAGAACAGTCCTTGGTTGATGACGTTCTCTGAGCGGTCGCGCTTGTATTCGATGATGACGGGATAGCCGTTCTCGTCGATGCCAAGTGTATCCATACGTCCACCGTGGGTGGTCGCGTATTCGCTGGCGAGGAAGCGCACGCCGAGCAGTGTGTCGAGGTTCGTCTCGAATTGTGTCTGGAGACCCTTTTCTAGCGGAGCTGAAGAACTTTCTAGCTCGCTCATCGCGGATCCTTGGGTTTGAAAGAGTTTAAGGTCACTCATAGCTATTCGTAGTTCTCCCAATCACGACCGTCTTCCCACAACAAATCTCGCAAAGCAGCTCGATCCCAGTCGCGAATCTGAAAGTCATCGGCCGTGAGGTTCCACCCTTCAAACGCGGCTACAGAAAATTGCCGCTCATCTGTCAGGTAGAATTTTACGTCGTGGTCTCGAAGTAAATCATAGTGGCTGCCGTCATCATCGGCCGTGCCGATCTTTCTAAAAGCTGCTGTGGTATCCCAACCATGCCTTTCTATTTCATAGAGAGGTAGCCATGCGGCGGATCCGAAGCCTGACTGCTTGTAACGAGAACGAATCTGCGCGGTTGGCGCGCTGAACAGGCCCTCTGCTCGTCCATGACTCAAGACCAAATCTACGAGCTCATTTGCGACACCAAAACACTGCGTGCATTGCGCTGCTCCAATCTTGGTGCGCAAGAAGATGGCCGCGTAAAGAAACCAGAGCAGGTTGCCGACGTCGTTTCTCCGGGAACAGACATCAACCCCCCATTTGATCAGTCGATTTGTATCGGTTGTGACACCATCCCGCTTATATATTCCGAGCAGTAGGGGTAAAACGAACCGAGCCTGGTGGGGCGCAGCATAGAGAAGTCGCTGTAGATACTCTTGCACAGCCTCTTGCTTTGGATTTGATGCAAGCACGCGAGCGAAGCGCTTCAAAGCATAGCCGATTACATTGGCGCCATCGTGTTCGTGAGCCAGACGGTAAAGAACCTCGAAGAACTGCTCAACGAAATGGTCATTATGGCCATCCAGCTGATCGAAATTTCGTTGAAAGTTGGACGGAGCAAAGTCGAGACCGTGCTGCACGGCTGTTTTGAAATCATTGAGGCGGAGTCCGTAGCGGCTGGTCACCCGAACAAATCGACTTTCGGCGTCTTCGGCTTCATGAGTTGAAAGAACGCCGAACTGATAGTCATCGATAGCATGGTAGATTTGCGTTGAAGAAAGACCTGAGCCAGCGGCAGTGAGTTCTGCATCAATGCGCGACAGGATAATCTCAGATACGATACGGGATGTATCGGGCCCAATGGGAATCCCAATAGTCTGCGCCTGGTTGCAACCTCGAACGAGGATATCAAGCGTGTCGCTCCAATGTCCTCGAAGGGCGCGATCTCGATATCTCTTTTTTGCGTCCTCCTTGCCGAGAACAGCCCAGGGGATCGAGTGCGTATAAATTGAACCATAGAACCTGTTGAGATCTAAGCTCAGGATGACTGGATAGACACTAGCAAGATGCTGCTGCCGTTTTCGTTTCGCGGCCAGCGAGGCAGTCCCGATGGCGCGGCCAGATTTCGCTACAGCGGGAAAAGTTGGGCGCACACCAGAGCACGAACTCAGACCATAGGTCTTAGTAATCTTCGACCAATGCTCTGCAATGAAGCTACTAAGCAGATAATAGCTTACGGGATTTACGACCCCGAACGTGCGAAGTGGGCCTCGAAACGTAGCACCATCGAAGGAAATGGTGCTGCCAACGTAGTTGTTTCCAGCGGTAATCTTCCCGATTGCAGTCGAGAAATTCCTCGTGGCGAAGCTTGGAGGAAGTTCGACCGGATAGAATCCGCGATCCAGCAAACGAGTCAATCTAGTGCGCTTCGACATTCCTTGTCTTAACGCACTAAATCTATTTGAAAATAGTCGCCAACGCTGGCGCGCTCTAGAACTTGTCAGGCTGCAAGCAGGCCTCGCTCCATCTCGCCCATAAGGTCCACATCCTTCGCGGGATCATGAAACAGGTGGCCATAGACGTCGTAGGTCATGGTGATCGACGAATGCCCTAGCATGGTCTGGATCTTCTTCGGTGGCCAACCTTGCTCAATGAAGAGCGATGCGGCCGCGTGGCGCATGGCATGCAGTGAGAGCCGTGGAGCGCCCTCCCCATCCACAATGCCGCACTTGAGCATCAGCGGCTTGAAGATGCGGTTGTAGATGTTCGAGTGGGTCTCGATGTTGCCAACTCCGTTAGGGAAGACCAGGTCGAGGGCACCAGAAGGACAAGACGGGTGCCACCCTTCTAGGACCTTTTTGAGTTCGGGGCCGAACGGGATCTCTCTACGGCTGGTCTTGCTTTTGCACGCCCCCATCTCGCAGTAGCGGTCGGCACGCTCCTTGACGGTGATGACATTGCGGTCGAAGTCTATCGCACTCCATTTGAGCCCGCGCAGCTCTGACATGCGCATACCGGTGAGCAAGGCAGTCATGATGATCGGCTTGTGGCGCTCCGGCGCTCCGGTGAGCAAAGCCTTGATCTCCGCCTTGGTCGGGAAGACACGGTCCGGTGCGTGGCGATCTGCGCGCCGGAGCTTCACGTCTCGAGCGACGTTATGCTGAACCAGCCCCCGCTCCTGGGCGGCGCTGATGATAGACCGAAGGGTTGTCAGGCACTTCTTCGCCATGGCCCGCGTGCTGTCCTGGAGCATGGCATCGAGGAAGTCGCGAACATTGGGCGCGCTCAGTTCCTTGAGCAGCAGATGCCCTATCTTCGGCTCAATGTGGTTCTTCACGTGCCCGCGATAAGAGTGAAGCGTGGCCCGCTCGAGCTGTTCAAGCTCGCAGCGTCGCATCCAGATCTCAGCGGCATCGGTGATGGTGATGCCTTCGGGTGGGGTAATCAAAATAATCTCCTATAACAGTGAGTTAGTGACACTATTATACGAGACACGGAGTGGTTTGTCGGGTTGGGATTTCGCCTACTCGCTGGGTTTTTTCGCCTTTCGCTCACGTGCTTCGCGCGCGATTTCCTTCAGGACGCGATTAACTTCACGCGCATTAGCTAAGACGAAACGCTTACGGTCTTCGTGACTGGCTCGCTTCCAATGATATGACAGAACGAGGGCGGGATCACGTGGCCCAGTCTTTCGATATCCTGCTCGCTTTGTAGCTTCGTAGACCTTGATCTGGCCGGCCTCAATCTGCTCGAGCATATCGTCGTGCCCGTCCTTCTTTAGACGCTTGAGATAGTAATCATTGTCGCGCTTGTCGCCTGCAGCCATTTCTGGTTTTTAGACGTGTCTACATAGACGCGTCAATCATCTGCAGCGACCGTGTGCGCTATTCCCCACCGCGATAGCTCATTGCCCACCCGACACCCATCTCGATCGCTGACAAGGTGCGCATACCGACAACAATAAAGGTATCACCATGAACGTCTACCAAGTCAGCAATATTGAGTTTGAACCGATCGTCATGCTGACCGATCATCACGAGCGAGCAATCTCCAAGTTCCAATGGGCACTTGCCGGAGGGCTTGGGTTTCTACCTCCGGTAAACTTCACACTGTCTTGGATCGACCCATCGACACTGCCCCTATCAGCGAGCCTTGAGGAACTGGTAACGGACGGCATTGAAGGCTTTGCTGAATGCACCATGGGGTCGTGGCAGCGCTTCGACTTCACGTAGCCGATCATGTCGGTGCGGTGCCTGGAGTTGACGAGCGACCGAGCGCACTCCGAAACCCTGCAACGCACCGACTTCCGCCTTCGGCCGTTGTAACCCGCAGAAAAGCGGAAGTCCTAGGATTTGCTTGTTTCCTCCACCCGGAACGTGCCGATCGCCGGGGTCTGTTGACGTCTGTCCTTGCATCGAATGGAGATAAACGCCGAGGGAAGCTTGGGGTGCGAAGACAACCAGATCAGATTTTGGTTTCCCTTCGGGCACTCCGAGGGAGAATCTCTTCTAATGCTGTCTGCATGGTCCGGCTTTGCCGGCCAGCATTAAACATTCAACGATGTTTATTCCGCTACGGCGTGACATGTTTTCGTATGGGATCTTCTCTAGGTATTCCGCGCTGTTCCGAGCAATCGAGTCAAATGAAGGCGGAACGCAAATGCCGGCACCAGTGCAATTTTCGTATGGGGTGGGCGTCATGTCGAGGCGCTAAATCTCGTATGGGGTGACCTCGGTGGTTTCTTTCACCAAGCCCGCCAGGGTCAACTTAGGGAAGACTGCGTTTCCGTCAGCCGCTTTCGTGCGCTCAAGCATGCTTATTCGTTCCAGAGCCTTCTCAACGCGATGACGCAACGAGTTCACGTTGTCGTGGTCCCATAGGCCTTTATCGATCATTTCTTTGGCTACGGTGTAAGGCTTCGCGTCTCGACCTTGAAATACCAACCGCGCCTTCGCCTCCCAGACGAAAGTATCGAAGAGTGGCCCATCAGCAGGGAGCTTTGAGAACCGTAACCCCGAGAGGGAGCCGACTTCAATTGCTGCTACATATCGTCCCCTTCGGAAAATTCGGTGTCGAGATAGTGCTGCGATGAGGTCTGGGGAAAAAGCACCCTGCTTTGCTCGTTCATTTTCGCGCCTCCTCCTCTCTCTTCTCTTCCTCTTACGTGTGTCCGCAAGATGTTTGGCCTCAAGCCTCGCGCACTCCTCGGAAACGAACTCATCGTTGACGCTAGTGAATGGGCCTTGATCCTTCAGGGCTCTGCGGAGATCAAGCCAAGGCAGTTGCCAAAGCTTGGACCCCTTAGTCTTCCACATAGCCAATGTGCCACCGGCCAATTCGAACGACCGGTGCGCTTCACAGATGACGTCTGAAGCATGGTTCAGCCGCTCGTGAGCTACAAGTTTGCAGGCATCTGCGAGCACGCACCTGGCACAGCGAGTTTCGATCACCCGACCGTCTCGTGCACGGCCTTGCGGACGCAAATGGTGGCGGAGGTATGCGGTTGGGATGCCAAAACACGGCCTCCCAAAGAACTTTGGAACCTTCGTGATATGTCCCCGCACGATCTGCACCTGCGAGCGATTGAAGGCTAGGACCGAAGGATACCTCATTTGCGTCCCATCGGGCTTCTTGAACGCGTCTGGCCGAGCCCAATGGTCGATCTTTTCATCATAACTCATGCGTTTCATTCGAATGAGGTCTGAAATAGCCATATCGCTCTTTTCCCCTTTCCTTTTCTCTTCGGATACTTCTCCTAGCGGCTATCAGACGCGATCGGCGTGGCTTATCTGTTGCAAATTTTGTCCGCGCTTTTAGATCGCTGCCAATGGCGCCAAAATCTCAACGAACCTTAGTCGACGGACAGGCTAAGAAACGCGCTCGTTGGAAGCGGAATAAGCGGGCACAGAGGGAGCGAGAACGACCGCAGCCCCCGCATGAGCTTCCCCCTGCAATTCTGTCGGCGATCGAAGCTGAACGTGTTCGGCGGCTTGCTCTCGGAAAGCCTGCGGATCTAACATTCAACATTACCAACCACGGTTGGGGTAGTGACGCCTTTCACTGCGATGTTTGGGCCGTTCTCACTAGATTGCGAGCGCAGTCTCCAGGCAAGCGAATAACGGCAGGGAAAGTGGCACATTGGATGCGTGAGAAAGGCTTATCCCATGGATATAGGCCGTCCTCTTTGCGCACCATGGTCTACCGAGCGTTCGACGCGATCGAACGAATGGAGTCTCCGAACTCAAATCCGGCATTCGGACGAAAGCGAGGGCCATGGTGGGATAAGTTCGACCCGTTCCTTTCGCGCTTGGCCAGTGACCGCGCGTGGCCATAAATCGAATGCCCATCCGCATTGCGAGGTGGAAAGCGCGATCCAATGATGTGATCCTCGCCGTCTTCGCATCGGAACATGGGCGCGGCTGGTCACGAGGCTGACCTTACCGAAAATAGCTTGCCTCGATTTGGTATACCGAAATTGGCTTACTAGCTCGGGGCAAGCTTCATCGAGAGGACTATTCCATATCCTGGACAATGGATCTGATGCGCGGCCTCAGCACATTGACCCAAGCATCTAGCCGCTGGCGAAGCCACTCGAATGCTTCGGCACGAACCGCCGCACTGTGTAGATCTCCGACGATCTTCTCTTCGTAGATTTTCTCCTTGCCACCGATGTTCGAGACTTGAACATCCCCTCCCAACTGATCTTCTATCGCTTGAAGGTCAGCCATCAGAGATTTCACGGCGTCTTCTCCGATATAACCAGACGAGTAGGAGAGAGTTAGGCCGACCCGCCCCTTCGTTATGTCCCTCCATACATTGATCCAACAGCTACCTTGAGGTGCTGGGAGCATGAAGCTCAGGTAGCCAAGTTTGGCTGGCTTTGGGATTGGCTGCTCAGGGTCATCCAATGAGAGCTCAGACAGGAATTCAGTCCAGAAAACCTGCTGTTCAGTAGAAAGGGACTGTCGATCCGCGTCAGCTGCGTCATTTTCGTCCTCTAGGATCGCATGTCCATCTGGGATCGCAATGACGTGCCGTGTGATCATTGTCGTCCGAGCCAGGACACGCGGCGTCACCAAGTGAGACCCGTCTGGCAAATGGAAGATTGGCATTTCTACCAAGCCCAATGAGAAATGGAGGCCCAGATGCTCCTGGAGATAGGTGGCAATCGCCTCGACACCTTCGCGGATGCCATCGCCGACGATCAGGAGAAGAAAGCGACCGCGCCGAAGGTTGGAAGTCAGTGCATCATTGAATGCAATCTCATCGACCTCATGGCCTGCTTCTCTGAGAAGCGTCAGAAGAGGATTGCCGGGCAAGTCAGTGCGTTTGGCCACCTCTCTCTGGAGGTCTGATGACGACCAGCGACTGAGCTCCTTTGCGTAATCAAGGATTTGCCCAACAACTTCTCGCCGACCTTCAGGGTTTCGCCAGAGCTTGCACTCAACAATGATTGGGAGGCCCGACGGTGTGATCAGCAAATTGTCGATCGGCCCGGCCATCGTGTTCAATTCGCGACAGATCGAGACAGGTGACGTAAAAACTGGATCGACTTCCGTGACCGGAACGCATTCCGGGTGCTGATGCACGAATGCCTGTATTTGCGCCTCACTGAAGCTACCCTCACCCCCCAGCGTCAAGGTTAGCTGCTGAAGCGCGGTGGTGGTTCCATCCTCAGCGACAAGGATGGGCGGGGTATGCTGTCTGGACATAGGTGCCAAAGGTCTCTTTTCAGTCACGATCGAAGTTTAATGACGGCCGTGCCAGTAATGCCAGCGAGAGCCAACATGGGAATACGTGTTCACTCTCACGGCAAAGTCAATGAGCCTCTTTCCGACTAATTTTGATCATTAACCATCAGGCTCTTGCCACTAAGGTTTCCCTGCTGCAGTTATACTGACGACAGGAAGCCATTGAATTGAGAGGCGCTTTTAGGATCCGGCACATCCTGCAAGGAGCGACCGCGGAGCGTTGCAATTCTAAGGCTACTACGGGGGATTCAAGAAAAGTGCCTGATAAAATCAGCGCGACCAGCGGAAATAGAACGGTGGCAGACGCGACGCCTTATGCAGCCTCGCTCATCCAGAGTCTGCGAGACATCGGGTATTCTTGTGAGACGGCACTCGCAGACATTATCGACAACTCGATAACGGCCGGTGCGCGCAAAATTGCCATTCTCTGTGATGCGAATGGTGCCGATCCCGCCATCGGCATTCTGGACGATGGACAGGGCATGGACCTTGGGGAACTTGTGGAAGCGATGCGCCCAGGCAGCCGCAACCCGCTTGACGTGCGCGATTCCGGTGACCTTGGCAGGTTTGGATTAGGCCTGAAAAGTGCGAGCTTTTCGCAATGCAAGAAGCTTACCGTCGTTAGTCGAAAGAACGGACAGACGGTTGGCGCTACGTGGGATCTCGACGAAGTAGGCCGGAGCAATCGCTGGGAGATCGAGACCCATCACGACGTCGCAAATCTCCTGTGGGCCGACAGGTTGGAAAATACTGGCACTTTAGTAATTTGGAGATCACTCGACCGGCTTTCAGGAGGCATAGAGAACGACGATCGAAGGCGCTCCGAGCATGTCAATCGGATGATCGCAGAGGCCGAACGTCATATCCGCCTCGTCTTTCACCGGTTCATGGAGGATGATCGACCACCCCTTCGACTATCGCTCAATGGACGCGAACTCGAACCACTTGACCCGTTTGGACGTGCGTTTCCCTCGCATCAATGCGAGCCGCGGGATGAGCTGAAGCTAGGGCGCGGAACTGTGATTTTTCAAAGTTTCACGCTTCCGCACCATAAGTCCATCTCGAAAGCCGATTGGGAAGATCTGGGCGGCCCCGACGGTCACCTCAAGAGCCAAGGCTTTTACGTCTATCGCGGGCGGCGCCTCATCATTGCAGGAAGCTGGCTGGGACTTGCTCGACAGACAGAACTGACAAAACTCTGTCGCATACGTGTCGACATACCGAACACGATGGATGCTGACTGGAAGATCGATGTAAAGAAGGCCTCTGCGCAACTTCCTCCTGCTGTCCGGGAGCGGATGCGCCTGCTCGTGGAGCGGCTCTCGCTGACTTCTCGCAGGACCTATCAGAGACGAGGCCAAAGGCTCGTCGATGAGACCAGCATGCCTCTCTGGCAGCGTGTCCAGAAGGACGGAACGATCATCTACCGGCCTGATCCGGCGCATCCGCTATTGTCGGACTTTTCAGCAAATCTTGCTCCGCAGCAGCAGGCGGAATTCGCCAATCTCATAGGCCTTCTCGGCTCCACTATGCCGGTTGCCGCGTTGCATGCCGACTTCTCGGGAAGCGCCGAAAAGGTGACCACCGAGGGCGTCGATACCGAGGCGGCGCGGCAGATGGCTGCCGCCATAATTCCGCGCCTTTTCGAGCAAGGGCATGACGCCGCAAGGGTGGAGACTCTCGTGCGACAGATCGATCCCTTCAGGGACAATTGGAGCGAAACTTCATCGCTTGTCGCGAACATCATCAAGGAACATGCCGGTAATGAATGACCCTCTCCGTCAGCTCGATCAAATGGTCTCGGTGCTCGTCGCGAATGACCAGAACAGGACGGGCGAGAGCATTCGCGAAAGGATCGAGCAGACCCGGGCGATCCCGATCTTCGAAGACGTTAGCGATGAGCAATGCGAGCAGCTGGCGCGCGAACTCGAGGAACGGATCGGTATCAGCATGGGCTTCGGGGCAGTCGTCACCTCGAAGGATTTCAAGCCGTGGCTGGAAGACGCCAAGGCGAACGAACTTTTCGAACCTTACTACTGGGATCGATACAAGAAGCTTCTCCAGGACAAGCGCCTTCCCGGTGATGTCATCACCTCGACCGACGAGGTTACCGACCGGATTTTGGGGCGCATGGGAAATCCGCGCGACGAGAAGGCTTGGGACCGGAAGGGCATGGTTGTCGGCCATGTCCAGAGTGGCAAGACGGCGAACTACACCGGTCTGGTATGCAAGGCGGCGGACGCCGGCTATCGGCTGATCGTGGTGATCGCGGGCATCCACAACAACCTGCGCAACCAGACCCAGGCACGCATAGACGAGGGCTTCATCGGTCGCGACACAGGTCGCCTCGAGCAACGTGACACGCGTGACAAACCAAAGATCATCGGGGTCGGACGCTACGATGCCAGGAAGGCTCCCGTTAGCCTCACGACCACGCTGAGGGACTTCAACAAGGCTACAGCGACCACCAATACCAGCCAGATCAGCTCTTACGCTGTCCCCGTCGTTCTCGTCATCAAGAAGAACTACCGGACGCTATCGAACCTCATCGACTGGCTCAAGGAACATAGCGCTCGCGAAGGGACGGAAATGGTCGATCAGCCGATGCTTCTGATCGATGATGAGGCCGACAATGCGTCAATCAATATTCAATACGGACGGAACGAGATATCGCGCATCAATGGACAGATCAGGGACCTTCTCGGGATGTTCCAGCGCAGTTGCTACGTCGGCTACACGGCAACCCCGTTCGCCAACATCTTCATCGATCCGGACACCGATGAGGATGTCGAGAACGAAGACCTGTTCCCTCGGCATTTCATCATCGGCCTCGATGCCCCGTCGAACTATTTCGGTGCGCGGAAGGTGTTCATCGACGGCCTGCCTGACGAGGAAGCCGAACGACCGCAGTATCTGAGATTCATTGAGGACAACGGCGACCTGCTGCCGGTCAAGCACAAGATCGACCACCCGATCACCGAGTTGCCGGAAAGCATGAAGGAGGCACTGAGAGCGTTCCTCATTGCCCGTGCCCTGAGGAATGCCCGTGGTCAGAAGGCGCAACACGCATCCATGCTGGTCAATGCCAGTCGATTCACCGGCATCCAGAATACCCTGAAGCTTCGGCTTTACGAGATCCTCAAGGTCTACGAGAATGCCTTGCGCGTGAACGGGAGCAGGTCCGACGCGATCGCTGCCAGCCCGGAGATCGCCGAGCTGCAGGAAACGTGGAAGGCCGAATATTCCTCGGTTTCCACGTGGGACGAGGTTCTCGCGAACCTTCTCGGCGCGGCGGCTTCGGCCCAGGTGATAGCGGTCAACAGTTCTTCACCCGGTAGCCTTGATTACGAAAATGCCGGCGACACAGGCCTCACCGTCATCGCCGTGGGCGGTTTCTCGCTATCCCGCGGCCTTACCCTTGAAGGCCTAACTGTGTCCTACTTCCTGCGAAACTCCATGATGTATGACACGCTGATGCAAATGGGCCGATGGTTCGGATACCGAACGAATTACGAGGATCTTTGCCGGATTTGGATGCCCGAAGAGGCGGCCTCCTGGTATGCCCACATCGCGGAAGCGACAGATGAGCTACTCCGCGAACTCAAACGCATGGAACAGACTAATGCAACGCCCGAGGAGTTCGGTCTGGCCGTGCGCAGTCACCCGAGCGCACTCATGGTGACCGCGCGAAACAAGATGGGTTCGGGTGAAAAGCACTTGTTCGTCGGGCTTTCGAACAACTTCATCGAAACGACGAAACTTGGCAACGATGAGGGGATAAGGCGGAGGAACCGCGAAGCGCAGACACGACTATTCGAAGGTTTGCGCAGAATCGGAAAAGAGCAGAATTCAGCGGAGGAAGTTCCGGGGGGATACCTGCTCAGGCATGTTCCGGTCGAGCTGGTCGACAGCTTCCTGCGGGAGTTCGACAATGTCCGCGAGTCCATTCTTACCGATACGCGACCTGTGCGGGAATACATTCGGAAGCGGTCGGCAGATGAGCTTGCCGAATGGGAATTACTTGTAGTCACTACCAGCCAGAGCCCCGAGCCAGTTCAGGAGATTGATGGCTGGCAGATCAAACCTGTGCGGCGAAGGATCGGTGGGAGCTCGCTTGAGGAGAACGGCCTTCTCGCGATCAGCGACAAGAAGGCTCGTCTGGCGTCACGTGGCGTGGAGCGAGCCGGCCTCTCTGATCATCAAAGGGAAAAGGCTGAGCAGGACTACCGAGCATCAAGCGAGGGCAAGGCGAAAAGCAACTTTCCCGATAGAATCTATCGGGAAGTGCGAAAGCGCCCTCTCCTCATACTGTTCAACATTCGCATCACCGACGATGGCCTGACCGAAAAGCAGGCCGCATTGCTACCGACCGAGCCAGTCGTTGGCTGGGGCATCAGCTTCCCTCCTTCAGCAAACGCCGACAAGAAGGTCGAATACATCCTGAATACAACAAAGCTTCAGGAGATGTTCGGCGATCCAGATGACGACGAAGAAACGGAGTTCGAAGATGACTGAGAACCCATGGGGGAATCTTCATTCGGGCGGCTCCGAAGCCAAGCGGGTTGATAGCAAGGGCAAGCACGATTTCTTCTGGGTCCTGTCGGACAAGGGCGAGCCGGGACTGGTCCTTCGCCTCGATACCGACACTGAAGCGATCCGCCCATTGCCGAAGATGAAGAATATCGACCTCTCGTATCGGGACCTCGAAGGCAGGCAAGGCTTGGTCCTGCTGCTCAAGGATCCCGAGCAGAAGGAACTGTTCGCAAGCCTCTGCCGTAGCATCGTTTCGGCCGGGGAACAGGCCGCGGAAAACGCGGACGCGCTTCAGAGGGCTCTGCGCCGGACCTTGCGCTGGCACCACCTCCTGCGTGGCGGACGGTCGGACATTCTGTCGCTCGAGGAACAGCGGGGTCTAATAGGAGAACTGCACTTTCTCGAGAAACTCATCGATCTGACCGGACCGAGTTCTGCGATCGAGGCATGGCGTGGTCCGTTTGGCTCGGCCAAGGATTTTGAACTTGGCGAATGCCTTGTTGAAGTGAAGGCCCGGCGCGGCGCCGCTAGACCGTATGTGCAAATCTCATCCGAAGATCAGCTTTCCGATATCGAAAGTGCGTCTCTTGTGCTGACAGTCGTGCCCGTAGACTCGGTCATCAAGCCGCACGGCATGACCCTTACCGATCATGTGCAGGCTCTCGAAGAAGTCTTCGCGCAAGTCGATCTCGAGACTTATTCGCGATGGGAGGAAGCCCTTGCTGCGACCGGCTTCGATTTCGAGGACGACTATTCCGAGCGCAGATGGATAGCTGGCGAACCTGACTTTTACTCAGTCCGCGATGATTTCCCCCGCATCACTACACCCTTGAAGCTTGGGGTTTCCGGTGTCCGATACTCGATCGCCCTCGACGCCTGCGTGCCGTTCGAAATAGCCTTCGAAGACGTCTCTTCGCTGATCACCGAAAGCCTTGCCAAATGAACGAAATGACGAGCTTCCATCGTGAACTGATTGCTGATGTTCAGGGTGATGCCGATGCGATGGGCCTCATAACGTCCGAAGCCTTCTTGGAGAAAGTGGGCGAGATCCTCGACGAGGCGGGAGAGATCAGCGCTTTCGAGCAGTGCTTCTACGAAGGCATGTATGACAAGAAATCGATCGGGATAAGCGCGTATTGCTGGGATCCCGGGGATGAAGAGGGCGTGCTAAGCATCATCATTTCCGACTTCGTCCGATCAGAAGAGCCACGGGGACTGCTGAAGGCCGACATCAAGGCTCTGCTGAACAAGCTGATCCAATTCACCAAGGCAGCCCGCGATACGAACTTCAGCGAGAAGCTCGAGGAAACAAGTTCAGCGTTCGTCTTCGCTGACTTCTTCGTTCGCAACATCAAGAAATTCGGCAAGATCAAGCTCATCCTCGTTACCAACCGGTTGAACAAGGCTCGGTCGTGGGACGCTCACAGTCTTGGAACCATTGCCGGAATTCCGACAACCGTATCGATCTGGGATCTCGCCCGCCTGGAGCGCTTCATCAGTTCGGGACAGACACGCGACGACCTCGTCGTGAATTTCGCCGATGATTTCGGCGAGCCGATATCCGTCCTGAAGGCGTCCTTTGAAGGAGCTCCTCTCGAGAGCTACATCGCCGTCGTGCCCGGATCGCAACTGGCCGATATCTACGACAAATGGGGAGCAAGGCTTCTCGAAGCGAACGTTCGCAGTTTTCTTCAGGCTAGGAATAAGGTGAACCGAGGGATCCGGGACACGATCAAGGACGATCCCTCCATGTTCTTCTCCTACAACAACGGTCTCACGGCGACCGCCGAGAGCGTCGAGGTAGTCCAGATGGAAGATGGGCTGTTCCTGATGTCAGCCGAGAACTTCCAGATCGTGAACGGGGGCCAGACGACCGCCTCCATACACGCGGCGAAGAAGCTCTCGCCAGCGCAACTGAAGAACGTCTTCGTGCAGATGAAGCTGACAGTCGTTCCGAAAGCGAGTGTTGAGGAGATTGTCCCGAACATCTCGCTTTTTGCAAACAGCCAGAACAAGGTGAATGCGGCCGACTTCTCTTCCAACCAGCCCTTCCATGTCCAGATGGAGGAGTTTTCCCGCCGCGTGCTGGCTCCGTCCGGGGAAGACGAATACCGGGAGACGAAGTGGTTCTATGAGCGGGCACGCGGGCAGTATGCAGACGAATACGGCAAGCGCAGCGTGGCAGAAAAGCGCAAGTTCAAGGCGGAGTTTCCGCGAAGCCAGTTCATCACCAAGACCGATCTGGCAAAATTCGAGAATTCCTATCGATGCAAGCCGCATGTTGTCAGCCTCGGTGCACAGAAAAACTTCGGCAACTTTGCCAGTGCGATCGGAAAGGAGTGGAAGAAGAACGAAAGTGAGTTCGACGAAACCTGGTTCAAACGCCTCGTCGCCAAGGCAATCATCTTCAGGACCCTCGAAAAGCTGGTGCCGGCCCAGGACTGGTATGAGGGAGGCTATCGCGCCAACATCGTGACCTACGCGTTTGCGAAGCTCGTCCATGATGCACAGCAGCAAGGAAAGGTGCCCGATCTTGACCGGGTCTGGAAACTTCAGCGCGTTCCGGCCGCTCTCGAAGAGGCATTGAAAGTTACCGCCAAGGCAGCGAACGAGCAGATCACGAACCCGCCTGACGGTGTCCGGAACTTCAGCGAGTGGGCCAAGAAACAGGCTTGCTGGGAACAGCTAAGCAGATTGAATCTCGATTACCCGGAGAGCTTCGGAGACGTTCTCGTGAGCCCGCAGGAAGCGAAGGCCGCCAAAGATAGTGATCGCAGGGATCGCAATGCGATGAGCGGTGCCGAAGCCATGACCGAAGTGATGCAGCAAGGAGGGGAATACTGGGGTCAGATTCTCAATTTCGGTCTGCACATGGGGAAAATCTCTCCCAAGGAGAAAGGCATCCTTACCGTCTGCTCACACATCCCGCAAAAACTGCCATCCGAGAAGCAGGCGGTCATCGCAATCGCAGTCGCAAACCGCCTCGAGCAATTCTACTGAACCGGAACCTGCTCTTTCGCTGGCTTATCCGGTTTGAGGGCAGAATCATCCAAGATCTTCCAGAGCACAGCGGCTATCTGTCTGGCTAGCAGAGGTGGAACAGCGTTACCGACCTGGACATACTGCTGCGTCCGGTTTCCTTCGAAGAAATAGTTATCGGGGAAGGTCTGCAGCCTCGCCGCCTCCCGAACCGTCAGGCTGCGACACTGGGCAGGATCCGGATGAATGAAGTAGTGCCCGTCCTTCGAGATGTGGCTCGTTATCGTGGTTGAAGGATGCTCCCAGAGCTGCACCCGGAAACGATCGGCAAACTTCCCGCTATTCCAGCTCTTGTGATCAGGAGCCAATGCGGGAGGAAAGTCCTTCGCTTTCGGAGTCCGGCCAGTGACCTCGGCGAACGTCGCGACGAATGCGTAGCGAGCGAGATCGCTGGGCATGTGACCTCTTGTCTCGTGGTTCGGCAGGCCTTCGAGATTGCGATCCTGCAACCAAGCGGCGATGACGTTATTTGCGATGGGGGCCGCATGCGTCCCCTTTCTGCCCAGCACCTTGTCGACCGCGAGGAACTCGTCGCGATATGCGTTGAGTCTGTTTCGCACTTCACCCATTTCGGATTGGTTTTGAAGTGCGCCGGCAGCTTCCGAAAAGGCTGTCGCCACCTGTGCTTGCCAGCGATCGCCGTCGTCGCCCCCGCGGCTCAATCCGCTTCTAAGGCGCTCCATACCACCCAAGACATCGGCCACTGTCACCGCTCTGTCGGCAGCCTCGAGGCGTGGGAAGTTCTCCCTCCCATTCACCAAGTCGGCGCGAACGCCCATTAGGATTACGCGATGCCGCTTCTGCGGGATGCCGAACTTTTCGGCGTATATGATGTTGCCGCGCAATCCGCCGTCGGGATGACTGACCAAAGGTATCAATCGATACCTGTCAGTCTCGCCTCCGATAGACCGGAGGTCAGCGATGATTCGATCTATCATGCTTTCCCCATCGACGGTGGCCGAGAGCATTCCCTTCACGTTCTCCATCACGAAGGCGGCTGGCTCGAGCCGTTCGATGATCCGGATATATTCCTTGTAAAGGAAATGCCGATGGTCGTCGGAAGCGACATATTCGGTATTGCCCTTGTTCCGGGCCCGACCCACCAGCGAGTATGCCTGACAGGGAGGCCCGCCGATGAGCACGGTTTCGCCTTCCCTGCTGAGGCGATCCAAGATCGGGTCGAGTTCGGCTCTGGCCTCATCAGATCCCAGTTCCAGCATACGCGTCTCGTCAATCGCCGCCTTCCACTGCTCCGGATACGCGCCGAAAAGATCTTCTCGAGAACGATTGTCGGCGAGAAACTGGTAGTAATCCCAAGGCAACGTTTCGAATTTCCGAGAGAAGGCTCTCAGTCGTAGCGTTGCGAACGCCGACTTCTCTTTCTCCACCGACAAGGCGATATCGAATGGCGACGAGCCATCATTTGCAACGAATGATGAGAAGCCTTCTGCGAGGCCGCCCGGCCCCGCAAAGACGTCTACTACCTTGAAACCAGAACCCAATTGCAGTCTTCCCTTCATCAGGCGTCTTACCAGGAAGGCTCGGATAATCCAGGATCAATTCACATGGCCGACATAGTAGATCCAGAAACGCGATCGCGAATGATGAGGGGCATTCGTGGCGCGAACACGAAACCGGAAATGAATGTGCGACGAAGACTGCATGCTGCCGGTTTCCGCTACGGGCTTCACCGCAAGGACCTGCCTGGCCGACCGGACCTTGTCATGCCGCGCCATGATGCGGTTGTATTCGTTCACGGTTGCTACTGGCACCGACACACGGGCTGCCGTCTCGCAACAATGCCATCCACGCGCACCGACTCTTGGGCGGCGAAATTTGCCGCCAATCAGGAGCGAGACCGTCGCAACATTACTGAGCTTCGCGGCAGTGACTGGCGGGTGGCGATCGTCTGGGAATGCGCGGTCAGGACCGCGTCCGGTGCTGACAAATCCGTTGAGGAACTGATTGAATGGCTGCTCTCCGACCAGCAGCATATCGAAATACAGCGCCCAAGCTGAAGCGGGTGCACTTCTAAAGCGTCAGATCGGTTCGATTGAATACTGGCGCGAGCGACCGCCTCGCCGTGCTAATACCTTTGGAAAGCAAGAAATTCCTGGTAGCGGAGGAGGGACTCGAACCCCCGACACGCGGATTATGATTCCGCTGCTCTAACCACCTGAGCTACTCCGCCCCGAAAGGCATGCCGGGGCGGCAAGGCCCGCACGACAGGCGGCGCATTTAGGGCGGTGTCAGCCCCCGGTCAACTGCCGAAATGGACCGATTTGCGATTATGGCACGGGGAGGGAATCCATACTCGATCAGATGAACAAGAGAGGGCACCCCTGCCGTCGGGCAAACAGTTGCAGACAGCGGATAGTTGCCACCGCCACGGCATCAGCAAGGACGAAAAGCCCGCCGGTCGCGGGGCTATTGAGTGCTTTTGGATCTCTACCGCCCATCCGCTTCAGGCTGTTGCTCGCCCGCGAAACGTAAATTGCCTGACCGGCTCCCATGGTCCACCCCGGTAGCGGAACAGCTCCAGCCCGCGAAAGGTGAAGGGTTGGTCGGGAATGGTGCCTTCAAGCTCTTCCTGCAGCGCCTTGGCCTCGCGGGCGAGCACCTTGTTCTGGATCGTGACGTGTAGGCGTGGGCGGTGCTGGTCCTGCCCGGTCAGGAGGCCGCGAAACCGGTCTGCCAGCTCGTCGCGCAGGCGCAACATTCCCTCGCTCCGGAGGCGGATGGCGGTGCCGCCGCCTAGCGGCATGATGCCCGCAACCTCCGCTGCGACGGGTGCGAACTCGCTCGCAGCTGCCTTGCAGGCCGAAACCACCTCGTCCTCGCACATCCCTGGAAGCGCGTGGAACAGCGTGACGTGCGCTTCCAGATAGTTGCGCTCGGGCGGAAAATGGGCGGTCCTCAGCGCAGTGAAGCGCGCATGCAGGTGCTCGGGCAGCTGCGCCGTCAGAATGAGCGGCGCATCGTCGCGGGGATGCGCCTGCCCGCTCACATCTCTCCGCGCTTGCGGCGGATTTCGAACCATTTGGCGACGTTTGCGTTATGCTCGTCCAGCGTCCTGGCGAAGGCATGGCCGCCCGTACCGTCCGCGACCATATAGCGTGCCTCGGTCTTGGCCGGGTTGAGCACTGCCGCGATGGATTCGCGGCCAGGGTTGGTGATCGGACCCTTGGGCAGACCGACCATCGAATAGGTGTTGTAGTCGTTGATCGCGGCGATTTCCGACTGCTTGATACGGCGACCGAGCGGCTTGCCCTTGGTGATCGGGTAGATGATCGTCGGGTCGGCCTGCAGCAGCATCCCGTCCTTCACACGGTTCGAATAGAGGCCGGCGACCATCCTGCGCTCGCGCGGGACTCCGGTTTCCTTTTCCACGATCGAGGCGAGGATGACTGCGTCCTTCACATTGTCGACCGCGATGTCATTGCCCCGCTTCGGCCAGGCTTCGGCGAGGTAGTTCTGCATCGCCGCCTGCATCCGGGCGAGGACCGCGGCACGCGTTTCGCCACGCTCGAAATCGTAGCTGTCGGGCAGCACCGAACCCTCCGCCGGGACGGGGATTTCGCCCGTGAGCAGGTCTTCCGCCATCAGGCGTTCCCACACCATGATCGAGGGCAGGCCCTCGGGGATGGTCACGAGACGGGCAAGCGCATTGCCATGCTGGAAGGTGTCGAGAATGCTGGCCGGACTCGCACCGGCGGGGATCAGGAACTCCCCGGCCTTGATCGGGTCCGACGAGCCGAAGATCTTCGCCCGCAGCAGGAAGGCATCGGCGGAAGACACGAGGCCTTCCTCCGCGAGCTTGTTGGCCACCGAGGTCAGCGACGCGCCGGAGGGCACGATGAAGTTCGTGTCCTCCTCGACATCCGCGCCGCCCCACCAGCCCGACAGGAACCATGCCGCGCCGACCAGCAGCACCAGCGCGAGGATCGCACCGAGACCCAGCGCGCCGGTCTTTTTCACGTCAGTCGACCTTCTTGACGATCAGCGATGCGTTGGTGCCGCCGAAGCCAAAGCTGTTGTTCAGCGCAGCCTTCACTTCGCGCTTCTTGGCCTTGTGCGGAACGAGGTCGACGCCCTCGGTACCCTCGTCCGGATCGTCGAGATTAAGTGTCGGCGGAACGATCTGGTCGCGGATGGCGAGAATGCAGAAGATCGCCTCCACAGCACCGGCACCGCCGAGAAGGTGACCGATGGCCGACTTGGTCGAGCTCATCGAAGCACCGCTGAGATCATCGCCCAGAACGCGCTTCACGGCGCCCAGTTCGATCGTGTCGGCCATGGTCGACGTGCCATGGGCATTGACATAGTCGATGTCACCCGGCTCCATCCCGGCCTTGCGCAGCGCCATGCGCATCGCAAGCTCGGCACCTTTGCCTTCCGGGTGCGGAGCTGTGACGTGATAGGCATCGCCCGACAGGCCATAGCCGACCACTTCGGCATAGATCTTTGCGCCGCGCGCCTTGGCGTGCTCGTATTCTTCCAGCACGACGACGCCTGCACCCTCGCCCATGACGAAGCCGTCGCGGTTCCTGTCGTAGGGACGGCTCGCCTCGGTCGGGCGGTCGTTCATGCTCATGTTGAGCGCCTTGGCCTGCGCGAAGCCGGCCACGCCAAGCGGGTTGATGGTCGATTCCGAACCACCCGCCAACATAACGTCGGCATCGCCGTCCTTGATCATGCGGGCGGCGTCACCGATCGAGTGCGCGCCGGTCGAACAGGCGGTCACAACGGCGTGGTTGGGGCCCATGAGGCCGTACTTGATCGAAACCTGGCCGCTGATGAGGTTGATCAGGCGCCCATGGACGAAGTGCGGCGAAACACGGCCCGGGCCACGTTCGGCCAGCACCAGTGATTCGCTCTCGATGCCCGGAAGGCCGCCAATGCCCGAGCCAATCGAACAGCCGGCGCGCAGCTTGAGGTCATCGTCCATGTCCGCCAGGCCCGCATCCTCGAGCGCCTGTCCGGCAGCATCGATGCCATAGATGATGAACGGATCGACCTGGCGCTGGACCTTGAAGTCGACGCGCTTGTCGGGGTCGAAACCCCATTCATGGTCCTTGGGCTTCACCTCGCAGGCGATGGTGCACTTCTGCCCCTCGGTATCGAAGCGGGTAATCTGCCCAGCCCCGCTCTTGCCCGCAATCAGGTTTGCCCAGCTCGTTTCGACATCTCCACCCAGCGGGGTGACGAGGCCAAGACCGGTAACGACCACACGACGCATGCAATTCTCCGCAAAATGACAACAGGCCCGGCCCGTTATCGGGTCGGGCCTGTCCGTTCCCGCCTCAGGGGCAGGGTCCGTTGAGCGTCAGGCTTAGCCCTTGTGCTCTTCGATATACTTGGTGGCGTCACCAACGGTGGTGATCTTCTCGGCCGCATCGTCGGGGATTTCCACGCCGAATTCTTCCTCGAACGCCATGACCAGTTCGACGATGTCGAGGCTGTCCGCACCGAGGTCGTCGATGAAGCTGGCTTCCTGGGTCACCTTGTCGGCTTCGACGCCGAGGTGCTCGACGACAATCTTCTGCACGCGGTCGGCAGTATCGCTCATTTTATTCCCTCTCGAATTCTTGGGGGTTTGAAAGTTGGGTTTCGCCCTAATGAACGGGCGCGCCCTGCGCAAGGGGCAGGATGCAACCATCGAAATTGACCTGTCATAATCAAGGCGTATTATGCCGATAAGACAGATGGAGAGAATGCCGATGAAACGCTTTGCCCTGATCACCTCCGCCCTGCTGCTCGCAGCATCGCCGTTGCCGCTGCTGGCCCAGGAAGCTGCCGAGTCGCAAGCTCCGGTGGCAGTGGAAACGGGAACCGGTGCCATGATGGTTCCGATCCCGGGTTGGGCGAGCGAGACCCGCGACGGGATGCTGGTGTTCACTGCCCCGGAAGGCGATGTCACCGCCGCCCTCGTCGCGGTCGACGCTGCCACCGACGGTCAGGATGCCGTAAAGCGGGCCTGGACGAAGTTCGATCCTGCATTCGCACGCGAAATCGAACTGGCGCAGGACCCGCCGGCGCGCGAAGGCTGGGACCAGATCACCGTCGTCAACTACAAGAGTTCACCGGCGGAAAAGGTCGCGGTCCAGGGCATCGGCCTGCGCAAGGGTGACGGCTGGACGGTCGTCCTGATCAATGGCGCGCTGGCGACCGTCGCCAAACGCGGGGCCCAGATCAACCAGGCCTTCGGCTCGTTGCGCCCGGCGGACTACGCCAAGGAAAGCTTTGCCGGAAAGGCAGCCAACGACCTGACAGCGGCGCGCATCGCCGAGCTGACCGGCTACGTCGAAAAGGCGATGGAAGGACTGGAGATTCCCGGCGTCGGCCTCGCTCTGATCGAGGACGGCAAGATCGTCTGGGAAGGTGGCCTCGGCGTGACGAGTCGCGGCGGGACGGACAAGGTGGACAAGGACACCGAGTTCATGATTGCCTCCAACACCAAGGGCATGGCCACGCTGCTGCTGTCGACGCTGGTCGACGAAGGCAAGCTGGCCTGGGACCAGAAGGTAACCGATGTCTACCCCAGCTTCCGGCTCGGCAGCGACGAGACGACATCGAAAGTCCTTGTCGAACACCTGATCTGTGCCTGCACCGGCCTGCCGCGCAAGGACATGCAGTGGGTGATGAACACCAGCCACACGACGCCTGCGAGCGACACCTTCGTGCAACTGGCCGCCACCGAGCCGACCAGCGGTTTTGGCGAGGTCTTCCAGTACAACAACCTGATGGCCAGCGCGGCCGGGTACATCGGCGGTCACCTCGTATATCCTGACATGGAACTGGGTGCGGCCTTCGACCGGGCGATGTCCGAACGCATCTTTTCGCCCCTCGGCATGACCCGAACGACCTTCGATTTCAGCAAGGCGATGGCGACCAACTGGGCCCGTCCCCACGCGCGTGGCTACGACGGCCCGGTCGAAGCGGCCCCGATGGACTGGAACTACATGGTCTATCCCTACCGACCTGCCGGCGGCGCATGGTCGAGCGCGCATGACATGGCGCTGTATACGCTGAACGAGCTCAACAAGGGCAAGCTGGCGGATGGCAGGCAGCTCGCATCCGAGAAGAACCTGCTCAAGCGCCGCCAGCACTATGTCCCGACGGGCGAGGAAAGCTGGTATGGCATGGGGCTTATGCAGAGCAGCGGTCTCGGCAAGGACGTGTTCTTCCACGGCGGCAGCCTGATCGGCTACAAGAGCAACTTCTGGTTCATTCCCGAAGACCGGGTCGGCGCGGTGCTGCTGACCAATTCGGATACCGGCCAGGCCTTGCTCGGACTGTTCGAGCGCAAGCTCATGGAAGTGCTCTACGACGGCAAGGACGAGGCGGACGAAAACCTCACCGCTGCCGTCTCGCTGGGCGCGGAAGCCCGCGAGACATTCCGCAAGCAGGTCGATCCGAAGGGCGATGCAGAGGTCCTGGCGCAGCTGGCGCCACGCTACACCAACGCAGACCTCGGCCCGCTGACGTTCGCGAAGAAGGACGGCGTTACAGTCGCCACCATGACCTCGGGCAGTTCGGCTGTCGGCACACAGGCGAACGATGACGGAACGACCTCGATCGTGATGATGGTCCCCGGCTTCTTCGGCTTCCCGCTGGTGGTGGGCGAGCGCGACGGGAAACGCGCGCTGATCCTTCTCGATGCGCAGCACGAGTACGTCTTCCTCGAAGACGCGGGCTGAAGCGCACGATAATTCGGGTGTGCGGAGTGGAGCCGCGGCAAATCGCGGGACCCACTCCGCCACATCGCTCGTTGGAGTTGCATCAACCCATTGGAAAAGGGACGCAATTCCATGAGCACTACCGTATTCAAGAGCCTCGTCGACACAACCTTCGATTCTGTCGAAGGATACCGCAAGGCAGCCGATAAGGCCGACAATCCGCAGCTGCAGCAGGCCTTGGCCAATCGCTGCCAGCAGCGCGAACAGACCCTCCAGCAAATGAACGCCGAACTCGAGCGTCAGGGCGATGAACTCGTCACTGAGGGCACATTGATGGGTGAAGCCCACCAGATGTGGCAGAGCATCACCAGCGCATTCGAAAGCAATGACGAAGCCGCCGCAGAGCGTGTCGAGGAAGGCGAAGACTACCTTCGCGGCAAGTTCGAAGCCGCGCTGCAGAGCGACCAGCTCGAAGCCAGCGAGCGCGCAATCGTCCAGCAGGCCTATGACGACATCTGCCGCGGCGAACAGTTCGGCGACAGCATCGAACGACAGTTCGACTGAGCGATATCCAACCCGCTCAAAGAAGGAGGCCCCGGAGCAATCCGGGGCCTTTTTGATTTAAGCTCAGTTACCCGGCTTGGGCGCTTCGACCGTGCGAATGTGCACGTCGCGCAGCTGGCGCGGCTCGACCTGGCTGGGCGCGCCCATCATCAGATCCTGCGCCTTCTGGTTGAGCGGGAATGCAATCACCTCGCGGATGTTCGGCTCGTCCGCCAGCAGCATGACGATGCGGTCGATACCCGGAGCCGAGCCGCCGTGCGGCGGCGCGCCGAGCTTGAATGCCTCGATCATGCCGCTGAAGTTCTCGTCGACCGATTCCTTGCTGTAACCGGCGATCTCGAACGCCTTGTACATGATGTCCGGGCGGTGATTACGGATGGCGCCGCTGGACAGCTCGTAGCCGTTGCAGACGATGTCGTACTGCCAGGCCTTGATGTCGAGCGGGTCCTGTGTTTCCAGCGCCTCCATCTCGCCCTGCGGCATCGAGAAGGGGTTGTGGCTGAAGTCGACCTTCTTCTGCTCCTCGTCGTATTCGAACATCGGGAAGTCGACGATCCAGCAGAACTTGAAACAGCCTTCCTCGATCAGGCCAAGTTCCTCGGCGACGCGGGTGCGGGCGGCACCGGCAAGCTTGGCGGCGTCCTTTTCCTTGCCCGCGGCGAAGAACAGGCCGTCGTTCTCGCCAAGGCCCAGCTCGGCGTAGAGTTTCTCCATGCCTTCGGTGCCGTGGTTCTTGGCGATCGGGCCGCCGAATTCGCCGCCCTTGCGAGTGACGTAGCCGAGCCCGGCAAAGCCTTCACGGCGCGCCCAGTCGTTCATGTCGTCGAAGAACTTGCGGCTCTTCTCATGCGTATTCGGAGCCGGAACCACGCGCACGCGACCGCCGGTGCCGACGATTTTCTCGAACAGGCCAAAGCCCGAGGTCGTGAAGTGATCGGTCACGTCGCTGATGATCAGCGGGTTGCGCAGGTCGGGCTTGTCCGAACCGTACTTCAGCATCGCTTCGGCATAGGGAATGCGCGGGAACGTGCCTGCCGGGGTCACGGTCTTGCCGCCCGAGAATTCCTCGAACACGCCCGCCAGCACCGGCTCGATCGCCTGGAAGACGTCTTCCTGCGTGACGAAGCTCATCTCAAAGTCGAGCTGGTAGAATTCCGGGCTACGGTCGGCGCGCAAATCCTCGTCGCGGAAGCACGGCGCGATCTGGAAATAGCGGTCGAAGCCCGCGACCATCAGCAGCTGCTTGAACATCTGCGGCGCCTGCGGCAGCGCGTAGAAGCGACCCGGGTGGAGACGGCTCGGCACGAGATAATCGCGCGCGCCTTCGGGACTGGAAGCGCCAAGGATCGGGGTCTGGAATTCGGTGAAGCCCTGGTCGATCATCCGGCGCCGCAGCGATGCGATGACGTTCGAGCGCAGCACGATGTTCTTGTGAAGGCGCTCGCGACGCAGGTCGACGAAGCGGTACTTGAGGCGGGTTTCTTCCGGATAATCCTCGGCCGAATTGACGATCAGCGGCAGGTCTTCCGCGCGGCTCTGGACGGTGACTTCGCGGGCGAAGACCTCGATTTCGCCGGTCGGCAGGTTCGGGTTCACCGCAACGTCTGCGCGGGCCTTCACATTGCCGTCGATGGTGACGACCGATTCCAGCTTCAGCTTCTCGAGCACGGGCAGCGCGGGGCTGTCGCTGTCGGCGACGATCTGGGTGATGCCGTAGTGATCGCGCAGGTCGACGAATAGCACACCGCCGTGGTCGCGCTTGTTATGAACCCAGCCCGAAAGACGAACGGTTTCGCCGACAGCGGCTTTCGTCAGCTGTGCGCAGTTGTGGGTACGATAGGCGTGCATCTAAATTCTTTCCATTTTCGGAGCTATGGCGCTAGGGGCGCGGCGTGATTCCTCGGGGCGCCCTCTAGCAGGAATCGCGCGCGCTAACAGGGCAAGCCCGGACATTTGTCAAGTTCGGGGGCGTTCGGGATTTGGGCCGCAGCAGGCCCGGGGGCGGCACTCCGCCCGACAGACACGAAACGATACGATGAAGATACACGACCTGATTACCACGACCGAAGCCCTCGCCGACCTGTGCGAGCGGCTGGCGAAGAGCGAATTCGTCACCGTCGACACCGAATTCATGCGCGAGAACACCTACTGGCCTGAACTGTGCCTGGTGCAGATCGCCAATGAGGAAGAAGCCGCGGCGATCGACCCGCTGGCCGACGGGATCGACCTCAAACCCCTTTGGGACCTGATGTGCGAGAACGAGGAGGTCCTCAAGGTTTTCCACGCCGGCGGCCAGGACGTCGAGATCGTCTACAATTTCACCGGCAAGACCCCGCACCCGATCTTCGACACGCAGATTGCGATGATGGCGATCAGCCAGTCCGAGCAGATCGGCTATGCCAATCTCGTCGAAAGCTGGCTCGGCTTCACGGTCGACAAGGGCGCGCGCTTCACCGACTGGAGCCGCCGTCCGCTGACCGACCGGCAGATCGAATACGCCATCGGCGACGTGACCCACCTGTCGAAGATCTTCCCCAAGATCCTCAAGAAGCTGATCAAAACCGGCCGCGGGGCTTGGCTCAATGCCGAAATGGACAAGCTCGCCGATCCGGAGAACTACGCCAATGACGCAGGGCTGGCTTGGCGGCGCATCCGTTCGCCCGGGCGCAACCCGGCAGTCCTTGGCCGCCTCAAGGCGCTCGCCGCATGGCGCGAGGCCGAAGCGCAGCACAAGAACATCCCGCGCGGCCGCATCATGCGCGACGAGACTCTGGCCGACATCGCCAGCCACCCGCCCAAGAAGCAGCCCGACCTGGTCAAGGTTCGGGGCCTGTCGAACGCTTGGAAAGACAACGACATCGGCAAGCGCCTGATGAAGGTGCTCGAAAAGGCCGAACCGCTGCCCAAGGAAGAAATGCCGGAGAAGCCCAAGGTTGGTGCTCCGCTGGGCAAGGAAGGCGCGCTTGTCGCCGACCTCCTCAAGCTGCTGCTCAAGGTTCGCGCCCGCGAGATCGATGTGGCCGCACGCCTTCTCACCCGTGCCGACGAAATGGAAGCGCTTGCCGCGGGCGTGCGCAAGCTGCCCCTTCTCGAAGGCTGGCGCTATGAGGTATTTGGCAAGGACGCGCTCGACCTGGTCGAAGGCAAGATGGCTTTCGCCGTCAAGAACGGTCGCCTGCACATGACCCATGTCGACGATGTCGAACCGCCCGTCATCGAGGCGCAGGCGGCGGAGTAGACTTCCCTTGAGCACGTACCTGCCCACGCTGAAACAGCTGCAGTATCTCGTCGCACTGCACGAGCACGGCCACTTCGGCCGCGCCGCCGAGGCGAGTTTCGTTTCCCAGTCGACCCTGTCGGCGGGCATCCGCGAACTGGAATCGCTGCTCGGCGTGACGTTGGTCGAACGCAGCCGCCGCGTCGTGCGCTTCACCGCGCTCGGCAATCAGGTGGTCGCCAAGGCTCACCGCGTCCTGCGCGAGGCGGAAGAACTGGCCGATCTCGTCCAGGCAGCGGGCAAGCCGCTCGCGGGCCAGCTACGCATGAGCGTCATCCCGACGATCGCGCCCTTCCTGCTGCCGCGTTTCCTGCCACGCCTGCGCAAGGAACGACCCGACCTCCAGCTTTTCCTGCGCGAGGAGACCAGCCACGACGCAGTCGAATCGCTTCAGCACGGCCGGGTCGATTGCGTGCTGCTCGCCCTTCCCTTCAATACGGGCGAGGTCGAGAAGGCGCACATCTCGGACGACGAGCTTTATGTAGCCTTCCCCAAGAACGATCCGCGCGATCCGCCCGAGGTCATTCCCCCAAGCATGATCGACGAGGGTCGCCTCCTGCTGCTCGAGGACGGACACTGCCTCAAGGAGCATGCGCTGGCCGCCTGCAACCGGCCCGAACTGCGCGCCTCGGCAACCATGATCGGGACCAGCCTCCACACTCTGGTGCAGATGGTCGACAACGGCCTGGGCCTGACGATGCTGCCGAAGATGGCTGTGGACGCCGGCATCCTGAACGGCACCGACGTCGTCGCCCGCCCGCTCAAGAGCAAGAGCGCGACACGCGAGATCGCGCTGATCTGGCGCAAGAACTCCCCGCGCCGCGACGATTTCGAATTGCTGGCGAAGGAATTGCGGGCCGGTTAGGCCGCAACGCGTGCCTTGAGGAAGCGATCGGCCTTCTTCACCGCGATGATCGGGACGATCACACTCAACGCGATGCCACCGAGCGAGCAGGCGGCGAGATAGATCGCCATCGGTGTCCCGCCCGAGAGGTAAAGGCCATAGAGGACCGGCGCCGCGAGGATCAGTCCGCGCACTTCATTCAGGATGAAGGCTATGGCCCCAATCTTGAGCAGGGCGGATAGAAGAAGGTGAAGCGAGGCACTCATGTGCCTGCTTGTGATGGCAAAAAGTTTATATCAGGTTGATTGCGTGCACGGGCTGGTGCGCATCAATCCATGTGCTTGAGGCCCACGCGCAGGTAGTCCCAGCCGGTGATGACCGTCAGCGCCGCAGCGGCCCACAGCGTCGTCAGGCCAACGGTATGCGGCACGTTCGCTTCAAGCTCGCCCAGCATGACCGTCCAGCGCGGCAGACCCTGCCCGAGGATGAGCGATCCCAGCGCCACCATCTGGAAAGTCGTCTTCCACTTGGCGAGTCGGCTGACCGGTACGGACACCTGGAGCGGACCGAGAAATTCGCGCAGGCCCGAAACCGCGATCTCGCGCATCAGTATGATGAGCCCGGCGACGACGTGCATGTCGCCGACATAGGGCCCACGCAGCACTCCCTGCGCCGCCAGGACGAGGATCACTGCCGCGACCATGATCTTGTCCGCGATCGGATCGAGGAAAATGCCCAGCTTCGACACCGTCCCGCTCGACCGTGCCAGATAGCCGTCGAAGTAATCGGTTATTCCCATGGCGCAGTAGAGCGCGAAGGCCATCAGGTATCCGTTTTCCCACCCAGGCCACCACAGCAGGAAGGCTAGCAGCGGGATCGCCACAATGCGCGAGAGGGTCAGTATGTTAGGAAGCGTCAGCATCTTGCCCATCCCCTAGCGCGTTGCGGCTCGCCGCAAAAGACGCCGCTTTGCCCTTGTCCGCCACGAGCATCGCTCTACACAGGGGGCCGAGAGCGGCTTTAGCCCGGGGGGTCATGACTACATCTTCGCAATTGCTGCGGTCGAGGCGGTTCCTGCCGCTGTTCATCACGCAGCTGTTCAACGCCTTCAACGACAATCTCTACAAGACCGCGATGGTCCTGTTCGTCGTATATCAGGTCTACAACGACGAGAGCCAGGAAGCGGCGTTCAGCGGGCTCGCTTCGGGCCTGTTCATCTTGCCATTCTTCATCCTGTCGGCCCTGGCCGGGCAATTGGCTGACATGCGCGACAAGGCGCGGATCATCCGCATAGTGAAGTTCTGCGAAATCATCATCATGTCGGTCGGCGCGATCGGGCTGGTGATGGCATGGAAGGGAATGGCGGTCGATACGGTCGCCATCCCGCTCTTGCTCGCCGCCCTGTTCGCAATGGGCGTTCACTCGACCTTCTTCGGCCCGATCAAATACGCCATCTTGCCCCAGCATCTCGCGAAGGAAGAGGTGCTCGCAGGGACCGGCTGGGTAGAAGCGGGGACATATGTAGCGATCCTGGCAGGGACAATCCTTGCCGGCTGGATCGAGGTCGAGGTCGCCGCCGTCGGGATCATCCTGACCGCAATCATTGGGTGGGTCATCAGCCTGCAGGTACCCCCTGCGCCGCCGCAAGGTGAGGTCGAAAAGCTGGACTGGCACATCCTGCGAGCATCGGTGAAGCTGGTGCGCGACACCATGCACAATCCCGAAGTGTTCTATGCCATCCTCGCGATCAGCTTCTTCTGGACCATCGGCGCGGTGCTGTTCATCCAGTTTCCGCCACTAGCGAAGAACGTAATCATGGCCTCGAAAGAGGTGGCAAGCCTGTTCCTGGTCGTCTTTTCCGTCGGGGTAGCAATCGGATCGGTAGCGGTTAACCGCCTGCTCAAGGGCTCGGTCTCGGCACGCTACGCTTCACGCTCGGTGCTCGTCATGGCGCTGTTCGTCGTGGCCTTCTACGTCGTCTGCAAGATTTGGGCGACCGAGGCTCCGGACCAGCTGCTCGACGTCCCGGGCTTCATCGCCTGGCCAATGGCGAGTCTTCTCCTGCTGTGCCTGCTGGGCGTTGCTGTGGCCGGCGGCATGTTCGTCGTGCCTCTCTACGCCTTCCTCACCACGCGCGTCGCGCCCGACAAGGCATCGCGCACGATCGCCGCCAACAATATCGTGAATTCGGGGGCGATGGTCGGCGGCTCTCTGCTCGCAATGGCGATGAGCGCGGCCGGTGTACCGATCGTCGAACAAGTCCTGATCAGTGCGGGGATGTGCCTGTTCTCCGCATGGCTCGGCAAGCGTCTGCACCAGGCAGAAGAAGTGGCCGCCGAAGCGACGCTGGCTGCCGGACCCTAGCTTTTCAGACGATGAAGGCGAGAACAGCTGCGACTGTAGCGAGATAGGTCGTTGCGACACCCCGAACGTCGTCTGCAGTAAGCTTCCAGCTCACCGGTTCGGTGGCAGGAATGTCGGCGAAGGCCACCCGGCGCTGCGGCAGGCTCGCCCGGAACCAGTGCCGGGCCGTTTCGCTCGAAAGGACAAGTGCGCGTCTCATGATGGTGAGTTAACGCTTATTTAACGCTTCGGTATCCTGCACTTTTTCAGCTGTTCCGAAGTGACACGATTCACGCGAAATTAACCATATTCCTGACGGTGATTGCGAAGTTTCGAGCGGCGGGCTAACCGCCTCGCCCATGAGAGCAACAGCTACGCCAGAAGCCGCCCGACTCCTCGTCGATTGCCTTGCAGTGCAGGGCTGCGACCGGATCTTCACCGTTCCAGGTGAAAGCTTCCTCCAGGTCCTCGACGGTCTTGGCCAGCAATCCCAGATCGAGGTCGTGACCTGCCGTCAAGAAGGCGGCGTGGCGTTCATGGCCTGTGCCGATGGAGCAATGACCGGTCGCCCGGGCGTGGCCTTCGTGACTCGCGGTCCGGGTGCGACCAACGCCAGCATAGGCGTCCATGTCGCGATGCAGGATTCCCAGCCGATGATCCTCTTCGTCGGCGACGTCGACAGCGAGATGCGTGACCGCGAAGGCTTCCAGGAAGTCGATTTCGCGGCATTCTTCGGACCCATTGCCAAGTGGGCCGCGCGGATCGACTCGGCCGACCGCATTCCCGAGTACGTCGCCCGCGCCTACGCAACCGCGATGTCGGGTCGCCCTGGCCCCGTCGTCCTCGCGCTGCCTGAGGACATGCTGAGCCGCGATACCGACAGCACGCCGCGCCCGCGTGTCGAACGCCCCGCACAGGCCCCCTGCCCTGACGCCATCCAGACCATGATGGCGATGATTGCCGATGCCGCTTCCCCGGTGGCGATCATCGGCGGCGCAGGATGGAACGCCAAGGCGCGCGAGCATTTCCAGCTCTTCGCCGAGCGCCTCGGCATCCCTGTGGCCACGGCTTTCCGCCGCCAGGACGCGATCGCGCCGTCGAGCCCGGTCTATGCCGGCAACCTGGGCTATGGCCCCAACCCCAAGCTGGTCGAGCGGGTCAAGAATGCCGACCTCATCCTTGCGGTGGGTGCACGGCTGGGCGAGGCGACCACCGATGGCTACACGGTGCCGCCGCTGACCGCGCCCGACCGCAAGCTCATCCACATTCACCCGGACGCGGACGAACTGAACCGGGTCTATCCGGCGGACCTCGCCATCTGTGCCGGCATGGACGAATTCGCCGAAAGTGCCGCGCTGTGGGACGAAGGCGATGCAATCGACTTCGACGCCGGTCGCGAGGCGCATGCGGAATGGGAAGCATGGGCCACCGCGCATCCCAACGGCCACAAGCTCGACATGGGCCAGTGCGTTCAGTTCATGCGCGACACCTTCCCGGCGGACACGATCGTCTGCAACGGTGCCGGGAATTTCGCCGGCTGGTGGCACCGCTACTGGCGCTATGCCGGATACCCCAGTCAACTTGCCCCGACCTGCGGCGCGATGGGTTACGGCGTCCCGGCCGCAGTATCGGCAGCGCTTCGTCATCCTGAACGCATGGTTGTCTCCATCGCGGGTGATGGCGATTTCCTGATGAACGGTCAGGAACTCGCCACCGCGGTCCAGCATGGCGCGAACCTTCTCGTTATCGTCGTCGACAATGGTGCCTATGGTACCATCCGCATGCACCAGGAGCGGGAGTTCCCGGGCGAGGATCGCATCAGCGGCACACGGCTCGCCAATCCCGACTTCGCGGCTTTAGGTGCGGCCTTCGGTGGCTGGACTGCGCATGCTGAAACGACCGACGAGTTCAAGGCTGCTCTCTCCGAAGCACAGGGACGCACCGGCCTGCGCCTCATCCATTGCCTGATCGACATCGAGCAGCTTGCGGCAAGCGGCGCCAGTGTGAGCGGGCTGCGCAACCGCTAAACGGCGAAAGGGCCGTCTCCCGGTGGGAAACGGCCCTCTCTCGCTGCTGCAAGCTGTCAGCGAACTCAGATGTCGTTGCCGAGCGCGCCTTCGACTTCGCCCTTGAACTGCTGGGCTTCGCCCTTGCGTTCCTGGCCTTCACCCTCGCGTTCGAGGCGCTCGTTGCCGGTCATTTCACCGACCGCCTGCTTGGTGTTGCCGGCCAGTTCGTTGGCATTGCCTTTGATCTTTTCGCTAAGTTCGCCCATGTGGCGTCTCCTTCTGTCTGATGCACCAAAACCGGCGCGTTTACAGTAGGATAATGCCCCGTCTGGAGCCAACGTTCCGGACGTTGCGGTAAGCCGGTCCGGGTATGCGACGGGAGCCTACGCTCCCCCCATCTCCAGAATTACGGTCCATTCTTCGGGTGTCAGTTCCGCGACAGAAAGACGCGAGAGTTTGATCAGTTCGCATTCGGCCAGGCGGGGCTCAGCCTTGATTGCCTTCAGCGTCACCGGCTTCGGGATGACCGATTTGGGCTTCACCTTCACCGCTGCCCATTTGCCTTCCGGGTCGGTGGGGTCGGTCAAACCGGACTCGCTGATCTCGACGATGCCGACGATTTCCTTCCCGATGTTGGAGTGATAGAAAAAGGCCTGGTCGCCGACTTCCATGGCCGCGAGATTGTTCTTGGCCCTGTGATTGCGCACGCCGTCCCACGTGCCTTCCCCTTCGGCATTCAGGTCATCCCAGCTGTAGGCGTCGGGTTCCGATTTCATCAGCCAGTAACGCATTTTCGCGAGCTCATCCCTTTCTGCCGGTTCGGTATGCAGCCGCACCTAGCCTTCAGGGCGTCGACTGACCAGAGTCACAGGCATGGCAACCCGGCAATTAACCGCTTTTTAGTCGCGAACCGCTAGTTCGGAGGACCAGTGAACACCAGGGGGCGGGCTTGGCCGCGAACAAAAACACGAACACGGGTGGCGCAGACGTGCAATCGACGGCGAAAGACGTTCGCCGCGATCACGATGTCGTGACATTGGGGATCGCGATCGCTGCCGTCATACTCTTCGTCGGCACCGCCGGCGTCGCCGTACCAACGCTGATGCGTAGCTGGATCCATTCAGCTCCGTCTCCCGACCTAATTCTCACAAATGCGCTGCTGCTCAACATTGCGTTGATCCTGCTGGGCTGGAATCGCCTGAAGGCCCTGAATTCCGAGCTGGAGACCCGCCGCCGTTCCGAGGAAGAAGCTCGCAAGCTTGCGGATCTCGACCATCTGACGGGATGCTACAACCGTCGCAGCTTCACTGCGGCGCTGGGCCACTTGTTGACCGATGGGGTCGGTAATGAACGCGCGCTCGCCGCGATAGCGCTCGACCTCGACAACTTCAAGCAGGTCAATGATCTCAACGGACACCAGGCCGGGGACGAGGTGCTGCGCAGTACCGCTGCACGCATACTCAAGCTCCTGCCCGAAGGGGCCCTGCTTGCCCGCCTTGGCGGCGACGAGTTCGTCTGCGTGGTGCCCTATCACCCGCAAGTACCTGATCGCATCGACCAGCTTGCCACCCGTATCATCGAGCAGGTCGCCAGTCCCGTGCTCCATGAAGGTAGCGCGGTTGACGTTACCATGTCGGTCGGCATCGCTTCGAGCATCCAGATAGAAGATACGAACCTTGGCGAGTTGTCCGCCCAACGCCTCATGCACAAGGCGGACATTGCGATGTATCATGCCAAGAAGCAGGGGAAGAACCGCTTCTACTGGTTCGAAATGCCGATGGAGAACGAGCTGCGCTTCCGCAACGAGCTGGAAGCAGGCATCCGCCGCGGTATCGCGTTGGGCGAGTTCAAACCCTACTACGAACAGCAGGTCGACCTCGAAAGCGGCCAGTTGGTAGGTTTCGAGATGCTGGCCCGTTGGGAATCGCCCGAACTCGGTCTCGTCGGTCCCGATATCTTCATCCCCATCGCCGAGGAGATCGGCGTTATCGGCGAGCTCAGCGAACGCCTGATCGCCCAGGCCTTCGAAGACGCGAAGGAGTGGGATTCGGAAATCTCCCTGTCGGTGAACATCTCGCCGGTACAGATGCGCGATCCGTGGTTTGCCCAGAAGCTGCTCAAGCTGCTGGTCAAGCACCGCTTCCCTGCCAACCGGCTCGATATCGAGATCACCGAGAGCTGCCTGCACGAGAATATCGGCATGGTCCGCTCGATGATCACCTCGCTGCGCAACCAGGGCGTGCAGGTCAGCCTCGACGATTTCGGCACGGGCTACTCGAGCCTGTCGCAGCTGCGCAGCCTGCCTTTCGATCGCCTCAAGATCGACCGCAGTTTCATCTCCGAGCTCAAGGAATCGGATAATCGCGGCAAGCTGGTCGATGCGATCATTTCCATGGGCGACGGCCTAAAGCTTCCGATCACCGCAGAAGGCGTGGAGAACGAAGCCGTTCTCGAAGCGCTCAAGGGCATGGGAAAACTCAAGGGACAGGGATACCACTATGGTCGCCCGGAGCCGGCCGACAAGGTGATCGAACGCCTCGCTGCGCAGGACCGCCTCGCCAAGACCTCGCTGGAGAACGTCACCGAAGTCGATTTCAAGGCTGCAGACGAAAAGCGCGGCGGCGGCAAGAAGGCCGGCTGACGCGCTGGCCACTGGACGCTGCGCGCGCCAGTGCATAGATGCCGCGCACGATGCGCGTCGATTTCACCAAGATGCACGGCCTCGGCAACGACTTTGTCGTGCTGGACGCGCGTGCCGCACCTCTTCCAGCGATGGACGAAGCGACGGCGCGCGCCATAGCCGACCGGCGCACGGGCATTGGCTGCGACCAGCTGATCCTGCTCGAGCCGAGCGATACCGCAGATTTCCGCATGCGGATCTTCAACCATGACGGCAGCGAGGTGGAAGCCTGCGGCAATGCCAGCCGCGCGGTAGCGCTCCTGCACGGATCCGCGGCAAGGGTCGAAACCTCGGGCGGGGTCATTGCGGTCGAACCGCGTAATGGCGGCGCGAGCGTGGACATGGGAGAACCGCGCTTCGATTGGGACGCGATACCGGTGGCCTACGCGATGGACACGCTGCGAATGCCTGTGGGATGGGAAGGCCTCGAAGCGCCCGGAGCGGTCAATGTCGGCAATCCGCATGTGATATTTTTCGTGCCCGACACCGACGCCATCCCGCTCGGCGAAATCGGTCCGGAGATCGAGAGCGACCCGCTCTTTCCCGAGCGGATCAACGTCAACATCGCCACCATCGTCGACCGCCAGCACATCCGCTTGCGCGTATGGGAACGCGGTGCGGGCCTTACCCGCGCCTGCGGCACCGGGGCATGTGCCACGGCAGTCCATGCCATGCGGCGCGGGCTGGTCGAGCGCGAAGTGACCGTGACGCTGCCCGGCGGCGATCTCGAGATCGCGTGGGACGAGGGCAACCGCATCCACATGACGGGCCCTGCGACTGAGAGCTTTCGCGGCAGTTTCGAGTGGGGCGACTTCGCTTGAGCGCACCGCAGGTCATTTCGCTCGGCTGTCGCCTGAACATCTCCGAAAGCGAGCAGATTCGCGCGATGCTGGCGCAGGAGCGTGATCTCGTGGTCGTCAATAGCTGTGCCGTCACCAGCGAGGCTGTGCGCCAGACGCGGCAGGCCATCCGCAGGGCGCGGCGCGACAATCCGGCGGCGCGCCTGCTTGTCACCGGCTGCGCAACGGAAGTCGAGCGCGAGCAACTGGCCGCCATGCCCGAGGTCGACGGCTTCGTCGCCAATACGGCCAAGCTCGACCCGCGCGCGTGGAACGTACCCGCCGCGGTGCCTGCCCCGCAGGACCGTACCCGTGCCTTCATCGCGGTGCAGAACGGTTGCGACCATGCCTGCACTTTCTGCATCATCCCGCAAGGGCGCGGGCCGAGCCGTTCGCTGACCATCGCGCAAGTGCTTGCCGAGGTGGAAAGGCACCTCGAATACGGCGCATCGGAGGTGGTACTGACCGGGGTCGACGTCACCTCATGGGGTCACGACCTGCCCGGAAATCCGCCACTCGGCGAGCTCGTACAGGCAGTGCTCGACACTTTTCCGAACCTCACCCGCCTGCGCATGTCGTCCCTCGACGGGATCGAGATCGACCCGCTGCTGTTCGAACTTTTCGCCGGCGAGCAGCGGCTGATGCCCCACCTGCACCTCTCGCTCCAGCACGGGCACGATCTCGTCCTGAAGCGCATGAAGCGGCGACACCTGCGGCACCATGCTGTAGACCTTGTAGAGCGTCTCGTAGCGCTCCGCCCCGATCTTGCAGTGGGTGCGGACCTGATCGCGGGCTTCCCGACAGAGACCGACGACCATCACGCGGCGAACCTGTCGATCGTCCGCGACCTGCGGATCGTTCACGGCCACATCTTCCCCTACTCGCCCCGCCCCGGCACCCCTGCCGCGCGGATGCCGCAGGTCGAGCGCGAAACCGTCAAGCGCCGCGCCGCCCAACTTCGTGCGGTCGCCACGCAGACCCGCGACGAGTGGCTGGCGTCGCTCGTCGATAAGCCGCACAGCGTCCTCGCCGAGCGCGACGGGACGGGCTACACCCCGCACTTCGCACGCGTCGCCCTGCCCCATGGGACCACGCCCGGTGAAATCCTCACCGTCACGCCGCAACGATACGAGAATGGCCTGCTGCAATGAGTGACAAACCGAGCTGGACCGAACGCCTGTTCGGCGGCTTCCGCAAGACTTCCGAGAAGCTGACCGCCAATCTCGCCGAAACGGTGAGCAAGGCGAAGCTCGACGATGCGACGCTCGACGATGTCGAGGATGCGCTGATCCTCTCCGACCTCGGCCCTTCCGCTGCTGCGCGCATCCGCGAGAAGCTGCGCGAGAAGCGCTTCGGCCTCGAAATCAGCGAGAAGGAACTGAAGGAAGCCGTGGCCGAGGAAATCGCCGCGATCCTGCGTCCGGTGGCGAAACCGCTCGAGATCACTGCCTTCCCGCGTCCGCAGGTGCTGCTGGTGATCGGCGTCAACGGCAGCGGCAAGACCACCACCATCGCCAAGCTCGCGCACCTCTTCCAGGAAGACGACTATGCCGTGATGCTGGCGGCAGGAGACACCTTCCGCGCCGCCGCCATCGGCCAGCTGGCCACCTGGGCAGAGCGCGTCGGCGTCCCCATCGTGCGCGGACCCGAGGGCGGCGATCCGGCGAGCATCGTGTTCGACGCGGTCAAGCAGGCGACCGACGTCGGCACCGACGTGCTGATCGTCGACACCGCCGGCCGCCTCCAGAACAAGCGCGAGCTGATGGACGAACTGGCCAAGATCCGCAAAGTCCTCGGCCGTCTCAACCCCGAGGCGCCGCACGATGTCGTGCTCGTGCTCGATGCCACCAACGGGCAGAACGCGCTCGCGCAGATCGACGTGTTCAAGGAAGTCGCGGGCGTCACCGGCCTCGTCATGACGAAGCTCGACGGCACCGCGCGCGGCGGCGTCCTGGTGCAGGCGGCAGAACAGTATGGCCTTCCCATCCATGCCATCGGCGTGGGTGAGAAGATCGACGATTTGCGCCCCTTCGACCCCGACCTTGTCGCGCGCGTAATCGCGGGAGTGGCCTGATGAGCGAAGCCCCAGCCGCCAAGCCGAAACCGAAGTCCGGCTGGCTCAACATCCTCGTCGACTATGGCCCGTTGCTGGTCTTCCTCGGCGTCTACAAATTCTACCAGCCGCCCGTCGACCACACCTTCGGCGAGATCGCGGCAGTGATCTACGGCACCATCGCCTTCATGATCGCGGCGGTCGTCGCGCTGGCCTTCAGCAAGTGGAAGTTCGGCCACGTCTCGCCGATGCTGATCCTTTCGACCACGCTGATCGTCGGCTTCGGCGGCCTGACCATCTGGCTGCAGGACGAGAAGTTCATCCAGATCAAACCGACCGCGATCTACCTGCTGTTCGGCGTCCTGCTGATCGGCGGCTGGCTGCGCGGCAAGGCGCTGCTTCAGGTCCTGCTCGAAGCCGCCTTCGAAGGCGTCGACCAGGAGGGCTGGCTCAAGCTGTCGCGCAACTGGGGCGTGTTCTTCTTCGCCCTCGCCGCACTCAACGAGGTCCTGCGCATGCAGCTGAGCTTCGAAAGCTGGCTCTGGGCCAAGCTGTGGGTGTTCATGCCGCTCAGCTTCCTCTTCACCTTCACCCAGATCCCGATGCTGCTGAAGCATGGGCTGGCACTCGACGATGTCGACGAGGTGGCCAAGGACGAACCGCCCACGGCGTAGCAAACAGGGGCGCGAGGGACTCTATGCTGCTGATCGTTGGCACTTTCCGGCTGCCGCCCGAGAACCTCGCTTCTGCGCGGCAAGCCATGAAATCGATGGTCGATGCCAGCCGCGCTGAGCCCGGTTGCCTCCAATACGACTACGCCGAAGACGTCTTCGATCCGGGCCTGATCCACGTAATCGAACGCTGGGCCGATCGTCCGGCCCTCGACGCACATTTGGCGTCGGACCACATCAGTGCATGGCGCGCCAGCTGGAGCGATTTCGGCATCGGCGACCGCGACTTGTGCCTGTTTGAAGGCGACGATCCGAAACCGGTCTGACGCCACCATGCGGTGCCCCAAGACAGCTTCCCTGTCCCGGGCGGGAGATGGGGCCGAACGGTCTTCGCTTGCAATTCTCCCGGCAGGATTAAATATCGGGCCACATTCGGCGCAAGGCAGCTTGCGTGGTGGGAGGCGTGCTTGTCTGCACCAGACATCTTCCTGTCTTACAGCCATGAAGACGCGAAGCGCGCAAAGCTGTTCGCCGATGCCTTGGCGGGCGAAGGCTTCGAAGTGTGGTGGGATATCGCCCTGCGCACGGGGGAAACTTTCGACACGGAAATCGAGCAGGCGCTAAAGGCCGCCAAGGCGGTGGTAGTGTTGTGGTCCAGGAGTTCGGTGGACAGTCGCTGGGTCAGGGCGGAAGCGACTTTCGCGGACCGATATCGAACATTGGTCCCCGTCATGATCGAGCCATGCGACAGGCCGATCATGTTCGAACTGACGCATACGGCAGAGCTTTCGCACTGGCTGGGTGACCTTTTCGATCCTGCCTGGCGTGTTTTTCTTGGCGACGTGCGCACCTGCGTCGGCCTTTCGCAATCACCCCTGACCAAGGCTTCGGCCCGCGATCCGCTTCCGCCAATCGATCAGCTGGCGGTTGCGGTTCTCCCATTCGTCAACATGAGCAGTGATCCGGAACAGGAACACTTCAGCGACGGGATTACCGAAGACATCATCACCGACCTCTCGAGGGTTTCGGAACTGAGAGTCATTCCGCGCAGTTCGGTCTTCACCTTCAAGGGCAAGAATGTCGACACGGCTGTGATTGCACGCCAGCTCAATGTGACCCACCTGCTTGAAGGCAGCGTGCGCAGGTCTGGCAATCGCGTGCGCCTCACTGCGCAGCTCATCGATGCCGCAACCAGCAATCATGTCTGGGCACAGCGCTACGATCGCGAATTGAGTGACATCTTCGATCTGCAGGATGAGTTGTCGACAGCGATTATCGAAGCATTGAAGTTACGGCTGGTCCCGACGGCACCGGGTACATGTGCCTTGCCAGGCACGCGAAACCTGGAAGCTTACGATCTCTTCAACCGGGCAAGGGCCTTGGCCGGAACGATGGAGATCGCCAGGCTCTTCTCCGCACCGGATCTCTATCGCCAATGCCTGGCGATCGATCCGGACTTCGGTCAGGCCTGGGTCGACTACGGACTGACCCTGTTTACCGTGCTGACCTACATGCCCAAGAACCTCTTCGACAGCTGGGAGGACCTCGACCTTGCGTGCAAAAGGTCGATCGAGCTGGCGCCGGATAACAACACCAGCCTCAGCCTGACTGCCTACAAGGCACAATGGGAATACGATTGGCCAGCTGCCGCCGCGGCGATTTCACGGATTGAGACAATTCCGGACTGGTCTACCGGTTTGTTGTCTGTTCAATGGGGCTTGGGGTATCTGGCCGATGGCATCGAGACGTGTCTAGCCTGGTGCAAGTCGGAACCAATGATCCTGCAAAGTTCCCTGTCGCTGCAGATGGCGTTCGACCTCGCTCATCGTCCAGAGGAAGCGGCTAGAGAATACATCCGCAGCAAGAGCTTGCTGGGCTCTCGTTCGGCGACCGACCTGTTCGCGATGTACAGAGCGATGGTAGCCGGCGACCACGATGCCGCTCGGGGTCATCTGCAAGCGATAGTCGATCAAGGCGAATTCCCGGGAGTGTTCTGGCAGGATGTCCTGGACCGCTTCGACGATCCGCCAAATGCTCTCCAATACCTGCGTGGTGACTTTTCGAATCCTGAAGCGGATCACACGCTGCGTATGCTGTTGATTGCCGAGTTTGCCGCCTACTTCGGAGACGAAGACCTTGCGTTCGCCGCCCTTCGCAAAGGGCTGGTCGAGCAAAGGCACGGCTTCGGTGTCATTCACCTGTGGTTCCCGATTTATCGCGAACTGCGCAAGAGCCCGCGCTTCAAGCAGATATTGGTCGACATCGGACTTGTCGATTTCTGGCGAAAGAGCGGCAGATGGGGCGACTTCGTCCGGCCACTGGGTGACGACGACTTCGAGCTGATTGGCTGATGATCCGGACGTGCGGTTCCAGCCCGCCGACAGGTGGCGAGCTGCACCTTGCGCCCCGCCCTAAATTTCCAGCTGGCTGCCCAGTTCCACCACGCGGTTGGTCGGCAGGCGGAAGAAGTCCATCGCGGTCGCGGCGTTGCGCAGCATCCAGGCGAACACCTTTTCCCGCCAGATCGGCATGCCCGGCTTGGGGCTGGCGATCAGGGTCTGGCGGCTGAGGAAGAAGCTGGTGTGCATCATGTCGAATTCGCCGCCGCAACGCTGCATCTGCTTGAGGCCTTCGGGCACGTTGGTTTCTTCCATGAAACCATAGTGCAGGACGACGCGGTAGAAACCGTCGCCAAGGTCCGTCATCTCGCAGCGTTCCGCGGGATCGATGTAGGGCACCTCGGCGATCAGCACGGTCAGGATGACCACGCGTTCGTGGAGCACCTTGTTGTGCTTGATGTTGTGCAGCAGTGCGCTCGGCACGCCGGCGGTCTGGCTGGCCATGAAGATTGCCGTGCCGGGAACGCGGGTGGCGCTGTTCTTGGCACTCTTGGCGAAGATTTCGATCGGCAGCGCAACTTCGCTCATGCGCTCGCGCATCAGCTTGCGGCCCTTCGACCAGGTCGTCAGCAGGGTGAAGGCGATCGCGCCGATCATCAGAGGGAACCAGCCGCCGTAAGGCACCTTGGGCAGGTTGGCGAAGAAGTATGCGCCGTCGACGAAGATGAAGAGCACGAAGACCGGCAGCGCCATCCACCAGCGCCATTTCCACACGGCCACCAGCAGCACGCCCATCAGCAGCGTGTCGATGAACATCGCGCCGGTCACGGCGATGCCGTAGGCCGCGGCAAGGTTGCTGGAATTCTGGAACATCAGCACCAGCAGGATGACCGCCACCATCAGCGCATTATTGATGAAGGGGATGTAGATCTGCCCGTGATGGGTCGCGCTGGTGTGCGCGGTCGACAGGCGCGGGATGAAGCCCAGCTGGATCGCCTGGTGGGTGATCGAAAAGGCCCCGCTGATCACTGCCTGGCTGGCGATAAACGTGGCGCAGGTGGCCAGCAGGACCAGTGGAAGCCGGAACTGCTCGGGTGCCATGTTGAAGAACGGGCTCTGCATGGCGATGGCGGTCTGGGCCGGGTCCATCGCCGCAATCATCGCGCCCTGTCCGAAGTAGTTCATCAGCAGGCACGGCATGACGAAGCCGAACCACGACAGGCGCATCGGCCCGCGACCGAAGTGGCCCATGTCGGAATAAAGCGCCTCTGCGCCCGTCACGGCCAGCACGACCGAACCCAGCGCGAGGAAGGCGATCCACTTGTCGGTGAGGAAGAATTGCACCGCATACCAGGGATTGAGAGCCTGGAGGATGTAGGGGTTCTGGACGATGTGAATCACGCCCAGCACAGCGATCGTGACGAAGTAGACGATCATGATCGGCGCGAAGAGCTTGCCGACCGTCGCCGTTCCCCGTTTCTGGATCAGGAACAGCCCGACCAGCAAGACGAGTGCGATGGGAATGACCAGCGGTTCGAGACCGGCGTTGACGACCGTCAGACCCTCGACCGCGGAAAGGACCGAAATCGCGGGAGTGATCATGCTGTCGCCGTAGAACAGCGCCGTGGCGAAGACGCCCAGCAGCACGGTAATCCAGCCGTACCTCGTCGCCCCGATATGGCGCGACAGCTTGGCGACGAGGGCCAGCGTGCCGCCCTGCCCCTTGTTGTCGGCGCGCATCAGGATGGTGACGTACTGGATCGAGACGATCAGCGTCATCGACCAGAAGATCAGGCTGACCACACCATAGATATGCAGCTTGTCGATCGCGAGGCTGTGTTCGCCAAGGAAGGTTTCGCGGAACGCGTAGAGCGGGCTCGTACCGATATCGCCGAAGACGACACCGACCGCACCGATGGCCAGAGCGGCCTTCGAACTCGAGCCGTGCCCGTGCGAATGGTCGCCGTCGCCATCAACTTCGTTGGGCACGGCGGTTTGCGGCACGACGGCATCGCTCATAGGAAAAACTTGTCCTGACGCATTGGGTCAAAAACCTGCATTGTGGCTGGCCAGCCAGCGCAAGCCGCGCCGATTAGCAGCCTGTTCGGACCATCGCAACCAATTGCGCAACCGTCGGATTACTGTCCTGTTCCGGAACTATCGGGCGCAGGACCGATGCCGAGCAGGGCATCGAGCCGCTGGAGGCGCATTTCGAGCGCCGGGCGCCATGCTGCATCGGCCGGCGCTTCTTCGAGCAGTTCGCTCCACAATGCACGGGTCTGTCCCGGCTGGCCCGCGCGCAACAGCGCAAGACCGAGGAAATAGGTCGGTGCGGGATTGCCCGGCTGCACTTCCTCGGCCTGCGAATAGGCGTAGAGGGCCGCCGCGGTAAGCTGGCCGTTCGCATGCTCGACCAGCGCATTGCCCAGCGCCAGCCAGGCCTCGCCATCGCGAGGATTTTCCGAGACCGCATTGCGCAGGAAATTTGCGGCATGCTCGAACTGTCCGCGCCGCGCGAAGGCATCGGCGGTCACCACGAAGCGCGAGGGAAGCGCAGTGTCGGGATAGAACTCGCGCCGCGCCTCGACCAGCAATTCGCCAGTTTCGGACTGCTGGGCGGACGGGCCGGCCGCAGGAGCCGAAGCCAGGTCCGGCGAGCCCTGCATGGCATAGCCCGCAAGGCCGAAAAGGAGCGCGGCGGCAAACAGCATCCACAGGCTGCGCGGCAGCTTGAGGGCGTAAACCGCGATGCCGAAAGTCAGCGCAGCCAGCGCTATGATCGGGAGCCAGGTCATCCGCGCCTCCCGAAGCGACGATAGAGGATCGCCCCGGCGACCAGCACCAGCAGCAGGGGAACGGCGAACAGCGGCCAGGTCGATGCGCTCACTTCGGGCTTGTAGCTGACGTAATCGCCATAGCGCTCCATCAGCCAGGCGCGGATCGACTCCGGATCCTCGCCCGCCGCGATGCGGATGCGGACCTGGTGGCGCATGTCGCCTGCCATCGGCGCATCGCTGTCGGCGATCGACTGCGACTGGCACTTGAGGCAGCGCAGCGTCTCCATCAGTTCCTGCGCCTTCGCTTCTTGTGCCGGATCGTCGAGCTGGCGATAGGCATAGGGCGCGGGCGGCATGGTGTCCTGCGCATGCGCGGGACCGAACAGCGCAAGAGCGAACACCATGTTAAGCAGCAGAATGAAGCGCTTCATTGTCCCGCCTCGCGCAGCTTTTTGAGCAACATGGGCACATTCTCGGCCCGCACATCACCGATGTGCTGGTAACGGATGACGCCCTTGCCATCGATCACGAAGGTCTCGGGGACACCCGACGAACCGATCGCCAGCTGCACCTCCGACAGGTCGTCGCGGCCGATGCGGGAATAGGGATTGCCGTGCTGCGCAAGGAAGCGCGCAACGTCCTCGGGCCGGTCGCGGATGGCGATGCCGACGATCTCGACGCCCTGACGCTTCAACGCATCGAGATGCGGCGCTTCGGCAATGCACGGCACGCACCAGCTCGCCCAGATGTTGAGCAGGCGCGGCTTGCCGTCCTTGAAGTCGGCATTGGCCGCCCCCAGCGAACCCTCCATCGCGGGCGGGAGCGCGAAATAGGGGAGCTCCTTACCGATCATGCGGCTTTCGACGAACTCGTCCTTGGGCTGCGTCAGCTGGTAGGCGGCAAGGCCGAGGAAGGCCGAGAACAGCAGCAGCGGGACCCACAGGCGCCAGCTCATGCGAGTTTCTCCTGCTCGGCCCGGCGCGATGCCATGCGGCGCACGACCTCGCGCCGCTTGAGATCGGCCAGCACGCGTCCGACGAGCGCGAGAACCCCGCCGAAGGCCACGAGTAGTCCACCGAGCCAGATCAACGGGACGAAGGGTTTCCACCAGAGGCGCAGCTGCCAGCGTCCGTCGGGCGCGCGGTCACCCATGACGGCGTAGAGCTGGCCGTTCCAGCGGGTCACCAGTGCGCTTTCCGTGGTCTGCTGCGGAGGCGCCCAGAAATTGCGCGCCTGCGGGTCGATGATGGTCGGCTCGCCGCCGGCATAGCTCGCGGCCATGCGCCCTTCGATGGCGGTCCAGTTGGGTCCCGCGACCGGCTCGACGCCCTGCAAGGTGATCGTCCACGGGCCGACCGTGGTGCTCTGCCCGATTTCGACAGCGGCGAGGCGTTCCTTCGAGAAGGCGCTCTCGCTCGCCATGCCAAGCAGAGCGACAGCGATGCCGAAGTGGGCGACGACCATCCCCCAAGTCGCAATGGGCACGCGGGTGAGCTTGCGCCCGCGCAGCGGCAGGAGGCTGCCGACACCGACGGCAAGTCCGAGCGCGAGGCCGAGTAGCGGCAGGAGTTCGACCTGCGCGACAAGGCTGAAGAGGACAATCGCCGCCAGCGTCAGGGCAGCGATAATGGCGATTTCGTTGCGGACGCGGTCGAGCCGGTCGCGCCGCCAGCGCAGCAGCGGCCCTACGGCCATCACCACAAGCATGGGCACAGTGAAGATCGCGCCGACCGGGTTGAAATAGGGAGGACCAACCGAAACGCGCACGTCGAAGGCCTCGGTCACCAGCGGGTAGAGCGTGCCGAGCAGGACTATCGCCAGGATGGCGCTGAGCATGACGTTGTTGAACACCAGCGCGCCCTCGCGGCTGGCGACGGCGAAGCGCTCGCCCTCGCTCACTGTCCCGGCGCGCAGGCTGAACAGCAAAAGCGCCCCGCCGATGTAGAGCGTAAGGAGCATGAGGATGAAACTGCCGCGCTCGGGATCGACGGCGAAGGCGTGGACGCTGGTCAAGATGCCCGAACGCACGAGGAAGGTGCCGACCATGCTCATCGAAAAGGCGACCACACCAAGCATGATCGTCCACACGCGCAGCGCATCGCGGCTGGCGAGGACGCTCGCCGAATGCAGCAGCGCGGTCGCGGCAAGCCACGGCATCAGCGAGGCATTTTCGACCGGGTCCCAGAACCACCAGCCGCCCCAGCCCAGCTCGTAATAGGCCCAGTAGCTGCCGGCGGTGATGCCCACGGTCAGGAACACCCAGGCGCCGAGCACCCAGGGGCGCATTGCGCGGGCAAAATCGGGGGTCACCTGCCGCGTCAGCAGCGCGCCGACAGCGAAGCTGAAGGCAACCGAGAGGCCGACATAGCCCAGATAGAGCGTCGGCGGGTGGAAGGCGAGACCGAGATCCTGCAGCAGCGGGTTGAGTCCCATCCCTTCCGCTGCCGGTGTCGGAAGTCGCTCGAAGGGGTTCGAGCTGAACAGGAGAAATGCATAGAAGCCCAGCGAAACCACGCCCTGCGCGGCCAGTGTCGCCTGCATGGTGCGTTCCGGCAGGCGGCGCTCGACGAGTGCGATGAGTGCCCCCGCCAGAGCCATGACGGTGACCCATAGCAACATCGAGCCTTCGTGATTGCCCCATGCACCGGCGATCTTGAACACCAGCGGCTTCATCGAGTGCGAATTCGCGACGACCAGCTTCACCGACAGGTCTGTGACCGCGAACAGCCACAGCAGCATGACGAAAGAAATCGAAACAAGGACGCCCTGCACAACGGCGGCGGGCCGGATCAGCCCGGCAAGTTCGGTCTCGTCGCCAGCCCGAACTGCAAGGAAGCCCGCAACCATCTGCAGCGCGGCGAGCGCGGCGGCGAGCCACAGGGCAGCAAGTCCGACCTCTGCAATCATTCTAGCCCGACCGTGGTTTCCTCGGCCATCCTGGAGGCCTGCTGCTGGGTCATGCCCTCCAGTTCCTTGGGCACATAATTCTCGTCATGCTTGGCAAGGAGGTTGTCGGCGACAAAGGTCCCGTCGGCTTCCAGCCGCCCTTCGGCAACCACGCCTGACCCCTCAACGAAAAGGTCGGGTGCGATGCCGCTGAAGCGTACCGGCACGCGCGAGCTCTCGTTGCCAGTGACATTGAACCGCAGAGTTACACCATCGGCATCGGTCTTGAGCGAGCCCCTCTCGACCATCCCGCCAAGCCGCACCGCCTGTCCCACTTGCGGAGGGTCGGCGAGCATCTGCTCGGGCAGGTAGAAATAGCTCGCCTGATTGCGCAGCGCATAGGTCGCGAGAAGGCCCGCGCCGACGATGGCAATGAGTGCGAGGACCACGAGGACCAGTCGCTGGTGCTTGGCTTTCATCGCGCTCACTTGCCCCGTGCCTCCTCGCGCCGGCGTTCGGCCCGCTTCATGTCGAACCAGGCCCACGCGACCATGGCCAACGTGCCGAGGACACCGACCGCATAGGCGGCCACGACGAAATCCCACTGGTCCAGCGCCACGCGCATCAGATGTCCTCCATCGCCTTGCGTCGCAGGCGTGCCTCGGCCTGGATATCGGCCAGCAATGCCCGCATCCGGGCCAGCACGACGCCGCCAAACAGCAGCGAGAAGCCGATCACCGCGATCAGCAGCGGCACGAGAAATGCAGCGTCGATCGCGCTCTTGCCCATGGTGATGCTGGGCGGCTGGTGGAGCGAGTTCCACCACACCACCGAACGGTTGATAATCGGGATATTGATCGCACCGAGCAGACCGAAAATCGCCGGAATGCGAGGCGACACGCCCTCGCGCTCCACCGCCTGTGCCAGCGCGATGTACGCGACATAGAGGAAGGCGAGCACAAGCATGCTCGTCAGCCGGCCGTCCCATACCCACCAGGTACCCCAGGTGGGGCGGCCCCAGATCGAGCCGGTGACGAGGCATATCACTGTGAAGGCGAGGCCAGGTACCGCCGCACCCCGCGCAGCCAGCGCGGCGAGCGGATGACGCCATACCAGGAAGACGAGGCTCGACACCGCAATCGCAGTCCAGCCGCCCATGCCCAGCCATGCGGCGGGGACATGGAGGAAGAGGATGCGGACGGTTTCGCCCATCAGGCGATCGGGCGGAACCTGCGTCAGGCCCCACCATAGCGCACCCGCGCTGACGATCAGGCCGCTCACGATGAGCAGCGGAGTCAGCCAGCGAGCAAGCGAAAGGAAGCGTTTGGGGTTCGCGAAGCCGTGCATCTGTTATCCGTCCGCGGCTGCTTTGGCAGGGGCCGGGTTCGGAAACAATGGCCCAAAGGTCCGGCTCCCCCGCGAAAGGCGGAAAAATTACCGCCCAATGAGCTCCTGCGCCATGCGGTCGGCGACCTGGTCGGGCGACTGCCCGGTGGCATCGCTTTCCTGCCAGATCTGCTCGAGCCGCCCGGGAATCAGCGCGATCCGCTTGCGCACTTCGTTGATGTCGCAGGGTGCCTTGTCGTTGCGGCACAGATATTCGAGCGTCACGGAGATGATGCCGCCGGCATTGATGACATAATCGGGCGCATAAAGAATGCCGCGCTTGGCGAGCATGGGGCCGTGCTCGGGGCGCTTCAGCTGGTTGTTCGCACCGCCGGCCACCATCTGGCAGTCGAGGCGCGCGATGCCCTCGTCATCGAGGATGGCGCCGAGCGCGTTGGGGCTGAACACGTCACAGGCCACCGACATGATCGCATCGGGTGCCGCCGTGTCTGCGCCCAACTCGGTCGCCAGGGCCTCGGCGCGGTCCATGTGAATGTCCGACAAGGTCAGCCTGGCGCCCTCCCTGGCGAGCAGGCGGGCGACGCCGCCACCGACGCTGCCGGTACCCTGGATGGCGACATGGACGCCCTCCATGCTGTCCTTGCCCATCTTGTGCTTCACCGCGGCCTTGATGCCGAGGAAGATGCCGAGCGCGGTGAACGGGCCCGGATCGCCGCCCGCAGCATCCTCGCCCTCGACCGGGAGGCCGGAAACGTGTTGCGTGCGCTGGGCAACGGCGGCCATGTCGGCTTCCGAAATACCCACGTCTTCCGCCGTCACATACTTGCCGCCGAGTGCATCGACCGCGTCTGCAAAGGCCGCCAGCATTTCCGGCGTCTTCGTCTTGTCGGCATCGGCCAGGATCACCGCCTTGCCCCCGCCCATCGGCAGGCCGGCCATGGCGTTCTTGTAGCTCATCCCGCGGCTCAGGCGCAGCGCATCGCGCATCGCGTCCTCGGGGTTGGCATAGTGCCAGAAGCGGGTGCCGCCGGCACCGGGCCCGAGATGGGTGGAATGGAGAGCAATAATTGCGGTGAGGCCGCTCTTCGGATCGCGTACGACCTCGACCAGTTCGTGGTCGTCGTAGTCAGCTTCGGTCCAGAATGCCGTCATCGCGCTTAGCCCCGCAATCATGTGTCGGAGCGGTCATAAGGGGGGAGAAAATGGGGCGATCGACGGGGTTCGAACCCGCGACCTCCGGTACCACAAACCGGCGCTCTAACCAACTGAGCTACGATCGCCACATGCCCCCGGAACCGCCCGGGAAGGGGGCCTGATACGCCTCGCGGTGACAGCGTCAACCCGCCCTGCGCAACGGCGCGTGCCTGTTGCACAACACGTTCGAAATGGGAAGTGAAAAAGCGCAGCGGAGGCTTCCGGTGAAACTATCTTTCGCGGCGCGTTGCGCACTATAACTAGACACCATGACAAGCAGCGGCGAATCTTCGGCAGAGACCCTCCTGTCACATCCCGGAGTCCAGCGCGTTCCCAGCGACAAGCTGGAACTGTTCCAACTCAAGGACTTCCTGTCCGCCGACATGTGCACCGACCTCATCGCGCTGATCGACAAGGACCGTCGTCCCTCGACCCTCGCGGATGCCGGGGACGACCATTACTTCCGCACCAGCGAAACTTGCGATCTGTCCGCGGAGGAACCGCGGGTAAAGGAACTGGAAGAGCTGTTCTTCGCCCTGAACGGCATCGACCCGGCGCATGGCGAGCCGGTTCAGGGCCAACGCTACGCCGTGGGCCAGGAGTTCAAGGCACATTGCGACTATTTCAATCCGGGCGGCGCCGACTGGGTGAAATACTGTTCGGTCGCGGGCCAGCGAACCTGGACTTTCATGATCTATCTCAATGACGTCGATGCCGGCGGTGCTACACGGTTCAAGACGGTCGGCAAGATGTTCCAGCCGGAACGCGGCAAGCTGGTCTGCTGGAACAACCGCCGGCCCGACAAACGTGAGAACCCCAATACGCTCCATCACGGGATGAAGGTGCGCAAGGGGACCAAGTACGTGATCACGAAGTGGTATCGCGAAAAGCCGTGGGGATGGTGATGGACGATTATTCGGGAATTAGGGTCAGGCTCGAAAAGAGGCTCGGAGAACTCCTCGAGCGGGTCGAGGACATCGAGGACGATCTGCGTGGCCCTCTCGACGCGGATTTCAGCGAGCAAGCCGTAGACCTTGCGGATGACGAGGCGCTGGAAGGGGTGGATGCAGTCCTGCGCAACGAAATCTCACAGATTCGCATGGCCTTGCAGCGCATGGACAACGGCACCTACGGCACTTGCAGCCAATGCGGGAAGGCTATCTCCCGTGCCCGGCTCGAAGCGCGACCTATCGCGACCCGCTGTATCGACTGCGCCCAGTAAGCGCGCCAAACGAGAAAGGGCGGCCCAAACGGACCGCCCTTCCCTGATTTCGAAAGCCTTTGAAGCTTACTTCTTGAGGCTGAGACCACCGAAGCGCTTGTTGAAGGCTGCGACGCGGCCGCCTTCCTGAAGCTGCTGCTTGCCACCGGTCCAGGCCGGGTGGCTCGTGGGGTCGATTTCGAGGGCGAGCGTGTCGCCTTCCTTGCCCCAGGTCGAGCGGGTCTGGAATTCGGTACCATCGGTCATCTTGACCGTGATCATGTGATAGTCGGGGTGCCCTTCGGCCTTCATGATATTCGTCCTTCTAGCTTCGGAACGGTTCCGACCGGTCCAGCTGTGAATGGGAAAGGCGCGCGCATAGCGGCGAGCGCCGGGATTGGCAACCTTATTCCGGCGCGTCGGCGATCATCGCGGTAAAGCTGACTTCGCAGGTCACCTTGCCATCGACCGAGGCCTCGCCTGCGAACTTGCACACGCGGGCACGCTTCTGGACGAACTCGGCCTTGAGGTCGAGCAGGCAGCCCGGCGTCACGGGTGCACGGAACTTCGCATTCTCGATGGCCATGAAATAGACGAGCTTGCCGGAGCCTGCGAGGCCGAGGCTTTCCACTGCGAGCACGCCCGCAGCCTGCGCCAGCGCCTCGATCTGGAGGACGCCGGGCATGATCGGCGCGCCGGGGAAATGGCCCTGGAAAAAGTCCTCGTTGAAGCTGACCGCCTTGATCGCATGGATGCGCTCGTCGACGACCAGTTCCTTCACCCGGTCGACCAGGAGCAGGGGATAGCGGTGTGGCAGGCGCTTCAGCACCTCCACGACGTCGAAACCGGTGGTTTCCTCGCTCATGCCCTGCCCCCTTCTTGGTCGGATCAGCGGCCGGTCGGCTGCTGCTGTTGCGGCTGCTGGTTCTGCTGCGCGGCAGCTGCCTGCTGCTGGGCAACGCCCACCAGGATCTGCGCCACGGTCTGCTGGGTGGCCAGCGATTCCTGGCGCGGACGCCAGCCTGCCGGCGGAGTGATCTGCACCGAAGGCATGCGCTTGTTTATCACGGCGACGAGTGCGTCGGTGACGTTGACCGAATCGGGTGCCCACTGGATCGCGTCCGGGGTGAGCATGATCTGGATCTTCTTGTCGTTGACGACCTGCTGCTGGACATTGGCGTAGTCGTTGATCAGCTGCTCGATGGCATAGGTCTGGGCAAGAACGATCGGCTGGGTCGTCTGCGCGATCGTCTGTTCCTTCGCCTGCAGCTGGTCGACCGCAGTTTTGTTGGCCGTGGCCTCCTGCTGGCTGAGCTGCCCGTCCTTGTTGGTGTCGAGCGTCTGCTGCAGCGTTGCCATTTCCTGGCGCAGCGTACGGATCTGGGCGATCTGCGCGGCATACTGCTGCTCGATCTGCTGGTAAGCGGTGATGCGCGCCTGGGCGCGCACGATCACGGCTTCGGGGCTGCTGGTGGCGATGCCGGCGACCTGCGCCGAAGCAGGGGTAGCAGCAACGGCTGCGGCGGCCAGAACGGCACCGGCAGCGAGTTTGATCTTGGTATTCATCAGAATTGCGTTCCTACGTTGAAGGAGAAGGTCTTGGTGTCGTCACCGACCTGACTCTTAAGGACCTTCGATACATCGATCCTGAACGGACCGAAGGGTGAGTTCCAGTTGACGCCGAAGCCGACCGAAACGCGCGGCGATACGCTGTCGCCGACGAAGACTTCCTTGAAGCCTGCCGCGCGGTACTGCGGAGTGTTCGTCGCGCCGCTTGGCGAGATCGGGTTGGTAACCGAAGAGAAGACCTCGTTGCCGCTCGCGTCGGTACCCGACTGCAAATACAGCTGCTGGCCGAGGTCGTTGGTCAGCGGTACGCCGTTCGGGAAATCCTGGAGGATCGGCTCGGTGATGCCGAAAAGCGAGCCGACGTCGACGAAGACCGACGGACGGAGGCCCATCTCGCGCGCACCGCTGCCAAGTGGGATCTCGAGCTCGGCGCGACCGAGGTAATAGGCCCTGCCACCCAGCGAGTCGTCGAGACGGTTCTTGGAATTGAGAGCATCCTCCAGCGCCTGCGGCACATCGGGCGTTGTCGGATCGTTGTCGTCATCGAAGTACGGCAGGCGCACGATGCGCGGGCCGACGCCCCTGATGTCGAAGCCGCGCATCTGCGGTTCGCCCAGGAAGAAGCGGTTGATCAGGCGAACGTTGTCCGTACCCGGAGTGTTGCTGTCCTTCAGACCCTTGATCCAGCCGCCTTCGCCGGCCAGCGAGAAGATGAACCCGCTACCGATGCCCCAGTACTTGGCCAGGCGGGCGCGGCTGCGCAGGTAACGTTCCGAGCCGCCAAGGCCGGCGAATTCGGTCGTCCAGCTGATCGTCTCGCCGCGCGTGGGGCGCAGGCGGCTGTCGAGCGTGTCGTAGTTAAGGGTCAGACCGACGATCGAGCTCGAACGCTTGCCGATTGCCTCGCACAGGAAGCGGCTGGCCTTGGTCGGATCGCACGCGCCGTTGGTGAAGAACTCGTTCCCGAGCGACACGTCGTCGTAGTTGAAAGTGTAGCTTCCGACGGCCGACATGTATTCGGTCAATGGCACGCCCGCGCGCAGCGAAAGGCCGGTGGTGGCCTGCTTGTAGGTCGTGTTGCGCTGGTTGTTGCGGAAGTTGAAGCTGTTGAGGTCGCGGCGGTAGATGTCCACACCAGCCGAAATATTGCGGTCGAAGACATAGGGTTCGGTGAAGCTGACCTGGGCCGACTTCGAATAGCGCGAGTAGTTGAGGCTTAGGCCAACTGTCTGACCACGGCCGCGGAAGTTGCGCTGCTGGATCGAGCCGGCGAGGATGAAGCTTTCAAGCGAACTGAAGCCGGCCGACAGCTGCAACTGGCCGGTAGCCTGCTCCTCGACATTGGCTTCGAGAACAATGCGGTCGGGCTGGCTGCCCTCGACCTGGTTGATCTCGAAGTTTTCCTGGAAGTAGCCCAGCGAGTTGATGCGCGAGGTCGAACGCTTGACCGCCAGCGAATTGAAGGCATCGCCCTCGGCCACACGGAATTCGCGGCGCAGGACCTTGTCCTGGGTCAGCGTGTTTCCGTTGACGTCGATCCGCTCGACATAGACGCGTGGCGCTTCGCGGAGGACGAACTGGACCGACATGGTCTTGTCGTCAGGATTGCGCGAGAAATTCGGCGAGACGTCGGCAAAGGCGTAGCCGAAGGTTCCGGCCAGCTCGGTCAACTGCTCCACCGTGTCCTCGACCTGCTTGGCATCGTACCAGTCGCCGGTCTTCATCGGCAGACGCGTCGACATCGCCTTGCTGTCGAAATCGCGGATCTGGCTGTCGACCGAGACGTCGGCGAACTTGTAGCGTTCCCCTTCCTCGACGACGTAGGTGATGATGAAGTCCTTCTTGTCCGGCGTCAGCTCTGCGACCGCCGAAACCACGCGGAAGTCGGCATAGCCTTCGGTCAGATAGAACTGGCGCAGGAGCTGCTGGTCATAGGCCAGGCGGTCCGGGTCATAGCTGGTGTTCGAGCTGAAGAAGCTCGTCAGGCGCGCCTGTTTCGTCAGCATTTCGCCACGCAGTTCGCCGTCGGAGAACTTCTCGTTACCGATGATATTGATCTGCCGGACCTTGGACTTGGGCCCTTCGTTGATCTCGAAGACGATATCGACGCGGTTCTGGCTCAGCTCGACCATCTTCGGCTCGACAGTGGCGGCGAAACGGCCCTGACGCTTGTAGAGCTCGATGATGCGGGTCACGTCCGCACGGACCTTCGAACGAGTGAATATCTGTCGCGGCGAGAGCTTGATCTCGGGCAGGATCTTGTCGACCTTGAGGCGCTTGTTGCCCTCGATAATGATCCGGTTGACCACCGGGTTTTCGACGATCGTGATGACCACGTTGCCGTCATTGTTGACCACGCTGGCGTTGGAGAACAGTTCGGTCGCGTAAAGGTCCTTCAGGACCTGGTCACCGACCGCCTGGCTCCACACGTCGCCCGGGCGCAAACGGATGTAGGACAGGATCGTCTGCGGCTCGAGACGCTGTGCACCGGCCACGGCAATCGTGCGCACCACTTCGGACTGGGCGGCTGGGGCGGCCTGTGCCGCAGCGGCATCTGTTGCTTCCTGTGCCATTGCCGCCTGCGGGATACCGGCCAGCATGGTGCCGGCAAGCAGGCTGATCGCCAGCCGCGCGCAGGGGGTGGAACGTCGCGTGGCGGCAGTTGCAAAGTCAGTCATCGACAAGGAGTTTCCCGTCCTCGAAACAATATTCAGAACCGGCTGTTGCTACCCGATCCGGCAAAGAGCCCGCCGCACCCGGGGAAGCTCGACCGTCCCCTGCCCGATGCGCACTCGCCAATCAAGCATTGCTACAGTGAATTGCCGGTTCTCGCGCTCCCTTTCCCCGGCTATTTCCCGAAGATCGGGAGGCCAGCCAGGTCGTTCACCGTGACGAACACCATCAGCATGAGCACGAGGGCCACGCCGGCGCGGTACGCCACTTCCTGACCGCGCGGGCCGACCGGCTTCCGGCGGACCGCTTCAGCCGCGTAGAAAGCCAGGTGCCCGCCGTCGAGGGCCGGGATTGGCAGGAGGTTGATGAATGCCAAATTAAGCGAAATCAGCGCCGCGAAGTTGATGAAGGCGAGCGCGCCCATGCTCAACTGCTCGCCGGAAAACTTCGCGATTTTTACCGGCCCGCCGAGTTCCTTGACCGAGCGTTCGCCATTGATGATCTGGCCCATGCCGGTGATCATCATCTCGATGATGCCGCGCGAATGATCGACTGCAAGTCCGACGCTCGCGACGATGCCTTGCGGCACATACTGGTAGTCGACTGCCTTGGCCTGAATTCCGACGAGCCCTATGCGCGAGATATTGCCGAACTGGTCGGTGATCTCGCGGCTCGCTGCGGTCACTTCAAAATGGCGCTCGCTTCCGTCGCGCATCACTGCGAAATCGAGGGTGCGTCCCGGGAACATCAGCACCGCATCCTGGAGATCCCGGAAACCCCGCATCTGCTTGCCATCCACCGCGACGATCCGGTCCCCGATCTCAAGGCCCGCCTGTTGCGCGGCCGAACCTTGCGCAAACTCGGCGATCGTCAGCTGCTGGTCCGCGTTGGCCGGTACCGGCTTGCCGTAAAAGGCGAAGAAGCTCGCAAAAATAGCGAGGGTAAGAATGATGTTCGTCGCAGGCCCTGCAAAAACGATCAGCGCGCGCTTCCAAAGGGCCGCGTGGTGGAAGCTCCCTTCCCGCTCATCCGCCTCCGCTTTGGCGATAGCCTCGGCATCGGGGATGCTGGCCGGGTTCATGTCGCCCTTGAACTGGACATACCCGCCCAAGGGAATGGCCGCGAGCTTCCAGCGCGTCCCACGTTTGTCGGTGAAGCCCCAGATTTCCTTGCCGAAACCGACCGAGAATGCTTCCGCCTGCACGCCGAACCAGCGGCCGACAATGTAGTGACCCAACTCGTGAACGGTCACCAGCGGCCCCAGCAGCAACGGGAAGCCGATGACGTAATACAGCCAAAGGGGAATAGTGCTTTCCAAGTCAGGCGAGCTCCAGCAATTCGTTCGCGCGTTTGCGCGCACTCCCATCAACGCCCAGGACCTCTTCTAGGGTCCGCGGCGGGTCAGGCAATTGCCCTTCCGAGAGCACGCGCTCCACCAATAGGGGAATGCGGCTGAATGCAATCTTACGCTCGAGGAAGGCCGCAACCGCGATTTCGTTTGCGGCATTGAGTATTGCCGGCGCCGCGCCGCCCGCCTGCGCCGCCTCGCGCGCAAGGCGTGTCGCAGGAAACCGCACCTCGTCGGGTGCGAAGAAGCTGAGTTCACCTATGGCGGCCAGGTCGAGGGGTGCCATGGGCGTATCCATGCGCAGCGGCCACGCGAGGCACGACGCGATGGGCACGCGCATGTCCGAAGGCCCAAGCTGGGCCAGGGTAGAGCCGTCGCGATATTCGACCATCGAATGGATTACGCTCTGCGGATGCACGACGATGCGAATGCGATCGAGGCCCACCGGAAACAGATGATGCGCCTCAATCAGTTCGAGGCCCTTGTTGAACATGGTTGCGCTGTCGACGCTGATCTTGGCGCCCATGTCCCAATTGGGGTGGGCGATTGCCTGTTCCGGCGTCACCGCGTCGAGATTTTCTACCAGGCGCAGGGGGCCTCCGCTGGCGGTCAGGGTAATCGACCGCACGTCCTCGATACGATTGCCGGATAGGCACTGGAATATCGCGTTGTGTTCGGAATCGACGGGTAGCAGCGTGGCGCCGTGACGCTTCACGGCTTCGGTCATGACCTCGCCCGCCGAAACCAGTGCCTCCTTGTTCGCCAGTGCGATTGTTCCACCCTGCTCGATCGCAGCCATCACCGGGCCCAGCCCTGCACAGCCGACGATCGCGGCGACGGTCATGTCTACCGGGCGCGATGCGGCCTCGCATAGCGCTGCTCGGCCACCCGCTGCCTCGATCCCGCTGCCGGCCAGAGCGGCGCGCAGCTCGTCGAGCCGCGTCTCGTCGGCGATAACCGCCACCTCAGCGTCGAATTCACGGGCCATCGCAGCAAGGGCCGCGACATTGGAATGGGCGGTGAGCGCCACGACTTTCCATTCCTCGCCATTGCGCCGCACAAGGTCGAGCGTCTGCTCGCCCACCGAACCTGTCGCGCCGAGAATGGAAATCGAACGGATCACGAAATTCCGCGCACCAGAAGTCCGGCGAGGATGACGACCGGGATCATGCCGTCGGTTCGATCAAAGAAGCCGCCATGCCCCGGAATGAGATTCGAGCTGTCCTTCACGCCTGCCTTGCGCTTGAGCCAGCTTTCGAAGAAGTCGCCCGCCTGAGCTGCTACCGCGACCAGCAAGCCGATCCCGAGAATCTGGAGCATCTCCTGCGGCTCGAACCATAGCGTCTTGTCACCTGAGATGGCGTGCGCAACCACGTAGACCCAGCCACCGACCCACAGTGTCGCCCCAATGACCGCGCCGAGCAGGCCTGCCCAGGTTTTCGACGGGCTGATTGCAGGCGCGATCTTCGGTCCGCCTAACGCGCGACCGGTAAAATATGCGAAGGTGTCGACGAAGATCACCGCGCCAACGACCCCGACCACCATGGGGACCGGCATCTTGGTGAGCATGAAGCCGGCGATACCGACATAGGCGACCCCGGCGGCAACACCGAGAATGCGCAGCGGCAGGCTCGCCGTCGCTTTCAGCACCAGCATCACGAACTCGAATAGAGTCGTAGCCACAACGGCGACGATGAAGATGTCGAGCCACGGATCACCGGCCTTCAGCGCCCCGATGGCAAGGCCCAGCATCACGACAGCCGAGACAATCCGTACCGGAAGGTCGGCGTTCTTTCTCGCGGGAGCCGCTGGCTCCGCCATTACCTCAACGTCCGCCAAATCGCCTCTCCCGGTTGGCAAAGTCATCGAGCGCGGCGCGCAGATGGTCCGGGTTAAAGTCGGGCCACAGCACGTCGGTGAATATCATTTCCGCATAGGCCGCCTGCCACAAGAGAAAATTGCTCAACCGCACTTCGCCACTGGTGCGGATCAACAGGTCGAGTGGCGGCAGATCGGCGGTGAAAAGGTGTCGGGCAATGGCCGCCTCGTCGATTTCGCCCTCGGCCGCCGCCAGCCGCGCCGCGCGGGCAATCTCGGCATGCGATCCGTAGTTGAGCGCCACTGCCAGCGTGCGCGACCCATGCGCGGTCTGCGCCAAGGCATCCTCGAGCATTTCGACGATATCGGGCGCAAGCCCCTGCCAGTCACCAATAATAGCCAGCTTCACGTCGTTGGCGATGAATTCGGGCAGGTCGGATTTGATGAACTTGCGCATCAGGTTCATGAGGTCGTCGACCTCGTCCTCGGGCCGCTTCCAGTTCTCCGAACTGAAGGCATAGAGGGTCAGGCACTCGATCGAGGTGTCCTTGAGCGAACGGACGAGCTCGCGCACCGCCTCCACGCCCTTGCGGTGGCCCATTGCGCGCGGCAGGTGCTTGCGCTTCGCCCAGCGGCCGTTGCCATCCATGATGATGGCAACATGCCGGGCCTGTTGGCCTTCGCCGCTCATTCTCGTCCCCGGCCCCGATCCCTTACTGGGTCAGGATTTCCTTTTCCTTGGCCTGCGCGGCCTGCTCGGCCTCGCCGACATACTTGTCGGTCAGCTTCTGGACCTCGTCCTCCGACCGCTTGCGGTCGTCTTCGGAGATTTCCTTCTTCTTCTCGTCTTCCTTGAGCGCTTCCATGCCGTCGCGGCGGACGTTGCGGATCGCGATCTTCGCCTGTTCGGCATACTGGCCGGCCAGCTTGGCGAGGTCCTTGCGGCGCTCTTCGGTCAGGTCCGGCATCGGCAGGCGCAGCGTCTGGCCATCGATCATCGGGTTCAAACCGAGGTTGGCCTTGGCAATGCCCTTCTCGACCGCGATCAGGTTCGACTTGTCCCACACCTGCACGCTGAGCATGCGCGGCTCGGGTGCCGAAACGGTGGCGACCTGGTTCAGCGGCATCATCGCGCCGTAAACCTCGACCACGACGGGATCGAGCAGGCTGGTGTTGGCGCGGCCGGTGCGCAGGCCCGAAAGGTCGCCCTTCAGGCTTTCGACAGCGCCGTTCATGCGGCGCTCGATGTCGGCTTTGTCGTACTTGGCCATGTCAGGCTTCCTCTTGTCTTCGTATCGTTCAGTTCTGGACGACCGTTTGCGTCCCCTCGCCCGCGATGACCCGGGCAAGATTGCCCTTCTCGCGGATCGAGAAAACGACGATCGGAATATTGTTGTCGCGGCACAGGGCGACGGCGCTGGCATCCATGACCTTGAGGTCGTCCGCCAGGACCTTGCTGTAAGTCACGGTTTCGAAGCGCTTTGCTTCGGAATTCTTCTTCGGATCGCTGTCATAGACCCCATCGACGCTGGTGCCCTTGAGTAGCGCATCGCACTTCATTTCCGCCGCACGCAGCGCAGCGCCACTGTCGGTGGTGAAATAGGGAGCGCCGACACCGGCGGCGAAGATGACCACGCGACCCTTTTCGAGGTGGCGTTCGGCACGGCGGCGGATCACCGGTTCGCAAACCTGGTCCATCTGCAGCGCGCTCTGCACGCGGGTCTGGACGCCGAGCTGTTCGAGCGCGTTCTGCATCGCCAGCGCGTTCATGACGGTGGCGAGCATGCCCATGTAGTCGGCCTGCGCGCGGTCCATGCCCTGCGCCGCCCCGGCCATGCCGCGGAAGATGTTACCGCCGCCGATGACGAGGCAGATTTCGAGCCCCGTATCCTTCGCCGCCTTCACTTCCTTGGCCAGTTCCATGACGAAAGCCGGGTCGATCCCGAACTGCTGGTCGCCCATGAGCACTTCGCCCGAAAGCTTGAGCAGGACGCGTTTCATCGAAGATACGGGCATGGAGGCTTGAGAATCCGTGTTGCGACGTGGGATGCGGCTCCTTAGCGACGAAGGGGGCAAGGCGCAAAGGGAAAGCCAGAAGGCCTCCAACAGGGCAACGACGCGCGCGACCGCTTTCGGGGCCAATCATGCAGATCAAGGTTTGACCGCCTTTGGGTGGGAAGTGGCCCTAGCCGAAAATTACTGATGCGCTCGAGAAGCCCTTTGACGATCGAGCTTCCTCCTCGGCTTGTTCGACATTCGCAAATACGCCCGTGATGAGGTGCCACGCCTTTGCAGGTTGAGAGAGTTCTTCGTCGCTTGCCCAGCGATCATCCAGAATTTCACTTGCCCAAGTCCATTCAGGCTCCTCTGGCCAGCGATGTTGCTCATAAAGGACGAAGTGGCCGTCCTGACGTTCAACAATCGCAATCCGGCTGCACTCATTGGGATGGATCAAGATGCGTTCGACCTTCACATCACCAACCTATTAAGCAAGCATAACGTCCGCAATCGGGTCGTTCAGGGAATGTCCGCCCAATCTCCACAAACAGCCGAAAGCCGACACCATCCTCGAGTTGGGATGATCAAATTTCCTACGTCAGACTCGCTCGTCAGCCTCGCATCGGCACTTTCAGCTATTGAGCAATGCGCAGCCCCGGGCAGTGCAAGCGCGGTTGTCTTGCAGTTGTGGACGCCCTCGATCGGGGATGCGGGCCAGATCGACCACCGCAGCGATAATTTCGCCGTTGAATTCATTCCCTGAGATGCGGTTGCCCGTCATTTCGGTCCAGGACTTCGATCGCACGTGTTGCTGGTAGAGGAATGGCTTCGTCCCCCGGGACAGGAAAACCATGTTGTTCGTGACAAGATTGTCGTGACCGCCATGGATCTGGAAAGCGTAGCTTCCCCGGCCCTCGATACGGTTGCCACGGACGGTCACGTAGGATGCCCAATCGTCAAGGTAGATACCCCTGCCCTTGGCCGAAGGCGGGCCGAAATCGCGCACATCATTGTCGGCGATGAGCGTGCCGCGGCTGCTGCGTCCACGATCGTTGATGTAAATGGCACCGCAATCGGCAATGACGCGGCAAGTCTGTTCGACCCGGTTGCCGGCAATGACGATATTGCTGACATCGGAATTGCTGTTCGTATCGACCTGGATTCCAGCGTAGTCGGCGCCCTTCACGCGATTGCGTTCCACGATAGCGCCGGCCACGTTGCCGGTCAGATGAATGGCGCCCTGGCTCCACCCGTTGCTGCGCGTTTCCAGAATGCGGTTTTCGCGGATTGTCACTCCGCGTGCGTCCGTCACGAAGATGCCGCGCTGCGGAAATCCACTGATGGTGAGGCCCGAGATGCGTGCCCGATCTGCCTTCACGACGATAGCTGAGGCAGCGCCACCCGAGGTAAGCACTGCCGGCCGATCGGCGCTCGAGACGAGAGTAACATTCCGCAATCCGCGCTCGATGACGATCGGGTCGGCAAGGCGGAACTGGCCCGACAGGACAACCGTGACAGGAAGTCCGGAACGGCCTGCCAGCGCCATCGCCATTGCGGGCGTGCGTAGCGCTTCGCCGGGCGACATGCCGGACCGTGAATCACTGCCATTTGCGTCGACGTAAATCGTCGTTTCCGCCTGTCCGGCCTGGGCGCCGTTCACGCTACCGAGCGCAGCAAGCGCCACCAGTGCGAAGCTTGCAAAAGGCTTCCCGTTCCAGCGCTTGCCGGATGCATCGGGTTTGGGAGAAACTCGCTTTGTCATGAACCCCGATTACAGGCCAAGGGCTGCAGGCAAGCTGAATTCGTCGACCGCTCGCCGTTCATGTTGGGAACTCTCTCTATGAACGAAGCGGTGAGTGGGGCCCCATACGAAAAAGGCCGCCGAACCGAAGTTCGGCGGCCCTTGTTCTTGAGGAAGCGCTTGTCGCTTAGCCGGCGACGGCAGCGGCGACTTCTGCGGCGAAGTCGCTCTCTTCCTTCTCGATGCCCTCGCCCAGCTGGAAGCGGACGTAGTCCACCAGCTCGACCTTGGCGCCGACGTCCTTGGCGGCCTGCTCGACGACCTGCGAAATCGGGGTCTTGTTGTCGATGACATAGACCTGGCTCAGCAGGGCGTTTTCCTTGGCGTACTTGTTGACCGCGCCGTCGACCATCTTGGCCTGGACTTCAGCCGGCTTGCCGCTTTCGGCAGCCTTTTCGGCAGCGATCTTGCGCTCGCGATCGAGCACTTCGCTGTCGAGGCCTTCGGCGGTCAGCGCCTGCGGGAAAGCAGCGGCGATGTGCATGCCGAGCTTCTTGCCGAGTTCGGCCAGCTTGTCCTTGTCCCCTTCGCTCTGGAGAGCGACGAGCACGCCGATCTTGCCGAGGTCCGATGCGACCGCGTTGTGGATGTAGGGAACAACCACGCCGTCGGTGACCGAGACGGTCTTGATGCGGCGGATCTGCTGGTTCTCGCCGATCGTCGCGACGTTGTCGGTCAGCTTGTCGCCGACGGTGCCGCCGGTCGGGTAGGCAGCAGCCTTGAGCGTGTCGACGTCGTCACCGGCGGTGCCGAGCGCGACCTGCGTGGTCTTGCGCACGAAGTCCTGGAACTGGTCGTTCTTCGCGACGAAGTCGGTTTCCGAGTTCACTTCGACGGCAACGCCCTTGGTGCCTTCGACGGCAACGCCGACGAGGCCTTCGGCCGCAGTGCGGCTCGACTTCTTCTGGGCGGTGGCGAGGCCCTTGGCGCGTAGCGCGTCGACAGCGGCTTCGATGTCGCCATTCGCACCTTCGAGCGCCTTCTTGGCGTCCATCATGCCCGCGCCGGTCTTTTCGCGCAGGGCCTTCACGTCAGCGGCAGTGAATGCAGCCATGGTATTCTTCCTTCTTGAATTAATGTGCGGGCACCGGGCCAGCTGTGGAGCGGCCCGGCGCGTAGCTTCGCATTGTGACGGGCGCGCGTAGGCACCCGTCCAAAGTCAGGCTCAGGCCTCGACGCTCTCTTCCGGCGGATTTTCCATCGCACCGACGTCGGCACCCGAATCCTGGATGCCTTCGCCACGACCGCTCTTGGCAGCGTTGGCAATCGCATCGCAGTACAGCTTGATGGCGCGGGCGGCGTCATCATTGCCCGGGATCGGGAAGGCGATGCCTTCGGGATCGACGTTGGTGTCGAGAACCGCGACCACCGGGATGCCGAGAACGTTGGCTTCCTTGATGGCGAGGTCTTCCATGTTGGCGTCGATCACGAACATCACGTCCGGAATGCCGCCCATGTTGCGGATGCCGCCGAGCGACATTTCGAGCTTGTCCCGCTTGCGGGTCAGGTCGAGCACTTCCTTCTTGGTCAGGCCCGCAGTGTCACCGGCAAGGCGCTCGTCGAGCGTCTTGAGGTACTTGATGCGTTCGCTGATGGTCTTCCAGTTGGTGAGCATGCCGCCCAGCCAGCGGTGGTTGACGAAGTGCTGGCCCGAAGCGAGCGCGGCTTCGCGGATCGCGTCCTGCGCCTGGCGCTTGGTACCGACGAACAGCACCTTGCCGCCCGAACGTGCGGTCTGCTGCACGAAGTCGAGCGCGCGCGCGAACAGCGGCACAGTCTGCGACAGGTCGATGATGTGGATGCCGTTGCGCGCGCCGAAGATGTACGGCTTCATGCGCGGGTTCCAACGGTGGGTCTGGTGGCCGAAGTGTGCGCCGGCCTCGATCAATTGCTGCATGGTGACGGTAGGAGCCGCCATAATCATATTCCTTTCCGGTTATGCCTCTGGAAAGCTGGAACCCGAGTTGCGGAGTATCCCGCGACGGGCACCGGTATGAGCGCCTTCCATGTGGATTTTCGCCGCTCGTCCGACCGCGAAAAACCGGTCGACCTGACTGCGAAGGCGGCCCCTTAGCGCCCCTCGGGGGGAAATGCCATCGAAAAATGCCTGCTCCGGGGCATCGGCAGCGATCGCAGTAATACTCCGTTCATCTACAAAATTGCACAGTTCATCGCAGTTGATCGCGATGAGGCGACGACCGTTAGGGAGGTTGGCATGACAGAGCAAAGTGGGTTCTTTTCGGATTTTGCGCGCAACAACCGGATCGCTTTCCTCGGCGGCAGCCTGATCCTTGCCCTTGGCATGACGGCGGGATCGGTAGCCCTGGCGAAGGGAATGGTGAGCATGAAGCGTGCCGACCGCGAAGTCACCGTACGCGGTGTGGCGCAGCGCAACGTTACTGCAAATCGCGCGTCCTGGTCGGTGGGTTATTCCGAAAGCGCCTATACCCTCGCAGATGCCCTCGCCGCGGTCGATCGCGACACCACGATGATCCGCACCTATCTCGCCAAGCACAGCTTCACAGGTGAGCAGACCACCCCGAGCAGCGCCAGCATCTCGGTTTCCGACGAATACATCAACGGCAAGACGACTGGACGGAAGGTCTATTCGGTCAGTCGCGCCATCGGCTTTGACACCGAGAATGTCGCCGGCGTGGGCGCGATCGAGGCGAACAAGGACGAATTGGCGCAGGCGGGACTGGTCGTCGACAGCACGAATGCCAGCTACGAATATACCGAGCTCGACAAGGTGAAGCCCGAAATGATTGCCGCTGCGACCAAGGATGCTCGCCGAGCGGCCGAAAAGTTCGCCAATGATTCGGGCTCATTGGTCGGTGGCATCAAGACCGCAACGCAAGGCTACTTTTCCGTCTCAAGTCGCGAATCGGGCAGCAGCGACGGGGACTACGGCGGATCGAGCACGGCGAGCAGCCCCGACCAGCGGGTGCGCGTGGTGACGACGATCGATTATTACCTCGACTAGGCGGATATGCGGGGAATTCGGGCCGGATTCCCCCTTTCGCGCAGTGTCGGTTTCAACGGTTTGACGACAAATACGCGCAACCGGTCGCGAAAAGCGCTTGACAAGGGAGAACAAAACGAGAACATTGTTCTCATCGCCGGAACCGCCGGCGGGCAATAAGGGTTTTCCACTAGATTTCCCCGGCCTGTCAACAGGCAAGTCGACAGCCGGGCAGGGAGAATTTGCAATGTTCGCACTGTTCCTGACCGCCGCCGTCGCCCTCACTTTCGTGGCAGCAACGGCTGTGCTCGCCGATAGCGGACTGCGCTGGTGGTCCGCTTTCGGCCAGCTGCGCCGCGAAGTCGCACGCACGGCGATCGTCGCGCCGTTGCCGGTGCTGCGCAGCCCGACTACCTCTGGCGGATGTTCCGGCTTCGACCGCTCGCCGGCTCGGCCTGTCGCGAAGGTTTCGCTCAGCCGCGCCGCTTGACGCGCGAGTATCGCATCAAGGTGAACGGCAGCAGAGCGAGGTAGCCGATACCGATTGCGCTTAGCGTCCACCAGGGCTCCACGAGCAAGGCTGCGAACATCAGTCCCACGAATGCCAGTACCCAGATACGGATCCCGCGGCGCGGACGAAGCGATGTCCAGCTGGGCGTCGCCATGCTGGAAATCATGAGCAAGGCGACCGCGACCAGCCATGGCGCGACCAGAATAGGCTCACGAAATGCCTCGAGGCCTGTTGCCGACCACAAGTAGAACGGCATGAACGCCAGCCCTGCCCCCATGGGTGCCGGAACACCGGTGAGGAAGCCCAGTGACTTGTGCGGCTGTTCGTCCATGTCGATCTGGGCATTGAAGCGCGCAAGCCTGAGAGCACAGCAGATCGCCAGCGCCAGCGCGGCAAACCAGCCCCAGCGCGGCTCGACCGAGAGCGACCAGAGATAGATGATGATCGCGGGTGCGGTTCCGAAGCTGAGCGAGTCCGCCAAGCTGTCGAGTTCCGCCCCGAAACGCGATTGCGCTTTCAGGAGCCGCGCAATCCTGCCGTCGATGCCGTCGAGCAGCCCCGCGACGATAATCGCGACTGCCGCAGCAGCCCACTGTTCCGAAATCGCGAACCTGATCCCGGTAAGACCCGAACACAGCGCCGCAGCAGTGATCGCATTGGGCGCCATCGCACGCAGCGTCAGTCCGCGCGACTTGCCCATCAGCGGCCTCTCGTCCTCGGCGGACTTTGGACCGAGGCGAGCGCGCTCTTCCGGCTCCGGCGTGGGCTCGGGCGGCAACAGGCTCACTGTGCCACGCCCTCGATCAGCTTCTGCGTGCCGATTTCGGCGAGTACAGTCTCACCCGCAATGATCCGCTGGCCGAGCATGACCTTCGAATCGGTCCCTGCGGGCAGGTAGACGTCGACGCGGCTGCCGAACCGGATGAGGCCCACGCGCTGGCCGACGCCAACCGTATCGCCCGGCTTGACGAAGGGGACGATGCGCCGCGCCACCAGTCCGGCGATCTGGGTAAAGCCGATTTTCAGCCCGTCCATCCGCTCGATCAGGATGTGCTGGCGCTCGTTCTCCTCGCTCGCCTTGTCGAGGCCAGCGTCGACGAAACTTCCCGGGATATAGATAACCCGGCGGATCGTGCCTGCCACGGGGGCGCGATTGATGTGCACGTCGAAAACCGACATGAAGATCGAGATGCGAGTGACAGGGCCCGGCTGCAAACCACTATGCTCGGTACCGTCGTCGATCATCAATTCCTTGGGCGGTTCGACCTGCTTTATCAGCGTGACCAGCCCGTCCGCCGGCGCGACGATGACGCGATCATCCTGCGGCACCACACGCTCGGGGTCGCGGAAGAAGGCAAAGACACCGGCCGAAAGCAGCAGCAGCGGCCAGCCAACGATTTCCCAATCGAGACCGAACAGAAAACCGAGGCTGATCACCACGGCGATCAGGCCAAACTTGCGGCCTTCGGGATGGATGGGGGGGAAGGACCAGCGGACATCGCCGCGGCCCTGATTGTCGAGAAGATCACCTGCCATGAAGGGCACTTAGGCGCACAATCCCAGCGCCACAAGGCGTCAGGCGGCCTTGCGTACGAACACTGTCCCTGCCGAATAGCCTGCACCGAAACTGCAAATCAGGCCCGTGTCGCCCTCTTTCAGGTCCGCGCTGTGGAGGTGGAAAGCGATGATCGAGCCTGCACTCGAAGTATTCCCGTAAGTGTCGAGAACGGTCGGGCTTTCGTCGGCATCCGCCTCATGACCGAGCACGCGATGGGCGATCAAACGGTTCATGCCCGTGTTCGCCTGGTGAAGCCACAGGCGGCGCAGTCCCTTCGGATCGATACCCAGCCGTTCCGCCTCGGTGACAATCATTTCCGCGACCATCGGCACCACTTCCTTGAAGACCTTGCGCCCTTCCTGGACGAACAGCTTGTCCGCCCCGCCCTTGCTTTCGGGATAGGCGCGGTTGAGGAAGCCGAAGTTGTTGCGGATATTGTTGGAGAACACCGTCTTCAGGCGCGTGCCCAGAATGTCCCAGTGCTCCTTCGGCGCGATCGCGGCATCTTCGACCAGCACTGCGGTGGCGACGTCGCCGAAGATGAAATGGCTGTCCCGGTCGCGCCAGTTGAGGTGGCCGCTGGTGATTTCCGGACTGACAACCAGCACGCTCTTGGCGTTGCCTGCACGGATATAGTCCGCGGCGGTCTGGATACCGAAGGTGGCGCTGGAGCAGGCGACATTCATGTCGAAGCCGAAGCCGTCGATACCCAGTGCCTGCTGGATCTCGATAGCCATCGCCGGATAGGGCCGCTCCATGTTGGAGGCTGCACACAGCACCGCATCCACATCCTCCGCCTTACGTCCGGCACGCGCCAGTGCATCGCGCGCCGCCTTCACCCCGATCTCGGCGAGGATTGAAAGCTCGTCGTTCGACCGCTCGGGCCAGCGTGGGGCCATTATTTCAGGATCGAGCACCGGCGCCTTGGCCATGACATGCCGTGCCTTGATACCGCTTGCCTTCTCGATGAACTCGACCGAGCTTTCCTGCAGCGGCTCCACCTCGCCGGCCTCGATGGCATCCGCATAGGCGGCGTTGTGGCGCCGCACAAACTCGTTGAAACTGGCAACCAGTTCCTCGTTCGTGATGCTCTCTTCGGGCGTGAAGAGGCCCGTTGCGGAAATGACGGGACGGCCGGTCAGCGCTGTATCGTGAGTCATGGCCGGCGGGATTAGGCCCCTGTTGGAATTGGAGCAAGCGGTTGGCAGTATCGTCTCACCGGACTATGACAATTGCGATGGATCAATCGCACGCCAACTCGACGGTGAATTTCTGCCAGTCCTGCGCAATCCGCAACCGTGCGATTTGCGCCGACCTCGACGAGCAGGAGATTGGCGTTCTCAACAAGCTGGGCCGTCGTCGCCGTATCCAGGCTGGCGAACAGCTGCTGTGGGAAGGTGACGAAGCCCTCTTGGTGGCCAACGTCATCGAGGGCGTTCTGAAGCTCTCTACCCAGACATCGGATGGACGCGAGCAGATATTGGGACTCGCCTACCCTTCCGATTTCCTGGGCCGACCGTTCGGCGAGACCGCCCCTTATGGGGTGGAGGCACTGACCGATGCTTATGTCTGCGTATTCGAAAGGCGCGATTTCGACCGCTTCACCCGCGAACACCCGCGCCTGGAGCACAAGCTGTTGGAGCGCACCCTGGCCGAGCTCGACAAGACGAGGCGCTGGATGCTGCTTCTCGGCAGGCTCAATGCGGAACAGAAGCTCGCGACGTTCCTCCTCGAAATTGCCGATCGCCTGAGCGAGAAAACCTGCGCTGCGATCCACTTGGGCCCATCCGAGCACATCACGCTGCCCCTGTCGCGCCAGCAGATTGCCGACGTCCTTGGGCTCACGATCGAGACAGTCAGCCGGCAGCTGACGAAGCTGAAGAACGACAGCCTGATCGACCTTCCAGCACGGCGCGAAGTCGTGATTCTCGACGCAGCAGGGCTTTCCCACCGCGCGAACTGACCGCCATCTGTTGTGAAGAAGGGCGGGTGGTGGACAGGGCTGGATTCGAACCAGCGTACGCTTGCACGGGCAGATTTACAGTCTGCTGCCTTTAACCACTCGGCCACCTGTCCACACGGGTTCGCCCGATCTCGCTAGGGAGAAAATGCTGGGGAAGCCATAAGGCTCCCCGGCCGAGAGGCGCCCCTTTGGCGAAGCGGCGCTTGCCTGTCAATGGCCTCGCTGGCAGAGGCCGCATTCGAAGTTTCTGACTGGAAGAATATGATGGCCAAAGGCGAACGCAAGCGCGCCCTGCGCGGCCGCGCGGGCAGGATGAAGGGAGGTCGGGGAAGCGGCCGGGCAAGTAGCGGAGCCGTGCGGCTCTGGGGCCGACATGCGGTCGAAGCAGCACTGAAAAACCCCGATCGCGTCCACCGCAAACTGTGGGCAACGCGCGAAGGAGTCGAATCGCTCGACGGCGAGTTGCCGCAAGACTTCCCGCTCGAGTACGCCGATGTCGCCGACCTCGCGCGCCTCGTCGCCAAGGATGCGCCGCACCAGGGGCTCGTCCTGGAATGCGCGCCGCTCGAGGACATCCATCTCGACGAAGTGCTGGGCGGCGATCCCGATGCGCCGATTGTGGTGCTCGACCAGGTTACCGATCCGCACAATGTCGGCGCGATCATGCGCTCTGCAGCTGCTTTCGGTGCCGCCGCGATCGTCACGCAGGATCGCCATGCTCCGCCCGAAGGCGGCGTTATTGCTAAGTCGGCCTCTGGCGCACTCGAAGTCCTGCCATGGGTCCGCGTGGTCAACCTTGCCCGCGCGCTCGAACAGCTGGCCGAAGCCGGATACTGGCGCATCGGGCTGACCGGCTCGGCCGAGGCGACGCTGGCCGAGGCCCTGCCCGCAGGCCCCGTTGCCTTGGTCCTCGGTGCGGAAGGCGAAGGCATGCGCCACAATATCGAGGCGCATTGCGATGCACTCGCCAAGCTTCCGATCGGTGACACGATCGAAAGCCTCAACGTTTCGAATGCTGCCGCGATTGCGCTATACGCCGTGGCAACTCGATAGACATTCCAAGGGGGGAAAATGATTTCGACCAAGATACGCGCGGCTGCGCTGGCAGGTGTCAGTGCGTTCATGCTGAGCGGGTGCCTGCTGACACCGGGCAAGTTCGCGAGCGAACTGCACCTTATGAAGGACGGCAGCTTCTCGTACGCCTACGACGGCGAAATCCAGATGCTGGCCCTGAGCAAACTCGCGGAAATGGGAAACAAGACCGAGGAAGAGTTCAAGGCCGAGTGCTGGAACGACGATTTCGAGGAGCGTGATTGCACTTCTGACGAGGTCGCGGAACAGAAGAAGGATTGGGAGACCGGGGCCGCCGAACGTCGCGAGAAGAAGGCACAGGAAGCCGAACAGATGAAGGCATTCCTCGGCGGGATCGATCCTTCAAATCCCGAAGCGGCAAAGGAACTTGCGGAACGGCTGCAACGGCAGCGCGGCTGGAACGCGGTGGTCTACAAGGGCGACGGCCTGTTCGACGTCGATTTCGCGATTTCGGGACAGCTCTCGCACGACTTTGCATTCCCGATGATAGAGAAGCTGCCGATGGCCAATGTCTTCGTCAGCGTGAACCTGCGCGATGAAAAGCAGGTTAGGATTGATGCGCCCGGCTTCGCGGCCATGGGTGGCGGCAATCCGATGCAGGGCATGATGTCCGGGCTGGCCGGCCTTGGTGCCATGGCGAGCGAGGGCGGCGAAAGCGTGCCCAAGTTCGCCACGCCCGAAGGCACCTTTGCCATCGTCACGGACGGGCGTATTCTTGCGAACAATACCGACGAGGGCCCCAAGGCTGATGCCAAGGGGCAGCGGCTGGCATGGGCGATAACCGCACGCACGGAACAAGCCCCCACGGCACTCATCGCGTTTGACTGAGAAACGAAAAACGCCGCACCTGCCATGAGCGGGTGCGGCGTGTTCTTTAGCCATGGACGCTGCGTCTGCGATCGCGACGCCGTGGCGGAACTTCAGTCTGTCAGTTGACCGAATCCTTGAGGCCCTTGCCGGCCTTGAACTTCGGCTGGTTCGATGCCTTGATGGTCATCGGTTCGCCAGTGCGCGGGTTGCGGCCGGTCGAGGCCTTGCGTTTCGCGACCGAGAACGTGCCGAAGCCAACCAGGCGGACTTCATCGCCCTTGGACAGTGCCTTGGTGATCGAATCGAACACGCCCTCGACGGCGCTCGAAGCATCACTCTTGGAAAGGCCACTGGCATCGGCAACCGCGCTGATCAGGTCGTTCTTGTTCATTTGTGGGAACCCCCTCGTTCTTCTCGTAAAAAAATGTTCGGTGAATCGCCTTCCCGAATGCGGGGGAATTGAGAGTTTTTTGACCCGGGTGTCAAAGCCAAATTCGGCCAAAATGCGACGTTTTCGGCCCTGAATCGGGTCAAGACGAGGTGAACGCGCCGTTTACTTTGGCGCGTTCACTGACAGGTCCTTTTTGACAACGGAATATCGTCCCGCCGGTGGAGGCGAGTCGCTGCAGCGCACAATATCAAATGCTAATGCGCGGTCGGCGAAGGCGTTGCGGTGTGCGGGTGGTCGGGCTGGCTGGCCAGATCATCCGCCTCGGTCCACTCGATCGGCTCCGGCTTCGAAACCAGTGCGTGTTCGAGCACCTCGTCGACATGCGAGACGGCGACGATCTCGAGGCCTTCCTTCACATTGTCCGGAATCTCGGCCAGATCCTTCACGTTCTCTTCGGGAATCAGCACCTTCTTGATCCCGCCGCGAAGCGCAGCGAGGAGCTTCTCCTTGAGACCGCCGATGGCCAGCACGCGACCACGCAATGTGACCTCGCCGGTCATCGCAACGTCCGGGCGAACGGCAACGCCCGACAGCGCGGAGACAATCGAGGTGACCATGCCAACACCCGCGCTGGGACCATCCTTGGGCACCGCGCCTTCGGGAAGGTGGATGTGGATGTTGCGGCGCTGGAACAGGCTCGGCTTGATCCCGTAGTGCGGAGCGCGGGCCTTCACGAAGCTGAAGGCGGCCGCGATGCTTTCGGTCATCACGTCGCCGAGCTTGCCGGTGGTCTTGATCTCGCCCTTGCCCGGCGTGGTGACGCTTTCGATGGTGAGCAACTCGCCGCCGACCTCGGTCCATGCAAGGCCCGTGACCGCGCCGACCTGCGCCTCTTCCTCGCCCATGCCGTGCTTGAACTTGCGCACGCCGGCATAGTCGCTGAGGTTTTCGGTCGTGATCTCGACGCTCGTCGCCTTGCCTTCGAGGATCTTGCGCAGCGACTTACGCGCCAGTCGTGCCAGTTCGCGCTCGAGCGTGCGGACGCCTGCCTCGCGCGTGTAGTAGCGGATGAGGTCACGCAGCCCATCCTCAGTCAGCGAGAACTCGCCCTTCTTCAGGCCATGCTCCTTGACCTGCTTGGGCAGCAGGTGGCGCTTGGCGATCTCGACCTTCTCGTCCTCGGTGTAACCCTCGAGCCGGATGATCTCCATGCGGTCGAGCAGCGGCTGCGGCAGGTTGAGGCTGTTCGCGGTGGTCACGAACATGATGTCCGACAGGTCGAGGTCGAGCTCCAGGTAGTGGTCCTGGAACTTGTTGTTCTGTTCGGGGTCGAGCACTTCGAGCAGCGCCGACGCCGGATCGCCGCGGAAATCCTGTCCGAGCTTGTCGATTTCATCGAGCAGGAACAGCGGGTTCGACTTACCGGCCTTCTTGAGATTGGTGACGATCTTGCCCGGGAGCGAGCCGATATAGGTACGGCGGTGTCCGCGAATCTCCGCCTCGTCGCGCACGCCGCCCAGCGACTGGCGCACGAACTCGCGGCCCGTCGCCTTGGCGATGGACTTGCCGAGGCTCGTCTTGCCTACGCCCGGAGGGCCGACGAGGCACAGGATCGGCCCCTTCAACTTGCGGGTACGCGCCTGCACCGCGAGGTATTCGATGATACGGTCCTTGACCTTCTCGAGACCGTAGTGATCCGCATCGAGGATTTCCTGCGCCTTGGCGATGTCCTTCTTGACCTTGCTCTTCTTGCCCCAGGGCAGGCCAAGCAGCACGTCGAGATAGTTGCGGATGACGGTCGCCTCGGCGCTCATCGGCTGCATCGAGCGCAGCTTCTTGAGTTCCGCCTCGGCCTTCTCGCGCGCTTCCTTTGATAGCTTGGTCTTGGCGATCTTCTCGGTCAGTTCGGCGATCTCGTTGCCGCCGTCCTCATCGCCGCCACCCAGCTCGTTCTGGATCGCCTTCAACTGCTCGTTGAGGTAATATTCGCGCTGCGTCTTCTCCATCTGCCGCTTCACGCGACCACGGATGCGACGCTCTACCTGCAGCACAGACAGCTCGCCTTCCATGAAGGACATGACCATCTCGAGCCGCTTCAGGGGATCGTGCTCGACCAGCAGCGCCTGCTTGTCGGATACCTTGGCATTGATCGAGGCGGCGATCGTGTCGGCCAGTTCACCGGCATCGTCGATGTCGGTCAGCTGGTCAGCAGCATCCTCGCCGATCTTCTTGTTCAGCTTGGCATATTCGCCGAACTGCTCGATCACCTGGCGCATCATGGCCAGCACTTCGCTGCCCGATGCGGTCACGGCATCGCGGTAGGAAACCTCGGCAACGACATGATCGCCCTGCTCGACCAGCCGGTCGAGCGTGGCGCGACGCGAGCCCTGGACCAGCACGCGGACCGTGCCGTCGGGCAGCTTCAGGAGCTGCAGCACCTGCGCCACTACGCCAACGTCGTAGAGATCGTCACGCTCAGGGTCGTCGCAGCCCGGGTCGAGCTGGGCGAGAAGGAAAATGTCCTTAGATCCCTCCATCGCGGTTTCCAGCGCGGCAACCGACTTGTCGCGACCCACGAAAAGCGGGACGACCATGCCGGGAAAGACGACGATGTCGCGAAGGGGAAGAAGGGGAAAGCTGGCAGTCATAGATCAATTCCGTCCGGGCCATTAGGGCCGTTTGACGGGAATATGGTGACGTAGTCCCCCCTTCGCAACGGATAGGGAAAAAGGTGTGTGGAAGAGCGGAGGATTCCGCCCTTTCCGATCACATTCCCGGCAGCTTCATGCCCGGGGGAAGGCCGATGCCCTGCTGGATCTTGGCCATCTCCTCACCCGAAACGCGGTCCGCCTTGTCGCGCGCATCGTTGAAGGCAGCGGTGACGAGGTCCTCGACGATCTGCTTTTCTTCGGGTTTCATCAGGCTTTCGTCGATGGTCACGCCGAGAATGCGGCCGCGCGCGGTGGCGCGGACCTGCACAAGGCCGCCGCCGGCGTTGCCGACCACTTCGAGTTCGTCGAGCTTGGCCTGCGCCTCGCCCATCTGCTTCTGGATGGTCTCGGCAGCCTTCTGGGCCTGTGCGAGCATCTCTTCCATGTTCATGCGTTTCTACTCCAGGGTATATCGCGCCGACGGGGGGCATCGGCGCCGTCTTCGATCAGTTCGGCATATGGAAAGGCCTCGAAAGCGGCCTTCACCAGCGGATGCGAACGGGTTGCGGCAGCGGCAGCCTCGCGGGCGGCCTCCGCCTGCTCGACGAGCGAGGGAGCGCCCTCGCCGCCGGGAATCACCTCAACCGACCAGCGTTTGCCGGTCACGGCCAGCAAGGCATCGCGCAGCATCGGCAGGACGTCGTCGGTAAACTTCGGATCGCGCCCGAACTTGAGGATGCCGTCGGCCAGTTCCTGCACGCGAACCTGCAAGCGCATGACGCTCGCGGCAAGCGGCTGCCCCGCATGATCTATCTTGTCGACGAGCGTCGCCCAATCAAGCGATGCGCTTGCAGCAGGCGTCGCGCTTTCCGCGTTCGTGGGGGTTTGCGAAGGCGTGGGCCCGCGCTCGGCGAGCTCTTCAAGTTTCTTCGCCAACTTGCCGGGATCGGGCATCTGGCCGGCATGCATGACCCGCAACAGGGCCATACGCAGCGAAACCAGCGGGTCTGGCGCAAGGCGCACCTCCTCGTGACCCTTGAGCAGGAGTTGCCACAAGCGGTGCACCTGACCGACTTCCAAGGAGCTGGCCCAGCCTGAAATCTGATCGCGTTCCTCGGCGGTCGTCGCATCGACCTCGCCACCCGATACCTGCGCCAGCGCTATCCGGTGGGCGAGGTCCATCTGCGCGCGCATCAGCGCCAGGGGTTCGACGCCAAGCGCATATTGCTCGTCAATCAGGCCTAGCAGCGACTTGCCTTCGCCCGCGAGGAGGTGGCCGAACAGGCGCCTCTGCGCGGTCTTGTCTGCAAGCCCGAGCATGTCCCGAACGCGCTCTGCCGTGACCCTGCCCTCGGTCTCGAGGTCGGCATGGGCGATCGCCTGGTCGAGGATCGAAAGACCGTCGCGCGCCGAACCCTCGGCAGCGTTGGCGACAATATGCAGGGCTTCGGGCTCGGCCTCGATGCCTTCCTTGCGGCAAATTTCGGCAAAATGTGCCTGGAGCAATTCCACCGGAATCCGGCGCAGGTCGAAGCGCTGGGTGCGGCTGAGAACCGTGACCGGCAGTTTCTCGACCTCGGTGGTCGCGAAGAGGAACTTCACATGCGCCGGCGGCTCCTCAAGTGTCTTCAGCAAGGCATTGAAAGCATTGCGCGACAACATGTGGACTTCGTCGATGATGTAGATCTTGTATCGCGCCGAGACGGCGGCATAGCGCACCGCCTCGATGATCTCGCGCACGTCGTCGACACCGGTGTGCGAGGCAGCGTCCATCTCGATCACGTCGATATGGCGGCCTTCCGCGATGGCACGGCAGGGCTCGCACTGACCACATGGGCTGATCGTCGGCCCGCCCTGCCCGTCCGGCCCGATACAATTGAGCGCCTTTGCGATGAGCCGGGCGGTCGAGGTTTTCCCGACCCCGCGGACACCGGTCATCAGGAAGGCATGAGCGAGCCGGTCGCGCGCGATGGCATTGGCCAACGTGCGGACCATCGCCTCCTGGCCGATCAGTTCGGCAAACGTCTGCGGACGGTACTTGCGCGCGAGAACGCGGTATGGCTGTGCGGCCACTTTGACCGGTTTGGGCGCATCCGGGACCTGCGAATGAAGCGCTTCATCAGGCACCGTACGGGGCTCCGGCGCACCGAACATCGATTCCTGTCCGGCCTCCTCCAGTTCGGCGGCGCTCGGTTTCGGCTCGTCCTTTTCCTCCGACCAAGGAGGCGAATCCATATTCTCTGGTGAATCACCCATGCCGATTATCTAGGCACGGTTGCCCCGCTTGTCGAAGCGCTATCGGCAACTGTTCCGTCAAGTCCGAGCTTTATGCCCCATTCGGATGTGGGCAGCACGTTCGAGTATTCGAGCCCGTAGCTCGCGATCGCCAGCAAGAGAGCAACGATCACCGCCCAGCGCTTATTTGTCTTCCAGGCCCAGATCACCGGCCCGAAGTAGATGAGCTTGTGAACGAAGAACCAGTATTCAGTGATCTTTGGAACGGCCCGCGTGAAAAGCAGCAGGTGCAGGATCACGTTGACGGTGAGGATGCCACCCAGGACATAACGCTTCCGCGCCCAGAAATTCTCGTCCAGCGACAGCCAGTCGTCAGGGGTGCGCGGAAAGACCAGCGCGGCCGACAGGAAATAGAGCAGCGCGACGACCAGCGCGATGAAGATCGTCGGCCAGTTGATCAGGATGATATCCCGCGCCGACCAGGTGAACAGCCAGAAGCTGCTGATGTCGAGCAGGACGAAAATCGCGAGCAGCGGCGTCAGCACACCGATCGGCCGGCGGCGGTGACCGTCGATGGCGTCGGCGAACCTGACGGCGACTTCGGCCACGGTGAGGCCCAGGAGGAGCCCGAAAAAGGAAAAGAAATACTCGAAATCGCTCATGCCCACCCCCCGGCGATGCGGGCAGCATGACTCAAGCAATCATTGGGGGAAAGTGGAAAAGGAGCCGGCCGACCCGCCGCAATCCACCTGGGCTGCTTCCTTCCGGACCTGACCCGGTGAGCGAACGCAAACGTCCGACCGACTCCCGGACGCGCATATGGCGACCGGTCGATGAAAAATCAATTACCGAAAATTGTCGGCGTAAGCCTGCAGCTTGAGACCCTTGGGCGGGGTCGCATGGACCCGGGCCGTGATGCCGTAGCGCTCCGCATAGGCCTTCGCCTCGTCCTTGCTCTCAAAGGTCAGCTGTACCTGAGCCTGCGTGTCGCCGCTGCCGGTCCAGCCCATCAGGGGATCGGGACGACGAGCCTCCGACTGCTCGAACTCGAGCACCCACTCGTCAGTCCGGGCCTTGCCCGACTGCATTGCGTTCTTCGGTCGCTGGTAGATTCGTGCTGCCATAGTGCGTGAGCCTCTAATTCAACCTTCCGAGCGAGAAAAGGCGTTCTTGGTCTTCAAACTGGGCTTTTCGGCCCAAGGTTCCTCCGGCCAGCGATGCTTGGGATAGCGACCCTTCATCTCCTTGCGAACATCGGCCCAGCTGCCGCGCCAGAATCCGGCTAGGTCGCGTGTCGACTGGATCGGCCGGCCCGCCGGACTGGTGAGCTTGAGCAGGAGCGGCGTGTCACCGACCAGCGGATGGCTTTCGAGTCCGAACAGGGCCTGCACGCGCACCTCGACGCTGGGGGCATCGTCCCCGGCATAGTCGATCGGGTGGGTCGTCCCCGCTGGCGAGGTGAATTCGCGAGGTGCCAGCCGATCGAGCCGCTGGCGCGTATCCCAATCAAGCATTGCGAGAAGCGCGTCCGCCAGCCTGCCCTTCGGCAGGTCGAGGTCGCGTCGACCGGCAAGCAGGGGAACCAGCCAGCTATCGGCATTTTCGGCCAGTCGGACAGGCGATAATTCCTCGACACGGGCATAGCTGGCGCGTGCAAGCAGTTCCGTCGGAAGGAGTTTTGCCGGGTTCTCCAGTGCCTTTTCCACAAGCATGTCCACAATCGCCTGCGGATCGGGCGACGGGTCCGAACCGCTTGCCAGCGTGATCGCTCCCAGCCGCCTCTCGACGAGCGCCTCGACCCGCGCGCCGGTCCATCGCAGGCGCTGGTGGCGTTCGATCCTGTCGGGCAGCCACTCGAGCAAGTCGGCTTCGTCGAGCGCGATAGCGGCAGTGATACGCGCACCCTTCGCCTGCCCCTGCGCATCGCCGATCACGAGGTATGGCGCGCGCGCCAGCGGCGATGCGGGATCGAGTACGAAGCCCCTGCCTCCTGCGGCCACCCAACTTTCGCCGCTCGCATCGCGACGCTTTGCGATAAATTCGGGGCGTCCAGCGGCAAGGAGGATCGCGGGGGGTGGTCCGCCCTCGCCAACCCTGACGACAAGGCTTTCGGCGCTCCTTGCCCAGCGTGCGGCCAACTTGCGGCTTGCCTCCGCCTTGGCCCCGCGATCCGCATTCCAGCGCGACAGCCGCTGTTCGAGATCCTCGCCGCGCCCGCCAAGCCCGCGCTCCTGCAACAGCAGCGCCAACCGCGCGGCGGTTTCGGCCACTCCGCGCTCGGCTCCGAACAGCACCGTCGCGGCACCTTGCGGGTCGAGCGGAAGCTGCGCGAGTTGCTCGCCGCGCGGGGTTATACGCCCTTCCCCGTCGAGCGCGCCGAGTGCCTGAAGTGTGGTGCGGGCTGCAGAGACCGAGGGAGGCGGTGGCGGGTCCAGCCATTGCAGGCTGGCGGGATCGGTGGTTCCCCACCGCGCAAGGCCCAGCACCAGCGGGGCTAGGTCGGCCGTAAGCATTTCGGGCGGGTCGTAGGCGGGCCGCCCTGCGTGCCCCGCTTCCTCCCATAGGCGATAGGCGACGCCCGGCCCCTGGCGCGCCGCGCGCCCCGCGCGCTGGGCGGCGGCAGCCTGACTGGCACGGCGGGTAACGAGATGGGTGGTCCCGGCGGCACGGTCGAATTCGGCATGGCGTGACAGGCCGCTGTCGACCACCACCGACACGCCGTCGAGGGTCAGCGAGGTCTCGGCAATGGCGGTCGCCAATACGATCCTGCGCCGACCTTCCGGATCGCGGCGAATGGCGGCACGTTGTCCCGCCGGCTCGACCTGCCCATGTAGTGGCAGGACCAGCGCCGAGGGAAGCCGCGCCTCCAGCCGTTCGCGCGTTCGCTCGATCTCGCCGACGCCGGGAAGGAAGGCAAGGATGTCGCCCTCTTCCTGCTTCCAGGCTGTAGCGATGGCCGATGTCATCGCATCCTCGATACGCTCCTGCGGCGAGGAGCCCAGCCACTCGATCCGCAACGGGTGCGCCCTGCCCTCGCTCTCGATGACAGGAGTATCGCCGCCCAGAAGGCTGGCGAAGCGCGCACCATCGATTGTCGCCGACATGACCAGTACGCGCAGGTCCTCGCGCAGGACGCTGCGGCTTTCGAGCGCCAGCGCCAGGCCGAGATCGCTGTCGAGGTGCCGTTCGTGTGCCTCGTCGAACAGCACCGCGGACACGCCCTCCAGCTCGGGATCGGCGAGGATCGTGTTCACGAAGATCGCCTCGGTCACCACGAGAATGCGGGTCTTCGCCGAACGCTTGCTGTCGAGGCGGGTCAGGTAGCCGACGGTTTCGCCCGGCTTCTCGCCCAGCATCTCCGCCATCCGCTCCGCCGCCGCCCTCGCGGCGACACGGCGCGGGGAGGTCAGGATGATGGTACCCGTGCACCATTCCTCGTTGATCAACGCAGGCGCGACGGCGGTCGTCTTGCCCGCGCCAGGCGGCGCAATCAGCACCGCCCCGCTCGTCCGGCGCAGTGCGGCGAGCAGGTCGGGAAGCACCGAGTCGATCGGTAGCCGGGTCACGCCAGCCTGATGCGGATGCCGGGCTCTCGTATCAACCCATGGGGTACATGATTTCGCGCGAAACCGCGTTGATCGCCTTAAGCGTCTCTTCGCTCAGGGCGACATCGGCAGCGGCGAGGATTTCATCGACCTGGTCCTGCCGGCTTGCGCCGACAATGGTGGAGGCGACAAAGTCGTGCTGCTTCGACCAGGCGACCGCCAGCGTCACGGGGCTTATGTCGAGACCCTGCGCGATCTCGGCGAAACGCGCGGTCGAGGCGAGCGACTTTTCGTTGACGAAGCGCCTCGCCATCGTTGCCTGGCGTCCGCCAATCTCGAGATAGCGCGAAAAGCGCGCACCCTCCGGCCGCGCGCCATCGGCATACTTGCCCGACAGAACCCCGCCGCCGATCGGCGAATAGGGGATCAGGCTCACGCCTTCCTTGCGGCAGACCTGCGCCAGTTCGTCCTCGAACCGGCGGTTGTTGAGGCTGAAATTGTTCTGGATTGTCTGGTAGCGCACCGTCCCCAGCCGCTCTGCGGTGGAGATCGACTTCATCAGACCCCAGCTAGTCTCGTTCGAGCAGCCGACGATCCGCACCTTGCCCGCGCGCACCAGTTCGTCGAGCACTTCCATCGTCTCGTCATAGGGCGTGTCGTGATCGGGCCAGTGGGTCTGGTAGAGGTCGATGTAGTCGGTGCCGAGCTTCTTTAGGCTGTCCTCGACCGCGACCATGATGTTGCGCCGGTCGAGCGCGGTCATGCCTTCGCGCTTGGGGCTGCGGAACCAGACGTGGCTGGGGCCCGAGACCTTGGTGGCGAGAATGATCGCATCGCGCGGCTTGGTCTTGAGCCACCTGCCGACGATTTCCTCGGTCCGGCCGACGTACTTCTTGTCCGGCGGGACGGGATAGCCCTCGGCAGTGTCGAAGAAATTGATCCCGGCATCGAAACTCTGGTCGAGGATGCGCAGCGCCTCGGCCTCGTCGGTCTGGCTGCCGAAGGTCATCGTCCCCATGCAGATATCCGAAACGACGATGGCCGATGTGCCGAGGCGCTTGAATTGCATGGGAATTGGTCTCCTGATCCGGTTGCGACCCGGTTTCGGTGTGAGAGGTGTCAGTAACCCCGGGCTACGGCGAAGAGGGCGGCCTGCGTCATCGCCTGCCGCGCCCTGCTGTCGGGGAAGATCGACAGCGCGTCGATCGCGCGCTGGGCGAAGTGGCGCGCACGGGCGCGCGTGTCGGCCACGGCATTGTGCCGGTCGATCAGCCTGATCGCATGGTCGAGGTCTTCGTCGCTGGTGCGGTGCCCGGCGATGGCGGCTTTCCAGAAGGTCCGCTCTTCCTCGTCCCCGCGAGCGTAGGCGAGGATGACGGGCAGCGTCATCTTGCCCTCGCGGAAGTCGTCGCCACGGTCCTTGCCCATGGTGGCGGCGTTGGAATCATAGTCCAGCGCATCGTCGACCAGCTGGAAGGCTACACCGAGGTTGCGGCCATATTCGTCGAGCGCCTGCTCCTGCTCCTCGCTGCATTCGGCGACCACTGCCGCGATGCGGCTCGCGGCGGCGAAGAGCGCGGCGGTCTTTGCGCGGATGATGTGGAGGTAGCGCTGCTCGCTCGTGTCGATCTTGCGCTGCGCGGTCAGCTGGTCGACCTCGCCCTCCGCGATGATGGCGCTGGCGCTGGAAAGGATCTTGAGGACCTTGAGGCTGCCGTCCTCGACCATCAATTCGAAGGCGCGGCTGAACAGGAAATCTCCGACCAGCACGGTCGCCGGATTGCCGAAGATGATGTTGGCGGCTGCCTTCCCGCGCCTGAGGTCGCTGCCATCGACGACATCGTCATGCAGCAGGGTTGCGGTGTGGATGAACTCGACCGCCGCGGCGAGCTTGTAGTGCCGGGCACCGTTATATCCGACGACCTCGGCCCCGGCGAGAGTCAGCATAGGGCGCAGGCGCTTGCCGCCGCCCGAAATGAGATGGCCCGCCAGCGCCGGTATCAGCGGCACTTCGCTTTGCATCCGGTCGAGGATGACCTGGTTGACCTGGTTCATGCCCGGAGCGGTCAGAGCCAGCATGGGCTCGATCGAGGCTTCGGGTTCCTTGCGCGGCAGGGGTACGACGTCGGCTGTCATTTCGGCTTGGCCATGGGCTGCACTTGCTTTCTTGGCAAGCGTGGATTCGGTGTTAGCGTGCTCAAATGAACAACGCGCCAGCCCAAGATCCGGTCCTCGCCAGCTATCGCCAGAGTATCGACAACATCGATGCCGCGCTGATCCACATTCTTGCGGAGCGCTTCCGGATCACCCAGGCCGTCGGCGAGCACAAGGCGAAGAATGCCCTCCCCCCCGCCGATCCGGGCAGGGAGCAGTCCCAGATTGCGCGACTGCGGCGGTTGGCAGAGGAAAGTCAGCTCGATCCCGAATTCAGCGAAAAGTTCATCCGCTTCATCATCGACGAGGTGATCCGCCACCACGAGCAGGCGCGGCAAGGATAATCAGCCGGCCCGCGGCAGGCTGAGCCTCACCAGCAATCCGCCAAGATCTTCGCTCTCGCCGAGATCGACCGAACCGCCATAGATTTCCGCAACATCGCGCACGATAGCGAGGCCGAGGCCCGTACCCGGCTTGCCCGTGTCGAGGCGCGCGCCGCGATCAAAGATGCGGGTGCGTTCCTTTTCCGGAATGCCGGTTCCATCATCCTCAACCCAGATCACGCATTGTTCCGAACCGGGTTCGGCATCGATCGTCGCGAATACGCTACCACCGCCGTACTTGGCAGCGTTCTCGATCAGATTGCCGAGAATTTCATCGAGATCCTGCCGCTCGATGCTGACGGCTGCCTGCTTGTTGCCGTCGAGATCGAAACGCGTGTGCTCGTAGATGCGGGTCACCGCGCGAAGGACACTCTCGGCGCTCGGCCAGACCTCGGCGTAGCTGTGACCCGATGCCCTTCGGCCCACGGCCCGCGCCCGCGCAAGGTGGTGCTCGACGTGGCGTTGCATCGTCTTGGTTTCGCGGAAAACTAGGTCGGCGAGCTGCGGATCGCGGGCGGTCGCAGCATTGGTTAGGACCGTCAGCGGGGTCTTGAGCGCATGGGCAAGGTTGCCGGCATGGGTACGCGCTTCCTCGGCCTGCTTCTCGGTGTGAGCGAGCAGCGCGTTGATTTCCTCGACCAGCGGCTCGACTTCGAGCGGTAGCGGCTCCTCAATGCGGTTGCTGCCCTTGCTGCGCATCGACTGGATCGCAGCACGCACGCGCCGCAAGGGCGAAAGGCCATACCAACTCTGCAACATCGCCATGGCCATCAGGCCCAGGCCAAGCGCGGCGAAGCTCCACAGCAGGATCGAATGAATGCGAGTGGTCTGGTAATCGAGTTCCTCGCGCGCGGATGCCACGGCGAAGGTCCAGCGGGTTTCGCTGTCAGGCAGGATGACGGAGCGCTCGACGATACGCAGCGGCTCGTCCTTGAACTGGTTGGAATCGTAGAAGTGCGGATCAGTGTCGAAGTGGTTTTCGCGCAGCTTCAATGGCGTGTCCCACAAGGAGCGCGAAGGTTTCGCCTCCAGCGAATAGGACGGCGTATCTTCCTGTCCCTGACCCGAAATTTGCCAGTAGAGGCCGCTGTTGGGTTCGAGGAAGCGCGGCTCGCCGAGCGGGCGGTTGAAATACACCTCGCCGTCGGGGCCGATTTCCGACACCACGATCATCGAATTGAGCAGGTATTCGAGTTGGTCGTCGAAATTGCTCTCGATCATCCTTGTAAGCGTGCGGTCGAGAAGGAAGCCGCCACCGACGAGGAGCACGCCTATCCACACGGCGGCGATCGCCATCATGCGGGTGGCGAGACTGCGCCGCCGCTGGGGCGCAGCCGCTATCGGGCCACCAGTGGCCTCGCCGGCCGGCGCCTCGTGCTCCTGCGTCGCCCGCTGCGTGGCGTCAGGATCAGGCGCGCGGCTGGTCGGCGGGATCGTCGAGGCTGTATCCAAGTCCACGGATCGTCGTGATTACATCCGCACCCAGCTTCTTGCGGATGCGAGTGACGAAAACCTCGATCGTGTTCGAATCGCGATCGAAATCCTGGTCGTAGATGTGTTCGATGAGTTCTGTACGGCTGACCACCTTGCCCTTGTGGTGCATGAGGTAGCTGAGCAGCTTGTATTCCTGCGCCGTCAGCTTGACCGGTTCACCCTTGAGCGTGACGCGGCCCGAGCGCGTATCCAGCCGGACATCGCCCGCAGTTAGTTCGCTCGAAGTATTGCCCGAAGCGCGACGAATAAGCGCGCGCAGGCGGGCGATCAGTTCCTCGGTCTGGAAGGGCTTGGCAAGGTAGTCGTCCGCCCCGGCATCGAGGCCTGCGACCTTGTCGCTCCAGCTGTCGCGTGCAGTGAGCACCAGGACTGGGAAGCTGCGGCCTTCCTTGCGCCACATACCGAGGACGGTCAGCCCGTCGATTTCAGGCAGGCCGAGGTCGAGGATCACGGCATCGTAATCCTCCGTGCTGCCCATGAAATGGCCGTCTTCGCCATCGGTGGACAGGTCCACCGCGTAACCGGTCTGTTCCAGCGTCGATTTAAGCTGTTGGCCGAGCGTGGGCTCGTCCTCGACGATCAGGATCCTCATGAATGTCCGTCCTTGGATAGTTTGTGACGCATTTCGTTCATGTAGATGAACGCGTCAACCTGAACGGAGTTTCGCACCCGCGAAACCATTGGGAAATCACTTGCTACGGCGAAGGATCTTGCCGGTGCGCGCATCGACATCGACGAACAGCACGCGGCCGTCCTTGATGAACTTCAGGCGATAGGCGAGTGCCGTCGGGTCGTAAGCCGGGCCGAGGTATTCGGCGCCCTTCATGCTCGGCAGGATGCGCGCCTCGATATCACGCAGGCGCATGATGTTGCCCGCACTCATCTCGCGACGTGCCTCGCCCTGTTCGTTGCTGCGCTGCGCGAACGCAGGCGCGGCCGCAACCGGACCGGCAAGGATGCCAAAGGCAAGAATGGAGGCGAGGATGCGCTTCATGATGTCGCCATGCCTAAGCCCGCCGCATTGAACAAGGTGTGAATGTTCACGGCGGCGGGCGTTCAGCAAGTTCAGCGAGTGAGTTCGTACTTCACCGTCAACGTCACCTGCGAGGCGACACGGCCCGGGCGGGTTGGCGTAGAAGCCTGGATCGCGACAGCCGTCGGCACTGCCCGCTGCATCATGTCGTACACCGGCTGTTGATAGCCAAGCTGCTCTTCGACCGCGAGGAGACGGACGCCCGAATAGCCGCTCATGCGCGCATAATCTGCGGCTTGGGCGCCAGCGGCCTTGAAGGCTGCGGCTCGGGCCTGCGCCTTCTGCGGTTCGTCGTCGACGATACCCCATACAGGGCCGCTCAGATTGGTCGCCCCAGCCGCGACGAGAGCGTCGAGCACCGGACCGATCTTCTTCAAGTCGCGCAACTCGACCGAGACGTTGTTCGAGGCGTCGTAGCCGAGAAACCGCTGCACATTGTTCGGCCCGTAATTGTACTGCGGGCTCAGAGTGATGCCGGTGGTCTGGACGTACTCGTCCGCCACACCAAGCTGGCGCAGCCGGGTGAGCACTTTTTCCATCTCTGTGGCGTTGAGACGCATCGCCTCCACTGCAGTCATCGCCCGGGTGGTGACGCCCGCACCGACCATCGCCTTGTCCGGATCGCCCAGCACCTGCTGCGAGACCTGGAGCTCGACCACGGGTCCCTGCGCGGCAATCTCGACCTCGGCAGCCTGGGCCTGGCCCGCCGCAGCGGCAGCGAGAACAACTGGAATTGCAAAAGCTTTCATGGGTTTGCTCCTTGGGGTTCGCAGCAATTGTCGCGAAAGCTCGTTTACGGTTGGCTGAACGGATGTGTTCCCTCCCGTGGCCCTTCCCATGGCCGGAACGAACCGATAGACCGGAAGGCAACGGGAGGGACTTCGATGCGAATTGCGCGACACATGCTGGCGGCACTGGCGCTGGCCTTCACGACGGCTGCGGCGGCACAGCAAGGCATGGAGCCGGTCCCTTCCCGCCCGACAGACGAAGGCGAGGGTCCTTTCGGCAAGCTGCTCATCACCGGAGCTTCGGTGATCGAAGGCACGGGCACTCCGCCCATGGGACCGGTCGACATCCTCGTCGAGGGTAACAGGATCGCGCAGCTCTATCCCGGCGGCGCGCCCGAGGATGTTCGCAAAGCGGCGCAGAAGACCGTCGATGCGAAGGGCATGTTCGTCCTGCCCGGTTTCGTCGACGTCCATGGCCACAATGGCGATCCCGACAAGGCGCCCCAGCCCTCCTATGGATACAAGCTCTGGCTCGCCCACGGGGTGACCACGGTGCGCGGCGTCAGCTTCTATTTCGGTCCGGGCTCGCCCGACATTTCCGATACCCAGCGTAGCGCCGCCAACACCATTACCGCCCCGCGCCTGATCCCCTACGCCGTATTCGGCGACAAGTGGTCGCGCGGCGATCCGGACACGCCGGCCAAGGCACGCGAGTGGGTGCGCTGGGCCAAGGCGAACGGATACTGGGGCGTCAAGTTCTTCAACTCCGAGACGCCCGAGGTGTTCAAGGCGGCACTCGACGAGGCGGAGCTGCAGCAGATGGGCACCGTTGCCCACCTCGCCCAGACCGGCGTTGCAGAAGTGACCGCGCGCAAGGCGATCGAACTCGGGCTCGACGGCGTCACTCACTTCTACGGCCATTTCGAAAGCCTGCTGAAGGACGGTCGCCTGGTCCGCTATCCGGACAACTACAATTACATGGACGAGCAGTCCCGCTTCGGGTGGGTCGCCCGGCTTGCCCCGCAGACAGTAGAGCCAGGCAGCGACGAGTGGAACGAGTATGTCGATTTCCTGATCGACAAGTACGTCACCATGAGCCCGACGTTCAACATCTATTCTGCCAGCCGCGACGTGATGCGTGCCCGCGGCTTCGACTGGCATGCCAAGTACACACTGCCGTCGCTGATGAACTATTATGCCCCGAGCCCGACCAATCACGGCAGCTACTACAAGGACTGGACGACCGAGGACGAGGTCGCCTGGCGCGGCTTCTACGAGAAGTGGTTCAAGCTGGTGCACGATTTCCACCGCAAGGGCGGGCGCGTCACTGCGGGGTCCGATCCGGGCTATATCTACCAGACCTGGGGCTTCGCCTACATCGGCGAGCTCGAAATGCTGCGCGAGGCGGGCCTGACCCCGCTCGAGGTCATTCGCGCCGCCACCATCGACGGCGCGCGTGAGATCTACGCACCACTGGGCCAGGAACCGCCGATGGGCCGCATCGCCGTGGGCAAGCTCGCCGATCTCGTCATCGTGCCGGAGAACCCCCTCGCCAATCTCAAGGTCCTTTATGGCACCGGTCATACACGCCTCAATCGCGAGACGGGGGTGATCGAGCAGGTCGGTGGGGTGCGCTGGACCGTCAAGGACGGCATCGTCTACGACGCTCCAGCCCTGCTTGCCGACGTGGCCCGCATGGTCGAGGAACAGAAGGCCGCCCGCTAGCGGCTTGCGGAGCGGCGCGCGCGCGACTACCTCGCGCGCTCCATGGCGCAACCACCGATCCTCAGCCTCGAAGGCCTCGCTCTCCAGCAGGGGGGCAAGTGGCTGTTCGGCGGACCCGATAACGATCCGCTCGACCTTCATATCGGCCCGCGTGACCGGCTCGCGCTGATCGGCCGCAACGGCGTCGGCAAGACCACGCTCTTCAAGCTGATCGACGACCGGATCGAGGCCGACAAGGGCCAGCGCAAGGTCAAGCCGGGCACGCGCATAGTGCTGCTCGAGCAGGACCCCGACCTGACCGGCTACTCGACGTTGATGGACTGGGCACTGGCGGGCGAACACGCGCCTGCGGAACACGAGATCGAATCCATCGCCGGCCAGCTCGGCATCGACATGAGCCGCGATGCATCCAGTGCGAGCGGCGGCGAGAAGCGGCGCGCTGCCATCGCGCGGGCGCTGGCTCAGGAGCCCGACCTGCTACTGATGGACGAGCCGACCAACCACCTCGACCTCGGTGCGATCGACTGGCTCGAAGGCTGGCTCGACCGGTACAAGGGCGCCTTCGTCGTCATCAGCCACGACCGCACGTTCCTCAAGCGCCTGACGCGCGCGACGATCTGGCTCGACCGCGGGAACCTTCGCCGCAAGGAAGTCGGCTTCGGTGGATACGAGGCGTGGGAAGAGGCGGTCTATGCCGAGGAAGCGCGGGCGGCAGAGAAGCTCGACGCCAAGCTCAAGCTCGAGGCGCACTGGCTCGAACGCGGGGTGACCGCGCGGCGCAAGCGTAACCAGGGGCGGCTCGAAAAGCTGTGGCAGATGCGCGCCCAGCGTGCCTCGATGATCGCAAACGCGGGCACAGCCAAGCTTAAGCTGGCAACCGAGGAGGACTTCAAGTCGAAGTCGGTCATCGTCGCCGAGAACATCACCAAGTCTTTTGGCGACCGTGCGATCATCAAGCCCTTCTCGCTGCGCATCCAGCGCGGCGACCGGATCGGTATCGTGGGCGCGAACGGCGCGGGCAAGACGACGCTGCTCAAAATGCTCACCGGCGAACTCGCGCCCGACAGCGGCAAGGTCGAGATCGCCAAGACGCTGACCGGCGTGATGATCGACCAGCAGCGCCAGCTCCTGACTGACGACAAGACGGTGCGCCAGGTTCTGGCCGAAGGCGGCGACTGGATCGATGTCCGGGGGTCGCGCAAGCATGTGCAAGGCTACCTCAAGGAGTTCCTGTTCGACCCGAAGATCGTCGACATGAAGGTCGCAGTCCTGTCGGGCGGTGAGCGGTCGCGCCTGCTGTTGGCGCGTGAATTCGCCAAGGCATCCAATCTCCTCGTGCTCGACGAGCCGACCAACGACCTCGACCTTGAGACGCTCGACCTCCTGCAGGAAGTCATCGCGGACTACGAAGGCACCGTCCTCATCGTCAGCCACGACCGCGACTTCCTCGACCGGACCGTGACCATCACGCTGGGCCTCGACGGATCGGGCAAGGTCGACATTGTTGCCGGCGGTTACGAGGACTGGGAGGCCAAGCGTCGTGCTCCCGTGGCGTCCAAAGCCAAGACTGCCAAGGCGGAAGACAAGCCTGCGCCCCCTCCCCCGCCTGCCCCGAAGTCGACCAAGCTCTCCTACAAGGACCAGCGCGACTACGAACTCCTGCCGGCGCGGATCGAGGAACTCGAGGCCGCCATCAGCAAGGGTGAGACGATCCTGTCCGACCCCGACCTCTACACCTCCGATCCGCAGAAGTTCGCCAATATCTCCAAGGGCATCGAGAATGCCCGGGCCGAGAAGGACGCTGCCGAAGAGCGCTGGCTCGCTCTTGCGGAGATGGTCGAGGGGTGAGCATCCAGCGGGAGATTGCGGCCTGCACCCTGTGCGCCGAACACCTCCCGCACGGCGTCCGGCCGGTCACCAGCTTCTCCCCCACCGCACGCCTGCTGGTCATCGGACAGGCGCCCGGATCGAAGGTTCACGAAAGCGGCATCCCCTGGGATGATGCCAGCGGCGACCGCCTGCGCGACTGGACCGGCCTTTCGAAGGAGCAGATGTACGACCCAGCCAAGGTCGCACTCGTCCCCATGGGTTTCTGCTATCCGGGCAAGGCCAGCGGTGGCGACAAGCCGCCGCGTCCCGAATGCGCGCCACGCTGGCATGACCTGATCCTCGACATCCTGCCGCAGGATCGGCTCACGCTGCTGGTCGGCACCTATGCGCAGGCGCGCTACCTGCCCGAGGCCCGCAAGCTTTCGATGACCGACCGCATCCGGGAATTTCGCCAGTTCCTCCCCTGCTTCCTGCCCCTGCCGCACCCGGCCTGGCGATCGACTATCTGGATGCGCCGGAACCCCTGGTTCGAGGCCGAAGTCATTCCAGAGCTGCGGCAGGCGGTTGCCGCCCACGCCTAGGGCCACTTCGCGGCCAGTCCTACAGGATGGAACACATGGAACACAGTCCTGACCAAACAAACGCGCTCACCTGATCCGGTAGAAATCCGCCACCCGGTCGAGCGCCAGTTTCAGCACCAGCTTGCCGCTGCGCGCGGGCCATTGCAGCGCCTTTTCGGCATCGGGCAGCCCTTCGCACGCGCAGGCAACGCGCCAGAGGATGTCGCTCAATCCCGCTCCCGCCTCTGTCATCGCACCGTCGAACCGTGCCTTGGCAGCAATTTGCCGCTCGGATGGCGTCAAGCCGTCACCGCCCCCGCCGTCGACTCGCACCGGGTCCCAGCGCATGGTGACCGATGGCGACAATTGCGCACGTTCGTAGTCGCTCCGCAACCGCTCCCCGGCATCGAACTGGCGATCTGACAGGTGTCCACGCGAGTGGAGCCAAGTCAGCGGGCTTTCGGCGAGATTGACCGTTACGCTCCGGCGCCTCCTGTGTGCCTCGCCGCCGCGGCGCGGACCTTCGATGGTGAGTTCACGTTCGACGAGCTTGCGGTGCATCGGGATCTCCTCAGGTTGGAAATCAGCCTTGCAATTGTCTGGTTCATGTAGGAAAGGTTGAAAACCAAATCGGTTAACGGAGGGGCGATTTGATCAACCGCATTCGCGACATCCGCAAGCAGAAGGGCTGGACGCTTGCCGACCTTGCCGAGGCATGCAGCCCACCTACCACTCCGCAGACCGTCGGGCGGCTCGAAACCGGGATGCGCAACCTCTCGCTCAAGTGGATGGAGCGGATTGCCACCGCCCTCGAGGTCGATCCGGAACTGCTCGTCCGCTCGGAAAAAGGGGGGCATCCGCAGGTCGTTGCAAGTCTGGGCGCGAGCGGACCGGAAGCCCTCGCCACTCCGCGTGACGCGATCCTCACAACCGAACTCGGAAACGAGGGTGCCCTGATGGTCCTCGCCATAGATTATCCGCACGGTGAATATCGTCCGGGCGACCAGCTATGGCTTCGCCAGATTGAGCCGGCGCATGCCGGCCGGGCCATCAATCGTGACGTGCTTGTACCGAGAAAGGCCGGTCGCTTCGCCTTCGGGCGGCTTATCGACCGGCAGGGCACGCTGGTGGGCATCCTTCCGCCCGGACACGGAGAGAAGCAGCAGGTCGTCGACAATCCGCCCTGGATCGCGGTTGCCGAAATGCTGGTCCGTTCGCTGTGAGCACTGCCAAGACCCGCCGCGTCCTTTCGCTCTCCACGCTCTTTCCCAACGAGGCCAACCCACGCTTCGGCATCTTCGTTGCGCGCTCGCTCGAGGCGCTGCAGCGCGACACGCATTGGGAGGCAGTGGTCGTCAATCCCATCGGCCTGCCGCCCGTGGCCGTAGGACGATACAAGGCGCTGCAGGAGGCGGCGATTGACGGAACCGATTTCGGACTGACGGTCCATCGTCCGACCTTCCCCCTGATCCCCAGGTTCGGAGGGAGGCTCAACCCCGGCGCCATTGCGCGGGCGGTGATGCCCCTCGCGCGCAGACTCCACGCCGCGACACCCTTCGACCTCATCGATGCGCAGTTCTTCTATCCCGATGGCCCCGCGGCAATGATGATCGCGCGCGAACTGGGCCTGCCGTTTTCCGTGAAGGCCCGCGGCGCGGACATTCACTACTGGGGTGCCCGCTCCTATGGCCGCAAGGCGCTGCTCGAGACGGCCAGTGCCGCCGCCGGCGTGCTGGCAGTTTGCGATGCGCTGGCCGATGACATGGCCGCACTCGGGATGGACCGAGCGAAGATCACGACCCATTACACCGGTCTTGATCGTGACCTCTTCCGCCCTCTCGACCATACCGGCCTGCGCGCGACGATTGCCGACACCTTCGACGTTCCTTGCACCAAGGACGAGACGCTCCTGCTCAGCGTCGGCGCGCTGATCGAGCGCAAGGGCCAGGGGCTCATCATCAAGGCCATGGGAGGGCTCCCCGACGCACGGCTGTTACTCGTCGGAAAGGGCGAGGACGAAGCTTCGCTGCGCAAGCTGGCCAAGGAAGTCGGCGTCGCGGACCGTGTCCATTTCCTCGGCAGCCAGCCGCCATCATCGCTCGCGCCGCTCTACTCTGCTGCGGATATGATGGTCCTTCCCTCCGCCAGCGAGGGTCTGGCGAATGCCTGGATCGAGGCGCTCGCTTGCGGCACCCCCCTGGTCATTACCGATGCGGGTGGTGCGCGCGAGATCGTGAAAACCCCTGATGCGGGCGTGATTGTCGCGCGTAATTGTCGCGCCATTGCCGAAGGGATCCGCCAGATAAGCGAACGCCCCCGCTCACCCGAAAAGGTGGCAGAGGCGGTCGGGAATTTCAGCTGGCAGGCCAACGGCGAAGCGCTGGCCGCCTACTATGACAGGATCGTCTAGACCTCGCCGCGGGCGAGGCGTTCCTGCTTGTCGGTTGCGCTTTCCGTCGGGATGAAGCTGTCGCTGGTGACGCCCATCCACACCAGCAGCGGGGCTGCCATGTAGATCGAGCTGTAGGTACCCACGAAGATACCCAGCGTGATGCCCGCAACCATGCCGAACAGGCTGGCCGGACCGAACAGCAGAAGCGGGATCAGCGCGATAAGCAGCGTCAGCGAGGTCATAACGGTACGCGCCAGCGTCTCGTTGACAGACAGGTCGAGCAGTTCCGGCAATGGCATCTTCCGGAACTTCTTCAGGTTCTCGCGGATGCGGTCGTAGACGACGATGGTGTCGTTGAGCGAATAGCCGATGATGGCCAGGATCGCGGCGATGATCTGCAGGCTAAATTCGAGCTGGAACAGGGCAAACATGCCGAGTGTGAGGCTGACGTCGTGGAACAATGCGAAGAGGCCGCCGACACCGAACTGCCACTCGAAACGCACCCAGATGTAGATTGCCACCGCCAGCATCGCCGCGAGCAGTGCGTAGACCGCCTGGGTCCGGAACTCTCCGGAAACCTTGCCCGACACGTTGTCGTTCCCGTCGAGGCGGAAATCCGGATAATCGGTCTTCAGCTTGTCGACGATCTGGTTAGCCGCTGCCTGGGCCGCGTCCTTGTCGGCCGACACTTCGTCCGGAAGACGAACGCGGATCGAGACCTGGTTATCCTCGCCGAAGCGCTGGACCACAGGATCGCCATAGCCGAGCGTCGCCACCTTTTCGCGCAGGTCGGCCACCGGGGCCTCCGCGCTCTGGGTGAATGTCGCACGCACTTCGAGGCCGCCCGAAAAGTCGACGCCGTAATTGAGGCCCTTGGTCAGGACGAGCGCCCAGCTTGCCGCGATCAGCAGGATGCTGACGGCGAAGAAGGGCACGCGCCAGCGCAGGAACTTGATGTTGGTGTCGTCGGGGACGAGCTTGAGGAGTTTCATCGTTCTCGCCTCCGCTTACAGGTTGAGATCGTTGGGCCGCGCCTTGCGCAGCCATCCGGCGACCCACATGCGGGTCATGGTCACGCCGGTAAAGACGCTGGTGAAAAGGCCGATCACGAGCACGACCGCGAAACCGCGAACCGGACCCGAGCCGAACAGGAACAACAGCACGCCGGCGATGAAGTTGGTGACGTTGGCGTCGTAGATCGCGCGGCTCGCTTCCTTGTACCCGTTTTCGACCGCGGCGACGACACGGCGGCCGCGCTTGCGCTCTTCACGGATACGTTCGTTGATCAGCACGTTGGCGTCCACTGCGGCACCGATGGTCAGCACGAAGCCGGCGATACCGGGCAGTGTCAGCGTGGTGCCGAGGCCGGCCATGATGCCGAGGATCATCAGCACGTTGATGACCAATGCCGCGGTGGCGTAGATGCCGAAGCGACCGTAGGTGAAGATCATCAGCAGCACGACGAGCAGCGACCCGATGCTCATCGCGATCAGGCCCTTCTTGATCGAGTCCGCGCCGAGGTCGGGACCCACGGTGCGCTCTTCGATAACGGCGAGGTCGACGGGGAGTGCACCCGAACGCAACGAAATCGCCAGTCGATTGGCCGTCTCTACCGAGAAACCGCCCGAAATCTGGGCAGTGCCGCCGCGGATCGGCTCGTTGATGTTAGGTGCCGAAAGCACCTTGCCGTCGAGGATGATGGCGAAGGGCTTGCCGACGTTTTCGGTCGTCAGCTTGGCGAAACGGCGGCCGCCGTCGCTGTCGAACTGGATGTTGACCACCGGCTGGTTTGTCTGCGGTTCGAAGCTCTGCTGCGCGCCCGTCAGGTTGTCGCCGCGGATGCCGCCAAGGCGACGCACGGCGATCGACGAGCCCGCAAAGTCGGAGGTTTCGGCATAAGGGACGATCTCGCTACCCGGAGGGGCGAGGCCCTGCTGCACGTCGCTCGGCAGGGCGTTCTGGTCGACCAGCTTGAATTCGAGCTGCGCGGTTTCACCGAGCAACGCCTTGAGCGCATCGGGATCCTGCAGGCCGGGGACCTGCACCACGATGCGCGTGTCGCCCTGGCGAATGATCGTCGGTTCGCGCGTGCCCAGTTCGTCGATACGCTTGCGGACCACCTCGATCGCGCTTTCCATCGCGTCGGAAACCGCGGTGTCGACGCCTTCCTGCGTCTGGGTCAGGATGATGCGATTGCCGTCCTCGACCGACAGGTTCCATTCGCGCACGAGGCCCGTACCGTTGATCGAGGGCAGCATGATTTCGCGGGCACGGTCGATTTCGGTCGGGTCGTCGAGTATGAAACTGAGCCGACCGCCGCGGGTCGAGACATCGCCGATGCGAATGCGCGGTTCGGCATTGCGCATAAGACCACGGACGTTCTCTTCCATGTTCTCGAGGCGTTGAGCAGCAACCTGCTTGCTGTCGGCCTCGAGCAGGATGTGGCTACCCCCAGCAAGGTCGAGACCGAGGTTGACCATCGGGTCGGGCAGCGCTTCGGGCCAGCGAACGCTGGTGAACGACAGCAGTGACGGGAGTGCAGCAAGACAGGCAAGCCCGGTTATGAGCCAGAGCCAGGCCTTCTTCCATGTGGGGAAGTCGAGCATATGGGTGTTCGCCCTCGCCTCAGTCGTTCGCCGCGGGCGTGCCGCGCGAGGACAGGACTTCGCCGATGGTGCCGCGAACCGCCTTCACCACCATGCCCTTGGCCACTTCCACATGGACGAAGTGCTCTTCCACCTTGGTGATCTTGCCGACGAGTCCACCACCGGTCACGACTTCATCGCCTTTCTTGAGCCCCTCGACCTTTTCGCGGTGCTGCTTCTGCTGGCGCATCTGCGGACGGATTATGAGGAACCACAGGATCAGCAGCATGCCGAGAGGCAGGATCCAGCCGGTCCAAGCGGGCGGCTGGGCCGCGGTGGAACTGGCGGCGGCAAGGAAATCGAGCATCGGGGAATTACCTGTCGTATGGTTGTCGCGACCGGCCGCAAGTGGGTGCGCGGGATGGCTCGTTCAAGCACCCCCCGCACGCCCGATGGCCGAAGTGCGGGCGCGGTTAGCAGCAATGCTGGCGCAGGGCAACGAATTGGGTGAGACGGGCGCTTGCCATGCCCCGATGTCCCGCCTATAGGGCCGCCCTCCACTGGTCTCGGGACGTAGCGCAGCCTGGTAGCGCATCACACTGGGGGTGTGGGGGTCGGAGGTTCGAATCCTCTCGTCCCGACCAGTGGTTTCCTCCCCAAACTCCGGCGATTGCGACGTACTGCTGTGCGTTTGCGTCCAATCGCCTTTCCTACACGAACCATTGTGGTTAGCTGATTCGGTCTCGCCAACCGGAGACGCCACATGCCGCTCATCGAATCGCTTATCGGCCCGATCGCCTCGATCATCGACAAGGTCATCCCCGACAAGGAAGCCCGTGCCAAGGCCAAGCTCGAACTGCTGACGCTGGAAGGCACACAGGAACTCAAGCAGATCGAGGCACGCCTGTCGGCGATCGTCGCCGAGGCGCAGAGCAGCGACCCTTGGACCAGCCGTGCCCGTCCCAGCTTCCTCTACACCATGTACGCGCTCATCCTGTTCAGCGTGCCGATGGGGGTGATCGCCGCCTTCAATCCTGCTGCTGCCTTTGCCATCGGCGACGGCATGACCAGATACCTCGCTGCGTTGCCCGATGCGCTCTACGCGCTCTTCGGCACGGGCTACCTCGGCTATTCCGCTGCGCGCCAATGGGGGAAGGTCAAGGGCGTCGATCAGTAGGGACGCCTAGAACCTTTCCGGACGGATGACGTCCACGGTCGAACGCAGGACCACCAGTCCATGACTGTCGAGCAATGGCGCGATCATCTGCAGAAAAGTCTCCGCCCGATCAGGATTGGCAATCGTCAGGAAGATGTATTTTGCCGTCGCCCCGCTAATGAGATCCTCGGACCAATCGCCGTGTCGACCGCGCCCACTCTCGGTGCGGATCAGCGTGTGACCGGTAATCCCCGCAGCCTCTGCCATGTCGGCGAGACGCGGCGCGAGCGGCGCGTCGACCAGGACTTCGATCCTTTCACGGGGCGTCGTCTCGATCATAGCAGGGCTCCAAGGGTCTCGGACATCCACCGGAAGAGCGGGATGCCCAGTACTATGTTGAACGGGAAGGTCACGCCAAGCGACATCGCGAGATACAGGCCGGCGTCAGCCTGCGGCAGTGACAGGCGCATCGCTGCCGGCACGGCGATGTAGGATGCACTCGCACCAAGGATGCCGAGCGCGGCGGCCGAGGGCGCATCGAGCCCGATCAGGGTCCCGATCGTCACCGCGATGGTTCCGTTCATGATCGGGAATGCGACTGCAAGGGTTGCCAGGCGCCAGGTAAGGGCCCGGGTCTTGAGTATGCGGCGCATTGCGATCAGGCCCATGTCGAGCAGGAAGAGGCACAGGACACCGGTGAAGCCGGCCTTGAACAATGGCGAGATCGGCTCGAAGCCTTTCTCGCCGATGAGCATGCCGATTGCGAAGCTGCCCAGAAGCAATACGACCGAGCCGTTGAACAACACCTCGCGCATCAGCTCGCGCGACAAGGCGCTGCCACCCTGTTTGCGCGCAATGAACAGGCCGGAAAGGATAGCGGGAGTTTCCATCATCGCGAGGACCGCGACCATGAAGCCGGCAACCACGAAGCCGTTGTCGCCGTAGACCTGGCTGGCAGTCACGAAGGTGACGACACTGACCGATCCGTAGTGCGCGGCAACTGCGCCGGTGTTCGTCCGGTCCAGCCCACCAAAGCGCGCCAGCGCCGGGGCGACCAAGAAAGGTATGGAGGCACTCAGGAGCAAACCTGCCCCCAGCGCCGTGACGAGTTCGGGTCCGATGCCCGCATTGGCGACTTCAACGCCGCCCTTAAGGCCGATCGCGGCCATCAAGTAGAGCGACATCCCCTTGGCGATGGTTTCCGGCACGGCGAGATCCGATCGCGCCGCCGCAGCAAGGGCCCCCAGTACGAAGAAAAGTACCGGCGCCGAAAGCAGGGTCGCAGAAAGCTGATCCATTTCCTACTCCTTGTCTGTTTCCGGCGCCGGTCAGGGGACGACTTATTCGGGAGCGACCAGCAGGCGGCCGTTGCGCGGCTGGATTGAACGCGCGCTGGGTCCGAGAGCGCCGCTGAGCTTGGCGATCTGTGCAGCGCTAGCCTCGACCGAAACGTCTGCGACATGCCAGTTCACCCCTTCGCTGCATGGCGGCGTGGTGAGCGAACCCATGTAGCGATAGACGTCGAGATCGGTCGGGATCATGTCATCGATGTTGACCGAGAGGGCGGCACCATTGCCCTTGGCATGAGCCTTCAACAGGGCATCGATGGCGGGATTCTCGCTCCCCTCGGTGAAGAAGACACCGAGGACGCCGAGCTCCCCGGCCTGCGTCGCGTGAACGAAGTGCGCCACCATCGGATAGCGCTTGCCGTTTACGGCATGCTCCGAGGGCGTGTGAAAGTGAACCTGCAGCAGGTCGAAGGTCTTGTCGCCGCTGGTCATGCCCTTGCCCTGTCCGGGCGTGAAGTCGATCTGGACCTTCTGCTTGGCCAGCGCGAGCTTGCCGCTGGCTTCGCCGAAGCGGGTTTCGAGCTTGATGTCGCCACGGGCGTCGGGGCTGGTGAGGTCGATGGGAGACTGCATACTGCCCGCGTCGCAAGTGGCGTATTCGGCTCGGATGTCACCCCAGTGCTCGTGGGTCTCGCCGTCGCCGAATGACCAGTCCTTGTCCTGCGCAATGGCAGCACCGGACAGACCGAGCGTCAGCGCTGCGGCAATTGCGAAGTTCTTCATCATGCTCTCCTCGAAACTCGTGCGGCCTGGGCCGCCATCGCGGCGCCACATGAGGGAAAGCATCATGATAATCCAATTCGAACTCTTGCGGATTCTCGATAAGATTTGCTAATGTGTATTCATGCCCTCGATCCGCCAGTTCGAGATGTTCGCCAAGATCGCCGAGACCGGCAGCATGGGGGAGGCTGCCTTGGCGCTCGGCCTGACGCAGCCGGCCCTTAGCCAGCAGCTCCGCTCGCTCGAGGACGCGCTGGGCCTGAAACTCTTCGAGCGCGTGCCCAAGGGCATGCAACTGACGCCCGGGGGCCGCGAACTCATCCAATCCGCGCGTAGCGTGCTTGGTGCGGTGAGGGATTTCGGCGAAGTCGCCGACCGGGTGGCCTCGCGACCCGCTGGCACCATCCGTTTTGGCGTAACGCCTACCATCGGCCCCTACCTGATGCCGCAAGTCATCAAGGAGCTCCACCGGCGCTACCCCGCACTCCGGCTCTACATCCGCGAGGGCATCCCCTCGGTCCAGCAAGGCGAATTGGCAGCGGGAGAACTCGACATGGTCCTGTCGCCCATGCCTATCGCGGGTCGTGGCCTGCACATAGAACCGCTTTTTCGTGAGCCGTTACGGATCGTGGCACCGCCGGACGATCCACTCCTTACGCTCGACAGGCTCACGAGGCGTTCGTTCGGTGGCCGAACATTCCTCACACTCGACCACCGCCATCACTATCACCGTCAACTCGAAGGGGTTTGCGCGCAGTTCGGCGCCACGATTCTGGCGGATTACGAGGGAACCAGCCTCGATGCGTTGCGGCAAATGGCTGCCTCGGGCGTCGGCCTGGCAATGCTGCCCGAAATCTACGTCCGCTCGAACGCGGGCGGGATCGACGGCGTGAGGATCGCCGAGCCCGGCAACTGGACCGAATACCGCAGCGTAGGGGCGGCCTGGCGCTCGTCTGCTGTGTTCGCGAAGTTGTATCAGGAGGTCGCCGACATCGTCAGCGAAGAGGCCCGGCGCCTGCTGGCCAATTAGACATTATCGCGACCCGTCCCGGGACTGGATGCGTCGCGCTCTTCCGTAGTGCCTGCGATCGGGCTAACCCAGAGCGATGCAGACAATCTTCGTTCTTAACGGCCCCAATCTCAACCTGCTCGGCATGCGGGAGCCGGAGATCTATGGCTCCGACACCCTCGACGACATCGCCCACACCCTCCACGAACAGGCCAAGGGCCTCGGCGTCGAAATCGATATGCGCCAGACCAACCACGAGGGCGTGCTGGTCGACTGGCTGCACGAAGCGCGCGAGGTCGGAGCCAAGGCGGTGCTGCTCAACGCGGGAGCCTATACCCACACCTCCATCGCCCTGCTCGACGCGATCAAGGCGATCGGCGTGCCTGTGATAGAGGTGCACCTGTCCGATCCCTCGAAGCGCGAGGAGTTTCGCCACATCTCCTACGTCGGCATGGGCGCGGTGGACGAAGTGAAAGGTCTTGGCCCGCGCAGCTATTCCGTAGCGTTGGAGAAGGCTGCTGCGCTGTAAATTGCAGCTTCTCACCCCTTGTCACACGCGCCAGCCCGGCGCATAGGCGCTGCCACGCAACAGATAACGAGGTCCCATGGCCGACCATAAAGGCACCGCCGGCAAGTCCGGAATGAACGTCGATACCGCTCTCGTGCGCGAACTTGCCGAGATGCTGGGCGAAACCGGTCTCACCGAAATCGAAGTCGAGGATGGCGAGCGGAAAATCCGCGTGTCGCGCGGCGGCGGGGTGGCGATGGCCGCTCCCGCGATGCCGATGATGACGTCTGCCCCCGCTGCCGCACCTGCTGCAGCCGCCCCTGCACCTGAAGCACCCGCAGCCGCGGATACCGCCGGCGCAATCAAGTCTCCCATGGTCGGTACTGTCTATCTCGCTCCCGAACCGGGCGCAGCCGACTTCGTGAAGGTCGGCGACAGCGTCAAGGAAGGCCAGACGCTGGTCATCGTCGAGGCGATGAAGGTGATGAACCCGATCGCCGCCGACAAGTCGGGCATGGTCAAGGCCATCCTTGTCGAGAACGCCCAGCCGGTCGAATTCGACCAGCCGCTTATCGTCATCGGCTGATCCATGGGTATTTCGCGCATACTGATCGCCAACCGCGGCGAAATCGCGCTGCGCATCCATCGCGCGGCGCATGAAATGGGCATCGAGACGGTCGCGGTCCACTCCACCGCCGACGCCGATGCCATGCATGTCCGCCTCGCCGACCACGCGGTGTGCATCGGTCCGCCGAGTGCGACCGACAGCTACCTCAACATCGCCAACATCATCTCGGCCGCCGAGATCGCGCATGCCGATGCGATCCACCCGGGTTATGGCTTCCTGTCCGAGAACGCCAAGTTCGCCGAGATCGTCGAAGCGCATGACCTCAAATGGATCGGCCCCAAGCCCGAACACATCCGCACCATGGGCGACAAGGTCGAGGCGAAGCGCACCGCGGGCGCCCTCGGCCTGCCGCTGGTGCCCGGCTCCGACGGTGCCGTCTCCGACATCGACGAGGCGCGCGAGATCGCAGCCGAGATCGGCTACCCCGTCATCATCAAGGCGGCGAGCGGCGGCGGTGGTCGCGGCATGAAGGTGTGCGAGAGCGAGGACCAGCTCGAGACGCTGATGCAGCAGGCCGGCAGCGAGGCGAAAGCCGCCTTCGGCGACGCGACCGTCTATATCGAGAAATATCTCGGTAATCCGCGCCACATCGAATTCCAGGTCTTCGGTGACGGCAATGGCAATGCCATCCATCTCGGCGAACGCGACTGCTCGCTCCAGCGCCGCCACCAGAAGGTGCTCGAGGAAGCGCCCTCCCCCGTCCTCTCGGTCGAGGACCGCATGCGGATGGGCGAAATCTGCGCCAAGGCGATGCGCGACATGGCCTATCGCGGCGCCGGCACCATCGAATTCCTGTGGGAAGACGGCGAGTTCTACTTCATCGAGATGAACACCCGCCTGCAGGTCGAACATCCGGTTACCGAAGCGATCACCGGCCTCGACCTCGTGCGCGAACAGATCCGCATCGCCGATGGCCAGCCGCTTTCGGTCACGCAGGACGAGATCGAGTTCAAAGGACACGCCATCGAGTGCCGCATCAATGCGGAAGACCCCTGGACCTTCGCGCCATCGCCCGGCCTCGTCAGCTACTTCCACGCCGCCGGCGGGATGCACGTGCGCGTCGATAGCGGGCTCTATGCCGGCTACCGGATCCCGCCGTACTACGACAGCATGATTGCCAAGCTGATCGTATACGGTCGCACCCGCAACGGCTGCATGATGCGCCTCAAGCGTGCGCTCGAGGAAATGGTCGTGGAAGGGGTGAAAACCAATATCCCGCTGCACCAGGCGCTGCTCCAGCAGGCGGACGTTCAGAGCGGAGATTACTCGATCAAATGGCTCGAGGAATGGTTGAAGGAGCGCGAAGGCTAGGAAGCCCGAAAACGGGCACTCAGCCGAGCGAAGTCAGGATAGCGTCGACCACTGGCCCGATCGTTCCCGCGGCGGCCTTGCGATCGCTTCGGGGGAGCACCGCGACCTCGGCAACCATTCCATTGATGAGCCGCGCGGCGAGCAAAGGATCGGACAGCGAAACCTGCCCCAGTTCCATCGCTTCTTCGAGCAAGGCCTGAAACAGCCGCAGGGTGAGCTCGTCCTCGATTTCCCGGACTTTCGAGCTACCAAGCGCAGCCGGCCCGATCTGAAGCAGGATACGCGCTACGTCGGGCTCGTTAAGTTCGTTCAGCCAGGCGCTGCAAGCAAGCTTCAACCGTTCGACCGGTGGCAGGTCTCCCGAGACGCTGGTCGCCGCCCGCTTAACGGCGGCGTGCGATTCTTCGCGATAGATTGTCTCGACGATTTCCGCCTTGCTGGCGAAGTGGTGGTATAAAGCTCCTTTGCTCAGCCCCGCTTCGGCAAGGACGCTCAATGTCGTAGTAGCCTCCAGGCCTCGCTCGAGAAGCGATTTTCGAAACACGGCGCAGATCGCGTTGCGTGTCGTCTCGGATCTTTCCTGCTGGCGCGGCATGGTCAGGCTTTACATCAATGCTTGGGTGTTACAAAACAAACCAACGGTCGGTTTGTTAGCCCGGTCGCGATGGAGATCGAACATGAACCCTGCCTTCGACAACCTCGACCGCATGCTGGCGATCTGGAATTCCGACGATGCGGAAGAGAAACGCCGGCTGGCCGACCTGGCGCTGGAACATAACGTCCATTTCGCCGATCCCAATCACAACATTGTCGGGCGCGATGCATTCCTGGCAATGGCCGAACACGTGCAAAAGCGCATCCCCGGCGCGATCTATTCCCGCGCCAGCCGCATCGACGTGCAGAACAATTTCTGCCGCTATCACTGGGCCATCGACCTGAACGGCCAGCGCCTGATGGACGGCTTCGACATGACCGAGGTCAACGACAGTGGCAGGATCGTGAAAGTGATCGGCTTTTTCGGGAAACTTGAAGGGGACGCTTCAAGCATGTGACCGGAAGCGCGATCTGGCAGTGCGACCCGATTAAGCTTGACGATCTGCGCTAGTCGAAGGTGAACCCTGCGGCCTTGGCTTCGGCGATGACTTCTGCGCCTGTCTGGCGGGGATGGTCGCCGGCCAGACAGCACCAGTCGGCTGCCTCATCGGTGAAGATCTCCTTCTCCACTGCGAACCGGCGTGAGCCGTCAAAGAGACCGGCTGAGAAGCTGCGGTTGCCGGTAGGCAGGAAACGGAACCACAAGTTGCTCCCGCAAGTCCTGCAGAACGCGCGTTCGGCCCATTCGCTGGAGCGGTAGACTTTGGCGTGCTCTTCGCCGCGCACGGTCATCTGCTTGCCCGTCTGCGCACTGTAGAATGCTCCACCCCAGCGACGGCACATGCTGCACTGACAGATTTCGACCTCTGCGCTGGGGCCTTCGATCACGATGCTGACCGCGCCGCACAGGCAGTGGCCTTCGATCGTGTCGTGGACTTCCATCCTGCAATTCAGCCCAGCGGGACGCCCGGCTCGTGCTTGCTGGTACGGATCGTCAGCGAGGTCTTGACGCTCGCCACATTGGGCGCGGGCGTCAGCTTGCTGGTGAGGAATTCCTGGAAGCCCTGCAAGTCGCGGGCGACGATCTTGAGGATGAAGTCGATCTCGCCATTGAGCATGTGCACTTCGCGCACTTCGGGCAGTTCCTTCATCGCCGCTTCGAATTCACGCAGCGCGTCCTCGGCCTGGCTCTTCAGGCTGACCATGGCGAATACGGTGATGGAGAATCCGAGCTTCCCGGGTTCGAGATCGGCATGATAGCCCTTGATGACCCCCTCTTCCTCGAGCGCGCGGACGCGGCGCAGGCAGGGCGGTGCGGTCAGGCCGACGCGATGGGCCAGCTCGACGTTGGTGATGCGCCCCTCGGCCTGAAGCTCGGAGAGGAGCTTGCGGTCGATTTCGTCGAGATTGGCCATAACTTCATCTGCCCCTGAATCTTGAGCTGCCATGCGGTCGCGCGAGTCAGCATACGAAATGTTGACAACGCATATGCGACTTATTGGCTAACATTATTATCTTTGCCAGCAATTGTCCCGCTTTGCAACGCGCAGGCAACTTCTCGTTCAGTGTAATTTTTTCACAGATAGAAACCCTCGCGCTGCCATGGTTTACGGCCCGCAAACCGTCTAACCGACCGGAGAACCGATGCATTTCGACGACCGCCTCGCCACTGTGCTGCGCAACCGCGCCACGGGCGAGCGCGCGGGAAAGACGCAATTCCGGCAACTTATCGACCTTTTGGGCGAACGGCCGCAGGCCGGTGACCCCGCGCTCAAGGCCGCCGCATACCTGCGACTCATCGCACTGGCAGAGATGATTCCCGTCCCCGAGCGCGCCAAGATCGTCGGTGAAACCGGCTGGCGGTTCCGCAATCCGGAGCTGGTTCGCTGGTTCGGGGAGGCCCATCCGTCGATCGCGGCCGCTGCCCTCTATCGCGCCGAACTGTCCGGCGCCGAGTGGGAAGAGCTGATACCGCGCCTGCCGATCCGCGCGCGCGGCTTCCTCCGCCATCGCCGCGACCTTCCCATGGAAGCGGTTCGCGTGCTCGACCAGCTGGGCGTCCAGGACCGTGCGCTTCCCCTGCCCGACATGGTGCAGATGCTGGTCGACGATCCGGACGAGGCTGCAGCGCCCGAAATTCCCGAAGCACCCGAGCCGCTGATCCTTTCCCCTGCAAACGACATCGAAGTCGCAAGTGAGGAAGAACCGGAATCCCAAGCGGGGTCGGAACCCGCGCAGGAGCCGGAACCAGCTGCGAAAATGCCCGATGGCGAAGGCATCCGTGCGCTGGTCGAGCGGATCGAGACCTTCAAGCGCAACCGCGCCGAAGCAACGGCGAATGATGCGCCTTCGCTGCCCATGGCCGGGCTGGACGCGGCGCCTGTACGCAAGCGGATCGATGCTTTTATCTTCGGCACCGATTCCGAAGGACGGATCGACTGGGCCGAAGGCGACGTCGCCGCAATGGTCATCGGGACCACGCTCACCGCACGACATGATGCCGATGCGCGCGAGGACGATTTCGCTTCAGCGCTGCTTCACCGTCGGCCCCTTCGAGGAGCTCGCTTCACCCTGAGCGGCGCTCCTGCCATTTCCGGCGACTGGATCGTCGATGCCACCCCGCGGTTTACCCGCGGGGACGGCCGGTTCTTCGGCTACGCCGGCCGCTTCCGGCGCTCGGCTGGCATGGCAGAGGCAGACCGCAATGCCGGGGCAGACCGCTTGCGCCAGCTGCTCCACGAACTGCGCACGCCGGTCAATGCCATGCAGGGTTATTCCGAGGTCATCCAACAGCAGGTTTTTGGCCCGACACCGCACGAATACCGCGCCCTCGCCGCCTCGATCGCGGGGGACAGCGCCCGCATCCTGGCCGGGTTCGACGAACTCGATCGCCTGGCAAAGCTGGAGACGGGTGCCATTGATCTCGAGGCAGGGGCCAGCGACTTCGCAGGGATCGTGCGCACGCAGGTCAAGCAACTCCAGTCCGTGCTCAGCCCGCGCGTCGCGCGCTTCGATGCGACCGTGCATGAGGTTGCCGCTCTCCTTCCGCTGGCTCAGCAGGAGGCCGAGATGCTCGCGTGGCGCGTATTGGCGACTTTGGCCGGTGCCACAGGTGCAGGCGAGGCGATCAAGCTCGACCTCAAGACCGAGGGGGACGAAGTTTCGCTGCGGGCACAGTTGCCGGCATCGCTCGCCGCGACCGAGGAACTGTTCTCGTCGGAAGCCCGGTCGGCATCGAGCACGCTAAGCTCTGGCATCTTCGGTGCCGGCTTCTCGCTGCGGCTGGCCCGTGCCGAGGCGCGCTCTGCCGGCGGTGAGCTCGTTCGCGACGACAAGTGGTTGATCCTGTCGCTCCCGCTCTTGACCCCCGAGGATGCCCTGCCTAGCCCCAACGACATCAATGGTCGCGCCGCGGGATAATCCGCCACCGAATTCACTTCCGCTGGGGCTTCGACGATCACCAATGCCAACCTTCTGGACCCGCCGCGCAGGCAGCAGGCGGCAAGATTTGCCGAAGGCTTCGGGCAGCGCGCACTGCTGACGGTCGACACGGAAGAGGAGTTCGACTGGAAGGGCGATTTTTCCCGCGACGGTTACGGGCTCGACAGCATCCGCCGCATCTCAAAGCTGCAGCAATTCTGCGAGGGAATCGGTGTGTCGCCCGTCTATCTCGTGGACTGGCCGGTCGCCAATTCGCCGGTGGCACAAGAAGTCATCGGTTCCGCGGTTGCAGCCGGGAAGGCAGAGATCGGCATCCAGCTGCATCCCTGGGTCAACCCGCCCTTCGATGAAGAGGTCGATCGCCACAACAGCTTCGCCGGGAACCTGCCGCACGCGCTCGAACGCGAGAAGTTCTCCCTCCTGCGCGACCTTATCGAAGAGAAGTTCGCAACCCCCCCCCGGATCTACCGCGCGGGTCGATACGGCATCGGCAGGGAAACCGCCCGCATGCTGGCCGACTCGGGTGTCGCTATCGACACCTCGGTGCGCGCCTGCTTCGACTACAGCGCCGAAGGTGGTCCGGACTACAGCGCCCATCCGGTCGCTCCCTATTGGGCCGATGGCGAGCGCAAGCTGCTCGAGCTGCCCCTGACCACCGTCTACTGGGGCATGCTCCGCCGCCAGGGAGAGACGCTCTATCCATTGACCAAGCGCTTTCCGCGCGCGGCAGGGGTCCTGTCACGCCTCGGCCTGCTTGAACGCATCGCGCTCACGCCCGAAGGCGTTTCGAGCGAAGAGGCGCTGCGCGGGATCGACATTGCGCTGGACGATGGCCTGCCACTGCTGGTGCTCAGCTTCCACAGCCCCTCGCTTGTTCCAGGTTACACACCATATGTTCGCGACGAGGACGATCTCGACCGGTTCTACGAATGGCTGCGGTCGGTATACGGCTATTTCGACTTGCGCGGGGTGCGGCCGACAACCGTTGCGGAAATCATGGACGCAGTCGACGTCTAGCGACTTGCCAGTGCAACTGCGCGCGGCTAGGCGCTCTGCTCCGCATGCGGCGCATGGGGGCCTGTAGCTCAGTTGGTTAGAGCTGGCCGCTCATAACGGCTAGGTCGCGGGTTCGAGTCCTGCCGGGCCCACCAGTCGCAGCGCGGTGTTGAAACAGTGTCGGGGAGTGGCGCAGTCCGGTAGCGCGCCTGCTTTGGGAGCAGGATGTCGCAGGTTCGAATCCTGTCTCCCCGACCATTTCATTTCCCTGTGACGACGGCTTCAGGAAAACCACAGCCTCAGCAGGTACGCGACTGCTCCCAGCAGGGTGACACTTGCCAGCCAAATTGCCGCCATCCAGCCGAGGCGGCGCCAGAGTGGCTGCCCTTCGGCTTTCTCGGCACCATCCAGCGGCGCGAGCCGCATCAGTGGTACCCTTCCGTCCCGACCTTGCCGCGGAAGACCCAATAGGCCCAGCCGGTGTAGGCGAGGATCACGGGCATGATGAAGGCGGTGCCCCAGAGCATGAAGACTTGGCTGCGCTCGGGTGCAGCGGCGTCCCAGATGGTCACCTGGTCGGGCACAACATAAGGCCACATCGATACGCCCAACCCCGCCATCCCAAGCAGGAACAGGCCGAGGGCGAGCAAGAACGGGCGATAGGTCCGCCGCTTCGCCAGCGCACGCAGCAAGGCGAATGCGATGATCCCCGTCAGCAGCGGGACCTGGGCGGCGAACAGCACATTGGGCATGGTGAACCAGCGTTCGAAGTACTGCGCATCGAGGAACGGCGTGTAGAGGCTCACCGCGACAAGAAGCCCCAAAGTGGCAAAGAATGTCACCTTGGCGAGGCGATAGGCATGATCGAGACAGCGTCCCTCCACTTTCACAATGAGCCACGTCGCGCCAAGCAGCGCATAGCCTGCGGTAACACCCAGTCCGGTCAGCAGCGTATACGGCGTCAGCCAGTCGAACCAGGTACCCGCATATGCGCGGTCGACCACTTCGATCCCCTGCAACAACGCGCCGAGCACCATCCCCTGAGACATCGCGGCAACGATGGAACCGACGGTGAAGGCGAAGTCCCAGAACGCCCTGTGTCCCGGGTCGCGCCAGCGGAATTCGAAGGCTACTCCGCGAAACACGAGCCCCAACAACATGGCGATAATGAGCGGATAGGTCGCCGGCAGCACGATACCGTAGGCCATCGGGAATGCAGCAAGGAGCCCCCCTCCTCCCAACACCAGCCAAGTCTCGTTCCCGTCCCACACGGGCGCGATCGAGTTCATCGCCTGGTCGCGCTCCACCCCCACATCGAAGAAGGGGAAGAGGATGCCGATGCCGAGGTCGAAACCGTCCATGATGACATAGGCGAAAACCGCGAAGGCGATGATGAAAGCCCAGACGGTGGTAAGGTCGATATCAACGCCCATCGGTCGCCTCCTCGGCGCTGTCGGGCAGGACATCGGGATCCTCGCCGGGATTCTGCGTTGGCCCGGGCGTGATGCCGGCGGTGCGGATCGGCCCCTTCTCGGTGCGCTTGACGCCCTTCTCGCCAGGATGCGGCGCGCCGCTCATAAGGCGCAGGATGTACCAGGTGCCGACACCGAAAACCGCGAAATAGACCAGCACAAAGGCCAGAAGCGACATTGCCACCGCGGGCGCGTCGAGCGGACTGGCGCTCTCGGCGGTGCGGAGGAGGCCATAAACCGTGAAGGGCTGGCGCCCGACTTCGGTGGTTATCCAGCCCGCGATCACTGCGACGAAACCGGCAGGGCCCATTGCCACCGCCGCGCGGTGCAGCGGCCTCCAGTCGTATAGCTTGCCCCGCATCCGGGCGACCAGGCTCCATGCGCCGATGCCGAGCATGGCGAAGCCGATGCCGACCATGACGCGGAACGCCCAGAAGACCGGGAATACGGGTGGCTGGTCCGCGTCGGGCACTGTGTCGAGGCCCTTGAGCGGTGCGTCGGATTCATGCTTCAGGATCAAGCTGGAGAGCTTGGGAATGCCAACCGCGTAATCGAGCCGCCGTTCCTTGTCGTTCGGAATGCCGAACAGGTAGAGCGGAGCGCCGTCTGGATGACTTTCGTAATGCCCCTCCATCGCCATGACCTTGACCGGCTGGTGCTCGAGCGTGTTGAGTCCATGCATGTCGCCTGCGAAAATCTGCACCGGGGCGACCAGTGCCGCCATCCACATCGCCATCGAGAACATCTTGCGCGCGTGGGCGTTCGTGCGGTCTTTCAGGAGATGCCAAGCACCAACGCCTCCCACGACGAACGCGGTTGTGAGGTATGCCGCAATCACCGTGTGAACGAGACGATAGGGGAAGCTGGGATTGAAAATGATGTTCAGCCAGCTTTCGCCCGGCATGAATTGCCCGTTTGCACCAATCTCGTAACCGGTCGGCGTCTGCATCCAGCTGTTCACGCTCAGGATCCAGAAGGCCGACACGAACGTGCCCAGCGCAACCATCAGCGTGGCGGTGAAATGCAACCCGCGCCCGACCTTGTTCATGCCGAACAGCATCACGCCGAGAAAGCCTGCCTCGAGGAAGAATGCCGTCAGCACCTCGTAGGCCATCAGCGGCCCGATGACCGGCCCGGCCTTGTCCGAGAAAACCGACCAGTTGGTCCCGAACTGATAGCTCATCACGATGCCGCTCACGACGCCCATGGCAAAGGCGATGGCGAAGATCTTCAGCCAGTACTTGAACAGGTCGCGATAAAGATCCTGACCGGTTTTCAGCCACAGCCCTTCGAGCACGGCGAGATAGCTCGCCAGCCCGATCGAGAATGCCGGGAAGATGAAGTGGAAGCTCACCGTGAAGGCGAACTGGATTCGGGCGAGCAGCAGCGCGTCGAACTGATCCAACATGGCGCCCCCTTACATCATCGCGCGGCCGGCGACATTGCTACTCTTGCACGACAAATGCAATTTCGTGCAATTTTATCCAAAGTGTAATTCAGTTTTGCGTAATATGATAAGTATCATATGATTACGCTGCCGGTGCTGGCTTGGCGTGCGAGTCCGCACCGGGGGAGAGAGCCGGTCATGAGCCAAGCAAAACTGGGCGAACGTTGTCCTTCGATCGATGCATTGAAGGCACTTGCGCATCCTTCGCGCCTCCAGATCCTCTGCACACTGGGATCGAACCGCCTGTCGGTCGGTGAGATCGAAGCGGCCACAGGTATTACCCAACCTGCATTGTCGCAACAGCTGCGCGTCCTGCGTGATGCGGACCTCGTCGAAGCCGAGCGGGAAGCGAAGCAGGTGTTCTACTGCGTCCATCGCGAGCGCCTGGAAGATGTCGTCGACCGGATAGGCAACATCATTCCCGTCCCCCGGGCGAAGGCCGCCTGAGCGACCCGCACCGGGCCATTCGACACTTGCCCTGACCGGCTTGAGTCCGCACACGCACTGCGTGAACTCCAGACGCGCGAACCCGACACCGAACATCGATACCCGAGTGATCTGGGCCATCGCGCTCCCCGCAATGATTACCAATGTTGCGACCGCGCTGATCGGCGTCGGGGACATGTGGATCGTCGGCCAGCTCGGCGATGCAGCGACCCAAGGTGCGGTCGATGTCGGGGCCAAGCTTTTCGCAGTCCTCTTCACCGTGATGAACTTCCTCAAGACCGGGACTACCGGCCTGGTCGCACAAGCGGGCACGCGCTTGGGCCAGCGCGAGCAGGCAGCAATCATTTTGCGCGGCCTGGTGGTCGGGTTTGCCATCGCAATCGTGTTGCTGATCGCGAAACCGGTGCTGCTGCCCCTCATGCTCAGGGCTCTTGGAGCGGACGGAGATGTGGCCATCGCGGCCCGGACATATGCCGATATCCGCTACTGGAGCGCCCCCGCGGTCATGGCGAATTTTGCTTTTGTCGGCTTTCTTGTCGGTCGTCGGCGCATGCGCGAGGTCCTGGTCATCGAAATTGCCTACAATGCCCTGAATGTTGCGCTTGGCCTGTGGCTCGCGCTCGGCCTCGACTGGGGCATTGCGGGCATTGGCTGGTCGAGCTTCATCGCAGAATTCGCGAAGCTTGGTGCCTGCGCCTTCCTCGTGAGGCGTCGCGATGCCGCGGACCTGCGTGAAGCTATCGCCGATCGCGCGCACTTGTCGCTGGCGGCGCTGCGCCCGTTTCTCTCGGTGAACCGGGATCTCTTCCTGAGAACGGTGGTGCTGATGGTAGCGCTTGCCGCCCTCACCCGACTTGGGGCCGAAAGGGGGCCGGTGGTGCTCGCCGCCAACGGCATCATCTACCAGCTCTTCGTCCTTTCCGCGCTTCTCCTCGACGGCTTCGAGAATGCTGCGCAGGTCCTCAACGGCGAACGCATGGGGGCCGAGGATCGCGAAGGATTCATCGCTTACGTCAGGGCGATCCTGTGGCGCGGCTTCGCAGTCGCCGGCCTGCTTGCGATCTTGTTCGCTCTTGCCGGTCGCACAATAATCGAAAGCTTCGCCGCGACAGGAGCTGTAGCGCACGAAGCATCCGCCATGTTGCCTTGGCTGATTGCGATTCCCTTCGCAGGCATTGCAAGCTTCGTATTCGACGGGGTCTTCGTCGGCGCCAGCTGGACCCGCGCCCTACTGGTCAGCATGGCAGGTGCCGCAGCAGGCTATGCAGTCCTGCTTTGGCTAACCTGGCCGTTTGGCAATAGCGGACTCTGGCTGTCCTTCGTCGCGTTCCTGGTATTGAGGGCGGGCCTGCAAATGGCCCAGATGCCAAGGTTGCTGCGAGGCTAGGCCGAGGCCGTGCGGACCTCGCGATCCAGCGGCAGTCGGGCAAGATTGTTCTCACGCTCAGGCAGGCAAACGCGGTCGCGACCGCTCTCCTTGGCGCGGTACAGCTCGGCATCGGCCCGCGCGAACAACTTGCCATAGCCTTCGCCCTCGCGTCGCGCTGCGACGCCAAAGCTTGCGGTCAGGCGAGTGTCGTCCGGCATTCCGGCAATCCGGGTATCTGCGAACCGTCGACGAATGCGATCGGCCATGGTCTTGGCGCTTGCCGCATCACAGTTCCACGCGATGATGCAGAATTCCTCACCCCCGATGCGTCCGGCGATGTCGCTGTGACGGATCATGCCGTCGACCACCGAACCGAAAATGGCGATCGCCTTGTCGCCGACCTGGTGGCCATAGACGTCGTTGACGCTCTTGAAATGGTCGATGTCGGCGACGACGATCGCTATCGGGACGCCCTCCTGCTTGGCACGCTCTATGGTTGAGAGCGCGTCCTGCTCGAATGCGCGGCGCGAACGCAAGCCGGTCAGCACATCGCGCTGGGCTCGCTCGCGCTCGCCCTGGATCAGGTCCCACGCACATGCCCAGATCAGGCATACGGCCGTCGCCAGCGATTGGATGGTCACTGCGACGCTAAGCACCGAATAGTAGATGGATTCCCGATAATCGCTGGCAGCCGAGCCCCCCGCGATCAGCAGGGTCAACGCGGGACGGATGAAGAACTGCGCTGCGGAAATCGCGAACAGGACTGTCACGAGTTTGTCGAGTGCTGAGCGCCGCGGAGCTTGCAGCAGCGCCATCGTGCCGATTGTGAACATCACTCCATATCCGGTGTTCACGATATAGAGCCGGGGGCCCGTCTCATCGGACATTCCGACGGCAACCGCGAGCGTCAACGCTGTCAGGACATAGACGAGACCCAGGACCGGCAGCGAGACGTGCTGGTTCACACGCCTTGTCGCGCCCCAGATCACGCACACGCTGCCTGCGGTGTAGAATAGCTGGGTGAGGTGAAAGACGTAAAATGCGCCCGTATCGGGGAGAAGGTGTGTCGCGACGAATCCGAGACCAAAAAACAGGTAGGCCCCGGCAAAGGCAAGGACGTAGGACCCCATCTTGCCCCGCCGCCAAAGCAGCAGGAACACGCTGAAAAAGATCAGCGCCATCAACGGCGTGATCAGCCCAAGTATCTGTTCGCGCATGGATTAGAAGGCCCGTCCCATACGGATTGGCCTAGCGGCGAATAGTTAATTGCGCGTCAACCGTGCACCTGTCCTATTCGGCCAGTTTTATCCCGTTTGCCCTGTTGGCCAGCGTGCCGACAACAGCAGTCCAGACAGCGACATTCTGGCGAAGCTGCACCGGATCGACCTTGTCCAGCGTATCGTCGGGAGTGTGATGCAGGTCGAAATAGCGCGTTCCGTCCTGCTGCAGGTCGACCAGTGCCCCCTTCTGCTCGCGCACCACATTGAGATCAGCTCCACCCCCTGCCTGCTGCATGGACGGGGCGACACCGAAAGGCGCTACTGCCGCAGAAAGCTGCGCGTACAAGTCGGCGTCGGTCTTCGTGAAATTGCTGTCGATCCGCCAGATGCGGTCGGCCCCGAAGTCGCTTTCAATCCCGAGCAAGAAGGGCTCATCCTTATGCGCCGCGGCATAAGCCTTGGAGCCCCACAGCCCGGTCTCCTCGGCCCCTGCGAAGAGCACGCGGATGGTGCGCAGCGGCTTGCCGTGCGCCGCCACCTGCTTGGCGGCAGCCGCGATGATGGCGCAGCCTGCACCATCGTCTATAGCCCCGGTACCGAGATCCCAGCTGTCCAGATGGCAGGCGAGAAGGACCGGCGGAAGCGAGGGGTCGCGGCCGACGATTTCGCCTGTCACATTCCCACTCTTCGTCGTTCCAAGGTCGCGCGGCGTGAGGACGAGCTTCATCCGCACGCTCCTGGGCTGGCGTGCGAAGATGCGTTCGAGGTTGTCGGCATCGGGATTGGACAATGCGCCGGCCGGGGTCGCGGCGACCCCTTCCGGGAAGGTCGTGCCGCCGGTATGGGGCGTGCGGTGGTTCTCGGTCCCGATCGAGCGGATAACCGTGGCGATGGCACCCTTGCTGGCGGCGAGGCCTGCACCGGTCCAGCGGGCGGGTCCGGCGAAGCCATAGCCAGAGCCGTCCTGCGTCGGGCGCATGTCATGGCTGATGAATGCGATCTTCCCGTTCAGGCTGCCCGGTTCCGCCGCCTGGAGGTGCGCGTAGGTCGGGAAATATACCACTTCGGCCTCGATGCCGTCGGGTCCGGTGGAGGCACTCGTCCCGAGTGCCGTAATGCGCATCGGCTGGGCATAGGGGACGGTGACCTCCGCCTTTTCCTCTCCGCGTACCCAGGTCTGCATGTCGTATGGCTCTTCGATCACATTGGCGAAGCCATTGCGCGTGAGCCACTGGACCGCCCAGCTACGGCCCCTTGCCTCGGCCTCGGTCCCAGCCATGCGCGGTCCGACCTCTGTCGTGATCCCCTCGAGAAAATCCCACGCAGTCTTGTCCTCTTCGAGGGCCTTCTGCGCCTGGTCGCCGAGCGTCCATTTGGGCGGCGAGGTCGCGTTCGAGGGAGTGGCGATGGCGAGCGAGAGCGCGGCGAGCGCGAGTGGCGACCTTGTCATGGCAGGCGTGCTATTGCGCTCACCTTGCCGTGTCCAGCGATCAGTCGCTCAACCGACTTCGCATTCCTGCCAAAAGCGTTCGATGTCCGCTGCTGGGCCGTTTTCCGGGTCCACGAGCATCTCGACGGCATCGGCAAATCGCGCCGCGTCGGCGAGCCATGTGTGTTCCGATGCGGCGCGGCTGAGTTCAACCCAGTTGGCCTCGCTCGAAGCTGTTGCTGCCATGGCCCGAGCGATACTTTCGGGCGAGGCCGGTTCGACGACATGCCCGCTCACCCCGCTCCGGACCAGTGCGTCACCCGCACCGACGTTGGGCGAAGTTATCGAGGGGATGCCCAGGGCCACGGCCTCGTTCACGACATTGCCCCATTGTTCTTCGGTGGAGACGAGGCACAGCGCGAGAGCGCGGCTGAGTTGCGCCGACACGCCTGCACTGTCGGTCGCTCCGGCAAAGGTGACGCAATTCGCAATCCCGAGGGTTTCCGCAAGTGTTTCAAGTTCCCCGCGAAGAGGACCGTCGCCGACAAGCATGAGCCTTCGCGCGCCCTTCCCCGCTGCCGCTGCATATCGCCGATATCCTTCCAGCAATGTCGGCAGGTTCTTCTTTCCGACCAGTCGCCCGACATAGGTGAAAGGGCGATCTGCCCACGCGACGGGTTCGAAGGGGGCTTGCTGCCTGACGCGTTCCACCGAAAGCGTGTTGTAACCCGGCAGGATATCAGCTTCGTCGAAACCGAGGAACATCAGGTAGTCGCGCTGGCGCGGACCGGCGACGATTGCCGAGGAATAACCCTGGAGGAGCTTCGACTTCACCTGTTCGCGTACGAGGTTGCGCGGCTTGTCGTCGAACTTGGAGCACGACATCGCCACCATCTTGCGCCCCTTCGCCCGCCTGCGCCATGACAGGGCAACTATGTCCACGTCGCTCCACGGGATGCCCGAGAGCACCCATTCGCAATGCCGGAGCTTCTCCGCATAGGCGATCAGCCGTTCGAGCCTTCCGATGTCCTCGTATTTCCGGCCCGGAAACAACGTGAGGTAGTCCGCCTCGCAAGTCTCGCGTTTGGGCTCCCACGAATAGGTATCTTCGCCGCTTGCACACTCGACGCCAAGCACTCTCGCCCTGCCCTTGAGCCGTGCGGCTGCCGCTTCGATCCGGTCGATGTGATAGGGCGCGAAGTGGGTGAACAGTATCGCGACCGTGGGAAGCGTTCCCGCCACAACTTCGAACTCGACCTCTTCCATTGCGCGGGGGGCTAGGGGAAAGAAGATGCGAAGCCAATCCCGAGCTTGCCCCTTTGCCCCGGCGTCATTATCTGGCGCCCCATACCTGCCGGGCACGTTCCGCCCGCTCATCCCATTCTGTTTCGAAGGATCCGCCTGATGGCCGCCCAATATGCCTATGTCATGAAGGACATGACCAAGACCTTCCCCGGCGCCCAGAAGCCGGTGCTGTCGAATATCAACCTGCAGTTCTACCAGGGCGCGAAGATCGGCATCGTCGGTCCTAACGGTGCCGGCAAGTCGACGCTGATCAAGATCATGGCGGGTATCGACAAGGACTTCACCGGCGAAGCTTGGCCCGGAGAGAACATCACTGTCGGCTATCTCGAGCAGGAACCCGAGCTCGATCCGACCAAGACCGTCCTAGAGAACGTCCGCGAAGGCGCCAAGGAAACCGCCGACCTCGTCGCTCGCTTCAACGAAATCAGCGCGCTGATGTGCGAGCCCGATGCCGATTTCGACGCGCTGGGCGCGGAAATGGGCGAGCTGCAGGACAAGATCGATGCAGTCGACGGCTGGACGCTCGACAACCAGCTCGAGGTCGCGATGGAAGCGCTGCGCTGCCCTCCCGGCGACTGGCCGGTCAAGGACCTGTCGGGTGGTGAAAAGCGCCGCGTCGCGCTGACCCGCCTGCTGATCCAGAAGCCCAGCATCCTGCTGCTCGACGAACCGACCAACCACCTCGACGCCGAAAGCGTCCAGTGGCTCGAAAACCACCTCAAGGAATACGCGGGTGCGGTGCTGATGATCACCCACGACCGCTACTTCCTCGACAACGTCGTCGGCTGGATCCTCGAACTCGACCGCGGGTCGTACTATCCATACGAAGGCAATTACTCGACCTACCTAGAGAAGAAGGCGAAGCGTCTCGAGCAGGAAAGCCGCGAGGAATCGGGCAAGCAAAAGGCCCTCCAGCGCGAGCTCGAGTGGATCCGCCAGACCCCGGCCGCACGGCAGACCAAGTCCAAGGCGCGTATCCGCAAGTTCGAGGAACTGCAGAACAGCCAAGACAACCGGCAGGTCGGCAAGGCCCAGATCGTCATCCAGGTGCCCGAGCGTCTTGGCGGCAAGGTCATCGAGGCCAAGGGCATTTCCAAGGCCTATGGCGACAAGCTGCTGTTCGAAGACCTGTCGTTCACCCTTCCCCCGGGCGGTATTGTCGGCGTGATCGGTCCGAACGGCGCGGGCAAGTCGACGCTGTTCAAGATTCTTACGGGCAAGGAAACACCCGACAGCGGCACGATCGAGATCGGCTCGACCGTGCGCCTCGGCTATGTCGACCAGAGCCGTGATCATCTCGACCCCAAGCACAACGTCTGGGAAGAGATTTCCGATGGCCTCGACTACATGAAAGTCAATGGCCAGGACATGAGCACGCGCGCCTATGTCGGCGCGTTCAACTTCAAGGGCGCGGACCAGCAGAAGAACGTCGGCAAACTGTCGGGTGGTGAACGCAACCGCGTCCACATGGCCAAGATGCTCAAGGCCGGCGGCAACGTCCTGCTGCTGGACGAGCCGACCAACGACCTCGACGTCGAAACCCTTGCAGCGCTGGAAGATGCGATCGAGAACTTTGCTGGCTGCGCCGTGGTCATCAGCCACGACCGCTTCTTCCTCGACCGCCTGGCGACGCACATCCTGGCATTCGAAGGCAACAGCCATGTCGAATGGTTCGAAGGAAACTTCGAAGCCTATGAAGAGGACAAGAGACGCCGCCTCGGTGACGCTGCCGATCGTCCGACCCGCCTCGCCTACAAGAAGCTAACGCGTTAATTGCCCCGACAATATTCCCGGTCTAAGGCGCGTCCCAAGGGGGACATGCCTTGGACCGTGGGATTGCAGGTAGAAGCGAAAACATAGTCTGGCCTGTCGCGTACAGTCTGGCGTGGCTGGGATGCGCCATGGTCGCGCTCGACCTGACGCAAGGCGAAGATGGCATTGCCGCCGTATGGCCATCGAGCGGCATTTTCGTCGCCTCGCTCATGCACCTGGGACGACAGGGCCGCATCTCGACCACTGCGGGCGTCGCCCTTGCCAGCCTGCTCGCCAATTACCTCGGCGGTGTGCCGATCCTCGCCTGTTTCGGCTACACTATCGCCAATCTCGCGGAGGGTTGGTCGGTCTTCTTCCTAATGGGAGGAGAAAAGAGTCGCGGCGAACTACTGGCAAAGCCTCTCAACCTGATCAGGTTCGCCGCTTCGGCCATCGTAATAAGCTGCCTGAGCGCGCTCGTCGCAGGGCTACTGTCTACCAATCTCGACCTCCGGTTCCTGAGTTCGTGGGCGAGCACAGTGGGCCTGGGCATGCTGATCGTCGCGCCATTCATCCTGTTCCTTGTCCAGCATGACAATGGCTATCTGCGCCTTAACAGCCTGCGTGCATTCTGGGTCTTGCTGCTTGTCGCCCTGACCAGTTTCGTCGCCTTCGGCCAAGCAGAGATACCCCTCCTCTTCCTGCCCCTTATTGCCATTTCCATCGCAACGGCCGTCCTCGGGATCAGTGGCACATCGCTCGCGCTGATGGTCGTTGCCGTCATCGGGTCGGTACTCACGATCTACAATACGGGGCCTGTGAGCGGCTATTTCCCCACACAGCACCAGCAGGTGCTCTACATGCAGGTCTACATCCTCGGCCTGCTGATTTCGGCACTCCCCATCGGTCTGCTCCTCGCGCAGCGTCAGCGTGACTTGCTTGAGCTGGAGTCGAGCAATCGCTTCCTGACCGCCGCGGAGAAGGCCGCGCGGGTCGGCCATTGGCGCTATTCGCCGAGCGAGGGACGCGTGTATCTTTCGGGCGAAGCTCGCCGGTTGTTCGGCAAGGAAGCCGAGCCGCGATCAATCGCGGATATTGCCGCGCTCTTCCATGCTGACGACCAGGCCCGGGTCGCGGGGATACTGCACCAGTCGCTGCAGACTGGAGTACCTTTCGTGTTCGAAGCACGTGTTCCGGGCGTCCAGGGTCAGGTTTTCGATACCGAGTGCCGCGGCGAACTTGGAACGCAGGCACGCGCGGAAGACTATGCCATCTTCGGGACCATCATGGATATCAGCGAGCGCGCGAGAACCATCCGCGAGCTTGCCCTTGCCCGCAGCAGGGCCGAGCGCGAGGCCAAGGAGGTCAAGCTCCTGGCCGAGACCGACCACCTCACCGGCATCGCCAACCGTCGCAAGATCATTTCGGACCTCGGCGATGCCGTGCGCGATGCAGCCAGGCACAATGAACTCCTCACCGTCGCAATGATCGACGTCGATCATTTCAAGGCCATCAATGACAGTTTCGGCCACGAAGCCGGCGACCGTATCCTTCAGGAAATGGGCACTTTGCTGACCGATCAGTTCGGTGGGCTGGGTACGGTCGGTCGGTTCGGTGGTGAAGAATTTCTGGTGGTCGCTCGGGGCGTTGCTGCAAGTGACCTTCAGCCCCGCTGTGCGGAGTTGTGCTCGCATGTCGAGACCCGCGCATGGTCGGTCGAGGGTCTGGACAAGGTAACTATCAGCGCGGGGATTGCCGAATTGGGCCTGGGTGCAAGTGAAGCCGACCTGCTCAAGGCCGCAGACAGCGCACTCTATTTTGCCAAGCGTGGCGGACGTAACCGAACCGTGGTTTTCGACCGGAACCACGTCACGGCGTAATCCAGCGTGCCGATTCGCGCGCGATTACGGCGCGGCGGTGTCCCGTTTGAGCGAGGGAGAACCAGTCGAATTCGCTGATTTCCACCAGCAGCACGGCAAAATTCTCCCTTGCCGGCGCGAGTTCGTCGTAACCCGGTTCTGCCCCCTCGAATTGCGGTGGCAGACCACTGGTCGGGCTATCGGCCAATTCACCCGGTCCTGCCCCGAGGTAGCACCTACGGGCAAAACGCGTGCTGCTCTCCCACGCCGCATCGACCAGAAGTCCGTTCAGGACCACGCGACCTATTCCTCGCGCCCTGACCTGGAGATTCGCTTCGCGGTCGTAGACGGTGACACCTACCCGACTGTCGCGTGCGATGGTGTATACTTTGGGAGCACGCGCGTCGGTGTGAAAGCGCATGGTCCAGTTGGCTTCATCGAAGGACCTCAATACCATCACGCGAGCATCCGCATCGGCAGTGGCTACCACAGGCGTGTGGAAAGCCGATCGGCGGTCATGCGCAGACTGCGCAAACCTGCGCGCAACATCTTCGCGGATTGCGTCCAGACTATCTAGCACGCCAATCCCTTGCGCTACTCCCGACTGTTTTCCAATCACGAAGTTGTTAATATCGAAGTGCTCGAACATGAACAGAAGGGTGACAGAGCGGTTCAGTTTCACGTCAGGACGTTGTGATACACAGTGACACATCGACAATGCGCCGCGGTGGTGGAGCGGCACTGGACGAGAGAAAAAAGGACACGCTCCATGACTTTGACCAATCTGTTGAAGGGTAGTGCTCTGGGGGCTCTCGCAGCCGCCACCGCGCTTACCGCCCTTCCCACCGAGGCCCAGGCAGCCTCGGTCAGCAATGAACCTCGCGCCGAGCGCAACCGCGATGGCGGGGACCGCGGCAAGCGTGCCGAGCGCATGCAGCAGCGCGTCGAACGCGCCGAGCAGCGCCAGGAATACCGCAAGGAAGCACCTCGCACCGAACAGCGCAGGCAGGCTCCTGCTCCGGTGGTCCAGCAGCCGAACCGTGGCGACGAACGACGTGGCAGCGACTGGAATCGTTCGGATCGTCGCTCGGACGTGGCCGTGGAACGTAGCGGCCGCGACTGGAATCGCTCCGATCGCCGATCGGGCGACCGGGTGATCGAACGCCGCGCAGAAGACCGCCGTGATGACCGTCGTGTCGAAGATCGCCGTGGGCGCGACATGGGAGTGTTCGGATCGACCGAAGGCCGCAATCGCGACTACCGGGACGGTCGCCGCGACTCGACCTATCGCGACGGGCGTCGGGACGGCTATCGCGATGGCAGTCGTGATGCTTACCGTGACGGTCGACGCGACGGATACCGCGATGGACGACGCGACGACAGCCGTCGCGCCCGTTATCACGATGGACGGCGCTGGCATGACTATGATCGCTGGGACCGCCGGGTATGGCGCGATAACCACCGCTACGACTGGTACAGCTATCGCAGCCACAACCGCAGCATCTTCCGCCTGGGCACCTACTACGCGCCCTACCGGGACTATCGTTATCGCCGCCTGAGCATCGGTTTCTATCTTGGAGACGTGTTCTTCGGCAGCCGTTACTGGATCAACGATCCCTGGCGCTATCGCTTGCCGGATGTCTACGGTCCCTACCGCTGGGTCCGTTACTATGACGATGTCCTGCTGGTCGACATCTACAGCGGCGAAGTGGTCGACGTGATCTACGACTTCTTCTGGTAAGCCTTAACGTCCACCGGCTTGAGAGTGGTCCGGTAGGCGAAAGAGAACCCCCGCCGAGAGATCGGCGGGGGTTTTTGCTTGTTTCAGCCCGGCACCTTGCCGAAGGGCAACATGCGGAAGATGCCCCCGTTCTTGTCGAAGAAGGTATGCTTCAGCGCACCAAGGATATGCAGCGCGATCAGGTAGATGAAGATCGACCCGCCGGTTGCGTGCGCTTCGAAGATCGTGTGGCTCAATTCCTTGTTTTCGCCCACCGGCAACGTCGGGATGGTGAACATGCCGAAGAAATCGATCGGGCGAGCACCAAAGGATGTGGCCAGCCAGCCGCCGATGGGAAGTCCGATCAGCAGCACGTAGAAGATGATGTGCACTGCGCGCGCCAGCTTGGCTTCCCATGGCTTCAGGTCTGCCGGCAGGGGGGGAACTGGGTGCGTCCAGCGCCACAGGAGTCGACCGACCGTCAGGGCCAGGATCAGCATCCCCCACGCCTTGTGGTAACCGTAAACTGCCATCTGGTCCGCGCCCTTGAGGTGGTGCGCCGTCTCGGCAATCCGCCAGTTCATGATGACAAGGATGGCGATGAGCCAGTGAAAGATCATCGCGCCGATCGAATAGCGGCGCGCAGCAGTGGTGTTCATGTCTCACTCCCCGAAGTTCGTCTGCACAAACTAGCGCTTACTGGCCGTCCGGCAAGCGATATGCTTGATGCGCCAGCGTGGCTTGCTAACACACGACCCCATGACCAAGACTGCAATCATCCCCGACCAGGATGCCCTGAAGCGCGTCGGCGCACAGGTTCGCAAGCGCCTCGAAGCCGATCCCAATGCCTACAAGATCCCCTCCGACAAGGCGGAAATCTTCGCCGTGGGCGACTTTCTCAGCGCCGAGGAGTGCCAGCGGCTGATCCGCATGATCGACCAGGTCGCCCAGCCGAGCCAGCTTCACGAAACGGCTTATATCGCCAAGTTCCGCACTTCGTATTCGGGGAACTTCAATCCGCACGATCCCTTCGTGAAGATGATCTCCCGGCGGATTGACGACCTGCTCGACATGAATCCGATCTGCGGCGAGAACATCCAGGGCCAGCGATACTTGCCGGGTCAGGAATTCAAGCCGCACAACGACTGGTTCTATACCGACCAGGAGTACTGGAAGCAGGAACGCAAGCGTGGCGGGCAGCGCTGCTGGACCGCGATGGCCTTCCTCAACGAGGTCGAAGAAGGCGGGCACACCCACTTCGTCGAAGTCGGGGTATCCATCGAGCCCAAGCCGGGGGTCCTGCTCGTGTGGAACAATGCCACGCCCGGGGGCGTGCCCAACGAGGATACGCTCCATGCCGGTACGCCGGTCGACAAGGGCGTGAAATACGTGCTGACCAAATGGTACCGCACGCGAAAGCACACCTGAGGCGTCAGCCCCGCGAGAGTGCCTCGGCGATCAGCTTGCGGCTGTTCGCGATCCCGTAGAGCGCGATGAAGCTGCCCATGCGCGGCCCCTGGTCGCTGCCGAGCAGCGTCTGATAGAGCGCCTTGAACCAGTCGCGCAGGTTCTCGAAGCCGTACTCCTCGCGCTTGCCGATTTCGTACACCTCGGTCTGGAGGTCCTCGGCACTCGCATCAGCCGGAGCGGCGGCGAGATACGCATCGAGCGCCTGCAAGGCCGCCGCCTCATTGGCAGTCGGAGCGCGCTTGGACAGTGTCGGCGCGATGTAGTCGCGGGTGTAGGCAACCGCCGTACCGATCAGCACCTCTAGCTCGGGCGTAACCTTGCCCGCACCGATGTAGGTCTCGAGGTATTCGCGCAGGTTCTCTTCGGTAGCCTCGGTCCCCAGCACGCTCGCAAGGTTGAGCAGCAGGCCATAGGTCACCGGCAGGCTGTCACCCGCGCCCGGAGCTTCCTCAGCTTCGTAGCCGCCATTGGCGCGCAACAGGTGCCACGCCGGATTGCCCAGCTGCTTGTCTAGCTCCTGCGTCGGCAGTGCCGACCGGAACTGCCAGTAATCGTCCACCGCCCGCGGGATGACCCCGACGTGGAGCTGCTTGGCGCTCTTGGGATTGGGGAAGATGTAGAGGCCCAGGCTCTCTTCCGAGCCATAGGTCAGCCATTCCTCGATCGTCAGGCCGTTGCCCTTGGACTTGGAGATCTTCTCGCCCTTCTCGTCGAGGAAGAGCTCGTAGATCAGCCCCTCGGGCTTCCTGCCGCCTAGCACCTGCACGATCTTGCCCGACTGGGTGACGCTGTCGGTCAGGTCCTTGCCGCACATCTCGTAATCGACGCCGAGCGCATACCAGCGCATTGCCCAGTCGACCTTCCACTGCAGCTTGCTCTGCCCACCCAGCGCGGACTGTTCGACCACGCTGCCGTCCGCGTCGGTAAAGCGGACGATACCCGCCTCGGCATCGACGACCTCGACCGGGACCTGCAGCACGACGCCCGTGATGGGGCTGACCGGCAGGATCGGCGAATAGGTCTGGCGGCGCTCCTCGCGCAGCGTCGGAAGCATGATGTCGAGGATCGCCTGGTTCTTGCGCAGTACCTGGCGCAGTGCCTCGTCGAAGGCGCCCGAATTGTACTCGTCGCTCGAGGACACGAACTCGTATTCGAAGCCGAACCGGTCGAGGAAGGCACGCAGCATCGCATTGTTGTGATGCGCGAAGCTCTCGTGCGTGCCGAAAGGGTCGGGAATACGCGTCAGCGGCTTGCCGAGATTGGCGGCGAGCACGGCCTTGTTCTCGATATTGTCGGGCACCTTGCGCAGCCCGTCCATGTCGTCGCTGAAGGCGACGAGGCGCGTCTTGCCGTCTTCCGGCTTCGCCCCGATCAGCGCCTCGAACGCGCGGCGAACCAGCGTGGTGCGCAGCACCTCCTGGAACGTGCCGATATGCGGCAGGCCCGAGGGACCGTATCCGGTTTCGAACAGGACTGGCGACCCGTCCGGCTTCGTGCCGTCGGGATAGCGCTTGAGCAGCTTCTGCGCCTCCTGGAACGGCCAGGCCTTGGACACGCGTGCGGCGGCGATCAGATCGGTCATGCTCATGGCCAACGCCTTTGCCGCTGCGTCCGCATTTCGCAAGTGCGAAGTGTTGGACGAATGTTGGAGCGAGCGGGAGAGAACCTCACAGGATGGAACACATGGAACACGGTCCTGGGAAAGATAGGGACGAGTGTCACTCTGGCGGCGGAAGTGTCACCCTTGCGGGGTGAAGTGTGACTTTCGGCTCGCGAGAAGGCCGATGCCGTGAGAAGTGATCGAGTTCCCATGGCACACTCGGTATCGCGAGCATGTCGAGTAGGACAGAGGTAGTTGGCCTGCCATCATGGCAGGGCGAGGCGGAGCTTTGTCTGAAAGCGGTCCGTCGGCTAACAACCCGATTTCAGGCTTTCAGCCAACGATAGTTTTTCCCTCGTTTCCCCTCCATGCAAGTGCGCACTAAGAGATAGAGGATGCAAGAACGCAATTCCGACTATGAAGATAATTGAATTCCATGTAGATTTGGCCGTTCGCCAACAGTACCTAGGTGGCCATATCTTAAAGGTGTCGCATGAAATTGTGGGTCAAAATTGTGATTGCAGGTTCGGTTTATTCGCTTGCTGGCTGCGCAACCTACACGCAAGGCAAGAGTCGAGAAGTTGCCATCGCTGAGTGTGAAAAGCTTGGGCAAAAATTCTTGGAGATCGAAACGATTGATCAGGGGGGCGCTTTCGGTGTCGCCGGGGTTCGAGGGGAGTGCGTCGACCTAGATGATCCTCGACTTCGTGGCGCAATCTAGCGTTGCCGCCTGAGACCTCGACTCCGAGCGGAAGGAGCAAATCCCTTCTAAAGTTTGGGTGGCAGTATTCCACCTAGTTGGTGACCGGTTTGCAGGGCATAAGGCATGCGAAGAGCAGACAATCAGTGCTCAACCCGATTGCCTAGCTAGATTTTAGGTACAGTTTCCTTAGAACAGAAAAGATGAGGAAAAACATGTGCTTTTCCAGTTAATCCGGAAGTACAGCAGCCTGTTTTTCGCGCTGCTGGGAAGCGTGGTGTACATAGGATGCCGCGAACTTGGCGCAGGCACTTGGTCTGCTCTTGGTGTCAGTTTTTCGATGGTCGCAATTGCAGCTTTCGTCCTTCGACGGAAGGCTCCGGGCACAAGGCTTGATGGACACGATGTCCGCTGACTTCCGTTCGAGGCGTCCATGGCAAGAAGGATCAAGGTCGAAGTCAACGTGAGTAGGGACGCGCGCAATTCGATCTTTCTTTGGGCGGCGAGCCTGATTGCCATTGCCATTCTATGGGCCGCCACCTCTCTAGACCTTGTCCCTGTTTTCCCAGATGAATGGACATTGCCAATCCTTGGCCTTTTGCTGGCCTTGAACGCAATCGAGATTGCAGGGCTCGTCCTAAAACGCCGTTCACGCAATGAGGAAAGCGAGAGATGACACCTGTCCGAGCCAAGCGAATTAGGGTCGCGACTGCATTGCGGCTCGGCTTGTGGGCATTGTTCCCATTCGCGCTAATGTGGGCGCTGATTTCTCTCGTTGTCGGCCTGTCCTATGGCGTCAGCCTGTTTCGGCTTGACGACCTCTGGCCGACTATCCTCTGGTTCCTGGTACTCGCTCTTCCGATCTGGATTTTTAAGACCTTACACTCGGCGGGGGATGATTGGCGAAAGCTGGCAATCACCTTGTTGGCGACGCTGGCGTTCGCAACTTTCTTCGCGCTTACGCAGGTGAAGTAGTACAGGTCGCTTTCCGTCCAGATTGGGCCCTAATTGTGGACAGAAGTGAGCGAGCATCGACTTTCGTGGCGAAATTCAGACCCCGGAGCATGAGCATTGGATGCCTTGTCGTTCTCATCATATTGATTGTTACGGCAATGCTCGGTTGGCCTCCGATCTGGAACGCACTGTTTAGGCTAGCTTACTGCCTAGACGGGGATGGCGGATGCCCGTGGCAATAATGTCCGCTTTCCACCCACCTGATGACCGCTTCACCGAGTTAGCGAAGCGCCACGAACGGACTGACCGCTAACGACCCGATTGCGGACATCAGCCTCAGGCGGCATCTTGCCATCATGAATAGCAACAAGTCACAATTTGAGCCGTCTGACCTCATGGCTGATGTGAGGCTCTATTCGGTGCAAGACGGAGGGAAGGCGCGACCAGCACTGCCGGGTTACAGATGTCCGTTGTTTACATCGAAGGACATAAGTCTCGGCGGATGGGAAGCTCAAATGCAGTTGACTGACGGCCCGTTTGAAGCGGGGACGGAACGGCGCGTCGGCTTCGTCTTCCTCACGGAGCAAGGTGCAGATGCCATAAGGCGAGCAAAACGATTTTACCTCTGGGAAGGACAATTTATCGGCGAGGCGACCGTCGTAGGGTAACGTCCGCCCTCCACCCAATATTCGCCCTTCGCGTTTACCTCGTGTGCCGCCAATAGCCGCCAACGAGACACTCAGGGCAATTCCACCGTGTCCTTCACCGTCCCGTAGACGAAACTCGTGTTGATGGTTGCGATGCCCGGCGTGTCGTGCAGCGTGCCGCGCATGAAATCCTCGTAGGCGTCGAGGCCTGCGACCACGATCTGGAGCAGGTAGTCCGAGCTTCCCGTCATCAAATGGCAGGTGAGGATCTGTGGCGTCTCGCGGACCCGCGCCTCGAAGGCGGCGACCACCTCGCGGTCATGCCGGGCGAGCGTGACCTGGACGAAAGCGCTCACGGGATAACCGGCCGCCTCGCGGTCGACGATGGCGACATAGCGGTCGATCACGCCCGAATGCTCGAGATTGCGCACCCGCCTGAGGCATGGCGAAGGCGAGAGGTTCACCCGCTCCGACAATTCCGCATTCGTCAGCCGCCCGTCGCGCTGGAGTTCGCGAAGTATCTGGCGATCTTTTGCGTCCATTGACCCCTTCGTTGGCATATAATGCTAATCTGAAGAACAATCGTGGCATAGATAGGAGAAAAATGCCAGCGTCACGACGCTATGATGGTGCCGAAACAACAAACAAGGGCACAAACCATGAGTCGCAAGCAGCTTTCAGGCTTCACCAGCCGCGCCATTCACCACGGGTACGACCCAGCTGAGAACATGGGTGCGCTGACCCCGCCGATGCACATGGCATCGACCTTCGCCTTCGAAAGTGCGGAACAGGGCGGCGCGATCTTTGCCGGTGAACAGGCGGGCTATTTCTACAGCCGCATCTCCAACCCGACGCTCGACCTGCTCGAACAACGCATCGCCACGCTCGAGGGTGCCGAGGCGGGTGTTGCCACCGCCAGCGGCATGGGCGCGATCACCGCAGTCATGTGGACGCTGCTCGCCGCCGGTGACGAGATCGTGACCGACAAGACGCTCTATGGCTGCACCTTCGCCTTCTTCCGCCACGGCCTCGCCAAGTTCGGGATCAAGGTCACCCATGTGGACCTGACCGATCCCGCAGCCCTCGAAGCCGCGATGAGCGATCGGGTGAAACTCGTCTATTTCGAAACGCCTGCGAACCCGAACATGCGCCTGGTTGACATCGCCGCTATCAGCACAGTGGCGCACGCTCATGGTGCCCAGGTCGTGGTCGACAACACCTATGCGACACCCGCCCTGACGCGCCCGATCGAACTCGGCGTGGATGTGGTCGTGCATTCGGCCACCAAGTACCTTGGCGGCCATGGCGATCTGGTTGGCGGCCTCGTTGCGGGCAGTGCCGAGACGATGCAGCGGGTCCGGCTGGAGGGCCTCAAGGACATGACCGGCGCGGTGATGAGCCCCTTCACCGCCACCCTCATCATGCGCGGCCTCAAGACACTGGCGCTACGGATGGAGCGGCACAGCGCCACCGCGCTCGACGTCGCGCGCTGGCTGGAAGCCCAGCCGCAGGTCGCGGCGGTCCACTACCCCGGCCTCGAAAGCTTCGCCCAGCACGAGCTCGCCAACCACCAGATGGCGTTGCCCGGCGGGATGATCGCCTTCGACCTTGCCGGCGGCTACGAGCAGGGCATTCGCTTCATGAACCGGCTCGGCATGATCATGCGCGCCGTGTCACTGGGCGATGCCGAAACCCTGATCCAGCATCCGGCATCGATGACCCACTCCACCTACACGCCCGAAGAACGCGCGGCGCACGGGATCGGCGAAGGATTGCTGCGACTGTCGGTTGGGCTGGAAGACAGCGACGACATCCTTGCGGACCTTGCCCAGGCGCTTGCCGCTTCGGACCTCGCCATCGCCGCCTGACACGCAATAGGGGTGCCCGACCCGAAGGCGGACACCCCTACCGCTGCGACGCCAGCTGAGGGTTGGGAGGGGATCAGGCGGTCGCAGGTCGCCAGCCACGGAGCTCTGGCCAGACATTGGTGTACTGGCTGAGGTCGATGCCCGGCTTGCGATCGGTAAAGCGGGTACCGATCGACTGGAGGATCAGTCGCGCACGCTTCGCCCGTGCCTTGTGCGACTGGAAGGGATTGGCGCGGTCCGGCTTGGCCGCGATCATGCGACGCAGCAGGTTGTCACGCTCGCGTTCGGTCTTCGGGGCAACCGGCGGGATCTCGACCGCAGCGCCGTTGCTCGAGGCAATCGGAGCGGTGGGTTCGAGGGCCGGCGTGGCGACGAGGGGAGCGGCGTCGTAGGCAGTCACGGCCGGTTCGCGGTCGAAGGTATCTACCGGACGCGTGACAACGGGCTGCTCGATCACCGGCACATCGACCACGCGGCGGCGGAGCGAACGCACCAGGAAGAAGGCGGCGAGGCCTACGCCGCCCGCAGCGAGCAGGGCGAATAGCAGCGCAGCACTCGACCCGTCCTTGACGGGTTCGGGAATGGATTCGAGTTCGGCCCGTGCAGCTGCGATCTCTGCCTCATTCGCAGTCGGCAGGATATCGGCTGTCGGCGCTGCGACCGCCTCGGTCGGCAATTCGGTCGCGGCAGCTGACGGCGCGGCGGGAGTCACGGCGGTGCGAGCGGTCGGCGCGGACGTTGCCCGACGTGGGCTTGCCGTCGTCGCTGCAGGCTCGGAAACCGGCGTGCCGGTGCGGGCAACCGGCTCGCTATCCGGTCCTGCGACGCTCGTCGCAGTCGCGGTAGGCACCGCTTCGGGAATGGCGATAACCGGCGCAGGCGAACTTGCTGGAGTCGGGACATCGAGGACGATGACCGGAGTCTCTTGGGCAAGCGTGGGAGTAGCGGAAAGCGCGGCCATGGCGGCAATCGCGATGGGGGCGCTGGCGAGCAGATGGCGGGTCTTGGTCATGCCGATAAAACCGGCAAGATTTGGCCACAGTTCCTGTAATCTCCCGTTCAGGAACCACCAACACACTGTTTTGAAACGCTTCGGATCGTTAATTTCGGGGCGGCGTGAAGACCGCTTGCGACGAACCGTTGGCAGGATTCAGACCTTCCCCGTCCCTCTGTTTACTTTTCGTTCCACACTAAGCATGGTCGAATCGTGAGCGCCCCGCTGCCCCTCCCTTCCCTCCACGCGAGCCACGCCGGGACCTGGCTGCGCGATGCCAACGGCAGTACTCGCGGCTGTTCGAAGGGCGAGGCTGTCATGGCCGCGGCCGATACCCCGCTGCTAATGATGAATGCCCCGCTGGTGGCAAGCAGGCTGGGCTATCCGGACCTCTCCGGCCTCGACCTGCTCGAGCTTTTCGCCTTCGTCCATCCGGCGAAGTTCTGCGTGCCGACGCCCAAGGGTCTGGCCCACGCGCTGGGGCTGGAGGAGCCTTCCGACGACGCAGGCGTGCCCTTGCTCCTGCAACAGGCGGCAGGTGCGCTCGTCGCCACGTGCGAGAGCGACACCTGGGAGCAGCGCGAAGGGGCGTGGTCGACCCTGCAATCGCTCGCGCGTCTGAGGTGGCCCTGGGCCGGTGTCCTCGCCCCGCATATCCGCCAGCCGGAGAAGGCCGAGAAATGGCTCTTCTCCAAGCTTGCCGAGTGGGAAGAAGCGCCGGATCGGCCCCAGCCGCAGCAGGTACTGATCGAGGAAGCCGAGATCGAAGGCCAACTCGCCCGCCTGACCGGAGAGGGCGCCGAGCAGCGCGACGGCCAGCGGCTGTTCTCGCGCGATGCGGGTAGCGTATTCGCCCCGCGCGACCGCGAGCGGCGGCCGCATATCCTCCTCGCGCAGGCCGGAACGGGCATCGGCAAGACGCTCGGCTATCTCGCACCCGCATCGCTGTGGGCGCGCTTGTCGGGCGGGACGGTCTGGGTCTCGACCTACACCAAGAACCTCCAGCGCCAGCTGCGCCGCGAAAGCGCCCGCGCATGGCCCGCGACGCGCCCCGACGGCACGCCCCCCGTTGTGGTTCGCAAGGGGCGCGAGAACTACCTCTGCCTGCTCAACCTAGAAGACGCACTGCAGGGCGGTTTCGCCGGACGCCCAGCCATCCTCGCGCATCTCGTCGCGCGGTGGGCGGCCTATTCTCAGGACGGCGACATGATCGGCGGAGACCTCCCCGGCTGGCTCGGCACTCTGTTTCGCAAGCGCGGCATCGCGGCGCTGACCGACCAGCGCGGCGAATGCGTCTATGCCGGCTGCCCGCACTACCGGAAGTGCTTCATCGAGAAGAGTGCCCGTGCCGCCGCGCAGGCCGACCTCGTCATCGCCAACCACGCGCTGGTGATGGTCAACGCCGCGCGCGGGCGCGATGCGGCCAACCGTCCCACGCGGATCGTGTTCGACGAGGGACATCACGTTTTCGATGCCGCCGATTCCACCTTCTCCGCCGCGCTCACCGGAGCCGAGGCGATCGAGCTGCGGCGCTGGATCGTCGGGCCGGAGAAGAACAGCCGCGGCCGCAGGCGCGGGCTGGCCGCACGGCTCGCCGATGTTGCGAGCTATGACGAGGCCGGAGGCGATGCGGTCGAGGCGGCGGTCGAGGCGGCGCATGCCCTCCCCTCCGACGGCTGGCTCGGCCGGCTGGTCGAGAATGCTCCGATCGGACCGCTGGAGGAATTGCTCGCTCAGGTCCGCGCCGTCACCTACGCGCGCGACGAGAGCGGGCAGGAGGCGGGATACGGCATCGAGACGGAGACCGCACAGCTACCCGGCGAGCTGGTCGAGGCCGCCGGTGCCGCCGCACAGGCGCTGGCCGAAATCCGCCAGCCGCTGTTGAAGCTCGCCGGCCGGCTCGAGGCTGTCCTGGAGGACGCACCCGACTGGCTCGACGGACAGGGCCGCGCCCGTATCGAAGGCGCGCGTCATTCGCTCGCCTGGCGCATCGACCTGATCGCCGCATGGGAAGCGCTGCTCGGGCGGCTCGGCGGGCCGGCGGATCCCGAGTTCGTCGACTGGCTGGCGGTCGATCGCAACGACGCGCGCGAATTCGACGTCGGGCTCTATCGCCACTGGCTCGACCCGATGAAACCCTTCGCCAAGGTGGTGCTCGAACCGGCGCACGGCGTCATGCTGACCAGCGCCACGCTGACCGATCGCGACGAGACCGGTCCGGATTGGGAGCATGCCATTGCCAAGAGCGGTGCGCTCCACCTCGACCTGAAACCGAAGACCGCCCAGGCGGACAGCCCGTTCGACTATGCGAGCCGGGCCGAGGTCATCATCGTCACCGACATCCGCAAGGGCGACATCCCGGCCATGGCGGGCGCCTATGCCCGGCTGATCGAGGCAAGCGATGGCGGCGTTCTCGGCCTTTTCACCGCGATCCGCCGGATGCGCGCGGTCTATGGGCGCATTGCCGACCGTCTCGCCCGCGCAGGACTTCCGCTCTATGCGCAGCATGTCGATCCCATCGACACCGGCACGCTGACCGACATCTTCCGCGACGACCCGCGCGCCAGCCTGCTCGGCACCGATGCCCTGCGCGACGGGGTCGATGTTCCCGGAGAATCCTTGCGCTGCGTGGTCATGGAAAGCGTGCCCTGGCCGCGTCCGACGATCCTCCACCGCGCCCGCCGCGCCGCTGCTGCCGAGCAGGAAGGCGGCGCCCAGCGTTACGACGACCGGATCATCCGTGCGCGGCTCGCACAGGCATTCGGCCGCCTGATCCGCAGTCGTGACGATGCGGGTCACTTCGTGGTCCTCTCGCCCGCCTTCCCCACCCGATTGCTGTCCGCGTTCCCGGCGGGCACGCCAGTCATACGTATGACATTGGAAGAGGCTTTACAGCGGGTCGCACAAGGTGTTGGAGGGACGCGAGAGAGCTTTGTGTCCGACGAAGCGGAGAGCCAGACCCAGTGAAGATCCTCGGCCTATTGCGGCATGCCAAGTCCGACTGGGGGAAAAGCGACAAGCGCGATTTCGACCGGGGCCTCAACGATCGCGGCCACCGCGGCGCGCAGGTCATCGGCGACCATATCCGCGACCATGGGGTCAAGTGGGACCTGCTCCTCGCCAGCCCGGCCGAGCGTGTGAAGCTGACCCTCGCCGATGCCCTGCCCGACCTCGAACCCGTGTGGGACGAACGGCTCTATCTCGCCGGCACCGACACGATCTGCGACGTGATCCGCGAGCATGGCGGCGACGCGAAGGCAGTGCTGGTGTCAGGTCACAACCCTGGCCTCGGCGACATGGTCTTCGAGATGGTCTCACCGAAAAACGAAAACGCCCTGTTCGACGAGGCCAAGGTCAAGTTCCCCACCGCCGCCTACGCCGTGTTCGAACTCGCCATCGACGACTGGGCCGACCTGCGCGAAGGCTGCGGCACGCTGGTCCATTTCGCGCGGCCGAGAGACTTGGACCCGGAGCTGGGGCCGGAGTACTAGGGGAAGTGGCGAGGTTCGGGCGCCATTTTCAGTGGCGCTAACGTTCTGAGTTGGGACGAAGCCGGGAAAAGAATTCACGTGCGTCATCGGTGAAACTGCGCCATCGTGAGAACGTTCTCACACTTCGTCGCGAGTTCGAGATGACAATAACCCAAGCCGGCGATCGCAAGACCTTCGAAACCCTGAACGGTATGCGCGGAATTGCCGCTCTGGCTGTTGCGACAATGCACATACAATGGTTTCTGGGGCCACTTCACCCGGCCATCGTCTCTGTGGTCGTAGATTTTTTCTTCGTCCTGAGCGGTTTCGTCATCGCCTACTCATACGAGGCCGAACTGGTGAACGGTTACCCGCGCCGCAGTTTTCTGCTGGCACGGTTGATCCGACTTTACCCGTTGTTCTTTCTGGGCCTGCTGCTCGGCGCGATTTCGAAGGCGATCTTCGAGTTTCCAGACAACCCCGTAGTCTATTGGGGCAACGTCGGTTTCAACCTCTTCATGCTGCCGTATCCGCTCCCATACCCACAGCAGTACGACGATCTGTACCCGCTGAATTATCCGGCCTGGTCGATCTTTTACGAGGGCATCGCATACATCCTCTTCGCACTGCTCATTCGACGCCTGACTGATCGTTGGCTGGTCTGCGTCATCTTGGCCGGCCTCGCCGCACTCATTTACACCGGGATCGTTGAAGGCACTCTCGACAGGGGAACCTGGCGACCAAGCGTGATTGGTGGGTTGGCGCGCGTGACGTTTTCCTTTTTTGCAGGCGTTGCGCTTCACCGCCTTTGGCTAAGGAGGCCCACAAAATGGGCTTTGCATCCAGTGTTGCTGTTTGCGCTACTGATCGTGCCCCTCCTGTGGCGCCCGGATGCAGTCGCGGTATGGGGCTGGCTCTACGAATTGCTGGTCATCGCGGTCTGGATGCCAATGATGGTCTGGCTCGGCGCTGGAAGCACGGCAAAAGGGAGATGGCACAAGATTTGCGCTGTTCTCGGAGTGGTCAGCTACCCACTCTATATCCTGCACGCGACGGTTTACCCTTACGTGTTCCACTACAATGACCCGGACAGTCCCGTGTTCTTCGAACAACACGCCCCATGGCCAGCTTTGAGCGTGATCCTGCTCCTTTGCCTCGCGTCATGGTTGCTGGCAGTCTATGTCGATCTTCCATTCCGCAGACGGTTGATCCGCGCGCTTCTGCCGCAACGCTCCCCGCAGCCAGCCAAAAATGAAAATGCAATGGAAGGTGATCCAGAGATCCGGTCGTAGGACGAGAGTCAGCTCTCAAAGCAGCACCCGCGGCCCCGCACCCTTTTCGGCCCACTTGTCGCCGGCATTGAACAGCGCGCATTTCTTCAGGCTGAGGCAGCCGCAGCCGATACAGCCGTCGAGGTCCTCGCGCACTTTCTCCAACTGGGCGATTTGCGCGTCGATGCGCTGGCGGATGGTGCCGCTGATGCGTTTCCAGTCGGCGGCATTGGGCGTGCGCCCCTGCGGCAGGCGCTTCATCGCCTCCTCGATCTCCGACAGCGACAGGCCCAGCTTCTGTGCGATCATGATGAAGCTCAGCCGGCGGATGTCGCTGCGCAGGAAGCGGCGTTGATTGCCATTGGTCCGCCAGGGCTCGACCAGCCCCTTGTCCTCGTAATACCGGATCGCCGAGACACTCAGGCCCGTGCGCGCAGCGAGTTCGCCGATGGTCAAAAGGTCGTTCGCTTTCATCGATCACAGCGATAGCGATTTTGCAGCTTGACCTCAAGTGAGGTTGAGGTTGCACAAGTCGGTGCATCGCATGTCGCCACACTCTCAACCTCCGGCGGCAAAGGAGATGCACAATGGCCCACGGCAATATCGAACACGTCAACATCACCGTTACCGACCCCGAACGCAGCAAGACCCTGTTCGAGGACCTGCTCGGGTGGAAGGAGCGGTGGCGCGGTCCCTCGCTGATGGGCGGGCGGACGATCCACGTCGGCGATGCGCACAATTACGTCGCCATCTACACCAACGATGCAGCTAAGGGCGGTTTCGCCAAGGGCGTGCCGCTGAACCACGTTGGCCTGCAGGTCGACGATCTCGACGCCGCCGAGAAGGTTGTGCTCGGCCACGGGCTCGAGACTTTCAGCCACAGCGAGTACGATCCGGGGCCGAGGAGCTTCTACTTCTTCGACTGGGACGGCATCGAATTCGAGGTGGTGAGCTATGAATGAGATCATCCCCCGCGCGCCGATGTTTGCGCAGCCGCTCTTCCCGCGCCGCAAGGCCAGCCAGGAGAAGCACAAGGACCGCCCTACCCCGTTTCCAACCCGTCCGGTTCGTGTATGAACTTCCCCCAAGGGGCGCGGATCTTGCGCCCCGCAGGGGAACCACCATGAAGCTTGCCGCCTGCGCCTCCGCGCTTGCCCTTTTCGTAGCCGCTCCGCTCGCTGCCGAAACGGTGGCCGTCACCGCCGACCGGTTGCTCGATGTCGAGAGCGGCAAGTACATCGCCGATCCGGTCGTGGTTATCGTCGACGGGAAGGTTTCGGCGGTGACGTCGGGCGGCGCGGTGCCGGATGGCGCGACGCATATCGACCTTGCCGGCAAGACCCTGTTGCCCGGCCTCATCGACATGCACGTCCACCTCGACGGGCGGCCCGAGTACGGCGGCTACACCGGCCTCCAGTTCACCGATAATTTCGCAACCGTCCTGGGCGTAGTGAATGCCGAGAAGATGCTGCAGGTCGGCTTTACGACCGTCCGCAACGTCGGCGACACCAACTACGATGTGAAGGCCGTCGACGAAGCGATCGAGGAAGGCTGGGTGCAAGGACCGCGGATCGTCACCGCCAACTATGCGCTTGGCGCGACCGGCGGGCATTGCGACGAGACCTACCTGCCGCCGAGCTTCGGTGCGAAGAGCCCGGGTGTCGCCGATTCCCCCGAGGAATTCCGCCTGCGCGTGCGAGAGCAGCGCAAGTATGGCGCCGAAGTCATCAAGGTCTGCGCAACCGGTGGCGTGTTCAGCCGCAACACCGAACCGGGCCAGCAACAGCTCCACGAGGAGGAACTTCGCGCGATTGCCGAGGAAGCTCACTTCTGGGGCCTCAAGGTTGCCGCCCACGCGCATGGAGCTGCGGGAATCAAGGCGGCGATCAAGGCCGGGATCGACACGATCGAGCATGCCAGCCTGATCGACGATGAAGGTATCCGCCTCGCCAAGCAGCACGGCACCTGGCTGTCGATGGACATCTACAACACCGACTACACCCAGCGCGTGGGCCGTTCGAACGGCACGCTGGAGGACAATTTGCGCAAGGACCGCGAGATCGCGCAGGCCCAGCGCGACAATTTCCGCAAGGCACACCAGGCCGGCGTCGGCATGGTCTTCGGCAGCGATGCCGGGGTGATGCCGCACGAGGAAGTCGGCGGGCAGTTCGCGGTCATGGTCGAATACGGCATGACCCCGATCGAGGCGATCCGCGCAGCGACGGTCAATGCGGCGCAGGCACTCGGCCAGGCGGGTCAGGTCGGCGTGGTGAAGCCGGGATCATGGGGCGACCTGATCGCCGTATCGGGCGACCCGCTGGTAGACGTAGGCGAACTCGCCGACGTCGATGCGGTGGTCAAATCCGGTGTGCGGGTGAAGTAACAGCGCGCTGCGAGCGAAAACCCGCAATCGCACCCATCGGTACATCCTCGAACCGGCCGAGCCAGCGGCGGGCCATTTTCGCCAGCGGTACGGGATTGAGGTAGTGCCGCTTGCACCGCCCGTCCCGCTCGCTTGCGACAAGTTCGGCCGCCTCGAGCACCGCCAGGTGCTTGGCCACCGCCTGTCGGGTCATCGGCAGGTCTTCGGAAAGGTCGGACAGCGTTAGCCCGCCTTCCTCGCTCAGCCGGTCCAGCAGGAGCCGGCGTGTGGGATCGGAAAGGGCGACGAAGGTGTCCGTCATGAAAGGGAAGCTATTCCTCCTTTTCCGAGTCGCTCAAGTTTTCGGGGTCAGAGCAAGCCGACTTGTCCACGACCGGACCACGGCTCCCCCGTACGGTCGAGGGTGAGTTCGCCCTGCCACGGACGGCACAAGGCAATCGCTTCTTGCGGAGTCCCACCCGTCCAGGTGGCGATATCGTCCTCGGCCAGCAGCACCGGCATGCGCGTGTGAACCTCTGCGGCGAGGCCGGCGGCATCGGTCATCACCATGGAGTAGACATCGCCCCATTCCTCGCTGGTGCGCCAGATGCCCGCAACTGCGAAGAGTTCCGCATCGGGGCGCGAGAGCCAGCTGCGGGTCATCGATCCCTTCTTCCCCTCGGCCTCGGCCCATGCCGTCACCGGGATGATGCAGCGCCGTTCCTCGAAGCTGTAGCGCCAGAAGAAGCCGGAGAGCTTGTCGGTGCGGGCATTGTTGACCGGCTTGGGCTTCAGCGGCTGGCCGTTCTTGCCCTTCAGCACCAGCGGGAAACCCCAGCTCATCTGGCGCAAGCGCCCTCCCTCGACGACTGCGCCCGGGTATCCGGGATAGACCTCGTCACCGAAGTTCGCGCCGCCCAGTTCGTTGACCACGTCGAACCACTTGGCGACCTCGTCCTTGTTCTTGGTCATGCGGTAGAGGTTGCACATCAGGCGTTCCCCACGATGAAGCAGGCGATCGCGACCAGTGCGCCCGTCCAGCGGTTGGAACGGAAACGGTCGAGCGGATTGGCACCGTCCTCTGGATCGAGCGTCACGACCTGCCAGGCAAGGTGGCCCGCAGCCGGCAGCAAGGCGAGCAGCGCCACCCAGTCCGCGCGATAAAGCCAGAAGGCCAGCGCCCAGAGCCCGATCGCCCCGGCATAGCATCCGGCAACGCCGCTCCTCACATGCGCGCCCATGCGCAAGGCGGAAGACCGAATGCCGACCAGCGCGTCGTCCTCGCGATCCTGCAGAGCGTAGATCGTGTCATAGCCGATCACCCACAGCGCCGCGCCCGCATACATTGCGGCAAGCGCATCCCAGTTGTCGGCCCGCAATTCCGTCCAGCCGACCAGCAGCCCCCAGGTGAACACCATGCCGAGCCACGCCTGTGGCCACCAAGTGATCCGCTTCATGAAGGGATAGGCCGCCACAAGTGCAACGCTCGCCAGCGCGACGCCCTGCGCCAGCGGTCGCAGCTGAAGCAGCACCAGAAGGCCGACGAGGCAGAGCGCGAGCAGCCATACCCTTGCCAGCTTCTTCGATACCCGTCCGCTTGCCACCGGCCTCACTGCCGTACGTGCCACCTGCCGGTCAAGGTCGGCATCGACAATGTCGTTGTAGACGCACCCCGCCCCGCGCATGGCGATACTGCCGAGCAGCAACCAGAGCACCAGTTCGACCTGCCACCCCGCTCCTGTCAGCCACACGCCCCATGCACACGGCCAGAATAACAGCCACCACCCGATGGGGCGATCGAAGCGGGCAAGCTGGGCCAGGTCACGCGGCAGCTGCGGCAGGCGCGCAATGATCCCGCGGTGCTCGGTGTCAGGGACGATTTCGGGGGCAGCGGCGTCGCTCATCGCTTGCTCCCTACCTTCCACCGTGCCACCTGCAAAGCCATGCCCGCAACACCCGCATGGCCGCCAAAGAGTGCTCCCCGCCTGTTCGTCGATGGTCCGATCGCCCTCGACTTGCCGGTGCATGTCGAAGGCAATCAGGCACATTACCTTGGCAAGGTGATGCGCGTCGCGCCCGGCGACGCCGTGATCCTGTGTGACGATGCGACCGGGGAATGGGCTGCGGAGGTGGTGGAGGCCGGCAAGCGCCACGTGACTCTCGCCCCACGCGAACTGCTGCGCGAGCGTGAGCCGGTGCCCGACTTCTGGCTCTGCCCGGCGCTCCTGAAGAAAGACCGCTTCGACCTCGTGCTCGAGAAGGCAACCGAGCTTGGCGTCGCGCGGATCGTACCCGTAGTCACGCGGCGCTGCGTTGCCGACAAACTCAACGCCGAACGCGCCCGTGCAGTCGCGACCGAGGCCGCCGAGCAGTGCGCCCGCACCGCCCTCCCCGAACTGGGCGAGCCGGTGAAGCTCGACAGCCTGCTGCGCGACTGGCCACAGGATCGCCACCTGTTCTTCGCCGACGAGAACGGCGGAGAGCCAGCCGCCGACGCATTCTGCTATGCCGAGGGGCCTGCTGCCCTGCTGGTCGGTCCCGAAGGCGGCTTCGACGAGGCAGAGCGTGCCGCGATCCGTGCCCATCCCGCCTCGGTCGCGATAAGTCTCGGCCCCCGTATCCTGCGCGGCGAAACGGCCGCGATAGCCGGCGTGGCAGTGTGGATGGCCGAGGCTGGCGACTGGATCGACGAAGAATAATTTCCTTTCCACGCAAGGTTCGGTTTTCTAACGCAACCGGCATGAGCACACGCGACACATCCGCCAAGGACGATCCCATCATCGAGTCGCGTGACCAGTTGGTCCAGCCAATGCAGCAGGGCGAGAAGCCCAAGGACGCCTGGCGCATCGGTACCGAGCACGAAAAGCTCGTCTACTGCCGCAAGACCTTCAAGGCCCCCTCCTATGACGAGCCCGGCGGCATCCGCGACATCCTGATGGCACTGACCGAGTTCGGTTGGGAACCGGTTGAAGAGAACGGCAAGGTTATCGCCATGCGCGGCGAGGACGGCACCGTGAGCCTTGAGCCCGCCGGACAGCTGGAACTGTCGGGCGCGCCGCTGGAAAACCTGCACCAGACCTGCGCCGAAACCGGACGGCACCTACAGCAGGTGAAGGAAGTCGGTGAGCGCTTCGATGTCGGCTTCCTTGGCCTCGGAATGTGGCCAGACAAGACCCGCGAAGAACTGCCGATCATGCCCAAGGGCCGCTACGACATCATGCTGCGGCACATGCCGCGCGTCGGCAGCCTTGGCCTCGACATGATGCTGCGCACCTGCACGATCCAGGTGAACCTCGACTATTCGTCCGAAGCCGACATGGCGCAGAAGTTCCGCACCAGTCTCGCGCTCCAGCCGCTTGCTACCGCGCTCTTCGCCAACTCGCCCTTCCTCGAAGGGAAACCCAACGGTTACCTGTCGTATCGCAGCCATATCTGGAGCGACACCGACCCCCACCGCACCGGCATGATCCCCTTCGTGTTCGACGAGGACTTCGGATACGAGCGATACGTTGACTACATGCTCGACGTGCCGATGTACTTCGTCTTCCGTGACGGGAAGTACATCGATGCAGCGGGCCTCAGCTTCCGCGACTTCCTCGATGGCAAGCTGTCGGTCCTGCCCGGCGAGAAGCCGACGCAGAGCGACTGGTGGGATCACCTGTCGACCGCCTTCCCCGAAGTGCGCCTCAAGAGCTTCCTCGAAATGCGCGGCGCCGATGGCGGCCCGTGGAGCCGCATCTGTGCCCTTCCCGCCTTCTGGGTCGGCCTGCTCTACGACCAGGGCGCGCTCGATGCCGCGTGGGACTTGGTCAAGGGCTGGTCGATGGACGAGCGCGAGGCCCTGCGCAACGCGGTGCCGAAGCTTGCTCTGGATGCCGAAATCCCCGGTGGCGGCAAGCTGCGCGACCTTGCCCGCGAGGTACTGAAGATTTCCCGCGCTGGCCTTACCGCACGCGGCAAGCTCAATTCCTCCGGCGACAACGAGACGGGCTTCCTCGAAACGCTCGACGAGATCGTCGCCAGCGGAAAGGTCCCGGCGCAGGTCCTCCTCGACCGTTACAACGGCGAATGGGGCGGAGACATCAAGCGCGTCTACAAATACAGTTTCTGAGCGAGGGAGAGCGGCGATGATCCAAATAAACGGTACCATCAAGCTGGCAGGCGATGCGGGACAGGACGTGATCGATGCGGTGGTGGCGATGGTCCGCGCCAGCCGCGCGGAAGATGGCTGCTACGATTACACCTTCGCCCGCGACCTCGCCGATCCCGATACGCTGATCCTGTTCGAACGCTGGCGCGATCGTGAAGCACTCGCCGCGCACGGGGCTTCGGCGCACATGAAGGAATTCCAGAAGGTCATGGCGGCGAACCCGCCGGTCGCGCGTGACCTCAGGATGTACGAGACGGACGAAGGCCAACCGCTCGGCTGAGCATGTCCGCCGCGCGTGTAAGGGGCGCGGTCAGCAGTCCGTATTCCGCCATGAAGGCGTGATATTCGCGATATTTCGGGTCTTCGCGCAGGAGATGCGCTTCCTCGGTCTTCGCGCGCCAGTAGTAGATGCCGTTGACGACGAAGAGGAAGAAGGTGTTGCGGATCGCCTCCACCGGGTTGCCGGTCGACACCAGAAACGGCAGCGTCGCGCACCACCAGAACAGGTTCTTGGAAACATATGCGGGATGGCGCGTGAAGCGGTAAGGCCCATTGGTCAGCACGCCGCGATAGGTCAGGTTCGAGAAGCGCAGGCCGAAAGCAAACGTCGCCCAGGCATAGGCCGCAGTGAGTGCCACCAGCAGAACGGCCCAGGCGCTCAGCAGGGCCGGATTGCCTTCCATCCAGTAGATCCAGCCGGGCGTGTTCTGCTCGTAATTGATCGCCTTCCCGTCACCGAGGATGCCCCAGACAAGCGGCGGATAGCAGATCAGCGCGGCCGCCCAGCCACCGAGGAAGGGATTCCCGCTGCGGATATGCGCGTCGAGCGGACGCATGGTGACGATGTAGCCGACCGTGCCGATGATCACGTCGACCATGAACATCGCCTCGATCACCGTCAGGGCGAGCTGGGCCGGGTTCTGCGCCAGCATGGCAAGGTCCGCGCTCACCACATGGTCGAAGGCGAAGGGCGTTATCGAAATCATGAAGGCGGTGAAGAACCCCTTGATGATCCAGGTGCGCCAGTGCGCCTTGACGGCTTCGAGCTCCCATCCTGCCTGGCGCGTTAGCAGTGCACCGAAGTGCCAGGCGTGATCCCTCGGTTGCGTCATGTAGCGGTCGATCCACATGACATAGGGGACCGACAGGATGACGAGCGGGATGGCCGACCATGCAAGCACGCGGATGGCGAAAACGTAGTTCCCGCTCCAGTACCAGCGGCACAGGCAATAGAGCGCCGCGATGATCGCCCAGGTGGCCCATATCCCGAACAGCTTGGTCCAGGTGATACGGCGGTCGGGCTTGCGCGATTTTCCGAGTCCCCAGTCGAGGCCCGTCGAGGGGCGCAGGTGGACCTTGTCGACCAAGATCGACCACAGCGCCATGGGCAGGGCGGCGGCGAACAGTGCCGCAAGCGCCGCGTGCGGTCCCGACATCACCTGATGCGGTCCGGGCAATTGCAACGCGTCGGCGATCGCTGGGTATGAGCGCGCGAAAGCGACCCAGCCGAACAGGCCGGCAAGGCCCATCAGCCCGACCGCCGCCGAAACGTCGCTTTCCGGCCGCGTCAGCCTTTCGGTGGATACGTCGCCCATCTTGCCCCCGCCCTTACACGAGAATGGTTAACAGGGCGGCGGCAGAAGGTCCAAAATCAGCGGAAGGCGGTGATCCGCCCGCTGTCGTCAAGGACATAGAGCGTCTTGTTGGCCACGATCGGCGCCAGCGTGACCGACTCGCCGATGTCCTGGAACAGGCTCGCCGAACCCTCGGCAGTGCTGATCTTGTAGATCTGGCCTTCCGAGTTCACGGCCCACAGGTTGTTGCCGGCGAGGACCGGTCCGTTCCAGAAGATCTGGCCCTTCTCGTCCTTCATGTCGCGCCACTTCGGCAGCTGCGTCAGCCAGCGTACCTTGCCCGAGCTGCGGGCAATCGCCAGCAGGCGCGCGTCGTCGGTGAGGGTGAAAATCCACTCGCCGGCGATAGCCGGGGTGGAAATGCCCGCAAGGTTGAGTTCCCAGATACGCTGTCCGGTGACCAGCTCGTAAGCCGCCATGCGACCGCCCTGGCCGAGTGCATAGACACGGCCCTGGTCGATGATCGGGTCGGCGTCGATGTCGGTGAGCGACGACACCGAGGTCGAAATCGATGTTTTCGCCAGAGCATCGGCCCACAAGGTGCGCCCGTTTTCGTATCGGTGCGCGATGAGTTCGCCCGAGCTGTAGCCTGCAATCACCGTACCTTGTCCGGCTGCGGGCGCGGCAACGCCGAAAACGCCTGCCAGCGTCGAGGAACCTGATTCCTGCCACTGGACCGAACCGTCGGCCAGGCTGAGGGCGAAGATCTGGTTGTCCTGGCTCATCACGAAAGCGAGGCCAAAGGCGATGGTCGGTGCACCGCGCAGCGGACCGCCGGGCTTTACCTTCCATTGCTGCGCCCCGTTGCCGGCATCGAGCGCGACTACGTTCCCGGCACCATCGGTCATGTAGACCTTGCCTGAATCATAGCTGGCGCCGCCGCCGAAGGACGAAGGCTTGAGGTCGCTCGCCATCTCTGCGGCATAGCTCCAGCGGCGCGCACCGGTCTGCGCGTCGAACGCGGTCAGTTGCCCGTCGCTGCCGACGGCGAAAAGCTTTCCATCGCCGACCACCGGAGCCGAGCCGAGGCGGCGCGTCTTGCTGGTACCTTCAACCTGCGTGGTGAAGGCGCGGGTCGGTGTCGCCGAAAGGGCTAGGTGTCCGTAGGACTTGCTCGCGGTGCCGCCGGCCTGCGCCCAGTCTGCATTGACCTGTTCGGGCGGCAGGACCACGGCCACGCCTGCAAGCGCAGGGTCGACCGAAGTGCTGGTGACGATCTTGGAAAGGATCGGCTGGCGTTCGCCCAAAGTCGGGGTCTGTTTCTTGTCACCCTTCCCGAACAGCCCGCCACTGCAGGCCGCAAGGCCGAGGGCAAGGGCTGCTACCAGCGCGCCACGCGAAATCGACTGTCGATCCATCCGTACCATCTTCCGTTCGTTCCGGCCCCGAAAGGCGCTTATTGTCCTGCCGCGGGCGCTTCGGCCCCGGCATCGCGTTCAAGACCCTGCTCCTTGAGCAGCGCATCGACGTCTTCGATTGCATCGACACCCAGCACGCCGGCCATCTGGCGCGCGCGCGACCTGAGCGTTTCGGGCACTTCGTCGTCCTTGGCGATCTGGGCGAACATTGCGCCTGCCTCGGCACGTTTGCCCATGTCGAGATAGGCATGGGCGACCATTTCGCCCGCGCTGCCGAAATAAGGGTTACCTGGAACCGCCAGCGGCTTGAGCGCGGCGATGATGTCGGCGCTCTTCATGGTGTCGTACTTGACCGAAATTTCCCGCACCTTGGCAAGGTCGCGCATGACCTGCGGGGCGCTGTCATCGGCCGCAACGGCGGCGAACAGCTTGGCTGCTTCTTCGGGACGTTGCTGCTGCGCGGCGATGCCGGCACGGATCATCCCGGCGGCCGCGGATGCCGCGCCTTCCTTTGCGCCGGCAAGTTCCTCGAGGCCATCATAGCCGCTCTTGAGGTTGCCTACGCCGACCTGATCGAGTGCACCGACGAGCACTTCGGAGTTCTTCTCCATCGCCGCTTCCTGGCGGCTCTGCCAGAACAGGTAGCCGCCGAACCCGACGAGCCCGGCAATCACGACGCCCAGCAGGGGCTTGCCCCACTTGGTCAGGAATTCCTCCGTATCGCCCTGGCGAACGGCATCGTCCACCTCGCGCAGCAGTGCTTCCTGCTCTGCGGCGTCTCGCTGGGCGAGCTTGTCTTCGCGGGTCATCGGGGTCTTGGGTGTGAGGGCCACTTGGGGCGGGCTCCGCTTGGGTTGTGAAAGGTTCGCGGGTCTTTAGGCAGTGCGCAGGTCAAGGGCAATGGTGCAACCAACCTGTCCCCGTCCGAGTGAACCGGGCATGAAAGCTCTACAAATCCCGCCGCATGGCACTGGAATAGAGCCGCCGGTAGGTCGCAACCATCTTCGCCTCGTCGAACTGCGCCACCGCCTTCGTCCGGTTGGCCTCTCCAAGGCGCGATCGAAGTTCCTTGGAGAGCGACAATTGCAGCAGGTTTTCGGCCAGTTCCGCCTCGTCACCGGGTGAGGAGATGTATTCCGCATTCTCGTCCGACACGATGTCGGCGATATCGCCCACCGCCGGGGCCGCGACCGGAAGGCCCGCTGCCATCGCCTCGACCACGGACAGGGGAAACTGCTCGGAATCGCTCGACAGGGCGAAGATGTCGAAAAGGCCGATTACGCGTGCAGGATCGTCCACCGCTCCGGGCAGGTGGACGCGGTGATTGACGCCCAGCCGGTCAGCTTCCGCCTCGATCGCCGCGCGCGCCTCGCCCTCGCCCAGGATGACGAGGTGCCAGTGTTCCTGCAGCGGGGCGAAGGCACGCACCAGGCGCGGCAGGTTCTTGATCGTCCTCAGCCCAGCCAGCGTGCCGACCCACATTTCGCCTGGACGCTTGATGGTCCGCAAAACGTCCTTCTTGGGGCGCATGGCGAAAGCCTTGGTGTCGATACCGTTGGGAATGCGCTTCACGCGGCCCAACGGCTGCTGCCAATCGACCAGCGCGATTTCCTCGAGCTTCTCCGATGGCACGACCAGTCCGGCCGACTTTCCCAGCGCGACACGGCGATACCAGGTGCGGCTGGTCTTCAGCTTCCTTAGTTCGCTTTCGTCGAAGCCGTCCTCGTGATGGATCAGCGGCGGGAGATTGTGCAGGTCCTTGAACAGCGTGTGCGCCATCACCGCGTCCATCGCGCCCCAGTTGTAGGTCAGGACGAGGTCGTAACCCTTCATCGCCCTTGCGATCTTCTGCAGGCGGCCGGGAAGCGGCAGGCCCTTCAGGCTGGGAAATTCCGGCTGCAGGATGACATGGATACCCCTGACGATGCCATCCGCAGCGCCCAGCCGCTCGGGTTCGGCGGACACTATCGTGTGGCGCGCCTTCGCTCCGAAAGCGTTGATCAGCTGGACAGTGCGCCGCTCCTTGCCACCGGCGGCGAAAGTCGACTGGAGGTGGAGGATATGCGGGACGCCGCCGTTCTTCGCGCTCATGCAAGTCCTGCGAGGAAACTGTCGATTGCCGCTCGGGCCTCTGGTTCGTCGAGCGTGGGCGCATGACCTACATCCGGAATCGTGGTCGCTGCCGCTGCAGGGGCACGTCTGCGCATTTCGGCGAAGGCTTCCTCGCCTAGCAGGCCCGAAATCCCTCCGCGCAGCATCAGCAGCGGCTTGGCGGCCAGCGTCTCGAAAGCGGGCCAGAGGTCGGGCGGGACCGCGTTTTCGTCGGCCGCAAGAATCGGCTCGGCGATCTTCATGTCGTAGTCGAACACGATGCGCCCGCCGCTCGACAGGGTCAGCGTGCGCTTGGCCATGGCAATCCACTGTTCGGTATCGAAACGCGGGAAGGTCGCCCCGTGAACTTCTTCGAGAGCACGGGCGGCATGCATCCAGGTGGGGAAGCTGCGCCCTTGCCCGACATAGCCCTTGATCGTGTCGAGGCCGCTGGTCTCGAGAACCGGACCGACGTCGTTGAGCACGGCACCGGCAATACGCTGCGGCTGCAATGTCGCGAGGATCATCGTGATCAGCCCGCCCATCGAGGTCCCGACCGACACGAAGCTCTCGATCCCCTCCTGGTCGAGCAGGGCCATCAGATCGCCGACATAGGTGGGCACGGCATAGGTGGCCGGGTCGTCCGAATAGTCGCTGTCCCCGCGTCCGCGCATTTCGGCAACGATCACGCGCCAACCCTGCGCGGCGATGTGGGGTGCAAGCGCCTCGAAATCGCGCGCATTGCGGGTCAGCCCATGCAGGCAGATCACCGGCGGGCGCGCATCGCTGCCGGGGTAATCGCGGAAATGGAGGGTGAGACCGTCGGCGCTCTGCCAGGTGCGGTCGGTGTAGCTGTTGTCCATTGCTGGCGGCGTTCGTCCCGTCGCTGGTTGGTGGCGCCCTTGTGCCGGACGCCTTCACCCCCCACTATCGCGACATGCGAGGAGAACCGCAAGCCGCGAGCTATCGCCCCGATCCTGCAATCCTCGAATTGTCAGACTGGCTCGGCGATCCGGTCGAGGCAGCCGATTTCCCCGAGACCAGGCTGCGCTTCCGCAACGACCGCCATGCTGCAAGCATCGGCCTCGCCGGGATGTCGGACGAGGAGTGGGTGGCGCATTTCGGACGCTTCGAGCCGCTGGAGGACAATCTCCCGCAACCGCTCGCCCTGCGATACCACGGCCACCAGTTCCGCGTTTACAATCCCGAACTGGGTGACGGGCGCGGTTTCCTCTTCGCCCAGATGCGCGATGGCCAAGACCGGCTGCTGGACCTGGGCACCAAGGGTTCGGGACGCACGCCGTGGAGCCGCGAAGGCGACGGGCGGCTGACGCTCAAAGGCGCGGTGCGCGAAATCCTTGCGACAGAGATGCTCGAGGCGCTCGGGGTCTACACCTCGAAGACCTTCAGCGTGGTCGAAACCGGCGAGGCGCTGCAGCGCGGCGACGAGCCTTCGCCGACGCGCTCGGCAGTGATGACCCGTCTCTCGCACGGTCACATCCGTATTGGCACCTTCCAGCGGCTCGCCGTATTCGAACAGCGCGATCACATGGCGCAGCTGGTCGATTATTGTCTTCATAGGTTCCCTGGTCCCGCTGCGAGCGGGACAGACGAAAACCCCGCCGCCACGTTGCTGGGACAGGTCGTGGAGCGCCTTGCCGACCTCGCCGCAAGCTGGATGGTCGCGGGCTTCGTCCACGGCGTCCTCAACAGCGACAACATGAACATCTCGGGCGAGAGCTTCGACTACGGCCCGTGGCGCTTCGCGCCGCGCTGGGACCCGGGCTTTACGGCCGCCTATTTCGACCACCAGGGCCTCTACGCCTTCGGCCGCCAGCCCGAGGCGCTGCACTGGAATTGCGGGCAGCTGGCCTTGGCATTGCGCCAGCTGTCCGACGCCCCGCCACTGATTGCCGCGATGGAGCGCTTCGGTCCTGCCTACATGGAAGCGATCGGGCGGCGCTGGTGCTGGCGTCTTGGCGTCGAATCGCGCGGGGCAGAGGAAGATGCCGCCCTCGTCGCCGCGAGCGAGGCGCATTTGCGCGAAAGCAGCGAGAGTCCCGATGCCTTCTTTTTTCGCCATCGCGGCGGCCGGGGAGCCCAGGGCAGCCTCGCCGAGGCACTTGCCGCCTATCAATTGCTCGATACGAGCCACGATTACTGGTCGGAGGAACAACCTCAGTCGATGCTGATCGAAGAGGTCGAATCGATCTGGTCCGCCATCGACCAGCGCGACGACTGGAGCGTGCTCGAAGCCAAGGTGGCTGCCCTGCGGCGCATGGGTGAAGCGCACGGGATCCCGCCGGGACCCCTTGGCCATGCGGGTTAGTTACATAAATGGATATTTGACCGCTTGCCTCGCCTCGCACATAGGCGCGGGCATCCGGGATCGCGACGCGGGAAGGTAGAAGTGTCTAGCAACGAACTGGTTTCCTTCGAGCCTGCAACCGGTGCCGAAATCTGGCGCGGCACGGCGGGCAATGTCGAAGCAGTCATCCACCGCGCGGCCGGTGCCAAGGCAGAGTGGGCGCGCACGCCGCTGGGCAACCGCATCGAGCTGCTCCGCCGCTTCGCAAATACCGTCCGCAAGCACGCCGAGCCCTTCGCCGAACTCATCGCCCGCGAAACCGGCAAGCCCCTGTGGGAAGCCCGCACCGAGGTCGAGGCGGTCATCGCCAAGGTGGAGATTTCGGTCACCGCCTATGCCGAGCGCACCGGCCAGAAGAAGCTCAACAGCGCCCTCCAGGGAACAGCGGCGCTGCGCCACAAGCCGCATGGGGTGATGGTCGTTCTCGGCCCGTACAACTTCCCCGCGCACCTGCCCAACGGCCACATCGTCCCCGCGCTGATTGCGGGCAATGTCATCATCTTCAAGCCGTCGGAGAAGACGCCGGCGGTGGGCGAATTTCTGACCCGTTGCTTCCACGAGGCAGGCATTTCCGAAAGCGTCATCCAGTGCATCCACGGCGGCCCGGAAGAGGGCAAGGCGTTGGTCGAGCACGATGCGATCGACGGCGTTCTCTTCACCGGCTCCGCACGCGCGGGCATCGCCATCAACCGCAAGCTGGCGACCAACCCGGGCAAGATCGTTGCGCTGGAAATGGGCGGCAACAATCCGATCGTTGCCATCGACACGCCCAAGCTGGAAGACGCGGCAGTCACCATCATCCAGTCCGCCTTCACCACCGCAGGCCAGCGCTGCACCGCAGCGCGACGCCTGATCATCGTCGATTCGATGTTCGACAAGCTGGTCGCCGAGGTTAAGCGCCTGACCGAACGGCTGATCGTCGACGAACCCTTCGCCGAACCCCAACCATTCATGGGCTGCGTGATCGACAACCAGACGGCGGACCTCTTGTCCGAGAGCTTCGTCGCTTTGATGAACCGTGGTGGACGCCCGGTCATGCACATGAAGCGCAAGGACGAGAGCCTTCCCTTCCTCAGCCCCGCCATCCTCGATGCGACGGACATTGCCGAACGTCCCGACATCGAGTTGTTCGGCCCGCTGCTGCAAGTCATCCGCGTGGCCGATTTCGATGCCGCTATCGCCGAGGCCAACAACACCCGTTACGGCCTCGCCGCTTCGCTGATTGGCGGCGGTCCGAAGGATTTCGAGCATTTCTGGACCGAAATCCGCGCCGGTGTGGTGAACTGGAACCGCCCGACCAACGGCGCATCCTCGGCCGCGCCGTTCGGCGGCGTCGGCCTGTCGGGCAACCATCGTCCCGCAGCCTTCTACGCCGCCGATTATTGCGCCTATCCGGTGGCGAGCACCGAGATGGAGCAGCCGCGCGCGAACATCGGTGTGGGCCTCAAGGACGCCTGACGCCCGTCCTTATTCGGACGTGACAAGATCGATCTGCGTCACGTCCGAAGGCAGGCGCGTGGCGTAGACGACGACGGCTGACTTGCCCTTGGTGCCGCTGAGGATATTCGCCTCGCCCTTGAGCACGTGTTCGACCGCGTAGCCTGCCGCCGTCGCGCGCGAGGCGTAGAAGGCGAAGACTTCGTCGATCTCCACCGGGGTGAGGAAGGTCACGATGCGCAGCGCACAATCGCCCTCGTCGGTGCCGGCGGCCTCCTGCGTATTGCCGCGCGGATAGACCGGGAAAGTGGCTGGCAGCTTCGCAGCCCAAGCCGCACCGTATTCGACGCTATCGGCGCAGTTCGCCCCACCCGGCGTGACGGCTGCCTTGGCGGCGGCGACCATCGCCTTCGTGTCGGGGGCATTCGCGGCGAGTTGGCGCGCGGCCGGCGCAGGCTTCATGTTTGCCGTGCCGCCAACCAGTTCTACCGCCCTCGTCCGGGCTGCTTCGATGGCGCGGATGCTCTTGTCGATTTCCGGAACCGCGTCGTTGCCGGTGCCCGAAAGCGCCGCGCCCGCCTCGTTGCGGTTGGCAAGGTCCGGGTCGGTCATGAGCTCGTCATTGAGCGCCTGCTGGCTGGCCGGATCCATCGCCTCGCCCTCTTTCGGACCGGTGGCGTTGTTACCGCAGGCCGAAACAAGTGCCAGTGCGGCAAGTGCAGAAATCGGACGCAAATTCATGGGGTCTCCCGCTATCGCTTGACGTTGTCACTGGCGCGGGACGCCTCCCGACGCCAGCCACCAGCGCCAGCTGCATCATAGCGGGACGGTGGTAGTCCCAAAAGGTAAAGGGCGCCGCCCGCCCCCGGAATTGGAGACAGACGACGCCCTCACGGCTCGGTGGAAGCCGTGCCTCGGGCCGTGGGTGGGCACGACCGAAGACTGGTGTTCAGATTATCCGCAGCGAGTGCTGGAGCGGTCGATCGCACGACCCAGCAGGGCGCCGCCGGCAGCGCCGAGGATGGCGCCAAGGGTCCGATCGCCGCCGCGACCCGCCACTTCGTGACCGATCAGGGCGCCGACACCCGCGCCGACCAGCAGGCCGGTGGTGCCATTTTCCTTGCGGCAGTAATAACGGCCGTCATTGCCGCGCCAGATGCGCGTGTCGCGGTAGACCGGCTCGCCATAATAGCGGTCGTAGCCCATGTAGTAGGGACGCGAGTACGAGCGATAGCGGCGGTCGTCGTAACGATTGTAGTGACCGTATTCCTCGTATTCACGATAGTGCTTGCGATGGCCCTTCTTCTTGCCGTGCTCGTAAGTCATGTCGCCATAGGCGGCATTGGCGTGCGCGACGGCCGATGCGTGGGCATCGGGGGCGGCGGCGGCGGGCATCGACAGGGTCATGCTCGAGGCCGCAAGTGCAATGGCGGCGGTGCGGAAAATCTTGGCCATTTTGCGGTTCCTTCTGGTTTCTTCAGGCGGTGAGACTCGGTGTCTGGTGTTAAGCTTTAGGCCCGCCTTCCTGAACAGAATGCAACGCGGCTGTCAGGATTCGAATTTGCGACAAAGCGACATTCCAGCAGCGACGAATTGTTGCTTGCGGGGCGATTCTCCTGCCCCTAGGCGCTGAATCGATGAACCAGCACCACCCCCACAGCGACCGCACCGGTCTTGGCGCGGCCTTCGGGGCCTATCTGATCTGGGGCTTCCTGCCGCTCTACCTGATCCTGGTGAAGTCGGTGCCGGCCTTCGAATTCGTCGGCTGGCGGATTATCTGGACGCTGCCGCTATGTTTGCTGATCGTCGCCTTCCGCAAGCAGGGGCCGGAAGTCCGCAGCGCGCTTGCCAACCCCAAGGTTCTGGGATTGCTGGCGCTCAGTTCCGCGCTCATTGCCATCAACTGGGTCGTCTACGTCTGGGCAATCCAATCCGGCCAGGTCTTCGCCGCAAGCCTCGGCTACTACATCAATCCGCTGGTCAACGTGCTGCTCGGCACGTTGCTGTTGGGTGAGAAACTGACCCGGCGCCAGTGGATCGCGGTCGGGCTCGCGGCGCTTGGCGTCTCGCTTTTGCTGGGCGGCGCGCTGACCACGCTCTGGATCAGCCTGACGCTTGCGCTCAGCTTCGGCACTTATGGATTGATCCGCAAGCAGGTCCCGGTCGGTTCGGTGCCCGGCCTGACCATCGAGTCCATGCTGCTGCTCGTACCGGCCACCGCGGTCGCCTGGTATTATGCGCAGACGCCGGCGGGTTCGGCATTCACGCAGAGCCTGGGCCTTGGCCTTGCGATCATGCTCGGCGGCGCACTGACGGCTTTCCCCCTGCTGCTCTTCGCCATCGCGGCGCGCCGGTTGCCCTATTCGACGCTGGGTTTCATCCAGTTCCTCGCGCCGAGCATCGTCTTCGTGCTCGGGCTGACTGTGTTCCACAAGCCGCTGCACCCGGCAGAGCTGGCCTGTTTCGCCTGTATCTGGGCGGCAGCCGCGATCTTCGTGTGGGACCTCGTCGCGCGGTCTAGGACGCCAGCCGCCAGCTGAGCGTTTCGCCTGCGTGGAAGGGGACGATCTCCGCTTCCCCGCCGCCAACCGTCGCCGGGACTTCGACCGGTGCCTTTTCCAGCGTAATCATGCTCTCGTTGGCCGGCAGGCCGTAAAAGCGCGGGCCGTTGAGCGAGGCAAAGGCCTCGAACCGGGCAAGCGCGCCTTCCTCGTCGAATACGGTGACATAGCTTTCCAGCGCATAGGGCGCGTTGAAGATGCCCGCGCAGCCGCAGTCGGTTTCCTTGGTATGCTTGTGGTGCGGCGCGCTGTCCGTGCCGAGGAAGTACTTCGTCGAACCCGAAGTCGCCGCCTTGCGCAGCGCCAGCCGGTGCTCCTCGCGCTTGGCAACGGGCAGGCAGTACATGTGCGGGCGAATTCCGCCGACAAGCATGGCGTTGCGGTTGATGTGGAGGTGCTGCGGGGTGATCGTCGCGGCGATGTTCGGTCCCGAAGCATCGACGAATTCCGCCGCCTGCCGGGTTGTGATGTGTTCGAAGATGATCTTCAGTTCCGGCAGCCGCGCGACCAGCGGCTGCATCACGCGGTCGATGAACACCGCCTCGCGGTCGAAGATGTCGATGTCGGCTTGCGTCACCTCGCCATGGACGCACAGCGGCATGCCGATTTCGGCCATGCGCTCGAGCACGCCCATGACATTGGCGATGTCGGTCACGCCCTGCGCCGAATTGGTGGTCGCCCCTGCCGGATAGAGCTTCACTGCGGTCAGCACACCATCCGCGAAACCGGCGGCCAGGTCGTCCGCGTCGCTCTGGTCGGTGAGATAGGCGGTCATCAGCGGGGTGAAGTCCACGCCCACGGGCACGGCGTCGACTATGCGCTCGCGATAGGCGGCGGCGAGTGCGCTCGTCGTCACCGGCGGGACGAGGTTCGGCATGACGATCGCGCGGGCGAACTGACGGGCGGTATGCGGCACCACGGCGCGCATGGTGGCACCGTCGCGAAAATGGAGATGCCAGTCGTCGGGGCGGCGGATTGTCAGCGATTCGGCCATGTGGTTGCCTATGGCGTCCGGTCGCCTATCTGTCACCCATGACCGCTACCCGCCTGTTCGACCGCGCCGTGATCCGCCTGACCCCCCAAGACGAGGGCGAGGACGTGGCCGCATTCCTCCAGGGCCTCGTGACCAATGACGTGACCGGCTTGCTGCCGGTCTATGCGGGCCTGCTGACGCCGCAGGGCAAGATGCTGTTCGACTTCATCGTATGGCCTGCAGGTCACGGCGAATTGCTGCTCGATTGCGAGGCTTCGGCGGCCGAGGAACTGGCGAAGCGGCTTTCGCTCTATCGCCTGCGGCGCAAGATCGACATTGCCGTGGATCCCGCTGTCGCGGTTCACTGGCAGAAAGAGCCTGGTGACGGCGGCGCGGCGGACCCGCGGCTTGCCGATCTTGGCCAGCGCTGGCTTGCGCCCGCCGGTGACGCGGATGAATCTGCCGACGCGGCGTGGCTGGCGCATCGCCTGGCGCTGGGTGTGCCCGAGGGGCACGCCGACATGCAGGACATACTCTGGCTGGAAACCAATGCCGTCGAGCTCAACGGCGTCAGCTTTACCAAGGGCTGTTACGTCGGGCAGGAGAACACGGCACGAATGAACTGGCGGCAGAAGGTCAACCGCCGGCTGGTCGTGGTCCCGCTGTCGCAGTCGAACGAGAAGCGCCGAAAGCATGCATATGATGCGCTCGATCTGGCCGTCGAACATCGGCGTGTCGAGGATATCGCGCCCGACGCTGCGCCCGAATGGATGCGCTCCGGCCTCAGCCCTGCGGAGTAAGCGCGGCGATCGAATTCATCAGCATCCGCTCGGCCCGGTCGCGGGCTGCGGTCTCCGGCAATCCGAGCGAGCGCGAGAGTGCCTGTCCGATCAAGGCATCGCCCATGGCCATCAGGACGAGCGCCAGCGTCTCTTCGTGAACCTGGAGCGGCGCGGCACCGTGCGCAGCCTCTTCAGGTGCGATTTCGTCGACGAGGTCATGGATCGTCTCGACGATCGGGGTCAGCGCATCTTCGTTACCGGTGAGGATCATCCAGCTGGCGAGTGCGCCGGCGCCCTCCTTGTCGAAAGCGTCGAAGGCGAGGTCGACCACTTCGCGTGGGCTACCCAGACCCGCCCTGCTCGCCCGAACCGCGTCGACGATGGTCGAGCACACGGTTTCGGCCAGATGGCGCGCCAGTTCGCGCTGCAATCCGGCAGCCGACCCGAAATGGTGGAGCAGGTTCGCATGCGTGCGCCCGATTCGCGCAGCCACGGCCTTCAGCGTTACCGCCTGGGGCCCGGCCTCGATCAGCAGGGCGCGTGCGGACTCCAGCGCAGCAAGGCGGGATTCTTCGGGTGACAGTCGTTTACGGGTCGCCATCGTTAAGGCGTTAGCTCATCGCATCGGCGGGGTGAAGCCCATGCGAGATGCTTATTGACAATTGTGTCAGTAAGCCTTACTTACACTGATGTAAGTTAACCCTAGTGGAGTTCCCGATGAACGCCCCTGTCCAATTCGATGTCGATACGCGCCGCAGCGTCCCCACCCCGGCGGACCTGACCCTGACTGTGCGCGACGAACGTTTCAACCGCGGCACCACCCCGCGCCGCTGGTGGGCCGGCGAGCCTTTTGGCACCGCCTGGCATAACGCACTTTCCGCGACCTTCCCGCGTGGCGAGGCCTTCTTCATCGAGGCCGTGAAGGCCCATCGCGACGGCGCCGACCCCAAGCTGGCCGCCGAGATCCGCGCTTTCGTGAAGCAGGAAATCAACCACACGCGCGAACACGTCGCCTTCAACCGTCTCGCCGAAGAACATGGCTATGATATCAAGGCGATCGACCAGCGCGTCGCCGAAATGCTGGCGCTGACGAAGGACCGTCCGGTCATCGTCAACCTTGCCGCGACCATGGCTCTCGAACACTACACGGCCATGATGGCCTACGAGTTCCTCGCGAACCCCAAGCATTTCAAGGATGCGGACGAGGAGGTTCGCAAGATGTGGGAATGGCATTCGATCGAAGAGATCGAGCACAAGGGCGTCGCCTACGACACCTATCTGCATGCCACTCGCGACTGGTCGCCCTGGCGCCGCTACAAGCTGCGCAGTCTGATGATGCTGATCGTCAGCTTCAACTTCTTCAGGAACCGCTGGAACGATACGCTCGAACTTCTGGCGCAGGACGGGATTACCGGCCGCAAGGCGAAGTGGGGCCTGTTCAAGTACCTTACCGTCAGCCCGGGTGTCGTGCGCCGGATCTTCCCGGCATGGTTGAGCTACTTCAAGCCCGGCTTCCACCCGTGGGACCACGACGACCGCGCCCTCATCAACAAGTTCGAGGGCGATTTCGAAGCGGCACTGATGCCCGCCGAGTAAGCCTCGGGTCTTCGAATGTGAAAAGGCCCCGCGAGCGATCGCGGGGCCTTTCTATTTGGTCAGGCGGCCATTGGCGGGAGCATGTCGGCCTCGTCGAGGTCGAGCACATACTCGATCGACGCAACCTGTTCGCCGCGCGCGAGGCTGTGGCGCTTGCCGATGCAGCCCGTGGGCACGAAACCGGCCTTGCGCAGCACCCTGCCCGATGCCGGGTTGTCGACGAAGTGCCCGGCAACCAGCCTGCGGTGACCGAGCAGCTTGGCCACTTCCACCACCCCGCGGGCAGCTTCGGCCGCATAGCCCCTGCCCCATGCGTCACGGGCGAACCAGTAACCGACCTCGGGCTGGCCATCGTGTTCGCCCAAGCCGGCCGAGCCGATGATCCGGCCACTGCCTGATTCGACCACGAGGAAATGGGGAAGGCGTTCGTCCTGGGGGAGTTCGACGAAGAACCTGGCGGCGGCCTCGTCATAGGGCCACGGCGCGCGCGCGAGGTTGCGGACGATACCCTCGTCGGCAATCGCTTCGAGCACGCCCTTCCAGTCTTCGGGCCAGGCAGGCCGCAACAGCAGCCTCTCCGTTACATGGAACATCGGTATTCTCCCCTTTGGACCACGCTCCGGGCTCCTAGGCCGGACGCGTGACAGTTGCGTGGCGGCGAAAGGAAATTTCGCCAGTCTGAGAGGGAGAAACGACAAGAGGGAGACGGGTCGGTCCCATCTCCCTCTTCAGCTGCCGGTGGTTATCCCGGCTGGGACCGTCCTGTCTGGACGATCCCTTTATCGGAGCGTCCGATTTATTCGGCGGCTTCTGCCATCATGTCTACCGACACGAACTTGCGACCGAGCTTGCCCTTGTGGAATCGCACGATACCGTCGGTAAGCGCGAAAAGGGTGTGGTCCTTGCCCATGCCGACATTGCTGCCCGGGTAGAACTTGGTGCCACGCTGGCGCACGATAATGTTGCCGGCGACCACGTCCTGGCTGCCGAACTTCTTCACACCAAGGCGACGACCGGCCGAGTCACGACCGTTGCGCGATGAACCGCCTGCTTTTTTATGTGCCATGGTTCGCGCTCCTTACTTCTTGGCTTCGGTCTTCTTGGCAGCAGCCTTCTTGGGCGCAGCCTTCTTGGCGGGAGCGGCCTTCTCGGCAGCTTCCTTCTTCGGCGCGGCCTTCTTGGCCGGAGCCTTTGCTTCCGCAGCGTCGGCCTTCGGAGCGGCTTCCTTCTTCGGAGCAGCCTTCTTCTCGGCCTTCGAATCGCCCACGGCGACGATGCGCAGCAGGGTCATCTGCTGGCGGTGGCCGTTCTTGCGACGATAGTTGTGACGGCGACGCTTCTTGAAAACGACGACCTTTTCGCTCTTCGCCTGCGCGATGATCTCGGCCGAAACGACGGTCTTGGCGGCATCGGCGAGCTTGTCGCCATCGCCGGCCAGCAGGACGTCGCCCAGCGTAATGGTGTCGCCGGCTTCGCCAGCGAGCTTTTCAACCGCGATCTTGTCTCCGGCGGCAACCCGGTACTGCTTGCCGCCCGTGCGCACTACTGCGAACATGGTGGTTATCTCTCAATCAATTAGCTTTGCCGTACTCTTGCGAATATACGGCGCACCCGTCGAGCCGCCGGATGGCGGCCCCGGAAAGAAGCGTGCCGTTAGGCGAAAGGTGGTTGCAAGTCAACGGCCCGGATGCGGATTTTTGCATGTCCGCTGGCGCGCCGCGTCACGCGTGATATGGAGGCGGCGATGACCGACCGCAAGTTCATTCGCCCTGCTCTCCTCGCCCTTGCCCTTTCCGGATGTGCCGGCACCGGCACCGACGGCTATCCCTCGCTCGCCATTCGCGATGTCGAGCGGGTCGAGGGCAACTTCGAACCTGCTCCTTCGCAGCAGCTCGATGTCCCTCCCGTAGAAGTCGACCTGAGCGGTGGTCTGGATGCGCGCCTTGCAGCGCTGGTGGCACAGGCACGCGAGGCCCATGCCACCTTCGCCGCTGCGCAGCCCGGAGCCGAAAAGCTGGTGGGCGCTGCTGCCGGCGCAGACATCGGGAGCGACAGCTGGGCCGCCGCGCAAGTGGCGCTGGCTGACCTCGATTCGGCGCGCAGCATTGCCGCGATTGCCCTCGGCGAACTCGACATCATCCATGCCGCCGCCTCGATCCAGGCAGAGGACGCCTCGGCCATCGATGTGGCGCGCGGGCAGGTCATCGACCTCATCAGCGAAGAAGACTCGGTCCTCGAGCGGCTGCGTTCGCGCGTTCGCTGATCCCGGAAAGAAAATCGCGGGACCGGTCGCCCGGCCCCGCGAGGTGTACTGGATACCGGGATTACCTTAGCCGGCAACGCTCCCCACGATCGTGACGGCCACGATGCCCCAACAGAATACCAGTACGGGAAGGATCAGGACCTGCACCGCGGCATCCTTCGCTGCCACGCGGCCGGTATGGGTCATAATGCCATGGAGCTTGAGTGCCCCCCAGCTCTTGGGCTTCTTCTGCGTCTCTTCCGGCGCAAGACGCGACCAGACGACCGGCAGGGCGAAACCCGCAATGATCGAAACAGCGAAGAGGACCATCGGCAGGATCAGCCCGCCCGAAGGCACGCCGATAGCCATGACCGCCAGGAAGCCGAGATAAAGCCCGACGGTCGCCATGTAGAACCCTTTCGGGAGCTCGAAGCTGCGATCCACGATGGTCGGGGTAACGGCATGGTCGCGGACATTTGCCTGGCCGGCGACGAGATCACGGGGGAGGTTCTTCGACATTTACGCTGCTCCTTGCTGTTGAGGAGCAAGTTGCGGCGAATCGGAAGCGGGTTCCTTGATATGGATCAACACCCTGGCGTTAGTTCCAGCGGGCAAGATCCGTATGGTCGATGTCGCGCGGTTCGATCCAGTGCCAGCCGTCCGCGCGCTTCTCGCGCTTCCACAGCCACGCCGCGCTCTTGAGGTGGTCCATCAGGTATTGCGCGGCATCGAAGGCATCGCGGCGATGGCGCGCTGCGGTGGCCACAAGGACGATCGCCTCGCCCGGCGTCATGACGCCGACCCGGTGCCAGACGAGTGCCCCGTCGAGCGAGAACCGGGTGCGGGCCTCTTCGGCCAATCCTTCCATGCCCGGCAGCGTCAGCGGTTCGTAGTGCGAAAGTTCCAGTGCCAGTACGTCGCCATCGGGACGGACCTTGCCGAGGAAGGAAACGACCCCGCCGGCCGCCTCGTGTGCGGCATTGAAGGCCGCCAGCGCCTCACCGACGCTCAGCCCCCTGTCGAGCAGGCGCACGTCGAGCGGGGTCGAGAGTGTCAGCCTAGCCACCGCTTACCGGCGGGAGCAGCGCGATCTCGTCTCCATCGTTGGCACGCAGCGCAGTCTTGTCGGCCAGCACCCGTCCGGCGCAGGCGACGTTTACGCGGTCCAGCCTGAGCTGTTCGGCAACCTCGGGTCCGACGACTTCGAGCAGTGTGTTCCAGCTTAGCGGCCCCGTGACCTCGCGCTCCTGCACTCCGGCAAGGTCGCGCAGGGGACCGAGGAAGAGGATCCGGACCATCGCTCAGGTCTCCAGGTACTGGCCGGTGATACCGGGCGCCGCTGCAAGATAGGTTTCGGTCGCGTCGACCGCTTCGCCCTCGCCCGCGACCATGTTGACCCGGCGCGGCGTGTGCTTGCGCGCGAGCCCGGCAACGATGGCCAGCCGCCATTCGCTATGCGTATGGTCGGCGGAAGGCACAACAATCATCACGTCCTCGCCCTTGCCGAGGAAGTCCTCGACATGGGCCAGCCAGTGCTGGTGGAACACGCCGGCTGCGGCGAGCGGATCGTCCGGCAGGCCGTCGACCGCAATTCGCTTCATCACCGGCGCTCGCGGTGGAGGGTGATGCCGATCTTCTCGTGCGCCTCGGCGATGGCGAGCTTGACGATCTTAACGGTGACCGCCTCGACGCGGCTGTCCTGCAGGAACAGGGTTTCGCAGACGTGGTCGGCAACTGCCTCGATCAGCTTGAAATGGACGCCTTCGGGCAAAGCTTCGGAGGCCGCGAACTTCAGATCCATGTAGTTCTTGCTCGCATCGAGCGAGGTCTCGGCCTCGTACTTCGCCAGCGGCTTCATCCGCGCCTGGATGGTGAAGCGCAGCGGCTGCGGGCGCCCGGTCTCTTCGGAATAGATGCCGGTGAGCACGTCGTGCTCGAAATCGGCCACCTCGAGGATCAGCGAATCGGTCATGGCCTGCCCCTAGCGCGGATTGGACCAGCGCGCGAAGATTGCGGTGGGGAGCAGGCGATCCGAATCCTCTTCCTGCACTGCAAGATCGCCGTGCTCGATCTTGCCAGGGAGGCCTGAGAACACCTCGTCGAGCAATCCGCCAAGCGCGAGGCTGCTCATGCGCACCGCATAGACGGTGAGGAACAGGAAGCTGCTGTCGGCATCGAGCAGCTGGCGGCAATCGGCGATGAGACCGGGCAGCCCTTCCTCCAGCCGCCAAACCTCGCCATCGGGACCACGCCCGAACTTGGGCGGATCGAGGATGATGCCATCGTAACGCCGTCCGCGCCGCACCTCGCGCGCGGTGTATTTCATCGCGTCCTCAACCAGCCAGCGGACCGGGCGGTCCTCCATGCCCGAAAGCGCGGCATTCTCGCGCGCCTGTGCGACCGACTTCTTGCTCGCATCAACATGGGTGACGCGGCCATATTTCGACAGGGCGAGCGAACCGACGCCGGTATAGCCGAACAGGTTCATCGTCTCGGCATCGTCCCTGCCGGCAAGCTGTTCGCCCATCCAGCTCCACACCGGGGCCATGTCGGGGAAGAAGCCAAGATGGCGGAAGGGCGTGCACTGAGCGTTGAAACGCACTTCGTCGCCCCAGCCAAGTTCCCAGCCCGCGCCCGGAACGTCCTTGAAGTATTGCCAGCGCCCGCCGCCGTCCTCATCGCTGCCGGGAACGAACTCGCCATGCGCATCCCAACCCTCAAGCCGAGGAGTCCACATGGCCTGCGGTTCGGGACGGATGAAGCTGTAGGGCCCGTAGGCCTCGAACTTGCGGCCATTGCCGCTGTCGAGCAGGCGATAGGCATCCCAGCCCTCGCCGACCATCAGCATGGGATTGCGGACGAGCTCGGCCATCAGGATGCGTTGGCGAGGATGTGGTCGCGCACAGCCTCGTAAGTGCCCGGGAGTTCGACGTAAGCCTCCTCGCGCGCGAAGAGGTCGCCGACACGGGCAGGCAGCGGCGGGCGCGTGCCGGTGGCACGTTCGACGGCATCATTGAATTTGGCCGGGTGAGCTGTGGCAAGCGTCACCACGGGAATATCGCCTGGTAGCTCGGCATGGCGGGCGGCGTGGAGACCAATCGCGGTGTGCGGGTCGATGATTTCGCCGCAATGCTCATAGGCCCAGCGCATCGACTGTGCGGTCTCGCCTTCGTCGGCACGCGTGCTGGTGAAGAGCGCCGAGGCACCCTGCTGCTGGGCATTGGTGAGGCGCATGGCCTTGCTCGCCTCAAAGGCGCGCATCTGCTCGGCGAGCGCCGCTCCGTCTCGTCCACCGACATCGAAAAGCAGGCGCTCGAAGTTGGAGGACACCTGGATGTCCATGCTCGGCGCGGCGGTCGGGGTGACCGTGCCGGTCGAATAGTCCCCTTGGGACAACGCACGGTGGAGGATGTCGTTGATGTTTGTGGCAACCACAAGGCGTTCGATCGGCAGGCCCATCTGCGCGGCGACATAGCCGGCGAAGACGTCCCCGAAATTGCCCGTCGGCACGCTGAAGGCGAGCTTGCGTTCGGGGCCGCCCAACTGGAGCGAGGCGGCAAAGTAATAGACCACCTGCGCCATCAGGCGGGCCCAATTGATCGAATTGACCGCTCCGATGCGATGCTTGGCCGTGACGTCGGCATCGGCGAAAATACGCTTCACCATGGCCTGCGCATCGTCAAAGCTGCCGTCGATGGCGATGTTGTGGACATTGGGCGCGCGCACCGTCGTCATCTGGCGACGCTGGACGTCGCTCACCCGGCCCTTGGGGTGGAGCATGAAGATCTCGACCCGGTCGAGGCCCGCAACCGCATCGATGGCTGCGCTGCCGGTATCTCCACTGGTCGCGCCAACAATGGTCAGGTTGCCATCCTCGCGCCCGAGGAATTCCTCGAAGAGCAGGCCGAGGAGCTGCAGCGCCACGTCCTTGAAGGCGAGCGTGGGGCCATGGAACAGCTCCAGCAGCCATTGCTGCTCGTCGAGCTGGACCAGCGGGGTCACCGCCTTGTGCGCGAAGCGGCCATAGGCCTGTGTCGTCAGCTCGAGCAGGCGGTCAGGCGTCAGGCAATCGCCGACAAAGGGCTGCATCACCCGCGCGGCGAGTTCTGCATAGGGCAGGCCGCGCATCGCCGTGATCTCGTCCTGCGTGAAGCGTGGCCATTCCTCTGGCACATAAAGTCCGCCATCCGAGGCGAGGCCAGCCAGCGTGACGCCGGCGAAATCGAGCGATGGCGCAGAGCCGCGGGTGGAGACGTATTTCATCGTGCGATGCGGTTAGCGGGCGGCGGGTGTACGGGCAAGCAAGGGGGGCTTTATTCCCCCTTAGCCTCCCTGCCCCCCGATTGAGTGCGGCGGCGCAGCGCGAGGACGTAGATCACCAGCGCCGTCAGGGCGAAGGAGAACCACTGACCGGCGTAAGCGAGATGATTGTTCGGCAGGTCCCTTGGGTCCGGCAACGCGAGGAGCTCAAGCCCGGGCACCTCGTCCGTCGCGACGATCCTGCCGCCGGGGGCAATCATTCCGCTGACCTCACCGCCGCTCCAAGGAACCGGTGCCGGATCGCGCGAGAAACCCAGGTCGATCTTCACGGGCCTGCCGTCAGGAAGGTAGCAGGTCACACGATGGGCTACACCGCTTTCGCCCCGCGCACTGGAGCCCGCAACTGTCGTCGCATTTATCAGGCTGGCGCAGGTCACGCGGGTACGGCGGTAAAGCACCCCATCGAGAGCGCGCTCGTCGCGCGGATATTCGACCTCCGACGACATGCTCAGCGAGCGCTCGGCATGTGCGATCAGCGCTTCCTTCTGCCCCTTGCGATCGAGCTGCCAGAAACCGAGCGCAATCATCGTCGCGATGGCGGCGGCAACGATTACAGTCGGGATGATGGGAATGCGGCGGGTCATGCGAGGGCTTTCTAAAAGCGAAGGGCAGCCTGACCTAAGCCGGGCTGCCCTCTGCCGTAATCCGAATGTCCGAGGACATCAGTGGATGGGTGCACCCCAGCCGCCCCAGACGTAGACGGCGACGAAGAGGAACAGCCACACCACGTCGACGAAGTGCCAGTACCACGCAGCCGCTTCGAAGCCGAAGTGCTGGCGCGGGGTGAAGTGGCCCTTGTAGGTGCGCACGAGGCAGACGATCAGGAAGATCGTGCCGACAAGCACGTGAAAGCCGTGGAAACCGGTCGCCATGTAGAATGCCGAGCCGTAGGTGTTGCCACCGAAGCCGAACGGCGCGTGGGCGTATTCATAGGCCTGGATGCTGGTGAACAGCGCGCCCAGCAGGATGGTCAGCCAGAGGCCCTTCTTGAGACCGTCACGGTCGCCATGGATCAGCGAGTGGTGCGCCCAGGTGACCGTGGTGCCCGAGCAAAGCAGGATCAGCGTGTTGAGCAGCGGCAGGCTGAAGGGGTCCATGACCGCTTCGATCGCCTTGGGCGGGAACTGCCCGCCAACCACCTCGGAAATCGTCGAGGGGAACAGTGCGAAGTCGAAGAAACTCCAGAACCAGCCGACGAAGAACATCACTTCCGAAGCGATGAACAGGATCATGCCGTAGCGCAGGTGAAGCTGCACGACGGGAGTGTGATCGCCGCGCTGGGCTTCCTTCACGATGTTCGAGAACCAGCTGAAGAAGGTCGCGATAAGGCCCATGATGCCAAGGCCGAGGACGATCTTCGCACTCGGCATGTCGTGCATGAACAGCACCATGCCGCTGGTGAATGTGAGCGCCGAAATCGAGCCGATCAGCGGCCAGATATCGGGTTCGAGAATGTGGTATTCGTGATTGACGTTGCCAGCCATGTTTACGCGTCCTGGTTTTCGCTTTGCGGAGGCCCTTAATGCGCCAATGCGCGCGGGTCTAGGGGCTACTCGGCTAAATCCAAAGCCCGGTGGAAAGTATATGACAGGGTAATCTGCTCAACCCCGTCCATGTTCGGATCGTCGAGCGCCTTCGGATCGACGTAATAAAGCACCGGCATGCGAACCTGCTGCCCCGGTTCGAGCACCTGCTCGGTGAAGCAGAAGCACTGGATCTTGTTGAAATACTTGCCGGCCTGCTCGGGCTCGACATTGAATGTCGCGGTGCCGGTGATGCGCTCGTTGGAATTGTTCTTGGCGATGTAGATGGCCATGTCGCGCTGGCCGATCGTGACCGTATCGGTCGGCTGTTCCGGGTGGAAGCTCCACGGTACGTCGCCCGCGGTGTTGGCATCGAAGCGAACCGAGATCGTTCGTGCCGCACCGCTCGCCGCCTGGCGAGCGGCGATGTCGGCGTCGCTCTCACTGGCGCGCTGGGTCGTGCCGCCGAAGCCGGTGACCTGGCAGAACAGCTGGTAAAGCGGGACAGCGGCATAACCGAGACCAAGCATCGCAGCAGCGCCAAGCAGCGCCAGCATTGCGGTGCGGTTCTTGCGGGCTTGCAGCGTTGCAGCAGTCATGATGGCCTCACATCCTGACGATGGTGATCACGTAGAACAGGACGGCAAGGCCCAGCAGGATGCCGCCGAGCACAAGATTGCGGCTCTTCTGGCGGCGACGGAATTCGGCTTCTTCTTCGGGAGTCATCATCAGGCCATCAACATGGGGGTGAGATAGGCATCCGCCACCAGCGCAGCGAACAGGGCGAAGAGATAGGCGACGCTGAAACCGAACAGGCGCTTTTCAGGCTTCATCGTATCGCCCTCCGCCGTGTCGCGCAGGCCCACAGGCAGCGCGAGGGCGAAGAAAGCAAGGCTGAGTGCCGAGGCGATCACGCCGTAGACCGCGCCCGTGTAGCCGAGATACCAAGGCGCGATGGCGATGGGGGCCAGCAGGACCGTGTAAACGAGGATCTGGCGACGGGTCGATTTCTCGCCCCTTACGACCGGCATCATTGGAATGCCGACATTTGCGTAATCGGTCTTCACGAACAGCGCGAGCGCCCAGAAATGCGGCGGCGTCCACATGAAGATGATCGCGAACAGCAGGACCGGCATCAAGGTGATGTCGCCGGTAACGGCAACCCAGCCGATCATCGGTGGGAAGGCCCCGGCGCCGCCTCCGATGACGATGTTCTGCGGTGTGCGCGGCTTGAGCCAGATGGTGTAGACCACAGCGTAGTAGAAGATCGAGATCGCCAGGATGGAAGCCGCAAGCCAGTTGACGCCCAGCCCCATGATGACGACCGAAGCAGCCGAGATGAGAATGCCGAAATCGCGTGCGTCGGTGCGATGAAGCCGACCTGCAGGCAGCGGGCGCTGCGCGGTACGCTTCATCCCGGCATCGATATCCGCTTCCCACCACTGGTTGAGCGCAGCCGCCCCGCCCGCGCCCAGCGCTATACAGAGAATGGCAGTGAAGCTCAGCACAGGGTGAATGCTTCCCGGCGCGGCAAGCAGGCCGCACAACCCGGTGAAGATCACCAGCGTCATCACGCGCGGCTTGGTCAGCGCAAAGAAGTCTCGCCAGTCGGCGGGGAGTTGGGTGGGGATCGCCTGGGTCATGGAATCGGGGGCCATATAGGGCGCTAGAGTCGCTTTAGCCAGTCGATCAGCAAGCGGTTGACCTCTTCGGGCCGCTCCTGCTGCGTCCAGTGGCCGACACCTTCGAGGACATGGCCTTCGACGCGCGGAGCGAACAGAAGCATCATGGCCACCGGGTCGGCAACCGCGCCGAAGAGGGTCGTGGCCGGATCGCGGGTGCCACCGATGAACAGCGCGGGCTGTTCGATCTTCTTGCCCACCCAGCCTTGCAGCCACTCGTAATCGTTCTCGTGGTTGCGGTAGCGGTTGAGCGGGCCTCGAAAGCCCGACGCCTTGAACTCGCCCTCGTAGTAGTCGAGGTCTTCCTCGGTCAGCCACGGGACGGGTTGCGGATCGGGCAACCCCTCGAGGAAGGTCGCGCCCAGCTGCTTGCTCCAGTATTCGCCCGGCGGGACATCGCCGCTGATCGAATACATCATCCGCGCCACCCAGTCGCGCGGATCGCGTTCGGCCTCATCCTCGGCCACACCCGGCTCCTGGAAATACTCCTGGTAGAAGAACCGGCCCTGGCTGGTGAAATTTTCGCGGAACACCTCGGTGAAGGGGCGTTGCGGCACGCCGGCGAACGGCACGGACATGCCCGCGACCGCGCGGAAGTGGTCGGGATTGGTGAGCGCGGTGTTCCATACGATCGGCGCCCCCCAGTCGTGCCCGATCAGCACAGCGGGTTCATCGGGGTGCAGCGCCAGTTTGAGGCCCACGAGATCTGCGACGATGTGTTCCATTGCGTAGGCATCGACTGCGTGAGGCTTGTCCGAGCCGCCATATCCCCGCACGTCGATGGCACAGGCGGTAAACCCGGCAGCGGCAACCGGGCCAAGCTGGTGACGCCAGCTGTACCAGCTTTCAGGAAAGCCATGGACCATGATGGCAAGCGGCGCCGTGCCCGGCTCCGGGCCCTCGATGGCACAGCGCAGGCTCAGTTCGCCGACATCGATGGTGCGCATTTCGGGCATGCTCTTCTCCTGGTCCTCAACGGCAAACGGCCGGCCCTTTGGGGACCGGCCGCTGCTTGTTCGATTGCCTTGCGCCTTACGCCGAAGCGGGCTTGGGGCTCATGTGATCGTCGGCAGTATGATGGTCTTCGATCACCGGCAGTTCGCTGAACTGGTGGAACGGCGGCGGGCTCGACAGCGTCCATTCGAGCGTCGTGGCGCCTTCGCCCCAGTAATTGTCTGCGGCCTTCTTGCCCGCCACGAAGGCGTACACGATGTTGGCAAAGAAGAAGATCATCGAACCGGCCATGATTTCGTAGCCGAGCGAGCTGATCTCGTTCCAGTAGGCATAGGCTTCCGCATAGTCGGGGTAGCGACGCGGCATGCCCTGCAGGCCGAGGAAGTGCTGCGGGAAGAAGATCACGTTCACGCCGATGAAGAAGCCCCAGAAGTGGAGGTGGGCCAGCAGCTCGGAGTGCATCTTGCCGCTCATCTTCGGGAACCAGTAGTAGAAGCCCGCGAAGAGCGAGAACACCGCACCCATCGACAGCACGTAGTGGAAGTGCGCGACGACGAAGTAGGTGTCGTGCACCACGTCGTCCACGCCGCCGTTGGCGAGGTACACGCCGGTAACGCCACCCACGGTGAACAGGAAGATCATGCCGATCGCCCAGACCATGGGCGACTTGAACTGGATGGAACCGCCCCACATGGTGGCGATCCAGCTGAAGATCTTCACGCCCGTCGGGACTGCGATGACCATGGTCGCCGCGGTGAAGTACATCTTCGTGTTAACGTCGAGGCCGACAGTGTACATGTGGTGGGCCCACACGACGAAGCCGACGACGCCGATTGCGACCATGGCGTAGGCCATGCCGAGGTAGCCGAACACCGGCTTGCGGCTGAAGGTCGCAACGATCTGCGAGATCATGCCGAAGCCCGGCAGGATCATGATGTACACTTCGGGGTGGCCGAAGAACCAGAACAGGTGCTGGTAAAGGATCGGGTCACCGCCGCCTGCGGGGTCGAAGAAGGTCGTGCCGAAGTTGCGGTCGGTGATCAGCATGGTGATCGCCGCAGCAAGCACGGGCAGCGCGAGCAGCAGGAGGAAGGCGGTAACGAGCACCGACCATACGAATAGCGGCATCTTGTGCAGGGTCATGCCCGGCGCGCGCATGTTGAAGATGGTGGTGATGAAGTTGGTCGCGCCGAGGATCGAGCCCGCACCCGCGAGGTGGAGCGAGAAGATCGCGAAGTCGACAGCCGGACCCTGCGAACCGCTGGTCGACAGCGGAGCATAGACGGTCCAGCCGGTACCCGCGCCCGGGCCGGTGCCGCCCGGTACGAACAGCGAGAACAGCAAGCTGAAGAACCCGGCGACGGTCAGCCAGAAGCTGATGTTGTTCATGCGCGGGAACGCCATGTCGGGCGCGCCGATCATGAGCGGTACGAACCAGTTGCCGAAGCCGCCGATCATGGCCGGCATGACCATGAAGAAGACCATGATCAGGCCGTGAGCCGTGATGAACACGTTCCACATGTGAAGCGAGGTGTCGAAGTCGGCATTGCCGCCCATGAACTCCGCCCAGAACTGCAGGTACTGGATGCCGGGCTGAGCCAGCTCCATGCGCATGATACCCGAAATCGCGCCACCGACGATGCCGGCGATGATCGCGAAGATCAGGTACAGCGTGCCGATGTCCTTGTGGTTGGTGGACATGAACCAGCGCGCGAAGAAGCCGGGCTTGTGGTCGGCATCATGGTGTGCGTGGTCGTCGTGAGCCTGGAAGTGGTCGGCGGTAGTGGCCATCGGTCTGTTCTCTCGGCTTCGTATATCAGTAATTGCTAATATCAGGTGGTGGCTTCAGCAGCAACCGGTGCGGCTTCGCCTTCAGCCGGCGCTGCGGCAGCCGGAGCTGCAGCAGGCGCCGCAGCTTCTTCAGCCTTCGCGCCCTTCACCGTTCCGCCCTGGGCAACGACCCAGGCGTTGAACTGGTCAAGAGGCAGCGCTTCGATGGCGATCGGCATGTAGCCGTGGCGCGCACCGCACAGCTCCGAACACTGGCCGAAGTAGACGCCCGGTTCCTTGATGATGAGCATCTTCTCGTTCAGGCGACCCGGGACCGCGTCGAGCTTGAACCACAGGCTCGGCACTGCGAACGAGTGGATCACGTCGGCTGCAGTGGTCTGCAGGCGGATCGGAACGCCGACCGGCAGGACCATGCGGTTGTCGACCGCGAGGTGCGACGGGCCGTCGTCATCTGTGCGGAAACGCTCGCCGGCCTTAACGTCAGCCTTTTCCTTGAGCATGTTCGACACGACTTCGAAGTCGCCATTGTCGGGATAATTGTAGCCCCAGTACCACTGGTAGCCGATCGCCTTGACGGTGATCGCATCCTTCGGCGGGCTCTTGTACTGCTTCGAGATCAACGTGATCGACGGGATCGCAATGCCGAGCAGGATCAGCGCCGGGACGACGGTCCAGACGACTTCGATCAGCGTGTTGTGGCTGGTCTTCGAGGGAACCGGGTTCGCCTTTGCATTGAAGCGGACGATGACGATGACGAAGAGCAGCAGCACGAAAGCGCTGATGATTGCCATCACCCAGACCAGGCCGATGTGCAGGCCGTGCGCGAAATCGCCGGTCGGCGAATACTGGTCCTGAACATCGATGCCACGTTCGACGGGCATGCCCTTGCCGGCAGTCGGCTTCATCGGCGTGTACGATCCTGCTGCAGGTGCAGCTGCATCGGCCGCGGTCACATCGGTCGCGGCAGCATCGGCAGCGACGGGCGCCTCGACAGCAGGCTCTACCTCAGCGGCAGGCGCGTCCTGCGCAACTGCCAGCACCGGGCTGAGCGTAAGGGCCAGTGCCATGGAAAGGCCGGCTGCGATGCGGTGGAACCCGTTGCGGGAGCCATGAAATTTCATCTCTGGACGCTCTTTCGTGTCTCGTTATCGGCTCGGTCGGAGTGACCCTCATTCACCGGCCGCGCGCAAGGGATTCCCCCGGCGCAGGGGCGCGATTTGGGCTGCCCTATAGGCAGGCTTTGCGCGGGCCTCAAGCGGGCAGGCGAGAAAAATATGCACATTCGTTTGCCCCTTGCCTAAAGCGGCGCAACGCGCTTTGAGCCAGACCGGTATGACAGACGAAGACATCCTCAGCGAATTCCGCGCCAGCGAGGCCCTCCTCGAAGGCCATTTCAAGCTCTCGAGCGGGCGCCACAGCGGGCATTACCTGCAGTGCGCGCGCGTGCTCATGAACCCGGAACGCGCCGGGCGGCTGGCACTTGCACTGGCCCAGCGAATCCCGCGTGAAATCCGCAGCCAGATCGACGTGGTGGTGAGCCCGGCGATGGGCGGATTGATCATCGGACACGAAATGGGCCGTGCCCTGGGCAAGGACGCCGTGTTTCTCGAACGGCCGGAGGGCGTCTTCCATTTGCGCCGCGGCTTCCGCCTTGAACCGGGCGCCAAGGTGCTGATGGTCGAGGACGTCGTGACGACCGGCCTTTCAAGCCGCGAAGCGATCGACGCCGTCGGGCGCGAAGGCGGCGAGGTTATTGCCGAGTGCGCGCTCGTCGACCGCTCCAATGGCACCGCCGACCTGGGCGTGCCCTTCTTCCCGCTCGTCGACATCAACTTCCCCTCCTATGCCGAGGATGAAGTGCCACCTGAACTGGCAGCGATCCCCGTGACAAAGCCCGGGAGCCGCGCGGCTTGAGCCAGCGACTGCGCCTCGGGGTGAACATCGACCATGTCGCGACCATCCGGAACGCGCGTGGCGGCGATCACCCCGATCCGGTGCGCGCGGCCGAGATCGTCGCAGCTGTGGGCGGTGACGGGATCACCGCCCATTTGCGCGAAGACCGGCGTCATATCCGCGACGCCGACCTGCGTCGTATCCAGGCAGCGACCGATCTGCCGCTGAACCTAGAGATGGCAGCGACCGAAGAGATGCTCGCCATCGCGCTGGCCCACCAGCCGCACGCCGCCTGCATCGTTCCCGAAAAGCGCGAGGAGCGTACCACCGAGGGCGGGCTCGACGCGGCAGGCCTGCACAACCAGCTTGCACCGATAGTCACGCGCCTTTCCGATGCGGGCATTCGCGTTTCGCTCTTCATCGAAGCAAGCGAGCGCCAGCTCGAAGCCGCGCAACGCCTTGGCGCGCCGGTGGTGGAGTTTCACACGGGCGAATACGCGCATGCCGGCCTCGACGGCGATGCCGAACGGGAAGCGCGCGAGCTGGATCGCATAGCGAGAATGTCCGCTCTCGCCCGCCAGCTGGGTATCGAACCGCACGCAGGGCACGGCCTGACCTACGAAAACGTGAAACCCATCGCCGCCATAGCCGAGCTGGCCGAGCTCAACATCGGCCATTATCTTGTCGGCGAAGCGGTATTCGTCGGATTGGAAGCAGCCGTGCGCCGGATGCGCGACCTGATGGACGAGGCGCGCCCGTGATCATCGGCCTCGGCTCCGACCTCTGCAATATCGAGCGGATCCAGAACTCCCTTCAACGCTTTGGCGAACGCTTCGAGCAGCGGGTCTTCACCGAAATCGAGATTTCCAAGGCCCGCCGCCGACCCTTCACCATCGCAGGCACCTACGCCAAGCGCTTCGCCGCCAAGGAAGCCTTCTCCAAGGCTGTCGGCACGGGATTTCGGCGGGGTGTATTCATGAAGGACATCGGCGTGGTGAACGCGCCTTCGGGTGCACCAACGCTCGCCCTTACCGGAGGGGCTGCAATCCGGCTTGCGGAAATGATTCCGCACGACCATGAGGCGCGCATTCATCTTACCCTCACCGACGATCATCCATGGGCTCAGGCCTACGTGATCATCGAGGCCATTCCCGCATGAGTACCGGCAGCCCGGCAGTGAACGACATTTCCAAGAAAAAGAAAGACAAGACCGACGATAAGGTCGACTGGCTGGCGGAAATCCGCGGTCTCGCCATCATGCTGCTCGCGGTCTTCGCGTTCCACAGCTTCATCGCGAAACCGTTCTATATCCCGTCGGAATCGATGATGCCGAACCTGCTCGTCGGCGACCGCCTGGTGGTGAGCAAGTATCCCTATGGCTGGAACTGGTCCTCGATCAGCTTCCACCTCGCGCCGCGTAGCAAGTGGCGGCTGTGGGCCGCGACCCCTGAATACGGCGACATCGTCATCCCCGTGCACCCGGAGCGTGACGAGGATTACATCAAGCGCGTCGTTGCTCTGCCCGGCGACCGCATCGCTGTCGAGAACGGCCAGATCATCCTCAACGGCACGCCGGTTCCACAGAAGGTTGAGCCCGCCATCGACCTGCCGCTCGATGCCAATTCGCGCTGCGACGGCTTCGACCTCGACAATTTCCGTGCCACCGACGACGCCGGCAAGCGCGTCTGCCGCGTCCCCGTCATGCGCGAAACCATGCCCAATGGCGCTACCTACCTGATCATCGACCACGAGCGGCAGCAGCTCGACAATTTCGCCGAGATCACCGTTCCCGACGATGCGGTTTTCGTAATGGGCGACAATCGCGACCATTCGGCCGATAGTCGCGAGACCATCAGCGACCGCGGCCTGCTGGGTCCCGTCCCTCTGGCCAATATCGGCGGACGGGCGGAGTTCATCACCTTCTCGCTCGACGGAACGACGACGCTGAACCCGATCAGCTGGTTTACAAGCTTGCGTGACGGACGCGCCTGGACCACTCTGCGGCCACCGCTCGCAGAGAGGAAAAGCACGCAATGACAGATACATCGCCGTCCGGTTCGACAAACGACAAGGGCGGTGACACTGCCGGGGCCAGCCCAACGCGGATCGAAAGTCCCAAGCTTCGTTACGAAGCGTCGAAGGCGCTCGTCTGGGGTCTCGTCATCGGGCTGATCGTCCTTGCGGTCCATCTGTCGCAGTCCTTGCTGGTTATCTTCGGGGCGCTTGTGTTCGCCGCCATGATCGATGGAGGAGCGCGCCTGCTGGGCCGCATCCTGCCGATAGGGCGCAACTGGCGCGTTGCGATCGTGCTGCTCCTGACCGTCGCCTTCCTGCTATGGCTCGGCTATTTCGCGGGTTCGCAGATTTCGCAGCAGGCCGCCGAATTTCCGGCCATCATCGGCGAGCAGATCGGTCGCTTGCTGGCGTTCCTCCAGTCCAAGGGCTTCGCGATCGGGCAGGAAGACGTTCAGAAGATCGCCAGCAACCTGGTCAGCGGCGTCGGCACGGTCACCAAGGCAATCGGCGGCATCTTCGGCGGGCTGACCACGGCCTTCCTGATTGCGATAATCGGCATCTATCTCGCCATCGACCCGCGGGTTTACGAGCGCGGTGTTGCGTGGATGATCCCCGAAGGCCGACGCGATGCCTTCTTCGATACGCTGAGCTATCAGGCCTACACCATGCGCCGCCTGCTCGCCGGTCGCCTCCTCGGTATGGGCTTCGAAGGGTTTTTCACCTGGATCATGCTGGCATTCGGCGGGATGATCATCGGGCTTGAACCGGTGCCGATGGCGGCGCTGCTCGGCTTGCTGACGGGTTTGCTCGCCTTCATCCCCAACATCGGAGCGATCATCTCCGGCGTGCTGATGGTGCTGGTCGGCTTTTCCGGCGGGACCGAGATGGGGCTCTATACGATCTTCGTCTATTTCCTCGTCCAGAACTTCGACGGGTACGTGCTTGTGCCGATGATCGCCAAGAAGACGGTCGATCTCGCCCCAGCCTTGGTTCTCTCCGCACAGCTCATCTTCGGTGCGTTGTTCGGGATCCTCGGCCTAGCGCTGGCTGACCCGATGCTGGCCATGATGAAGGTGGCGCTCGAGCGTCGCGCGGTCCGGCTGCAGAAGGGCGACGATGCCCGGCACGGTGCCATGAAGGCGGAGCCTGCCTGATGGCTCGCAAGTTCCTTTACCTGATTGCGGTGATCATCGTCATCGTCATCGCCGGTGCGATCGCCCTGTCGATCTGGTCGCGCGAGGCGACGCAGATCGCCTTCGTCCCACGCGGTGAATTCGTCGAACAGAAGCCGCTGGCGGCCAATGCGTACGAAGACCCGGACATGTGGTACTCGCGCCCCGGCATCGGAACCGAAGACCCGGCCCGATACCAGCCCGCCATTGCCGAAGCGCCTGTCGATCCCGCGACCCGAACTCCCTCGCCCGACGCGCCCGCCGCAGAGCAAAGCCTCGACCAGGGGAACCCGATGGCTGCGACCGCCACCCTGCCCGGTGAACCGGCCGATGCCAGTGAACTGCCGTCCTTTGCTGTCTTCTTCGTTCCCCCCACGAGTTACATCAAGGCTGGAGGCGACTGGAACGCGACGCTCGACGATGCCTCGACCAACAGCCGGGCCCGTCTCTTTCTCAAGGGCCTCGCAAGCCCGTTCAATCGCGCCGACGAGATCTGGGCACCCAAGTACCGCCAAGCAGGGGCAGGTGCCTTCCTTACCGACAAGCCCGAAGCGGCAAGGGCGATCGATGCTGCCTATGCCGACGTTCTCCAGGCCTTCCGCTATTTCGTGGAGAGCGTGGACGCCGACAAGCCGATCGTGCTCGCCGGGCACAGCCAGGGTGCGGCACATGCCCTGCGCCTCCTGCGCGAGGAAGTCGCCGGCACACCGCTCGAGAAGCGCATCGTCGCAGTCTACGCACCGGGCTGGCCGGTTTCGGTCGAACATGACCTTCCGGCCCTGCCTTTCCCGGCCTGCGCGGCGCCCGCACAGACACAGTGCCTGCTTGCCTGGTCGGCCTTTGCCGAAGATGGCGATGCTTCACTCATCATGGAACGCTACAAGGCGACGCCAGGTTATGATGGCCAGCCGCGCGGCGACGGTCCGATCCTCTGCGTCAATCCGCTGACCGGGTCCACCGGCGGCAATGCACCCGCGAGCGCCAACCTCGGCACTCTGGTGCCTGACGAGGGCATGACCTCGGGTTCGCTGGTTGCAGGAGCGGTGCCGGCGCGGTGCGGCAGTAATGGCCTGCTCTACATCGGCGAGCCCCCGACACTGGGAGAAGGCGTGCTGCCGGGTGGAAACTATCACGTCTATGATATCCCGCTGTTCTGGAAGAACGTGCAGGAAGACGTTGTCGCGCGGGTGAAGGCATGGACGCAAAGCCCTTCGTAACCGACAACCGGCTCGACTTCGGTGACGCGCTGCCCGACGGCGGTGCCTTGCTGGCGCTCGATGTCGGTACCAAGACAGTGGGCGTCGCAACCTGCGATGCGGGTTGGCGATTTGCCACGGCCGGCAAGACCATCATCCGTGGGAAGTTCGGCAAGGATAGCGAAGCCCTGCGCTCGATAGTCGCGGAGCGCGGCGTGCGCGGCGTCGTCATCGGCCTGCCGCGCAACATGGATGGCAGCGAAGGACCGCGTGCACAGGCCAGCCGTGCCTATGCGCGCAATGTCGCTGCCGCGCTGAACCTGCCGGTGCTGCTGTGGGACGAACGCTGGTCCACTGCCAGCGCGGAAGGGGCGATGATCGCCCAGGACATGAGCCGCGCCAAGCGCGCCGAGAAGATCGACAGCCACGCCGCCGCCGTCATCCTCCAGGGTGCGATCGACGCATTGGCAGGCGGCGGTTTCTAGGCCGCCAGCGCCCGCCTTCGCGCGGCCGCTTCCATCGCCAGCAGGCGACTTCCCGACAGCTCCGCTTCGCGCCACAGCGCATCCCGTTCGCCGGTTTCGCGACAGAGTCCTGCGCGCGCTTCATAGCTGGCCAGCCGCAACCGGTCGCTCGGATGTCGCCTGCCGAAGGTTTCGGCGAGATCCAGGGCGCGCTGGCCTCCCAGCCCGACTGCACAGCGCAGGAAGGTTTCGGTCGACGTCGGATTGAGCACGCCAGTCACCGCATTGCTGTCGAGATCGAAGCCGTACTGGTCGAACCAGCCCTGCGCGGCGTCCACATGCATGATGTTGAGCGATATCGAGGTCGCTTCCGGGGGCAATTGCGAATGGATGTCGACATGGGCGCGATAGTGCATCAGCCGTCCCTCGTGCAGCGCACTGCGTTCGACGAAGCGCAAGTTCGCCACCTCGCCACGGAAACCCGTCACGCTCACGTATTCGTATTCGTAATAGTCACTGCGGTACCCGGGTCCGAAGTAACCGACCGTCAGGAAGTCGAAATTGTGGTCGTGCGGCAGGCCATAGACGAAGTTGCGCGCGCCGCTGGCGGTGAAGCAGGCTTCGTCCTCGCTCGGCCAGATATTGGCGCGCAAGAAGCATTTTCCTCGGACGGGTGAGAGGACAATCGCCTGTGGCCCATAGGCGCTCTCTATCCCGCCGTCGCGATGGCGGTTGCGCAGCTGGTCCACCAGCAGGTCGCCGAGGAAGTCCCGGTTGCGGCCGAGACCTGCGAGAAGCTGTGCGGCCTCGAAAGTGCTCTCCTCGTCCGCGGGACTGAAACCGTCCCCGAGGAACGCCAGGGCATGCTCGATGGACAGCGACTCGGCGGCGAGGTTCTCGATTACACGGGGCATGGCACGCTCTCCTTCAGGCCCGCGAGTTGCGGATAGGCTTCGACGAGGTGGGCGCGCAGGGCACCCGCGTGGCCGGCCAGCGCGTCGTCGGTGGCATTGGCGCATTCGGTGAGCGCGGCAAAGCCTGTCGCGCTGTCGAGCGCGATGCATTCGCGCAATGCCTGCCAGCGAAAATGATCGCTGCCTTCGCGCGCCAATTCGGCAAGAAGTGGTGCCGCGTCGTGGCGTCCCATTCGTCCGAGCACCGCCATCGCGATCTCGCGCCGGCTCTCGCCCCTGTCCCCGCTGGCACGGTGCACCAAAGAACCGTCGTCAAGGCGAAATGCCCGTGAAGGACGAGGCTGAAGCGGCGATCGCGCCACTCTCAGCACCACCATCTGCCCGTGGATCTTCTCGGCAATCCGGGCAACATCGGGCGGGAAATGCATCGGTTCGCCCTCGACCACACGTCGCGGACTGCAATCGATGGCAGCATGGGTGCCAGTTTCCTGGATGAGTTCGGCAATGCGCAGGTCTGCGGCACCCGAAAGCACGATCTCATGCCGCTCGACGTCGGAAAACGAAACTGTCTCGGGAGCAGGTACGGCTGCCTCTTCGCCATATGCGAGCAGGGTCACGACGGCTGGGCCAGCCTGGATCAGCTGCAACATCGCAACCCCGTCCGACAGCTGGTGGCGAAACGGCACATGACCAAAGGGGTGGTCGCGCAATGCCGCTGCGATGCCTTCGATCAACGGCGTCACAAGAGCCGTTGCCATGGCATGGTCCCCGATCAGCTGGACAAGGGTGGGGCAGTCCTTCCATTCCGCTCCCTCGCCAAAGCGCTTCAGCTCGTCCCTTGCCGCGCCCCCCAAACCGGACGAGCGCCAGTCAGCAACCACCTTCTCCATCGCCTTTTGCGCCCGATGCTGCGCGGGGACATCCCCGCGCAGCGCACGCAATGCTTCGTTGGTCTGCATCGCGCCCTGGGCCTCAGAAAAGATTGCCGCCGGTCGTGTCGTAGACATAGACCATGACGACCACGACTGTGTCGTCCATCTTGCCGCCGCTGGCGACGAGGCTTCCGAACAGGCCGGTTACCTGGTCAATGCCGGGCAGGCTGGCGATGTCGATCTTGGGCAGATTCATGTTTTTGCTTCCCTAGTACCGGCGGGCCACGACCCCTTGTCCACGCCCGCCCGGGGCACTGCTGGCCTGTCCCTCGCCGCGCTTGAAATTAAAACATTGTAAGCTGCGGGAACCCGTGGCTATCGCGGCATGAATGACCGACCAGCCACGCAAATTCGATCCCCGTGCCGCGACGCCGTTCTTCGTCAGCAGGGGCCATTCCGGCTGGCTCGGCCTCAGATATTCCGACCATGGCGAGGACTGGGTTGAGCTCGAGTTACCGTGGCGTGAGGATTTGCTCGGAGAAGAGGGCCAGCGCGTCTTGGCATCGGGCCCGATCCTCAGCCTGATGGACATGGCGAGCGGCATGGCGATCTGGCGGGCGATGGATGATTTCACCGCGATCGCGACGCTGGACCTTCGCGTGGATTATGTTCGCCCCGCCCGCGAGGGTGCAGCCGTCTTCGGGCGCTCGCAGTGCTATCGCGTCACCCGCAGCGCCGCATTCGTCCGCGGTGTCGCCCACGATGGCGACATCGACGACCCAGTCGCCCACATCCAGGCCGTCTTCATGAAGATTGCTCCCAACACGCGGGTGATGCACGATGCCTGAGCAGGAGCAGATCGTCGCCTTGACGCCCTACGCGCGGTCGCTCGGCATCACGCATGATGGCTGGGACGCGGGTGTGCCCGTCATGCGGGTCGATTTCGACGAAACTGTAGAAGGGCGCCCCGAACACTATCACGGAGGTGCAACCGGCGGGTTGCTCGAGACGGCGGGCTATGCCGTGCTACGCGCCGAACTGGAGCGACTGGGTCGCGACGCCATGCTCAAGCCGATCAACATCACCGTTCAATACCTCGCCGCGGGCAAGAGCCGGACGAGCTTCGCCAAGGGACGGATAACCAAACTCGGGCGCCGCAGTGCCAATATCACCGTTGAGGCATGGCAGGACGATCCCGCACGGCCCATCGCCACTGCGGTCATGAATGTCCTCATGGCTGACTAGTTCGGTACGATTTCTTCCTCTCGGCGCCGGATCGCCCTCGCGGCTTCCTCGGCAGCACGGCGTCGCGCTTCCTCGATGGCAGCCTCGTCGACGACGACCCCCTGATCGCCGACCTCGATTTCAACCGGGATGCCGTCGATTTCGGTGGAGAGCACGGCCGTGCCGTCCCGCACACGTAGTCGAGACGTACCATCCCCAAGTGGAATGTCTTCAAGATCAGGTACGTCGAGCGGTTCGATGGGGCCGCCGGGATCCGCATTCTCGTCCGGATTGCTTTGCGGCGTCGACTGGACGCCCAATGCCTGTGTCATGAAGTCGCGCCAGATGCGAGCGGGCAGTCCGCCACCGGAAATGCCACCCTGCAACGGCGTATTGTCGTCATTGCCGATCCACACGCCCACGACCAGATCGCCTGCATAGCCCACGAACAGCGCATCGCGATTGTCCTGCGTTGTGCCTGTTTTGCCGAAATTGGGACCGCTCAACATTGCTGCCTTCCCTGTCCCGCTGTTGATGGCCGCGCGCAGAAGTTGTTCCATTTCGTCATGGGTAGACCGCGAGAAGCTCGACGGGCCGTCCACAAGGTTTTCGAACCAGTTGCGCTCAGGCTTGGCGAAAGCATGCGGCTCAACCGGATAGGCATTTGCCGCGACCGCAGCGTAAGCCGAGGTCAGTTCCAGAAGCGTCATCGTGCTCGTACCGAGCGCCATGGTGGGATCGCCCTTGTCGAGCGGAGACGTCACGCCGAGATCGCGTGCAGTGGCGATGACCTTGTCGCTACCGACCTCTTGCAGCAGGCGCACCGCCGCCACGTTGGAAGACTGCGCAAAAGCCTGCTCCAGCGTCAGTGTTGGAGAGTAGCGCCCGCGCGAGTTCTTGGGCCGATAACTCCCTTGCGTTATCTCGGAGTTGTCGATCAGGTCGTCGGGCTCCCACCCGGCCCGCAGCGCCGCGAGGTAGACGAACAGCTTGAAGGTCGATCCCGGTTGCCGCCTCGCCTGCGTCGCACGATTGAATGGTGACTTGGCGTAGTCCTTGCCGCCGATCATCGCCACGACCTCGCCATTGGTCCGCATCGCGACGAGAGCGACCTGGGCTTTGCCCAGGGGAGCACGCTGGGTGACCCGACGGGCAATGTTCTGGAGCCTGCTGTCGAGTGTGGTTGTGAGGGTCTGGCGGTCATAGCCGCCCTCGGTCACCTTGCGTGCTTCGGGCAGCGCCCAGTCGGCAAAATACGTTCCTGTCGGCAGGTTGTTACGCATCCGAACATCGAGTGACGGCGGCCGCACCTGGCGCGCCTCGGCCTTGGTGAGGTAGCCGGCGTCGACCATGGCGTTGGTGACCATGCCCATGCGCTTGACGGCACGGTCATAGTGACGCGTGGGTGCGTAGGCCGAAGGCGCCTGAACCAGGCCCGCGAGCATGATCGCCTGGTTCAGTCGCAGCTTTTCCGGCTGGCGATAGAAGTAATGCAGGCTTGCCGCGCGCAGGCCGTAAACGTTGTCACCGAAGTATGCATTCGAAAGGTAGCGCTCGAGGATTTCGTCCTTGGTCAGCCAGGCCTCCAGCCAGAAGGCAATCATCGCCTCGCGAGCCTTGCGCGTCAAAGTTCGCTCGGGAGAAAGGAATGTGAACTTGGCAAGCTGCTGGGTAATGGTACTTCCGCCGCCGGTACCGGTGAATGCCGCACGCGCTATGCCCCGCGGATCTACACCCCAATGGTCGTAGAAACGCCTGTCCTCGATTGCCATGAAGGCCTCGATGACGTGAGGTGGGAGTTTCGAGACATCAACGGGTTCGTCGGTAATCGCTCCGTTTCGCGCGATCGGCGTGCCGTCAGCGGCCAGCAAGGTGACTTGCGGCGCAGCGATCGGCTGCAACGACTTGTTGAGCGGTGCCGTGATGGCGAGCCATGCGAAAAGCACGATGAAAAGTCCGACCAGGCCAGCGGCGATACGCACCGCCCACCAACGCTTGCGCCGACCACGCCAATATTCCCGCTGCCACCAGCGCTGGCGACGCTTTTCCTCGAAGCGCACAGCATCGTCGAGACGGTCCAGGCGGTCGTCCCAGTCGTCGTAATCGAGCGAGTCGTGCAGCGCGTAGTATCCCCGGTGCGGCTCGAAGCCTGCGTCCGTGTCGCGCTTGCGCCTGAAAGTATCGAAAACGCCCATTGCCTACTGTGTTATACTAACAACACAGCCATGCATAGAGGGTTGCAGCTTAACCGCCCACTACGACGACCGTCCGACCACGCTTTCCGGCAAATCCTCTCCGAAGACGCGCTGGTAATATTCCGCCACCAGCATGCGTTCTTCCTCGTCGCACTTGTTGAGGAAGGAGACGCGGAAAGCGAAACCGATGTTGCCAAAGATCTCGTAGTTCTGGGCCCATGTGATGACCGTGCGCGGGCTCATCACCGTCGATATGTCGCCATTGATGAAGCCCTGGCGCGACAGGTCCGCAACCTTGACCATGTCGGCCAAAACCCTTGGATCGACGTCCGGTGCCTTGCCCTCGACGATCTTCTGCTCAGTGTCGGCGGGAAGGTAATTGAGGCCGACCACGATGTTCCAGCGGTCCATCTGGCCCTGGTTGATCTGCTGCGTGCCATGATAGAGGCCGGATGTGTCGCCTAGCCCGACCGTGTTCGCGGTGGCGAACAACCTGAAATAGGGATCGGGGTGGATCACGCGGTTCTGGTCGAGCAGGGTCAGCTTGCCGCGCTGTTCCAGAACGCGCTGGATCACGAACATCACGTCGGGGCGGCCCGCGTCGTATTCGTCGAACACCAGCGCCACCGGATGCTGCAGTGCCCACGGCAGCAGGCCTTCGCGGAATTCGGTCACCTGCAACCCGTCGCGCAGGACGATGGCGTCGCGCCCGACGAGGTCGATACGGCTGATGTGCGCGTCGAGGTTGATGCGGATGCAAGGCCAGCGCAGGCGCGCCGCGACCTGTTCGATATGCGTCGACTTGCCCGTGCCGTGATAGCCCTGGACCATCACGCGGCGATCGTGAGCAAAACCGGCGAGGATCGCCAGAGTCGTGTCGGGATCGAAGACGTATTCGGGATCGATCTCGGGAACGCGCTCGTCCTTCAGCGAGAAGGCGGGCACTTCCCAATCGACATCGATGCCGAAGACCTCGCGCACCTTCACCATGCGGTCCGGACCATCCATCAGCGTCTTGCCGCTGACGTCGATATTCGTGTTCTGCATCTTGTTCATCGCGCTTGCGGCCTAGGGATTTATCGCGGGCGCGCCAAGCCTATATTGGCAGTGTGAGTCGCCCAGACCCCCTCGAATTTCTACGCCAGCGGATAGTGGGCAACGTCCGCGCAGCCTTCAATGAGGGCGACGCCTCTGCAACGCCGAGACAGTCGTCCGACGATGCCCTGTTCGAGCGTGACAGCCCGATCCGGATGGTTCACGCGGACATCATCGGGATGATGGTCGGCGGAATCCGCAGCCTGTTCCTGCAGATGCTCCACCCCCATGCCTTGCAGGGCGTGCTCGACTTCTCCAACTTCCGCGAGGACATGCATGGCCGGCTCAGCCGGACAGCGCATTTCATCACGGACACGACTTTCGCCCAGCGCGACATCGCGATGCAGGCGATCGAGCGGGTTAATCGCATCCACTCCTCTGTCAACGGCACCCTGCCCGACGGCACGCCCTATTCCGCGCGCGATCCGCGCACCCTCGCCTGGGTCCATGTCGCGGAAGCGACCAGCTTCCTTGCGGCTTACTTGCGCCACGTGCGCCCGGACATGCCCGGCCACGAGCAGGACGAATACTATCGCCAGTTCGCTTTAATCGCCGCTGCATTGGGCGCCGATCCTGTCCCGACTAACCGGCGCGAGGCCGAAGCAGTATTTCGTGAATTGCGGGACGACCTGCGAACCAGCCCCGAGGCGCGCGAGGTCGCGCAATTCGTCGTCGCGATCAGGCCAGAGGGTGCGCCGGTCGCCCTGCAAAAGGCCATCATGGCCGAGTCCATTGCCCTATTGCCGCCATTTGCGCGGTCCATGCTTGGCCTCGAACGCCCGGGACTCGGGGGCATTCCGGCCCGCGCAGCGACTTGGGGTGCGGGCAAGACGCTGCGCTGGGCGTTTCGGCAATAGATTGATCCGACGCCATTTTCGTGCGCTTCGTCGCAAGCGCCTTGGCACCATACCAACCGGTTGGTATGGTGGGTCGCGTGATACCCAACCGCCCTTTCCGGCCTGCGCCCCAAAACGCTCGCGACAAACTGCTCGAGGCCGGTGTCCGGCTGATCCGCAAACAGGGGTTTGCTGCCACCTCGGTAGGTGAGCTGTGCGAAGAGGCGGGCGTCACCAAAGGCGCTTTCTTCCATCATTTCGATTCGAAGGAGGCTCTTGGCGTCGAACTTGCCCGCTACTGGAGCACGTCGACTTCGGGCTTCTTCGACGATGCTCCCTATCGCCAGATCGATGACCCGCTGGAACGCATCCTCGGGTATCTCGACTTGCGCATCGCGCTAGTCGGCGGCCCGACCGAAAGTTTCAGCTGCGTTGCCGGAACGATGATCCAGGAAGGCTTCCGATCGAGCGAGCCGATCCGCGCGGCCTGCGCGGACTCGATTCTCGGCAATGCCGACCTGTTCGTCGGCGACTTCGCCGAAGCGGTGTCGAAATACGGGATCGATGCCGACCCGCGCAGCCTGTCGATCCACATGCAGGTCGTCATCCAGGGCGCCTTCATCCTCGCCAAGACCCAGGAGACCGATGAACGCGCCGCCGCAATGGCGCGTGAAAGCCTGATGCACCTCAAGCGCTACCTCACCCTCCTCTTCGAAAAGGACGCCTCCCGATGACCCAGATGATCTTCGTGAACCTTCCCGTTTCCGACCTGGAGAAATCCAAGGCGTTCTATTCGGCAGTCGGCTTCACCAATGAACCGAAGTTCACCGACGAAACCGCTGCCGCGATGCAGCTGAGTGATGCCATCGTCGTCATGCTGCTGACGCACGAGAAGTGGAAGTCGTTCACCACGAAGGACATTCCCGATGCCAGGAAGACCGCGCAAGTCATGAACGCTCTGGGTGCCGAAAGCCGCGACGCGGTCGATGCCATGGTCGACAAGGCCGCTGGCGCCGGCGGAACGCCTGATTGTAATCCCAAGCAGGACTATGGCTTCATGTACGGCCGCAGCTTCGAGGATCCCGACGGCCACATCTGGGAAGTCTTCTGGATGGACCAAGCTGCTGTGGAAGTCGGTCCCGCCGAATTCGCCGAGGCACAGGGCTGATGTCGATGATCGATCCCGGCGCGCAGGTCGAGATCAGCGGCTACCGTTGGGTCCCGCCCTTCGCGCAGGGCTTCGTGCGCGACCTGCGCCCCCGTTGGGCTTGCGAGGAAGCGGGTGTTTCCTATCGCGAGCGGCTGGCCAATGTCGCCGACAAGCCGGACTGGCTCGTCGAGGGGCAACCGTGGAGCCAGATTCCGATTATCCGCGACGGCGAGATAACCTTCTTCGAAAGCGGTGCATCGCTGCTCCACCTGGCGCAGAAGAGTGAGATACTCCTGCCTGCAGACCCACAGAGGCAGGCGACGGCAATCTCTTGGCTGTTCGCCGCGTTCAACACGGTCGAGCCTCCGATTTTCGAACATGGCAACATCTCGTTCTTCGCCAAGGACGAGGAATGGGCAAAGCTGCGACGACCGAGTCTCGAAGAATTCCTCGGGCGGCGACTCGCCCCGCTGGAAGCAAGGCTAAGCGCCTCCGAATGGCTCGACGGCCAGTTCACCGTTGCGGACATTGCCATGGTCACCACGCTGAGGTCGCTCGGTGGTAGCCGCGTCCTGGCAGCGCATCCGGCTGTCGAGGCTTATGTTGCTCGCGGCGAAGCGCGCCCCGCATTCAAGCAGGCGATGGCAGACCAATTGGCCGCTTTCGCACGCCACCCTGACAACACGGATTGAAGGAGAGAGAGCATGTATGTGAACGGATTCGTGGTGCCCGTGCCGGAAGCCAACAAGGAAGCCTATCGCGTTGTGGCCGAGAAGTTCTGGCCGATTGCGAGGGACTATGGCTGCATCGGTCATGTCGAGGCGTGGGAGTCCGACGTGAAGGACGGACAGCACACGGATTTTCGCCGTGCGGTCAATCTGGAGGACGGCGAGAAGGTCGTCTTCAGCTGGATGGCCTGGCCCGACAAGGCGACTGCGGATGCGGCGCATGAGAAGATGATGGCCGATGAACGGATGCAGACCGAATTCGGCGCCCCCGATGGCAGCGACATGCCCTTCGACGGCAAGCGCATGATCATCGGTGGGTTCGAAACGATCTTCGAAGCGGAGGCCTGAGCTATGGCGGACGATCGCGGAGCCTTCATCTGGTACGAGCTGATGACCGACGACCCTGCGCGCGCGCGTGATTTTTACGCGGCAGTTGTTGGTTGGGATATCGATGCGGAAAACAGCGTGCCGGACGGCGCCATGGACTATCGCATGATCAATCGCGGCGATGGCGGGTTTGCGGGCGGTGTACTCGCGCTGTCGCAGGACATGCTTGCCAACGGCGCGAAACCGGGCTGGTTGGGCTATGTTCACGTGCCAGATGTCGATGCTGCAGCAGCCGCTTTTGTCGAAGCTGGTGGCGCGATCCACATGGGGCCAAACGATATGCCGGGTGTGGGTCGCATGGCGCTTGTTTCCGATCCGCAGGGGGCTGTGATCTACCTGATGACCCCCACCCCACCCCCCGGCAATCCTGACGCAAAGAGCGACATTTTCGACGTCGTGAAAGCGCGCCATTTCCGTTGGAACGAGCTGTGGACCACGGATCAGGCTGCTGCGACGGCTCTCTACACCAGCACCTTTGGATGGACCCAGGAAGGCGCCATGCCGATGGGGCCGATGGGCGATTATCTCTTCATCCAGCACGACGGCGTCGGGATCGGCGCGATCGGCAAGGCACAACCGGGAGGCGAAGGTTCGCGCTGGCAGCACTTCGTCGGCGTCGACGACATCGATCGCGCTTGCGCTGCGGTCAGTGACCATGGCGGCACGCGGGTGGGCGAACCTCAGCAAATCCCCGGGGGCGAATACTCCGTCTACGCCCACGACCCGAGCGGCGCGACAATCGGGCTCGTCGGTCCCCGCAAGGAGAGGACTCAATGAGCGACAAGCTGACCACCGTCCTGTGGTTCGACGGCGACGCCGAGGAAGCTGCGCGCTTCTATGCGGGCACGTTCCCCGACAGCTCTCTCGATGCGATCCACTACGCTCCGACCGATTTCCCGAGCGGGAAGCAGGGCGATCCCATCACCGTGGAGTTCACCCTTCTCGGTCGCCGTTTCTCGGGCCTCAATGGCGGTCCGATGTTCAAGCCCAACGAGGCCGTCAGTCTCATGGTCGTGACCGAGGACCAGGCCGAGACAGATCGTTACTGGGACGCGATTGTCGGCAATGGCGGCCAGGAAAGTGCCTGCGGCTGGTGCAAGGACAAGTGGGGCTTCTCATGGCAGATCACTCCGCGCACCATGCTCGACGCACTGGCGGCAGGTGGTGACGAGGCGCAGCGCGCCTTCACCGCGATGATGGACATGACCAGGCTCGACGTCGCCACGATAGACGCTGCCCGCAGGGGAGAATAGTTCGATGGCGCGAAGGATTGTCGGAGGGATGTTTCTCTCGCTCGACGGCGTGATGCAGGCGCCCGGCGGACCGGGTGAGGACCCGATGGGTGGGTTCGAAGAGGCCGGCTGGGTGTTCAAGCTGTGGGACGAAGGAATCGAGCCCGCCCTCGGCAAGCTGTTCGGCGGCGAATACGACCTGCTGCTGGGTCGGCGGACCTACGACATCTTCGCCGCCTACTGGCCTTATGCCGAAGGCGACAACAAGCCGATGAGCGAGGCGTTCACCAAGGCTGCCAAATACGTGCTGACGCGCGGAGATCAGGAACTCCCGTGGGAAAACAGCCACCGGCTATCCTCCATCGAAGCGGTGGCCGACCTGAAGCAGACCGACGGACCCGACCTCGTCATCCAGGGATCGAGTACGATCTATCCCGGCCTGCTGGCTGCCGGGCTGATCGACGAACTGGTTCTGATGACTTTTCCCGTCACGCTGGGCCACGGCAAGAGGATGTTCGGCGAAGGCACTCCCGTCGAACGACTGGACATGATCGATCACTGGATCACCGACAAGGGCACCGTGGTCGCGACCTATCGTCCGGCCGGGCCCTTGCCACCATATCCCGACGAAGCACCCATCCCCATCATCAGCGAGCGCGAAATCGAACGCCGCAGGCGCATTGAGGAGGGCACCTGGTGACCCTCGCTCTATATGGCCACCTTTTCTCAAGCTACACCTGGAAGGCACTGATCCCGCTTTACGCCAACGGGACGGAGTTCGAGTTCAGGCAAATCGGCCCCGGTTGCGACGAGGCGAATGCGGTTGTCCATTCCGCGCATCCGGCTGGCAAATTCCCCGTCCTGACCGACGGCGACATCGCGATCATCGAAGCGACAGCCATCGTCGAATACCTAGCCGTCCATCACCCTGGCCCGGCTCCACTCATACCGACCAATCCGGCGGCGGCGGTGGAAGCGCGAATGCTCGACAGGGTTTTCGACAACTACTTCCAGGGCGGCTTCCAGCGCGTGGTCGGCGCGTACCTCAGCAACACGGAGGTCGGCAACACCCCGACGATCGGGGAGCCCAACATACGGGAGGTCGAGGCCGGTAAAGCCGGTCTAAGACGCGCCTACCAATGGCTCGAAAGTTGGTTGGAAACGCACAGCCTTCCCCCGCACGTCAGCCTGGTGACCTGTGCCGCGGCACCTGCACTCTTCTATGCGGATTGGGTCGACCCGATCCCGGAGTCCTGTCCAAAGGTCATTGCTCTGCGCGAGGAATTGCTGGCGCTCCCCGAAGTCGCGCGCTGTGTCGAAGATGCGCGGCACTATCGTCCATATTTCCCGCCCGGAGCTCCCGAGCGCGACTGACAGTCAAGCGATCGCCCGCGACTTGCGCAAGGTCTGGTACGCTTCGACCACCTTACCCAATTGCGCTTCGTGGGTGCGGTCGCCGCCGTTGCGGTCGGGATGGTAGCGTCGGACCAGTTCGGAATAGCGCCGCCGCAGTCTCGCGCGATCGACATCAGTGCCCAGCCCCAACTCTTCGAGCGCCATCGCTTCCTCGCGACTGAAGCGACCGTCCATGGCCAGTTCGGCCTCACGCCGGGCCCGACTCTTGATACCAGCCGCGCGCGCCGCAATGGCATCGAGGGGATCATCGTAATCTGCCCAACGCGGCATCCCGTCGACACCGGAATTGGAGCGGAAACTGGGACTTTCGGTCCGCCAGCCGCTGGCAGGCGACTGCGCTTCGAAGATTTCCTCGGCGCTCATGCCCTCGAACCAGTCGTAGCCGGAATTGAATTCCCGCACGTGTTCAAGGCATAGCCACTGCCATTCGCCCGGACCGTCGAAACCATGCCCGCGCATGCCGGGCGCGCGAAATTCACCAGCTTCCCGGCAAGAAGGATGCGCACAGGTTCGCCCCTCGGCTTCGTAACGTCCGTGAAACTTTGTCTGGCGCATTCGTTCTAGAATGGGGAGCAGGATGCGCTATGGCTACCCCTGCAAAGGAGATTTTGGCTCATGAATGGACCCGTCCAGCAGGAAATGGAGCGCCTTCTGACCGAGGCATTCCGGCCCACGCGGCTCGAGGTCATCAATGACAGCGCCAAGCACCATGGCCACTCGGGAGACGATGGCAGCGGGGAATCACATTTCACGATTGTGATCGAGGCAGCCGCCTTTGCCGACAAGTCCCGCCTGGACAGGCAAAGAATGGTCAATCGCGCACTCGGGGACATACCCGGACAGCGGGTTCACGCCCTTGCCATCCAGGCATCGGCACCAACGGCATAGGAGGGCGACGGATGAGCCTTTTCGAACAGACGCTCACTCCGGTCACCCACGACCTTGGCCAGTTCGACGTCCGGCGCGTTCTCCCTGCGCGAAAGCGGACCATGGTCGGACCCTTCATTTTCGTCGACCAGTTTGGCCCGGCCCAGCTTGATCTTGGTACCGGCATGGATGTCCGCCCGCATCCCCACATCAACCTCGCGACGGTTACCTGGCTGTTCGAGGGTGTGATCGACCATCGCGACAGCCTCGGCACATTCTCGACCATCCGCCCGGGGCAGGTGAACCTGATGACCGCCGGCAGGGGCATCGTTCATTCCGAAAGGTCGCCTGAATCCGAACGCAAGAACGGACCACGACTATTTGGAATGCAGACCTGGCTCGCTCTTCCAGATGGGCGGGAAGAGATCGATCCCGCGTTTGAGGCGGTCACCGACCTGCCGGTCATCGAAGACGGTCGTGCCCGCGCAATCGTCATCATGGGTGAGCTTTGGGGCGAGCGCGCCCCCACGACCACTTACGCCGACACGATCTACGCAGAAATCCTGCTCGAAGCGGGCGGCGCCATTCCGCTTGAGGAAGATGCCGACGAACGCGCGGTCATGCTTGTTGCAGGAGAAGCCAGCGTCGATGGACATGACCTCAATCAGTACGAACTGGCCATCCTGCAGCCGGGCCGCGACATGACACTGGAAAGCGCGACCGGTGCACGGGTCATGCTGCTCGGCGGCGAGGCATTTGAAACACGCCGCCATGCCTGGTGGAACTTCGTCAGCTCGCGCCGCGAGCGTATCGAGCAAGCGAAGGCAGACTGGCGCGAGGGTCGCTTTCCCAAGGTTCCAGGGGATGAGGAGGAATACATTCCACTCCCCGACGGCGAGCCGAACACCGTAACTTATCCGTGAGGGGACCAACATGAGTTTCGAAGGCAAGACCGCCTGGATTACTGGCGCGAGCAGCGGCATCGGCGCAGCGCTTGCGCGCGAATGGGCCAACCGAGGCGCTAACATCATCCTGTCGGGCCGTGACGAGGCGCGCCTTGCGGAAGTCGCGGCGGATTTGCCGACCGAGACGCTGATCCTGCCCTTCGATGTCCGCGACGACGCAGAGATGCAAGCCGCGACAGACAAGGCAGTCGCGTGGAAGGGGGTCGACATATTCGTCGCCAATGCCGGTGTTTCCCAGCGCAGCGCAGCAGTCGATACCGACATCGCGGTCTACCGCGAGATCATCGACATCGACCTCACCGCCCAGATCGCGGCGACGCAGGCGCTGCTCCCGCATGTGACCGGGCGCGGTAGCGGGCACCTTCTGTTCATCAGCTCGATCGCGGGCAAGGTCGGCGTGCCGATGCGCACGGCCTATTGCGCGGCCAAGTTCGGGCTCGCCGGGTATGCCGACGCGCTCCGCGCAGAACTTTCCCAAAGCGGCGTGCAGGTCCATGTCATCTATCCCGGCTCTGTCGCCACCGACGTCAGCCGCAATGCGCTCACCTCCGACGGCAGCAAGCGCGGACGCAGCGACAGCGTCATCGATAACGGTATCCCGCCGCTGGAGGCAGCACAGCGCATCATCGATGCGGTCGAGGCAGGACAACGCGAGATCATCGTCGCCAACGGCATGGAGCAGGCAATGGGCGAGATGCGTCGCACGCCCGACCAGCTGCTCGACCAGGTCGCGGGCATGGTCGCAGCCGGCTACATGGAGAAGATGAAGGCGGAGGGCTGACCATGGAACAGAAGCGTGTCGATCTCGCCAACGGCATCCACCTCGACGTGGTCGACGAGGGACCGCGCGATGCACCGGCCTTGCTGTTCCTCCATGGCTTTCCCGAAAGCCACCGCACCTGGCGCAACCAGATCACGCATTTCTCCGACCGTTATCGCTGTGTCGCACCCGACCAGCGGGGCTATCGCGGCTCTTCAAAGCCGCAGGAAGTGTCTGAGTACACACCCGACAAGATGATCGGCGACGCCTTTGCGCTGATGGATGCACTGGGCATCGACAAGTTCAGCATCGTCGGTCACGACTGGGGCGGCGCGATCGCCTGGGGGGTTGCCTACGGCGGGATGATGAACGGGCGGGTGACACGTGCCATCATTGCCAACGCGCCCCATCCGGTGCTCTTCCCCAAGCTGCTCTACACCAACCGCCAGCAGCGCGAGGCGAGCCAGTATTTCCGCATCTTCCGCGACCCGGCAAACGATCCCATGATCCGCGAGCATGGGTTGGCCCCGGTGCTGATGAAGGCATTCGCGGGGCGCGAAGTCACCACGTCGATGGACCCGGTGGAACAGGCGCAACTGCTCCAGGACTGGTCGAACCCCGACGCCGCCTTCGGCATGCTCAACTATTATCGTGCAAGCCCGATGGAGGTGCTTTCGCTCGACGCGCCTTACGAGCTCCCCGCCGATTACCAGCCTTTCCCATTGCCCAAGCTGGCCATCCCGACGCTGGTGATCTGGGCGATGGATGACATGGCGCTGCCGCCCGCCAACCTCGAAGGGCTCGATGAAGTCATCGAGAACCCCGAAGTGGTGCAGGTTCCCGGGACCGGTCACTTCGTCCAGTGGGAAGCACCCGAAGCCTTCAATGCGGCGATGGAAGCTTTCCTCGAAAAGACCGCCTAGTTACCCAGCCACTCGATGTCGGCGCCGTGGGCGTGCGACCAGGTGAGTTGCGTCGCTTCTGCTCCGCCGGGCCAGTAGCGCACCTTGAGATTGTGGCGGTGGACGGTCCGGTCGGCCTCGACCGATACCCACGCCAGCGGAGTTTCGGCCGTAGCGCTCGCGCCTGCGGCCTCCATCGCTGCAGTCACCCTCTCCTGCTGGTCGGCAAGTACGTATTGCCAGACGATCGAGTGCAACAGCAGCCGGGTGGTGCCTGGCTCCTGCAGCTTTGCCAATTCGCGCTCGACGAATTCCGCTGCATTGATCTTCGTCAGGTCGGGTTTGCGCTCGGTTGCAGCACGAATGGCCGCCTCCATCCGCTCGAAACGGATCGTGTGTTCCGGCCAGATGTAGGCCTTTAGCCGTTGGGACTGGTTCGGGTCGGTCAGATCGACCGGTGCAACATCGCATCCCTTGGTCGATACGATCTCGATCTGCTTGTCGGGCGGAGCAGTCCCCTGCCATTCCGGCTTGAAGTGCATGACGGCGTCGGAAGGTCCAACCTGCACCCCGCCAAGATCATAGTGGTAGCGGTCGAGCATCAGGTTGATGCCCGCGCTTGACCCGATCTCGAGACATTCGAAGCGCGGCGGCAGGCCCTTGCCCGCGAGCCACAGCATGGCGGCGATGAAATTGCTTGACCGGCCCGCCTCGTTGGTCTGCGGCGGCCCGTCGAGCCAGGGCAGCAGTTGCGCCTCGTGTGCCGTCATGGCGTCGGCGATGATCGCAACATCGTCGGCACCGATGCCGCGATAGATGGGAGCTAACGCCGGCTCACGTCCCGTCAGGTGGAGCCAGTGCAGGCCCCCGGCGATGCGCAGCGGAAGCGCGTCGGCCAGGGGCGCGCCCTGCCATTCGGCAATCCGACGGGCGAGCGCATTGTCTAGCCCGCCCTCGATCGCAGCCCAGATCGCCGTGACCACCCGGGCGGTGATCGGAGCTCCGTTGTTGAGGCAATAAGCGACCTGGTTGCGGAACCCCTTGCCGACCGCGCCGTCACCCTTGGTGTCGATATGCATCTTCTCGTAGTGCGGTCTTTGCGCGGAATCGCCCATATACGTTGCCCTTTCGCAAGCGCTTGCCTATCTGCGCGCGACATGAGCGACAGCCTGACATTTGCCGTACCCAAGGGGCGCATCCTCGACGAGGCGCTGCCCGTGATGGCGCGTGCCGGCGTGGTGCCCGAAGACGCCTTCCACGACAAGGCCAACCGCTCGCTGACTTTCGCGACCACGCGCAGCGACATGAACATCATCCGCGTCCGGGCCTTCGACGTCGCGACCTTCGTCGCGCATGGTGCCGCGCAACTGGGTATCGTCGGTTCGGATGTGATCGAGGAATTCGACTACGCGGATCTGTATGCGCCCGTCGATCTTGATATCGGTCACTGCCATCTCGCGGTCGCCGAGCCGAAAGAAGGTGCCGCCAGTGTCGACGGGGCAAGCCATGTGCGGGTTGCCACCAAGTACCCCAACCTGACCCGCCGCTTTTTCGAGCAGCGCGGCGTGCAGGCCGAGTGCGTGAAACTCAACGGCGCGATGGAAATCGCCCCCGCACTGGGCCTCGCAGGCAGGATTGTCGACCTCGTTTCCTCCGGCCAGACGCTGAAGGACAATGGCCTTGTCGAGACGGGACACATCCTCGACATCAGCGCCCGGCTGATCGTCAACCGTGCCGCTCTCAAGACCGATCCACGCGTCGCCGCGCTGGTCGACGCATTCCGCAGGGACGTGTGATGCAGTTGCTCCGCACGACAGACCCGGATTTCGACAAGAAGTTCAGGCGCATAGTCCGCGACCGCCGCGAGAGCGACGTCGATGTGCAGCGCGATGTCGCGACCATTCTCAACGAGGTGCGCGAGCGTGGCGATGCCGCGCTGGTGGAATATTCGATGCGCTTCGACGACCACCGCCTCACCACCGAGGACGACTGGCGCATCTCTGCAGAGACCTGCAAGGCTGCGTATGAAGCGCTCGATCCGGCACTGAACAGTGCACTGAACACCGCCGCACAGCGCATCCGTTCCTACCACGAGAACCAGCTGCCGGCGGACCGCGATTACACCGATCATATCGGTATGCGCCTCGGCGCGCGCTGGTTGCCGGTTGATGCCGCAGGTCTCTATGTCCCGGGAGGTCGCGCTGCCTACCCGTCATCGCTGCTGATGAACGCAATCCCGGCCAAGGTTGCCGGCGTCGAGCGCCTCGTCGTCGTTACCCCGACGCCCAAGGGCCAGACCAATCCGCTCGTCCTCGCCGCCGCGCATATCGCGGGCGTGGACGAGATGTGGCGCGTCGGCGGGGCCCAGGCGGTTGCGGCGCTGGCCTACGGCACTGACCGCATCAAACGCGTCGATGTCGTCACCGGTCCGGGCAACGCCTGGGTCGCCGAGGCCAAGCGCCAGCTTTACGGCGTGGTCGGCATCGACATGGTCGCGGGTCCCAGCGAAATCCTGGTGATCGCCGATGCCAACAACAATCCCGAATGGATCGCCGCCGACCTCCTCAGCCAAGCCGAGCATGACCCGACCAGCCAGTCGATCCTGATCACCGACAGCGAGGCGCTGGCCCGGCAGGTGGGCGATGCCATCGACCTTGCGCTGATGAAGCTGGCCACTGCCAAGACCGCCAAGGCCAGCTGGGATGCGCACGGGCTGATCGTGATCGTCGAAAGCCTCGACCAGGCCCCCGCCCTCTCCGACCGGCTCGCTGCCGAGCACGTCGAGTTGATGGTCGACGACCCGCAGGCGCTGTTCGACCAGATGCGTCATGCCGGCAGCGTCTTCCTCGGCCGTCATACGCCCGAGGCCGTCGGCGATTACATCGCCGGCCCCAACCACGTCCTTCCCACCGGCCGCCGCGCCCGTTTCGCCAGCGGGCTGTCGGTGCTCGACTTCATGAAGCGCACCAGCTTCATCGACGCCTCCGATGCCGCGCTCGCCGCGATCGGACCGGCTGCCATCCGCCTTGCCGAGGCCGAGGGCCTTCCCGCCCACGCCCTCTCGATTGCCGTGAGATTGAACAAGTGACCCAGAATTCCCGCTCGCAGGCCCGTTCGGCCGCCCGCCTCGCCGCCGTCCAGGCGCTCTATCAGCAGCAGATGGAGGGCACCGCCCTTGCCCGCCTGCTCGACGAGTTCCACCAGCACCGCATCGGCCAGGTGGTCGAGGACGAGGAATATGCCGACGCCGATGTCGACTTCTTCGACGACGTAGTTTCGGGCGTCGATGCCCGACGCAGCGAGATCGACGACCTGTTGGCTGGCCGCCTTGCCGAAGGCTGGACGCTGGCGCGCCTCGACAAGACCATGCTCCAGATCCTGCGCGCCGGGACCTACGAACTGCTCGCGCGGCAGGACGTAACCAAGGCCACATCGATCAGCGAATATGTCGACGTCGCCAAGGCCTTCTTCGACGACCGCGAAGCGAAATTCGTCAACGGCATCCTCGACGCGGTGGCGAAGGAAGTGGGGCGCTAGTCCCTCAAGGGTCCTTCCGGTCGAGGAAGCCGAGCGGGATGTCGACCCGCTGGGCCCAGGCGTTCTCCTCGTGCTCGGCCCCGAAGAAGGCCCGGCTCTCGAACGCAGGCCCGGCCCACCCGCGCGCCGCCATCATCTCCCCGAAACGCGCGAAGTAAGGCGCGTAAAACGCATCGAGCGTGGCAGTGCCATGATCGATGTAGATGTGGTTTCGCGCCGGATCGAGACGCGTCGTGGCGAAATAGGCCGAGAACGCCTCGGCAACCTGTTTGGCCCGCAATTCGCTGTCGCCTTCGTCGGGATTCGACAGCGGCAGATGGGTCGAGAGGCCTGCCGCCTGGCCAAAGACCTCGGGATGCTCGCCAATCAGGTAGAGGCTCATCAGCCCGCCCATCGATGATCCCATTACTGCCGTGTCTTCCGGTCCCTTCAGGGTCCGGAACGTCGCATCGACGCGGCGTTTCAGGTCCTTGGCGACCATCGCTGCATAGCGGTCCCCGCGCAGTTGCGGACCTGCGGCGATGCCCGGGAAATCGATCGACAGGACCGACTTGCGGTACTCCTCGGGCAGGTGATCCATCAGCTTCTGCGGAAACAGCGTCTGATAGCGGTCCTTGGGGCTGCGCAGCCCGACGATGATCCACTCGCGCAAGTCCCCGCGTGCCGAGAGGCGTGTGACCGCTTCGTCCATCGCCCATTCCTTGTCGAAGTTCGACAGGCGGCGATCGAAGATATTCTCCGCATCGTGCATGTAGAGCACCGGGAAACGCCGCTTGGGGTGCGTCGCGTAACCTGCTGGCAGCCAGACCCAGATGTCACTGACACCGACGTCCTGGGCCGGGGCGAAGTCGGACCACCAGACGATTTTTCCGGAGCTCACCTGCGGGACGGCAGGCTTCGCCACGTCCTGCGCCGCTGCACCGACCGGGACGGACAGCGAAAGGGCGGCAAGCGCAAGGCGGAAGGTTAGTGACACGTCGAAGCCTCCATGCAATGTGCTGCAGCTATGGCAGCGGCAGAGTTTCCCGGAAAGTCGTGAGCGGCGAATTCGATTTCATCGCCAGCTTGCGCGCATTTGCGACGTCACCCGGGGCTCGCGGACTTGCCGACGACGCCGCCGTGATCGAGATCGGTGGCGAGACGCTCGTGCTGACGCACGATACGCTGGTCGAAGGTGTCCACGTTCTCGAGGGGCAGGACCCGGCGGACATCGCCTGGAAGCTGGTCGCGGTGAACCTGTCCGACCTTGCGGCCAAGGGCGCGGAGCCGGTCGGCATCCTCGTATCGCACATGCTTGGCGAGGGCGATGAGCGCTTCATCACGGGCCTTCGTGAAATCTGCTCCGAGTACGAAGTGCCTCTGCTTGGAGGCGATACTGTCCGCGGCGAGCGACAACGGGTATGGGGTTGCACGGCAATAGGCCGCGCGACCTGCAGTCCCGTGCCATCGCGGTCGGGCGCCCGACCCGGCGAGGCGCTGTGGATCGGCGGTTTCATCGGGCAGGCGATGCTCGGTTTCGAGGCGCTGCGCGACCGTACCGGAGCGAGCGACGTGGCCTATACACGCCCGCGCCCCCAGCTGGAACTCGGGCGCGCGCTTGCCCCTCACGCCAGCGCGATGATGGATGTTTCGGACGGGCTTCTGCTCGACGCCTCACGCATTGCGGCCGCAAGCCATTGCACGCTCGCCATCGATAGCGATGCGGTTGCAAGGATTGCATCACCGGACCGGCTCGACGAGGCAATGCGGTGGGGCGACGATTATGTCCTGCTGCTCACCGGACCGACCGATCTCGACGAACGCTTCGAAATCCACCGGATCGGCAGCGTTGTGGAGGCTGGGGAGTATCCGGTCCTCCTCGACGGCAGCCCGCCGCGGGGCAATCTCGGCTACACGCACTGAACTTTCGGCCAAGGCGGGGGAATAAGCGCGGGTTGCTGCGCTTTTCGGCCTTGTCACGCAATCAGTGGTCCTTATACCCCTCGCGCACATGCTCCGGCGTTTGTTGCGTCGGGTCGCATCAATCATAAAATCAAACGGGAGGGGAGTTTTCCGTGGATCTTGTTACCATTTCCATCCTGCTGGGATTGCTGGCCGTCGTGTACGGCTTCGTGACCAGCCGCCAGGTGCTGGGCAGCGGCGCCGGCAACGAAAAGATGCAGGAAATCGCTGCAGCCATCCAGGAAGGTGCGCAGGCCTATCTGAAGCGGCAGTACACCACCATCGCCATCGTCGGCGTGGTCGTGGCTGTGCTGGTGTTCGTATTCCTCGGCGGCATTCCGGCCACCGGCTTCGTCATCGGCGCGATCCTTTCGGGCGTGGCGGGTTTCATCGGGATGAACATCTCGGTGCGCTCGAACGTGCGCACGGCGGCGGCGGCGCAGAGCGGACTGCAGCAGGGTCTTACCCTTGCGTTCCGCGCAGGCGCCATCACCGGCATGCTGGTGGCGGGCCTCGCCCTCCTCGCGATTGCGGTGTTCTTCTGGTACCTGACCGGCCCCGCTGGTTATGCCGCCAATGACCGTCACGTGATCGACGGCCTCGTCGGTCTCGCCTTCGGCGCTTCGCTGATCTCGATCTTCGCGCGTCTGGGTGGCGGTATCTTCACCAAGGCTGCCGACGTCGGCGCCGACCTCGTCGGCAAGGTCGAGGCAGGCATCCCTGAAGACGATCCGCGCAACCCGGCAGTGATCGCCGACAACGTGGGCGACAACGTGGGCGACTGCGCCGGCATGGCTGCTGACCTGTTCGAGACCTATGTCGTTACCGTCGGTGCCACCATGGTCCTGACCGCGCTGCTGATGAAAGGCCTCGGCGACCTGCTGATGCCGATGATGGCGCTCCCGCTGCTGATCGGCGGCGCATGCATCCTCACCTCGATCATCGGCACTTACTTCGTCCGCCTCGGCGGCGGCACGAATGTCATGGGCGCGATGTACAAGGGCTTCCTCGTCACCGCGATCCTGTCGATTCCGCTGATCTATGTGGTGACCGACTATGCTCTTGGCGGGATGGCCACCGAGATTCCGGGCACCGGGTTCAACGGCATGGCGCTGTTCTTCTGCTCGCTGCTGGGCCTTGCGATCACCGGCCTGATCATCTGGATCACCGAGTACTACACCGGCACCAACTATCGCCCGGTCCGCTCGATCGCCAAGGCTTCGGAGACGGGCCACGGCACCAACGTGATCCAGGGTCTCGCCATCAGCCTTGAATCGACCGCCCTGCCGACCATCGTCATCGTCGCAGGCATCATTATCGCGTACTCGCTCGCGGGCCTTATCGGCATCGCGTACGCGGCAACCGCGATGCTGGCGCTGGCAGGTATGGTCGTGGCGCTCGACGCCTATGGTCCGGTGACCGACAATGCCGGCGGCATCGCCGAAATGGCCGGTCTCGACGACAGCGTTCGCGAGAAGACCGACCTGCTCGACGCCGTGGGCAATACGACCAAGGCTGTGACCAAGGGTTATGCGATCGGATCGGCCGGCCTCGCCGCGCTGGTTCTCTTCGCTGCCTACACCACCGACCTTCGCGAGTTCTTCCCGAACCTGACGGTCAACTTCAGCCTCGAGAACCCCTATGTCATCGTCGGCCTGCTGCTCGGCGCGCTGCTCCCGTACCTCTTCGGTGCGATGGGCATGACCGCCGTGGGCCGCGCAGCCGGTGACGTGGTGGTCGACGTGCGCGAGCAGTTCAAGAACAATCCCGGCATCATGACCTACGAGTCCAAGCCCGATTACGCGCGGACCGTGGACCTCGTGACCAAGGCTGCAATCAAGGAGATGATCATCCCCTCGATGCTGCCGGTTCTTGCCCCGATCGTGGTGTACTTCGTGATCACTTCGATTGCAGGCCAGGCCAACGGCTTCGCGGCGCTAGGCGCACTGCTCCTCGGCGTTATCGTCGGCGGTCTCTTCGTGGCGCTTTCCATGACCGCCGGCGGCGGCGCCTGGGACAATGCCAAGAAGTACATCGAAGACGGCAACCACGGCGGCAAGGGCTCTGAAGCCCACAAGGCTGCCGTGACCGGCGACACCGTCGGTGACCCGTACAAGGACACCGCCGGCCCTGCCGTGAACCCGATGATCAAGATCACCAACATCGTCGCGCTGCTGCTTCTCGCGGCTCTCGCGGCGGGCTAACTTCTTCGGATCCTAGTCCGGGAAACGAGGCGGCGGCATCTACGGGTGCCGCCGCCTTTTGCTTTTTGAAGGATTAAGTCTTTTTCAGCGCAGATGCGGTATGACGCGCGCGCACCGCGAAATGGTTCGCGACAGGAGGGTAGTTGGGCCGATGGGACTGGCCGATCCGGTGGCAACAGCCGACCGCGCCCATGATGGGGTCGCGGCCCCGGTCGGCCTGCGCGACGGCTTCCATGCGTTACCTTGGAACCGGCTCGACCTCGCAACGCTGCAACCGTACTGGCAGCGCCTCGCCGATTGCGCCTCCACCCCCAACCCGTTCTTCGAACCGTGGTATTTGAGACCGGCGCTGGAAGCCTTCGATCCCGGCGGCAGCGTCATGCTGTTGCTCCTCGTGGCCGATGCGAAGCTCGTCGGCCTGGTGCCCCATCACCAAGCCAACTCGTACCACGCGCGCAGCATTCCCAATTGCGCCATTTGGATGCACCACAATGCATTCCTCGGCAGCCCGCTGGTTGGCGCGGGTCACGAGGCGGATTTCTGGTCGAATTACCTCGCCTGGTGCGATCGGACGGGTGCCCGGATGCTTTTCCTCCACCTGCCCCAGCAGCCCAAGTACGGGGAATTGGCCGCAGCGCTCGACAAGGTCTGCAAGGACCAGCAGCGCTCCCTGCGCACTGTCATGGAGCAAAGGCGCGCCCTGCTTTCTTCCGATCTCACTGCCGCACGGTATCGCGAAGAGGCGCTGACCGCCAAGAAGCGCAAGGAATTGCGTCGCCAGTACAAGCGTCTCGGCGAATTGGGTGCGCTCGAACTGGTTCGCTCGCGCGATGGCGCACAGGTTGATCGCTGGATCGCGGATTTCCTCGCTCTTGAGGCTCGCGGCTGGAAGGGCAATGAAAGCTCTGCGCTTTCGAGCAATCCCGAAACCGAGCACCTTTTCCGCTCCGCCATCGAAAGCGCCGCGCAGATGGGGCGACTCGAGCGCCTTTCGCTCACGCTCGAGGGTCGCCCCATCGCCATGCTGGCCACCTTCCTTGCCGGGCGCGGCGCCTTCTCGTTCAAGACCGCCTATGACGAGGACCTCGCGCGGTTCTCGCCCGGGGTGCAGCTGCAACTCGCTAATCTCGACCTGCTCGACGATCCGGCCATCGACTGGTGCGACAGCTGCGCCGCGCAGGATCACGCCATGATCGACCACATCTGGCGCGAACGGCGCGAGATCGTGTGGCAGAGCGTGGCCATCGGACGCGGCCCGCGTCGCTGGGTGGGTGAGGCCTGGATGAAACTCGAAGAATGGCGCTGGAGTCGACGGAAATGACCGCCTTCCCACCAGAATCCCGCAGCACGTTCGCTGCCAACTATCCCGAGACCCCGCATGTGCTGCGTCACTCGCTGCAGCGCGACGAGCGCTTTTCGCTCGACGGTCTCGCGGGGCTGGCCGAAGCGCTGCCGGTCACCAGCATCGAGTACAATCGCGGCAATCTGCCGATCGGCGTCGATGGCAAGCCCGATGCGTCGGGCCTGACCATCGGGGAAACCATCCGCAAAATCGCCACCAGCGACAGCTGGGCGGTACTCAAGAACATCGAGCAGGTGCCAGAATATCGCTCCTTGCTGCTCGACCTGCTCGACGAAATCCGGCCGGTCATCGAGAGCAAGACCGGCTCCATGCTGAGGCCGCAGGGCTACATTTTCATCTCCAGCCCGAACGCGGTCACGCCCTACCATTTCGACCCGGAGCACAATATCCTGCTCCAGCTTGCCGGGACCAAGACGATGACCCAGTTCCCGGCAGGCGACGCGCGTTTCGCCCCCGACGAAGTGCACGAGAGCTACCACCTCGGCGGCCCTCGCGAACTGCCCTGGCGTGACGATCTGCTGGCAGGGGGCACGGCCTATACGCTCGATGCTGGCGAGGCTGTATTCGTCCCCGTGATGGCCCCGCATTTCGTGCGCAACGGCGCCCAAAGCTCGATCTCGCTTTCCATTACCTGGCGCAGCGAGTGGAGCTATGCCGAGGCCTATGCCCGATCTTTCAACGGCACTTTGCGGCGTATGGGCCTCAAGCCGCGCGCACCCGGTCGCTGGCCCGCGTCCAACAGCGCAAAGTCGACCGCATGGCGCGTGATGCGGCGCTTGACGCAAGCGTAAGGTCGCCGCAAAGCCGCTCTCGTGAGCGATACGAGAACCCCCGAGCAACTCGTCGCAGGCCTCGTGCGCCTGCTGACCGTCACCCGCGATGGCGAGGATGCCTTCACCGGCCGCAAGCAGGTCGGCGGCGTCGGTCGCGTCTTCGGCGGACAGGTTATCGCGCAGGCGCTACAGGCCGCCCAAGCCACCGCGCCCGAGGGACTGGAGGCGCATTCGCTCCACGCCTACTTCCTCCGCGGCGGCGAGGAAGGGATCGACATTTCCTACCGCACCGCGCGCGATTTCGACGGGCGCAGCTTCGCCAACCGCCGCGTCGTTGCGAGCCAGGTGGATGCCGATGGCAGCACGAGGCCGATCCTCAACCTCACCGCCAGCTTCCAGCGACCCGAGGAAGGCCTGGAGCATGACGACGTCGAAATGCCCGATGTCGCGCCACCCGAGGAACTGCAGAGCGACATGGACATCCGCCGCGAGATTGCCGAACGCGCCGGCGACCGGATGCCCGAAGCGCAGCGCGCGATCTTCCTGCGTCCCCGACCCATCGACATGCGCACGGCGGGCCGGCTGCACTGGATGAATCGCGAACCGAGCGAGCCGAAAGCCCACAGCTGGTTTCGCGCCGTCGCGCCCCTGCCCGACGATGCGGCGCTGCACCGCGCAGTGATCGCCTATGCCAGCGACTTCACCCTGCTCGGCACCAGTGCGCTGCCCCATGGCCTCAGCTGGATGCGCGGCGAGCTGGTCGGCGCGAGCCTCGATCATGCGATCTGGTTCCACCGCCCTGCCCGCGCAGACGAGTGGTTGCTCTACGCCACCGACAGTCCGTGGAGCGGATCCGGCCGAGGCTTCAACCGCGGCCGCATCTTCAACCGCGCCGGAGAGCTTGTTGCCAGCGTGGCGCAGGAAGGCATGATGCGGCAACGGGTGAAAAAAGAAGGCTGAACGGCCCCTTTCGCACCTGCACAAAAAACCACGAGCCAAACCGGGCCAAGCCTGCTATAGGCCCGGCCGAACAGTGCCAGAGCGCCTGCCCCCCGCCGCGCCGCGCTGTCGATAGAATCGAGAACCCATGTCTTTTGAAAACCTTCCGCCGGTGATCGGCGATGCGCTTGCGAATCGTGGTTACAGCGCTCTCACTCCAGTCCAGGCCGCCGTCATTGCCCCCGATGCGCAGGGCCGCGACCTCGTCGTTTCGGCGCAGACCGGCAGCGGCAAGACCGTCGCCTTCGGCCTTGCGCTCGCGCCCGAACTGCTGGGCGAGATCGGCGACATGCCGCTCAGCGAGCAGCCGCTGGTGCTTGTCATTGCGCCCACCCGTGAACTTGCGCTGCAAGTGAGCCGCGAACTCGGCTGGCTCTATGCCGGGGCCGGCCTGCGCATCGCGACCTGCGTCGGCGGGATGGACGCGAGCAAGGAACGCCGTGCGCTCCGGGCCGGGCCGGCCATCGTGGTCGGCACGCCGGGTCGCCTGCGCGACCACCTCGAGCGCGGCGCGCTCGACCTTTCGGGTCTTGTCGGCGTGGTCCTCGACGAAGCGGACGAGATGCTCGACATGGGCTTCCGCGAAGACCTCGAGGAGATCCTTGACGCGACGCCCGACAGCCGCCGCACCCTGCTGTTTTCCGCCACCATGCCCCGCCCGATCGAGCGCCTGGCCGAGCGCTACCAGCGCGATGCGCTGCGCCTCAGCCTTGTTGGCGAGGATCGTGGTCACGGCGACATTTCCTACCAGTGCATCACCGTCGGCCCGTCCGAAATCGAGCACGCGGTGGTCAATCTCCTGCGCTTCCATGAGGCGGAGACCGCGATCCTGTTCTGCGCCACGCGCGACAATGTGCGGCACCTCCACGCAACGCTGCAGGAGCGTGGCTTCGGCGTCGTCGCGCTGTCAGGCGAGCACTCTCAGTCGGAGCGTAACCAGGCGCTGCAGGCGCTGCGCGACCGTCGCGCTCGCGTCTGCGTTGCGACCGATGTCGCGGCGCGCGGGATCGACCTGCCTTCGCTGAGCCTCGTCGTCCATGTCGAAATCCCGCGCGATGCGGAGACGCTCCAGCACCGTTCTGGCCGTACCGGTCGCGCGGGCAAGAAGGGCATTGCGGCGATCATCGTCCCATACAACCGCCGTCGCCGGGTCGAAGGCCTGCTGCGCGGCGCGCGGATCGAGGCGGAGTGGCTCGACGCCCCGACGCCCGAGGCTATCCGCGCCAAGGATCGCACGCGCCTGATGGAGCGCCTGACCGAACCGCGCGAGTTCGACGAGGACGACCGCGAGCTCGCCGCCGATCTGATGAAGCGCATGCCGCCCGAGGATATCGCTGCCGCGCTCGTCCATTCGCATCGCGCCAGCATGCCGCAGCCGGAAGAGCTGCTCGCAAACACGCCCGAAGCGCGCGAGAAGGCCAAGGCCGAGCGTCACCGCCCGGGCTTCGAGGATGTGGTCTGGTTCAAGATGGACATAGGCCGGCGCCAGAATGCGGAGCCGCGCTGGATCCTGCCGCTAATCTGCCGTCGTGGGCACATCACCCGCAACGAGATCGGCGCGATAAAGGTCGGCGGGTTCGAGACCTACTTCCAGATTCCTCGCGCCATCGCGGCGAAGTTCGCCGACGCCGTTGCCCGCACCGCCTCCCCCGACGACGAACAGGACGCCATCCAGATCGTCGAGTCTGCCGAAGGCCCGCGTTTCGAGGCACGTCAGAACCGCCGTGACCGCGACAATGCCAGCGGTCCGCGCGTTCGCCCCCGTCCGATCGGCAAGGCACCGGGCGGCAAGGCGCCCGGCGGCTACAAAGGCAAGCCAGGCGGCGGCAAGCCGTTCGCAGGAAAGCCCAAGCCGGGCTTCAAGGGCAAGGGCAAGCCTTTCAAGGGCAAACCCGGCGCTTCCTCGCGCGGATAGTCACGCCCGACCAAGCTTGCTAGACGCTCATCCCGAGGGGGAACGAGCGAATGGCGACAAATGGCGTGACGGGGCAGGCGACCGACAAGCCGCGCTGGTGGTTGCTAGTAGCGGGCTTATTGCTGATCCTGGCTGGCGGATTTCTCGCCAAGCAAGTTCGCGAGGCAGGCGGCACTGCCGTCACCGATGTCCGTTTCGCCGGCACCGATGGCAAGCAGATGAGCGCCCTGCTCTACGTGCCTGCCAATGCCACGCCCGAGACGCCTGCGCCGGGCATTCTTGCGGTTCACGGCTACATCAATTCGCGCGAGACACAGGACGGTTTTGCGATCGAGTTCGCCCGCCGCGGCTATGTCGTGCTGGCGCTCGACCAGACCGGGCACGGCTATAGCGACGGGCCCGCCTTCTCGAACGGCTTCGGCGGTCCCGACGGGCTGACCTACCTTCGCTCGCTGCCGATGGTGGACAAGGACAATATCGGCCTCGAAGGCCACTCCATGGGCGGCTGGACCGTCCTCGCCGCCGCTGCCGCCATGCCCGATGCGTACAAGTCCGTGGTGCTCGAAGGGTCATCCACCGGCGCCCCCTTCGCGCAGGAGGGATCGCCGAGCTGGCCGCGCAATCTGGGCCTCGTTTTCAGCACTTACGACGAGTTCTCGCAGCTGATGTGGGGGACCAACCGTGCGGCGGACGTAGCACAAAGCAAGAAGCTGCAGGCCGTGTTCGGCACCGATACCGATGTCGAACCGGGGCGCGTCTATGGCGACACCGCGGCTGGAACCGCGCGCAAGCTTTACCAGCCAGCGACCACCCACCCCGGCGACCATTTCTCGCATGCCGCGATCGGCGATGCAGCCGACTGGTTCGCTGCAACGCTCGACGGGGGTAAGCCCCTCGCCGCCGACAACCAGACCTGGCTATGGAAGGAAATCGGCACGGGCGTTGGCCTTGTCGGCTTCGTCATGGTCGTCCTCGGTGCCATCGACCTGTTGCTGCGCCGCCCGTTCTTCGCTTCGCTGCGCGGCACCCCGACCCCCGCCAGGAACGCCAGGGACCAGGCATGGAAGCGTGACTTCGCCCTCGCCACGATCCTGCCCGCAGTGCTGTTTTTCCCCGTGTTCGGCGCGATCTACCTGCTCGTACCGGCAACGCCTTTCCTGCCGCAGATGGTGACAACGCAAGTGACCGTCTGGGCACTCCTGGGCGCAGGCTTGAGCCTGCTCGTGGGGCGCTTCACCAAGGCCTCGATCGAGGACACTCGCCCCGACTGGCTGCGCTCGCTCGCCCTTGCCGTGAGTACCGCGACAATCGCCTATGTAGTGGTCTGGCTGGTCGGGGCCCTGTTCCTGACCGACCTGCGCCTGTGGGTCGTGGCGATAAAGTTCCCAAGCGCGGCCCAATGGGGGATCGCGGCGATTTACGTCGTCCCGATTACCCTGGCATTTCTCGTCACCATGCGCGGGCTTGCTGGCCTGACAGTTGCGGGAGAGAGCGCGACCAGACGCTCGGTCTTCGCCATCCTCGCCCTCACCGGCGGCATCGCGGGTTTGCTGGTGATGATCTACGGTGTGCTCCTCGCAACCGGCACCCTCATCACCGCCTGGGATCCGCTGAGCACGGTCATCCTGATCCAGTTCGTCCCCGTACTCACCGCGCTGGCAATCATCGCCAGCTTCGTTTGGCAGCGCACCGGCAGCTATCGTCCTGCCGGGCTGATCGCGGGGCTTCTGGTGACCTTGTATGTCGTCGCGGGAACAGCAACGCAGGCCTAGGCCGACCAGGCCGCCAACCGCTCGACAGAGAGCACGCGCACGCCGCCATAGCCACGCTCGATCGCGCCTTCCTGCGCAATACGGGCGAGCACCTGCCCGGTCGTGACGCGCGAGACGCCGACGTGGTCCGCGAGTTGCTGCTGGGTCAGGGTAAGCTCGGCCCCTTCACGCGCCGCCAAGTCGACGAGGACCCGCGCGATCCTTGCTTGTGCTGACAGGCTTTGGTCGCCCTCGACCCGATCGAGTGCCGCACGCAGCTTGTTGGCCAGTGTCCCGAGCAGCCAACGCGCGACATGGGGCTTGTTCGCCATCAGACGGTCGACCTGCGCCATTTCGATCCACACGAGTGATGCCTCGCCTTCGGTAATCGCATCGACCTGCTGCGTGACCCCGGCGAAGCAGGCGACCTCGCCAATCAGGTCGCCTGGCCCGAGCACGGCGAACAAGGTCCGCTCCCCCTCGGGTCCGAAGCGGCAGGCCATTACGTGGCCACTCTCGATGAGCCAGAAGCCGGTCCCCGGGTCGCCGCGGTGAAGAACCGGCGTGCCGCCTGCGCAGTCGCGCCTGCGACCAACCTCGACCAGTGCCGCCAGAACCTCTCCCTCGGCCCTTGTCGGTGGCATGGCGACGAAATGATAAGTCCTTTGCATTCCTTTGCCTCATGCGCGCCTAGAAGGTGATTCGCAACTTTCGCCGGGGAGCGATGCCATGACCGAAGTGCTCGAAAAGACCGCCGCCTTCCGCACCATGACGGAGGGGACCCAGGAAGACTGGGACATCATCATGACCCACATGAAGCCCTTTGCCGAAAGCGGCGGGGCGCGAATCCTGGCACATCTCAAGCTGCTCGACGGCGACTTCGGCGGCTTTCCGGTCGACCGGCTGACCCACTGCCTGCAGACGGCCACCCGCGCCTATCGCGATGGAAAGCCCGAGGATTACGTGGTCATGGCGCTGCTGCACGACATCGGCGACACGCTGGGTGCGTACAACCATGCCGATATCGCCGCCGCGATCCTGCAGCCTTTCGTTTCGGAGGAACTCCACTGGATCGTGAAGCATCATGCAATTTTCCAAGGAAACAACTTCTTCCATTTCGTGGGCCTCGATCCCGATATGCGCGACCGTTTCCGGGACTCGCCGTATTTCGAGGCGACGCGCGAATTCATTGACAAGTACGACTGTCCGGCGTTCGATCCGGATTACGACAGCGAGCCGCTGGAATTTTTTGCACCGATGGTGATGCGCCTGTTCGAGCGTCCCAGGAGCAGCATCTACAAGTCGGCAGTCGAGCAGAACTGAGGAGAGCGACAATGGCCACCGTATTCGAAACCAAGTCAGCCAATGACGACAGCCACATCCGCGGTGCCGTGAGCGCCGAGGAATGGCAGGTCCGTGTAGATCTCGCCGCCGCCTATCGCCTCGTGGCGCTCTATGGTTGGGACGACCTCATCTTCACCCACCTCTCCGCCCGCGTTCCGGGACCGGAGCATCATTTCCTCATCAACCCCTACGACATGATGTTCGAGGAAATCACCGCCTCGAGCCTCGTCAAGATCGACACCGACGGCCAGCCGGTCCTGCCGACCGCGCATCCGGTCAATCCGGCGGGCTTCACCATCCATTCCGCGCTGCACATGAACTGCGAGGATGCCCACGCGGTGATGCACCTCCACACCCCCGACGGACAGGCGGTCAGCGCCATGTCTGAGGGGCTGATGGAGCACACGCAGACCGGGATGATCGCGCGCCACGACATCGCCTATCACGACTACGAAGGCATCGCGACCGACCTCGAGGAGCGCGAGCGGCTGGTCGAGGACATGGGCGACAAGCACGCCATGATCCTGCGCAACCACGGCACGCTGGCGATCGGCAAAACCGTAGCCCAGTGTTTCCTGCGCCTCTACTTCATCGAGCGTGCCTGCACTGCACAGGTCCGCATGCTGAGTGCGGGTCGCAAGAACCTCAACAACCCGCCGCAGGGCACGCCCGAGAAGGTCGAGAGCCAGACCCCTGCCGCAGGAATGGGGATGGTCGCCGATGGCCTCGCCTGGCCAGCCCTGCTGCGCAAGCTCGACCGGATCGATCCTAGCTTCCGCAACTGACGAGAGGGCGGCCCGAAGCCGCCCTCTTCACATCAGTTCGTCAACAGCAGGGGAATTCGCACGTCCGCGAGCATGTCGCGCGTCGTGCCGCCGAAGATCCGCTCCGACAGGCGCGTCCGCCCATAGGCCCCCATCACGATGAGACCGGCATGGCGAATTTCCGCTGCGGTGCGGATAGCCTCGGCGACGACATGCTCGCGCGGGTCGATTTCGACCAGCTGGCTCGATATCCCATGGCGCGAAAGGTAATCAGCACCACCGAGTGGAGGCAGGTCGTGAGGTTTCTCGCCCTTCGATGCCTCCTTGACCACCGCCAGATACACATCCTTGGCCTGTCGCAGGAATGGCACCGCGGCCTTGAGCGCATGCGATGCCTCGGCCGACCCGTCCCAAGCCACCAGTACAGGGGCACTGGCATCGAAGCGCGAGGCATTCTCTGGCAGCACCAGTACGGGGCAATCGGCCGTCACCGCCAGTTCGCCGGCTGTAAATGACGGCCCGGCATCGATTGCCTGCGGGTCCCGGGCCCCGACGACGATCAGGTCCTGCAGCGCGGACTCCTTGAGGAGGGCGCGCGCAGTCGGGCCGACCGTTTCGACCCAGTTCCACGGAACATCCTCGTTCCCGAGATCGGCGATGATCTTGTCGCGCACGCGGTTGGCCTCGTCCTGCCAGACTGGCGCAAGCGCGGCGAAGGTCGCTGCGTAGGGATCGATGGCCACACTCGCTTCGAACGGCACCGAATGGAGCAGCGTCACATGTGCTTCGAATGCCCGCGCAATATCGAGCACGGCATCGAGGCGCCCGGCGTTGCACGGGTCTCCGAGCGCATTGAACAGGATGGTTTTCATATCGCGTCTCCTCGCGGAGGCGGCGGTGACAAGCGACCGCTCGACAGCCTCGCTGTGGTCCTTGTCGGGCGAGAAGCGCGGCCTGTCGTTGATCTGGGACAAAATCGGATCGGCAGCGGGAGTGGAACGCAAACACCACAGAGGAAATGTGTGACCTTCCGTTTTCACCAGGTCGCGCACTCCGCGCGGCGAGTGCGGGAGAGAAGCGCAAGAAGCGCGGAATTGTCCGGATTGCGCCGCACTCCGGCGTAGCAACCACCTCGCAGAAACACCTGCCACAGCCCGGTCTCCACCCGCCATTTGAGCTGCTCGACTGTGACCTTTCGCGAGGGCTTCAATGCCTCGCGCGCTGCCATCAGCGCCGCGAGCAATCGCACCCTCCCTGCCTCCGACCCGGTCCGCGCCAGCGCTACGTCCCACGCCGCCGCGAAGCCTTCAGCACCCGGCCTCTCACGCAAGCGATAGGCCGTCTCGCGCGCCATCGACACCTCGCGCGCCGCCGCCGCAACCGAGCGTTTGGCGGCGAGGTGTCCGATGAACTCCGCCTGCCTCAGCGGTGTCCACCCATCCGCGCGAATGCGCACCGGGACGGCGTGGAACGGCGGGATGGCAATGGGCGGCGAGCGGGATTGCGGGACACGAGGACGGTAGTGCTTCATCCGCGAGGTTAGGGCACGAGAGTCGAGGTGTAGGAAAGGGGTGCTGACCCCATGTCATCCCAGCGTTCGCTGGGATGACATTTTTGGGGTGAAAAGCTGACTTAATAATGCATGCGCGTCAAAGCCGGCGCCAGCTCAGCACGTTGTGGCTGCCGGACGCGTCGTTCGGTTCCAAGGTTGTTAGCGTGACGACATCGCCGACAAGCTTCACGGCCCGACGATAAACAATGCCGGTTTCGGTAGGATCGAGAGACGACTGTACGAAATGAGTGACTACCGACCGGGCAGGATCGAACTCATATTTTCCATAGTAGGCATAGTAGCTGTGGAGGTACGCCAATTGCTCGTCCGCTGTCAGCTTCCTGAGGTTGCCATCCGACGGCATTGGCGCCCTTGCTGTGGCGATCTGCACCGACATCATACCGCTGGCCCCATAAACGATGAGCCCAGTGTAGGGGCGGGTATGGCCATCCCAAGGACCTGTTTCCCCGTCCTTTTGAACGGTCATCGCTTCGATCAATGACCATGATCCAACCAATGGATCTTGCGGCATCTGGCCCTTTGCGGAAGCTGCTCCTGCCGCCAAAGGCAAAGCTAATCCCGCTGTAAGAACGTTACGTCGTTTCAGCATGGCCATCTCCCTAGATAACCAATGCTAGCACATGACACGATGACCACAATCGGGTCGCTAGCGGACATCCACCCATCACCCCCCGGCGTGATAAAAATCGTAGATCTGCTGCGCCACGCCCTCGCTGATGCCGGGTGCACGTTTGAGGTCGTCCAGCGCCGCCGCCCTCACCTTCCCCGCCGTGCCGAAGTGCAGCAGGAGGGCGCGTTTGCGCGAGGGGCCGATGCCTGGGATTTCGTCCAGAGGTGAGGCGGTGATGGCACGGCTGCGTTTGGCGCGGTGGGCGCCGATGGCGTAGCGGTGGACCTCGTCGCGCAGGGTCTGGAGGTAGAACAGCAGCGGCGAATTGACGGGCAGCGTTTTCTCGCGTCCGTCGGGGAAGTGGAACACCTCGCGGCCTTCCCTGCCGTGATGAGGGCCCTTGGCGATGGCGATCAGCGGGACATCCTCGATCCCCATCTCCTCAAGAGTGTCGCGCACCGATGACATCTGGCCCTTGCCACCATCGATGAGGACGAGATCGGGCCAGACGGTCTCGTGGCTGTTTTTCTTGCCCGTGTCGCCATCGGGATTTTCGGCGAGGTTGCGGAAACGCCGCTCCATCACCTCGCGCATCATGCCGAAGTCGTCATTGGTCTGCGCGGTCTTGATGTTGAACTTGCGGTACTGGCCTTTCTCGAAGCCTTCGGGGCTGGCAACGACCATGGCGCCCAGCGCCTTGTCGCCCTGGATATGGCTGTTGTCGTAGACCTCGATCCGCTGCGGCACGTCCTCCAGTTCGAGGAATTCTGCCAGCTCGCGCATAATCTTGGCCTTGGTACCGCTTTCCGCGAGCCGCCGGTCGAGTGCCTCGACCGCGTTGCGCTGCGCCTGCTCCATCAGCTTGCGCCGCGTGCCGCGCTGGGGGATCGAAATGGCCACGGCGTGGCCCGCCTTCTCGGCCAGCGCCTCGGACACGAGCTCCTGCTCGGTCAGCTCGCGATCGACGAGGATCGTACGAGGTGGCGGCACTTCCTCGTAGAATTGCAGCAGCACGTCGGACAGCACTTCGGCGAGGTCGAGTTCGCCGGTGTTGCGCGGGTAGAAGGTGCGGTGGCCCCAGTTCTGCCCGCCGCGGATGAAGAAGGCCTGCACCCCGACCTGCCCGCCCTTGGCAGCAAGCGCGAAGACGTCGGCATCGCCCACTCCCTGCGCATTGATCGCCTGCGACCCCTGGATGAAGGTCGCTGCGCGCAGCCGGTCGCGCAGGATGGCGGCGGTCTCGAAATCGAGGTCGGCTGCGGCCTTGGCCATCTGCTTCTCGATCTGCGCCTGCACGGCGGAGGACTTGCCGCCGAGGAAGTCCTTCGCCTCGCGCACCAGGCTGTCGTAGCCCTGCTGGTCGATGCGCCCCACGCAAGGGGCCGAACAGCGCTTGATCTGGTAGAGCAGGCAGGGTCGGTCGCGATTGTTGAAGAAGCTGTCGGTGCAGCTTCGCAGCAGGAACAGTTTCTGCAGCGCGTTCAGCGTCTTGTTGACCGAACCTGCCGAAGCGAAGGGGCCGTAGTAATTGCCCTTGGCCTTGCGCGCGCCACGATGCTTCTGGATGCGCGGATATGCGTGATCGGCGCGCAGCAGGATGAATGGGAAGCTCTTGTCGTCGCGCAGCAGGACGTTGAACGGCGGGCGATAGCGCTTGATCAGCTGCGCTTCGAGCAACAGCGCCTCTGCCTCGGAATTGGTGGTGACGATCTCCATCCGCCGGGTCTGGCTGATCATCCGCTGGAGCCGGTTGGAGAGTCCTTTGACCTGCGCGTAGTTCGCGACCCGCGCCTTCAGGCTGCGCGCCTTGCCGACGTAGAGCACGTCGCCGCGCGTATCGAGCATGCGATAGACGCCGGGCTTGGGCTTTAGCACCTTCACCGTCTCGCGGATCGCGGTGATCCCCGCCTCGAGGTCGGGCTGCGCACTGGCGACAGTGTAGGCGGCGCGTTCCTCGTTGAAACGCTCCTTGCCTCGGGGATCAGGGGGAGAACCGGCTTTCGTGCGCGACATGGCATCGCAGATAGGAATCTTGCGCGCGAATGGCAAAGCGTGAATGGCGCTGCGCGATGCCAGAATTTGACGCGATCATTCTTGGAGGCGGGGCTGCTGGCCTAATGTGCGCCGCGCGTGCGGGCCAGCGCGGCAAGCGCGTGCTGGTCCTCGAAAAGGCCGAACAACCGGGTAAGAAAATCCTCATCTCGGGTGGCGGGCGGTGCAACTTCACCAATATCGGCGCGGGTCCGGCGAATTACCTCAGCGCCAATCCGCACTTCGCCAAGAGTGCGCTGGCCCGCTACACACCACGCGATTTCCTCGAACTCGTTGAGAGGTACGGGATTGCCTGGCACGAAAAGACGCTCGGCCAGCTCTTCTGCGACGGTTCGGCGAAGCAGATCGTCGCGATGCTGCTGGAGGAATGCGCAAAAGGCGGTGTCGAGGTGAAGTGTGGTGAGGAGGTCGTCGCAGTGTCCCAAAATGGGACATTCACTGTCCAAACGCAGTCGGAGGCCTACTCCGCTCATGCCCTCGTGATCGCCACCGGCGGCCCGTCGATACCCAAGATGGGCGCAACCGGTTTCGCCTATGACCTCGCCCGCCAGTTCGGGCTCAAGGTCGTCGAACCGCGTCCAGCACTCGTCCCACTTACCCTGGGCGGCGAAGAGGTGCTGTTTCGCGAAATATCCGGTGTTTCCGCACCCGTTGTCGCGACCGCCAACAAGACCAGCTTCGCCGAAGCGGCGCTTTTCACCCACCGTGGCCTGTCCGGTCCCTCGATCCTGCAAGTGAGTTCGTATTGGCGGCCGGGCGATCCGGTTGCGATCGACATCGTGCCCGATCGCGCTGCCGAATGGCTGCTCGATGCCAAGCGCGACCATCCGCGCGCCACCATTCGCTCGCTGCTGCGCGAAGCCCTGCCCGACCGCCTGGCCGACATTCTTGCGGATAAGATTGGTGTGGGCAGCGAATTGGCCAACACGGCGGACAAGGCGTTGCGAGCAGCCGGAGAGCGGCTCAAGCGCTGGGAATTCCACCCCAACGGCACCGAGGGCTTCGCCAAGGCAGAGGTCACCGTGGGCGGCATCTCGACCGCAGAACTCTCTTCCAAGACCATGAAAGCAAAGCGGATTCCCGGCCTCTACGCGATTGGGGAGGCGGTCGACGTTACCGGCTGGCTGGGCGGCTACAACTTCCAGTGGGCCTGGGCCAGCGGGGTCGCAGCCGGCGACGCGATCTGAGCCCTCGCCGCTAGGGAAGCCGTTTACCTAGGCGGCAAGTTGACGCGGAATCGTCAGATGTTAGCATCTGCAACATTCGGACCTGCGCAAAGCAGGCCGTACAGGAGAAGATGCCGCGGCGCTCAAGCAGCGAAGCGGTAGCGCGAAAGGAAGTCTATGCGCCAGCTCCAGGGGATGGATGCGAGTTTCGTCGCGCTGGAGACGCGCAATTCGCCGATGCACATCGGCTCGATACTGATCTACAACCCCGAAACTGCGCCCGGCGGCTTTGTTCGCTTCAAGGACATCCTGGCTTTCTTCGAGAGCCGCATGCAGCTCTCCCGCACGATCCGCCAGCGGCTGGTACGCGTGCCCTTCGATCTCGACTATCCCTACTGGATCGAGGACCCGGACTTCGACCTCGAATACCACGTCCGCCACATCGCCCTGCCCAAACCCGGCGACTGGCGGCAATTGTGCATCCAGGCGGCGCGCATCTTCGCCCGCCCGCTCGACCTGACCCGCCCGCCATGGGAGTTCACCGTGGTCGAGGGTCTCGAAAACATTCCCGGCATCGCGAAGGGCAGCTTCGCCATGGTCACCAAGGTGCACCACGCGGCCATCGACGGGATGAGCGGCATCGACCTGATGGAGGCGATGCACACGCTGACCCCCGACGAACCGCCGCCGGAGGCGAAGGACGACTGGAAGCCCGAGAAGGTCCCCAATCCGGTCGAACTGCTGGGCAAGAGCTATTTCAACGCCATTACCAACCCTCTCAAGCAGATCGAGGTCGCGGCGAAGGCTGCACCGGGTCTGGCCAAGGCATTGAAGGGCTTAGTCGCCAAGGAATTCGACGTTTCGGGCGAGATGATCGCGCCCAAGACCCGCTTCAACCGGGCGATTTCCGGCCACCGCGTGGTCGAGGGACGCAGCGTACCGCTGGCCGACATCAAGGCGATCCGCACCGCTGTCGAGGGCGCCAAGGTCAACGACGTGTTCCTGACCATCGTCGGCGGGGCGATGCGCAAGTACCTGCTCGCCAAGAACGACCTTCCGAAGAAGACGCTGACCGCAATGGCGCCGATCTCGGTCCGCTCGGCGACCGAGAAGGGTGACATGGGCAACCAGGTCGCCGCCATGGTCGCCCCGCTGGGCACCCACATCGAAGACCCGATCGAGCGGATGCGCTTCGTCCACGACCGAACGACAAATTCCAAGGCGATGACCGACGCCGTAGGCGCGCGCAACATGACCGAAGTGAGTAAGGTCAGCCCGGCGCTGTGGATGAGCCTCGGGGCGCAGCTCTACACCCGCCTCGGCCTCGCAAATCGCGGTGTGGGCCCGGTGTTCACCACGGTCGTCACCAATGTCCCGGGTCCGCCGGTTCCGATCTATTCCTCCGGCGCGAGGCTCGAGAGCATGATGGGCCTGCTGTGCCTAACCGACGGCATGGGCCTCGGCCATGTGGTCCAGTCCTATACCGACGAGGCGACCATCGCGTTTACTGCCTGCCGCGAACTGCTGCCCGATCCGGAATTCTACGCCCAGTGCATTGAGGACAGCTTCACCGAACTGCGCGATGCCGCAAAGAAGGCGGGTGGTGCGGCTGCGCCCAAGCCGGCGGAGGCAAAGGCACCAGCAACCAACAAGAAGCCCGCCGCCAAGAAGCGGGCACCAGCAACGAAAAAGGCCCCGGCGAAGGGCACCAAAGGGGTCGCCAGCCGTTCAGCGGCTGCCCCGAAAGGGAAAGGAAAAGCCACCACGTGACTGCAAAGACCAACGTTGCGCCGGATGAAGCCCGTCCGCCGCACATCGTTCTCGCGCTGACCGAACCGGGTCGCGCAATGACCGAACTCGCCAGTTTCTACGCGCTCACCCCGCTGATGGGGATGCTGCCGCGCGGCGACGGCCACGGCGTGCTGGTCCTGCCGGGCTTCATGGCTTCGGACTTCTCGACCGCTCCGCTTCGCCGCCTGCTGGCCAAGCTCGGCTACGATGCAGTGGGCTGGAACCTCGGACGCAATGTCCGCGTCGACAATGCGCGCATCGAGGCGATGATGGCCTGCGTCGACGAGCTTCACGCACGCACCGGCGGCAAGGTCAGCATCGTCGGCTGGAGCCTCGGCGGCGTATTCGCCCGCGAGCTCGCCAAGCTGGCACCGGAAAAGGTGCGGCAGGTGATCAGCCTCGGTTCGCCCATCAGCGATGATCGCAACCACACCAACGCGCGGCGCCTGTTCGAATATCTCAACGGCCATGAGCCCGAGCCCATTCGCAACGGCAATTTCCGCGAGCTGGCCAAGGCTCCGCCCGTCCCCACGACCTCGATCCTGACCAAGGCCGACGGCGTGGTCCACTGGCGCGGCTCGGTGCAGGATTGCGACCATGACCAGTGCGAGAACATCGAGGTGTTCGCCAGCCATTGCGGCCTGGGCGTCAATCCCGCTGCAGTCTACGCCATCGCCGACCGGCTGGCGCAGGAAGAGGGCAAGTGGCGCAAGTTCCAGCCAAGGGGGATTGCCAACATCGCCTTCCCGCGGACGCGACTGCACTGAGCCTTTGCGTCAGAATTGCTTCCTGAGGTCGATGCCGAAGTATCGGCCGACGGGATCGATGCGGCGCGGGTCGTAGGCATCGGGGATTTGCCCGCTGCTGTCGACGACCCTGCGCTGCCCGTCGAAGAGGTTGTTCACGACCAGCGACAGACGGAAGCCCTTGAGGAAACCGTCATCCTTCTTGAGAGCCTGCCCCAGATCGGCAAACAGGCGCAGGTCCACGGTCGCAAGGTCCCCGAAGAAGAGGTCGCTCGACCCCGGCAGGCCACTGCCGCGCAGCACGGCTTCGCCGATGTAATTGCCCGACACGCGCAAGCCGTAGCCACCCCAGAACAGCCCGCCTTCGAGGCGCGTTGTGTGTTTAGGCACCGCCCCGCCTCCGATGACTTCGCCGTCGAGCTGGTCATAGATCGGCCCACCGGGCGCTAGTTGTATCTCATTGTCGAGCGCAATCGAGTGGTTGAGGCTGACGAAGTATCGGCCCTGCCCGTTGTCACCGCCGCCGGGACCGAAGGGCATTCCTCCCCGGCCGCCCCTGCCGCCGCGTCCACCGCCCCCGCGCGCCTCGGCGCTGCGGGCTTCACCGCCCTGTCGCGCTCCGGGTGCGGCGCAGATCCGTTCCTTAATCGCGGCGAGCCTGTCCGGATCGACCGTGCCGTCCTCGCGCTTCAGCCGCTCGAGTATCTGCGGTGGGAGGGCGTCGATATTGGGCGGGTCGGTGCAGAGAGCCGTCCGCACGGCTTCGAAATCACGCTCGGTATTCTCGCTGCAAAAGCGGTCGCGCGCGTCCTTCACCAGGACAGGATCGGGCTTGCCGTCGGGCCCCATCAGGCGCTCGCGCATACGCTCCGGCAACAGGGAGAGATCGGGAGTCTCGGTTGCAGGTGCGGCGCAGAATTTCGCCCGCATCTCGCGGAAGCGGTTGGGATCGAACCCGCCACCACCACCGGGACCGCCCGCACCGGGCCTTCCCCCACCGAACCCCGGTGGACCGCCACGTCCCTGCTCCTGACCGCCACCGCTCTCGCGCGCCTTGCCAATGGTGCCGCGCGTGTTGAGACCGAAGCTGAGCGTCCTGCTCTTGGTGCGAAACAGCGTCACCGGACGGCGGTCGATGGCCAGCAGCTCGCCCGAAGTGCCGCGCGTGACGCGGTCCGGAAAGGCGCTTTCGAAAGCCGCCGAATAGGATGGCGAACTGAGAGTAACGTCGCTCGAGTTGTTGAGCGCGTAATCGACCTGGAAGCGCGTGTCCTTCCAGAAGGGCAATTCCCAGTTCGCACCAAACTTCCAGTCTGCCTGCGTTTCGGCGAGCAGCGACGGATTGCCGCCGGTGGTGACAGTCGCAAGCACGCTGTCACCGGTCACGAAATCGAACACGGGCACGTTGAAGCTGTCGATCCGCGGACGGCCAAGGTCGCTCAGCGTCGGGGCAACCTCGCGCCAGATCCGGGTCGCCTGCAAGTTGAGGCTGCGCGTCGGTGACCAGTTGAGCCCGGCGGTCCAGCTGTAAAGCCCGCCGAAGTCCGAGAGATCCTCCGAGCCGGCGGAGAAGTTGGCCGTCAGGCTGCCGATGGCACCCCAGGCGCCCTCATCCTCGGCAATCGGAACGGAGACGTTGACGCCTCCGCGCAAGCGGCGACGTGTCGCCTGAAGTCCTGTGTCCGACCGGGTATCCTCGCTCTCGATCCGCTTCCAGTCGAGGCCAAGATCGAAGGTTGTCGAAACCTCTCCGGCGGGCAGTTCGAGCGGATAGCCGACCAGTGTCGCCTTGTTGGTGACGGTCCAGGTGTTGCTCTGCGCAAGGTCGAAGCCGGTCTGGTCGCGCCGGTCGATCTCCGTATCGCCGAGCGCACGGATGACGTCGGTGGTGAATGTCCCCTGCCACCCGCCGAAACGCCGGTTGTAGGCTCCGGCAAAGGCATAGGTATCGGTCGTGCGCCGCGTTTCCAGCGGAGAGACGATGCCACCCACTTCGCGCAGGCCCGACAGGCCGAGGCTTTCCTCGCGTGTGACCGTGGCATTGAGGCTGGTCGATGCACCCGTGTCGATATCGGCGCGGACGTAGTTTGCCGTGCCTTCTACCTTGAGGCTGTCGGAAAGCAGCGTGCGATAAGGTGCCTCGTCATCGACACCGGCGATGCTCGAGGGAACAGTGAAGCCGCGCTCATCCTCGGTCAGAGGGCTGGAGTCCTCGACATCGAGGTTGAAGTTCAGCCGTCCGCCACTTGTAATCTTGAGATAGGTTAGCTCCTGCTCGTTGCGCGAATAGCCGCCATCCTGCGGCGCCTCGAGCTCGAGCTCCGCAGTGATCGAGGAATAGTTCGGCTTGAGCACGATGTTGACCACGCGCTGGTCGGGCGGGAAGCCGAGGCGCTGGGCGACCTCTTCGGGAAACACCTCGACCTTGGCGATGCTTTCGGGCGGGTAGTTGCGGAATTCGCGGAAGCTCGATACGCGGATGCCGTTGATCAGGAACACCGGCTGGCCACCTCCGCGTCCACCGCGCGCGCTGCCGCTGGCGGGCTCGATCGCGGAGATGATGTCGGCAATCGAACTCCCGCCGAAGGCCGCGATATCTGCGGCATCGTATTCGGCGACTGGCGGCTGGTCGGTGATCAGCTGGCCACGGATACGCTCGCCGGTGACGACGATGGTGCCGGGGTCGAGCGCCGCCGGTTCTTCCTGGGGCTTGCCATCCGACGGCGTGACCTGTGCGACATCCTGCGCCATCGCACAGGTCGACCAGGCGATGGCAGCCAGCGATACTGCAAATGCGGGGAGCTTACTCAACGATCACCTTCAAACTAAACCGAAACATGCCCCCGCCCTCTCGCACTTGCGGGAAGAACCCATGCCCCGCAAGGGCGGTTCCTGTATCGGTTTGTCGCTCGTCGAGACATATGGACTCTTGGTCGGCCCCGACCCGATGCGCCAAGGCTTCCCTTTTGGCCGCGCTCCGGCTAAAGGCGCCGCCACGCAATTTCTGACAATTTACGGATAACAAGACTGCATGGCCAAAGAAGAACTTCTCGAAATGCGCGGGCGCGTGGTCGAGCTGCTGCCGAACGCGATGTTCCGGGTGGAGCTCGAGAATGGCCACGAAGTGCTCGGTCATACCGCCGGCAAGATGCGCAAGAACCGCATCCGCGTGCTGGTGGGTGACGAGGTCCTGTGCGAACTGACGCCCTACGACCTGACCAAGGCGCGCATCACCTACCGCTTCATGCCCGGTCGCGGCGGCCCCGGCCCGCAGTAATCCGGCGTGGGTTCGCCCAAGCTCATCCTCGCATCCGCAAGTCCCCGCAGGCGCGAACTCATCGCGCGCCTCGGCCTGACGCCCGACGCGATCACCGCAGCCGATATCGACGAGAGCCCACGCAAGGGCGAACTTCCGCGCGATTACGCCAGGCGCATGGCGCGCGAGAAGGCAGAGACCGCTGCTTCGTCCGAAGGCTTCGTGCTCGCAGGCGACACCGTTGTCGCCGCCGGCCGCCGCATCCTGCCCAAGGCCGAGGACGAGGCGACCGCGCGCCAGTGCCTCGAACTGCTGTCGGGTCGGCGTCACCGAGTGCTGTCGGCCATCGCCCTGCGCGCACCTGACGGCACCATGCGTGAGCGACTGAGCGAGACTGTGGTCATCTTCAAGCGCCTCTCGCGCGAGGAGATCGAGGCCTACATCGCCAGCGACGAATGGCACGGCAAAGCGGGTGGCTATGCCATCCAGGGCATTGCCGAGGGTCTGATCAGCCGCATCCAGGGTAGCCATTCGGGCGTTGTCGGCCTGCCGCTCTACGAGACACGCGCGCTGCTCAAGGCGGCGGGGTTCGACCTTGCCTGACCGCTGGCTCGTCGAAGAAGGGATCGGCGAACATCGCGCGATCCGGCTCGGCGACAACGGCATCGATGCGGCGCGCGTCAGCTGGCCCGGAAGTGGGCTGGTAACCGGCGAGATCGCCGATGCGAAGCTGCTCGAAAGACTGGGCGAAGGCCGCGCGGGCCTGGTCGAGTTCGCCAATGGCGAGAAGGCCTTGTGCCCGCTCGTTCCCCGTCCAGTCAGCATCGGCGCCCCTGTCCGAATGCGGGTGACGCGCGAAGCCATGGCCGAACGGGGCCGGCTCAAGCTTGCCCAGTGCCGGTTCACCGAGAACCCGGTGAAGCCCGCTCCGTCGCTCGCCGAAGCCTTGGGCGAGGAGGCCGAAGTGCAAATCGTCCACCGTTTCCCGGACGACGCAGACTGGGACGATCTGTGGATGGAAGCCGCGATCCAGCAGGTCGATTTTTACGGCGGGAGCCTGCTCTTCGCCGAGACCCCGGCCATGACGCTGATCGACATCGACGGCGGGCCATTCGAAGCGATCACCTTCAATGGCATCCCGGCGCTGGCGCGCAGCATCGCGCGGTTCGACCTTGCCGGCAACATCGGTATCGATTTCCCCACCGTCAGCGACAAGGGAGATCGCAAGGTCGTCGATACCGGGCTGGAAGAAAACCTCGCACACTGGCCACATGAACGCACCGCCATGAACGGCTTCGGTTTCGTCCAGATCATCGCGCGGCTGGAGCGTCCCTCGCTCCTCCATCGCATCGCGCGCAACCGCGCGGGGGCTGCTGCCCGCGTGCTGCTGCGCAAGGCCGAGGGTCTGGCGGGGGCGGGTCGGATCGAGCTGTCCGCCCATCCCGCGGTCATCGACAAGCTGCGTCCCGAATGGCTCGACGAATTGCGCCGCCGGATGGGCCGCGAACTCTTGGTCAGGGCCGATCCCGGCATTGCGATTGCGGCTCCCCATGCCCAGATGGTCGATCATGCCTAACTCGTCCAAACCCTGCCCGATCTGCCGCAAGCCGCGCAGTGCCGAGTTCAGCCCGTTCTGCTCTTCGCGCTGCCGAGACCGCGATCTGGCGCAATGGTTCGGCGACGGTTACGCCGTGCCCGGTCGCCCTGCCATGCCCGAGGAAATCGCCGACGAAGTCCTGCGCACGCGCGAGGACTGAATTACCCCCTTGCCAAGGCGTGCCCGCTTCGCCATAGGCGCGCTCTCATTGCTCGCGGGGCTCTTGTAGCCCCTCCGCCGAAGCAGTGTGCCCGGGTAGCTCAGTGGTAGAGCAGACGACTGAAAATCGTCGTGTCGGTGGTTCGACTCCGCCCCTGGGCACCACTTCGCTACCCGAGCCGATCCAGCATCTCCGAAACCAGCCCGGCGCTCTCGCCGATTGCCCCGAGATCGCGCGGTCGGGTCAGGCGGAATACCTTGGCACCTGCGATGATTCGCGCTGCCAGCGCGCCCTGCTCGCCCCAGCGGCCCATGGTTTCGAGCGCTTCGGGGCGGTAGATCGTGCCGCTCAGGACCTCGGCAAGCGCTTCGCTGCCCGATAACGGCTCCAGCAACGGGGCCTCGCCGCTTTCCAGCACGACAATTGCGGCCAGCGGGAGCGGCGGACCTCCGGCATGGTTGGGTTCGATATGGCAGTGGAACTTGTCTTCGCGCATCACGTCGCGCTGGACCACGCGCTCGCGCCAGCCGAAATGATCGACCGCTGCACCCCACAGCTTGAGCCGCGAAGATGAAGGGTGGATCAGCGCACCCCCGGCGTTCGGCTCCACCTTCGAAAGATCGTCCCCAACCAGCCTCGCGCCCGTAGCTACCATGGCCGCCGCCATCGTGCTCTTGCCTTCGCCCGCATCACCACAAAACAGGGCTGCCCTGCCATCCAATTCCACGGCGCTGCCATGCCACATCGGATCGCCGCGCTGGTAACCGAGCACGCCCCAGGCACTTCCCAGTGTGAACAGACGCAGTTCAGCTGGGTCTACGGCGAGGCTCGGATAAAGCGTCATCCGACGTCCTGCCTCGAGCTCCCACCCGCCGACGCCTTCTATGCAGAAACCCGCAGTCGAGCCCGATGAATAGGTGCTGCCGTCCCTTGGAAACGCCGGAGAACGTTCGTCGGACAGCTCGATCTTGATGTCTGCGTGGCTAGCCGAACTGCTCGCAAAGCCGTCCCATTCCGGCAGGGCGATCTCGGACACGATTTCGAGGCCGGAGTGACGGTAGCGGTGCATGCGCGCACAATGCTGCCCAAGCCTTTGTTGGCGCGCAAGCTTCACCTTGCGTGGAACCCGCGCTACCCCCCATCCCATGCACGAAACAGCTTCCGCCGCACTGTCGGCGTTCGACATTGCCGCCCTGCTCGTCGTCACCGCCGCATTTCTTGGGTGGTTCAACCACCATTTCCTGCGCCTGCCGCATGTCATCGGCCTGACCGTCATGGGTGCGCTGGCAGCGACCGGACTGATGCTTGCCAATGCCCTGCTGCCAGGAGTCACAGTTGATGACCGCGTCGCTCGCCTGCTGGAGGAGCTGAATTTTACCGAGACACTGCTGCAAGGAATGCTCAGCTTCCTGCTTTTTGCAGGCGCCCTGCATGTCGATCTCGAGCGTCTACGCTCCGCCTGGCTGCCCGTTCTCCTGCTCTCGACTGTCGGCGTGATCGTCTCGACCGTGCTGGTCGGTTTCGCGACGATGGGCGTCGGTCTACTGCTGGGCCTTCCGATCGCGCCGATCTGGTACTTCGTTTTCGGCGCTCTAATCTCGCCCACTGATCCGGTTTCTGTCCTGGGCGTCCTGCGCGAGGAAAACGTCCCAGCATCGCTCCAGAGCGCAGTCGCGGGTGAAAGCCTGTTCAACGACGGTGTCGGTATCGTGGTCTTCACGATTCTTCTGGGGGCAGCGATAACAGGGGCGGAGTTTTCGCTCGCCGAAGGGGCCCGACTTTTCGCGATTGAAGCCGGTGGCGGCGTGGTGGTCGGACTGGTGTTCGGCTGGATCGGCTATCGCGCGCTGGCGAGCATGGACGAATACACCCTCGAAGTGCTCATCACTCTCGCCATCGTAATGGGCGGCTATGCATTATGTTCGGCCTTCCACATTTCCGGTCCCCTTGCCATGGCCGTAGCAGGCCTGTTGATCGGCAACCAGGGCGTTACCTATGCCATGAGCGACGTGACGCGCGACTACGTGATCAAGTTCTGGGAGCTGGTCGACGAGCTGCTGAATTCTGTCCTCTTCCTGCTCATCGGCCTCGAGATGATCGCTTTGGTACCCGGCCTCGATGACCTGGTTTTCGGCCTGGCGGTCATTCCGCTTACCTTGCTGGCCCGAGCTATCGCGGTCACAATCTCGACGAAGGCGATTCCCGCTGCGCGCCTAAGCGAAAAGGGCGCCGGGAGGGTCTTGTGGTGGGGCGGGCTGCGCGGAGGGATCTCGATCGCTCTCGCCCTCTCCCTCCCACCGGGCGAAACGCGCGAGCTGATACTGGCTGCAACGTTCGGCGCAGTCCTGTTCAGCGTCCTTGTCCAGCGAGCGACGCTGGGTCGGATGATCGCCAAGCTCAAGGAAGACCACGCACCGGCGGTGGAAGACCTCCCGTCCAAAGCGGTACACTGAACCCGCCCACAATTGCTTTCGCACCTGCGCTTCTGTATGCGCCAAGCGAACGCCCCGGGCCGCGGTCGCCAGCCGATTCCGCTACCGGGGCGACAGCTTTTTGAGCGATAAGGAATACTGTCCGATGGCACGTCGCCGCCAGATCTACGAAGGCAAGGCCAAGATCCTCTACGAAGGCCCCGAACCGGGCACGCTGATCCAGTATTTCAAGGACGACGCGACCGCCTTCAACGCCCAGAAGAAGGGCACGATCAACGGCAAGGGTGTGATCAACAACCGCATCAGCGAGTTCGTTTTCACCCGCCTTTCGCACATCGGCATCCCGACGCACTTCATCCGTCGCCTCAACATGCGCGAGCAGCTGATCCGCCAGGTCGAGATCATCCCGCTCGAAGTGATCGTGCGCAATGTAGCCGCCGGCTCGCTCAGCAAGCGTCTCGGCATCGAGGAAGGCGAGCTGCTCCCGCACACGTTGCTGGAATATTGCTACAAGGACGACAGCCTCGGCGACCCGCTGGTCTCGGAAGAGGAAATCGCCTGCTTCAACTGGTGCAGCCACGAAGAGATGCAGGACATCTCGTCGATGGCAATCCGCATCAACGACTTCCTGTGCGGCATGTTCAGCGCGATCGACATCCGCTTGGTCGACTTCAAACTCGAGTTCGGACGCATCTGGGACGGCGACTACAGCCGCGTGATCCTGGCCGACGAAATCAGCCCCGACGGCTGCCGCCTGTGGGACATCAACACCGGCGAAAAGCTCGACAAGGATCGTTTCCGCCGCGACCTTGGCGGGGAAAGCGAGGCCTATCAGGAAGTCGCCCGACGCCTCCGCCTGCTGCAGGACGACGACAGCGGTCCCGGCGAAGTGCTTGACATGAACGCACACCGCGGCCGCCTGCGCAGCTCGCCCAAGCCGAAGAAGTAATCAGACCACGTAGCGCAGCGTCAGGCCGCTTGGACCGATAGCCCAGGCGCAATCGGGCATGTGGTCGCCGTCGACTTGTACGGGAGTAACGCAACGGTCGAACTCGACGCGGCGGACAGAGCGTACTTCGGCAATGCCGAGGCGCGCCACCGACAGGTTGAACATGGCGGCAAGGCTGAGCGCGATGGTGCGAAGGCGGGTCGATTTCTTCAGCGATATGAGCTCGACCGAATCCGCGGCGAGTGCGGCCTGCGGGCTCAGGCGAAAGGGTCCGGCGTAGAGCGCCGCGCTCGACACGATCACGGCTTCGGCTGCGCATTCGAAACGCTCGCCATCGACGGCCGTACCCCTGATCTGCATCGCCGAGCGTGGCCATTCGCGCATCTGCTGCATCATCGCCACGACATAGGCATAGCGCCCGATGCGCTTTTTGAGCGGTCCCGACACGCGGGCAACCGCATGACTGTCCGGCCCGATTGAAAGGCACGATACGATCGGCATGTCGCCCAGCTGGTAGAGCGGTGCATGGATCCAGCTTTCCGAACCACGCTTCCAACCTTCCGCCAACTTGCGAGCGAAGGCTTCCGGCTGTCGCGGATAGCCCAGTTCTCGGGCCACGAGGTTGATCGTGCCCGAAGGCGCCACGGCGAGCGGGATACGCCCTGCATCCTCGCCGAGCGTCTTTACGCAATCGCGCAATGTCCCGTCGCCGCCATGGATGCAGATGAGATCCGCGTCGCCCGAGAACTGCGCCCCCTCGGCCGTCGTCGGCAGCGGGGTCACCTCGAACCCCTCGGAACGAAGCGCCGCTACCAGCGCATCGAGATGCGCCTGGCTGAAGCTGCCCGACACCGGATTATAGACGAGATCGAGCCTGCTCACGGGCATCTCCATATCGTGCCAATCGCACGAAAACACGGGCAAAATCGCCTCCAGCGTTAACAAGAAGGTTCACGCCATTGTCAGCCGGGTGCCGATAGGGCAGCCCTTGCCCATGATCATTCGCAAGTCTCTCTTTGCCGCCCTCCTTCTTACCACATCGTCGGTCGCTCATGCCGAAGCGGTAGGCTGGGATCCTGCTGCATGGGAACTGGAGGAAAGCGATATCCAGCCAGCCGACGGCTGGGTCTTCGGCAAGCTTGAAAACGGCATGCGCTACATCATTCGCCACAACGAGCGACCGGAGGGCACTGCACTTGTTCGCATGCTGGTTCATGCGGGCGCGTTGGATGAAAATGACGAGGAACGCGGCTTCGCCCACTATGTCGAGCACATGGCCTTCAATGGCTCGACCAATGTGCCCGAGGGCGAGATGGTCAAGCTGCTCGAACGCCTCGGTCTGGCCTTCGGCGCCGACACCAATGCCTCGACCGGCTTCGAGTACACCGAATACAAGCTCGACCTTCCGCGAGCCGACGAGGAACTGCTCGGCACCGCGCTGATGCTGATGCGCGAAACGGCGAGCGAGCTGACCATCACCCCAGAAGCGGTCGAGCGGGAGCGCGGCGTTGTGCTGTCCGAGCGGCGGGTGCGCAACACCTATGCGCTGCAGAACTTCGTCGACGGGCTGGAATTCACCTATCCCGAGGGACGGATGCCGGCCCGCCTGCCCATCGGCACGGTAGAGACCCTCGAAGCGGCAACCGCCACGGGGCTGCGGAGATTCTGGGAGCGTGAATACGTTCCCTCCTCGACCACCCTTGTCGTGGTGGGTGATTACGATCCTGCGAAGGTCGAGGCGGCCATCCGCGCACGTTTCGCCGACTGGAAGCCGGCAGTGTCTCCCGACCAGCCGAGCCCGGGGCCCGTCGATCCGGCGTATGCCGACGCCTATGACATCTACACCCACCCCGCCCTCGACGAGAGCGTGACGCTGATGCGCCACGCGGCCTTTGTCGATGCACCCGATACCATTGCGGCTCGGCAACAGGAAACCCTACGCCAAGTGGCAAGCGGCATAATCGGCCGCCGGATGAGCCGCGAGGCGCAGAAGGAAGACCCGCCATTCCGCGGAGCCTTCCTGCAACTTTCCGAACAGGACAATCTGTCGCGCACGACGCGACTTACCGTGGTGACGGAGGATGGCGGCTGGCAGCGCGGGCTCGACGCCGCGGTCGACCAGTATCGCCGCGCCATGGAGTACGGCTTCACCGCCGCCGAAGTGGCGGAACAGGTAGCCAATATCCGCAACTCGCTCGAAAACTCTGCGGCGCAGGAACCGACCCGCAGCAACGGCGGATGGCTAGGCGCGGCGCTCGCAACCGCTCAAGGCAATTCGGTGCCCGACAGTGCTGCCAATCGCCTCGCCCAGTTCGAGGCGATGGCCGACACCATCAGTCCTGAGGCCGTGCTTGGAGCGATGAAGGACGGCTGGCCCGAACTCGCAGCGCCGCTGGTGCGCTTTACCGGCAAGGCCGCACCCGAGGGTGGCGAAGGCGCACTGCGCGAGGCCGTCGCTGCCGCATATGCAAGGAAGGTCGATGCTCCGCCGCAGGAGGCCGTCACCGAGTTCGGCTATACCGATTTCGGAGCGCCTGGGAAAATCGTGTCCGACACGATGTCCGAAAGGCTCGACATCCGCACCTTGCGCTTCGCAAACGGTGTCATGCTCAACCTCAAGCAGACTACGCTCGAAAAGGATCGGGTGGCTGTGCAGCTCGGCATCGATGGCGGCCGGCTTGTCGACAGCAAGGAGAAACCGCTCGGCACCGAACTCTTCGGACGACTGGCAGCCGGTGGCCTGGGCAAGCATTCGCTCGACCAGTTACAAACATTGCTGGCGGGACGCTCGGTTGGCGGCAACATTTCGGTCGAGGACGATCGCTTCGCAATGTCCGGCAACACCACACCTAAGGATCTCGAATTCCAGCTCCAGGTTCTGGCCGCATTCGTGAGTGACCCGGGATACCGGGCCGAAGGTCTGGGGGCGTGGAGGCAGAGCCTTCCCGCATTCTTTGCCCGTCTCGACAAAACCCCATCGTCAGCCTTCGGGGAAGCGATGCGGAACATCGTCACGGATGGCGACCCACGCTTCTCGCGGCAGCCGCTCGAATCCTACCTCGCACTCGATTTCGGCAGCTTGCGCGATGCAATTTCCGATCGTCTGACCCGAGGCGCGATCGAAATCGCCGTCGTCGGCGACTTCGACCAGCAAAAGGCCATCGATGCGGTGGCCCGCACCCTTGGTGCACTTCCCCCGCGCGAAGCGAATTTTCGTCCCTATGACCAGGGAGAACGCCAGCGCAGCTTCACCAAGGAGCGTGGTCTAAAGATTGTCCGCCATGGCGGCGAGAAGGACCAGGCGCTGGTCAATCTCATGTGGCCCACCGCCGACGATAGCGACTGGGAGCGATCCACCCGCCTCACTCTCCTTGGACGCATTGTCCGACTTATGGTGACGGACACCCTGCGGGAAGAACTCGGCAAGACTTACGGTTCGGAAGTCGACACGACCCAGTCCGAGGTGTGGACCGGCTTCGGCACCTTCATGGTCGGTGCGCAGGTCGACGTGAAGGACATCGCTGCGACGCACGGGGCATTGGTTTCGGTCATAGAGAAGCTGCGGGCTGAACCGGTGGACCCAGACCTTCTCAAACGCGCCTTGCAGCCGGTACTCGAAAGTTTCGACAACCGGCTGAAGAGCAATGGCGGCTGGATGGGCTATGTCGACCGCGCCCAGAGCAAGCCGGAAGACATCGAGCGTTTTGTCACTGCCAAGGAGCGGTATTCGGCAGTTACACCCGAACAGATCATGGAAACGGCGCGCACCTACCTCGACCCCGCCGAGGCGGTCGAATTCCACGTCATTCCCGAAGGACAATAAGAAAGGGGCCGGACCCGCGGCCCGACCCCCTTCCTGTCAGATCAACCGGCTCAGTAGCTGAAGCGTGCCGACACGCCGAAGACGCGCGGGTCGTTCACGAAAGCCGTGTTGTTGTTGAAGTCGATGCCACCCTTCACATTGTCGGCATCGGTGATGTTGCGCACGAAGGCCGCCAGTTCGAAGCTGCCGTCGGTCTTGGCGTAACCGATACGGAGACCACCCTCGACCTGGTTGTTCGAGTTGAACTCCTTGCTTTCATACAGGAAGAAGTTGGTCTTCCCCTGATAGGCCCAGTCGGTGAACACGAACAGCTCGCCCGAATTGCCCATCGGAACAGCGTAACGTGCGGTGACGTCGGCGATCCACTCGGGCGCATTGGGGAACGGGTTGCCATCGACCAGTGCGCGGGTGTTGCCCGACAGCACGACCGTCGGATCGGTTACGGTGCACTGGGCGCAGATGCCCACGGCCAGCGTATCGTCCTGGATCTTCGTGTTGTTGTAGCTGAGGCCGGCCGTGATGAGGAAGTCAGGCGTCACCTGGAACGCGCTGTCGAGTTCGAAGCCGTAGCCGCGACCCTTGTCGGCATTCACCAGCTGGACGAGGTTGTCGGCACCACCCACGGCCGAGAACTGCGGGTCCTTGATCGTGTAGTAGTAGATCGCACCGTTCAGGCGCACCGTGCGACCGGCCAGCTCCGACTTGAAGCCGGCTTCGTAGCTCATGATCTTTTCGCTGGTTGCGATCGAGGGAGCCGAGAAGAAGGCCACGTCGCGGCCCTGGATGGTCGGGGCGCGGAAGCCGCTGGCCACGCGGGCATAGACGCTGGCGTCATCGCTGACATCGAGGAACGCTGCGGCATCCCAGCTCAGGCGAGCGTCGGAAACTTCACGCGCCTGCGGGGCAGAACCCGACTTGACGATGAAGTTCTTCTGGTCGTCGGTCCAGCGCAGGCCGCCGGTCAGCTTGAGAACGTCGCTGACGCGGGTCGAAACCTGCCCGAAGACCGCCCAGCTCTCGTTGGTGTGGTTGACGGTAACCGGCGGCGGGAAATCGAAGCCGACCGTTGTCACGTCGAAGTCGCTGTCGAAGTAGAAGCCGCCGACCTGCCATTCGATCGCACCGCCCGTTGCCGAGGCGAGACGGACTTCCTGGGTGAACTGGTCGAGCTCGATCGAGTCCTGCGTGTCCGAGGGGAACGGAATGAAGCCGGGACCCATCTCGGGGAGGAAGGACGCGCCGAAGCCACCGTCGATGTCGCCGCGGCTCGAGCCTTCGCTGTTCGCCCAGCTCGTGATGCTGGTGAAGGTGCCGAAGCCCGCATCGTAGTCAAGCTTCACAGTGGCGATGTCGGCCTTGTACTTGGCCTGATTGCCGCCACCCGCATCGAAGAAGACGGTGTCGCGATCGTAGTTTTCGTTCAGCTCGTTGTCGCCGGGCCCGAGGATGTTGGCGCGGAACAGCGTCGAAGTGCCGTCGAGGTCACGCACCGCATAGGTACCGAGGATCGAGAGCTCTTCCGTCGGCGTGATGAGCAGCTGGGCGCGGCCGGCGATTTCGTCATAGCCGCCGAGCGCGTTCTTTTCACCCGTGTAGCCATTATCGACCCAGTTGCCGCGGTGCTGCCACAGGCCGGAAAGGCGCATCGATACCATGCCGTCGACCAACGGGATGGTGACGCCGCCATCGGCCGAAACCGAACCGAAGCTGCCGACGCTGAGCGAACCGGCTACCGCAAACTCGTCACCCGGCTTGACGGTGTCGATCTTGACGATGCCCGCCGGGGTGTTGCGGCCGAACAGCGTGCCCTGAGGACCGCGCAGCACTTCGATGCGCTCGATGTCGAAGATGGGGAAGGACTTCAGCGTGACGTTTTCCATCACAACGTCGTCCATCACGACCGAAACCGGCTGCGAGGCAGCGAGGTCGAAGTCGGTGTTGCCGAGGCCGCGGATGTAGAAGCGCGGGGCTGCACGGCCGTTGGAGCTTTCGACGAAGAGGCCCGGGACGCGAGCGGCGAGCGCGGTGACTTCGGCACCGGCGTCGAAGATGGTCTTGACCGTGTCGGCCGACAGGGTGGCTGCCGAAACCGGCACCTCCTGCAGGTTTTCCTCGCGCCGGTTGGCGGTCACGATAATGGTATTGAGCTGGCCGTCTGCCTGCTCTTCGGCGCCGGTCGTGTCGGCATCCTGGGCATAGGCAGGCTGCGCGGCGATGGCAGCGATGGCGAAGGCGCTGGTCCCGATAAGACGGGCTGCGGTGCGGCTTAGTTTCATGTGGGGAATGTCCTGCTTGACCCCGCGCCGATCCTTGCGCGGGAATTTGGAGGGAAGTGGCCGGTTGGCCGTGGCCATGCCGTAGCAGATTGAAACCCGTTTGAGTCCCAACCACGTCCCGAATGCTTCAGATTCATTGCAACAGTTGCAACACTGCTACAGCGGTGGTTTTTCTGACACTCATGTGACCGCAGCGGATTGTCGCGTCGCTGCTGCTTGAACCGCGCACCCCTTCGCGGCATAGGCGCGCCAACACGAAAGGCCTGCCGATGAAGATCCGAGTCCACGTCAACCTCAAGCCCGGAGTGCTCGATCCGCAGGGTCGCGCCGTCCATCACGCGCTGGAAGGTCTCGGCTTCGAAGGCGTCGACGATGTGCGCGTAGGACGGCTGATTGAGCTGGATGTCGCCGACAGCACCTCCGATGAGGCACTTGACGACATGTGCCGCAAGCTGCTCGCCAACATGGTGATCGAGAACTACCGCATCGAGAAGGTCGCCTGATGTCGTTCCGCGCCGCCGTCGTCACTTTCCCCGGCTCCAACTGCGACCGCGACATGGCGGTGGCGATAGAGCGGATTTCGGGCACCGCCCCGCTGCGCGTCTGGCACGGTGACGCCGAATTGCCCGACGGCCTCGATTTCATCGCCCTCCCCGGCGGCTTCTCCTATGGCGATTACCTTCGCTCGGGCGCAATGGCGGCCAACAGTCCGATCATGCAGAGCGTTAAGGTAGCGGCCGATCGTGGCGTGCCGGTTCTGGGCGTCTGTAACGGTTTCCAGGTCCTCACCGAAGCCGGGCTCCTTCCGGGTGCGCTGCTCCGCAATGCGGGGCAGAACTTCATCTGCCGGACCGTGGGCCTCAAGGTCGAGAACGCGCAGTCGCTATTCACCGGCGGCTATGAAGCGGGTCAGGACATCCGCATCCCTGTTGCCCACCACGACGGCAATTTCTACGCCGACGACGCGACACTCGACCGGCTCGAAGGCGAAGGGCGCGTGGCATTCCGCTATACCGAGAGCGTAAACGGGTCGGCCCGAGATATCGCCGGGGTGCTCAATGCGGCAGGCAATGTGCTGGGCATGATGCCGCATCCGGAGCGAGCCATTGATCCCGCGCATGGTGGTACTGACGGGGTAGCGCTGTTCGAAAGCGCTGTCCGCGCGCTCGCGGACGCCTGATCAGGCAGACTTACGCTTAAGGTCGACGGCGCGGCGGGCAAACACCTGGCGCGCGTCCTCGGCACTCATCGGACGACCGAAGTGATAGCCCTGGATCTTGGTGCACCCGAGATCGCGAACCATGATGGCTTCATCGGCATTTTCGACACCTTCGGCAGTGGTGGTCATGTCGAGGCTTTGCGCCATGGCGACCACTGCGCGAATGATCGCCAGTGACTCGCGGCTCTGCTGGGCGGCACCCTGGACGAAGCTGCGGTCGACCTTGATCGTGGTGAAGTTGAGTTTGCGCAGGTAGCCGAGCGAGGAATAGCCGGTCCCGAAGTCGTCGAGTGCCACCGAACAGCCAAGTGCGATGCACTGCTCCAACGCTTTGCGCGCCACGCTGGCATCGCGCAGGAAGATGCTCTCGGTCACCTCGATCTCCAGTCGCTTGGGATCGAGTCCGCTGTGCGACAGCGCCCGGACCACGGTCGAGGCGAATTCGGGTTCGAGCAGCTGTTCGGGCGAGACGTTGATGTTCACCTTCACGTCGCTCGGCCAGTGGCGGGCGGCTTCGTTGCAGGCCTGCTGCATCACCCATGTACCGATCGGCACGATCAGGCGGGTATCTTCCGCCAGCGGGATGAACTTGGCCGGGCTTACGAAACCATGCTCAGAGCTGTTCCACCGGATCAGCGCTTCGAAGCTTACCACCTCTTCAGTGTGGGCATCGACCACGGGCTGGTAGTGGAGCGCCATCTCGTTCTTTTCGAGGGCGCTGCGAAGAGAGAATTCGAGCTGGCGCTTTTCCTCGGCATTGGCGTGGAGCGAAGGCTCGTATTCGCAGTGCTCGCCACCACCTTCATCCTTGGCGCGATAGAGCGCGAGGTCAGCGTTGCGCAGCATCTCCTCGACCGTCTTACCGTCGCGGGGGCCGATTGCAGAACCGACGCTGGCGCCAACGTAAAGGATCTGGTTTTCGATCTGGTAGGGTTCGGAAAGCTGCTCGATCACGGCCTTGGCGAGCTCTTCGATCTGGCGACGGTCACTTAGGTCGCGGATCACGATTCCGAACTCATCTCCGCCCAGTCGTCCGCACAGTTCGTGTTCGCCGACGATGCTCTTCAGACGATTCGCCACCTGGCCGAGCATCTCGTCGCCGACGAGGTGTCCCAGTGAATCATTGACCGCCTTGAAGCGGTCGAGATCGATCATCAGGAATGCGCAGCGCGATCGCCAGTGTTCGGCATAGGCGAGGGCTTCGCCCAATGCCTCGTTCAGCATCAGGCGGTTTGGCAGATGGGTAAGCGTGTCGTAGCGAGCGAGATAGGCGATCTTTTCCGAACTCTCGCGCTGTTCGGTGACGTCCGAACCGACCCCGCGAAAGCCCTGGAAGATGCCGTTGTCGTCGACAATCGGCGCACCGGAAAGCTCCCACCACCGCTGTCCGGTCGGCAGGGCGACACGGACGAGAAGGTCCGAAAAAGGCTCCTTGCGCTTGATCTTGTCGGCAAAGGCCTTCAGCGTTTCGCGGTACTCGTCATTGCTCCAGTTGGGGCCCGAGATCAGCTCGAGAAAGGCCACGCCCTCAACAGATTTGGCATCGCTGCCCAGTGCATAGGCGAAGCGCGGTGAAACGCCCTTCAGGCGCCGGCGCGTGTCAATCTGCCATAGCCAGTCGGCCTGCCCCTCCTCGAATTCGCGCAGGAGCATCGAGACAGTCTCGCTCTTCTCGTGCATCGCGGCTTCGGTAAGGCGCGAGGCGACAAAAACCCGGGCATTTTCGATAACGCCGAACACGGCGAAAACTACGCTGAAGAGGACCACCGTAACGAGCAGCCAGTTACCCGCGATGCCAGCGGCAAGAAGACCTCCGATCCCCACCGATGCCGAAAATGCCATCGAGCTGATCGGAGCACTGTAGCGACTGACAGAGGTGGCCAACATCAGCAGCGCCGCAACGCTCCATACGATCCACAGGCGATCGGCACCTCCCGAAGCGGCGAAGGCCATCATGCCCAGGCCCCAAATCACTCCCTTCGCCGCCGAAGCGACTGCATGTCGCCTGATTTCCTCAGCGCCGTAATGGGCAATCTCGGCAGTCAGTGCACGACGGTCCTCGGACACCGCCAAGGCAACTGCAAAGGCAAGCGCTACGCCCCATGCCCCGAGGAGGACATGGTCGACCCCGCTCCACAGCGTTGCCACGACGAGGAGGAGCGCCATCAGTTGGACCGACGCACGAACGACCGTCCGCTTTCCGAGCAGGGCATACTGATGACCGTGAACGCGCGCCCAGTCGGCGCCGTCAGGCGCATCCAGCCCGGTCGCCTGACGTATCGACAGGGGCCGGACCAATTGGGCCAAATCGGATTTCTGCTCGCTCACCCTGTCTGGTTAACGGGTAAGTCTTAGCTACCGGTAAATTTCCTAGGGCTCAGAAAGCACTTTGATGGTAAATTTTGGCTTTATTTTTCAGCATCCAAAGCCGCTTTTGCCGCCTCCCAATTGCGGCCGTCAAAAGGGACCTCGTTTACCGCGATCTGCCCCGGCCTATCGAGGCAGTTAAAATTAACACTCCAGCCATCGGGATGCGATCTCGGCCGGTAGAAACTCTTGATGCCGCAGGTCGAGCAGAAGAGATGGTCGGCCTTGCCAGTGCCGAACTTGTAGCTCGTCAGTGCGTCACCACCGCTCAGGAGCGTGAAATCCTCGCCCTTCACGATCAGATGGCGGAATCCAGTCATCGAACAGATCGAGCAATTGCAGATCAGCAGTTCGACCGGCGGATCGATCTCGATCGCGAAGCGCACCGCGCCGCAGTGGCAGCCGCCCTCCTCCCTCATTCGACCGTTACCGATTTTGCAAGGTTGCGAGGCTGGTCAACGTCCGTGCCTTTGACACAAGCGACGTGGTAGGCGAGCAACTGCACAGGGATGGCATAGACAAGCGGAGCAATCAGCGGATGCACCCTCGGCATCTCGATCGTGGCGAGGCAACCCTCGCCCGCCTGTTCGAGACCCTCCGCGTCGGAAATGAGCACAATCTTGCCCCCTCGGGCGCGGACTTCCTCCATGTTCGAAACGGTCTTTTCGAACAGCGGTCCCGAAGGAGCCAGCACGATTACAGGTACGGCTTCGTCGATCAGTGCGATCGGCCCGTGCTTCATCTCGCCCGAGGCATAACCTTCGGCGTGGATGTAGCTGATTTCCTTCAGTTTCAGCGCCCCTTCCATCGCCAGCGGGTAGTCTGGTCCACGGCCCAAGTAGAGGACGTCGCGCGCCGGGGCGATGAGGTGCGCCATCGAGGCAATGTCGTCGTCATGGTCCAATGCGCTGTTCAGCGCCGCCGGCGCCTCCAGGAGGTGGGCGACGACTTCCTGTTCCTCGGCCCGTGACATCAGGCCCTTCTTCACCGCCATATGTGCGGCAAGCGCCGCGAGCACCGCCAGCTGGCAGGTGAAGGCCTTGGTCGACGCCACTCCGATTTCCGGGCCGGCATGGGTCGGCAGCAGCAGGTCGGCCTCGCGCGCCATCGAGCTAGTAGGGACATTCACGACGACGCCGATCGTCTGGCCGTTCTCCTTGCAATGGCGCAAGGCAGCCAGTGTGTCCGCCGTCTCGCCGCTTTGCGAGATGAACAGTGCAAGCCCGCCATCTTCCAGCACCGGCTCGCGGTAACGGAACTCACTCGCCACATCGATGTCGACCGGCACGCGGGCAAACTGCTCGAACCAGTATTTCGCCACCATTCCGGCGTAATAGGACGTGCCGCAGGCGACGATGGTCACGCGGCGGATGCTCGAGATATCGAAATCGAACTGGGGCAGGGCCACCGAGTTGTCCGACTGGCGCAAATAGGAGCCGAGCGTCTGCGCGACCACTGTCGGCTGCTCGAAGATCTCCTTCTGCATGAAGTGGCGGTAATTGCCCTTCTCTACCGCAGCTGCCGACGCACCCGAGGTCTGCACCTGGCGTTCGACCGGTTCGTTCGCCTCATCGCGGATCGTCGCGCCATCATGGTCGATGACAACCCAGTCGCCTTCTTCAAGGTAGGTGATCTGCTGCGTCAGCGGAGCCAGCGCCAGCGCGTCGGAGCCGATGTATGTCTCGCCCTCGCCATAGCCAACAACCAGCGGCGAACCGCGCCGGGCGCCGATAAGGATACCGGGGTGGTCGCGGAAGGCGATGGCGAGCGCAAAAGCACCCCGCAAGCGCGGAAGAACCTCGCCGACGGCCTCCTCGGGCGACTTGCCCTGTTCGACCAACCAGGAAATGTGCTGGACAACGACTTCGGTGTCGGTGTCGCTCTCAAGAGTTCGCCCGGCATCTGCCAGCTCGGCCCGCAACTCCTTGAAATTCTCGATAATCCCGTTGTGGACCAAGGCGACAAATGGCGTGGCATGCGGGTGGGCATTCTTTGCCGTCGGCGCACCATGGGTTGCCCAGCGGGTGTGAGCAATGCCGACATTGCCAGGCGCAGGATTGGCCGCAAGTTCGACCACGAGATTGTTGAGCTTGCCCTCTGCGCGACGGCGCACCAGCTCGCCATCATGGATGGTGCAAACACCGGCACTGTCATAACCGCGGTACTCCATGCGCCGGAGGCCATCGACGAGCCGGTCCGCAACCGCTTCCTTGCCGACGATCCCGATTATTCCGCACATAGATTTCCGCCTTTTCGTATTCGCGTGTGACGCCGAGACTTAGCGACTATTCCCCGTCGATCAATCGGCGACGGGCGCTGCTTTCGGCGTGCTCCACCAGAGGATGAGGCCCGCCCCGATGATGATCGCTGCGCCTGCGAGTGTAGCGAGATCCGGAACATCGCCGAACCACCACCAGCCCATAAAGGTCGCGACGAGCATCTGTACATAGCTGGTCGGCGCAATGGTCGAGGCGCCTGCGCGCATGGTGCCGAGATAGGTCAGCCAATGAGCCGTGCTGGCGGTAAAAGCGACCACGGCGCACTTCGCAACAATGGTCCAGTCCGGCATTCCAATCCGGAGTGCTTCGAATTTGCTCAAGTGACCGCCAATTGCGGCAAGGACCATGGGTGGTGCCGCAACCACCGCAACGTAGGCCTGCATGGAAAGAGCGCTACCCTGCCCCGCGCTTGCCCTGTTGGCGATGACCAGAAGCGCGAAAAACGTGGCCGACGCGAGTGGCAGGAGTGCCACCCAGCCAAGCTCCGCAAAACTGGGCCGCAGGACAAGGGCGACCCCGGTCAGTGCCAGCGCAGAAACCAGCCAGACCATCGGACGCACATGTTCCCCCAGCAGGGGCCCGCTGAGCAATGCGACCAGCACGGGCGAGACGAAAGCGAGCGCCATTGCCGTCGCCAGGGGCATGTTGAAGATGGCGCTGAAGAAACACAGAGTTGCGCCGCCAACGCAAATGCCGCGGGCCAGCTGCAACCACGGATGGCTCGGCTTGAAACCACGTGGACCCTCGCTGCGCAGGAGCAAGGCCGAGAGAGCTATCGCTCCAAAGACATAGCGCAATGCCGCGACCGCCAGTGGCGACCACTGCCCTGCCATGGTCTTGATGACGGCGTCGCCGACCGACAGGAAGATGAAACCGGCAAGGGCCAAGAGTATGCCCCCGCGTTCTTGATGCTGCATTGCTGCGGATATCCGTCGTTTTCCCTGATCTTGGGCCGCTAGACGTTGCGCGGGATAGTGGCCAGCCCCTCTTGGCGTCGTGGAGCCTCGCTTCTCTCATCTTGCCGAAAAAATCGGCGAAAATCCGTGTTCTTGCGGTGTCCCTCTGACCGTCCGCATTAGCCAAAAATAAAGGTTTCCAACTTATTCACCACTCTTCGAGAGGCGTGGTTTCCCTGAGGGAGAGCACCTTCGCACACACGAAACACGTCAATATCGCGTGGGGGTTTTGGAATGAGCGCTTTCGGACGCAAGAACGGACCGGCAGGAATGGGTGCCGGGGCACGTCCGCAGTTCGGGGTCGCACGACCCATGCGTGGCGGCGGTTCTGCTGCTGAAGCCAAGGGCGGCGAACAGTTCCCGCCGATTCCCGACGAACCGGCAGCCGCAGCGCCCGCTGGAAAGCCTTCGCAAGGCGACGCAATGTCGCGCCTCGACGATCGCATGAACACCAGCCATTCGGGTGAATCGCAGGTTGGCGGCTTCGAAGCGAGTGTTCACAAGATCAAGGAACAGGTGCTCCCGCGCCTGCTCGAGCGCGTCGACCCGGAAGCAGCCGCGACCCTGTCGAAAGACGAGCTGTCGGAAGAATTCCGCCCGATCATCATGGAAGTGCTGGCCGAACTGAAGGTCACCCTTAACCGCCGTGAACAGTTCGCACTGGAAAAGGTTCTGGTCGACGAACTGCTCGGCTTCGGTCCGCTCGAAGAACTGCTCAACGATCCCGACGTGACCGACATCATGGTCAATGGTCCGGACCAGACCTACATCGAAAAGAAGGGCAAGCTCACCCTCGCGGGCATCAAGTTCCGTGACGAGAGCCACCTCTTCCAGATCGCCCAGCGCATCGTGAACCAGGTCGGCCGCCGCGTAGACCAGACCACCCCGCTGGCCGACGCCCGTCTCAAGGACGGCAGCCGTGTGAACGTCATCGTTCCGCCGTTGTCGCTCAAGGGCACCGCAATCTCGATTCGTAAGTTCTCCGAGAAGCCGATCACGCTCGACATGCTCAAGGACTTCGGTTCGATGAGCGAAAAGATGTGTACCGCACTCAAGATTGCGGGCGCATGCCGCATGAACATCGTCATCTCGGGTGGCACGGGTTCGGGTAAGACGACCATGCTCAACGCCCTGTCGAAGATGATCGACCCGGGTGAGCGAGTGCTGACCATCGAAGACGCGGCCGAACTTCGCCTGCAGCAGCCGCACTGGTTGCCGCTCGAAACGCGCCCGCCGAACCTTGAAGGCCAGGGTGCGATTACCATCGGCGACCTCGTCAAGAACGCCCTGCGTATGCGTCCTGACCGCATCATCCTGGGCGAAATTCGCGGCGCGGAGTGTTTCGACCTCCTGGCCGCGATGAACACGGGTCACGACGGTTCGATGTGTACGCTCCACGCCAACTCGCCGCGCGAATGTCTGGGCCGTATGGAAAACATGATCCTGATGGGCGACATCAAGATCCCCAAGGAAGCCATCAGCCGCCAGATCGCCGAATCGGTCGACCTCATCGTACAGGTGAAGCGTCTTCGCGACGGTTCACGCCGCACGACCAACATTACCGAAGTGATCGGGATGGAAGGCGACGTGATCGTGACGCAGGAGCTCTTCAAGTTCGAGTATCTCGACGAGAGCGACGACGGCAAGATCCTTGGCGAATTCCGCAGCTCGGGCCTGCGCCCCTATACGCTGGAGAAGGCCCGCCAGTTCGGCTTCGACCAGGCATATCTGGAAGCCTGCCTGTAACCTGTCGCGCCATTCAAGCTCGACGCTTCTCATTGCCGGTAGTCCCTGCGAAGTGCGCTTCGCGGCGCTGATGCTGCAAAGCTGGATGCTCATGCGCGGCAAGGCGGAGCGCCGCACGCGCGAAGACGCCTAGCCCGGATTGAACATTGCAGGCACGGCCACCGCCAGCAACCCGCCGCCGATCACTGCAAAGGTCAGGAACAAGCCCGTCCACGGCACCCAGCCGATGCGGTTGATCTGTGCCCGTTTCATCCGCCGCCGCTCCATCAAAGAGCATAGCGCGGCAAGGACGAGCATCCCGGCTCCCCATAGCGCCAGCAGTTCCGCATCGCTGGCAAAGAGAATTTCGTCGGGCAGCTTCCACATGATGCGCGGGCATATGGGGGAGCACATGGGGGCATGCAATTGCTTGCTTGCCAAAGGTTGCGCGGCAGCTAGGCCCTTGATCCGTGAGCGAACAGCACGTCCCCCAGCGACCGGGCTTTGCCCTCGCCTTGCGACTTTGCGCGGCTTTCACGCTGGCGACGCTGGTCATGCTGGTGAAATACACTGCCGAGAGCGGGGTGCATTTCGGCGAAATCCTGTTCTGGCGAGCCTCCCTGACCGTGCCGATGTTAGGCTTGTGGCTTGCCGCTCAAGGACAGCTGTCGAGGCTGAGGACCAACCGCATGCCTGCGCACATTCGGCGTGCGGTCCTCGGCATGATCGGAATGGCACTAACCTTCGGCGCCCCGATCTTGCTGCCACTGGCTGAATCGACAACGCTGGGCTTCACTACCCCGATCTTTGCCGTGATCCTCTCTGCACTCCTCCTGCGTGAAACGGTTGGTCCCTGGCGCTGGGGCGCGGTCATTGCAGGTTTCCTCGGCATCCTGGTCATCACCCAGCCCGGACAGTCGCATATGCCCATGTTCGGCGTCATCGTCGGCCTCAGCGGGGCCTTCATGGTGGCAGTAATCTCGATCCAGTTGCGCGATTTGGGCCGTACCGACGAACCGATCGCCATCGTGTTCTGGTTTTCGGCATGGTCGACGGCAGTCTTTGCCCTTGGCCTGCCCTTCTTCATCGAGGCACACAGCCCAAAGCAGTGGCTCCTGCTTCTGGCGATAGGAGCACTTGGCTGTGTGGCGCAGCTTCTCCTCACTGCGTCGCTTCGCTTCGGCCAGGTCGCGAGCGTAATCGTGATGGACTATTCCTCGCTCATCTGGGCGACACTCTATGGCTGGATGATCTGGAACCGCCTGCCACCGACGACCACCTGGCTGGGTGCACCGCTGGTCATAGGTGCGGGCGCGCTGATCGCCTGGCGCGAGCATCGCCTGTCGCGCCCGGGAACCGCGTAGTGCGCAACCCGTTTCTTAACCCATATCGCTCAAGTACGAGCTCTTCGACATGGAGAGAAAAGATGGTCCGTAAGTTTCTGCTTGCCCTCGGCATCACCACGATGGCGCTGACCGCCACCGCCTGCAACACCGTCAAGGGCCTTGGCAACGACATCGAATCCGTCGGCCAAGCCGGCGAAGACGCAATCGACTGACCTATCCGGCGGGCTGCATGACGCGGCCCGCCGTCAGTTGACCTGTCGGTCGCGACCTTCCCAATAGGGAGCGCGCAATTCACGCCGCAGGATCTTGCCGCTGGCATTGCGCGGCATCACGTCGATCACGTCGATGCTCTTGGGCACTTTGAAGCCTGCCAGCCGCTCGCGCGTGAAGGCAATGATATCGTTCGGTTCGACAGTCGCCCCCGGCTTGGGAACGACACAAGCCTTCACGGCCTCGCCCCAGGTTTCGTCTGGCACACCGATCACCGCGACTTCCGCCACCGCTGGGTGACCGTAGATCGCGCTCTCAACCTGCGCCGGATAGACATTCTCACCTCCCGAGATGATCATGTCCTTGATCCGGTCCTGTATGTAGACGTAGCCGTCTTCGTCCATGTAGGCGGCATCGCCGGTGTACATCCACCCGTCCTTGAGCGAGTTGGCGGTAGCCTCAGGCAGGTTCCAATAACCTGCCATGTTCGACGGACTCTTGCAGATGAGCTCGCCAACTTCGCCTAGCGGCAATTCATCTCCGTTCTCGTCCACGACCTTGAGCTCGGCACCCGGAACTGCCTTGCCCGCACTGCGCATGCGCTGGTTACCTTCGAGATCGTGGTCGTCGGGAGGCAGCATGGCAATAGTGCCGGTCGTCTCGGTCATTCCGTAACACTGGAGGAATCCTGCGGCAGGTATGGTCTTGACCGCTTCGCGCAGCAGGTCGAGCGGGATGGGAGCGGCACCGTACATCACATATTTGACGCCCGACATGTCGGTGGTTTTCGCTCTCGGGTGCTGGACCACCATCTGAAGCGCCGCCGGCACGATGAAGAGCCGAGTAATGCCCTGCTCGAATCCGTCGAGGACGCCCTCAGGTGAGAATTCCGCCTGGACGATGCCGCGGATGCCAGCTGCCATGGCCATGATGCCAAGCCCCGTCCCGCCGATGTGCGCGCAGGGCATGCAAATCAGGATGGCTTCGTCCTCGTCCCAACTTGACCAGGGCTGTGCGGCTTCCTCCGCAGGCAGGCGAAGCGAGAACAGGTTGCCGTTCGTGAGGACGGCACCCTTGGGGTTGCCGGTTGTGCCCGAGGTGTAGAGTTGCAGGATCGCATCATCGCGGCCGGCGGGCGTGAACTCATCTGCACTTGCTGCGGCGATCTGTGCCTTCGCAGTTGGCGTGTCGATAATCTCGGGAGGAGAATCCATCTGGCCGCAGGCCTTTGCCGCGAGTTCATCGAAACCTTCGTCGATGAACAAGACCTTCGCCCCCGTATCGCCGAGAATATAGGCAATCTCCGGCGGGGCGAGGCGCCACCCGATCGGGACCATCACCGCACCGACGCGCGCGGCAGAATAGAAGAGCTCGAAATAGTGGCGCGCGTTCTTGCCCAGCCAGGCAATCCTGTCGCCCTTGCCCACCCCATGCGACGCAAGCATGGACACAATCTGACGGGAGCGCACTTCAAGCTCCCCGAAGGTAATCGCGTCACCTTCCTGCTCCAGCGCGACCGCATCGGGTTTTTCCTGCGCCCAGTGTCGGATAAGCTCGTCAAACGTGAGCTTTTGCGTCGCTGCCATCAATCCTCTCCGCTGTTATCAGCTTTGATGAACATCATGCCACGCCGGTTGCATTAGGCAACCTGATTCCTGCCCCGCTTTGGCCTTTGCAGCCTATTCCCAGCGACCGTTCTTCCGGGCCCGCCTTTCGCGGACCAGCAGCCAGACAAACAGGCCGAAGGGACCGGCCATGAAGGTGAGAAACAGGATCGGCGCCTGCACCAGGCGCGAAAATTCCTTCGCATCCGCATCGCGTGCGATCCACAATCCGACGAAGAGATCGAAGGCGAGGTAGTGGATCCATCCGATTGTCACACCGCCGTCGCTGGCAAAGATCGACCGGACACCCTCGATCGTGGTGAAATCGACGGTTCCGCCTCCCGGGCCCTTCGGGTCGACCAGCCCGGCAAGAATGGCCGATATGCCGAGAGCATAGGCAAGGCACAGCATGCCCACGCCGAGATAAAGGATGGCCGCAAGCAGCGCGGGCTTGCGCGGCAGGAGGATAAGTGCCGCCCACATTGCCATGGCAAGCAGGTTCGCGATTCCGAATACGGTGTGCCACATGATCTAGGCTTCCTCCCTTTCCGTCCGGCGCCGCCACCATGAGGCGAGCAGGCTGCCGATGACGACGTGATAGACAGCCGATATCGCGCTGGGAACTGGAGCGAGCGCGGCCTGCAAGGGGTTGGCGAATTGCGCTGCAAAACTTGGCGTCGAGGCGAGCGTCGACCCGAGGCCGCTGTTCTGCATTCCCACCTCGATGCTGACTGTCCTCGCTACTTCTTCATCGAAGCGAAGAACACGCGTCAGCAAGTATCCCAAGGCGAATCCCGCCGCGTGCAGAAGGAACAGGGCAAGCAACAGGATCCCGGCGTGCTGGCTGATCAGGTTCTTTGATCGCGCAACGATTGCTCCGACGATCAGGACGACCAGAAGGACGGAGACCAGCGGAGCAATCGGTTCGATCTTTCGAGTTGCGTCGGGCATCAGGGCACGCAGCGCGACACCGAAAACGACGGGCACAAGCACGATGGCGATCATGGAACGGAACAACGCCCAGCGATCGATCTCGACGAACACGCCCGCAAGCCACCCTGTCAGCAGCGGTGTGGCGACGACGGCGACCAGGGTCGATGCCATGGTCATCGCCACTGAAAGAGCCACGTTGGCGCGCGCGAGGTAGGAAATGACGTTCGAAGCCGTGCCGCCCGGACAGCAAGCGACGAGGATGAGGCCCACGGCCAACCCGCCTTCCAGACCCAGCAATGTTGCCAGCACGATCCCGGCGAGCGGCATGATCGAGAACTGGAGCACCACTCCGGCAAGAACTGCGCGCGGCATCCGCAGCACACCCGTAAAATCATCGAGCGTCAGGGTAAGTCCCATGCCGAGCATGACCACGCCCAGCATGACACTGACGAGCGGCTGGCCGAAGGGAGCGATACTACCGTCGACAACCCAGAGGAACAGCGGCGGAAAGAACCATGCGAGCATGGTCCCGGCTAGCGTCCAGAATGCGAACAGTCGCGTCGCCCAGCCGATCATGCCCCCTCCCCCTTCAATCCCTAGTCGTCTTCGGCACCGATCTTCGGCAAACTCTTGGCCGCGCGAACAATCGCATCGTTATCGTGCACGAAGCGCCCCCTAGCGTTTCGTTTGGCAAGAGCCAATGCAGCGTCGGCAACTGTCTCCGCCTTGATGGCACGGTACTTGCGGTACTGCCCTTGCAGGGCAAGATTGACCAAGGGCGCAGCTGCAATCCCCAAGCGTTCCGCGACTCTTCGGTCGTTCTCGCGCGTCCCGCGAAGCAATCCGGGGCGCAGAATGTCGAGGCGTCCCAGTCGCAATTTGCCAAGGTCCCGCTCGACCTCGCCCTTGACGCGAAGGTAGAAGTTCTTCGACGCGAAGTCCGCCCCAACCGAACTGACGTGAACGAAACGTTCGACACCGTGCTCTTTCGCGGCCCTGGCGACAGCCATGACGAGATCCTGGTCCACCGCGCGGAATGCCGCTTCGTCCTGTCCAGACTTCTTCCATGTCGTGCCAAGCGCGCAAATGATCGCCTTCGGCTTGATCGCCTCAATCACTTCGTCCCACTGCGCAGGGTCTGCGACGAACATTTCCATCCGCGCCCCTTCGGGCAGCTTTGCCTCACGCCGGGCGATAGCGGTAAGGCGCAAATCCTCGCGCCCTACGCAAGCCTGCATGACGGTGCGGCCAATCAGGCCGGTCGAGCCGACAAGCGCAATGCGGATTGTCTCAGACATTGCTCAAACCTTCGGGTGCGCGACCATAGATCCGGCGCACCTGGTCGATGGCGTATCGATCGGTCATGCCGGCGATGAAGTCGGCGATATGGCGGCTGCGATGCGGTTCGGATGCGGGCATCTGCGAAAGCCAGTCATCGGGCATCGTCGATGAATCCTGACTATAGGCGACGAACAGGCGCGCAATCACGTCGCGCGCCCGCTCCGCTGTCGAAAGCTGGTCGGGGTGATAGTAGAGCCGCTCGTACATGAAGTGCTTGAGACCGCGTTCCTGGTCGCGCATCGCGGGCGAGAAAGTCGCCAGAGCATGTCCGGCGGCACGCACGTCGTCGGCGCTGTCGATGCCACCCAATTGCGACCGCGTTTGCACCAGTACATCGTTGACCATGGTACCGATCTGCGTACGCACGAGCTCGCGCAGCTGGCGGTCGCGCGATGCGTTCGGGAACCGCCGCTCCACCGCGCGCCACTGGTCGCCGAGCCAGTCGAGCGTAAGCAGGTCGTCAAGCTCGAGGAATCCGGCACGTAGGCCGTCATCGATATCGTGGTTGTCATAGGCGATGTCGTCGGCAATTGCCGCGACCTGGGCCTCAAGCGAAGGCCATTCGCCAAGCGAGAGCGGGAAGGCAGCGTCGACCTCCGCCAAAGCCCAATGTGGTGCGTCGACCGGGCCGTTGTGCTTGGCCATGCCTTCCAGCGTTTCCCAGGTGAGGTTGAGGCCCTCGTGTTCGCAATACGGGCTCTCGAGCCGTGCTAGCGTGCGGATTCCCTGCGCATTGTGGTCGTAACCGCCCGCGTGGGTCATTGCCTCTTCCAGTGCCTTCTCCCCTGCATGACCGAAGGGCGGATGGCCGATATCGTGAGCAAGGCAGAGGGCTTCGGTCAGGTCCTCGTCCAGACCAAGTTCGCGCGCGATCACCCGGCCAATCTGCGCGACCTCGATACTATGCGTCAGGCGCGTGCGATAATGGTCGCCGTCCGGTGCGATAAAGACCTGCGTCTTCGAGCGCAGGCGGCGGAAAGCGATCGAGTGAACTATCCGGTCCCGGTCGCGCTGGAACTCGCTGCGAGGACCGCGAGTTCCGTCGCGATTTTCGGCGAATTCGCGCCCGCGGGACTTGGCGGGGTCGGCAGCGTAGCGGGCTCTTTTCATGGGTGGCAGCGGCTTAGGTCAGGTACCCGCGCGCGACAACGTGAACGAAAAGCGAACCCGCCTGCTTATCGGCAAAAAGAAAGGGCCGCGCGACGTATGCCGCGCGGCCCCTCCCGATTTCGATATCCTATCAGTGGATGCCGATGGTGTCCGGCTTACCGTCGGGGTCATTGTTGACCGAACCGCCGCTGCGGATGGCACCAAGGAGCAGCAGGCCCGCCATGTGGGGGCTGGCCATCGAGGTGCCCGACAGGGTGGCATAACCGCCTCCCTTGTAGGTCGAGTAGATCGACGAACCCGGCTCGGCATAATCGACCGGCGGGTTGCCATAGTTCGAGAAGCTCGACCAATTGTCACCCTGTGCGAACGACGACACTGTGTAGATGTTCGGGTGGTTGGCCGATGCAGGTGACTTGGTAGTTGCGCTCGTGCTCTCGTTGCCTGCGGCCAGGGCAAACTTCAGTCCGCTTCCGGCTGCGGCAATGACTGCATCGTTGAGCGCCTGGCTAAAGCCGCCACCCAAGCTCATGTTGGCCACATCACCGCTTGCAGCAATGCTTGCTGCATAGTCGATGCCGGCGATGACGCCGCTGTTCGAACCCGAGCCGCGACGGTCGAGAACCTTGACCGGGATAACCGTTACGCCCGGAGCGACCCCGATGACGCCGATGCCGTTTCCGGCGATCGCAGCGATCGTGCCGGCGACGTGGGTGCCGTGGCCGTTGAGATCGTTTCCGTCACGATCCTTGGTGAAATTGCGCGCAAGCGAAGTGTTCACGTTGATATCGGGGTGGGTGAAGTCGACACCGGTGTCGATGACGATCGCTCGACCGGTCGCGCCGGTCTGACCGCCGTTAACGCGCTGGATGCCCCACGGCAGAGTCTCGGCCTGGGCGGTGACGCCACCCGGCTTGCCGCTCTGCATCGTGGTGATGACCTGGTCCTGCTCGCAGAAAGCGATGCGCGGGTTGTTGGCCTGCATCTTTGCAACGCCCTGGGCCGAAGCGTTGATGGAGAAGCCGCGAATGGTGTTCTGGTAGGTGTGGCCGACACCACCACCGGCAGCGTTGGCGGAGCGGGCCGCCTCGGCCTTGACGTTGCCCTTGGCGACGAGACCGGGGTTGAAAACGCAGATGTAGGAGTTCTCGATCTTGGAGCCTGCTGCGGGGGCCGATTGGGCCGTACCCGAGACAGACATCCCCGCTGCCGCAAGCGCAAGGACGCTCGCGGCCGCCATGCGACCAACGGTAATTTTCATATTGTGAGTCCCTTCCCAGAGTTAGGAAGGTGCATCATGCCGACAAAAAACTTTGCATCAATATCGTCATGGTAAATTTCGTTGAAAAAACTTCTTCGCGCTCTTTTCTATCGGTACCTGACCGATTGACGCATCATTCGAGTATCCAATCGGCAATTTCCTTGCAGTGGATCGTAGTTGAATCGAACACCGGCAGAACATTCGCATCGGTATCGACCACCAGTTCGAGTTCGGCACAGGCGAGGACGATCGCTTCCGCCCCTTCCTTTTCTTTCATCGTAATAATCGTCTTGATTGCCCGCTCTGCATCGCGCGTCACGCGACCCAGCATAAGTTCCTTGTAGATGATGCCATCGACCATCTCGACGTCTTCAGGCTGCGGAGGAAGCAAATCTACACCGTGCGCGACGAGACGCTGGCGATAGAAACTTTCGGTCATGACATATCGCGTGCCGAGCAGCGCCGCGCTCTTGCAGTCGGCCTCCTGCATCGCCCGACCGACACTGTCGGCGATATGGAGCACGGGTATCGAAACGGCTTCCGCTATGCGGTCGTACACCTTGTGCATCGCGTTCGCAGCGATCACCAGCCCCTCGGCCCCGGCACCCTCGAGCCGCCGTGCTGAATCGATCAGGATCGCGGCAACGGCATCCCAATCCTCTACCTGTTTCGCCTGGTAAATCTGCAAATAGTCGAGGCTCTCGATGAGCATCGGCGGGCCCGCCATGGGAGGAACCCTCTTCTGCACCAGCCGATTTATCCGTTCGTAATAGTCGCGGGTCGAGATCCAGCTCATCCCGCCAATCAACCCCAGTTTCCGCAAACCCTGCGCCCCTTCCTTTGTAACCGACGGTCAACCGTGCGGCCCTTAAACGATCCTAAGGCGTAGAAACGGACAGCGTTTCGACCGGTTCCGCAGAAGCCGGGCGACGCGTCGCCAGCGTTTTGTCGAGCCAGGCCGTCAGGTCTGCGACGCTCTTTTCCGGTGCCTCTTCCATCGGAAGGTGCCCGATCCCCGGGTAGTGGACCAGCTTGGCGTTGGGGAGATGGTCCATGTACCAGCCTGCCGCGTCATAGGGGATCAGAGCATCCTCTTCACCCCACATCACGAGCGTCGGGACCTGCATCGCAGCGACGCTTTCCGCCGAGAAGGACCTTCGTGGGGTAGAGAAGCGCTTGCGCGTGGCCGCGCGCGCGCCTGGATAGCGAGCCATCTCCCAATAGCGATCGACCGTCTCGGGGGTGACCACGGCTTGGTTCGATACGCTCTGCGACAGGCTCTTCTCGACAAGCGAACGCGGCAAGAGCTGGCTCATCAAGTCGCCGATGACCGGCTTGCCTGCGAGAGTGAAAGCAAGATTACCACTACCCTTGCGCTCGATCGGAGCTCCGCCCGCGTCGACGAGGATAAGCGCGTCGAGCCTGTCGGGATTGGCGATGGCGTATTCCATCGCGATCCCGCCACCCATCGAATTGCCTCCCAAGGTGAAAGTCCCGACCTCCAGTGCATCCGCAACTTCGTCGACATCGTCAACGAATGCCGTGAGGTCGTAATCGTCGTCGGGCGCAGGTCCGGTCAGCCCGTGGCCACGCTGGTCGAAGCGGATCACCCGGTACTTGTCGCGCAGGGCCTCGGTCCATTTCTGCCAAGAGGAAAGGTCGGCGTTCGAGCCGTGAAGCAGGATGATGACCGGCGCATCGCGCGGTCCCTCGTCGCGGAGATGGATTTCACGGCCATCGGCGAGCTTCACCAACTGCGACGGGGCAGTGGCATATTTCGCACGCATCTCCACGGGATCGGTATCGGGAACCCGAAACACGAAGAACAGCACGACCAGCAGGCCAAGCAGTATGCCAAGAATGCGCCAGAGCCACTTCATGGAGCCATCTCCTCGATCCACTTGCGCACGATGGCCAGCCCGTCGCTGTCGACCGTCTCCTTGCCAATCTCCGGCATGGCAACGCCCGGCTCGGTTGTGCTCATGCGATAAGCGATGATCGACTTGTCAGGTGCACCGGGGACAATGTCGAACAAATTTCCGCCTGCCCCGCGCCCGGCTGCCACCGGGCGCTTGCCGATGCCGATCGCGTGCGGGTCCTGCTGCTCCCAGCGCAGGTCGAGCCCGCTGTTCGATGCCGTGGCCCCGGGACGGTGGCAATGGGCGCAGTTCACGTCGAGGTAGGCGCGCGCCGCGGCCGTGAGGTTGGCGCTCTCGCGATCCTCCCACACGGGAAGCTGGTCGACATCCTGGGGCAATTTGTCGAGGTGCCCGGCATCGACCATCGCCGCGAGCCAGTCGCGTGACAGATTGCGCGCCTTGGGGCCAATCGGCGTCACTACACCGTTCAATCCGTGGCACTCCTTGCACTGGTTCTTGTTGGGGACGCGGTAGCTGATCGCCTCGCCCTTCGGCGTGACGAGGTCGAGCCGCGCCCCCGCTATTGCAAGCCGGGCCTCGGTCTGCTCGTCGTTCCACAGATAGGGCAGCGCGAGCCACCCGTCGGCACGGTGCAGGAGTACACGGGTTTCGATCAGGCGGCGCTTGCCATCCTGCTGAAAGGCAAAGGTCTTGATGAGCGCACTTCCGACAGGCAGGTCGAGCAGGTTCTCGCCATTCGCCCGCGCCATTGAACCTGTCGGCACGTAGACGAAGCGCAGCTTTTCAGCTCCGTCCGAAAACAGCGGCGTATTTAGACGATAGGGCGTGACGCCCTTGCCCGGCAACTGCGCCGGCGCGTCGGTAAAGAAACCGTACTCGGACAGCAGCCTCGGCATCGCAGCATCGGTTATCGCGACTTCGTTGACCGAGCGGGGCGGGGTCGCGCGCGCCACCATCGCGCCGGAAAATGCCAGCGCGGCGCAAGCGACCCAGGCGAAATGCTTCATCCACCCAGCCTTTCAAGCAGCGCGGGTGGAGCTCCAATGCCTTCGCGGTAGAATATTTCGACCGGTGCCGGAACATTGGTAAGCGGCGCAGGCTGAGCACCTGTCAGTCCCTTGCCCTGCTCTGTCAGACCGAGCGTCCATCCCTTGGTACCCGGCGCAACGTAGAGCGCAGAGGTCGGGTTTCCGAGCCCGTCCCACAGCAGCGGAGGCAATTCGCCACCGAAGGCTGCGAGCAGTTGCTCCGCACTTTCGAGCTGGGGATCGTAACCCCCGTTGGCGATCAAATTGGCGCCGACCGTCACATTGCGCGGAAACGGATCGTACCGCGGATCGGTGAACGCCTGCGTGTACGAAATTATCATGATGGGCGCGGTCGGGTTGCCCGAGAGGATATTGTCCTCGACCAGCACGCGGTCGTTGGCCATGACCATGATGCCTGTCCCGCGGCGCACTCCTGCGACGATGTTGCCCGGGGGTGCAAAGTTGGGGGTGTCGTTCGCGACAACAAGGTTGTTCGCGACGATGACGTTTCCGCCACCCATGACCGGCAGCCCGGGCAGGTCGAAGATCAGGATCCCACCCGTGTTGCGCGTGGCGACATTGTGCTCGACCAGAGCATTGCGGCTGTTCTCGATCTCGATGCCGGCAACATTGGCCTCGGCAATCGAGTTGCGCACGGTGATGTGGTTCGACTGCCCCACATAAATGCCCGCATCGGACGCGCCCGAAACCTTTGCCCCGTCGACAAGCACGCCGTCGCTTTCGACCGGGTAGATGCCATAGGCGCCGTTGGTGGGCGCAGGACCATTGGTCCAAGTTACCCGGATGCGATGGTAGATGATGTTGTCGGCACCCTTGGACTTGATCCCGTCACCCTTCGGATTCTCCAGTGCGAAATCACGCAGCGTGACGTTATCGCTGGTCACCAGCAGGCCTTCACCCGCTCCCTTCTGGGTGGTGAAATCGAGTACCGTGCCGTCCATGCCCGCCCCGCGGATGGTCACACCGTCGACGTCGAGACTTAGGCCGTCAGTAAGGGAGTAGCGTCCCGCAGCGAGGACGATTTCGTCTCCGGGCTTGGCCATGATGAGCGCTTCCTGCAGGCGCTCCTGCGCTCCGTCTCCGGGCGTCACCGAGTGGGTTTCGGCAAGCACCGGCGCGGCACTTGCCAGCATGGCTGCGGCAATCGTCAGACGGATCATGAGTCTCTCCCTTGCAACCCATACTGCCGCAAGGGAGCGCGATTGCAAGCGGAGGCGCTAGCCGCCGGAACCTTCCGCTACGGCAAGCCCGTCGAGCGAAGGCTTGCGGCCCGGCGAGAAGGCCAGCGCCATCCGGAATGCCGCCGCTGCCTCCTCCTTGCGCCCGAGTACCAGGAGTTGCTGGCCAAGCATTTCGTAACTGGGGATGGCGATTGCAGGCGGTCCGAATTCCTCGGGCAAGGCGTCTTCGGCTTCGGCTGCTGCGCGGAGCATGGCGAGGCCGTCTTCAGTCTTGCCCGAAGCCAGTGCCACCAGTGCCTCTCCTTGAGCAAGCTGGCGGGAAATCCACGGCATGGTGTAGGTGTTGAGCGGATCCTCGGTCGGCAATACGCTCGCGATCTCGCTGCCGAGGCTACGCATCTCCTCAAGCGTCGAGCGCATCTCCGCAACGTCGTCACGATGGGCGAGAAGGCGCGAAGTCGCGAGGTCGAAGCGCATCAGTAGATAGCCATCGCCCGCGCCCTCGACCGGATCCGGCCAGTTTCCGGTCAATACCCCGTTCCAGAGCGAAATCGCACCATAGCTCGACGGTGCCCCGAACCCGAGGCGCCCCTTCCGCTCTCCCGCAATCGCGGCGATAGCCTGGGCCCGGCAGCCGTCGACGATCGCGCTGGCATCCTTGCCCTGATGGATCAGCGCATAGACCAGCCACTCGTTGTAGTGCCCACAAAATGCGGGATCGCGACCTTGTGCAGCCCGCTGGCGATCCACCACCGAGTCCGCGTTGATGTTGGCCAGTTCGGACGCCTGCCAGTCGCCCAGCGCGTGGAAGATGTGGCTCACCATATGCTGGGCATGGCCCGCATCGGGCGCGACCTTGGCATAGCGCTCAGCTGCGCGTGCCCCGAGCGGCGCATGGACCGGATCGTCGTAGGAATGGATCAGGTAATGCAGGATACCCGGATGGTGATCGTTGGTGATGAAGCCCGGCTCCAGCAGACCGGCTGCGCGCATATAGATGGGGATCTGGCGCCCGCCATGTGACGAACCGAGGATCGCAAGCCCGGTAAAGGCGCGCGCATCGATGTCGGACGGGTCCGCATCGAAAAGACGCTGCATGGCGGCGAGGTAGGCCATGTCCCGTTCCTGCTTGGTGCCTTCGCCATACAGTGCCTCGACCGCGGCCAGCCAGCCGGCCTCGCGAGGATTGCGCGCCTTCGCCGCGCGGGCTGCGGGTGTCGGTCCCAGCTTCGCGAGAGCCGCGAGCGCCTTGTCGCGATCCTGCTCTTCCCAAAGCGAGTGGTTGTAGCTCATCGCCTCGCCCCAATAGGCCATGACGAAGCCCGGATCGGCGGCCTGGGCGCGCTGGAATTCCTCCGCGGCGTAGTTGTATTCGAAGTTGTGGAGCAGCGCGAGGCCGCGAAGGAAGGGTTCCCGTGCCTCAGGCTTCGCGCTGGTCTGCATGACCATGTATTCGGTGCCCACCCGCTCGAGCGTGGCATCGGCATGTTCGTGTCCGTCATGAGCCAGCGCAGTGGATGCCATCAGCAGTGCAGCGGCAGCAGCGAAATATCGCGTCATCGGCTTTCTCCCCTGCCCGGCATCATGCCGCAAGGGGGCGCGATTGCAAGCTGGTGTAGGTCAGATACCGCCGAAGGCGCAGATCGCGGCCGAGGTGGCGGTGACCTCGACGACTTCGGGATCGCCGACCCGACGGACCCGCTCGAGCACGCCCGCGACGGTCATCGGCACATCGGCCTCACCCGCCTCGGGCTTCAGCGCCTCGAGCTTGCGGAGCTGCGCAATCGACAATTGCTCGGACATGCGGGTCGCCATGCACTCGGCCATCGGTTGCGGAAGCCCCCGTGCGACCAGCTCGCTCTCGATCCGCTGGCGTGCAACACGCTCTGGCCCGCCGGTAAAGAACCAGACGGCACCGCCGGCAATAAGCAGCACGACTATGACGAGCAGGACGCGCTTCAAAACACGACCTCAGTCCAGCGCCTTGACGATATCCTCGACCATCTTCTTCGCATCGGCGAGCAGCATCATGGTCTGGTCCATGTAGAATACGTCGTTGTCGACGCCCGCGTAACCCACGCCGCCCATGCTGCGCTTGATGAAGAAGACCTGCTTGGCCTTGTCGACGTCGAACACCGGCATGCCATAGATGGGGCTGGTCTTGTCGGTCTTGGCCGCCGGATTGACCACGTCATTCGCGCCGATAATGAAGGCGACGTCGGCCTGGGCGAATTCGGAGTTGATGTCCTCCAGCTCATAGACGTTCTCGTAGGGAACACTGGCTTCGGCGAGGAGCACGTTCATGTGCCCGGGCATGCGGCCTGCAACAGGGTGGATGGCGTATTTCACCTCGACACCCTTCTCCTCGAGAATGTCGGCCATCTCGCGCAGAGCGTGCTGTGCCTGCGCCACCGCCATGCCGTAGCCGGGGATGATGATGACCTTTTCCGCCTGTTCGAGCATGAAGGCCGCATCGGCCGCGCTGCCCTGCTTGTAGGGACGCTGTTCCTTGGCTTCGCCACCACCTGCGCCCGCATCGGCACCGAAGCCGCCGGCAATGACGCTGATGAAGCTGCGGTTCATAGCGCGACACATGATGTAACTGAGGATCGCGCCCGAGCTGCCGACCAGTGCGCCGGTGATGATCATGGCCGTATTGCCAAGCGTGAAGCCCATCGCTGCCGCGGCCCAGCCAGAATAGCTGTTCAGCATCGAGACGACGACCGGCATGTCCGCCCCGCCGATGGGGATGATCAGCAGGAAACCGATCACGAAGCTCAGCACCGTTAATGCTACGATCAGCGGCATGGTCTCGGCAGGACCGGCCATGGCGAACATCGCGGTCAGCACGATAATGGCGGCCAGCGTGCCGAGGTTGATGACGTGGCGCGCAGGCAGGAGGATCGGCGCACCGCTCATCTTGCCCGAAAGCTTGAGGAAGGCGATGACCGAGCCCGAAAAGGTGATCGCACCGATGGCGATACCCAAACCCATCTCGATCTTGCTGACGGACTCGATCCCGCCGTCGGCGGCCAGCAGTCCGAAGGCACTGGGACTGAGATAGGCCGCCCAGCCGACCAGCACAGCGGCAAGGCCGACCAGCGAGTGGAACGCCGCGACCAGTTCGGGCATCTGCGTCATCGCGATGCGCCGCGCGACGGTGACGCCGATGATCCCGCCGAGGAAGATCGCAATCCCGATCTCGACGATGTTGACCACCGAGTGCGTCAGCAGCGTGGTCACCACGGCAATCAGCATACCGATCATGCCGAAGCGGTTGCCCGTGCGGCTCGTCGAAGGTGACGACAGGCCACGCAGGGCAAGGATGAAGAAGATTCCCGCCACGAGATAGGCGAGTGCGACCCACGGGTTCACAGGACCATGCGCGGCCGCGGTTTCGGAGGCACTCGCAGCGATCGCCTTCATGTAGCTGCAATCCATCGTCACCGGATCTGCACAGGCAGTCGTCTGGCCAAGAACGGAGAACATCACTTCTTCTCCTTCTTCTTGTACATCGCCAGCATGCGCTCGGTTACGGCAAATCCGCCGAAGATATTTACGCTCGCCAGGACCACGCCAAGCAAGCCGAGCCATTTCGCGACGTCATTCCCGGCCTCCGCGGCTGAGATCAGCGCGCCGACAATGATCACCGATGAAATCGCATTGGTCACCGCCATCAGCGGCGTGTGCAGCGCGGGCGTGACCGACCAGACCACGTAATAGCCGACGAAACACGCCAGCACGAAGATCGACAGGATCGAAATGAAGTCCACTGTGGCCCTCCCCGGGTCCGGATTACTGTGCTGCCAGCCTCTCGTTCACGACCTTGCCGCCCTGCGTCAGGCGCACGGCATTGCCGATTTCCTCGTCGAGGACAGGCTTGCCCGCTTCCTTGTCCCAGAAGGCCGAGAGGAAGTTGAACAGATTGCGCGCGAACAGGGCCGAGGCGTCGGCGGCGAGATGGCCTGCGGTGTTGGAATAGCCGACGATCTTCACGCCGTGCTTTTCGACTATCTGGTCGGCGACCGAGCCTTCGACATTGCCGCCCTGCGCGACTGGGAGGTCGAAGATCACGCTGCCGGGCTTCATACTGGCAATCTGCGCGTCGCTGATCAGCCGGGGAGCAGCGCGCCCTGGAATCAAAGCAGTCGTGATGACGATGTCCTGCTTGGCGATATGGCTGGACACCAGTTCGGCCTGCGCCTTCCGGTATTCCTCGCTCATTTCGGTGGCATAGCCGCCCGAACCCTCGCCCTCGATCCCGGCGACATTCTCGACGAAGATCGGCTTGGCACCGAGCGACTGGATCTGCTCCTTGGTCGCCGAACGGACGTCGGTCGCGGAGACCTGCGCGCCGAGGCGCTTGGCGGTCGCAATCGCCTGGAGCCCCGCAACGCCCACCCCCATGACGAAGCACTTCGCCGCCTGCACGGTACCGGCAGCGGTCATCATCATCGGGAAAGCGCGACCATATTCGTTCGCCGCGGCGAGAACGGCCTTGTAGCCCGCGAGGTTGGACTGGCTGGAGAGCACATCCATGCTCTGCGCACGCGTGATGCGCGGCATGAATTCCATACTCAGCGCTTCGAAGCCGGCCTTGGCATAGGCGTCGACCAGCGCCGCGTTGCGGAATGGATCGAAAGTCGCCGCCACCCACGCACCGGGCTTTGCTCCGGCCAGCGAAGCGATATCCGGGGCCTGCACGCCAAGCACGATGTCGGCGTCCTTTATCGTCGCGGCTGCAGAACCGAGTTCTGCACCCGCTTCTCGCAGGGCGTCGTCGGTGATTGCAGCGCCGAGACCTGCCCCTCCCTCGACCGCAACGCTGGCACCCAAGCCGATGAATTTCTTCACCGTTTCAGGCGTGATCGCAACACGGCTCTCGCCGGCCGCGCGCTCCTTCAGCACCGCGATCCGCATCGGAGGTGCGTTAGTTCGAAATCAGTATGACGACGAGCGCCGTAATCGCGGCAATCACCGGGATCGCCCACTTGAGCATGCCGATGAACGAGGAATAGGTCTTGCTGTGCGCCTTCATGTCGTTGGCGGAATTCATGCGATACCCCTGAGGTTGCGGATTGTCGTTGGCGGCGGTCTATCGCGCTAGGCGCGGTGGCTCAAGTCCCACCTTCGTCCCATTCCCCAAAGCCGGCAGCCTTAATCGGGTCTTTACTCCTTTCCCGTAAGTCATTCGCGAAGGCGACCTGCGTGGCCGCCAAATGGGAGCCCGGGACAACCATGGCGAGCGACGACACCCGCCTGCTTATGCTGATCGACGACGAACCGGCGCAGAGCCGATTCGTCAGCGCACTTGCATCGCGCGAGGGTTGGCGCACGCTCGTTGTCGGTTCTGGCGAAGAAGCGATCCAGAAGCTGGCCGCCGACGAAAGCGGTGAAATCCGCGCTGTCCTGCTCGACCAGTGGGTTCCGGGCGAAGACGCCTGCGAACTCATACGCCAGATCCGCCAACTCCGCCCCGATGTGCCGCTGCTTATGCTGACCGCGAGCACTTCGCCGTTGCTGGCGGTGGAAGCCATGCGCTCGGGAGCAACAGACTACCTCATAAAGCCGGTCGGTCCCGATCGCCTGCTCGCTGCACTGCGCAGCGCGACCCGCGACGAGGCTCCGCGCGACGAACTACAGCCGATGACAGAGAAGTTCGCAGCAGCGCTCGACTTCGATGCCATGGTCGGCTCCGCCCCACCGTTCCGCACTGCCCTGGCAAAGGCCGCGACCGCAGCGCGTGGCCACGGGCATGCGCTGGTCGAAGGCGAAAGTGGCACGGGCAAGGAAATGCTGATGCGGGCCATGCACGGCTCCTCGACCCGCGCCAAGAACGCGATGAAGCTGGTGAACTGCGGCTCCATGCCGTCGATGTCGCTGGAATCGCTCGTCTTCGGTCACGAGAAGGGCGCCTTCGCCGGTGCCTTCGATCGCCAGACCGGCCTGCTCGAATCCTGCGACGGCGGGACGCTGCTGTTTGACGACATCGACCGGATGGACCTTGTCCTCCAGGACCGTCTCGCCGACGTTCTCGAAAGCGGCATCGTGCGCCCCACCGGCGCATCGCATGGTTTCAAGATCGACGTGCGAATCTTTGCAGCGAGCGATTTCGACATCGACGAGCTGGTCGCCGCAGGCGACTTCTCGAAGAAGCTGTTCGACATCCTCTCGGCTACCCGCGTCCGCCTGCCGGCGCTGCGCGAGCGCATGGGCGATATCCCTGCCCTTACCCGCTACTTCCTTTCGCAGATCGGCGAGCAACCGGGCCTGCAGCATCACTCCATCGCCGACAGCGCGCTGACCCTGCTCGAGGCATACGATTGGCCGGGCAACGTCCGCCAGCTCCAGGCCGTTCTTTTCCGGGCCGCCGTGTTCTGCGACGGCGAGGCACTGACCGCGTCGAGCTTCCCCCAGCTTTCGCAGCTGCTCGGCGACAGCCCGGACCGCGGCGAGAGCCGCCATCGCGGGCTCGGCGTCCTGCTCTACACCGAGGACGGCAATCTGCGCGCGCTCGAGGACATCGAGGCCGACGTCATCCGCCTTGCCATCGGCCACTACCGTGGGCGAATGACCGAAGTCGCCCGCCGTCTCGGCATCGGGCGCTCGACGCTTTACCGGAAGCTTTCCGAGCTCGGCATCGACAACGCAGCCTGACCGGCCTAGCCGGTCCCCATGCAAAGACTGAACGACATGCTGTGCGTCGTCACCGGCGGCGCGCGCGGTATCGGCAAGGCGATCTGCAAGGCCTTTGTCGACGAAGGTGCGCGCGTGGTGCTGACCGATATCGATCCCGAAACGGGTAGGAAAGCTGCATCGGAACTCGGCTGCGAGTGGCACCGGCTCGACGTGGCCAGCGAAGCCGAATGGGACCGGCTGGCCAAGGCGTTCCCCGAAGTCGACGTGCTGGTCAACAACGCCGGGATCACCGGCTTCGAGGATGGCCCCGCCGCCCATGACCCCGAGAACGCCACGCTCGCCGAATGGCACCGGGTTCACGCGGTCAACACCGACGGCTGCTTCCTCGGCTGCCGCTATGCCCTGCGCTCCATGCGAGCCAAGGCAACGGGGTCGATCATCAACATCTCCTCCCGCTCCGGCCTCGTCGGCATTCCCGGCGCGGCGGCCTATGCGGCGAGCAAGGCCGCGATCCGCAACCACACCAAGTCGGTCGCGCTCTACGCCGCGCAGCAGGGGCTGAGCATCCGCTGCAACTCGGTCCACCCTGCCGCCGTGCTCACCCCGATGTGGGAAGCGCTGATCGGCGACGGTCCCGACCGCGAGGAACGGATGGCGGCGATGGTCGCCGACACCCCACTCAAGCGCTTCGGCACGGTCGAGGAGGTCGCCGCGCTGTGCGTCTACCTCGCTTCGCCCGAGAGCGGCTACATGACCGGCGCCGAGCTTACCCTAGATGGCGGCCTGCTGGCGGGTAGCGCCGTCTCGCCCGGGAGCTAGCCCGGCAGGTCCGCGAAGTCGGTCAGCGCCGCATCGCGCAGGCCGCGCCAGACGTTGCGCGCCTGGACGGTTTCGGGGACGTCGTGGACTCGCAGCAACTGCACGCTAGCATCCATGCCCTTCATGGCGAGCGCAATGCTGCCGCCGAGCCGCGCATCGGCCTCCGCCTCGTTCGAGAGCGCGCCGATCATGCGCTTGCGGCTCGCGCCGAGCATCAGCGGATGGCCGAGCGCGTGGAACAGCGGCAGCGCGTTGATCAACGCAAGGTTCTCGGCAAGCGACTTGCCGAAGCCGATGCCCGGATCGAGGAGGATGTTCTTCGCCTCGATCCCCGCGCTGAGCGCCGCATCGCGCCTCGCACGCAGCGCATCGAAGACCTCGAACACCACGTTCTCGTATTCACCGCCCTCGTGGAGATCCTCGCCCGCCGCGCCCGGTGCGTGCATCAGCACCACCGGCACGCCGGCGCGCGCGACCACTTCGGCGCTGCGCGGATCGTGCGCGAGGCCGGAGACGTCGTTGACCATGTGCGCCCCCGCTTCGAGCGCGGCCTCCATCACCGCCGCCTTTCGCGTGTCGATACTGACCGCCGCGCCCATGGCGACGCAGGCTTCGATCGCAGGAACGACGCGGGCGATCTCGTCGCCTTCCCACAGGGGCTTGGCGCCGGGCCGCGTGCTCTCGCCGCCGACGTCGATGATGCCCGCCCCCGCCTCGACCATGGCCGCGGCGTGCTCGCGCGCGGCATCGGGGCTGTCATGCGCGCCGCCATCGCTGAAGCTGTCGGGCGTGACGTTGAGGATGCCCATGACCTGCGGCTGGTCGAGCCGGATGGTCCGCGCACCCAGCGCCAGCGGCGGATGTGCGAGCGTGAGGTTGCTCCACTGCGCCTCGGCCTCGGCCCCGCAACCATCGGGCAGGTTCCCGATCACCTCGGCAATCGTGTCGGGTGAGGCGAGCCAGCGTTCGACCACCTTGCCGTCACGCCGCAGAACCACTGCAAAGCGGCTCGCATAGATCATCCCGCCCGCCAACCGGACGGCATTGCCGTGCTCTGATTGCGGACCGGGGACGAGGCCGATGGGGCGGATGGTGGCGTGCTGGATCATAGGAGGACCTGCCTAGCGCAAACCCCACAGGATGGAACACATGGAACAGGGTTATGAGGGGAAATCGGCAGAGTGTGACCTTGCGGGCGGAAGTGTTGCCTTTGAGGGGTGTAATGTGACGTCGTGGAAGACGTGGACGCTTGAGCAACGAGACAACTTGGCATGTTTCGAACGCTAGCGATTGCGCATAGTGTAGGACAGACAGCAACTCATAGGATTCCCGCGTATTGGACAATCCTAGGCAACCCTCGCAAATACTCACTGGATGAATGCCCGCGGGAGGATGACGATCATGCTGGCATGAGATTGCTCCATTGCGCCTCGGCCTCCAGGATGACCAGGTCAGCCCTCGAACTTATCCAGAATGAAAATACGGCCCCCACCCTAATGAGGACAGGGGCCGCAAAGGCGGGGAAGCGATGCAACTTGCATCACTGCCCTTCGGTCGCCTTGGTTCCGCAGATTCCTGCGGCTAATTCACGTGCCTGAAAGCGAAATGACGCTCAGGTGAGCGCGAACTACTCTTCGTCCGCGCTCGCTCGCCATTACGAGATCGATGGGACGTCCGCCCAGCACTGCGTTTGCGCTGTTCATGAAAGCAAGGGCCTCATCGGCGCTCATAACCGACATGGCGAAAGCGATAGTGTCGTCACGGCGCTCTCTTGCGGCATTGCCTAAAAGTAGCGAGGCATGCGCTGCCTTCATGCAGCGCGTGAAATCGATGGAACCTTGGCCGCTCGCTCTCGCAAAACTTCCGCGCTGCCGAGCGCAGTCCAAGCCGCAGAAGCGGCCGCACCGAGCGAACGCTGGATCTTGCCGATCTTTATCGCCAGTTCCGCCGCATCTTCCCTGTGCGCCTCACGGCAGTCAGCAGAACCGGCCACCTCCGCTCGCGAGGTCGCAATCTGATGATCGAAATATAGCTTGTTCAGGTCCACGTGGGCTTCCTTTGCATAAGCGGGAGCACAGCGTGTCTCTCAGGCGCGGCTGCTTGGTTCAGGTGCCGCGATGTCCCCTCGTAACAGAAATAAAATTGCAGGTATATAAAAATATTCCGATATCGTTATGTGATGTTCGGTTATTCTGCTAACAGTGGCTCGCTGACGTCGAAATTTGCGACGGACTTCGGCATTTGATTGCCGCCCGTTTCTCGTATGAGGTATTGGCGTAAAGCAGACGACGACTTCCTTTCATCGGACGATTTTAAGCACGACTTGCCACAATTTTGGTGGTTATAGACTAGTTGTTCATGAAAGGAACAAGTAATGAGTAAGGCCGGAACAGTTAAATTCTTCAATTCCGATAAGGGTTATGGCTTCATTCAGCCTGACGATGGCTCGGCTGACAGCTTCGTGCATATCTCTGCTGTCCAGGCGGCGGGCATGGACACACTCGACAAGGACCAGCGGGTCAACTTCGAAGTCGAGCAGGGACGCAACGGCAAGGATAGCGCCATCAACCTCTCCGCGGCAGACTGATTGAATTGACGCGCCCCGGAAGCATTCCGGGGCGCATTTCCGCGCATTCGAAGGAAAAGAAGATATGAGCCAGACCTACGACTTCTATGCCGCCCGCGCGAGCGATGCCGCCAAGGAGGCCAAGGAGGCCTTGCTCGATAACGTGCGCGAACGCGCCCTGCGATCGGAAGCTACCTTCCGCGGATTGGCTGAACAGGCGCGCAAAGTTGCCGCTGATCGCGAAAAGCTTCAACGCGAACGGCGAGAGAAGGCCGAACGCGAGGAAATTTCGTCGCTTACCCTCTAGTTAGTCCTCGACCGCCAGCAGGTAAAGCTGCCGCGCGGCGTCGATAGGCTTGATCTCGCCGCCATTCTCGTAGTGCCAGAAGGTCCAGCCGTTGCAGCTGGGTGCGCCTTGGAGGTCCTTGCCGAGCGAGTGGATGCTGCCTGCCTGCTTGCCATGAGCGAGCGAGCCGTCCGCACGCACAGTGGCGACCCAGCGACGTTTCTTGTCGAACACTTCGGTACCGGGCTTGAGGAAGCCGCCCTCGACCAGTGCGCCGAAGGCCACCTTGGGTGCGGCGCGGCCGGCCTGCATGGTGGTGAGCGCGCTTTCATCGAGCGGGAGTTCCTTCTCGATCCGCTTCAGCGCCGCATCGCGATAGACGCTTTCGCGCTCGCAGCCGATCCATTCGCGGCCGAGCCGCTTGGCCACAGCGCCGGTAGTGCCGGTGCCGAAGAACGGGTCGAGCACGACGTCGCCCTTCTCGGTGGTCGAGAGGAGCACGCGATAGAGCAGGCTTTCGGGCTTCTGCGTCGGGTGGACCTTGGTGCCGCCCTCCTTCAGCCGCTCGCCGCCCGAACAGATCGGCAGGACCCAGTCGCTGCGCATCTGGAGCTCGTCGTTGAGCGTCTTCATCGCGCGATAGTTGAAGTGGTACTTGGCCTTCTCGCCCTGGCTCGCCCAGATCAGCGTCTCGTGCGCATTGGTGAAGCGAGTGCCCTTGAAATTGGGCATGGGGTTCGACTTGCGCCAGACGATGTCGTTGAGAATCCAGAAGCCCAGGTCCTGCAGGATGGCACCGACGCGGAAGATGTTGTGGTAGCTGCCGATGACCCACAGCGCGCCGTCGGGCTTGAGGATGCGCTTCGCCTCGGTCAGCCAGTCGCGGGTGAACTCGTCATAGGCGGCGAAGGTATCGAACTTATCCCAGTCGTCGGTGACGGCATCGACATGGCTGCCATCGGGGCGCGCAAGGTCTCCGCCGAGCTGGAGGTTGTAGGGCGGATCGGCGAACACGAGATCGACCGACGCGGTCGGGATGGACCGCATCGCTTCCACGCAATCGCCCGGGATAATCTGTCCCAGCGGGAGCAGCTCCTTCGGCGTCGCAGCAGCTTTTACAACCGCTTGGGCGCGGTTCTTCGTGGTCTCTATGACCCCCATCATATTCCCCTGTCCGTAGTTATCCACAGGGTGAGTCCAAGCGGACTCCGCGTCAAGAGCCTTGCGATAGCCGGTTATGGTTAACGGGCCGTTATCCAAGAGAGAACGAAAGGAGTCCGGCACAAGATATTGAGTCCATACAGATTCGCCGGACTCAAGATGATGCGGGTGTGGCGCGAAGGACTCAATCCGCAACAGGTTTAATCGTTAGGTCGAATGCCCCCGTCGTGCTACTGAGCCACCGCTGACGTCGAAATTTGCGACGGACTTCGGCCTTTGACGACCGCCACCTGCCCGCATGCACTGCATCGGGACCACGGCGAAAACCAGACGACGACTTCCTTTCATCGGACGATTTGACGCACGACCCCGGGGGCAAGTTGCGCCTCGGGCAACCACGTTCTGGAAAGGAACACATCATGTCGAAGACCGGCACCGTAAAATTCTTCAACACCGACAAGGGCTACGGCTTCATCCAGCCCGACGATGGTTCGGGCGACAGCTTCGTTCACATCAGTGCCGTGCAGGCCGCAGGCATGCACACGCTCGATAAGGAACAGCGCCTGAACTACGAGATCGAGACCGGCCGCAACGGCAAGGCAAGCGCCGTCAATCTGTCGGCTGCCGACTGACCGATCACGGGAGCGCGCTGCCTGGCCTCGTTGCTGGCAGCGCGCTTCCACTCACGACCCGACAAGGGGAGGCTGCATGAGCCAGACTTACGAATTCTATTCCGCCCGCGCCAGGGAAGCTGCTGCAGACGCCAAAGCGGCCATGCTCGACAACGTCCGCGAAAGGGCGCTCCGTTCCGAAGCGACATGGACTGCGCTCGCCACACAGGCTCGCGCCGTGGCCAAGCAGCGCGAAAAGATCGAGACCGAGAAGGCTGCCGAACGGGAAGCTGCCTCAACAAATTGATCCGGGTTGGCGATTACCGGGCGGCTGCCTCGCGTGCTTCGGCGCGCAGTTCGGGAGTCAGGGCTGTGCTGCGCGCCGGGATCGGCGTACCCTCGCCCAATTCCCCATTCGCCTCGATATCGGCGATGAGCAGCTTCATCTCCTCGATTTCCTTGACCTGAGCCTTGATGATGTCGTCGGCGAGCTTGCGCACGCGCGGGTCCGAGATCTCGGCACGGGCACTGGTCAGCACGGCAATCGAATGGTGCGGGATCATCGCCTTCATCCAGGCGGTGTCGTCCACCGTCTCCTGGCTGCGCACGAGGGCGAGGAAGCCTGCGCCGAAGACAAATGCCCCGCCAAGAACCAGCAGCTTGGTGGTGCGCGATTTGTACATGCCCCACATGAATCCGAGCATGACCACGATCATCGCGCAGCCCATCATCAGCGCCATCCACATGCGCGTCTGGCTGAAAAACACGTGGTCGACCTGCCAGCTGTTGAAATAGGTCAGCACGAACATGGTCACGACCGACGTGGCGATCATGGCGAAGAAGGTCGTCCACTTGCCGTGACCCGATTGTCCGGAATGGGAATTATCCATCAAATCCTCCTGTTGCAGAGGAAAGCGAGTGGCGGGTGGTCAGGTTCCGAGGGCGAACAGATCGGCTTGCGCCACCGGAGCGAAGCTGCGCCGGTGAAGCGGTGTCGGACCGTGGATGCGCAATGCCTCCATGTGCTCGGCCGAGCCGTAACCCTTGTTGCGCTCCCACCCGTAATGGGGGTGCTCCTTCGCAGCCTCCAGCATCAGGCGGTCGCGGTACTCCTTGGCGATGATCGAGGCGGCGCCAATGCACTGCTCCTTGCCGTCGCCGCCGACGATCGGACGGGCATCGGCCCAGCGCCAGTCGGCATGGCGACCATGCGGGGTCAAATTGCCGTCGATCAGCACCGCGTCGGGCTCACACCCAAGCGCCTCGACCAGTCGCGACACCGCAAGCGTCATCGCCAACATGGTCGCGCCGAAGATGTTGAGCCGGTCGATCTCCTCCGGCTCCACCACGGCAAGCCCCCATGCGCAACGCGCAAGGATTTGCGGCTCCAGTTCGGAACGCCGCTTGGGCGAAAGCTTTTTGGAATCATCAAGACCGGTCGGTGAGGGGTTGCACAGCACCACTGCTGCTGCGACCACCGGCCCGGCCAGCGGTCCGCGCCCCGCTTCGTCCACTCCGACGACCAGCGGCGCGTCGCCTAGACCGCAAGAGGGAGAGGATGAGAAGATGAGCCGCGTTTCCATGATTGCCGCCACCCTAGCCCCGCTACTGATGGCGGCAAGCTGCAGCATCGGGTCATCCACCGACGGGCCCACATCGACACCCTCGCCATCCCCTACCGGATCAGAGGTAGGGTTCACCTTCGCAAAGACTGCGCATGGCAGCTTTTCCCAGCCTTGGGCCGAGGCGTTCCTGCCAGGCACGAAACTCCTCTTCATCACCGAGAAGGCCGGAACGATGAAGTTCGTCGATACGGCCAATGGCAGGCTGGGCACGGTCACGGGACTGCCGAACGTCGATTACGGAGGCCAGGGCGGCCTTGGCGACGTCGCATTCCTGCCGGGCGAGGAGGCCAAGGGGACCACCGCGCGGACAATCTACCTCAGCTGGGTCGAGGCGGGTCCGAGCGACACCCGCGGCGCCGTAGTCGGTCGGGGCACGCTGGACTGCCAGCAGGCCGACGAATGCGCAATTTCCAAACTGGCGGTCATCTGGCGCCAGACACCCAAGGTGAGCGGTCGCGGGCACTACTCCCACCGCATCGCCTTCAGTCCCGATGGGAAATACCTCTTCGTGACCAGCGGCGACCGCCAGAAGTTCGATCCAGCGCAAGACACGACGAACACGTTGGGCAGCGTCGTTCGCCTCAACCTCGACGGTACGGCGGCCGCCGGCAATCCGCTGGAGGCCCAGGGCAGTCCTTCGAACCAGATCTGGTCGTGGGGCCACCGCAACCTGCTTGGCGTGGACTTCGACGCGCAGGGACGCCTGTGGGAAGTCGAGCACGGCCCGGCGGGTGGCGATGAACTCAACCTCGTCAAGAAGGGCCAGAACTATGGCTGGCCGGTCCGCTCGAACGGCGACAACTACGACGGATCAGACATCCCTGACCACACTGCCGACGACGGCTTCGCCAAGCCGGCGGTCAGCTGGACCCCGGTCATCGCCCCGGGCAACATGACCTTCTATTCGGGCGACCTCTTCCCCGGTCTCAAGGGCGACTTGCTGATTGCGGGCCTGTCTTCCGAAGCCATCGTCCGGGTTCGCATCGACGGCGAGTCCGCAAGAGAGGTGACGCGCTATCCCATGGACAATCGCGTTCGTTCGGTGATCGAAGGACCCGATGGCGCGCTGTGGGTGCTGGAGGACGGCAGCGATGGACGCCTGCTCGAACTACGTCCGCAATAGCTTCACCGGGGCCTAGGCGAAATCTATCGACTTGGGCGTTCGCCGGTCCTAAGCGCCGCGCCCTTATGGCGACGCTTGTCCCCCTGTCCGCGATAGACCCGGCAATGGTCGAAGAATTGCTCGACGCCGCTTTCGGCGAGGGACGCCATGCACGCACTGCCTATCGCATCCGTGAAGGGACCGACTGGCTCGAAGGGCTGAGCTTCGCCGCGCTCGACGAGGACGACTATCTCGTCGGCACGATCCAGCTGTGGCCTGTGGCGCTGACCGATCCCGAAGGGCGCCCTCACCCCATGATCATGGTCGGCCCGGTTGCCGTCATGCCCGGGCGACAGGGCGAAGGCTTCGGCAAGGCCCTGATGGCAGCCAGCCTCGGCGCGATCGACGCCGGCTTCGAAGATGGTGCAGCACCTCTGCCGCAGGTGATGATCGGCGATCCGGACTATTACGACCGCTGGGATTTCACCGCCGCGCACACCGGAGGGTGGCATTGCCCGGGGCCCTTCGAGAAGCACCGCCTGCTCGCCCGCAGCGGCAATCCGGCCATCCTTCCACGCGAGGGAATGTTGGGGCCGTGGAAACCGGTCTTGGCCTGACGTGTTCCATCTGGCATCGCAAACCCGACCGATGCCCTACGATCCCCCACCCGAACTTGCAGGAATGTCGCTCGCCCAGATCGCCGAGGCGGTCGAGGCGCGCAAGCTGCCGCCGGTGGAGCGCTGGACGCCAGCCGAAAGCGGCGAGAGCCACATGCGCATCCTTGCCGACGGCACCTGGCTGCACGAGGGATCGCCGATCACCCGCACCGCGATGGTGCGCGCCTTCGCCGGACTGCTGCTGCGCGATGACGAGGGGCAGCACTGGCTGGTCACTCCGCACCAGAAACTCGCCATCGAGGTGGAAGACGCAGCCTTCATCGCCACCGACGTCAGCCTTGCCGAGGGCAATCTGGCATTCCGCCTCAACACCGACGAGCTGGTAATTGCCGACCGCGACCATCCCCTTCGCGCGGCAGGCGATGCCGAATCCCCGGCACTGTACCTCGGGGTGAGGCGTGGTTGCGAAGCGCGGCTCAATCGCTCGACCTACGAACAGCTGGCGCAGATCGCGCTCGAGAGCGGCGACGACTGGACCGTCGAGAGCGGCGGCGAAACCTTCTCGTTGTTGCCTGCATGAGCGATCTCTTCGACCGCCTTGCCGCAATGCTTGAGCACGGCCACGCGCAAGATGTCGGCGAACTCATGAACGACAGCAGGTTTGCGGACGTCGGCAGGACTGCCGATGCTGCCGTCCTGATAGCCGTTACCGAACAGGAACGACCGACCGTAATCCTGACCCAGCGACCGCGTACCATGCGCGACCATCCGGGACAGGTCGCCTTCCCCGGCGGCAAGCTCGACCATGGCGAGGACGCGGTGGAGGCCGCCCTGCGCGAAGCATGGGAGGAACTCCATATCGAGCCCGGGAAAGTGCGCGTTATCGGTACCACCGACCGCTACCAGACCGGCACCGGCTTCGACATCACCCCGGTCCTCGCCACCATACCTGCCAACCTGCCGATCCGCGCCGAGCCGCGCGAGGTTGAAAGCTGGTTCGAATGCCCGCTGGACCTTCTGATGGATGCGTCGCAATGGAGCCGCAACGAGGTCTTCTGGAAGGGCGCAATGCGCGGCTATCTCGAAATGGATTACGATGGCTACCGGATCTGGGGCGTCACGGCCGCAATCTGCTGGAACCTGTCGCGCCGTATCGCCTGGCACGGACGTAACGATGGCTGAGCGCATGCCCGACTGCCCGTGGACGAAGCGCGAGGATTACCTGCGCCTTGTCGAAGCTCTTGGGGCAGATGACGTGCGCTGGGTCGGTGGCTGCGTGCGTGATGCCGTTACCGGGCACGACAGCCACGATATCGATGCGGCGACGCGCCATTTGCCAGCGGCGGTCATCGACCGGTGTGGCGAAGCGGGTATCAGGACCATCCCGACCGGGATCGACCACGGTACGGTCACTGCGATCTTCGAGGACGGCAATGTCGAAATCACGACGCTACGCCACGACGTCGCGACCGATGGCAGGCGCGCAACCATCTCCTTCAGCGAGGAATGGAAGGACGACGCCGCGCGGCGCGACTTCACCATCAACGCACTCTACGCCCACCCGCTGACGCTGGAGATTTCGGACTATTTCGGCGGGCTCGACGACCTGGCGGCGAACCGCGTGCGCTTCATCGGCAACCCGGTCACGCGGATCCAGGAAGACCACCTGCGGATCCTCCGGTATTTCCGCTTCGCCACCCGTTTCGCCGATGGCTGGGATGATGAGGCGACGGCGGCGTGCAGCGAGCTGGCGCCGACGCTGAAGGGCCTCAGCCGCGAGCGCGTGGGCTGGGAGTTGCAGAACCTTCTCGCCCTGCCCGACCCGGTGGCGACCGTGGCCAAGATGCGTGAACTCGGCGTGCTCCAGGTGGTGCTCCCCGAATGCGGCAAGCACGAGGTGGGCAAGCTCGGCGAGCTGGTTGCCAGCGAGCGCGCTGCGGGGATCGAGCCGGACGCCATGCGCCGCATCGCGGCAATGCTTCCTGCCGTGCCGCCGGTCGCAGAAACGGTCTCGGCCCGCCTGCGCTTCTCGCGCAGCCAGCGCGACCGGCTGACCTGCATTGCAAGGCGCGACACCCGCGACGTGGAGAACCCGCAGGCACTCGCCTATGACGTCGGCGTCGAATGCGCAGTTGACCGGCTGCTCATCGCGGGCGAAAATCCCTCAAATTTGCTCGACTGGGAGGTCCCGAAATTGCCCCTCAAGGGCGGCGAGATCGTCGCCCGCGGGGTGGGCAAAGGGCCGGAGGTCGCGCGCATCTTGCAGGCGGTCGAGAAGCGCTGGGTCGAGGAAGGTTTCCCCCCGCGTGAGCGTGTCGAAACCCTGCTCGACGAGGCGCTCGCGGAGCGCTGATCTTCAGCGCAGCTTAAGCTCGCTATCCGTAAAACGGCCCCTGAGGTTGCCTTTTGGGCCTCAAGCTGAAATAGAGCGCCCGCTCCCTTGGGGATCACAGCGGGATTTGTCGGGCCTTGCTCTCGCCCCGCTCAAAGCCAGTCCTGTCGGCTTTTCTGCGCTTTCGCGTGTGGGAAAGCCGCGTCACGTTGAAACAGTCTTGGAGTAGAAGAATGAAGTTTGCGAAGCTGGCGGTTGCCGCCATTGCTCTTGCTGCCACCCCCGCCCTTGCCAACGACCAGGTCGTTGCCGGCGCCACGGTCACCGGCCCCGAAGGCCAGGCTGTCGGCACCATCGTTTCGGTCGAGAACGGCCAGGCCGTGCTCGACACCGGCAAGCACAAGGTTCCGCTGGGCGTCGAAATGTACGGCCAGGGTGAAGCCGGTCCGACCATCACCGTCACCAAGGCCCAGCTCGACGGCATGATCGACGCGCAGCTGGCCGAAGCCGCGGCGAAGCGCGACGCAGCGTTGGTCGTCGGCGCCGAAGCCATGGCTGCAGATCACGCCGCGCTCGGCACCGTCCTCGAAATCAACGGCAACAATGTCGTGATCGCGCGCGGCGGCGACGAGGCCAACAAGGTCACGCTGCTGCGCTCGCACTTCGACGCAACCGATCACGGCCTCATGGCTCGCCTGACCAACGCCCAGATCGACGCCGCCATGGCGGCGCAGGGCGGTCAGTAAGGAACATTAGCCCAGTCCTTCGGGTCGCATGGGTTTATTGGGGGCCGGGAGCGCATGTCGCTTCCGGCCCTTATTTCGATCAGCCGAAACGATTGTCGCGCGGGAAACCTTGCGGCGGCATCCGCCCTGCCCCGCCGCGCGCGACCTTCCACTGCCACATGTCGCCCTCGGTCCTTGTGCGGCCTTCCTTGCCGCCCATGGTCCAGCTGAGGCCCTCGTCGAGCTTGAAGGTCGTCGCGTCGCTGAGGCCACCATCGCGGTAGCGCTGCAGCGTCACGCCCTGCCCGCGCGCAAGGTCGGGCAGCTCCTCGAGATTGAAGACCACCAGCTTTCGGTTGTCGCCGACCACCGCGACGTGGTCGTGGGTCGCCTCGATCGGCCTCACGACGACCAGCTTCGCCTTGTCCTTGAGGTTAACCACCTGCCGCCCTTTTCGGGTTTCGGCGAGGAGTTCATCGGTAGTCGCGGCAAAACCCTTGCCAGTGGTCGCCGCCAGCAGCAGGCGCTGGCCGGGCCGGTGGACGATGACAGCGACGATGTTCGCCTCGGCCTCAATGTCGAGCGTGTTCCGCACCGGCTCGCCAAAACCGCGCGCGCCGGGCAGCTTGTCCGCGCCAAGTGTGTAGAACCGCCCGTTGTCGGCGGCGAGTAGCAGCTTGTCGGTGGTCTGCGCGTGAAGCACGAAGGCGGGACCATCGCCCTCCTTGAACTTCCATTCCTGGTCGAGCGGCAGGTGCCCCGTCGCCCCGCGCACCCAGCCGCGCTGGGACAGGATGACCGTGATCGGCGCCTTCTCGATCATCGCGTCCATGCTGAATTCGACCGCGGGCGCGGCCTCGGCAATAGTCGTGCGGCGCGCGCCCAGCGGCGTATCCTCGGCGTATTCCTTGCGAAGGGCGTTGAGGTCGCGCTTCAACCGGGTGCGCTGGCGGGCGGGCGAGGACAGCAGTTTTTCGAGCTCGTCCTGTTCCTTCAGCAGCTCGTCGCGCTCCTGCCGCAGCTGCATTTCCTCAAGCTTGCGCAAGGACCGCAGGCGCATGTTGAGGATCGCCTCGGCCTGGCGGTCGGTGAGCTTGAACTCCGCCATCATGACTGCCTTGGGATCGTCCTCGTAACGGATGATCTCGATCACCCGGTCGAGGTTGAGGAAGGCGGTGATGTAGCCTTCGACCAGTTCCAGCCGCCGCGCGATCTGGTCGAGCCGGTGCTGGCTGCGGCGCTGGAGGATGTCGATCTGGCTGACGATCCAGTTGTCGAGCAACTCCTTCAGGCCCATCACCATCGGCGTGCGCGTGTGGTCGAGCACGTTGAGGTTAAGACCGAAGCGCGTCTCCATGTCGGTGAGCTTGTAGATGCTCTCCTTGAGCAGCTCCGGATCGACATTGCGGCTGCGGGGCACGAGGACGATGCGGATCTTCTCGTCGCTCTCGTCGCGCACGTCCTCCAGGATCGGCAGCTTCTTGTCGGCGATCGCCTGGGCGATCTGCTCGATCAGCTTGCCCTTCTGCACCTGGTAGGGGATTTCGGAGATAACCAGCTGCCACTGCCCCCCGCCAAGGCGCTCGATACCCGCCTCGCGGTCCTCCGCCTTGTCCGCCTCAGCCGCGTGGAAGCGGCCGCGCACGCGGAAACTGCCGCGTCCGGTTTCGTAGGCCGCGGCGATGGTGTCTGCACTCTCGGCCACCACACCGCCGGTGGCGAAGTCCGGACCCTTGAACAGTTCCATCAGCCGCGCGTGTTCGACATGCGGGTTGTCGATCACTTCCAGCGTCGCATCGACGATCTCGGCGACGTTGTGGCTAGGGATGTTGGTTGCCATGCCGACCGCGATGCCGCTGGCCCCGTTTGCCAGCAGGTTGGGGAAGAGGCCGGGGAAGATCTCGGGCTCTTCCTCCTCGCCATTGTAGGTCGGGACGAAGTCGACTGTGCCTTCGTCGAGCCCTTCCATCAGGCGCAGCGCGGTCCTGGTCAGGCGCGCTTCGGTGTAGCGGTATGCGGCCGCGTTATCGCCGTCGATATTACCAAAGTTCCCCTGCCCCTCGACCAGCGGATAACGCAGTGCGAAATCCTGCGCGAGGCGGACCATCGCGTCATAGACCGAGGCATCGCCATGCGGATGGTACTTGCCGATGACGTCGCCCACCACGCGGGCAGACTTCTTGAAGGCGGAATTGGGATCGAGCTTCAGCTGCCGCATCGCCCACAAGAGGCGGCGGTGGACCGGCTTCAGACCATCCCGCAAATCGGGCAGCGAGCGGGCGGTAATCGTGCTCAGCGCATAGACGAGGTAGCGCTCGGACAGCGCGGAATCAAAGGGTGCATCGACGATGGCGTCGAAGGGATCGGCGCCGGAATCGTCCAGTTCGGTAGTCGACATGGGCTTCGCCCTACCAGAGCCACGGCTCGCCTGTCAGCACGGAACGCGCCGCTGTCCCCACACGTTGAATGGGTAACAGCAAATCAAGGAGATACACCCCATGAAACATGTCATGATCCTCGCCACCGATGGCTTCGAACAGTCGGAGCTGATGGAGCCCAAGGCCAACCTCGAGAAGGCCGGTTTCGAAACCACTGTCGTGAGCCTCGAAAGCGGCAAGATCCGCGGTTGGGACCAGAAGGACTGGGGCGATGCGGTCAAAGTCGACAAGACGGTGGACGAGATTGATAGCTGCAAGGGCTACGATGCCCTTCTTCTCCCGGGCGGCCAGATGAACCCCGATATCCTGCGCATGAACAAGAAAGCAGTCGAGATCGTGAAGATGTTCGACCACACCAAGAAGCCCATCGCAGCGATCTGCCATGCGCCGTGGATGCTGATCGAAGCAGGCCTGGTCGAGGGCAAGAGTGTCACCAGCTGGCCTTCGGTTCGTACCGACCTGAAGAACGCAGGCGCCAAGGTGGTCGACAAGGAAGTCGTGGTCGACGGAAACCTCATCACCAGTCGCAAGCCAGACGATATTCCGGCCTTCAGCAAGGCGCTGATCGAAATGCTCGGCGTGAAGGTGGACAAGCGCGAACTTGAGACGGCCTGACCTCTCCGAAGCGTCGTAAAATTAGAGGCCCCGCCACCAAGGTGTGGCGGGGCCTTTGCGCGTTTACGCCCTTGCCAAAATACCCCAACGCATCTTATGTTACGTTGTAACATGTACATTGTGGTTGAATTATGTCTTAAATAGGGCGAAAATGTGTCGACGGGAATCGAGGAGAGAGTGATGATCAACAAGCTGCCGCTCATCCTGCTGGCGACTTGCTCGCTTGCTGCATGTGGCCAACAGTCCGACGAGACGACCACCGAGCGCATGACGACGATGGATATCGCCGAAGCGCCACCAGCTAACTATGAATTGGCCGCGCCAGTACCCGACGCCGCTCCGGCACCGCCTCCTGCCCCACCTCCCATGACCGATGCTTCCGTCGAGCAGACCACATCGGTGCCCAGTGCCGACATTCCAGTCGGCGTCCCGCAAGTCGCCTACCGCTACGCCTACGGGTTCCGGCTTCCCTCCAACGCCATTCGTTCCCTGCAGGAACGCCATGCCGACATGTGCGAGGGGAAGGGTCCCGACGTGTGTCGGATTATCTCGATGAACCAGGCCGAGAATGAGGGTGACTACGCCTATGGCAGCCTGACCCTTGCGGTGCGCAGCCGCGATGCGCGGGACTTCGGCAAGGACCTCGCCAATGCCTCGGGCAAGGTCGATGGCGAACTGGTCTCGTCCTCGATCGAAGGCGAGGATCTGTCCAAGAACATCGTCGACACCGAAGCACGGCTGCGCGCCCGCACGGCCTTGCGCGACCGGCTGATGGAAGTGCTGCAGAACCGCAAGGGCACTGTCTCCGAACTCGTTGCCGCCGAGCGCGGCGTGGCGCAGGTCAACGAGGAGATCGACCAGGCGCGCAGCTGGCTGACCGAGATGCGCGGCCGGGTCGCCTATTCGACGATGACAGTCAGCTACGAAAGCGGAAAGCCGAGTGCCGGCGGGTTCGTCGATCCCATCCGCAGCGCCTTCAATTCGCTCGGCGCGCTCTTCGGCAACCTTATCGGCGTGCTGATCGTGCTGCTGGCGGTTCTTGTCCCGCTCGGCGCGATCGTGTGGATCGGAGTGCGCACGTGGCGCCGCCTGGGCTTATCGGCCGGGATCGGCAGCTCGGGCTGGTTGCCCGAGAAGTCCGCTGCGGAAGCGGCGGACTAGATCCGGCGCATGTCGTGACTGTCGGCGGGGATGCTGACGGAAAGCCCGTCAAGCTCCTCGCCGAGCACGATCTGGCAGGACAGGCGGCTGGTGCGGGCGACGCCTGCCGCAAGGTCGAGCATGTCCTCTTCCTCCTCGCAGGCAGCATCAAGCCGGTCGAACCATTCGGGTGCAACGATCACATGGCAGGTAGAACAGGCCATCTGTCCCTCGCATGTCCCCTCGAGCGGCAGGCCGGCCGCCTGCGCCACGCGAAGGAGGTTGTCGCCCGCCGCGGCTTCGGCGGTAACCTGTTCGCCCCGCGACGTGGTGAAATGCACCTTCAAAGTCCCTGCGCCTCCGCTGCTGCATTGATGAGGCGCGCCGCCTCTTCGATTTCCTGCAGAGTAGTATAGCGTCCGAAGCCGAGGCGTATGGAACTTTTGGCTTGGGCATCGGAAAGCCCGATTGCCTTGAGCACGTGGCTTGGCCGGCCCGAACCACTGGCACAGGCGCTGCCGGCGGAAAACATGACCGTGCGGCAGTCGCTCATCAGTCGGGCCACGTCGAGCCCGTCGCGGCGGATGTTGAGATTGCCGTGCCAGCGCGCAGCGGCGCTGCCGTTGAGGGTCCAGTCGGCAAAAAGCTCGCGCGCCCTGTTCCAGAGTGTCTCGACGTGTTCGGCGTCCCGATCGAGCGCTTCATTCGCAAGTTTTGCCGCCGCGCCCATGCCCGCGATCAGTGCCGGGGAAAGGGTGCCGGAACGCAGGCCGAACTCCTGCCCCCCACCGGTCTGCACTTCGGCCAGCTCGACCCCGTCGCGCACCCAGAGCGCACCGACACCCTTGGGCCCGTAGAACTTGTGCGCCGAAATCGCGATCATGTCGGCGGTCGTCACCGGTATCTTGCCGTAGGCCTGCACCGCATCGCAGAGGAACAAGGCATTGTTCTCCTTGGCCTTGCGATGGCAGTCGAGTGTCGGTTGGATCGTCCCGATCTCGTTGTTGACCTGCATCACGCAAACGAGCCGCGTGTCGGCAGGCAGGTCCTGTCGGGCACTGCAAATACCTTCGCTGTCGACCGCGAGGACATGGCTCTTTCCCATTGCCTGCGCAGTATCGCCCACCGCAGAATGTTCGATCGCGGAAAAGGCGACCGTGCCCCCAAGACCCGAGCCGCGGATGGCAAGGTTGAGCGCCTCGGTCGCGCCGGAGGTGAAGATGACGCGGCCCCCCGGCGGAAACAGCGCGGCGACCTGCTCGCGCGCTACCTCGATCGCGGCCTTCGCTTCACGGCCCATGCGGTGTGCGCTGTGGGGATTGCCGAAGCCGGTTCCTCCCGGCCCGTCGAGCCAGCGGATCATCGCATTGCGCGCCTCGGGTGCGAGCGGAGTGGTCGCCTGATAGTCGAGGTAGATCATGCTTTTGCCATCTCAAGCCAGACCTCGCAGAACCGTTCCACCTCCGCGCGGGTGGTGTTCCAGCCGACCGAGACGCGTATCGTGTTGGCCGCGACCTCCGGCTCGACCTGCATCGCTTCCAGCACGCGACTGGTCTTCATCGTGCCGCTGGAACAGGCCGAGCCCTGGCTGACCGCAATTCCCGCCATATCGAAACGCATGACCTGCGCGGTTGCGCTCATGTTCGGCATCGCGACAGCGCGGATATAGGGCGTCGGGTCGGAGAGACGATCGGAAAGCCAGCTCCCGCCAATCTTGCGGCATTTGTCGGCGAGCTCTTCCAGAGGCTCGAGAACCTCGGAGGCGACATACGGATCCGCACAAGCCTCTAGCGCAGCTGCCATGCCGAGCACGCCGGGCAGGTTCTCGGTCCCGCGCCGGTAACCGCGCTCCTGACCGCCGGAAGGGCGGAGCATGGCGAAGTCCTTGACCAGCAGTGCGCCGACACCGATTGGCCCCCCAAACTTGTGCGCCGAAACAATGGCCAGATCGCAACGCGGCAAGTGAAACTTGCCTGCGCTCTGGGCACAGTCCACGAGTAAGAGCCCTTGGCGTTCCCCACAGAGGCTGCGTGCTGACTCAATGTCCTGTCTATTCCCCGTCTCAGAGTTTACCTGCTGGAGGGCCAGGAGCGACCGGCGTGTATTGCCAGCACCCGACCCGGCGACAGGCATCTTCGCCTCGGTCAACCATTCAAATTCGACCGCTCCATCCCGCCCAACGGGCACGCTCTCGCATTCCATATAGTTGGCGCGATGTGAGATAGCGTCGTGCTCAACGGCAGAAGCGAACTGGAACAACACATCTGTGTAATCGAATGCTATGTCGGTCGCCTCGCTCGCTCCGCTCGTAAAGATCACCTCGCCGTCCCACTTGAGCGCCGTCTTCACCCGCTCGCGCGCGTCTTCGAGCATCGCCCGTGCCTTGCGCCCTTCCGCATGCGGCGAGGACGAATTTGCCCAATGGTCGAAGCCCACTTCCATCGCGCGCCGCGCTTCGGGGCGCAGCGGCGTCGTGGCGGCGTGATCGAGGTAGATGCGTTCCGGGATGATACGGGCTCGAAATGATTGCGATTTTGCTTGCGGACCCTATATAGCCCGCGACCTCCCGCGCGCCACCCGTGGCCTGCGACCAAGCACAATTCGACAGGTATCCCGCCCATGCCGACCGTCATCTTCCCCGGCCCCGAAGGCCGCCTCGAAGGCCGTTTCTCTCCCGCCCCGCGCCCGCGCGCGCCCGTGGCGATGATTCTCCACCCGCACCCGCAGGGCGGCGGCACCATGAACGAGCAGATCACGCAGCGTCTCTACAAGACCTTCGTGAACCGCGGTTTCGCGACCCTGCGCTTCAATTTCCGCGGCGTCGGCCGCAGCCAGGGCAGCTTCGACAATGGCGTTGGCGAACTTAGTGATGCGGCAAGTGCACTCGACTGGGTGCAGCAGATCCATCCCGAAGCGCAGACGACCTGGATCGCCGGGGTCAGCTTCGGCGCGCTCATCGGCATGCAGCTGCTCATGCGCCGCCCGGAGATTCGCGGCTGGATCTCCATCGGTGCTCCGGCGAGCATGTATGACTTCTCCTTCCTCGCCCCCTGCCCTGCCAGCGGCATCTTCATCCATGGCGCACAGGATACTGTGGTGCAGCCCAACTCGGTCACCAAGCTGGTCGAGAAACTGCGCACGCAGAAGCACATCACGGTGCATCACGAGGAAATCCCGCGCGCCAACCATTTCTTCGAGAACGAGCAGGAAGACCTGATGAAGTCGGTCGACAACTACCTCGACTTCCGCCTCGATCCGAGCTGCCCGATCAAGTGATCCGATAGACGAAGTACCGCTTCGCACTCCGAGCGTGCTTGACTCTGCAATGTTATGTTGTAACATTGCTAGAACGAGGAAGCGGTCAGCGCTTCCCGCTTTGGAAGAGGAGCACGCTCATGTCCTTTGTCGACCAATCCCGCAGGCCGTCACCCGCCAGCATGGCGGCGGTGGTGGGCATCCATGCGGCCATCGGTTTCGCGCTGGTCGCCGGTCTCACGATCAGCGGCGGACTACCGGAAATTATCAACAAGATGGACGTGCGGGACATTCCGGAAGCCCCTCCGCCGCCACCGCCTCCCCCAGTCGACGAGGTAGTACCGCAGGAAAGCGTGACCCCACCCGTCTTCGTCCCCCAGCCGAAGTTCGAACTCAAACCGATCAACCCGCCGGTCGAAACCACGGAACTCATCCCCCCGCCCGTCCCCCTGCCGCAGCCGGGCACCGGTCCGGTCATCGAAACGCCGCGGCCCTCACCCAAGCCGAGCTTCGACGCGGTTGCTGCAAAGCCGCGCAATGATCCCTCGCGGTGGCTGACCAATGCCGACTACAAGCCCAGCTGGGCGCGGCGCGAACTGACCGGGCTTGCCAAGTTCCGGCTCGAGATTTCAGCCAACGGCAAGGTCACCAATTGCAGCGTTACCGGTTCTACCGGACATAGCGAACTCGATGAAGCGACCTGCAGTCTCGTCACTCGCAGAGCGCGTTTCGAACCTGCACGTGGCGGCAGCGGCGAGCCGGTCGCTGGCAGCTACACCGGTTCCGTCATCTGGGAATTGCCCGAGTAGCTCCTATTCCCCCGCGCCCCGGTCGACCTTTTCGATCGGGGCGCTCCCGCTCGCATCGGGCAAGGTCCAGATGGCAACATTGACCAGCGCGACTGCGGCCAGAAGCACCATCAGCACGGCGTTCTTCAGGTTGCCGGTCCGGCGCCACATGAAGAAGGCACCGATAATCAGCAATATCGCGGCAAGGACAGTGAGCGAGAGTACGGCATCGAGCATGCGTAAGCCATAGCCTCACGAACGCGACCTTCAAGCCCTGCGACGGAACACCCGCGACACTGCCTCGTTACTCAATCAGGCGCAGCCCATCCGGGACGCTGGCACATGGAGGACGCAGCATGAGCATTTTCGGCAAGATCAAGGACGCAATCTTCGGCAAAAAGGCTCAGGCGCAAGAAGCTCCGACGCCGCAGCCCACCGGCAACGCATGGGCCGATGCCCCGGTTGTTGAGCAAAAGGCCGTCCCCGTAATAGATATTGAAAGCAATCTCGACGCCATGCCGGGCGCGGACAAGCTCAACTGGCGCACATCGATCGTCGACCTGATGAAGCTGATCGGCGTCGATTCCGACTACGCTCACCGCAAGGAACTGGCGACCGAATTTGGCCGTGAGGATTATTCGGGCAGCGCCGAGGACAACATCTGGCTCCATCGCCGAGTGATGAACGAACTTGCGGCCAATGGCGGCAAGGTCCCGGCCGAATTCCTCGATTGATTTGACAGTATCTGGCGGGCGGGTCACACCGCCCGCCATGACCCAGACCAGCTTCGACATCACCCGTCGCCAGGCCCTCGCAGGACTTGGCGCCACGACCGCGCTCACCCTCAGCGGCTGCGCCAGCCTCCCGCGCGACGAAATGGTTGGGAAGGCGGCCCAGATCGGCGCAGACCGGCTGCTCGAAGTGGTTGCCTACAACCTGCTGGAGCACGAACCGGGCCGTGCTACCTCGCTCGGCGTCGATACGGGTCGCTATGCGTATTTGCGCGGCAAGCTGGAGGACCAGACGCAGGCCGGGCAGCAGGCCTTTGCAGCGACTTTGCGTCAGGACCTTGCACGCGTTGCGGCCTATCCGCGTGACGGGCTCGACAGCGACACCGTCACCAACCTCGATGTCGTTCAAAGCGCCTACGAAGTCGCGCTGGATGGCTTCGCCCTCCCCTATGGCGACACACCCGTCGGCAATTGGCGAACCGCCCCCTACGTCGTTATCCAGAACGTCGGCGAGTACCTCGCCATGCCGCGCTTCATGCAGTCCGACCAGAAGGTCGAGAATGGCGACGATGCCGATGCCTACATCCAGCGCGTCGAGGCCTTCCCCGCCACACTCGATGGCGAACTTGAGCGGATCAAGGCGGCCCGCGCGATGGGCGTTGTGCCGCCCGCATTCCTGATCGACAAGACCATCCGCCAGATGGAACAGACCATCGAAAGCGCCAGCAAGGGCGAGCTCTTCGCCGACGATCTGCGTGCCAAGCTGAAATCAACCGGCATGCCGGAGAGCCATGCCAATCGTGCGCTTACGCTGGAAACCGGGCCGATCGCCGATGCGCTGTTGCGACAGCTGGCAGAGCTCAAGGCCGAACGTGCCGTAGCCACCGATGCTCCGGGCATTTCCGTCCGGCCGCATGGCGAGGAGTTCTATGCCTGGGCCCTGCGGTCGAGCACGACGACCACCATGAGTGCCGACGAGATACATCGCCAGGGCCTCGACGAACTCGAGGCGTTGCACGGCCGGATGGACCCGATCCTGCGCGAGATCGGCTACACCACGGGATCGGTCGGGGAACGGATGCAGGCGCTGGGCCAGGATGCGCGCTACAAGTTTTCGCCGGGCGATGCAGGGCGCGAAGAGATCATGGCGTTCATCTGGGAACGGGTGAACTGGGTGAAGTCGCAAATGCCGCGCGCTTTCAACACGCTGGTCAATCCGAACATGGAGGTGAAACGCATCCCGCCGGCGGAGGAAGTCGGCGCGCCGGGCGCCTATGGCGGCGCAGGGAGCAAGGACGGCACGATCCCGGGCCGCTTCTGGATCAACCTGCGCAGCACAGACCTGCATCGCAAATACGACCTCGCCGATCTGGCTTTCCACGAATCCATCCCCGGTCACATCTGGGAAGGCGAGTTCTCCAACCGCCTGTCGCTCATCCGCTCGATCCTTGCCTTCAACCCGTTCAGCGAAGGCTGGGCGCTCTATGCGGAGCAACTGGCGGACGAGCTTGGGGCTTACGACGACTTCGCGGTCGGCCGCCTGGGCTACCTGCAGAGCCTCGCCTTCCGCGCCTGCCGCATGGTCGTCGACACCGGTCTCCACTCGAAAGGCTGGAGCCGCGAGCAGGCCGTGCGTTTCTTCGTCGAGCGCAACGGCAGCAAGCGCGAGGAAGTCGAAAGCGAGGTCGATCGCTATTGCAGCTGGCCCGGTCAGGCTACCGGCTACAAGCTCGGTCACAGCCGCATCGTCGACCAGCGCAAGCGCGCTCAGGCCGAGCTCGGCGGCGCCTACGATCTCAAGGCTTTCAACGACGCCGTCATTCTCGGCGGAAATGTGCCGATGGACGTGCTGGAAAAGAACGTCGGCCGTTACATCGCGCGGGTGAAGGGCTGATACTTCGCTGAGCGGTTAGCGCCGCATCATGCCAGTCACCACCTGACCAAGAATGCCGCCGAGCGCACCGCCGAGCGGGCTTCCCCCGCTCGCGCCACTGCCGCCCTGGTTCTGGTTCATCATGTATCCCACCACTGCCATCGCCAGGATCGGGAGCATTTTCTTCAGTATCCCGGCATCGATGCCGGTCGATCCGGCAACTTCCTCTGCAACGCCCCGGCTCACGTCTTTGCTGCCGAATATCTGACCAAGGATGTCGTTGCCCGGTTGGGTGGGCGTAGGTTCCTTCTTGAGGACGGCATCCAGGAGAACGCCACCCAGTCCGCCGCCAAGCGCTCCGCCGATGCCACCGCCAGCGCCGCTGCCGCCCAAAGCCGCGCCCAGGATGTCGCCCAGACCGCCGGTCGGTGCTGCCGTTGCAGTGGTCTGCCTCCCCATGCCCGCCACAATTGCCGGCAGGAGAGCACCCGCACCGATGCGGGCCGTCTGTTCGTCGATACCCAGTTCGCTGGCCATGCTCTCGATAACCCCGCTTTGCTGCAGGGCTTGGGACAGGTTCATAGCTTTCTCCTCTGCGATGGAAGTGGGCGCAGACACACCCGGGTCGTTACTTCTTGCCGAGCAATCCGCTCGCCAGTCCGGCTATGTCGTCGAGCGGATTACCGTCGCCGTCCTGGTCGAGCATGCCGAGAATATTTTTCGCCTGCGGATTGGCGCCGACCATTCGAGCATACTCGGCGAGGGATCCTTCGCCGCCGATCTGTTCGACCAGCCTGGCGAGAGTACCTGTGTCGAGGCCGGTAAGGGCTGCCGCCGACTGCACCGTATCAACGGGCTCAGCATGGGCCTTGCCCAAAGCGGCAATGGCCTTTTCCGCGATGCCCGGGTCGATGCCGACCTTTGCCGCGACGTTGACGACATCGTCGGGGGCATTGGCCATGTTCTTCAGGATCGAATCGAAGACGCTCATCATCCTTCTCCCACTGCGGAAACAGCGAGAGTGTACCGCCGGGGCTGCAAAGAAACAGCCCCCGGTCCGCTTCCCCTCAGGGCAGCGGCCGGGGGCCTCCTCTCCAACTCGTGCGGCGTCAGGCGGCGGCGGGGGCCGCGTCGCGGACGCCCTGGTCGACATGCGCAGCGAAGGGCTGGAAGTTGTCGACGAAGAGCTGCACCAGCTTGTGCGCGGTGCGGTCGTATTCCTCCTTGTCCGCCCAGGTCGAACGCGGATCGAGAATGGTGCTGTCGACGCCTTCGACGATGACAGGCACTTCGAAACCGAAATTGGGGTCCTTGCGGAACGGAGCGTTGTTGAGGCTGCCGTCGAGCGCAGCGTTGAGCAGCGCACGGGTAGCCTTGATCGGCATGCGGTTGCCGGTGCCGTACTTGCCGCCGGTCCAGCCGGTGTTGACGAGCCAGCACTGCACTTCGCCCTTGGCGATACGCTCCTTGAGGAGGTTGCCGTAGACGCTCGGGTGGCGCGGCATGAAGGGTGCACCAAAGCAGGTGCTGAAGGTGGCTTCGGGTTCGGTCACGCCGATCTCCGTCCCGGCGACCTTGGCGGTATAACCCGAGAGGAAATAGTACATCGCCTGGTCCGGCGTGAGGCGTGCGATCGGGGGCAGGACGCCGAAGGCATCGGCGGTCAGCATGATCACGTTCGACGGCGGCGGGCCCATGTTCTCGGCCGAGGTGTTCGGGATCGAGGACAGCGGATAAGCACCGCGAGTATTCTCGGCGAGGGTGTTGTCGTCGAGGTCGATCTCTCCCGCATCGTTCATCACGACGTTCTCGAGCACGGTGCCTTCCATTTTGGTGGTGGCATAGATTTCCGGCTCGGCCTCGGGGTTGAGCCGGATCATCTTTGCGTAGCAGCCGCCTTCGAAATTGAAGACTGCCGTGTCCGACCAGCCATGCTCGTCGTCACCGATCAGCGTGCGGCTGGCGTCGGCCGAAAGCGTGGTCTTGCCGGTGCCCGAAAGGCCGAAGAAGACGGCGGTCTTGCCGTCGGGGCCGACGTTGGCCGAACAGTGCATGGGCATGACGCCCTTGGCGGGCAGCAGGTAGTTGAGGATGCCGAAGACGCTCTTCTTCATCTCGCCCGCGTACTTGGTACCGCCGATGAGGATCAGCTTCTCGCTGAGGTTCACTGCGATCACGGTTTCGCTGCGCGTGCCGTGGCGGTCAGGGTCAGCCTGGAAGCTCGGCAGGTCGATGATCGTGTATTCGGGCACGAAGCCTTCAAGTTCGGCCTCGGTCGGGCGCACCAGCAGAGTGCGGATGAACTGGTTGTGCCAGGCAAGCTCGTTGATAACGCGTACGTTCACCCGGTATTCGGGCTGCGAACCGCCGAACAGGTCTGCGACGAAGAGTTCCTTCTTGTCGGCGACTGCGGCCATGAAATCGGCCTTGAGCGCAGCGAAGTTCTCCGGCGTCATCGAGGCATTGTTGTCCCACCACACGGTGTTCTCGGTCTCGCTATCGCGGACGATGAACTTGTCCTTGGCGCTGCGGCCGGTGTGGCGGCCCGTCTCCACGACCAGCGGTCCGTCCTTGGCGCGGCGGCCCTCGCCACGTTCGAGCGCGGCGGCGGTAAGTTCACCGGAATCGAGGTTGGGGTGGATGGTGGCGGCAGTTTCGATGCCCTGATCGGACAGCGAGTGGGAAAGCGGGAAAGTCACCAGGAATATCTCCAGCGCGCGCATGCGTTACTGTGATGGAATCATCTGCGCATACGAATGCGCAGCACTCGATTTTTCGCATAGTAGCGCAGTGCCGCTGCGTCAAACCGGGCGCGACGAATTGTGCTTAATGCAGGTAAGGCTCGCGTTGTTTTGCACCGATAAAAGCGATAGGCACCCGATCATGAGCAGCGATGCGATCCTGGGGGCGAACCCCGACGACCCGGACCAGACGGTAATCGCGCTGGTCGACGACGACCGCAATATCCTCACAACGGTGTCCATCGCCCTGCAGGCTGAAGGTTTCGCCACGCGCGTCTATTCGGATGGCGAGGCGGCGCTCGGAGCGCTCCTGACCAACCCGCCTGACCTCGCCATCTTCGACATCAAGATGCCCAAGATGGACGGAATGGAACTGCTGCGCCGGCTACGCGAAAAATCGCCGCTTCCGGTGATCTTCCTCACCAGCAAGGATGACGAGGCGGACGAGGAAGCCGGCCTGCAGATGGGTGCCGACGACTATATCGCCAAACCCTTCAGCTTGCGCCTGCTGCTGGCGCGCATCCGCACGATCTTGCGCCGCAGCGATGCAAGACGACCGCTGACGATGACCGATGCGCTTGACGATCCGCCGGGCGAAATCATCGAGCGCGGCCGACTCCACATGGATCCGGCACGTCACCATGTCACCTGGGACGGCAAGCCGGTTTCGCTGACCGTGACCGAGTTCCTTCTGCTCGAAGCGCTGGCTTCGCGACCCGGAGTCATCAAGAGCCGCAACCAGCTGATGGATGCTGCCTACCCCGACGACGTCTTCGTCGACGACCGGACGGTCGACAGCCACATCAAGCGCATGCGGCGCAAGTTCCGCAGCATCGACAATACCTTCTCCGCCATCGAAACGCTCTACGGCGCTGGCTACAGCTTCAGCGACGGCTGAAGTGGGTCCGGGACAGGCCATGTCGGAGATCGGCAGCGTCCTGAAGGGCGATCCGCGCCTCGAGAAACTGCGCTGGTCGCGCAGGCTGTCGCTGACCAGCCGCATACTCTTCGTGAACATCTTGCCGCTGGTGCTGCTGGGTGGCGGTGTCATCTACGTCGATGCCTACCGCAAGCAGCTTCTCGACGAACGCTTCAAGCTGGCGCTGGTCGAAGCGCAGATCACTGCCGAGGCGCTCGCCGGCGCGACGCGCCAGAGGCAGGATGCCCTGCTCATCCAGATCGGCAAGGAACAGCGCCTGCGCCTCAGGGTGTACAATCCCAAGGGCGAACTCGAATCCGACAGCTTTGCCCTCGCTCCGCCGAGTTTCGACCTGCCCGAGCCTTCAGAAGTCGACCAGACCGACTTCGCACTGCGCATGGACCGCTGGTTCGACCGGGTTGTCGGCGCACCCGCCCTACCCGATTATCGCGAGCCTGAAAGCGACGACGTGGCCGATTGGCCGGAGCTTACGCGCGCCCGCGAGGAAAGCCTCACGCAGATCGTCCTGCGCGATGCACCCGATGGCACCCACGTCATCAATGCGGCCGCACCTGTCGGCCTCGATGGCGAGACGCTGCTGCTCACGCGCAATCCGGTCGACATTACCGAAAGCGTTCGCGAGGCGCGCTCGACCGTTGCGGTAGTCGTCCTGCTTGCTTTGCTGGTTTCGACCCTGCTCTCTTTCTTCCTCGCGCAAACCATTGTCCGACCCTTGCGTGAACTGGTGCAGGCGGCTGTCCGCGTGCGGCAGGGTCGCGACCGCGAAGTCGTCGTTCCACGCCTCCCGCAACGGCGTGACGAAATCGGCATGCTCGCTCGTGCATTGTCCGACATGACCGGTGCCCTGCGCCAGAGGATCGACGCGGTCGAGAGCTTTGCCGCCGATGTCGCCCATGAAATCAAGAACCCGCTGGCGAGCCTGCGCAGTGCCACGGAATCACTCGCCAAGGTGCAGGATCCAGCGCTCAAGGAGCAGCTGCTCGACATAGCCACCCACGACGTCCAGCGCATCGATCGCTTGGTCACGGAAATCTCCGACGCCAGCCGCATCGATGCCGAACTCTCTCGCGCCGAGTTCGAACCGGTCGATCTCGAAATGCTGTTGTCCAATATCGTCTCCGCCCGCGAGGAGCGTGAGGAGAATGAAGGGCGAAAGCTCGTCGTCGAGATCAACGGTGGTCCCATGTCCGTCCTCGGCGTCCCGATCCGGCTCGAGCGCGTGATCGACAACCTTCTCGACAATGCGGTGTCGTTCTCCCCGACTGGCGGTGAGATCCGCGCCAACCTGACCCGGAAGGACGGCTGGATTACCCTCGCGATTTCCGATGAAGGCCCGGGCATTCCCGTCGAAAAGCGCGAGAAGGTGTTCCAGCGCTTCCATTCCGACCGGCCGGATGGCGAAGACTTCGGCAAACATTCGGGCCTTGGCCTCGCCATCGCGCGTACCATTGCCGAAGCGCATGACGGAACGCTGGTCGCCACGTCCCGTGCCGACGGCAAGGAAGGCGCCTGCCTTGTCTTCGGAATTCCCGCCAAGCGATGACGTCCACGGTCTTGCCCAACGTAACCGCGGTTGCGATCGACGGACGCGCCCTGTTGATCGAAGGGCCATCGGGAAGCGGCAAGACCTCGCTGGCATTGGCGCTGATCGACAGGGGAGCAATGCTCATCGGTGACGATGCGGTAACGCTCGTGAATGACGGTGGCCAGCTTGTCGCCGCTCCACCACCGAACACTCGCGGAAAGATCGAGGTCCGTAATGTCGGCATCGTCGAAATGCCTGCGATGGAAGCGCCCGTCGCGATCATACTCACGCTCGACCATGATGCGGAACGATATCCGCTGGAACTCGGATTCCGCGAGCTTGAAGGCGTTGCAATCCCGCTCCTGCGTTTCGCACCGGGAGATGCGGTCCAGGCGATCAGGGCGGAATATGCTCTGCTGAAGCACGGGCTTGGCTTCCCTAGCCCCACGCAAACCGCATAATTGACCGCGATGCCCGGCGATTCGGAAACTTCCTCAATCCAGCGGATCCTGCTGGTGACCGGCCTCTCGGGCGCGGGAAAGACCACTGCGCTGCAAGTGCTCGAGGATCTGGGGTGGGAGGCGATCGACAATTTTCCAGTGCGCCTGCTGGCCGGCCTGGTGGGTGGTGACAAGAACCCCACCCCCCTCGCGATCGGCTTCGATTCGAGGACCCGCGGCTTTGCTCCGACCGAGATCATTGCCCTGTGCAAGCAGCTGGACGCGCGTGCCGACATCGAATTGACGACACTCTTCATCGATTGCGCCAGCGGCGAACTGGAGCGACGCTACAACGAAACACGTCGCCCGCATCCAATGGCTCGCGGCCGACCGGCGCTCGATGGCATCAAGGCCGAACGCGAACTGCTCGAACCCCTCCGCCGCTGGGCCGAGATCGTCGTCGACACGTCGGACTTCTCGTCCAACCAGTTGCAGCAGGTCATCCGTGAAAGTTTTTCCGACACGGCCGAGCGCAGCATGACGGTGACTGTATCCAGCTTCGGCTTCGCACGGGGAATGCCGCCATTGGCCGACCTGCTGTTCGACATGCGCTTTCTCGACAACCCCCACTGGGTTCCGGAACTGCGCGAGAAGACGGGATTGGACAACGCCGTGGGCTCACACATCGCCGCCGATCCCTCGTTCGAGCCGGCTTTCGAACGGATCGTCGCCCTTATCACCGAGCTGCTGCCGCGGTACGCGGCGCAGGGACGCAGCTACCTGAACATCGCTTTCGGCTGTACCGGCGGGAGACACCGCTCGGTTTACAGTGCGGAACGCGCGGCCGAGGTCTTGCGCAAGGCGGGGTTTTCGCCCACGGTCATTCATCGCAACCTGGGAAGCAGGCCGGCAGATCCACTCGAACGGCGTTGATTCCCGAGCCGCATGATGCTTGAGAGCGCGGCACGAGTCCTTCCAAGGGAACAGTTCGGAACAAGTCGCGCATGATTGGCATGATCCTCGTCACCCACGGCAAGCTTGCCGAGCACTTCATCGACGCGATGGAGCATGTGGTGGGCAAACAGGAAGGGGTTGCAACAATCTGCATCGGCCCCAACGACGACATGGAGCAGCGGCGCCAGGATATTTCCGACGCCATTGCCAAGGTCGACACGGGCGACGGCGCCATCATCCTCACCGACCTGTTCGGTGGCACGCCCTCCAATCTCGCGATTTCGCTGCTGGACACTGGCCGCATCGAGGTGATTGCAGGCATCAACCTGCCCATGCTCATCCGCCTCGCCGGTGCGCGCAAGTCGATGAATGTCGTCGACGCCGTCCATGCCGCGCAGACTGCCGGACGCAACTACATCACCGTCGCTTCCGAATTCCTCGGCCAGGATATCTCCAGCGCACGGAAGGCGTCTTGAGCGAACTGCGCCGCACCCTTACCGTGGTCAACCAGCGCGGCCTGCATGCTCGCGCCAGTGCGAAGTTCGTCAACGCGGTTTCGGAATTGCCCGACGGTTGCAGCGTCCGCGTGACCAAAGGCGACAACGAAGCGGCTGGCGGCTCCATCCTTGGCCTGATGATGCTCGGCGCGGCGAAGGGCGATGTCATCGAGATCATCGTCACCGGCAGTGGCAGCGAGGATGCCATGGCCGGGCTCGCCGCCATGGTCGAGGACGGTTTCGGAGAACCCTGACATGACCCTCGAACGCGCGGAATCGCGGCGGGTCATCACCGGCTTTTCCAACCCCACGGTAAAGGCACTTCGCGCACTTCGCGAGAAGAAGCACCGCAAGGCTTCGGGCAAGTTCCTGGCCGAAGGCCTTCGCCTTCTGACGGATGCACGCGAATGCGGCCACGTCCCCGAAGTCCTGGTTCTGTCGACGAGCCGCGATCCCCATCCGCTGCTGGCAGAACTGGAGAAGTCGGTCGAAGCTGCGGGCGGCGAAGTGATCGAAACCAGCCCGGACATCCTTTCCAAGATCACCGGCAAGGACAATGCTCAGGCGGTTGCGGGCGTTTTTGCCGAGTTCGACACGAGTCTGGATGCACTGGACCGCAATGTTGCCGACATCTGGCTGGTCGCACAGGCGCTGCGCGATCCGGGCAATTTGGGCACGATGCTTCGCACAGGCGATGCGATCGGGGCGGGTGGCCTCATCCTGATCGACGATTGCGCCGATCCGTTCAGTGTCGAGGCGGTCCGCGCGAGCATGGGGGCGGTGTTCACCCAGAAGATTGCGCAGGCGCGTTGGGAGGAGTTCGAGTCCTGGCTTCGCTCGGGTGACGGGCAGTTGGTCGCCGCGTCACTGCGCGACGCGCAACCCTATCGCGGGGCACCCTATGCAGCGCCATGCTTCGTGATGGTCGGCAACGAGAGCCGTGGCCTGCCCGAAGACTACGAAATGGCCTGCGACCTGCGCGTCACCATGCCGATGAAGGGACGCGCCGACAGCCTCAACGCCGCAGTCGCGGCGGCAGTGCTCGGGTATGAAGTGCTCGCCAGCCTCGAAGGCTGATCAGTCACCGGCAACGAAGCTGACGATCTGCCAGCCGTCTCCCGCCGGCGCAGCGGTGATGCGATAATCCAAGGGGGAGCGCAGCTTGTCGGTGGCGATGTAACCCTCCTTGCCCGAGCGGGTGGTAACTTTCGCGAAGGGTGCCTTGGGATCGAAGCCGTCAGCGAGTTGCACGGTGTCCCAGGGAATCGTTTCGACAACAGCGCCGGTGGATGCGGGCTTGTCGCGCATGACGACATCGGGTCCCATCGTGACCATCGTCGAAAACGGATCATCGACCCCGAGATCCTGTGAGAACAGCCACGGGAGGACCATGTTGCCGGCTTCATCACGCCCGCAGCCGAGCATCAGAATCTCGTCGAGTTCCTTCCACAGCTGGCCTTCCTCTGCCTCGAGGCGCTCGCGGAACGTGGTCAGGCCGCCACCGCCGCCGAAGTCGAGCTTCACGTCCTTGCTTGTCAGCTTCAACAGCGCATTTGCATCGCGGTCACGCACGGCCTTGCCCAGATCGACGAAGAAGAGTTTCGCATTCGGCAGCTCGACACAATCGTTCTGCGGAGCAAAACGGCCGACGGCGGCCGGCTCTGGCTGATCGGGAAACGCGTCGGCGCCCGATTCCCTAGCGACCGGTTCGTCCGCGCCACCACTGCAGGCTGCAAGCGCTAGCAGGGCCGTCGCCAGCATGAAATTGCGCATGTGATACTCCCGTAAGGTCTAATGATTCCGAGTAGAATCAACCCCCGGGAGCGAGCCGTGTTCCGACAGGTCGTCGTTATTGTAGCGCGGCGTGGCTTCGACCTTGGGCACTTCCTCGATCTCGCGCTTTCCGATTTCGATGCCCTTTTCGGCAAGACGCCGGCCGGAGGAGAGCACATTGCGCTCGAAGCTGCCGACAAACTTGTTGTAGTTGTTGACCGCCGTCTCCAGACCGCCGCCCACGCGCTTCATATGTTCGGCAGCAACAGCAAGTCGATCGTAGAGTTCCGCGCCCGCCTTGCCGATCTCCATCGCTTCCTTGGCGATCGTGTCCTGACGCCAGACCTGTGCCACGGTGCGCGCGATGGCGACGAGGTTGGTCGGGGTCGCCAGCAGCACCTTGTTGCGGAAGGCGAAGTCCCACAATTCGGGATCGGTTTCGAGCGCGGCAGCGACGAAATGTTCTCCGGGCACGAACATTACGACATAGTCGGGCGCCTCGTCGAACTGGCTCTGGTAGCTCTTTGCGCCGAGCGTCTGGACGTGGTTCTTCATCGCCCGCGCGTGAAGCTCAAGATGTCGGGCCTTCTCGCTATCGTCCTCGGCTTCGAATGCGGCCTGGTAGGCGTTGAGCGAGACCTTTGCGTCGATCACCAGTTTCTTCTGGCCGGGCACATGGACGATGGCATCGGGGCGCAGACGGCCCTCTTCGGTTTCCATCGAGTGCTCGAGTTCGAAATCGGTGTGCTCGGACAGGCCGCACTGTTCGAGGACATTCTGCAGCGCGCGTTCGCCCCAGCGCCCGCGCGCCTTGGGGGCGTTGGTGAGCGAGTTGCCCAGGCGCTGCGCCTCGCGCCGGACTTCTTCCTGCCCGGTCTTGATCGACTCGATCAGACCCGTGAGCTGCCCGAAGGCATCGACGCGCTTTGCCTCCAGCGCGCCAACCTGCTCCTCATAGGCCTTGAGCCGCGCACCGACGGGTTCGAGCAACGCCTTGATCTTCTCCTCGCTCGCCTTTTCTGAATGCCCCAGCCGCTCGGCGGCGGCGACCACCAACCGCTCCTGCGCAGCCGACAGCACCTTTGCGCCCGTGTTCTCGAATTCCTTGAGCAGGTTCGTCCGGCTTTCCTCGAGCAGTCGCTTCTGCTCCTCGAAACCGGCACGCTCGGCACGGAAGGCCGCATTCTCCTCGCGAGCCTTGTCGAGCGCCTCGGCAAGATTGTCGGCCCGCGCCGCCCGCTCGGACATGGTGGCAAGCTCGGGCGCCATGCGCGAAAGCTTCTCTTCCGCTGCCTTGGCCTCCGCCTCTGCCGCGCCATGACGAGCCTTCCAGTCGGCCACCGGGCGTGAACCAAAGAAATATCCGGCGAAACCGCCGGTCAGCAGTCCGCCAAACAGGGCGAGAAGATTGAAAAGCATCGGGTCCATCCCGCCACCTTATGCGGAACGGAGAGGGAACGCCAGTGGCGTTCGCGCTGTTTCAACCGAATTGGAGGCTTACGCGGCCTCGCGCATCTTCTTCAGCTTCTTCAGCGCCATGTTGCGCTTCAGCCGGCTCAGGTGGTCGATGAAGAGGATGCCCTCGAGGTGGTCCATCTCGTGCTGGATGCAGGTGGCCATGAGGCCTTCCATGTCCTCCTCGTGGGTCTCGCCCTCGAGATCCTGGTAGCGCACGCGGCAGGTGGCCGGACGGTCCACGTCGGCGAAAATCTCGGGGACCGAGAGGCAGCCTTCCTGGTAGGTCGCAAGCTCCTCCGCCGGGTCGAGGATAACCGGGTTCACGAAGACGCGCGGTTCCTTCTTGAGCGGATAGTGGTGGTGATAGTGGCCGTCGTGATTGCACTCTTCGGGCTCGGCATCGAGGTCCTCGGGCTGGAGGTCGATCACCAGCACGCGCTTGGGCACGCCGACCTGGATGGCGGCGAGACCGATGCCGGGCGCGGCATACATGGTTTCGAACATGTCCGAGACGAGCTCGTTCAGCTCGTCGTCGAATTCGGTGACGGGTTCGGACACGACCTTGAGCCGGGGATCCGGCACTTCGAGGATTTCACGGATAGCCATGCGGGCCAGATAGTCGCGGTTCGCGCTTTATTCAATCCGCGAACGGTCAGGCCTTGCGGGCGAACAGCTTCTTCGCGGTGGGCCCCCAGTTGAGCCAGAGTTCGGTGACGAAGATGGGCAGGAACAGGGTCAACCATTCCTTGGTCGTCTCCTGCAAATCCTCGGTCGGCATCCAGGAAAATACGTCGCCCTGCACCTTGTTGATGATCCGCACCCAAACGAATGCGCCACCCAGCGCAAAGGCGCGGATGGCGAACCTGCGGTGATTGACGAAGTCCCGCCGGCGTGCCGCCTGCCATGCGATGGCGGCGAAAAAGACCCAGGTGCTTGCCAGCAAGGTCAGCGGGATGCGAGAGCCAGGGAGGTAGAGCGTCGAGCCGAGGAAGATGCCGAGCAATCCGGCCACGATACAACCACCGAGAAAGACCCTGCCGAGCCACCTGTGCACCTCTGGTCGCGATTGGCGCAGGCCCGGCATGAACTGGAGCGGTGCGATCAGCAGGATCGGCGAGGCGATTACAGCGTGGCCGACATACCAGACGATGCGGTTCCAGGTCGTCGAACCGTCCTGCAGTTCGGGTGACATCACGTCGCCGACGGAATCGAGCAGGAAATAGATACTGGCGGAAAGAAATGCCGCCCAGAACACGAACCAAGCAGGATGAATTGCCCCCGCCCGCTGCGCCGAAGTCGCCAATCCCGTCACTCCCCCCACGAGGTGCGACCCTCGCAATATGCTTTTATCCTACGGGCCTCCGTGCGCGCAATGCCTGCGCGAGGGTACCTTCGTCGAGGTAGTCGAGTTCGCCGCCGACGGGCAGTCCGTGGGCGAGCTGGGTGATGCGGACCGGGAAAGCCTCCAGCCGCTCGGCGAGGTAGTGGGCGGTGGTTTGCCCCTCCAGCGTCGCGTTCATGGCGAGGACGACTTCGTCGACCCCGCCCTCTTCCACCCGCGCGAGGAGTTTGGCGATGTTGAGGTCCTCGGGCCGCACGCCGTCGAGTGCGGACAGGCGACCCCCGAGGACCTGGTACTTGCCGGTGAACAGCTTCGCCCGGTCGAGCGCCCAGAGGTCGGCCACATCCTCGACCACGCAGAGCGACTTCGCGTCGCGGCGCGGGTCGGCGCAGATGGCGCAGGGGTTGCGCGTGTCGACATTGCCGCAAACGTCGCACTCGACCAGCGCCTCACCCACCGTCGCCAACGCGTCGAGCAATGCGGGCAGCGCCGTCTCGCGCCGCTTGACCAGCCACAGCACTGCCCGCCGCGCGCTACGCGGGCCGAGGCCGGGAAGCTTTGCCAGCGCGGCGGCCAGCGTCTCGATCTCTTGCGATGCCATGCCCCGACAGATAGGGGCCACGGCGGAACAGAGAAAGACCACAAGGCCCTTCATGCGCATAATCTTCATGGGAACGCCGGAATTCGCGGTGCCGACGCTGCAGGCGCTGGTCGATACGGCGCATGAGGTGGTCTGCGTATACACCCAGCCGCCCCGTCCCGGTGGCAGGCGTGGTCGCGAATTGACGCCGACCCCGGTGCATCAGCGTGCCGCTGACCTCGGCATCGAGGTGCGGCATCCCAAGTCGCTCAAGTCGGCAGAAGAGCAAGAGGCATTTGCCGCGCTCGACGCCGATGTCGCAGTTGTGGCTGCCTATGGGCTGATCCTGCCACAGGCGGTGCTCGATGCGCCGAAGTTCGGTTGCCTCAACGTCCATGCCTCGATCCTGCCGCACTGGCGCGGTGCGGCCCCGATCCACCGCGCGGTGATGGCGGGCGATCCGGTGACCGGCGTCACGATCATGCAGATGGAAGCCGGGCTCGACACCGGACCGATGCTCGCCACCGCACGCACGCCAATCGAGGACAAGACGACCGGCGAACTGACCGAGGAACTGGCGGAGATCGGCGCCCAGCTGATGGTTGGAACGCTGATCGACCTTACGATGCTCCACCCGCTCAGGCAGGACGACGCGCAGGCGACCTATGCCGCGAAGATCGACAAGGCAGAGGCCCGGATCGACTGGTCGAAGCCCGCCGACGAAATCGAGCGGCAGGTGCGCGGCCTCGCCCCCTTCCCCGGCGCATGGTTCGAACTGGGCGGCGACCGCGTCAAGCTTTTGCGTGCCGAAATGGCCGAAGGCACTGGCAATGCGGGCGAGGTCATCGATGAACGCATGGCAATCGCCTGCGGCACCGGCGCCATCCGTCCCGTCCGCCTGCAACGCGCGGGCAGGCCGGCGATGGACCTCGACACCTTCCTGCGCGGCAATGCGGTGGCGAAGGGCACGATCCTGACGTGACCCGCTTCGCGCTGACCCTCGAATTCGACGGGACGCCCTTCTTCGGCCTCCAGCGACAGGCCGACGGACCGAGCGTCCAGCAGGCGGTGGAGGAAGCCGCCTTTCGCGTCACCGGCGAGGAGGTGCGGCTCCACAGCGCGGGGAGGACCGATACCGGCGTCCACGCACTCGCGATGCGCAGCCACCTCGACATCGGGAAGGACATCGACCCATTCCGGCTGATGGAGGCGCTGAATGCGCACCTGCGCCCCGATCCCATCGCTGTCACCGCATGCGAGGTGGTACCGGACGACTGGCATGCGCGCTTTTCCTGTATCGGCCGCGCCTATGTCTATCGCATCGCCAATCGCCGCGCGCCACTGACGCTCGACCGCGACCGGGCATGGCAATTGGGCACTCCGCTCGACCACGAAGCCATGCATCGCGCGGCACAGTCGCTGGTCGGACTTCATGACTTCACCACCTTCCGTTCGGCCCATTGCCAGGCGGATAGCCCGATCAAGACCCTCGATCGGCTCGACGTGGAGAGGGACGGAGAGGAAGTTCGCATCCATGCCGAAGCGCGCAGCTTCCTCCACCACCAGGTCCGCAGCATGGTCGGCTGCCTTGCGCTTGTCGGCATGGGCCGCTGGCGCGAGGAGCAGGTGGCCGAGGCGCTGGAAGCGCGCGATCGGCAGGCGCTGGGCCTCAATGCCCCGTCCTGTGGCCTCTATTTCGTGCGCGCGGTCTATCCGTCAAACAGTTGACCTAACGTCAGCCTAGCCAATCGTCCGGCGGAAGCGTAGCGAGGCCTCCATACCAGATTCGAATTGGGAGAATGGATATGCCGACTACCGGAAAGCAGCTTTTCACCACTCTTGAAAGCGACGGTACGCTAACGGTCGAAATCGCCAGCCGCGAGTTTCCCGATCCCACCGGCAACCAGGTCCTGGTCAAGATGGAAGCGGCGCCGATCAACCCTTCCGACCTCGCCATCCTGACCGGCGCAGCCGATTTCGAGAACGCCACCTATTCGCCGGGCAAGGTCGTCGCCAAGATGCCCGAGCCATTCAATTCCGGCCAGAAGGCCCGCCACGGCCAGCGCCTCCCCGCTGGCAACGAAGGTGCGGGCACTGTCGTCGCGACCGGCGACAGCGACATGGCCAAGGCGCTGATGGGCCAGCGCGTCGCCTGCGTGCCCGGCAATGCCTATTCCGAATACGCCATTGCCGATGCTGCGATGTGCCTGCCGCTGGGTGACCACAGCGCCGAGGACGGTGCGTCGAGCTTCGTCAACCCGATGACCGCTCTGGGCTTTGCCGAGAACGCCAAGATGGATGGCCAGAAAGCCATCCTCCACACTGTCGGAGCGTCGAACCTCGGCCAGATGCTGGTCAAGATCTGCCAGGAAGACGGCCTCGGCCTCGTCAACATCGTCCGCAAGCCCGACCAGGCAGAACTGCTCAAGGGTCTCGGCGCAACGCACGTGGTCGATTCATCCGATGCCGACTTCATGGCCAAGCTCAAGGCCGCCATCGACCAGACCGACGCCTTCTACGGCTTCGACCCGATCGGTGGCGGGACCATGGTCGACACCTGCTTCAAGGCAATGGAGCAGGTCGCAGTGTCGAAGATGACCGAATATTCGCGTTATGGCTCGAACCAGCAGAAGCGCATGTTCATCTATGGACGCCTCGACTTCGGGCCGACCACGCTGACCCCGTCTTATGGCTTCGGCTGGACCCTGTCGGGCTGGCTGCTGACTCCGTTCCTCGCGACCGCAGGGATGGAAACGGTGATGCGCATGCGCAAGCGCGTGCTCGACAACCTGACCACCACCTTCGCCAGCAGCTACAAGACCAAGGTCGACCTCGAGGGCATGCTGACCAAGGATGCGATCCTCGACTATCGCCAGATGAAGACCGGCGAGAAGTACCTCGTCCTGCCCAACGGCTGACGACTAACGGCCGTCGAAGGCGCGCTGGATGGCGGCGGGATTCGTCTCGCCGCCGGCAAGCAGTAATTGCAGCAGGATGCGCGCCTTTTGCGGATTGAGCGCACGCGCAGCGACGAAGCGATTCGCCTCGTCCTCGGGCTCGCGGTCGACCAGTCCCTCGTCTGCCCGGCTCGCCCGCACTACGGGAGTTCCGTTTGCCGCCAGCCGGACGATCTCCCGACGCACGCGTTCAGGCATGTTGCCCTCACCCACTCCTGCCACGACGATGCCCCTCGTGTCTGCATCGACCTGCCGCGCGACGTCATCGGCACAGATCGCCGCATGGATGTAGATGATGGCGACCTGCGGAAGGTCGTCGCTCCACGGGAATGCGGCATCGGTGTTGCCCCGCCACGGCGCGCCGAACCATTCGAGCGTCGACGGGGTGACCAGACCGATGGATTCGCGCGGGAAACCGCGGAATGCCTCGGTCCCGCGGGTTCTCACCTTGCGCACGTCGCGTGCGGCGAAGACACGATCGCCCATCACCACCATCACGCCGCGCCCGCTTGCTTGCGGGTCGCCGGCGACGCGCACGGCATTGGCGAAATTGCGCAAGCCGTCATAGCCGACCGCATCGGCCGGGCGCATCGCGCCGACAACGACGACCGGCTTGGTCGCAGGCAGCGTCAGGTCGAGCAGGAAAGCGGTTTCCTCGAGCGTGTCGGTCCCGTGGGTGACGATAACTCCGTCGCAGTCAGCATCAGCCAATGCCTCGGCGATTGCGGGGTGGAGCAGGTTCCACACCTCCGGTCCCATGTCGGCGGAATCGATATTGGCGATCTGGCGCCCCGACAGTTCCGCGCCGAGGCCGAGGACACCGACCTTTTCGAGATACTCGTCGATGGAAATCTCGCCCGCCGTGTAGTCGTTGGCGATTGCCGACCCGGCGATGCCGGCGATCGTGCCACCCGTGGCGAGAACTGTGAGCCTTGTGGTCATGACCCGCGCCGATAGCGCGCTTGGCGGCGCGGGTCACGCGTACTTGTCGGTCAGAAGCGGTAGGCGACGCCCGCACTCAGGACCCAGGGGTCGAGCTTGTGATCGGTCTCGATGGCCAGCGTGTTGCCGACGTACCATTGCGCCGTCGTATCGACGAAGTAGCGCTTCGCATCGAGGGTGATGCCGAAACCGCTGTCACCGACCGGAACGTCGACGCCCGCCTGCAGGACGAAGCCGAATTCGTCGGAAAACTTCGTCTTGGTGACGTTGAGGGGCGCCGGAACCGTGGCTGCGCCCGGCTTTACGTCGACCCACAGGAAGTAGGTCACGCCAGCGCCGACATAGGGCGAGATGCCGCCTGCGTTGAGGTGATATTTCGCCGTGAAGGTGGCCGGAATGACCTTGGCGTTCGAGACGAGTTCGGCGCCGGGCAACCCGGCAACTGCATCGACGTCGTGCTGGGTCATGCAGCAGATAGTCTCGATCGAGACCTCGGGAGTGAAGAAGTATTCGATCGCCACCGTCGGCACGACATTGTCGTTTGCCTTGGTCTGGGTCGCAGCCGGGAGAGGTACGAGATCGACGGGCTTGTCGGTAATCTTTCCGTCCGGAAGCACCGCAGTGCCCAGCAGCTTGACCTGCACCTTGCCGGTATTGTCCTGAGCCTGGGCCGGAGCGGCAAGGAATGCCGTGCCGACCATTGCTGCGACGAGCAGCTTCTTCATCTTCATTTCCTCTGGCGGTGCAGTGGCCGCCCTTTGCGGCCCAGGTTCTTGCAGCGCTCGCCGGATGGCTAGGCGACCGAAATTCTGCCTTCATTGACTTCGATCAAAGATTTGTCGGCAGCCTTGCGCGACTGGCGGATCGATGACGACATTCGAACAGTCCTTCGAGGAATTCTCTTCCCGCTACCTGACGGATGGCGCGGAGCCCGAGTTCCGGCGCAAGGTTGCGTGCCTTGCGCGGCTTGCAGAGGTGTCGCGCGACCAGAATCTCCTCGTCGACGACCACATCGAGCAGTTCGTCTATATTTGCGATGGCTCGACCAAGCTCGTCGCTCACGCATCGCACTCGCGCGACCAGATCGTGGCGTTCCACTTTGCTGGCGACGTCGTCTCCATCCCGGCGCGGCTGCACCACTCCTATTCGATCTGCGCATTGCGCGACGCCACGCTGCTTTCGTTCCCCGGCGAGAGATTCCTAGACATCGCGCGGGAGAATGCCGGAGTGATAGGCAGGTTGTTCGCCGCATCGAGCACTTCGCTGCTACGCTGCAGGGAAAAGACGGTCACGCTCGGCCGGAAATCGGCATCCGAGCGGATCGCCAGCTTCTTGCTGGCGATGGCCGAACGGATCGGGACGCCGGTGGAGCGCGGTATCAGTCTCGACCTGCCCATGTCCCGGCGCGACATCGCCGACAGCCTTGGCCTGACGATCGAGACCGTCAGCCGCCAGCTCACGCTGCTGCGCGAACAGTCGCTGATCGAAACGGTCGGACGCTCCGGCATCCTGCTGCTCGATCCAAATCGCCTCGAGGACTGCGCCGGATACCTGAGCGCGGCCGCGTGAAAACTTTTCAAAAATTGACGCAGATCAATGCGGGCACAGGGGCTCCGTCATACGCGTCGGAAAAATCACGGAGATTTCCATGCAAGCGGAAGCCGCACTCGGCCGGATAGGCCTCTGGTTCCTGATCATGCTGGCGGCAATGGCCGCTGCCGTCGCCGCCGCCGACGGAGGCTTTGCCGCCCACGCCTCGATCGTGGCGGTGCTGGCCTTCGTGATGATCTGGATGAGCGCATCGCGCTTCGATCCGGCGGGCAAGGCCAAGGGCTTCTTCCACATGCCCGACGGGCCGTCGCGCTATGACGACGATCCGATCCGCTGGGGCGTCATCGCGACGATGTTCTGGGGCCTCGCGGGCCTCCTCGCAGGCGTGTTCATCGCCAGCCAGCTCGCGTTCCCGCAGCTCAATTTCGAACCCTATCTCAACTTCGGCCGCGTTCGCCCGCTGCATACCAGTGCGGTGATCTTCGCTTTCGGTGGCAATGCGCTGCTGGCAACGAGTTTCTACGTCGTGCAGCGAACCTGCCGCACGCAGCTGGCCTTCCCGGCCCTCGCCCGTTTCGTGTTCTGGGGATACCAGCTGTTCATTGTCCTGGCCGCCACCGGCTACCTTCTCGGCGTCACCCAGTCGAAGGAGTATGCAGAACCCGAGTGGTACGTCGACCTGTGGCTGACGATCGTCTGGGTGGCCTACCTGATCGTCTTCGTCGGCACGCTGGCCAAGCGCCGCGAGCCACACATCTACGTCGCCAACTGGTTCTACCTCGCCTTCATCGTCACGGTGGCGATGCTGCACGTGGTCAACAACCTGGCGATGCCGGTCAGCCTGCTGGGCGCCAAGAGCTACAGTGCCTTCGCGGGCGTGCAGGATGCGCTGACCCAGTGGTGGTACGGCCATAACGCGGTCGGCTTCTTCCTGACCGCGGGCTTTCTGGCGATGATGTATTACTTCGTCCCGAAGCAGGCCGAACGCCCGGTCTATTCCTACCGCCTGTCGATCATCCACTTCTGGTCGCTGATCTTTCTCTACATCTGGGCGGGACCGCACCACCTCCACTACACGGCATTGCCCGACTGGGCGCAGACGCTGGGAATGGTGTTCTCGGTGATGCTGTGGATGCCCAGCTGGGGCGGCATGATCAACGGCCTGATGACGCTGAACGGCGCCTGGGACAAGGTCCGCACCGACCCGATCATCCGCATGATGGTGATGGCACTGGCGTTCTACGGCATGAGCACCTTCGAAGGGCCGATGCTGTCGATCAAGAGCGTCAACAGCCTCAGCCACTACACCGACTGGACCATCGGCCACGTGCATTCGGGCGCGCTGGGATGGAACGGCATGATCACCTTTGCCTGCGTCTATTTCCTCGTGCCCAGGCTGTGGAAGCGCAAGCGCCTCTATTCGCTGCGCATGATCAACTGGCACTTCTGGCTCGCGACCGTCGGTATCGTCTTCTACGCCGCGAGCATGTGGGTTGCCGGCGTGATGCAGGGCCTCATGTGGCGCGAATACGGCCCGGACGGCTACCTCGTCTGGTCTTTCGCCGACACCGTCGCCGCCATGTTCCCGATGTACGTCATGCGTGCCGTGGGCGGGCTCATGTACCTGAGCGGCGCCATCCTGATGACCTACAACATCTGGATGACCATCGCCGGCAAGCTGCGCGAGGAAGCCCCCATGCGCGACGCCGCCTACGATCCGGAGGCAGACCGCCCCATCGTCGCCACCCAGCCCAGCGCCGTCCCGGCCGAGTGAGAGACCAGCAATGAGCGATACACCCAAGGAACCTTTCGCCGGGCACAAGCGGCTCGAGAAGAACATTACCCTGCTCGCCGTCGCCACCTTCGCGACCGTGGCCATCGGCGGCATCGTTGAAATCGCCCCGCTGTTCTGGATCGATAACACGATCGAGAAGGTCGAAGGCATGCGCCCCTACACTCCGCTGGAGCAGGCCGGACGCGACATCTACATCCGCGAAGGCTGCTATACCTGCCACAGCCAGATGATCCGTCCGTTCCGTGACGAGGTCGAACGCTATGGCCACTACAGTCTCGCGGCCGAGAGCATGTACGACCACCCCTTCCAGTGGGGATCTAAGCGCACCGGACCCGATCTTGCCCGCGTGGGCGGTCGCTATTCGGATGAATGGCACGTCCAGCACCTGACCAACCCGCAGAGCGTCGTCCCCGAAAGCGTGATGCCGCAATACGGCTTCCTCGCGGAGAATGAGCTTCAGATCGGCGATCCCAAGGCCACGCTGACGGCGCTCAGCCGCGTGGGTGTTCCCTACAGCAAGGACGATATCGCCAAGGCCAAGGACGACATGCTCGCCCAAGCCAATCCGGAAGCCGATGCCGGCGATCTCGCCACGCGCTATCCCAAGGCGCAGATCCGCGATTTCGACGGTAACCCGACCCGCCTGACCGAGATGGATGCGCTCATCGCGTACCTCCAGATGCTCGGCACGCTGGTCGACGTCGACAGTGCCGGCCCGATGGAGGAACTCGCCAAGGAGAAGGGCCGGTGAGCACTTACGATACCTTGCGCCACTTTGCCGACGGCATTGGCCTCGCGATCATGTTCTTCATCTTCTTGACGCTCTGCGCATGGCCTTTCCGCCCCGGTTCGAAGGACAAGAACCGCACCGCCGCGACCATGATTTTCGAGGGACAAGACGATGGTGAATAAGCGCGTCGACCAGCCTACGGGCACCGAAACCGTCGGCCATGAATGGGACGGCATCGAGGAACTCAACACCCCGCTGCCGCGGTGGTGGCTGTGGACCTTCTACCTGACGATCGTGTTTGCCATCGGCTATGTGATTGCCTTCCCCGCCTGGCCGATGATCGATCGGGCCACGACGGGCTATCTGGGTTGGTCAAGCCGTGGCCAGTTGGCCGAGGAAATGAGCGTTGCCGACCAGGCGCGCGCATCGGTGCGCGAGCAGCTGGCGCAGGTTCCGATCGAGCGCCTGTCCGACAACAGCGAACTGCTCCAGAAGGCCGTCGCCGGTGGTGCTGCCGCATTCAAGGTCAACTGCGTACAATGCCACGGCTCCGGGGCAGCAGGCAGCCATGAACTGGGCTACCCCAATCTCAACGACGATGACTGGCTGTGGGGCGGTGACCTCAAGACGATCGAATACACGCTGACTCACGGCATCCGCCAGCCGGGTGACGAAGGTACGCGGACGAGCGCGATGCCGCCGTTTGCGGGGGCGTTCAACCCGCAGCAGCTTGACGCATTGGTCAGCCACGTCCTGTCGCTGAGCGGCAAGGAGAAGCCCAATGCCGCAGGTGCGTCGCTGTTCGCGGACAATTGCGCGGCCTGCCATGGCGCTGGCGGCGAAGGAAACCGCTCGCTCGGCGCACCGCGTCTCAACGATGCGATCTGGCTGCGCGGAAGCAGCCGCGAGGCGCTGAAGCAGCAAATCCTGCAGCCGCGCATGGGCGTGATGCCGCACTGGCAGGGCCGTCTCGATCCGGTGACGATCAAGATGCTCGCCGCATATGTTCATTCGCTCGGGGGAGGCGAAGACTTCGTGGAGGTCGCAGCCGATCCCGAGGTGAAGGTTGATGAGCAACCCTGAAGGCCGTGACTGGTCGGCCGTCGTCGACGACGGCGTGACCAAATCCAACGAACCCGTGTCGAGCGCGGTCGCCGATGCCGAGGCGGCGACCCGCCGACACGAACCGCATGAACCGCCGCGCACGACGCTGCCCGAGAAGCTCTACGAGAAGCGCGCTTTCGTGCACAACAAGCGCATCGACGGGCCCTTCCGTCGGTTCAAGTGGTTCGTAATGCTCGTCACTCTCGCGATCTACTACGGCACGCCGTGGATCCGCTGGGACCGCGGACCCTACTCGCCGGACCAGGCGGTCCTGGTCGACCTTGCCAACCGCCGCTTCTACATGTTCGGCATCGAGATCTGGCCGCACGAATTCTACTTCGTCGCAGGCCTGCTGATCATGGCGGGCATCGGCCTCTTCCTGGTGACGAGCGCAGTCGGACGTGCGTGGTGCGGCTATGCCTGTCCGCAGACGGTCTGGACCGACGTCTTCCAGCATGTCGACCGCTTCGTCGATGGCGATCGCAATGCCCGCATGCGCCTCGACGCCGCGCCGTGGACCTGGGGCAAGGTGCTGCGCCGCGCCTTCAAGTGGTCGATCTATCTCGTCATCGGCTTCTGGACCGGCGGCGCATGGATCATGTATTTTGCCGATGCGCCGACGCTGGTGCACGACTTCTGGCGCGGAGAGGCGGCGCCGGTCGCCTACATCACAGTCGCCGTGCTCACCTTGACCACGGTCACGCTCGGCGGTTTCATGCGCGAACAGGTGTGCATCTACATGTGCCCCTGGCCGCGCATCCAGACCGCCATGCTCGACGAGAAGTCGCTCATCGTCACCTACAAGGACTGGCGCGGGGAACCGCGCGGTAGCGTGAAGAAGGCAGCAAAGAACCCGGACCAGTTCGGCGACTGCATCGATTGTACCCAGTGTGTGCAGGTCTGTCCGACGGGGATCGACATTCGCGAAGGACCGCAGATCGGCTGCATAACCTGCGCCCTGTGCATCGACGCCTGCGACCGCGTGATGAAGGACATCGGTCGCCCTCGTGGCCTGATCGATTACGCCACGCTGGAGGATTGCGAGCGCGAGGCGGCAGGCGGCGAACCGCGCCCCGCGTGGAAAGCACTGCTCCGCCCGCGCACGATGGTCTACTTCGGCATCTGGGCAGGCATCGGACTTGCGCTTCTCTTCGCGCTCGGCGTGCGCAGCCACACCGACCTGACCGTGGCTCCCGACCGCAATCCGCCCTTCATGCTGATGAGCGACGGTTCGGTGCGCAATTCCTACACGCTCAAGCTGCGCAACATGGAAAGTCGCCCGCGCCGCATGGAAATTGCCGTTGTTGGTCTTCCCGGCGCCGTGATGTGGACCGACACCGTTGGCCGCGATCAAGCGGCGGAAACCCAGACCGTGACCGTCGCTGCCGACCAGGTCCGCTCGGTCCGTGCCTACGTCGCAGTGCCGACCGGAGCCTCGTCGCAGGAGTTCAGCTTCCGCTTGCGCTCTCTCGACGAGAAGGGCGAGATTGACACCGTCACCACGCGCTTCGATGCGCCGGGAGAAGAATGATGCGCAAGGAATTCACCGGGCGGCACATGACCGCGATCCTGGTGGTAGGTTTCGGTATCGTCTTTGCCGTGAACTTCACCATGGCAGCGCTGGCCACGGAAGGGTTCGGCGGCGTGGTGGTCGAAAACTCCTATGTCGCCAGCCAGAAATACAACGGCTGGCTCGAGGAAGCGCGCGAACAGGACAAGCTCGGCTACAACGCCGAGATTGCTCGCGATAACGACGGGCATTTGGTCGTCAGCACCACCGACGTCCCTAATTTTGCGACCGCTTCTGCCGAGATCCGCCGCCCGCTCGGCACACCCGATGCGCGGACGGTGAAATTCGAGCGTTCGGGTCCTGACGAGTTCCGTTCCAGCGATCCGATACCGGCCGGGCGCTGGACCGTCCGCCTCACGCTTCGCAACTCGGGCAAGGTCTGGGCTCGGGAGGCCCACATCTCGTGAGTGTCCATGCGACCATTGAAGGCACAGCACCGCACCTGGTCGACACGCGCTTCACCGTGCCCGGCATCCGTTGTGCCGGTTGCATAGCGACGATCGAACGCGGGCTAGCCAAGGTCGAGGGTGTGGATTCGGTTCGCGTCAACTTCTCGGCCAAGCGCGTTGCCGTGCGACACGTCGATTCCTTGAGCGACGATGCCCTCATCGGCGCGCTGGAAGATTTGGGTTACGAGGCCCAGCCGGTTGCCGCAAATCCCCTGGCCACGGACGACGCGGAAGCAAAGTCGCTCCTGCGCGCACTAGCAGTTGCCGGCTTCGGGATGATGAACATCATGCTGCTCTCGGTCAGCGTCTGGTCGGGTGCGGGTGGAGTGACGCGCGAGCTCTTCCACTGGCTTTCGGCGCTGATCGCGCTGCCCGTGATAGCCTATTCCGGGCGCCCCTTCTTCTCGAGTGCGCTCATGGCCTTGCGTCATCGCCGCACCAATATGGACGTTCCGATTTCCATCGGAGTGATCCTCGCATCCGGGCTCAGCCTTTACGAGACCGTCATCGGCGGTGAAGACGCCTATTTCGACGGCGCGGTCATGCTGCTGTTCTTCCTCCTTGCAGGACGTGCGCTCGATGCATCGATGCGCAATCGCACGCGGGCGGGGATCGGCGCCCTGCTGTCACGCATGGGCAAGCGCGCGCACATCCTCGGCGCGGACGGTTCGACGAGGGTACTCGACGCCGACGACCTCGAGCCCGGGATGCTGATGCAGGTCGCAGTCGGCGAGGCTCTCGCAGCCGACGGCATCATCGAGAAGGGCGATACGGCGATCGACAATGCCATGCTGACGGGCGAAAGTGCGCCGCAGCCCGCCGCGACGGGAGACGTGGTGCACGCTGGTGCCATCAATCTCGGCAATCCGGTTGACGTCCGCATCACCGCAGTCGCTTCCGACACCGTTCTTGCCGAGATCGCCCGCCTGATGGACGAAGCGGGCCAGTCGCGCAGCCAGTACGTCCGCATCGCCGACCGCGCGTCGCGGCTGTATGCTCCCGCCGTCCATTCGCTCGCACTGCTCGCATTCATCGGCTGGATGGTGGCGGGCGCAGGCTGGCATTTCTCTCTGACAGTCGCGATCGCGGTGCTCATCATCACCTGTCCCTGCGCCATGGGCCTTGCAGTGCCGGCCGCGCAGGTTGTCGCGTCGGGCGCGCTCGCCAAGAAGGGCCTGCTGGTCAAGGACGGGAGCGCGCTAGAGCGGCTGGCCGAGGTCGATACGGCACTATTCGACAAGACCGGCACCTTGACCCTCGGGGAGCCTGTGCCCAACATCACCGCGCTGAGCGACGAACAGAAAGCGATAGCCATGGGCCTCGCACAGGCAAGTCGCCACCCGCTGAGCCTAGGCCTGTCCCGTGCCCTCGCGGCGGAAGGGGTTGTCCCCGCGGAGATCGAGTCGGTCGTCGAAGAGAGCGGTTCAGGGGTCACCGGCCGGATCGGCGGAAGAAAAGTCGCTCTTGCGCGCTCGTTCGTCGCTACCGAGGGTCCCTCTACTGCGCTCCAGATCGACGGGGCGTCCACGACCATTGCATTCACCGACCAGCTCCGCCCCGACGCGAGGGAGGCACTCGCCCAGCTCTCGCTGATGGGTGTCGAGAGCCGCGTGATTTCCGGCGACCGATCTTCCGCGGTCGACGCGCTCGCCGCGAAGCTCGGCATTGCCGGTCAGGGTGAAATACGCCCGGAGGGCAAGCTCGCCTTGCTGGAGGAACTGCGATCCCGCGGTCTTCACCCGTTGATGGTCGGTGACGGGATCAATGACGGCCCTGCCCTCGCCGCCGCCCATGCTTCCATCGCTCCCGGCACGGCGAGCGATGTCAGCCAGCAGGCCGCCGACGCAGTGTTCCTGGGCCGCGGGCTCATGCCTGTCGCCCATGCCGTGCGTGTGGCTCGGCGGACAATGAGCATCGTGCGGCAGAATTTCGGTTTCGCTATCGGCTACAATATCCTCGCCGTTCCACTCGCCCTGCTGGGCATGGTCACGCCGCTGATCGCCGCCATCGCCATGTCGCTGAGTTCGCTCGTGGTCGTCGGAAACTCCCTCCGCTTGGCGAAGGAAGGACGATGAACGGTCTCACCTTCCTGATCCCCATCGCGCTCGGCATGGGCGCTCTGGGCTTGGCAGCCTTCTTCTGGGCCATGCGCGATTCCCAGTTCGAGGATCTCGATGGCGCAGCGCAACGCATTCTGATCGACGATCCCGAGGACCAGCAATGAACGCGGTCGTGCTCGGCCTCGCATCGTTGCTGCCGTTGATAGTCGGTCCGCTCCCGCCGGCTCAGCGGTCGATTACCGCCGCCTTATGCAACGGCGGGCAGATCGAGATTCCCGTTAAGCAGCAAAAGCCGGAACCGGCGCTCCCATGCGCCGAAAAGGCTTGTCATGCAGGTTGCAACCGCAGGAAGTTTGATCTGTCGCAATGACCGGTGCCGGGAATGCGGCGCAGATGGCCGCATGTGGCCCTATCATCCCGACCTGCTCGCTACGCCCGTCCCGCGCTATACGAGCTATCCCACCGCCGCCGACTTTGGCGAAATCGCAACCGCCGACTACCGCGCAGCCCTCAAAGGAGCGGCAGGCGAGGTCTCGCTCTATTTGCATATCCCGTTTTGCGAACAGATCTGCTTCTACTGCGGCTGCAACACCGGGCGCGCCAATCGTCGCCAGCGCCTCGAATCCTACCTCGCGGCCCTGCACACGGAGATTGAGACCGTGGCTTCGTTGCTTCCACGGGGCGTGCGGGTTGGCCGCATAGCTTTCGGGGGCGGCAGTCCAAACGCAATTTCACCCGGCGAATTCGCTATTCTCACCGACCGCCTCGCCGATCATTTCGACCTTTCCGACCCGATCATTTCGGTGGAACTCGACCCAAGGACCATGAGCCGCGACTGGGCTGCCGCACTCGGGGCGGCGGGCGTCACTCGCGCAAGTCTCGGTGTGCAGACCTTCGCACCGCATTGCCAGACCGCCATCGGCCGGGAGCAATCGGAGGATACGATCCTGCGCACCGTCGACTGGCTGCGCGAGGCGGGTGTGACGTCGCTCAACTTCGATCTGATGTACGGTCTGCCAGGGCAGGACATGCACGATCTTGAAGACACCTTGCACCGCACACGCGTGCTCGGTGCCGACCGGATAGCACTCTTCGGTTATGCCCATGTGCCGCACATCGTGCCGCGCCAGAAGGCGATCGATGCGACCAAGCTTCCCGGCCAGAGGGAACGCTTCGACATGGCGGCCTTCGGCTTTTCCTACCTCGTCACCCACGGGTACGCACCGGTTGGCTTCGATCATTTCGCAAGGCCGGGCAGCGATCCGCTGGCGCACGCGGCCATGTCCGGCAAATTGCGTCGCAACTTCCAGGGATTCACCGACGACCCGAGCGATGTGCTCATCGGCTTGGGCGCATCGGCCATCAGCAGCTTCCCGCAGATGCTCGCACAAAACGAGAAGAACGGCGGTCGCTACCGCATGATCGCATCGCAAGGCCAGCTGGCGGCCAATCGTGGCATATTGCGGACCGCGGATGACCAGCGTCGCGGCGCGATCATCGAGCAGCTCCTGTGCCACGGCCGCGCAAGACTGGACACGAGCCACCTTCCTGCAGCCAGAGAGAGGCTGGCACCATTTATGGAGCGCGGCCTCGCATCGATCGACGATGAATGCCTGACCATTATGGCAGACGGACTCCCCTACGCTCGAACAATCGCTGCTACTTTCGACCGGTATCGCGGCGAAACGCCAGGCAGGTTCAGCACCGCAGTCTAGGAACCGCCCCGCGAACGGACTGGAATACGCGCGCATCGTTTGGCATGGAGCAAGGCACCGATTGCTCTGGGGGGGCCAGAGCACCCTGTTGTCGCCGGAGCTCAGACTTGCGAACTACTGGTCATGTTGAGTGGTGGCACACTGAGCGTTCGCAGAATGCCTTCAGCGCATGAGCAACAACTGGCCCCTATATGGCGCGATCGAGGCCGGTGGCACGAAGTTCGTCCTGGGCACGGGCACCTCGCCGATCAATCTAACCGCAAGGCACACGATACCGACCCGAACGCCCGGCGAAACGCTTCCCGAAGCTGCAGCGTGGTTCCACAACCAGGGCAGACTTTCGGCAATCGGAATTGCGACTTTCGGTCCTGCCGTAGTCGATCCGAAAGACGGACGGTGGGGCAGGATCACCAACACCCCCAAGCCCGGCTGGGCCGATTGCGACCTTGCAGGGTTCTTCGGCCGTGAATTCGGCGTTCCGATCGGTTTCGACACCGACGTCAATGGAGCGGCGCTGGCAGAGAGCCGGTTCGGTGCCGGCGAAGACGCCAATTCGCTTGCCTATGTGACCGTCGGCACGGGGATCGGCGGGGGCCTCGTTCTCGATGGCAAAGCGGTCCATGGCGCAGCACACCCCGAAATGGGCCACATTTTCCCGCGCCGGCACGAAAGCGACGCGGCATTTGAAGGCGTTTGTCCCACACATGGCGACTGCCTCGAGGGCCTCGCTTCGGGACCAGCCATCATGAGGCGCTGGGGGAAATCTCTCTCCGAGCTCCCCGAAGATCACGCGGCACATGCGGTCATAGCGCACTATCTCGCTCACCTCTGTCACACGATCTTCGCGATGTCTTCGGCAGAGGTCATCGTGTTGGGAGGGGGCGTCATGAACACGCCAGGACTGCTCGATCGCATAAGGGCCACGGAAAGGGAGTTGGATCGCGGCTACCTTCCCGCCGCCGCCATTCACAGAATAGTCAAACCGTCGCTTGGCGATGATGCCGGCATTATCGGAGCGCTTTGCCTGGCAATGGAGGCAGATAAGGGTCGGTAAACTTCGAGACCGTCTCGGTTTGTCGGCGGCCTCAGAGCATTTTGTTGCCCTCGCCGCTCCGTCTTTGGCTTGACGCAACGCCAATCCCGGCTAAATCCGCGCCTCTCCACGAAGTGGGGCGCTTAGCTCAGTTGGTAGAGCATCTCGTTTACACCGAGAGGGTCGGCGGTTCGAGCCCGTCAGCGCCCACCATTTGCGGTTTTCCCTTCCAGAACTGAATGATAGCTCGTGGAACCAGAGCAAGGCCTGCGAGATAGGCCGGCAAAACAAGAAAGCCCCAATAAAAATTGTCTTCGCGCCCGACAAAGCAAAACAGGATGGCGAAGGTCGTAAATACGATCAGCGGGCGCTTGTCGCTCAGGATCGCCCAGCCGAGGAACGGCAGGATTGCCAGTGGCCCAGACACCCAGTTGGGCAAGAGGCGCAGGAGGGTCAGGGCGAGAATGTCGTTCAGGAAAGCCTTAGGTCCGAGCAACCACAGCCATCCGTCGGAGGCCTTGTCGGTGTCCGTGGTTAATTGTGCGACGGCGTGATAGTGGGCAACAGTTCCAGCAAGGAAGGCCGCCCCCAAGATAGTCCAGGCAATCGTTTCGGGCCAACGTTGCCGGTAAAGCGACAAGGCTCCGAAAAGAGCGGCAAAAACGATGGCATGCTCGCGGATTGCGAGTGCCAAGGCCGCAAAGAGCCAAGTCGGCCACCATCTTTCTTCGGAATAGGAGACAAGTGCAAGCGACAGCAACAGGCCTGCCCAAAGGTCATGCAGGTAGGCCATGCTCTGATCGAAAGCTAAAAAGCCTCCGACCGCCAGCAGAACCCCCGCCACCGCTCGTTCGGCCGGGGTTCCGGGCATTCGTCCCACCCAGGCAAGGATATTCGCGAAGAGGAGTAATACCGTCACGTAGTGCGGCGGAACCAGGGTTGTCAGATAAGCAAGCGTCGGCATGCGGACAGTGCTCGCCGGCTGCAATGGGAACTCTGCCTGCCTCTGGTGCCTGATGGCAGCCTCATAATAACCCTCGCCGGAACGGACGCTCTCCGAAATCTGCTGATAGAGTTCGAGATCCGTTACCGGGACATCGACTTTGCCTGTCCTTTCGATCGGAGCACCAGTGGCCCCTGCCCATGCCAGCGCAAGCAGAACGACCAAGGTCGTCAGCAATTTGCGAGTGAAGCCAAGCCGCAGGTCGCCCATGAACAATAGCTACGTGCCCGTGCCGGTCCGATCAATCGGGTTTCCGGGATCATGCCCCGTCGATGGATCAGTCGGCCAGCAGTTCCTGCTCAATCGCCGCCCTCGCCTCCTCGCTCGACCAGTCGAAATCGCCGGTCACGCGCCAGACCTCTTGGCCAGACGCGTCGTAGAGCACGGTCATGGGAAGCGAGCCACCGCCCAGCGCAAAGCCTAGGTTCGCTTCCGGATCCATCCAGGATTCAAGGTAGCGATACCCACCCTTTGCAAAGAACGGTCCGACCACTTCTGCTCCCTTGGCGTCTTGGCTCACCGTGATGACGTGCAAGCGATCGTCGTAGTCGGATGCCAGTGCATCGATCAGCGGGAGCTCCTTGACGCAAGGCGCGCACCAGGTCGCCCATAGGTTTACAAGCACGGGTGTGCCCTGGAGTGCTCCGAGGTTTAGCTCGCGCCCTTCGAGATTCCTTAAAGTCGTCGCAGGCATCAGCGCTCCTGCCTGGTTTCGGTCGATCTCGCCCATTGGCGCGGGTTTAGCGCTGCTTTCTTGCGCCTTGTCCGGTGCGTCCCTATCGCAGGCGGCAACTGACAGGCCAAGGACGACAGCAAGCGTGAGCGACAAGCGGGACAATTCGGGCTCCAATGCCATGTGGGGCGGCAGGTTCGCCGAGGGACCTAGCGCGATCATGCGCGAAATCAACGCCTCGATCCCTTTCGACAAGGCGCTCTGGCGTCAGGATATCGCTGCATCCAAGGCGCATGTGGCAATGCTCGGCGCACAAGGCATCGTCAGTGCCGAGGACGCGACAACCATTTCCGCCGGTCTGGACACAGTCGCCGCAGAGTATGAGCGCGACGGGGTACCCGAGAACTGGGACCTTGAAGATATCCATATGACGACCGAGAGCCGGCTTGCCGAACTTATCGGCCCGGTGGCAGGACGTCTCCACACGGCGCGCAGTCGCAACGACCAGGTCGCCACCGATTTCCGCCTGTGGGTGCGCGACGCAATGGACCAGGCCGATGCCGGGCTGGAGGCCTTGCAGCGCGCGCTCGTGATGCGCGCTGGAGAGCACGCCGACAGCATCATGCCCGGCTTCACCCATTTGCAGACTGCGCAGCCCGTGACCCTCGGTCACCACCTGATGGCCTATTACGAGATGATTGCACGTGACCGCAGCCGCTTCGCCGATGCGCGGCGGCGCATGAACGAGAGCCCGCTGGGAAGCGCAGCGCTGGCCGGAACGGGCTTTCCCATCGACCGCGATGCTACGGCCGCAGCGCTCGGCTTCGACAGGCCCACGCGCAACAGCCTCGACGCAGTGTCCGACCGCGATTTCGCGCTCGACTACCTGATGGCAGCAAGCGCCTGCGCGCTGCATCTCAGCCGCCTGGCGGAGGAGTTCATCATCTGGGCCAGCCAGCCCTTCGGCTTCGTCAAACTGCCCGACACCTTGTCGACCGGCAGCTCGATCATGCCGCAGAAGAAGAACCCCGACGCCGCCGAGCTGGTGCGCGGCCACGCGGGACGCGTCATCGGCTGCGCGACCGCACTGATGATCACGATGAAAGGCCTTCCCCTCGCCTATTCGAAGGATATGCAGGACGACAAGCCGCCGGTTTTCGAGGCAGCGGGCCTGCTCGCGCTCAGCATTGCCGCGATGACCGGCATGGTGGCCGACACGACTTTCGTGACGTCGCGCATGCGGCACGCCGCCGAACTCGGATATGCGACTGCGACCGATCTGGCCGACTGGCTGGTACGCGAGGCGGATATTCCTTTCCGCGAGGCGCATCACATCACAGGGGCAGCAGTGAAACGCGCCGAGGCCGATGGCGTCGCGCTCGATCAATTACCCCTCGATGTGCTGAAGGCAATCGACGCGCGGATCGACGAACGAGTGTACAAGGCACTCTCGGTCGATGCTTCGGTCGCATCGCGATCCTCATATGGCGGGACCGCACCCGTTCAGGTAGAAGCGCGTGTGGCTGAAGCCCGCAAGGCTCTGGGAATGGACGACTGAATGAAGAATCTGGCTCTCCTCGCTCTTGCCTGCGTGCTGGCCGCCTGTGGCCAGAAGGCCGACCTTACCCCGGCCAAGGGTGCATCACTGCCGCCGGCACCCTACGGGACCGAGGTCCAACCCAGTTCGGCCGATCTGCTGGCTGTCGATCCGCAGGCGGCGCCCGACCGCAGTGTCGAGCTGCGCACGCGGTCCGAGGAACGCCAAGACGACCCATTCGACCTGCCGCCCGAGTAACTACTTGCCCGTCAAGCAAGCCTTGCTCGACGTGGCGCGTTCCTTTGGGCAGGGGCGCTGACCATGGACCATTTCCAGATACGTGATGGCGTCATGCATGCCGAAGACGTGCCCCTGCCGCGGATAGCGGAAGAGGTTGGCACGCCGGTCTACGTCTACTCGCGCGCCACGCTGGAGCGCCACGCGCGCGTTTTCCGTGATGCGCTTTCGGCCCTCGATCACCCGCACATCGCCTTTGCCGTGAAGTCGAATCCCAATCTGGCCGTGCTCAAGGTCCTTGCGAACGAGGGTTATGGTGCAGACGTCGTTTCGGGGGGCGAACTGAACCGTGCGCTAGCCGCCGGCATGAAGCCGGAGGACATAGTCTTCTCTGGCGTCGGCAAGACCCATGCCGAACTGCTTCAGGGTCTCGATAAAGGCATCGGCCAGTTCAATATCGAGAGCGAGGAAGAAGGGTACGAGCTCGCGGCAATTGCGCGGAGGCATGGTCGGACGGCCGCATGTGCCCTCAGGGTCAACCCTGATGTCGATGCCCGTACGCACGAGAAGATCTCCACCGGAAAGCGCGAGAACAAGTTCGGTGTCCCGCTGGACCGAGCGGCAGAGATCTATGCGCGCCTCGCAAGCGAAGAGGGCATCGAGATGCGCGGCATTGCCGTGCACATCGGGAGCCAGCTGGCGGATCTCGAACCGTTGGAGACCGCATTCGGCAAGGTCGGTGCTTTGATCGGCGAAATCAGGGCCGCCGGCTTTTCCGTTACCCACGCCGATCTGGGCGGTGGGTTGGGCGTCCCCTACAAGGCGGGCGAGGTGCTGCCATCTCCGGCGGACTACGGGGCCATGGTCGCGCGCGTCACCAAAGGCTGGGACGTCCGCCTGATGTTCGAACCCGGACGCGTGATCGCGGGCAATGCGGGTATCCTGCTGACCCGCGTCATCCGCTCCAAGCGGAGTGGTAACGGGCCGCCCTTCGTCGTGGTCGATGCGGCCATGAACGACCTGGCTCGCCCTGCGATGTACGGCGCGTGGCATGATTTCGAGGCTGTCGAACCCACGGGCGAGCGCATGACCGCGCATATCGTCGGACCGATCTGCGAGACAGGTGACACCTTTGCCATGGACCGGGAGTGTGACGCACTCGGCGCAGGCGACCTCGCCGTCTTCCGCACAGCGGGTGCCTATGGTGCGACCATGGCATCGTCGTACAACTCGCGCGGCTTTATTGCCGAGGTTCTGGTCGACGGCGACAAGTTTGCCGTGGTCGCGGACAGGATTGCGGCAAGCGCCATCATGGACGCCGAGCGCGTGCCGGAGTGGCTGCTCTGATGCATTCACTGCCGCTCTTCCACCGCATCGCGGGCAGCCGCGTGGTTGTGGTCGGCGAAGGAGACATGGTAGAGGCTAAGGCACGACTGGTCGAACGTGCCGGCGGCATACCCTGCGGCGAGACCGAAGCGCATCACGCAAGGCTGGCATTTGTCGCGCTGGACGATCCTAAGGCTGCGGAAGCGACCGCCCTGCGCCTCAAGCGCGCTGGCCTGCTGGTCAACGTCGCAGACAGGCCGGAGTTCTGCGACTTCACCCTGCCGAGCGTGCTTGACCGCGACCCCGTGCTGGTGGCTGTGAGTACCGGCGGGGCATCCGCGGGCCTGGCCAAGCACCTGCGGCTGCGGCTGGAACGCTTCTTGCCACAGACACTGGGCGAGCTTGCGAATGCGCTCAACTCGGCGAGATCGGCGCTTCGCAGCCGTTTTCCCGACGCTGCGCATCGCCGCCAGGCGCTTGACGAGGCCTTGGGTGAGAATGGTGCGCTCGACCCTCTGGCTGCGGGAGGAGCCGAGCGTGTCGCCGAGTGGCTCGCTGGCAACGCTAGCGTAGGGAGCGACCGCATCGTCGATCTGACCCTCACCAGCGACGACCCGGAAGACCTGACGCTGCGGCAAGCGCGGCTCCTCGGCATGGCCGACACGGTCATCCATGACGAAGGGGTTCCCGTCACGATCCTGCAGCGGGCGCGAGCCGATGCCCTTCGGCGCAAGCTGCCCTGCGACCCGCCGGAAGAGGGCCTCACCGTCATCCTGCGCACCTGAAAGCGAGGCACCATGGACTACATCGTCAAACCCATTGGCCATGTTCGGGGTGGTCGCTCGATGGCAGTTGACGATGATTGGGCGAAGGAACGCGCGACGATCGAACTCGACGACACGCAATTCGGCCCCGAAGCCCTCGCCGGCCTGGACGATTTCAGCCATGCCGAAATCATCTTCCTCTTTGACCAGGTTGCTCCGCAAAAGATTGAGAAGGGCGCACGCCATCCGCGTAATCGCAGCGATTGGCCACTGGTGGGCATCTTCGCGCAGCGCGGGAAGAACCGCCCCAACAGGATCGGACTCACCACCTGCCAGATACTCGCGATCCATGGTACCCAGCTCGAAGTCGCCGGGCTCGATGCCATCGATGGAACACCTGTCCTCGATATCAAGCCGGCAATGCGGGAATTCCAGCCTCGCGGCGAGCATCGCCAACCTGACTGGGCAAGCGAACTAATGCAGGATTACTGGCACGCCAGCTGATACCTCGGTTACCTGGTCGAGGAACTAGGCGAGGACCGGTACGCTTCCATCCGCGCCGACTTCCGCAAAGTATCGCGCCATCGCGTCTGCGCTGGCATCGGCAAGGGCGATATAGGCCCGACGACGGTCATGTGGATCGGACACTCTCATCAGTAATCCCGCATCGACCATCTGGCTGATCCAGCGCAACGCGGTGGTCGCCGGGACGCCTGCAGCAATGCAAAGTGAGGTCACCGACACCTGGCAGCGTTCCGCTCGAGCAGCCGAAAGATCAAGCAAAATGTCCCATGCGGGATCGGCGAACAGCTCGCCATCGAAGAACCGTGCCCTTGCCTGTCGTTGACGGATAATGCGCCGGATAAACGATGCTTCGGGAAGTCGCGGGCGCTGCGACTGCGCGGGCGCGATCGTGTACTCATCGCCTTCGGCATGCCAGCCCTGCGAGGGAGACTCGAACCTGAACGCACCGCCCCCGGCGCGCTGGCCGGCCGGCAGTTTCTCAAGCCGTTCCGCGATCCTGCCGACCTGTTCGGTCAGACGCAGCAGCATCAGCCGGTCTTCTTCTCCCAATTCGCGCAGCCGCAGGTTCGGAACATGGGCGAGCACGCGCCCGATCGCGATCACACGTTCCGAACGGCACGGATCGACAAGTATCTGCGGAGCGGAAAAGGAAAAGCAGCCGAACACGGCATCAAGAGCGCCCATCGTGGTCGACACGACCATCTGTGCCCCCGCCTTGCCCGCGCGCATGTCCAGTCGCGCCAGCATTGCCATCGACTGGGCCGAATCCTCCGCGCAATCGATGAGGACGACATCACCAAGTGCAGTGATCGCACCGCGCGCGTATTCCTCCAGAGAGCAAGAATGGAGGATGCGGAAGCCTGCGGCTTCGGCGTCGTCACGCAACTCGCCACGGATATGCGCACGATCCGCCAGGACCGTGACTCCAAGCTGGCAACCAGCCCCGTCCTCAGCCGCATCATACAGAAAATCGGCCTGCATCGATTCGCGCTCCTCACCAGAAAGTTGCGAACAGGATGAGAACAAATACGGATCGTGTCAAGAAATCGTGCAAAATCTGCTGACACGATTGAACCTTCGGCCGGGTCCCTGCGACTATTTGCGCATGATCGGTCAAGGTCGCCATGCCAATGATGCTGCGAGGCTATTCGATGAGCTTCTGGTGACGCTCGTACAAGCCGGCGACAGATCTGCCGCGGAGCGTTTGGCGGCGCGATGGCAGCCCCGCCTCGCCCGGACTGCGCGAAGGCTTCTCGCCGACGATGAACTTGCCCGCGTTGCCGTGCAGGAATGCTGGCTCGCAATCCTGCGCGGAATTGGCACGCTGCGCGACCCGGCACGGTTCGCCCCGTGGGCTTTCGGCATCCTCCACCGGAAGTGCGTCGATCGCATCCGTGCCCGGCAGGCAATTCGATCCTCGTCCGGCGAGATGACGACCGAACCCGGGTCAGTTTCACAGACCGACGACGGCATCGCGATCCGCCAGGCATTCGCACTTCTGCCGGCGAACCAGCGCCTGGCGGCACAACTATTCTTCGTCGAGGGGCTGACTCTCGCCGAGATCGCAGAGGTCCAACAGGTGCCGCTCGGCACTGCCAAGACCCGATTGTTCCACGCCCGGCGCCGACTGAAGCAGGTGTTGGCCGAAAATCCCCAAGGAGACGTCACATGACGACCATAGACGAACGCATCCACGCGGCCCTCGACGAGGACGACAAGGCATTCCTCGCCAGCCTCGACAATTCGCGCGGCCTCTTCACGCAGCTGGGCGACAGCCTCGGTGGCCCTCTGGGCGGCTGGGCAAAGTTCGTCTTCGCCATGACCTTCGTGATGGCAGGGCTGATGTTCTATTGCATCTGGCAGATGTTCGAAGCGACCGACACGCGCGAGACGATCCTCTGGGCGACAGGAACAGTGGTGCTGGTGATGTCGACCGGCTTCCTCAAGGACTGGCTGTTCAGCCGGATGAATATGTTAACCGTCCTGCGCGAGGTTAAGCGCCTCCAGCTTCAGGTCGCGATGCTAGAAGAAGGGCGCGACTAGGGCCTAATCTCGATCGGCGTGCCGTCGGGCACCAAGCTCCAGAGCTCCGCGATCTGGGCATTGGAGAGAGCAATGCAACCGTCGGTCCAGTCGCCCGGTATGCGAACGCCATCCGGGACGCCGTTGGGCTGCCCGTGGATGAAGATCAGTCCCCCGGGCGAGCGCCCTCTCCGCTGCGCAAAGGCACGGTCCGCCGCATTGGGGTAGTCTATGTGGAGCGACAGGTAATAGCTCGATTGCGGATTACCGTAGTCGATCGTGTAGCGTCCCTCCGGCGTGCGCTCGTCACCGTGGAACTGCTTGTGACCCACCGGCGCATCGCCGAACTGGAGCGAACGGTACGTGCGGATGGGCTTTCCGTCTTGATAGACCCACAGCGTCCGCTCCGACTTGTCGACCAGCAACAGCTCAGCCTGTTCCCCGGCTTGCGCCTGCTGGGCACGCGCCTGCGGCAAAGGCTGCGAACAGCCGATGATTGCACAGAGGAGGATTGCGACGAGATGCCTCACCCCGCCATCCTATCGCGAAATTCGCCTCAGTCCATGAACGGATCGCGCACGAGGATGGTGTCCTCGCGCTCGGGGCTGGTCGAAACCAGCGCCACGGGCGTTTCGATCAGTTCCTGCACGCGCTGGATATACTTGATCGCCTGCGCCGGGAGATCGGCCCACGAACGCGCACCGGCAGTGGTTTCCTGCCAGCCGTCCATTTCCTCGTAGATCGGCTCCACATTCGCCTGATCGGCGGCGTGCGAAGGGAAATAGTCCATGATCTTGCCATTGAGGCGATAGCCGGTGCAGATCTTCACCTTCTCGAACCCGTCGAGCACGTCGAGCTTGGTCAGCGCGATGCCGGTCACGCCGCTGATGGCGCAGCTCTGGCGCACCAGCACGGCGTCGAACCAGCCGCAGCGACGTTTGCGCCCAGTGACGGTGCCGAATTCGTGGCCGCGCTCACCGAGGCGCTGGCCAGTGTCGTCGTCGAGTTCGGTCGGGAACGGACCGCTGCCGACGCGGGTGGTATAGGCCTTCACGATGCCGAGCACGAAGCCGGTCGAATTCGGCCCCAGGCCCGACCCGCTAGCTGCGGTGCCACTCACCGTGTTCGAACTGGTCACAAAGGGATAGGTGCCGTGATCGACGTCGAGCAGCACGCCCTGTGCCCCCTCGAACAGGACCTTGGCGCCGGCCTTGCGGACCTTCTTGAGGCGCTTCCAAACCGGCTGCGCGTATTGCAGCACGAAGGGCGCGATTTCGCGCAGTTCGGCGAGCAGCGCCTCGCGGTCGACCGGCGGCTGGTCGAAACCGGCGCGCAGCGCATCGTGGTGGGCGCAAAGGCGGTTGAGCTGCGGTTCCAGCTGGTCGAGATGGGCCAGGTCGCACACCCGGATCGCGCGGCGGCCGACCTTGTCCTCGTAAGCCGGGCCGATCCCGCGACCGGTGGTGCCGATCTTGCCCGATCCTGCTGCCGTCTCACGCAAACCATCGAGATCGCGGTGGATCGGGAGGATCAGCGGGCAATTGTCCGCGATGGCGAAATTGTCGGCGTTGATTTCGACGCCCTGCCCTTCGAGCTTTTCGATTTCGCTCTTGAGGTGCCAAGGATCAAGCACGACGCCGTTGCCGATGATGCTGAGCGTGCCGGTGACGATGCCTGAGGGCAGCAGGGACAGCTTGTAGGTGGTGTTGCCGACCACCAGCGTGTGGCCCGCGTTATGGCCGCCCTGGAAGCGGACCACGGCATCGGCGCGGCTGGCGAGCCAGTCTACGATCTTGCCCTTGCCCTCATCGCCCCACTGGGCGCCGATCACGGTAACATTGGCCATATGCGGGAAACCTGCCTGTCAGACTGACACAAACGCGTGCGCGCCTAGGCTTTCAGGCCCGCGAGGGCAAGCGAACTGTCGCGACAAACCGGGACAATCCGCGACTGGAATTCCTATACCCGAAAATGGCATGGCTGTATCGAGCCGCTTGCGTGAGTATTTCGCCATGAAAAGACCCGTGATTGCTTCCCTGTTGGTCCTGGGCCTCATCGGCGGCAGTGTAGTCGCATCTGCCGCAGACAAGCGCTCGCCCGCGCCCGCCGAACTCGCTTACGGAACTGACAGGTTGCAGAAGGTAGATGTCTGGCCCGGCACGGTCAGGGGCGCGCCCTTGGTAGTCTTCGTCCACGGCGGCGGGTGGAAGCGCGGCGACAAGTCGATGATGAAGGGATCGGCCAAGCTCTCGCACTGGCAGGGGCTCGGATATGCGGTCGCCTCGGTCAACTACCGTCTCGTGCCCGATGCAACGGTCGAACAGCAGGCGCAGGACGTGGCCGATGCGGTTGCGCTGCTCAAGCGCGACGCGAAGCGGCTGGGCTATGATGCCGAAAGGCTCGTCCTAGTCGGCCACAGCGCAGGCGCACATCTCGTGGCGCTGGTGGGGACCGACCCCACCTACCTGCGCAAGGCCGGCCTTTCGTATCGCGATATCGACGGTGTCCTGCCGCTCGACGGGGCGGCCTATGATGTGCCCGCGCAGATGGACGAGAATGCGCGCCTGATGGGCGAGACATATAAGCAGGCCTTCGGCACCGATCCCGAGCGGCAGAAGGCGCTTTCCCCGACCGTGCACTCAGCCGCGCCCAATGCCCCCGACTTTCTCATCCTCCACGTCCAGCGTCGCGACGGCACAGAGCAGTCGCGACAGCTGGGGGCCGCCTTGCGCAAGGCGGGCACCAGCGCGAAGGTGCAGGGTTTCGACGGCCGCGGGCTCAAGGGCCATGCAGAGATCAACCGCAGGCTGGGCGAAGCAGATTATCCTGCGACGCCGGTGGTCGATGCCTGGCTGGCAGCGCGGTTCGCAAACTAGCGGAAGGGCGACGGCGGTGCTAACGGCGCCGCCGTGTCCGACAATGCTCCCTTCCGGATAGCCGCGCTATACCAGTTCACGCGGTTCGACGATCCCGCCGCGCTGAGGCCGGCACTGCTCGCGCTGTGCGAGGAAAACGGCGTGCGCGGCACGCTGCTGCTTGCGCGCGAAGGGATCAACGGGACCATAGCCGGTGTAGACCATGGCATAGAGCTTGCACTGGCTCACATACGCCAATTGCCCGGTTGCGCAGCGATCGAGGTCAAGGAATCGCGCGCCGGGCACCAGCCCTTCCACCGCATGAAGGTGCGGCTGAAGAAGGAGATCGTCACCATGGGTGAACCGGACCTCGATCCGCTGGCGGGGGTCGGGACCTATGTCGCGCCGGAGGACTGGAACGCGCTGATCTCGGACCCGGACACCATCGTGATCGACACGCGCAATGACTACGAGGTCGCGATCGGCACTTTCCGCGGAGCCGAGGACCCGAAGACCAAGAGCTTCCGCGAATTTCCCGAGTGGTTCCGCGCCCGCCGTGCGGAGCTGGAGGCGGAAGGGAAGTCGCCCAAGGTCGCGATGTTCTGCACCGGCGGCATTCGCTGCGAGAAATCGACCGCTTTTGCCAGGGCGGAGGGGCTGGACGAGGTCTACCACCTCAAGGGCGGAATCCTGAATTACCTCGAACACGTCCCCGCCGAAGAAAGTATGTGGGAAGGCGAGTGCTTCGTCTTCGACGAGCGCGTCAGCGTGGGCCATGGCCTCGCCGTGGGCGACCATTCGCTGTGCCGCGCCTGTCGCATGCCGCTGTCGCCCGAGGACATGGCGCAGGAGAGCTTTGTCGAGGGGGTCAGCTGCCCCCACTGCATAGACAGCCGCACCGACGAACAGCGCGCCCGCTATGCCGAGCGCCAGCGGCAGGAGGCCCTCGCCGCAGCGCGTGGCGAGGAGCATGTCGGGGCGCGGCACGACAAGAAGGCCGATGGCTGAGGCGATACTCTACAGTTTCCGCCGCTGCCCCTATGCGATGCGGGCACGGATGGCGCTGCATGCGAGCGGCATCGGATACGAACACCGCGAGGTCGTCCTGCGCGACAAACCTGCGCAGATGCTCGAAGCATCGCCCAAGGGCACCGTTCCGGTCCTGGTCAGCGCCGATGGCAAGGTACTCGAAGAAAGTATCGACATCATGCGCTGGGCGCTCGGGCAGAACGACCCAGAAGGCTGGCTGGAACGCGACGATCCGGACCTGCTCGCGGCCAATGACGGGTCCTTCAAGCACCACCTGGATCGCTACAAGTACCACACGCGGTACGAAGATGCGGACCCGCTCGGCCATCGTGCGGCATGCCTCGCGCACCTCGTCGAGATCGATGAAAGGCTCGGACACCAAGCCTACCTTTGTGGCGACACCCGTGGCCTCGCCGACATCGCCACCTTCCCCTTCGTCCGCCAGTTCGCGCATCACGACAAGGGCTGGTTCGCGACGCAGGATATTCCCCGTGTCCGCTCATGGCTCGACCGGCTGAACGGGTCGGAGCTGTTTGCCGCGATCATGGAAAAGCACCCGAAGTGGGTTGCCGCTCCCGCCTAGCGCACTCCATCGCCACAAGCTTTCGATCCCCGCCCACCGACGAGGCCAGCACCACTTATTTGGCCTTTTCTCGGGATCGGCAAAGGCCTGCGCTGTTGACAGGGACCGGCAGTGGCGTCTTATTCGCGCAATACAGTCACGGAGTTCCCCGATGTCCCATTTCCGCCTGACCTTTCAAGCCGTTGCGATCGTCGCGTCCCTGTTTTCGCAAGCTTGCCTCGCGGCTCCGGACCCTTCGCCCGTCGAAATTGCCGATAAGGCAGCCAGGGAACGCGGCGACCGCAGCGAGGTGCTGGTTCTCGGCACCGCCCATCTTTCGTACCTGCCCGCGGATTTCAACCGCACACGCTTCGACCCCCTGCTGGCGCGGCTCGCTGCCTGGGCTCCGCAGGCAATAGCGGTGGAGGCAATGTCGGGCGCCCAATGCGATTACCTGCGGACCTACGAATTTGCATATCCCGAGGTCGCCGCGAACTATTGCTTCGACCCGGCACCGGCGCGCGAGGCGCTGGGGCTGACCGGGCCGGAGGCTGAAAAGGCCTATTCCGAGATACTCGCGCAACCGGCACAGGATCGCGCGCCCGAGGTCCGCAGGCGCCTCGCCGGCCTGTTCCTCGCCGCGGGCGAAGCGGATTCGGCGCTGGTCCAGTGGCTGCGGCTGCCCCCGGTCGAACGTCACGAGGATGCCTCCCTGCCGCAAGTCTTGGTGGACCTGCTGAGCAAACGCATGGCTTCGCGCAACGAGAACGCCACCATCGCGGCCCCGCTCGCCGTCCGGCTCGGGCTGGAGCGGGTGTTTCCGGTCGACGACCACACCGGCGAAGCTGCATCGGGCCCGGTCGACAACCAGGTCTATGGCGAGGAAATGGGCAAGATCTGGGACAATCCGGCGGTCAAGGAGCGCGCCGCGGAACATGAGCATTGGGAGAAGTCGATCGCGGACGGCGGCCCGCTGATCGACTGGTACCGTGCGCTCAATTCGCTGGAGAGCCAACGGGCCGCTGTGACGAGCGATTTCGCCGCGGCAGCGGGCTCGAAATTGCCGGGCAACTCTGGCCGCGCCTATCTCGCCTACTGGGAGACGCGCAATTTGCGCATGGCAGCCAACATCCGCGAGGTCGTCGGGCTAGGGCGAAGGGTCCTCGCCCTCGTCGGTGCGTCACACAAGCCGTATTACGAGCGCTACCTGGGCATGACGAGCGACATCGAGATCGGCGATGTCGGGGCGGTCCTGGGCGACTGAACGGTTGGCTCACCCGAGCGCGATAGTTTCACCGTCTTCAAGTCGATGCGTGCAGCCTAGCGCTTTCGCGTCTTCACTGCCCGAGATCGCCGCTACCGTGCGCCAGCCGATGGCGCGCAGGCGGGCAGCGGCATCGCGGTCATGTCCGAGCGGAAGGAAAAGCGTCTTGCGTGCTTCATCCGCCCGCGTGCCGAGTGCTTCGAGAAGCGGGTCCATGTAGATGGTGAAGCCCGTCGCCGCCTCTTCGCTGCCGCGGATCGTGTAGGTTCCGCCGCGCCCCAGCGTGCCGCGTGCTCCCTCAGCATAGAGCGTGAAGCCGAACCAGCTCTGATATTCGAAACCGTGGCGTTCGGTCGGGTCGAGCGTGATGCGGGCACGCTTGCCGATGCTCGCGGCAATATCGCGCAGGCCGGCGATGCGGCTGGCGAGCGCCCCGCCCGCGTCGATTTCGGCTAGCTTGGCGATAGCCTCGTCGAAGGGTCCGGTCGCGTAGAGCAGCGGGAGATAGGCCTCGCCGCCCGCTGCAGTCAGCCCGCCTGCATCCTTGGTGTCCAGTTCGCGGCGCACCGCCTCGCGCTTGTCGACGTCGAGCGGGAGTGCCTTTTCCGCCAGTGTGTCGACGAGGTCGGGGAGCGTGAAGTCGACCGAGATGTTGCCCAGGCCCGCGCCCTTCAGCGCGTCGATGGCCACACCAACGATCTCGCTTGCCGCCGCGACGCTGTCGCTGCCGATGAGCTCCGCGCCAAGCTGCAGCCGCTGCCTTGCCGGGTCGAGCTGGTCGGCCTTGAGCATGGCGACATCGCCTGCGTAGCACAGGCGCAGCGGACGCGGCGCCGATGCCATGACGGTCGCCGCGATGCGCCCGACCTGCACCGTCATGTCGCTGCGCAGCGCAAGGGTGCGCAGGGACTCAGGGTCGGTGAAGCGGATCATGCGCCGCGTCGCGACGCCTTCCATGCGCCCGGCAAGCGACTTCTCGAATTCCACCAGCGGAGGACGCACGCGGTCGTACCCGTGGCCGTCCATCGCATCGAGTACGGCACGCATGGCTTCGGTAATGGCTCGCGCCCGCGCAGGCAGCGCGTCTTCGAGCCCGACGGGCAGGAGGTCGTCTTGGTCAGTCACAGCAGCCGCCCCCTGCCCCAATGCCGGTCAGAATGCCAGCGGCATGACCACCTTCACGCCCTCGAGCGCGCAAGCGGCCTTGACCACGTCTTGCGGGATGGGCTGGTCGACGCTCAGCAGCAGCACCGCCTCGCCGCCCGCCTGGCGACGGCCGAGGTGGAAGGTGCCGATGTTGATGCCGTTTTCGCCCAGCAGGGTACCGATGCGACCGATGAAGCCCGGCGCGTCTTCGTTGACGATGTAGAGCATATCGCCCGCGAGTTCCGCTTCGATGCCGACGCCGAAGATCTCGACGAGGCGCGGCGCGTCCGCTCCGAACAGCGTTCCGGCGACCGAGCGGTCGCCCGCTTCGGTGCCGACGGTCACGCGAATGAGGGTGTTGTAGGCACCTTCCTTCTCATGGCGCACCGAACGCACATCGAGCCCGCGTTCCTTGGCAAGGAAGGGTGCGTTGACCATGTTCACCGTGTCAGAATACTGGCGCATCAGGCCGGCGAGGACCGCACCTTCGATCGGCTTGCCCGACAGTTCGGCCGCAGCACCTTCGCGCTCGATCGAAATCTTGGTCAGGTTCCCGTGGGCCAGCTGGCCGACGAGGCTGCCGAGGTTTTCGGCCAGCTTCATGTAGGGCTTGAGCTTGGGGGCTTCCTCGGCGCTCAGCGAGGGCATGTTGAGCGCATTGGTGACGCCGCCGTTGACGAGGTAGTCGGCCATCTGCTCGGCCACCTGCAGCGCGACATTGACCTGCGCTTCATTGGTGCTCGCCCCCAGGTGCGGGGTGCAGATGAAATTGGGCTTGCCGAACAACGGCGATTCCTTGGCCGGCTCGGTCTGGAACACGTCGAGTGCCGCGCCCGCGACCTGGCCGCTGTCGAGTGCATCGGCCAGCGCCGCCTCGTCGATCAGCCCGCCACGCGCGCAGTTGATGATGCGCACGCCCTTCTTGGTCTTGGCGAGGTTTTCGCGGCTGAGGATGTTGCGCGTCTCGTCGGTCAGCGGGGTGTGCAGCGTGATGAAATCCGCCTTGGCCAGCAGCGTTTCGAGGTCGGCCTTCTCGACCCCCATTTCGATCGCGCGTTCCTCGGTCAGGAAGGGATCGTAGGCGACGACCTTCATCTTGAGGCCGAGCGCGCGGCTGGCGACGATCGAACCGATGTTACCCGCGCCGATCAGGCCGAGCGTCTTGCCGGTGACTTCGACGCCCATGAAGTCGTTCTTGGGCCACTTGCCTTCCTGCGTCTGCGCGTTCGCTTCCGGAATCTGGCGGGCAAGTGCAAACATCAGCGCGATGGCGTGCTCGGCAGTGGTGATCGAGTTGCCGAATGGGGTGTTCATCACCACGACGCCTTGCGCGCTGGCGGCGGGGATATCGACGTTGTCGACCCCGATACCTGCGCGCCCGATGACCTTGAGATTGGTCGCGGCGTCGAGCACCGCCTTGGTCACCTTGGTCGACGAACGGATCGCAAGGCCGTCGTATTCGCCGATGCGGGCGATCAGCTGTTCGGGGGTTTCGCCGGTGATCACATCGACGTCGCAGCCGCGCTCTTCGAATATCTTGGCGGCGTTGGGGTCCATCTTGTCCGAAATGAGGACTTTGGGCTTGGTCATGTCAGTTTCCTTGCGGAGAAATTGGGGAAGCGGCCCCGGCACTCGGCCGGGGCGCAGAAAGGTTACGCGGTGGCGGCGTAGGCCCAGTCGAGCCAGGGACCGAGTGCCTCGATATCGGCAGTCTCGACCGTGGCGCCGCACCAGATGCGCAGGCCTGCCGGGGCGTCGCGGTAACCCGCCACGTCGTAGGCGGCGTCCTCGTCCTCGAGGAGCTTGGCCATGGCCTTGATGCGCGCTTCGTCGGCACCCTCTACCGTCAGGCAGACGCTGGTGTTGGATCGGCTTGCCGGGTCGGAGGCGAGGTGGCCGAGCCACTCGCGCTCCTGCACGATGGCATCGAGCGCCGCGGCATTGGCATTGGCGCGCGCCTTCATCGCGGAGAGGCCACCAAGCGACTTGCCCCATTCGAGCGCGAAGATCGCATCCTCGACCGCGAGCATCGACGGGGTGTTGATCGTCTCGCCCTTGAACACGCCCTCTGCCAGCGCGCCCTTGCTCATCAGGCGGAAGACCTTGGGCAGCGGCCATGCGGGGGTGTAGGTTTCGAGCCTTTCGACGGCGCGGGGGCCGAGGATCAGCACGCCATGCGCGCCCTCCCCGCCGAGCACCTTCTGCCAGCTGAAGGTCAGCACATCGACCTTGTCCCAGGCGATGTCCTGCGCGAACACTGCACTGGTCGCATCGGCGATGGTCAGGCCCTCGCGGTCGGCGGCAATCCAGTCGCCGTTGGGCACGCGCACGCCCGAAGTGGTGCCGTTCCAGGTGAAGATCACGTCGTTCGACCAGTCGACCTGAGTGAGGTCGGGCAGCTCGCCGTAGTCGGCGCGGATAACCGTGGGATCGATCTTGAGCTGCTTGACCGCGTCGGTGACCCAGCCCTCGCCGAAGCTCTCCCATGCCAGCGTCGTTACGGGGCGGGCGCCGAGCATGGTCCACATCGCCATCTCGACCGCGCCGGTATCCGAACCTGGAACGATGCCGATGCGGTGCGTATCCGGCACCTCCAGCACTTCGCGGATCAGGTCGATGCAGTACTGCAGCCGCGCCTTGCCCAACTTGGAGCGATGCGAACGGCCGAGCGAATCGGTGGCGAGTTTTTCGGGAGCCCAGCCCGGCGCCTTGGCGCAGGGACCGGAGGAAAAGTACGGACGCGCGGGCTTGCTGCCCGGGCGGATCAAGTCAGTCATGTAAGTCTCTCCTTGCAGAGAGCACGCGCGGCGTTGGGACCGCGTGGCCCGTCGGCGGCAATAATGTTGCGGCGCAACAAGTCAATCGGAAATAGCCATGCGTCTGCAAAGCGTGGGTTGTTCGGGACAAGCGCGCTCTCGCCAAATTGGTTCCGCCCGACTATGGCCCGCGCGATGGAAGCCAAGGACCTCCGGATCGCGCTGTTCAGCGGGAACTACAATTACACGCGTGACGGCGCCAACCAGGCGCTCAACCGGCTCGCCGAATACCTGCTGCGCCAGGGTGCGGCGCTGCGCGTCTACGCGCCCGTGGTCGACCGGCCCGATTTCGAGCCGACAGGCGATCTCGTCGGCGTTCCCAACATCCGTATGCCGGTGAAGAACCGTGGCGAATATCGCCTGCCGCTGGGGCTTTCCGCGGCCAATCGCGAGGACCTCGAGACATTCGCGCCGAACATCGTCCACCTGTCCTCGCCCGACCCGACCGGGCACGCGGCGCTGAAGTGGGCCGAGCAGCACAAGCTTCCCATCCTCGCCAGCGTCCACACGCGCTTCGAGACCTATCCGCGCTACTACGGCCTCGGTTTCCTGGAGCCAGCGGTAGAAGGCATCCTGCGCCGCTTCTACAACCGCTGCGACGCCCTCGTCGCGCCCTCGCAGAGCCAGATCGAGGAGCTCAAGGCGCAGGGGATGCACGAGGATATCACCATCTGGTCGCGCGGGGTCGACCGGACGGTGTTCGATCCTTCGAAGCGCGACCTCGAATGGCGCCGCGCGCACGGGCTGGCGGATGACGACGTGGCCATCGTCTTCCTCGGCCGGCTGGTGATGGAAAAGGGCCTCGACGTCTTCGCCGACACGGTGGTCGAACTGCGCAAGCGGCAGGTCCCGCACAAGGTTCTGGTGATCGGCGACGGCCCTGCGCGCGGGTGGTTCGAGAAGGCCCTTCCGGGCGGCAGCTTTGTCGGTTTCCAGACGGGTGCAGACCTCGGCCGTGCGCTGGCGAGCGGGGATATATTCTTCAATCCCTCGATCACCGAGACTTTCGGCAATGTCACGCTCGAGGCGCTGGCGTCGGGCCTGCCCGTCGTAGCCGCCGGAGCCACCGGCGCGGCCAGCATCGTCACCGAAGGCGAGACCGGTTTCCTCATCTCCCCGAGCAAGGACGAAGCTTTCGCCAAGGGCTGTGCCGATGCGCTGGCCCGGTACTGCACCGACGATGCGCTGCGCCGCGCGCATGGCGCGGCAGGCGAGAAGGCCGCCCGTGCTTACAGCTGGGACGCCATCAACCAGGCGGTGCTCGACACCTACCTCAGGCTGATGGCGCAGCGCGGCAAGTAGGTCAGCGCAGCACGCCTTCGCGGCGCATCTTCATCGCGTACCACAGCGTGCCGAGGGTGATGACCCAGATGGCGATGTCGAGCCCGGGGTTCTCCATGTCGGCCGGCAGGTCGGTCACCACGCGCTGGAAGATCGTCGTTCCGACCAGCCCGACGACCGAGACGATCAGCGAAGTCACCGCATGGCGCGAGCGGAACAGCAACAGCAGCGATCCGAAGAAGGCACCCCAGACGCCGAGCGCCCAGACGGCGATGGCCCAGGCCGGGAACGTGTCGAAATAGGCAATCTGCTCCGGCGTCATGCCAAGGGCTTCGAGCTTGCCCAGTTCGGTCATCAGGTAGCTGGTGATCCCCACTGCGTTCCACAGCAGGGTGATGATGCCGACGGCCCACAGATGCCACGGCGATTTCACGGCGGTGCTCATGTTGCAACCTCCCCCAAATGCGTCCCTCGACGCGAGAGCCTAGACCATCGCGTCGAGGGTGCAAGTGAGAGAGGTTTCAGAGACGCTCGATCTTTTTCGCCAGTTCATCGACCAGGTCGACGATCTCGTTGATCGTTTCCTCGTCGAGCTTGCCTGACCGGGCGCGGTGCTTGAGCACGTTGGCGAGGTTGCCGACCGCGCGGAACATCTCCGGCGTCGCATAGGCGCGGCGGCGTTCGCCATGGCCTTCGAGCCGTTCGAGCAGCGCCTCGACCTCGCCGGCGCGCTCCTCGAGCTCGCGGCGTCCAGCTTCGGTCGCTTCGTAGGCTTTGCGCGTCTCGTCGCCTTGCGCCTGTGCGATCGCGCCTTCGTCCTCGAGCAGCGAGAGCGTCGGATAGACCGTACCCGGGCTCGGCGAATAGCTACCCTCGGTAAGCTCCTCGACCGCCTTGATCAGCTCGTAACCGTGGCGCGGCTCCTGCGCGAGCAGGTGCAGCAGCACCAGCCGCAATTCGCCCGAGCCGAACATGCGACGGCGACGGCCCCCGCGCGGTCCGAATTCGAACGAGAAGTTCTCGGGCGAAAAACCGCGACCGAAGCCGCTGCCGAAATCGGCGCCCGACATCATCGCGGCGGCGAAGGGCCAACCGCCCATCCGCGCCATCTTGTGCCACTTGTGTGCCCTGTGCATGGGAATCATCCTTGAGTTATCTTCGATAGCTCTAAGATATATCTTAATGAGGCGATGACAAGATGGGCCTGCAAATCCTCTGCGAACGTCCTATGTCAGCCGAACAATGTCCGATCTCTTCCCCGACAGCCTACCTGCGGCACCCGATCCCGATGCCTTGCGCGAAGATGCCCCGCTCGCCGACCGGCTGCGCCCGCGCGACCTGTCGGAAGTCGTCGGGCAGGACCACCTGACCGGGCCCGAGGGCGCAATCGGGCGGATGGTCGCGGCGGGACGCCTCTCGAGCATGATCCTCTGGGGACCGCCCGGTACCGGCAAGACGACCATCGCGCGCCTGCTGGCCGACAGCGTGGGGATGCGTTTCGCCAGCGTTTCGGCGGTTTTCAGCGGGGTAGCCGATCTCAAGAAAGCCTTTGCCGAGGCCGACAAGGCCGCGGAAGCCGGGCAGCGCACGCTGCTCTTCGTGGACGAGATCCACCGGTTCAACCGCGCGCAGCAGGACGGCTTCTTGCCTTTCGTCGAACGCGGAACGGTGACCCTGGTCGGCGCGACGACGGAGAACCCGAGCTTCGCGCTCAACGCCGCGCTGCTCAGCCGCGCGCAGGTACTGATCCTGCAGAGACTTGCGAACGAAGCGCTCGACCAGCTGCTCGAACGCGCCGAACACCTTGAAGGTGCGCTGCCCCTCACTCCTGCCGCGCGCGAGGCACTGGTGGCGACAGCCGATGGCGATGGCCGCTTCCTGCTCAACCAGGCCGAAACGCTCTACAATGCGAAGATCGAAGAACCGCTCGACCCGGCGGCGCTCGGCGCCTTCCTCCAGCGTCGCGTCGCGGTCTACGACAAGGATCGCGAGGGTCACTACAACCTCATTTCCGCGCTCCACAAGGCTGTGCGCGGGTCCGACGTGCAGGCCAGCCTCTACTACCTCGCCCGGATGCTCACCGCAGGCGAGGAACCACGCTTCCTCGCCCGTCGCCTGATCCGCATGGCGGTGGAGGATATCGGCATGGCTGACCCGCAGGCGCTGGTGCAGTGCATGGCAGCCAAGGACGCCTATGAGTTCCTCGGCAGCCCGGAAGGCGAGCTGGCGCTGGTGCAAGCCTGCATCTACCTCGCCACCGCACCCAAATCGAATGCCGCCTACATGGCGATGAAATCGAGCTTCAAGTCGGCGCGCGAGACCGGCAGCCTGATGCCGCCGCAGAACATCCTCAACGCCCCGACCAAGCTGATGAAGGACATCGGTTACGGCTCGGGCTACAGCTACGACCACGACGCCGAGGACGGCTTTTCGGGCGACAATTACTGGCCCGAGGAGATGGAGCCGCAAGCCTATTACCAGCCGGTCGAACGCGGTTTCGAGCGCGAGGTAAGGAAGCGGCTCGACTACTGGGACAAGTTGCGGCGTGAACGCCAATAGGTTCACTCATTTCCTCGCCATCGACTGGTCGGGCGCGAAGGGCGAGAGGCAGAAGGGCATCGCGCTGGCGCTGGCACATGGCGACGGCGGGGCGCCGGTCCTGATCGAGCATCGCTGGGGCCGCGCAGACGTGCTGGCGATCCTGCGCGACGAATTACCCGCGGATACGCTGGTCGGGCTCGACCTCGGCATCGGACTGCCCTTCGCCGATTGCGGAGCCTACTTTCCCGGCCTTCCCGACACGCCGCCCGACGCGCCCGCGCTATGGGACCTGATCGACAGGATCGCTGCGGACGAGGACCATCTCGGGGCCAACAGCTTCGTTGCCCATCCAGACCTGCGTCCGTTCTTTCGCGACGGAATGGATACCGGCGCGCATTTCGGCTGCGACGGGGCAGCGCACGGCCGGGGGCGATTCCGCGTCACCGAGCACGCGCAGGCGGCGATGGGGTGCAAGCCCTACTCAAACTTCAACCTCGTCGGCGCGGCCCAGGTCGGCAAGTCGAGCCTTACAGGAATGCGGATGCTCCACCATCTGCGCGGCCACCTGCCTGTCTGGCCTGTCGATCCTCTGCCGCCACGCGGCTCGGTGGTGGTGGAAATCTACACCAGCCTCGCCGCGCGCGAGGCCGGTCGCAGCGCGGCCAAGGCCAAGATGCGCAATTACGAGGACCTCAATGCCGCACTTGCCACCCTGGGCTCTCCGGGCGTCGCAGGAGAGGGACCGATCGACGATCATTCTTCCGACGCGCTCCTCACCGCGGCATGGCTGCGCGCCGTCGCCCACGATGACGCGCGTTGGACGCCCGCAGGCCTCACTCCCGAAATCGCGGCAACGGAGGGCTGGACTTTCGGGGCGCTTTGAACGAAAGGCCCCGCCTCTGGAGCGCCGGTTTAGCTCAGTTGGTAGAGCAGTTGATTTGTAATCATCAGGCCAGGGGTTCGAATCCTCTAACCGGCACCAGTTCCCGTCACGACGAAGCCCACCCGCGGGAAGTGTAGGTTGCACGTTCCCAGGTCGCTATCGCTGCGGCTGATGACGATACGATCGACGCTGGCCGAGACCAGCTTTCCTGATATCGGATCGCGGCCATAGTCGTCGGCCGCGACCACGACATCGCTGCCGACCTGCAACCCGCCGGTTGCAGCCGTGTCATGGACGAAAGGTGCAACGGCCGGGTCGGCCTCGCTCGCGATGTGCAGCGCCTCCACCCCCGCGATTTCCGCGCGCGAGCCCTGACCGAGTGCCTCGATGCGCGGGTACCAGGATTTCACCCTGTCGAACCCGTCGAGCAATTCATCCGCGAGATCGGGGAAGGCAGACTTCAGGAACCAGATGTTCATATGCGCGGCGAGGTCGCCGATGGCGGGCAGCGACCCGAACAGGAAGTCCTCGCCACCCGTCCCGAGCGCACGCTCGATCCAGCCTGCCTGCGCACGCCACTGGCCCCTTGCCGGACCGGCGAAGGCGGCCATCGCCTTCACGTCGAACGGGCGCCCCGACAGTTTCTCGCGGTCGGCGATGAAGGCCGGATCCACTTTGTCGCCCAGAAGGCCGAAAATGATTGCGACTGAATGCTGGAACCACTGCCGATCCGCCCACAGGTTGATCGGCCAGCCCGCCCCGAAATCCGCCTTCGGCTCCGGGAACCGCCGCTCGATCTCCGCCATGATGACCTGGCTGTCGCAATAGATGTCCGCGCCGATCTGCATCACCGGCGCGCGGCGATAGCCCCCGGTGAGCGGGACGAGGTCCGGCTTGGGCATCATGTTGGGCGTGACCACCGATTTCCACGCCAGCCCTTTCAGGCCAAGCAGCAGCCGCACCTTGTTGGAGAAAGGCGACGCATCGTAGTGGTGGAGGATAATGTCCGGCACGTGGGCTTTCTCCTGTGGCCTCGCCGATCAGGCAGGCGGTGGTGTGAAGCAGATGTTGTCGCTTGGCAGCCCGTCCGCGACGATCTCCAGCCCGCCTTCGACCGTGCCGGCGACCTGTTCCATGTCAGGCGCGTCCCTCAGCTCGCCATTCGGGCAAGACGATCGGTGATGATCGCGTCTGCCTCGTCGACGATCCGCTCGACCAGCTCGCGCACGGTCGGGACGTCGTGGATCAGGCCCTGGATCATGCCCGCGCTCCAGATGCCGCGTTCGGTGTCACCTGTCTCGTAGCCTTCGCGCCCGCGCTGCCCCTTCACGAGATGCGCCACTTCCTCGAACGGCTTGCCCTCGCGCTCCAGCCTGACGACCTCCTCCGAAATCGCGTTGGCGGCGACACGGGCGGAGTTCCTGTAGGTGCGGAAGATCAGCTTGGTCTGGCGCTCGTCTGCCTCGACCATGGCCTGCTTGAAGTTTTCGTGGATCGGCGCTTCCTTGGTCGCGCAGAAGCGGGTGCCCATGTTGATGCCGTCGGCCCCCAGGGCGAGCGCGGCGGCAAGGCCCCGGCCGTCACCGAACCCGCCCGAAGCGAGCATCGGGATCGAGATCTTGTCAGCGGCTGCCGGAATCAGGATCAGGCCCGGAATATCGTCCTCACCCGGGTGCCCGGCACATTCGAAGCCGTCGATCGAGATCGCATCGACGCCCATCTTTTCGGCCGAAACCGCATGACGCACGGCGGTACACTTGTGGATCACCTTCACGCCGTGCTGCTTGAAGTGGTCGACGTGCTCCTGCGGCTTGTACCCGGCGGTTTCGACGATCTTCACCCCGCTCTCGATGATTGCAGCGCGATACTCGGCGTAGGGCGGCGGGTTAATGCTCGGCAGGATGGTGAGGTTCACGCCGAAGGGCTTGTCGGTCATGTCGCGACAGCGGGCGATTTCCTTCGTCAGTTCCTCGGGCGTCGGCTGTGTCAGCGCGGTGAGGAAGCCGAGTGCCCCGGCGTTGGCGACGGCAGAGACCAGTTCTGCCTTGCCGACCCACATCATCCCGCCCTGCGCGATGGGATGCTCCACACCGAACATCTCGGTGAAACGCGTCTTCATGCCCTGCTCTCCCGATTAGGTTCGCCGGTGTCACCGGCTGCTTCGTTGCGCCTTATTTCCTCCACGCCGTATCCCCCGGCAGGCCGAGCCGCAGCGCGGCCTGGTAGGCGGGCGACTCCGGATCGATTTTGCGGTCGGCCACCCTGCCGAAGAACCTGACCAGCATCTTCTCGGGCAGGGAGATATCCCATTCGCGCCCGAGTTCCAGTTTCTGCCTCACGATAGGCGGAAGAATGCTGACCGCAGCACGCGCCATGGCGCGGTGGATGAAGCTGGGAATTTCCGGACGCGCCTTGCCCGAGGCGACGATCTCGAGGAAGTCGATGTTGATCTGGTGGGCCTCGAAACGCGGCACCAGCCGTTCCATCATGGTCAGGAACTCGGCTTCGGAGTGGGGGATTTCGGTCACGCCGTAGAGCCGCGCCACCTCGTCGCCATTGTTCCAGAAGGCATGCTTTTCGGCATCGCTCAGCCGGTGGACATAGCGATCATAGGCCGTGCTGAAGCCGTATTGCGCGGTGGCCGATACCCAGTCCAGCAATTCGGGATCGAGCGCCCTGTATGCCTCGCCCTTCGGAGTCGTACCGGACACCTTGGCATGCATGCGGCCCACGCCCGCGATGACCTGCCTTGCCACGCTGCGCGGCCCATAGACGCCCAGCATGGCGGCCATGCCGGTGCGCTGCGAACGGCCGATCGGATCGACGGGATAGATGGAATGATCCCACACCCCCGAACGAATGCGTGCGTCGGCAAATTCGAGGAGCACTGCGGCAACGCCGCCGATCGCAAGCGCGACGTTGTTCTTGAAGATCCGCCACTGGATCGAATCGGGTGCGTAGAACGCCTCCTCACCCGCCGGCTTGGTGAAATCGACCTGGTTCGGGGTCGAACTCTTCTGGTAGGTTTTGGCGGGCGCGGGTTCGACGGCGGCGTGCTGGTTCATGGCGTATGGGCATCCAAGACGATTGACCGGGAATGCAAATGAGTTATCAGAACTGATAATCTACGGCAAACGGATATGGCATGAACCTCGACTGGTCTCCTGACGAAAAGGCGTTCGCCGCCGAGATCGCGGAATTCTGTGCCCGCGAACTGACCGATGACATCCGCGATGCCGGTATGCACGCGACCAGCGTTTATCCCGATCACGATGCGTCGATGGCGTGGCAGCTGAAGCTGCATGCAGCAGGTCTTGCCGCCCCGCACTGGCCGGAAGAACATGGCGGCAAGGACTGGACCGTCGCCCAGCATTATCTCTTCGCCAACGAGAAGGCGAAGGCATCCGCACCCTCGCTCTCGCCGATGGGCATCCACATGGTTGCCCATGTCATCGCCGCATTCGGGACGCCCGAGCAGAAGGCCTTCTTCCTGCCGCGGATCCTGACCGGGGAGGTTTTCTTCTGCCAGGGCTATTCGGAACCCAATGCGGGCTCCGACCTTGCCGCCCTGCAGATGAGCGCGGTTCCCGATGGCGACGATTTCATCCTCAACGGATCGAAAATCTGGACCACGCATGCGCAGGAGGCAAACTGGATCTTCTGCCTCGTCAGGACGCACGCGGAAGGCCGCAAGCAGGAAGGCATCACCTTCATCCTCGTGCCCATGGATCAGGGCGGCGTGAGCGTCAGGCCGATCGTCATGCTGTCGGGCGAGACCGTGCAGAACCAGGTGTTCTTCGATGATGTCCGCGTCTCGCGCGCGAACGTCATCGGCGAAGTGGACCGGGGCTGGCAGGTCGCCAAGTTCCTGCTCGAGTTCGAGCGCGGCGGCTCGGCCTATTCGGCAGGCCTGAAGATTCGCGCCCGCAATATCGAGGCGCGCGCCGCGAAGGTGCGCGTGGGCGGCAAGAGCCTGCTCGAACACGGCGACTTCGCGCACCGCCTCGCCCGCGCGATGATCCGCATTGACGTGCTCGAGGTGCTCGAACTGAAGCTGCTTTCTTCAGCCGGGCGCGGAGAAAGCGTCGGCGCAATGTCCTCGCTGATGAAGATCATGGGCACCGAACTGGCGCAGCACCTGACCGAACTGGCGCTGGAGGCTGCGGGGACGAGCGGGACGGTGTTCCAGCCGCACGCAGCCCGTCCGGGCGCCGATGTCCCTGAATACGAGGCACCCGAAGACGGGTATGTTTCGGGCGAGAAGTGGCAGGCGATCGCGCCGCTCAAGTATCTCAACGAAAGGGCGGGTTCGATCTACGCCGGTTCGAACGAGATCCAGCGCAATATCCTCGCGCGGCACGTCCTCGGCCTGTAGCCTGCCCTAGGCGTGGGACCGTAGCGCCCGATAGCGTTCGACGTGGTCGGCCGCGCTGCCGAGGCGATGTTCGAGAACGGTTGCGCGCTTGAAGTAGTGGCCGACGCGCAATTCCTCCGTCAGCCCCATCGCGCCGTGCAATTGCACCGCCTCCTGCCCGATCAGCCGAAGCCCGTCCGAAACCGTGGCCTTGGCAGCGGAGACGGCGTCCGGACGATCCGATTTGAGCGTCGCGAGCAATGAAGCTGCCTCGATCTCGCGAGCCTTGGCCCACATGTCGACCATGCGGTGCTGCAGCGCCTGGAAAGAGGCGATAGCGACGCCGAACTGCTGTCGCTCCTTGGTGTAGGCGACAGTGTCCTCGACCATGACCGAGGCGATCCCTGCCGCTTCCCCGCAGTATGCGGCAATGGCGGCATCGACTGCGAGGCTCAGCGCCGCCAGGACCGCTTCACCTTTCGCGAGGCAGGCACTCCCGGGCAGGACCAGGCCATCGAGAAGGATGTCGGCGGCCGGAGTCCCGTCGACGAGATGGTAAGGCTTCAGTGCCGCGCCGAGCTCGGCGGGTGTGGAAGCGAAGAGAGCCAGATTGCCGTCGGCAAGACGCGCAGGCACCAGCACCACGTCTGCCACCGATGCGAAGTCGACTGCCAGCTTCTTGCCGGTCAATCGCCAGCCCTTCTCTACCGGCTCTGCCCGCGCTTCGATCAGGGCCACGTCGCCACGCGTCTGGGCTTCCTCCACGGCTGTCGTGACGATCGCGTTGCCCGAACCGATCGCACCAGCAAGCTCGTTCTGGCCCACTGCCGAGAGCAGCGTCGACGACAGGACATTCGATGCCACATAGGGCGTCACGGCCAGCGCACTGCCCAGTGCGGTCGCGACGATCATCTCTGCCTCGCGTCCGCCGCCAAAACCTCCGAGATCCTCACCGATACCCGCTGCACCCACGCCCAGTTCGCTATCGAGTGCGCGCCAGAATTCGAGGAAGTCCGACGCGCTGCGCTGCCGCTGGCGGACGTCGAACGGCAGCCGCTTTTCGAGGAAGCGGGCGAGCGATTGCTGGAGCAGCTTCTGCTGGTCGTCGAGTTGCAGATCCATAGATGCCCTTATGCATCCGTGGCGTCGATTATCAAGCCTGATAACTACGCCAGCAGACCGGCCATCAGCGTTTCCACCGTCTGCTTCTTGTACCGTTCGTGCAGCGCATCATCGGCTGCGGGAATCCCGCCGAACACCGCCGACAGGGTGAACCGGTTGGCGTAGAGTCCGTCCGCCGAACCGATCGTGTTGAAATAGAACAGCTTGGGATCGACCTTGCGGAATTCCCCGCTCTCGATCCCCGCTTCGATGATCCGGTGCTGCGCCCGCGCGATGGGCTTGAGCAGTTCCTCGGCAATATGATGCACCCGCTCGGGCGAGGCATCGCGGACCATCGCGTGGATCAGGCGGTTGAGGTAGGGGATCTGGTAATAAGTATCGAGAATGCCCTCGAGGTGGATGCGCATGCGCTCGGTCGGCGTCACGTCGAGGCGGAACAGAGCGGCGAGCTGGCGGATGCGCATCTGGACGTCGCGGTCCAGCAGGGCGAGCATCATCCCTTCCTTGCTGCCGAAATAGTACCGGATCATCCCGTGATTGACCTCGGCCCGCGAGGCGATGTCGAGAATTCCGATCTCGACCGTGTCCTGCTCGCGCATCAAGGCGCTGGCCGCTTCGAGAAGGGAGTCGCGGATGCTGGCTTTGCCCTGGCTGCGCGCGACTGAGCTGGCGGTCCTTTTCCCCATCGCCCTCCAATGCCCGTGCAGAGGACGCATTGCAATTGCGCGGTCCCGTTTGCTGCCGGGACAGGAACTCCAGCGTTCGCATCAGCTGTGGAAATGGGATACCGCTTGGCATCGACGATTCCTTGGTCAGCGCCGGGAGAGACCCTGATATGGCAAGCAGCCCTCCACCGTTCACCCGCCTTCCGCAAAAGCCGCCTGCAGCTGTGGTGGAGAAGCGCGAGGACGGGACTGTGCTCATCAGCAGCTCGCATCCGCCAGCACAGGTGCCGGCGAACCTTGCGGAAATCTTCCGGGACCGGAGCGAAGCGCATCCCGATCGGTCCTTCATTCTCCAGCGCCAACCCGGACATGGCCCTTGGCGCGGCGTGACCTGGGGCGAGGCGCGCGCTGCAGCGGATTCGATCGCGCAATGGCTGATCGATCACGGGCACGGCCAGGATGATCCGGTCATGGTCATTTCCGGCAATTCGCTGGAGCACGCGCTGCTGATGCTCGGCTGCTATACTGCGGGCGTCCCGATTGCCCCGGTCAGCGCGGCCTATTCGCTGATGTCGCAGGACCATGCCAAGTTGCTGCACTGTTTCCGCAAGATCGGCGCCAAGGCGGTGTTCGCGAAGGAAGGCGCCCTGCATGCTGCCGCGCTCGCCCGCCTGCGCGAGGAATTGCCCGGACTTACCGTCATTACTTGCGACGGCTCACCCGAAGGTGCGGTCGATTTCGTGGAGCTTTGCCGGCAGGTCCCCACCCCTGCCGTCGAGAAACGGCGCGAGGCGATCACGGCCGATACGGTGGGCAAGTATCTCTTCACCTCCGGCTCGACCGGCATGCCCAAATGCGTCCCCCAGACGCATGACATGATGTCCACTGTCATCGCCGGGCAGGAGGGGCTTGCCGAACAGCCACGCGACAGCCGCGAACCGCCGGTGATCCTCGAATGGATGCCGTGGAGCCATATCAGCGCGGGGAACATCTCCTTCAACGGCGTCACCTGGTCGGGCGGCACACTCTATCTCGATGAGGGCAAGCCCATTCCCGGCATGTTCGAGACTACCATCCGCAACCTCTACGAGGTATCGCCGACGGGCTTCGGTTCTGCCCCGGTCGCCTTCGCCATGCTGGCCGACGCGATGGAGCAGGACGAGAAGCTCAGGTCCTCGTTCTTCGCGCGGGTCATTTCGCTCGGGTACGGCGGCGCCACGCTGTCGGACGATCTCTACGCCCGCATCCAGGCACTCGCCATTGCCGAGACGGGCAAGCGCATCCCGATCACCACCATGTACGGTGCCACTGAAACGCAGGGCATCACCATGGTCCACTGGGAGATCGACCGCGTCGGGCTGATCGGCCTGCCCATGCCCGGCGTGACCCTGAAGCTGGTCCCCAACGGCCAGAAGATGGAAGTGCGGGTCAAGGGCTCTTCGGTAACCAGCGGCTACAAGGACGATCCGGCCAAGAATGCGGAGGCTTTCGATGAAGAGGGCTTCTACAAGCTCGGCGATGCCGCGCGTTTCCTCGACGAGGACGATCCGCTGCAAGGCCTCGTCTTCGACGGACGCGTGACAGAGGACTTCAAGCTGTCGACCGGCACGTGGGTTTCCGTCGGGACCCTGAGGCCCGAAGTCGTCACCGCCTGCAGCCCGTTGATCCAAGATTGCGTGATCACCGGCCAGGACCGCGAGTTCATAGGCGTTCTTGCATGGCCCAGCCCCGCTGCGGTCCAGAAATATACCGCCAAGAACGGGAGCGCGGGCCTCGCCATCCTGGCAAGGGACATCGCGGCCAAGCTCGCGGAGTTCAACCGGACAGCGGGCGGAAGCTCGCGCCGGATCGGAAAGATGTTGCTGCTGACCGATCCCCCTTCGCTCGATGCGGGCGAAATCACCGACAAGGGATATGTGAACCAGGCGACCTCGCTGGCGCGCAGGGACGCCGATGTACGGGCGATCTACTCGGGCGAGAAACGCGCACTGTTGGAAGAAATTCCCTGATCCGACAGAGTCCCGATTTGAGACAAAATCCCCTGTCCACAGGATTTTAACTCGGGGGTAACCGAACTGACGCGGACCTGACCTAGCACAGCCCCCATTCGAATCGCGGCTACGGCGAGCGGTTCTGTCACGGCATTCAGGTTAAGGGGTCAGGTATGGTCGCCAATCCGGCATCGCGCATCTTCATCAACGAATTCCACTACGACAACGACGGGGCGGATACGGGCGAGTTCATTGAAATCGCCAACCTCGACGGTGCCGACCTGACCGGCTGGACGGTCGTTCTCTACAACGGTTCGAACGGTGCGCCGTATGGCACGATCGCGTTGAGTGGATCCGACACTTTCGTTTCGGTGGCTGCTACCGGCCTTCAGAACGGTGCACCCGATGGCATCGCCCTGGTCGACGCGGGCGGCTCGGTAGTCATGTTCCTGAGCTACGAGGGCAGCTTTACTGCCATCGGCGGCGCTGCCGACGGATTGACCAGCACCGACATCGGCGTCGCCGAACTCAGCGGCGTCCCTGCCGGACATTCGCTCCAGCTCACCGGCAGCGGATCGACTTACGGCGACTTCACCTGGTCTGCCGCCCAGGCGAACACTTCGGGGGCTGCCAACACCGGTCAGGAAATCGTCGAGGACGTGCTGTTCATCAACGAATTCCATTACGACAACGCTGGTGCCGATACCGGCGAGTTCATCGAAGTGGCAGGCACGGCAGGGCTCGACCTGACCAATTACTCGCTGGTGCTCTACAACGGCGGCAACGGTATGGTTTACAACACCATCTCCCTGACGGGCACGGTCGACGACGAGGGCAATGGGTACGGCGCGGTCGCGTTCAACCTGCCTGCGAACGGCCTCCAGAACGGTGCGCCCGATGCCATTGCGCTCGTGGCTCCCGATGGCACGGTGCTCCAGTTCCTCAGCTATGAAGGCGAATTCGTCGCTATCGACGGTCCTGCAGCCGGGATGACCAGTACCGACATCGGCATTGCCGAGGACGGGGTAACGCCGGTCGGATATTCACTGCAACTTACGGGCAACGGAACCGCTCCGGTTGACTTCACCTGGTCCGGACCCGCAGCCGAAACGCGCGGCTCCATCAATACCGGGCAGACCTTCGGCGATGCTCCTCCCCCGCCACCTCCGCCTCCGCCTCCGCCGCCCGCAGCCGCGAATGTGTTCTTCAACGAGTTCCACTATGACAACTCCGGCGCCGACGTGGGCGAACGGATCGAGATTGCCGGTGCAGCGGGAACCGACCTGACCGGCTGGAGCATCGTGCTCTACAACGGTAACGGCGGGGTGCCTTACCAGACCATCGCTTTGAGTGGCGTCATCGCCGATCAGGACGATGGCTTCGGCACGGTATCGGTCGATGCGACCAATATCCAGAACGGCGCGCCCGACGGTTTCGCACTGGTCGATGCGGGCGGCAACGTCATCCAGTTCCTTTCCTATGAAGGCACGATGCTGGCAACTTCCGGTCCGGCGGCGGGCATGACCAGCATTGACGTCGGCGTCGAAGAAACCGGCGGTCCGGCAGGGCTTTCCATCCAGCTGGTGGGTGCGGGCTCGAGCTACGAAGACTTCAGCTGGACCGGCCCCGTCGGCGACAGTTTCGGTGCGCCCAATGGCGGACAGGATTTCATACCCCCCAATCCCAACGGCAGCTTCTACATTGGCGACAGCAGTGTTGTCGAAGGTGACACCGGGACCACGGACATGACGTTCACCGTCCGTCGTACCGGGGGCAGCGAAGGCGCCGTATCGGTCGACTACCAGGTCATGCTCGGCAATGGCGCGCAATCTGCCGGCACCAGCGACTTGTCCGGGCCGCTCAGCGGAACGGTCACTTTCGCAGCCGGTCAGACAACGGCGACGATTACCGTCAGCGTAACCGGGGACATCCTTCCCGAACCGAGCGAGTTCTTCACCGTGGAACTCACCAATCCGACCGGCGGGTCCGACATCCGCGACGGTTCGGCCACTGGCACTATCGTCAACGACGAGGCGCTCAACCTCCAGATCGGCGAGATCCAGGGGGAAGGCCACCAGTCGATTTTCGTGGGCAATTCAGTCACCACGACCGGCATCGTAACCGCCGTTTCCGCGACCGGCTTCTACCTGCAGGACGCGGACGGTGACGGCAATTCCGCAACGTCGGACGCAATCTTTGTCTTCACCGGTTCCACCCCCACGGTGGTTGCGGGCGATGGCGTCACTGTCAGTGGCACGGTCACGGAATTCCTGCCCGGCGGGGATGAAAGCAACCTCACCATCACCGAACTGACCAGCCCGACAGTTACGGTCGACAGCACGGGCAATAGCCTGCCCACTGCAGTGTTGATAGGACCGGACGGCATCACGCCGCCGACCGAAATCATCGATGACGACCTGCTCGGCACCTACGACTCTGCCAATGACGGCATCGACTTCTGGGAAAGCCTCGAAGGCATGCTGGTCACGGTCCAGAACCCTGTCGCAGTCGACAGCACCAACAACTTCGGCGAATTGTGGACCGTAGCCAGCGATGGCGCAGGTAACCTGTCCGCGACGAGCGTGGCTGACAGCGGCCTGGTGGTCATCCAGGGCGGTGAAGGCGATCTGGGCTATTTCGACACCGGCGCGGGTTCCGACTTCAATCCAGAGCGTATCCAGATCGACGGCGGCTATACCCTCAACGGCGTGACCTTTGACACTCCGCAAGTGGGCCCGGGCACCGTATTGTCGAGCGTGACGGGGATCGTCGACTATGCCTTCGGCAATTTCGAGATCCGGCCGACGGAAGAAGTCAGCGTCGCTCTCGTCACCACCAACATCGGCGAAACTTCCGTTCTGACCGGCGCTGCAAACCAGCTGACGATTGCCACCTACAACGTCCTCAACCTCGACATAAACGATGCCGATGGCGACACCGACGTTGCCGACGGTCGTTTCGACGCGATTGCATTCGACATCGGCGTTGCCATGAACGCACCCGATATCGTCGTGCTCGAAGAGGTGCAGGACGACAGCGGCTCGGCCAATGACGGCACGGTGAGTGCAGCGCTGACCCTGCAGATGCTCGCAGACCTGATCTATGCCGAGACCGGAGTTCAGTACTACGTCCTCGACAATCCCTTCATCGAAGACGGGCAGACCGGCGGTCAGCCGGGCGGCAACATCCGCGTGGCGTTCCTTTATCGCGCCGACACTGTCGATCTCGACCCGGCGTCGGTCTTCACCATCGATGACGAAGCATTCGCGCGTGCTCCGCTTGGTGCAACGTTCAGCTTCAACGGGGAGGAAGTGACGGTCATCGGCAACCACTTCACTTCGATGATCGGCTCGGACACTAGCTACACCGCCGACCAACCGCCGATCCAGGCGGGCTCTCTAACCCGCGCGGCACAGGCGGCGGCGGTCAATGCCTATGTCGATGCCTTGCTGGCAGCCGACCCGCTCGCCAATGTGGTCGTCGCAGGGGACTTCAACGACTTCCAGTTCGAGGAGCCGCTGCAGATCCTTACCGGACAGCTGAACTACGCCGGTGGCACCATCAGCGACGGTTCGGACGTCATCCTCAACAACCTGTCGTTCCTGCTGGAAGCCGAGGAGCGCTATTCGACCATCTTCGAGGGCAATGCGCAGCAGATCGACCACATCTTCGCCACCGGCGGGATGATGGACGGGGCGATCCTCGATATCGTGCACCGCAATTCGACCACGGGCATGGCCGTGTCCGATCACGATCCTGTCCTCGGCCGTTTCAACATCGGCATCCAGGTGATTACCGGCGGTAACGGAGTGGATCACTTGTCCGGCAATGACGGCAACGATCGCATCGACGGCGGCAATGGTGCGGACGTCATCTTCGGCCTTGGCGGTAATGACCAGCTGTTCGGCGGCAACGGCGCAGACGAGCTGTTCGGTGGCGCGGGCAACGATATCCTCGACGGTGGCAAGGGCCCCGACGTCCTTGATGGCGGAGCGGGCAGTGACCTTCTTATCGGCGGTCTTGGACCCGATACCTTCGTCCTTCACGCCGATAGCGAGATCGGGGATGATGACATGATCGCAGACTTCGGCAACGGTCCGGATACCATCCTCATTGCCGGGATCGGCATGAGGACGATCTCCTACTTCCAGTCGGGTGCCGACACCGAAATCTATGCCGACGGGCAGCTGATCGGCACCGTGCTAGGCGCTACGACAACCGCAGTTGCTGCCGCGGTCCAGTTCGCACAGCCTGCAGCGAGCGTCGGGATGGAAGCACTTGCCTTCTCTGACGAGGCGCTCGTCGGTCCGGGTGCTGCCGATGTGGGAATTCACGTCCCGCATGCCAACTGGGACGCCCTATACCCGGTGAACGGCTTCGATTTCGCCTGACGGTGTCAGGGCGGTTGCGATTGACGCAGCCGCCCTAACCTCCTTCGCGAAGGTTGCTCTCGCCGGCTTCCAGCAGTTCCATGAAGTTCCGCGCGGCCTCGCGTTCTTCCTCGTTCTCGAACGCGACGTCGAGATCGGGTGCCGCCCCAAGCATGAAGAGCAACGACCACAGGGCGAAGCGCTTGCCGGGGTCCTTCTCCAGTCCGAGGTCGACGAGGCAGTGTTCGATCCCTGCCGATAGCGCCGCAGGTCCAATCGAGTGCGGGTCGTCGGTGGCGAAATAGCGGCGGAGCAGGTCGTCGAGTTGCATTCCGGCCAGATACGCCCGCCACCCGCACAAGAAAAGGGCGGCCGAGCCAAAGTCCGACCGCCCTTTCCTCGCGACGATTGCGCTTACTCGGCAGATTCCTCCGCCGGCTCTTCGGCGGGCTGCTCCGCGGTCAGCGTCCCCTCGCCCATCACCAGCGCGTTGGCCGAGCCGGTAAGATTGGCGGCAGGAAGCGTCATGGTACGATCGCGCGCCTCGACGAGAACCTCCTGCACCTGGCCGCGCTTGTCGGCGACAATCTGGCGCACTTCGCCCAGCTTCTCGCCGCTCGGCAGCATCACCGGCATGCCCGGAGCGACCGCGAAGGCACCCTCGCCCTCGGCGGCACCGCTACCGGCAACAGCCAGGAAATCATTGCCGAGCATGCCCGAGGCCGAACCTGCGGCGGAGCCTGCGCCCTGGGCCGCGCCGGTCAGCGAACCTGCCTGGCCGACTGCGCCAGTCGCACGGTCACGCGCCGCGCCAACGGCGGGAGTGGCAAGGTTGCGCACATTGCTGGCCGTGTCACGGCCGCGACCGACGACATCCTGCGCCGCGCCGCGCACCGCGTCGGTGCCGATCAACTGCGCATCCGCGCTGCCCGAACCCGAGGCGCTGCCGCTCCCCGAGGCCGAGCCGCCGGCCGAACCTGCAGGCGTATCGAGAAGCTGACTGGTGGTGGCCTCAAGACCGGTGTCGATGCTGCGGTCGACTGCAATCGAACCCGACTTGCGGTCGACCTTCTGGCTGCCGCGGGTCTTCGCATCGCCGCGCACGGCACCGCGCGTGGTCGAACGCAGCGTGTCAGTCGGCATGCGCGCCATGGGGCCGATGGCGCCGGCTGCGCTGCCGGTGATCGAGCCAAGGCCCGAGCCCGAAAGCAGCTGGGCGTGCGCCTGCGGGGCGGCGAAGAGAGTGAGAGCCGAAGCGGCAAGAAGAAGCTTTTTCATGTGTTTATCCTTTCTTGTCCGCGAGCGCCGGAAGGGGGTTTGTCGCTCGCTTCGAAAGGAAAACGGATGCCGCCTAACGCTTAATCCATGACCGGCGAAATTTTTCTAGCGACCCTTGCAGGGGGCGCAGACGAGGCCGCGCCCATAGGTGTCGTCCACCCCCTTGCGGCCGAGGTCGATCGCCTCCTTGTCCAGGGCATCTCGCCAGTTGCCTGTACCCGCACGGGCGATCCGCGCTGCCACGAGAGGGGTTGCAAAGGACGTTCCGCGCAAGGTGATGCGCTTGCCCTTTGCATTGAGCCCGGAGATATCCGCGCCCGGGGCGGCATAGTCCAGATGCAGCGCCTTGCCCGCCTCGATCAGCGCGCGGCGCTTGCCGTCGACCGCCGTGACCGCAACCACGCCGTCGTAGCTCGCCGGGTAGGCCGGAGGCGCTGCAGGGCCGTCATTGCCCACCGCAGCGACTACCACCACGCCCTTGCGCCGAGCGGCGGCAATGGCGCGTTCGAGCACCGGATTGCGCGGTCCGACCAGGCTGATGGTGACGACATCGCTGCCCTGCCCGACCAGCCAGCCGAGGCCGCGCGCGATAGCCAGTGCATTGCCGCCCGCCTTGTCGGTCCCGTAGACATCGGCCACGCGAACCCTTGCGACGCCTGCCGAGCGCAGCAGCGATGCGATCGCGCTGCCATGGTGGCTCGGATAAGGCGCACCGGATGCAAAACCCCTGGTCGCGATCACCGGGACAGATGCCCCGCTAGCCCCGTCGATCATCCCGACTTCGGCAGAGGAGGCGGTGCCGCCGGCGGCTGCCGCAAATTGCGTCGCCACGCCCGAGCCGCGACCCGACTGGAAGTGAAGATTGTCCGCGCTTATGATCGCATCGGGCAATGTTGCGGAGAGCAAGGCCTGCGCCTTGGCGAGCGACATGCCCCGCGGCGTCCGCATACGCGTTACACTGATCCCAAGATCGTCGATGTCGTCGCGCTCGATCACGATAAAACCAAGCTTCTCCGCCTCGACCAGTCGATCCGCTGCGGCATCCATCACCAGCAATTCGCCCTTGCGTGCGGGTTCGCCCGCCGCGTCGCGTTCGATAATGTCGCGATTGGCGCGCACCAGCCGGTCGATCATCCGCAGGCGGTCGCGTGCGAGGTCGGTTGCAACGCGCGTCGTGTCCTCGAGCGTATCGGTAACGGGACGCAGCACATCCCCCACGCGCGGCAGCGACACTCCGGGCAGCGCGACCTGTGCGGCCAGCGGCGCGGCGAGGCTCGCGGCCAGCGCGGGGATGAGGATAATGCGGTTCATCGCTTCGACCTTTCACCTAACTGCGATTAAGCATGGATGAAACGGGCGGGGTCATCCGTTTAATCCCTCGGAAGGCAAAGACGCTGAGCACATCGTTCGAGCAGGACCTGCTGGCACTCTTGCCCCGGCTGCGACGTTTCGCGGTCGGGCTGTGCGGCAATCCTGCCGACGGTGACGATCTTTGCCAGATGAGCCTCGAGCGCGCGCTCGCCAACCGGTCCAAGTGGCAGGAAGGCACGCGGCTCGACAGTTGGATGTACCGCGTGATGCGCAATATCTGGATCGACGAAGGCCGGGCGACGACCCGCCGCCGCGAGACCTTCGTGCACGAGGACGCAGGCCTCTCGGTTGGAGGTGACGGTGCGCAGGAGCATGCCGTGGAGCTTTCGATGGTCGATCGGGCGATGCAGAAGCTGCCCGATGACCAGCGCGAGGCCGTGCTGCTCGTCATGGTCGAAGGCTATGCCTACAAGGAAGCGGCGGAAATCGTCGGCTGCCCGGTGGGCACGCTCAACTCGCGCCTGGTGCGCGGACGCGATGCCCTGCTCGAATTGCTGGGAGAGGCCCAATGACTATTTCCCGCGAAGAGATTGCCGCCTTCGCCGATGGCGAGCTTTCGCCCGAGCGGCAGGCAGTGGTGGCGGCTGCGGTGGCAGCCGATCCGGACCTCGCCGCACAGGTCGAGGCGCATCGTGCGCTGAAGGCGCAGCTAGCGGCGCATTTCGCGCCTATTGCCGAGCAGCCGGTGCCCGATCATCTCGCCGCAATGCTCAGGCCGAAAGAGGCGGAGGTCGTCGATTTCGCGGCTGCACGCGAACGGGTGGAGGCCAGGCGCCGCCTGCCGCGCTGGGCGATCTATGCGGGGCCCGCGCTTGCCGCATCGCTGGCCTTGGCCCTGTTCCTGCCGCGCGGTGGGTCGGACGAGCTCGATCCGCAGCTCCTGGCCGCGCTCGACGACCAGCTGGTTTCGGAACAGCCGAGCGATGCCGAGACACGCATCCTTCTTTCCTTCCGCAATCGGGAGGACGAGTTCTGCCGCGCCTACAGCGTCCCGGGCCGCTCAGCGATCGCATGCCGGACGACCGATGGATGGCAGGATCGCGCCGAGGTCGAATATTCCCCCGGCAGCTCCACGGACTACCGCCAGGCCAGCACTAATCCGATCTTCGAGCAGGTGCAGGAAATGGCGACAGGACCCGCTCTCGACGCAGAACAGGAAGCCTCCGCGCGCAGTTCAGGCTGGCGCTAACGTCGCACTCGAAGCGCAGCAAAAAAGGAAGGGCCGGAGGGGAGTTCTCCGGCCCTTCTGGCAGTGTCGGCCGCCCGATGAGGGACGCTGGGCGGCATCGAGGTCGGGATCGTCAGTCGATGATGGTGACACTGCCCTGGCGGAAGCCGCGCTTCGCCATGTCGTGAATGTAGTCTTCACGTTCATTCTTGAGTTCGACGGCGTATTCTTCCCACGCGTCGCGCTTGTCCTCGATGTCGCTCGCGCGGCGCAGGTCGCTCGACAGCTCCTTCTGCGCTTCGATCACGTCGACGCGATAATCGAACCACAGGCTGTTCTCGATCCCCGCGATGGGATGGTCGAGGATCAGCTTTTCCTCCTCGCGCGCAACACGCTCTTCAAGCAGCATAGGGACGGCAGCACTTGCGGCACCTGCCGAGACGAGTGCGAGAACGATACAGATTGCATTGGATTTCATGTGTTCCTCCTTGCGCCAGGCCCCTTGGCGACCGGCTTGGGAAGAGAACGGAAGGCGCTGCGCATTTAATCCATGCGAGGCGGATTTTTTCTCGCGCTCGCCTTTGCGGGCAAAAACGACTAGGGGCGCGCGATGCATTTTCTCGACCAGGCCAAGATCTATCTCAAATCGGGCGCAGGCGGCCCGGGCGCCGTCAGTTTCCGGCGCGAAAAGTATGTCGAATACGGCGGACCCGACGGCGGCAACGGCGGCAAGGGCGGCGATATCGTGTTCGAAGCTGTCCAGGGCCTCAACACGCTCATCGACTTTCGCTATTCACAGCATTTCAAGGCGCAGCGCGGCGGCCATGGCATGGGCAAGGACCGCTATGGCGCAGGCGCCCCCGACCTGGTGATCCCGGTCCCGGTCGGCACGCAAATCCTGTCCGAAGACAAGGAAGAGGTGCTGGCGGACTTCACCGAGGTAGGCCAGCGCATCGTCTTCCTCGAAGGGGGCATGGGCGGTCGCGGCAATGCCAGCTACAAGACCAGCACCAACCGCGCACCGCGCCAGCACCAGCCGGGCATGCCGGGCGAGGAGATGTGGGTCTGGCTGCGACTGAAGCTGCTTGCCGACGTGGGCCTGCTGGGCCTGCCCAATGCGGGCAAGTCGACCTTCATAAACCAGGTTTCGAACGCCAAGGCCAAGGTCGGCGCTTACGCCTTTACCACCCTCGTGCCCAAGCTGGGCGTGGTGACGCACAAGGGACGCGAGTTCGTCCTCGCCGACATTCCCGGCCTGATCGAAGGCGCTGCCGAGGGCGCAGGCATCGGTGACCGGTTCCTCGGCCATATCGAACGCTGCCGCGTGCTGATCCACCTCATCGACATTTCGGGCGTCGATCCGGTCGAGGCTATGCAGATCGTCGAAGGCGAGCTCGAGGCCTACGGCGCAGGCCTCGACGACAAGCCGCGGCTCGTCGCGCTCAACAAGATGGACCTCGCCGACAAGGAACTGGGCGAAGGCTTCGCCGAGGAACTGATCGCGGCAGGCGCGACCAAGGTGTTCCGCGTTTCCGGCGCCACCGGTGAGGGGATCGAGGACCTTCTCGATGCCGTGCTCGGCTACCTCCCCGACCGCACCGCGACCGAAACGCAGGAAGCCGAGGTCGAGGACGAGGGCGAGGCGCCCGACTGGTCGCCGATCTGAGCCGATACCGGCGCTTGGCGTTCCCCAAGCGAAGGCGACTTTCGCCAAGCCACTGCTTTGGTTAGGGCTGGCAGCGTGAAAGCCATTGCCGCCCTGCCCGACCTGCGCCACGCGCGCCGCCTTGTCGTCAAGGTCGGCTCGGCACTGCTTGTCGAACAGGGAAAGCCGCGCACGGAATGGCTGGCGACGCTGGCTGCGGAAATCGCGGAATTGCGCAAGACATCCGAAGTGATTGTCGTATCCTCGGGCGCGATTGCGCTCGGCGCGGCGAAGCTGAAGCTGCCCAAGGGCGGGCGCGGGAGCCTTGCCGACGCGCAGGCGGCAGCATCGGTCGGACAGGTCGAACTGGCGCGCCTGTGGTCCGATGCGCTGGGACATCATGACATCACCGCCGCGCAGATGCTGGTGACCATCGGCGACCTCGAGGACCGCCGCCGCTATCTCAACGCCTCGGCCACGCTGGCGCGACTGATCGAGGCGGGTGCGATACCCGTGGTCAACGAAAACGACAGCGTCGCGACCGAGGAGATCCGTTTCGGCGACAACGACCGTCTTGCCGCCCGCGTTGCGCAGGCGGCAGGCGCCGATGCGGTCATGCTGCTTAGCGACGTCGATGGCCTCTACGATCGCGATCCACGCCAGCCCGGAGCCGAACTGATCGAGCGGGTCGAGGGCGTCACACCCGAAGTCATCGCGATGGCCAGCGAGGAATCCTCGTCCGGCCTCGGATCGGGCGGGATGCTGGCCAAGCTGCAGGCCGCGCGCATTGCCGAGCGCGCCGGGATCGCTCTCGCCATAGTCAACGGCACCTACCCCTCACCGGTTTCGCGGGCGCTAGACACGCCCGTCGGCACGCTGTTCGTGCCGCAGGCCGATGCCAGCGCACGCAAGGCATGGTTGGGCGGCCGCCTTGCCCCTTCCGGTGTCGTGACCGTCGACGCAGGCTGTGTCGCTGCGCTCGAAAAGGGCGCAAGCCTGCTCGCCGCCGGCATGACTGAAATCGAGGGCGAGTTCGCACGCGGGGATCTCGTCGCGATCCATGGTCCCAAGGGCGAAAGGCTGGGCCAGGGCCTGGTCGAATATACCTCTGCCGAGTGCCGCAGCATCCTCGGCCTCAAGCAGGACCAGCAGGCTCAGAAGCTCGGTTACGCCCCCCGCGCCGCGGTCGTCCATCGCGACCACATGGTGCATACGTGACCATCGCGATGACCGGCGCGACCGGCTTCGTCGGGCAGGCCGTACTCGATGCTGCCGGGCAGCGTGAAGCCGCGCTCCGTGCGCTGACCCGCCGTGCCCAACCCGCTCGCGAGAATGTCGCATGGGTCGAAGGCGGCCTCGGCGACGCCGATGCGCTCGCCGGATTGTGCGAAGGCGCCGATGCGGTGATTCACGTTGCCGGCCTCACCAATACCCCCGATCCCGCCGAGTTCGAGGAAGCCAATGTTGCCGGGACCGCGCGCATGATCGAGGCTGCGAAGGCCACGAAGACCCGCCGGTTCGTTTTCGTTTCCTCGCTTTCAGCACGCGAGCCCGGCCTGTCGGCCTATGGCGCATCAAAGGCCAGGGCCGAGGAACTGGTGGAGGCGAGCGGTCTCGACTGGACGATCGTCCGCCCTCCGGGCGTCTACGGCCCGCGAGACGTCGACTATCTCGAGATGTTCCGCACCGCGAAACTGGGCATCGTTCCCCTGCCGCCGCGCGGAGCGAGTTCGATCATCCATGTCGAGGATCTGGCGCGCCTGCTGCTCGACCTCGTCGATGCCACCCCTGCCCTTGTCCGCCGCCACATGTTCGAGCCCGACGACGGGCGCGAGGGAGGCTGGTCGCACAAGGAACTGGCCGACGCGATCGGCAGGGCCGTCGGCCGCAATGTGTTCGCGCCGCACCTGCCCAAGGGGTTGATGATGGCCGGAGCACGGATCGACCGCCTGTTGCGCGGAGACAAGGCCCGGCTGACGCCCGACCGCGTGGGCTACATGGCGCACCCCAACTGGGTCGCGCGATCCTCGAAAAAGGTCCCCGCAGCGGTTTGGGAACCGCACATAGAGGGTGAAGAGGGACTGGCCCGCACGGCCCAGTGGTACCGTTCGCAAGGCCTGCTCTGAGTCCCCCGATTTGGTGATCTGGCGAACGGGCGTATTGTCCCCGCCGGGATCGCGAGTCGCAATGGCGGTAACAGCCGCCCGTTCGTTCACGATCGAGGGGATAAACCATGAAGAAAATTGTACTCGTAGCTGCACTTGCGGCCATTTCCGCCTGCTCGCAGCCGGCCGAAGCGCCCGACGAGGCGGCAACCGCCGAACCGGCAGCTGAAGCGACGCCTGCGGAGGCGATGGCTGCAGATGGCGGCCCGGGTTACGGCAAGTTCAAGATCACGCAGGAGGACGGGACAGTCCTCACCGACGACGTGAAGGCCGATGGTACCTATTCGACCACCGATGCCGACGGAAAGGTCGTCGAGACAGGTACCTGGGTGCAGAAGCCGGGCGAATACTGCGCGACCAAGAGCGAAGAAGGCGCTGTCGAGGAGTGCTATCCGGAGAAGATCGACGAGAACGGGGTCTGGGTGTCCAGCAATCCGAAGACCGGCAAATCGGTCACCGTGGAACGCTTGCCCGAATAGGGCTTGCATGGCGGGAGGGCGCACATCGCGTCCTCCTAGCTAACCTAGAGGAACGGTTCCTCGCCCGGCTTGTGAATGCCGCATTCGACCTTGTCCCAGCCGGCCCAGCGTCCGGCACGCGGGTCTTCGCCCTCGGCCACGGGACGCGTGCAGGGCGAGCAGCCGATCGAGGGGAAGCCCTGTTCGACCAGCGGGTGGCGCGGCAGGTCATGGGCCGAGAAATAGGCGGCAATATCGTCGGCCGACCAGTCGATCAACGGATTGATCTTGAGCCTTCCCTGCGCGTCGGAAGTATCGATCTCGAAGCGGGGCAGGTTCGCGCGGGTAGATGACTGGAAGGCCTTGCGACCCGTAAAGCTAGCATCGAAGCGCGCCAGCGCCTTTTCGAGCGGCTTCACCTTGCGCAATTCGCAGCAGCCGTCGGGATCGTAGGACCAGCGCAGCCCGCTTTCGTCGCGCGCCTGCAGGTCGGCGATCTCGGGGTAGAGGTTGACGATGTTCAGCCCCAGCCGCTCGGCCAGTTCGTCACGATAGGCGAGCGTTTCTGGGAAGTGCTTGCCGGTCTCGAGGAAGAGCACCGGGATGTTCGGATCGATCTCGGAGAGGAGATGCAACAGCACGGCGCTTTCCGCGCCGAAACTCGAAACGATCGCCATGTCTCCGACGAGCGACCCTTCGATAACCGCACGCAGCCAGTCTTCCGTTTCCGTGCCACGAAACATGCGGTTCAGGCGCACGGCGTCGTGCTCGCTGAAGCGCGGTCCCGTGTCGATCCGGTCGATGGCGCGGATTTCGTTCATGCGTGGCGTTTCGCCCAGATCGGCGTCCGGCCGTCGACCGTCGGCTGATAGACTTCCGGCCAGCGCGCGAAGGCAGCCTCGACATCGCCCATGTCCAGCTGCTTGTCGGGCTCGAAGGCATCGAAGCCGCAGCGGCGCATATAGGCGATCTGGTCGACCAGCACGTCACCCACGGCGCGCAGTTCGCCCGTGAAGCCGGCCTCGCGCAGGATCCGGGCCGAAGAATAGCCGCGTCCGTCTCCGAAGGCGGGGAAATTGACCTCGACCAGTGCCAGCCTGTCGAGATGCGGGAGAAGATCGCGGGCATCGTCGCCCGGTTCGATCCGCACCGCATTGGCATTGGTCTGCTCGAGGAAGGAATCGACGGTAACCGCCGGGTGGTCGACGGGCTCGTCGTCGCGATAACGCAGCGGCTCAGCCATAGAGCGCCTCCTTGAAGGGATCCATTCCGATCCGGCGATAGGTGTCGAGGAAGCGCTCGCCATCATGACGCTCGCGTTCGTAGACGGTGGTGACGGTTTCGACCGCATCGACGATGCCGTTCTCGTCGAAACCGGGTCCGGTGATCTTGGCGAGACTGGTATCTTCCGCCTCGCTGCCGCCGAGGAGGAGCTGGTAGTTCTCCACCCCCTTGCGGTCGACGCCGAGGATGCCGATGTGGCCCGCGTGATGGTGCCCGCAGGCATTGATGCAGCCGGAAATCTTCAGCTTGAGTTCGCCCAGGGTCCGGGTCTTGCCGTTCGCGGCAAAGCGCTCCGATATTTTCTGCGCCACGGGGATCGAGCGGGCGTTGGCGAGACTGCAATAATCGAGACCCGGGCAGGCGATAATGTCTTCGACCGTGTCGAGGTTTGGACTGCCCAGCCCCGCTTCGTCGAGCGCGGTCCACAGCGCGTGGAGATCGGCCTTGCGGACGTGCGGGAGGACGATGTTCTGCGTATGCATGACGCGCATTTCGTCGAAGCTGTAGTCGCGGGCGAGGTCGGCCATCAGGTGCATCTGCTGGGCGCTCGCATCGCCCGGAATGCCGCCCACCGGCTTCAGGCTGATTACGGCGGAGACGTATCCGGCGGCCTTGTGCGGCACGGTGTTGCGATCCACCCAGAGGGCGAAATCGGGGTCAGAACGGTCGATCGCGTCGCCGCTCGCATCGGCAAACAACGGGTCCTCGAAATAGCCCCTGATGCGTTCGAGTTCAGCCAGAGGCGGCTCGACACCCTGCGTCAGCAGGTGCGCGAATTCTTCCTCGACCTGGCGGGTATATTCCTCCGCGCCCAGTTCGTGGACGAGGATCTTGATGCGCGCCTTGTACTTGTTGTCGCGCCTGCCGTAGCGGTTGTAGACCCTGAGGCACGCCTCGGCATAGGTCACGAGCTGGTCGAGCGGAACGAAGGGGTTGATGCACGGCGCCACCATCGGCGTGCGGCCCATGCCACCCCCGACATAGAAGGCCGCACCCAGTTCCTCCGCGTCATTCCTGACGATGTTGATGCCGATATCGTGCAGCCGCATGGCTGCACGGTCGCGCTCGCTGGCGATGACCGCGATCTTGAACTTGCGCGGCAGGTAGCTGAATTCCGGATGGAAGCTCGACCACTGGCGCAGAAGTTCGGCATAGGGGCGCGGATCGACGACCTCGTCGGCGGCGGCTCCGGCGAAATGGTCCGAAGAGATGTTGCGGATGCAGTTGCCGCTGGTCTGGATGGCGTGCATCTCGACCTTGGCGAGATCGGCGAGGATGTCGCCAGCGTCCTCCAGCTTGATCCAGTTGTACTGAATGTTCTGGCGCGTGGTGAAGTGGCCATATCCGCGGTCGTACTTGTCCGCGATGTCCGCCAGGGCATGCATCTGGCGGCTGTCGAGGGTGCCATAGGGAATGGCGACGCGCAGCATGTAGGCGTGGAGCTGGAGGTAAAGCCCGTTCATGAGCCGCAGCGGCTTGAACTGGTCCTCGGTTATCTTGCCATCGAGGCGGCGACGCACCTGGTCGCGGAATTCCTCCACGCGCGCATCGACCATCGCCTGGTCGTATTGGTCGTACTTGTACATCAGATCACCCAGTTGCCGATATCGGGTTCGGCGGGCTTGAGGGTCAGGTCGGGCCGCACTGTCGGGCCCAATGCCCGGACGCGGTCCTTGATATGAAGCGGGCGCGGGTGGCCGTTGCGCATCTCGGCATCGATCGCATAGGGTGCATTGACGCGGCGCGTCGCTTCCTCGCGCCGGGCGATCTCGTCCTCGTTCGCGGCGACATTCACCGCGTCCTCGACGTGGATCGACCAGTCGACGCCGGTCCACCAGACCACCGCGCCGGTCTTGAGGTCGTTTCCGGTCAGAAGCCTCATCGGGCCACCTCCTGTGCTGTCATTGCGAGGGTCATGTCGTCGCGCGCGGTCACTTCGCCGATCACGATCAACGCCGGGCTGACGACCTTTTCATTCTCCACCAGTTCGGGAAGACCGGCGAGCAGGCCGCGCAGGACGCGCATTTCGGGCCGCGTGCCGTTCTCGATCACCGCCACCGGCATGTCGGGCGCAAGCCCGTCCTCCATCAGCTTCTCGGCGATCTGCGGTGCGGTCTTGACGCCCATGTAGATCACCAGCGTCCGGCCCTTGCCGGCAAGGCCGGCCCAATCCTGGTCCTTGAGGCCCTTGCACTGGCCGGCGACGAAGCTGACGATGCTCGAGGCATCGCGGTGGGTCAGCGCGATCTGGGCGGCCGCTGCCGCGCCATTGGCAGCGCTGATGCCGGGGACGACCTCGACCGGGACGCCGGCCGCGCGGGCAGCTTCCGCTTCCTCGCCGCCGCGCCCGAAAACGAAGGGATCGCCGCCCTTCAACCGGACCACGTCTTCGCCCGAGCGCGCAATGCTGACGAGCAGGGCATTGATGTCCTCCTGCTGCATCGTGTGCTTCGACCGCTGCTTGGCAACCGAGATCAGTTCGGCGTCGGGGCGGGCCAGCGCAAGGATGGCCGGATCGACCAGCCCGTCATGCACGATAATGCCTGCGCGCTCGATCAGCCGCGCGGCGCGGATCGTCAGGAGCTCGGGATCGCCCGGGCCTGCGCCGACGAGATGAATTGTTCCGGTCTGTGCCATGTCCGCAAAGATGCGGATGGCAGCCATTTCACGCCAATCAGAATGCGTGCGAGACCGCGAAGCTTTGATTTTGAAATTGCAGATGTCCGGCGTGAAAGCCGAAATTTCAAAATCCCGCTGCTTGGACTGGAAGCGTTACTTGTTCGGCAAATCCTAATATGCCGGACGCGGTTACTTGGACTTGGCGGCGTCCTTGCGGTCCATGATTTCGAGCAATCGATCGAGCTGGTCGCTCGAGCGGATATGCAGGTCGCGCTGCGGAAACGGGATTTCGACGCCGTTTTCCTTGAACAGCCACCACAGCTTCTTGAGCACGGCGGAACGGACATTGCCGACCCCTTCCTCGGGGTCCTGGATCCAGCAGTGGATGATGAAATTGACCGAATTGTCACCGTAGTCGCTCATCCACACGGTCGGCGGTGGCGCACTGAGAACGCGGTCGCAGTCCTTGGCTGCCTGAAGCATCAGCTTCTCGGCAAGGTCGATATCCGCCTCGTAACTGATCCCGACCGGCACCTGGATGCGCACGTTCTTCGACGAATAGGACCAGTTCTCGACCTGGTTGATCATCAGGTTTTCGTTCGGGATCAGGTACTCGCGCTGGTCGCGCGTGGTGACCGAGACTGCGCGAATGCCGATCTTGCGGATCTGGCCGAAGGTCTCGTTGCCAGCCTGGTCGGCGATGGCGATGACATCGCCCGGCTTGATCGAGCGGTCCATCAGCAGGATGATCCCGGCAATGAGGTTGCCGAAGGTCTTCTGGAGGCCGAAACCTATGGCGAGGCCGAAAGCGCCCGAGAACACGGCCAGCGCGGTCAGGTCGATCCCGAGCAGGTCGATGCCGAGGAAGAAGGCTGCCGCCCAGACGACGATCGAGACGATCTTCTCGGCCAGCAGTTGCTGCGTCCCGTCGAGCCTTGTGACCCGCCTGACCAGCCGCCGCGCAAGCTTACTGGCGAACCAGGCGAAGGCAATGACCCCGACGATGATCGAGCCGACCACGAGGACGTCGAACAGCGATATGCGGAAGTCGCCGAGGCTCAGGGCGAGGCCGTCGAGCGTGTCGACGATCGACCCCACCGTCTCGCTCTTGGAACTGACCGCCTCCTTGATCCCCTCGGCTGCCGCGACCGGCCCCTGTTCGGGCGCGGTTTCGGCAAGGCTCCAGGCCTGCTCGACAGGAGTTGCGGTAGGAGTCGGGGTCGCTTCGGCTTGCACGTCTATCCTTCGTTCATCGCCGCAAAGCCGCGTTCGAGGTCGGCGATAAGGTCCTGCGGGTCTTCGAGACCGATCGATAGACGGATCGCGTAGCGGTCCTCAACCCCCCAGCCCGGTTTCGGCCAGGCCATGCGGCTGCGGATGGGTTCGACATGGAAGGGGAGCGCGAGACTTTCGAACCCGCCCCAGCTGTAGCCGATACCGAAGAGTTGCAGCGCATCGACGAGGCGACAGCGTGCGGCATCGTCGCGGCCCTTGAGGACGAAACTGAAAAGGCCGCAGCCGCCGGTGAAGTCGCGACGCCAGGTCTCGTGGCCGGGCGCGCCGGGCAGCATGGGACACAGGACATGGGCCACATCCTCGCGAGCCTCCAGCCACTGCGCCAGTGCCAATGCCGTCGCGCTCTCGCGCTCCAGCCGGATACCCATGGTCCTGAGACCGCGCAGAGCCAGTGCAGCATCGTCGGGCGAGACGACATGGCCCAATTGCTGGCTCGTCTGGCGCATGCGGCGATACCAGCGTTCGCCTGCGCTCGCGGCACCCATCATCAGGTCCGAATGCCCGCCGACATGCTTGGTCAGCGCGGTGACGACGATATCGCAGCCGTGCGACAGCCCGGCAAAGCCCAGCGCGGTTGCCCAGGTATTGTCGAGAATGCTCGTCGCACCCTTGTCGCGGGCAATTCTTGCCAGCGCTGGAATGTCGCATACCTCGAAGGTCAGGCTGCCCGGCACTTCCAGCATGATCGCCTTGGTACGCTCGCAGAATGCCGCTTCGTAGGCCGCATGGTCGAGCGGGTCGAAGAAGCGGTGTTCGACCCCGAAACGCTTCAGGATGCCCATCGCCGCGCTGCGCGTCGGGTCGTAGGCATTGTCGGTCACCAGCAGGACGTCGCCCGCCTTGAGCACCGCCATCAGCGAACCGACGATGGCCGCGACGCCACTGGGATAAAGGACGGTACCGTAGGCGCCGGGCTCGAGCTCGGTCAGCGCCTCGCACAGGGCCCACTGCGTCGGGGCGCCACGGCGGCCGTAGAAGAAACGGCCATCCTCATTCGTCTTAACTCCCTCGCGCAGCGCAGCGCAGTCGGCATAGAGATGAGTGCTCGCACGCCAGACGGGTGGGTTGACGACATGGTCGGCGAAATCGCCCGACCTGCCGCCGGTGACCAGCCTGGTGGCTGGAGAAAGCTTGTCGTCCTTGCCCGCCATAATCAGCGCGCGGCCCCCTTTTCCTTCGGCGTTTCGGGGTCTGCGCCCCATTCCATCCAGCTCCCGTCGTAGAGCGCCCCGCCCCTGCCCGCCAGTTCGCGGGCGAACAGCAGCACGCAGGCGGTCATCCCGCTGCCGCAACTGGCGACGAGCGGCTTGTCATCGGCGATACCGGCATCGCGGAACAGGCGGTCGATCTCCTGCGGAGTGCGGTAGGTCCCGTCGTCATTGAGCAAGTCGCGGAAATGGACGTTGCGCGCACCGGGAATGTGGCCACCGGCGAGGCCGTGGACGTGATCCTCGCTCGTGCCCTCGAACCGCTCCGCATCGCGGGCGTCGACAATCTGGCACGACTGCGATACCGCAATCCCCAGGACGGCGGCCTTGTCGAGCACTTCGCGGCGCGGCTGCGGGCCCGCCGGAAACTCGGTCGCAGACCAGCTTTCCTCACCGGAGGCGAGCGGGCTTCCTTCCGCCTTCCACTTGCCCAGTCCGCCATCGAGTACGGCGACGTTGTCGAAGTGGTGGAGGTCGAAGATGAACCACGCGCGGGCCGAACTGCGGATGGCGCTGTCGTCATAGAGGACCACGCGCGTGTCCGGCCGGATGCCCATGCGCCCCAGTCGTTCGGCGAATTGCGCGCTGTCGGGCACGGCCTTGGGCGTGGCGGAAGCAGGGTCCGTCCAGCTGGCGAGATCGAGGAAACGCGCACCGGGAATATGGCCTGCGAGATATTCCGCCGCAGCATCGCGATCGGACCCGCCCAGGTGCTGCGTCGCGTCGAGCACGACGAGATCGTCGGCACCCAGTTCGCCGGCAAGCCATTCGGTGGAAACGAGTCTGTCCATCGCCCCTTCGGTTAGCGGGCGGCGCTGGCCAAGTCGACTCAGGCGAGTTCGCGCTGCGCGATGGGCGAATAGCTGCGCGGCGCCTCGTCGAGGCGGAAGGGCTGGACACGTCCGCCATCGGGTTCGCCCTGGCCGACCACGAAGGTCTTGAGCAGCACGCCTTCGCCTGCGCCGTCGATACGCACGCGCATCAGCGGGACGAGCAGCGGGTGCTGGCCCTGGAAGATCACCTGCGCGCTCGCCAGCGGCAGCTGGACCTGACCCTCGACGCTGACGTTCTGCCGCGGTGCGATGCGCGGCAGGGTGTGACGCGTCTCGAGCGGAGTGGCCAGCGTCGCAACCTGCTCTTCCATCGGCGCGGCCGCATGGGCTGAGACAAGGTCGATGCCGATCGCGACATCGGTCATCGCCGCATCGGTGCGATTGACCAGCGTGAGGCGGTACTTGAGCGTCGCATAGACCGCACTGCGGGTCAGCTTTTCGGCCTCGCACCGAATGGTCAGCGCCTGGGCCGCCGGGACCGCGGCACGCGGCGCGGCGGATGCGACCACCGGACGTTCGATCTCGGGCGGGACCTCGGCGGCCTTGCGGCGGCGCCAGAAGAGGAAGCCGCCAAGCAGCAGGACCAGCGCGCCACCGACTCCAGCCAGAAGCCGCCAGTCGAACGGCAATGCTTCACTCGCATCCTGCGTGACGGGAGCCGGGGCTATGCCGGTATCGATTCTAGGCGACGGTGCGGTCGACGGCTGGGTCGGACCGGCCGAGGGCGCGGCGGGAAATTCCTGCGGGACCACCGGCTGGCGTTCGATCGGCGTAGGTTGCGGGTTCGCCGGAGCCTGGCGGGATTGCTGCGGTGCAGTCTGGAGTGGTGCCGCCGTGGTCGGAACGGGACGTTCAACCCTGCCCTCCTGCGGTGTCGCGGCAGCAGGGGTGGGAGTCGGCGTGGGCGCCGGAGCCGCGGTGCTGATCACCCGTGGGCGAACCGGCAACGCTCCGCTCTCCGTGTCCACCGGTCCTTGCGCACGCTGCGTCGCACTCGGCGCGGGCGCGGGCGGAAGCGAGAAATCCTCGGCCTGCTGCGCCATAACGGGCGCCGAAAGGGTCACGGCAAGGGCGGTCAGGGGAAGGCGGAAACGCGTTTTCATCGGCAGCAATCTGGTGGGAGGCGCGCATATGCGCTGCGGCGGGCTGAATAGGTACTGAAGCGCCCGCTTCCAAGCCTTGCCTTGCGTGGAAGCGACAATCGCGGCAGATGCGCGGCATGAGCGACACACCCAGCCCCAGGTTCCTTGGCGCCAACAGCCCGCTGCCGACCTCACCCGAGGAGGCCGAGCTCGACTACGTGCCCAACCCGCGCAAGGGCGAACTCTACATGGTCCGCTTCGCCGCGCCCGAGTTCACCTCGCTGTGCCCGGTCACCGGACAGCCCGATTTTGCGCATCTCGTCATCGACTATGCGCCCGGCGAAACCATCGTCGAATCGAAGAGCCTCAAGCTCTTCCTCGGATCGTTCCGCAACCATTGCGGCTTCCACGAGGATGTGACGGTCGGCATCGGCAAGCGCCTGTTCGATGAAATGGCACCCCGCTGGTTGCGTATCGGCGGCTATTGGTACCCGCGCGGCGGGATTCCGATCGACGTTTTCTGGCAGAGCGGTGCGCCGCCGGAAGGACTATGGCTTCCCGATCAGGGCGTGGCGTCCTATCGTGGACGCGGATGACATAACGGGAAGGGGAACGGGGATGATTGCAAAGCTGCCCAGGATTTCACTCTGGCTGGCGGTTGCGCTGGTCCTCTGGTTCCTCGTCGCGGTGTTCGGTCCGAAGTTCGGCCTGATCGACTGGAAGATCGGCTTCCTCACGATGGTCGTGGCCATCGGCCCGATCCTAATGGGTATCGTCGGGTTGGTCGCAATCATCGCGCTTGTCATGGCCTTCGTGAAAGGTCCGCGTAGCGAATGGTGGAAGGCAGCCGCAGCGCTTGCGATCCCCGTCACCCTGTTCGCAGGCCTGATGTCGGTCCGCGCGCAGGGCGATAGCGTGCCGCCGATCCACGACGTGGCCACCGACACGGCCAACCCGCCGCAGTTCTCGCCCGAAACCATGGCCATGCGCGAGAAGTTTGGTGCCAACCCGGTCGACGACTACACCACGCCTATCGGCCAGACCGCCCTGTGGGCCGACCGGGTGAAGGGGCAGCCTATCGCGGCGAAAAGCCACGCCGACATCATCGCCGAAAGCTACGCCGATCTCGTTCCCGTGCCCTACGAAGGCAGCGATGCCGAGGCCATGGCCGCGGTCGCCGGGGCGATGGAGGACATCGGCCTCGCCGACGTTCGCCGCGACGATGCGGCCGGGACGGTCGAAGGTACGGCGGAAACCTTTGCCTTCGGTTTCAAGGACGACGTCGTCGCCCGCGTCACCGAGGGCCGGATCGACCTGCGTTCGGTCAGCCGTGTCGGCGTATCCGACCTCGGCTACAACGCGGCGCGCGTGCGCAAGCTCGCAAAGGCGATCGAGGCGCGTCTGGCAAAATAGGCTGGAGCCGGGATCCTGGTGGAGCCGAGGGGGATCGAACCCCTGACCTCGTCATTGCGAACGACGCGCTCTCCCATCTGAGCTACGGCCCCGTTCCAGGTCTGATTGCCGCCGTATGGCAGGGCAAAAGCAGGCGCGACCGTTAGCAACGGGTCAAGCGCCTGCAAAGGGGGTAATTCCCCCGTCCTGCCCTTCCCTTACTTGGGCTTGGACGCGTCGTCGGTCTTCTGGACAATCTCGCCCGAGCGGAAGATCGGGCCGCTGGTCGGCAGGCTCCCGCTGGCGGCCGCCGCTGGCGGCAGGTCGACGGGCGCCTGGCTCTGGCCCGCGACGACGACCGGCTGCGTTGCGGGCATTGTGCCCACGGGCGATGTGCCCGGCGCGACCGGCGTGTTGGGATCGAGCGGGTTGGTATAACCCTGCACCGTCGTGGTCACCGTCGGCGGACCGTACTGCGCGTTCCATGCGGTCAAGTTCACGCGATACTGCTCGTAGGCGCGGAAGAAGTTCTCGAACACACCCTCGATCCGCGGCAGCGCGGTCGACGCGTAGAGGTCGATATCCTCCTTCGAGGTCTTCGGCAGTTCCGTCGCCACGGCCAGCGACGCGGCGCAGAAATCGTCAAGCGCAGGCGGCAGGGCGAAGTAGTTGTAGACCTGCGTCATGTAGGCATCCTGCACGTCACGGTAGGTCGGTCCGTACTTCTGGCGGAATTCGCTCTGCAGTGCCCGATTGGTGGCGGAGAGCTTGCGCGCGTGCGTTTCGAGGAAGCCCTTGTAGGCTGGCAGGATGCCCGCATACTGCGGCTTGAGGCAGTTAAGCGCCGCCACGTTCAGGGCTGAACGCAGGTTCCATGTCGTCTGCGAGGGCGTGAGATTGGCATTGACCGTCTGGCGAATGCCGTTGGCTCCCATGAGCGGGATGGTCATGCTTGCAGTTGCGCCGCCCGGCGGCAGCGGCTTCGGCGGAATGACGACCGCAGGCGGCGGCGGCGGCGGAGGGGGAGGTGGCGGCGGAGCAGGCGGCGTACACGCGGCGATGGCAGCAAGCCCGGCGGCAGTAGCCGCAAGGCGGACGGATTGCGTTGAAACGCGGCTCATGGCGCGCGGACCCTCCTGATATTTGACCCTTGTCCATCCTGACCCGCCGTCCATTGACGGGGGATGAAGCAACAGGGGGTAGACCGCCTAATCGACAAAGAAAATGCCCGGGGTGCGGATAACACCCCGGGCACGATGAGGCGATTCACGCCTGCGACGAATGGAGCGCGATCAGTCGCGGCTGCCCATGAAGCGCAGGAGGAACAGGAACATATTGATGAAGTCGAGGTACAGGCTGAGCGCACCCATGATGATGGCCTTGCCCGCGAACTCGGTACCGCGCAGATACTGGTATTCCTGCTTCAGGCGCTGCGTATCCCAGGCGGTGAGGCCCGCGAAGATCAGCACGCCGATGAAGCTGACGGCCAGCGCCAGAGTGCTCGACTGCAGCCACAGGTTGATCAGCATTGCGATGAACAGTCCGATCACGCCCATGGTGAGGAAGGTGCCGAAGCCCGACAGGTCCTTCTTGGTGGTGTAGCCGAACAGACTGAGGCCAGCGAAGGCGCCCGCCGTTGCGAAGAACGTCGCAGCAATGCTTTCACCCGTGTAGACAAGGAAGATCGTCGAAAGCGACAGACCCATCACCGTGGCGAAGGCCCAGAACATGATGTTGAGCGTCGCTTTGCTGAACTTGTTGATGCCGAAGCTCATCGCGAAGACGAACGCGAGCGGCGAAAGCATGATGATCCAGGTCAGCGGGCCGCCGCCCATGAAGGTCATCGCAAGGCCGCTACGCGCGGTCAGCAGCGCGACGATGCCGGTCAGCAGCACGCCTGAAGCCATGTAGTTGTAGATCGACAGCATGTGCTTGCGCAGGCCCGCGTCGAAAGTGTCCTGCCTGGCAACGGCGTCGCCAGCGCGCGGCACGGTGCCGAAGCCCTGCCTCTGGTCGGTGTCGTTCCAATTGGCCATTATTCCAAACTCCTCGTTGCGGAGAGGGTACGAGCCTCCGCTCCTCAGGGATGGAATATCGGGTGGAATGGCCCGATTTTCAAGCGAAACCGGACCGAAACGAGTTAACCGGAGCTAACCGGAAAAGTTCAGCAAGATCAGGCTTCGCCTGCCGCGTCGACCATGGCGGCATCGAGTGCCTCGACCGGCGTCTTGTCGCCCCACAGGACGAACTGGAAGGCAGGGTAGAAGCGGTCGCATTCGTCGACTGCGATCTCCACCAGTGCCTGCGCTTGGCTGAGGCTGAGGAGACCGTCGTCGCCCAGCATCGTGCCGTTGCGATAGAGCACGACGCCGCCGTTCGACCAGATGTCGAAATGGCCGAGCCACATCTGCTCGTTGACGCGGGCCACCAGCTCCTGCGCCTGCTTGCGCTTGGCATCGGGGACGCGGATCTCGGGCAGGCAGAGGATCTGCAGCACCATGTCGTCCGGACGCCAGATGCCCTTGACCTGGTAGGTGGTCCAGCTTCCCTGGATTTCCCCGCTCATCTCGCCATGGGCACTTTCGCACGGCCAGCCGCGCGCTTCGAACAGCGCCACGAGCATTTCGAGAGGCGCCGCGTCCTCTTCGGCTTCGTAGTTTTCGCCGACTGCTCTCATCGACCCTTTTCCGTGCGCGTCATGCGAATGGGGATGCAGAACGGGGGGGTGATTTGGCAATCCGTGATGCGCGCGGCGCTGGGGAGAACCGATTTCGGCTGTGCAAAGCCTGTGCACAAACCAATCGCACGAACCCTATTTCAGAGGGTCGACCTTCTCGCCCTCGGCACTGGTGAAGGTAAAGCTGTCGATGCCCATCTTCTTGAGATCGTTCATGAAGTTGCGGGCTTCGGTGGCATTGCGGAACGGCCCTGCGAGCAGCCGGTTGGCCTCCACCCACTTGGTTGTGAAGGGCCCCTTCCCATCGAGTTTTCCCTCGGCCTTCTTGGCGATCCGACGCCAGTCGAAGGCGAGTGCCTTGAGGTCCTTGCCCGTCGCCACCTGCACCCAGTTGCGCGAAGGTATGGGCGGCGGAGGGGGAGGTGGCGGAGGCGGCGGCGGTGCGGGCTTCTCGCGCTTGATCTCGATCCGAGTGATGTCGACCGCTCCCGGGGCACGCACGACCTGCGGGGCCGGTTCGAGCGTGAATGCCGCGAAGGCTTCCTCGATGGTCGGCTCGGGCTCGGGTTCCGGAGCGGACTGCTGGACCGGCGCAGGCACCGGCTGGGCAATGATCGTAACCGGCGGCGCGCTCGGCGGCGGCGGCGGAGGAGAATACGCAGGGGTCTGCGATGCGGCTTCGCGCTCCTCCTTGGTCAGCAAATCGATCGGCGGTCCCTGTTGCGCGATCACGACCGGCGGCTGCTCGCGCGGCGGGAGTTCGCGCGGGGGCAGTTCGACGCCGACTGACGGCACGGGCGCGGTGGACACAGCCGGAGGTGGCGGCGGAGGAGGCGGCGGCGGTGCTTGCTTTACCGGCTGCGCGGACGGCTGCGTCGGCTTGGCAGCCGACTGCTGGACAGCGGGAGCGAAGGGATCGCGCCACTGCGTGCTGCCGGTGCGGTCAGGGCGGCGACGTTGTTCGCGGTTGCGCGGATCGGATGCGGCCGGCTTCGGCGCGGGATCCGCCTGCGCCACGCGAACCGCCGGAGCGCTCGGGGTCGGTGCGGGGGACGAAGGAGCCGCCACCGGGGGCAGTTCGGCGGGCGCGCCCGCATATGCAGCGATCTTCGCATCGTCGGTGCCGATCGTCGAGGCGCGCGGGAAGATGCCAAGCGTGCCTGCGGCGGCCTGCTGCGCTTCGGTCAGGCGCGGCATGAATTCGAGATAGGGCTCCATCTTGCGCGCCATGGCAGGCGGCAACATGGCATTGGCGATCTTCACCGCCTCCTTCGTGTCACCGAGGATCGCAAGTCCGAAAGCCCGGGTACGGAAGGATGCAAGGTCCTGTTCGTTGAGGAGCGGGAGAAGCGTCGCCTCGAACTGCTTGCGGTCGCCGGAAATAGCATAGCTCAACGCCAGGCGACGGCTCGTCTCCGCATCCGGCCTTTTCGACAGCGAAAGGCGGTACAGTGCCTGCGCGCTCCGGCTGTCTCCGACAAGGTCGAAGGCCAGCGCACGATCTTCGGCCATGCGCTCCGGCGCCACGCCCGCCTTCTCCGCCTCGGCAAAGAGCCGAAGCGCTTCCACGGGACGGCGCGAGCGCGAATAGGCCGATGCGAGGCCCAGCATCACGCGGCTGTCCGACGGCGAGAGCTCCTTGGCGCGGCCGAAGAAGCCGATCGCCGCGTCGATATCGCCCAATGTCATGGCCGCCTCGCCGGCGTCGACCAGTGCCGACACGTCCTGCGAATTGCGGGCAAGCCGCGTCAGCGCGTCGTTGAGCTTGGCCGAACCTTCCGGCGGGAGCGGCTGGACAATCTCACGCTGGGCAAAAGCCGGCCCGTGCCCCAGGCCGATGGCAAGGAACGCTGCGGCGCCCGCAAATCGGATATTTCGTCGCATGATCCTGTCCCTGCCCGCGCGCGCTTTAACCTGCGCTGACGCGGGCCACCGGGTTACGAGTTACTGGTTGTTCTGGCGCCCGAGGAAACGGGGAATGTTAAGCGAACCGCTGCCGCCTTCATCGTCATCCTCGTCGTCATCTTCGTCATCGGCGGGCTTGTTGGCCCCGCGCGAAAGGTTGGCCATGCGCTCGAACAGCGTGCTGCCACCGGAAGCGCCTTCGTCGCCGCCGCCCGAACCATAGTCGCCGCCGCCACCCAGGATGGGGCGCTTGCGCATCGGCTTGCTGGCGAGCGGGCTTTCGCCGTCGGCATACTGGTCCGAACCGAGCTGGAGTTCATCCTGCCCGCCTTCTTCCATGGTCTCCGACAGGTCGAGCATCGATCCGTCGCCCTCGTCTTCGTTCCAACCGTCGCCCGCACCGTAGTTGCCGGCATCTGCCGGAGGCGGAACGGCGCCGTGACCACCGTCGTACTCGTCGGTTTCCTCGTTGCGCAGCCCGGCGAGGGGGTCGACGATTTCGTCGACGTCGTCGAAATCCTCGTCATCCTCTTCCGAATAACCGAGATCGTCCGAGAGGACGGAATCGTCAGCCGCTCCTGCTTCGGTTGCGAGGCCGTATGCGCCGTCTTCCTCGACCTCGGGCTCGGCGGAAAGGCCTTCATTGAGTTCGAACGGCTCTTCCTCGACCATATCGTCGCTGGGCAGGTCGAGCACGGGCCGCTTGGGCGCGCGGCTCTCGCTCATCGAAAAGCTGCGCGGCGCCGAATTCATTACCGAACCGCTTCCGTCGATACCCGTGGCGACGACCGAAACGCGGATCTTGCCTTCGAGGTCGGGATTGAAGGCCGAACCCCAAATGATGTTCGCGTCCTCGTCCACCAGCTCGCGGATGTGGTTGGCGGCTTCGTCGACTTCGAGGAGCTTCATGTCCTCGCCGCCGATGATCGAGATGATGACGCCCTTGGCACCGGCCATCGACACGCCGTCGAGCAGCGGGTTGGCGATGGCGCGTTCGGCGGCGTCGAGCGCGCGGTTGTCGCCCTCGCCCTCGCCCGTGCCCATCATCGCCTTGCCCATCTCGCTCATCACCGAACGCACGTCGGCGAAGTCGAGGTTGATGAGGCCAGGCATGACCATGAGGTCAGTGATCGAGCGGACGCCCTGCTGCAGCACCTCGTCGGCGAGCATGAAGGCCTCCTTGAAGGTAGTTTCCGCCTTGGCGACCAGGAACAGGTTCTGGTTGGGAATGACAATCAGCGTATCGACGTGCTTCTGCAGTTCCTCGATGCCCGCTTCGGCAGCGCGCATGCGGCGCGTCCCTTCGAACAGGAACGGCTTGGTCACGACGCCGACGGTCAGGACGCCCTTCTTGCGCGCGGCTTCGGCGATGACCGGGGCAGCGCCGGTGCCGGTCCCCCCGCCCATGCCGGCTGCGATGAAGACCATGTTGCAGCCGTCGAGCGCGTCCTCGATTTCGTCGACCGTCTCTTCGGCTGCAGCCTTGCCCACTTCGGGACGGGCGCCAGCGCCGAGGCCACCGGTGATATCAGGACCCAGCTGGATGCGCTTGGCGGCAGGCGAAGTGCTGAGCGCCTGCGCATCGGTGTTGCTGACGATGAAGTCCACGCCTTCGATGCCGGCCTCCATCATGTTGGCGATGGCGTTGCCGCCTGCACCGCCCACGCCGATGACCATGATCTTGGGACGCAGGTCGTCGCTGGAAGCCGGACCGATATTGATGCTCATTGGGTATCCCCCGGGAAGTCGAAATTCGTTCGGATCACTATGTCACACATCTAGCGCAAAGCGAATCGCGAGAGGCACATAGAAACATCCTTATCCACAAGGGCTAATGACCGGTTAGCCCGTGCAAACAAGCGTCAAAAATAGTCACGCACCGCCTGTACGACACGGTTCACCAGACCAAGGCCCGAATAACGGCGTGTCGGCTGGTAACTAGAGCCAACGGAGCGGATGTCGACAGGGTCGTCGGCCGCATAGAGGCAGAGACCTGCCAGCGTCGCGAAACCGGGCGTGGCATGGGCTTCGGGCAGTCCCTGCAGTGCCGGCGGCTTGCCGATGCGGACCGGCTGGCCGAGCGCACCCTGCATGAATTCGGCGATTCCGTGGAGTTCCGCTCCTCCGCCGGTCAGCACGACCTGCCCGCCCTGCGCCCCGCCGAAGCCGAGCGTCTTCAGCGCCTTGCCGATCTCCGCGCTCATGACGCCAAGCCGGTCGGTGACGATCGAGACAAGTTCGGCACGCGGGATGCGGTTCTGTTCGTCTGCCCCGCGCGCAAGGCGCCCTCCCGGTTCTTCACCGGGCGCGTTGACGGCAACCATCTCTCGGTGATCGGTGGGTGTGGCGATGGCAGAGCCGGAAACGCATTTCAGTCGCTCCGCCTGGCTGCGGCGAATGCCGAGCGAGGACGCGATGGCGTCGGTGATGTCGTTCGATCCAACCGGAATGGAACGCAGGCCCAGCAACATGCCCGCCGCGTGGACGGAGACATTGGTGACCTGCGCACCGATCTCGACCAGCGCGACGCCAAGGTCGCGCTCTTCCGCCGACAGGCAGGCATAGGCAGCGGCGAGCGGGCTGGCGACGACACCTTCGACATCGAGATGCGCGCTCTGCACCGCCTCGATCAGGTTACGTACCGGTGCACCTTCGGCGAGGGTGACGTGGACATCGACGCCCAGCGCCTCGGCATGAAGGCCCTTGGGATTGGCGACCCCATGCGCCCCGTCGAGCGTGTAGTGCGCCGGCTGGGCATGCAGCACCATGCGGCCGTCGGGCGCGATATGGTCGCGCGCGGCATAGAGCAGGTGTTCGATATCGTCTTCCTCGATCCGCCGTCCGCCAATCGCGATCTCGACGCTCGAAATCTTGCTCGAAAGCCCGGCACCTGCACATCCGATCCACACGCTGGAGACCGAGGTGTTGGCGTTTGCCTCCGCCTTTTCGACCGCGGTGCGGATGGCATGGCTGGCGGCGCGCATATCGGTGACGTAGCCGCGCTTGATGCCGTCGCTGGCACGGTGGCTCGAACCCAGCACGATCATCTCGCCATTCTCCGCCCGACCCATGATCATGGCCGAAATACGGAACGAACCGATGTTCACTGCCGCATAGACGCTGGTGATGCGGGGTGTGGTGGGTGCGGCCATCAGTTGGCACTTCCGTTGGCCGCAAGGCCGTGCGGGCAAGGGCCATCCTTGCAGCGCAGGTAGGCGCGGTCGGGCACGCGCATGTCGATGGCGATGGGCCTGCCGCCGATCAGGCGGTGCATGCCGTCAAGTCGGGCAAACTTGACCAGCGCGGGCGCTCCCAATTCGCCCTCCGGCAAGGCCAGCAGCTGGCCGGTCTTGAAGGTCAGGTTCCAGCGGCGGTTGCCGACCCATTCGGCCTCGGCGATCTGGGGTTTCAAAGCTGGCGCGGCATCGAGCAGCTTGCCGAGTTCGACTACCTGCTTCTGCGCGCCCGGCCCTCCGATCAGCAGCTTGCCCTTGGCGGCAGCAGCGCTAATCGGTTCGAGTTCATTGCCTTCCGGATCGATGAGGACCAGCCGCCCCGGCTTGCGCAGGACGGCATGTGGAATTCGCTCGACGATATCGACCTTCAACGTGTCGGGAAGCTGGCGCGAGACGCGCGCGTCGGCGACCCATGGCAGCGCAAGGAGGCGCTGGCGCACCTCGCCAAGTTCGACCAGCGGCATGGGCCGGTCCTGCTCCGCCAGCACGCGTTCGTAGACGAGTTCCTCGTTCATCCGGTCGACGCCGGAAACCCGGACCTTGCTGACCTCGAACCCGGCGCGCGAGGCGGACTTGGCCAGCTCCTCGCGGGCAAGCTCGGGAACGCCGGCATAATTCGCGATTGTGGCGACGACTCCCAGCCCCGCCAGCACGATCACGGTCAGGAAGAACTTGTGCCACTGCTCGTCGGTGAACGGCAGCGCCGCCATGGTCCGGTCGAGCAGGCCGCCGGTATGCTTGCGCGCAGCACGCACCTTCTGGTTGCGGCTGCGGGCGGCGGCAGAGCGACGGACACCCTGCGGCTTGCGGCTGACCTTAGCCATCGCCGCCCCCGCCCGATTTCGCGGCGTGATCGCGCAGCGCGGCGGCGACGATCATCTCGCACAGCTCGCCATATTCATAGCCCGCATAGCGCGCCTGTTCGGGGACCAGGCTAAGCGCGGTCATCCCCGGTTGGGTATTGGTTTCGAGCACGAAGAGCCCGTCCTCGCCCTGTTCCTCGTCCCAGCGGAAGTCGGTCCGGCTGGTGCCCTTGCAACCCAACACCTTGTGCGCCTTCAATGCATATTCGAGGCACAGGTCGCGGATGTTGTCGGGAAGGTCGGCGGGGCAGACATGGTCGGTCATGCCGTCGGTGTACTTGGCATCGAAATCGTAGAAGCCGCTCTTGGGCTTCAGTTCGGTAACGGCCAGCGCGCGCGGTCCCTCGGGGAAATCCACGACGGCAGAGGTCATCTCGCGGCCCTTGATATAGGGCTCGGCCAGCAGTTCCCTGAACTCCTGCCACGGGCCCTTGGCATCGCGCGCGATCGGGTTGCCGTAATTGCCTTCGTCGGTGACGATGGCGACGCCGACCGAACTGCCCTCGTTGACCGGCTTCAGCACATAAGGGCGCGGCATCGGGTCGCGGTCGTGCAGGTCTGCACTCTTGACGATGCGGCCGCCGGGCATGGGAATGCCTGCGGGCACCAGCGCCTGCTTGGTCAGCTGCTTGTCGATCGCGATGACCGAGGTGACGAGCCCCGAGTGCGTATAGGGCACCCCCATCAGGTCGAGCATGCCCTGCACCGTCCCGTCCTCGCCCGGAACGCCGTGGAGCGCGTTGAAAACGACGTCGGGAGCGACCTCGGCAATCCGCGCCGCGACCTGCCGGTCCATGTCGATCCGCGTCACGCTATGGCCGCGCTCTTCCAGCGCCTTGGCAACGCCCTCGCCCGACATCAGGCTGACAGGCCGCTCGTTCGCCCAGCCGCCCATGAGGACGGCGATGTGGAGTTTGGGGAGATCGGTCATTTCACTTGCTTCCTACGGTCGCCCCACGCGTTGAATTTCCCATTCCAGCTCGACGCCCGAATTGGCGTAGACCCGTCGTTTCACTTCCTCGCCCAGCCCTTCGATATCGGCGCTGGTCGCGTGCCCCATGTTGATGAGGAAGTTGGTGTGCTTCTCGCTTACCTGCGCGCCGCCCATCTGGAGTCCGCGACATCCGGCGGCATCGACGAGCTCCCACGCCTTCTTTCCCGGCGGGTTCTTGAAGGTCGATCCGCCGGTCTTGGTGCGCAGCGGCTGGCTCGCCTCGCGCGCTTCGGCGATGCGGTCCATCTCCGCGCCGATCACCGCTGGATCGCCCGGCACGCCCTTGAAGCGGGCGCCGACGACCACGGCACCTTCGGGCAGGACCGAGTGGCGATAGGTGTATTGCAGGTCGACGGCGGGCAACGTCACCAGCGATCCGTCGGGCAGGATGACGTCGCAATCGACCAGCACATCGCTGACCTCGCGGCCATAGGCGCCCCCGTTCATGCGGACGAAGCCGCCGACGGTCCCGGGAATGCCGCGCATGAATTCCATGCCCGCTATCCCTGCGTCGCGCGCGGTCGAGGCGACGAGAATGCCATGCGCGCCCGCACCGCAGACGAGAACATTGTCCTCCAGCACCTCGATCTTGGCGAAGGCCTTGCCGAGCTTGATGACCACGCCCGGAACCCCGCCGTCGCGCACGATCAGGTTCGACCCGAGGCCGAGCGCCATGACCGGCAGCGAACCGTCGAGTCGTTCGAGGAACAACACGAGGTCGTCGAGGTCGGCAGGCTCGAACAGCCAGTCGGCATTGCCGCCGCTCTTGAACCAGACGAGCTTCGCCAGTGGCGCATCATGCGTAAGCTTGCCGCGGATCCCGACGGTCGAGATGGGCGCCGCCACAGCGCCATCGACTTCGCAGTCGGGCGCCATGCCGTTGTCCAGGTTCCAGACGTCGTCGGGCTGCTCCATGGTCATGCAGACCGCTCCCGCTCGATACGTCCGGCGAGTTCGGCGGCCCAGCGGGTGATGTCGCCCGCGCCGAGGCAGACGATGAGGTCACCCGCCACGATATCTTCTGCGAGGGCCTTTGCCAGTTCGTCCTCGTTTGCGACGGTCGCGGCCGAGCGATGTCCGCGCGACTTGAGGCCGGCCGCCAGCGCCTCGGCATCGACACCTTCGATGGGCTCCTCGCCCGCGGCATAGACCGGGGTGACGAAAACCTTGTCGGCATCGTTGAAGCACGACTGGAAGTCATCCATCAGGTCGCGCAGGCGGGTATAGCGGTGCGGCTGGACCACGGCGATGACGCGGCCAGCGCCTGCGCTCTCACGCGCGGCGGCGAGCACGGCTTTGATCTCCACCGGGTGGTGGCCATAGTCGTCGATGATCGTTGCGGAGCCGGTCCGCGTCTTGACCTCGCCCACGCGGGTGAAGCGGCGACGCACGCCGCCGAAGCTGGAAAAGCCGTTGACGATGACTTCGTCCGCACAGCCCATCTCGATCGCCACGGCAATCGCGGCGAGCGCGTTCTGGACGTTGTGACGGCCCGGCATAGGGAGGCGAACGCCCTCGATCCGGCGATCCTCCTCGCCCCGTTGGCGGACAATCACGTCGAACTTGTTGCCGCCTGCATCGGGCTGGACGTTGACCCCGCAGATGTCGGCCTGGAGCGAGAAGCCGTAGGTCACCACGCGGCGGTCGCGGACCTTGCCGATCACCGCCTGGACTTCGGGATGGTCGATGCACAGCACCGCCGCGCCGTAGAAGGGGACATTGTGGATGAACTCGACGAAGGCGTCCTTGACGCCCTCGAAATCGCCGTAATGGTCGAGATGTTCGGGATCGATGTTGGTGACGACCGCAATCGTCCCGTCGAGGCGCAGGAAGCTGCCGTCGCTCTCGTCGGCCTCGACCACCATCCAGTCGCTGTCGCCGAGGCGGGCGTTCGAACCATACTGCTCGATGATCCCGCCATTGATGACCGTCGGATCGACATTGCCCGCATCAAGCAGCGCGGCGATCATGCTGGTCGTCGTCGTCTTGCCGTGCGTCCCCGCGACGGCGATGGTCGACTTGAGGCGCATCAGTTCGGCCAGCATTTCCGCCCGACGCACCACGGGAATGCGGTTCTCGAGCGCGTGGGCGACTTCGGGATTGGTGCGCTTCACGGCAGTGGAGGTGACGACGACAGCGGCGCCCTCGACGTTTTCCTTCTCGTGCCCGATCTTCACGGCGATACCCTGCTTGCGCAGCCGCTCGACCGTGGCGCTTTCCTTCATGTCGGAGCCCTGCACGGTATAGCCGAGGTTGTTCATCACCTCGGCAATGCCCGACATGCCGATGCCGCCGATGCCGACGAAATGCACGACGCCGATATCTGTCGGAACGCCTCTCACTTGGCCATCTCCCGCGCTGCGCCCTGTCCTGCCGGCACGCCCTGCGAGGCGCCGCGGGCGTTGTTTCCGCCGACGCGGATGACATCCATCATCTCTGCCCCGCCGAAGCTCTCGACAAGGTCGGCGAGATCCTCGACCGCCTTGGGGCGACCGCAGTTCCACGCCGCGTGCGCTGCGGCAGCCAGACCCTTGGGATTGTCGGCCAGCGCCATGATCTGCTTGGCGAGTTCCTTGCCGTTGAACTTGTCCTGCCGGATCATCCGTGCACCGCCGGCCTTCGCCAGTTCGCGCGCATTGGCGGCCTGGTGATCGTCGGTCGCGATGGGCAGCGGCACGAGAATCGCGGGCCGGCCGACCGCCGTAAGTTCGGCAATGGTTGATGCGCCCGCGCGGCCGATGAACAGGTGTGCGTCGGCCAGCCGTGCGGCCATGTCCTCGAAATAGGTGCCAAGTTCGGCCGGGATGCCGTGGGTGCGATAGCGCTCGCGAACCTTGTCGAGGTCTTCGGCGCGGCACTGCTGGGTAACCTGCAGGCGCTGGCGAACTGCGGGCGGCAGCATCGCAAGGCCGTCGGGCACGACTTCGGACAGGACGCGCGCACCCTGGCTACCGCCGGTCACGAGGACGCGCAGCAGACCGTCCTCGCCATAGGCGGGATATGGGTCGTCGCGCAGGCTGAGAACCCCAGAGCGCACGGGATTGCCGACGAGGTGGGTCTTCTCGAGAAACTTGGGAGCCAGCCGCTCGACCTCGGGATAGGCGGTGGCGATGGCATCGACGCGGCTCGCCAGCAGGCGATTGACCCGGCCCAGCACGGCGTTCTGTTCGTGAACCAGCGTCGGGATGCCGGCCGAAGTCGAGGCGAGGATCGAGGGCAGCGAGGGATAGCCGCCGAAACCGACCACCGCGCTCGGCTCGAAACTGTCGAACAGGCGCAGCGCCATGCGGCGCCCCTCCATCACCGCGGAGACGCCCTTGAACCAGTTGAGCGGGTTCTTGCCGAACCGGCCCGCGGGCAGGACGTGCGCGGGCATGAAGTCGGGCTTGCCGGGAATTTCGGCTCCGCGCGCGTCGGTGATCAGGGCGACATGGTGGCCACGCCGGTCGAGCTCGGTCGCAAGCGCGAAGGCAGGCAGCAGGTGCCCGCCGGTGCCGCCCGCCGCGAGGACATAATGTCGCGTCGCACCGGTCATGGATGGATCTCGCGCTTGGGCCGCGAAGTGGTCTCGTTCATCGGGCCGCCCTGCCCTAATCCGAGCAGATCGCCAAGCCCGCGGGTCCGGCTTTTCAGGAAGGGATTGCGCCGAGTCACCGCGATCAGCAGGCCGACGCCAAGGCATACGGCGATGGTCGATGAACCGCCATAGCTGACCAGCGGCAACGTCATGCCCTTGGACGGGAACAGCTGAAGGTTGACCAGCATGTTGATGAAGGCCTGTCCGCCGAGCAGCGCGGTAAGGCCCGCGCCTGCCAGCAGGGCGAAGAGATCCTCCTCGTCCACCAGCCGCATGAGTACGCGGGTGACGATGGCAAGGTAGAGCAGCACGATCACTGCACAGGCGAGAAGGCCGAACTCCTCGCCGATGACGCTGAAGATATAGTCGGTGTGCGCTTCGGGCAGGCTCATCTTGCGGATGCCGAGGCCATAGCCCGCGCCGGTCCAGCCACCCGCAAGCAGCGTGCGGCTGGCAAGATCGACCTGGTCGAATGCGGTGCCGCCACCAAGGAAGCTGTCGATACGGTGGCGCGCATTGTCGTAGAGGAAGTACGTTGCGGTCAGGCCGACGATGCCCCCGCCGATGACCCCACCGAGCCGCTTCACGTCGATGCCCGACAGGATGATCAGGACAAACCACACGCCTGCGAACAGCAGCGTGTCGCCGAAGTTCGGCTGCATCATCAGCAGGGCGGCGATGAGGCCCATCAGGCCGGTCGCGATGCCCTGGACCGGCAGGTTGGGATCGCGGATGCGCCACGAGAGGATCCATGCCAGCGCGATCGCGAAGGCCGGCTTGAGGAACTCTGACGGCTGGAACTGCATGCCCACGTTGATCCAGCGCCGGGCGCCGTTGATCTCCGGCCCGATGACCGGGACGAGGAACAGCAGGCCCAGCATCGCGCCGGAAATCAGTATGCCAAGCCGCCGCGCGTTCTCGCGACTGAGCATGGACACGCCAATCATGGTGCCGAGGCCGAGCACCTGCCAGGCGATGTGGCGGTAGAAAAAGTAGAGCGGATCGAGCTTCTCGCTCACGGTCGAGAGGCGTGCGGCGCTGGCCGGGCTGGCCGCAGCGACGGCGATGGTACCCAGGCTCATCAGCAGCAGCACAAGCAGCAGCAGGACGCGGTCGATCTCGCGCCACCATATCTTCAGCTCGGTCCAGCGCGAGATCTTGCCCTTGGGGATGTGGGCGGGCTGGCGCTTGCCGGGGACGTAGGGCCGGACGGTGTTCACTTGAGCGCCTCCACCAGCTCGCGGAAGTGGTCCCCGCGCTGTTCGAAGTCGCGATACTGGTCGAAGCTGGCGCAGGCAGGCGAGAGGAGGACAGTGTCTCCCGACGCAGCCTTCGCTGCAGCCGAAGTGACGGCTCGGTCGAGCGTTTCGCACTGCTCCACCGGCACTCGGCCCTCGAGCAGCGCGGCGAAGTCCGGCCCGGCCCTGCCGATGGTGTAGGCGGCCTTCACGTGGCCCAGTTCGGCCTCGCACTCGCCCAGACCCGGCTCCTTGGCCAGCCCGCCGAGGATCCAGTGGATGTTGTCGAACGCCGCCAGCGCAGGGGCTGAGGCAGCGGTGTTGGTGCCCTTGCTGTCGTTGACATAGGCAACGCCGCGCAGTTCGCGAACCCGCTCCATGCGATGCGGCAGTCCACGATAGCTCGCCAGTGCCGCGTTGACGGTGGGGCGGTCCAGTCCGAGGTCGAAAGCGACCGCCCAGGCGGCATAGGCGTTCTGGGCATTGTGCGGTCCCTGCAGCGAAGGCGCAGCGGCGAGGTCGAGAAAACCGCTGTCCTTTGCGTCGGGATTGAGCGTGGTCATCTCGCCCGGCCCATCGACACCCTCCAATGCTTCGCGGATCGCCGGGTCACAGCTGGCATCAACACCGGTGTGGCCAGCGGATTGCATCGCGAAGAGGCGCAGCTTGGAGGCACGATAAGCCTCGAAGCTCTCGTATCGGTCGAGATGGTCGGGCGTCACGTTGAGCAACACCGCCACATCGCAGTCGAGCGAATATGTCAGGTCGATCTGGTAGCTCGACAGTTCCAGCACATAGACCCCGCCCTTGGGCAGCGGGTCCTGCTCGAGGATCGGCAGGCCGATATTGCCGCCCATGGTGGTCGGCACGCCCGCGGTCTTAAGGATGTGGTGGACCAGCGCAGTAGTCGTGGACTTGCCATTGGTGCCGGTGATGCCGACGACCTTGTGCTTCGGCAGACCGCCGCGCGCCTGCGCGAAGAGCTCGATATCGCCGATCACGGGCACGCCGAACTTGTCGGCATGCGGCTTGATCGGGTGTGTATTGAGCGGGACGCCGGGGCTGACCACCACGCCGGCGAAACCGGTCAGGTTCGCTTCGACCGGATCGGCCAGCTCGACCCGCCCGGCAAACTCGGCGCGAGCTTCCTCGCGGCTGTCCCATGCGAGCACTTGAGCCCCGCTCGCCAGCAACGCCTCGACCGTCGCCCGGCCGGAGCGCGCCAGCCCGAGGGCGGCGTATTTCTTTCCAGACCAGGCGGACGAGGTGATCATCGCAGCTTGAGCGTCGCCAGCCCCATGAGTGCGAGGATGATGGCCACGATCCAGAACCGGATCACGACCTTGCTTTCCGACCAGCCGAGTTGTTCGAAATGGTGGTGTATCGGGGCCATGCGGAACACGCGCTTGCCGGTACGCTTGAACCAGAACACCTGGATGATGACCGAAAGCGCCTCGAACACGAACAGCCCGCCGACGATGGCGAGGACGACTTCGTGGTGCGTCGCCACGGCGATGGCGCCGAGAGCGCCGCCAAGCGCGAGAGAGCCCGTGTCACCCATGAACACCGCCGCCGGAGGGGCATTGAACCACAGGAAGGCAAGGCCTGCACCCATGATGGCGGCGCAGAAGATGGCCAGTTCGCCCGCGCCCTCGACATAGGGAATGCCGAGATAGCCCGAATAGTCCACACGACCGACGAGGTAGGCGATGATTGCGAAAGTACCCGCCGCGATGATCACCGGCATCGTCGCAAGGCCATCGAGCCCGTCGGTCAGGTTCACCGCATTGCCTGCACCGACAATGACCACGGCGGCGAAGACGAAATAGAGGAAACCTAGCTCGATCCCGAAGTCGTTGACGAAGGGCACGTAAAGGAAGGTATTGATCTGGCTGACCGTGATGTAGCTGGCAATGCCAGCCACGGTGAATTCCAGCAGCAGGCGGATGCGCGCCGACACGCCCTTGTGGCTGGCCTTGGTGACCTTGTCGTAATCGTCGAGGAAGCCGATGATCCCGAAGCCCAGCGTCACCGCAAGGCAGGCCCAGATGAACGGGTTCCTGAGGTCCATCCAGATGAGGACCGAAACCGTCAGGCTGATGAGGATCATCAGGCCGCCCATGGTCGGCGTGCCGCGCTTGGCGAGGTGGGTCTGCGGTCCGTCTTCACGGATCGGCTGGCCCTTGCCCTGGCGTACGCGCAGCATGTCGATGAAGCGCGGTCCGATAAGCAGGCCGATGATCAGCGCCGTCATCAGCGTCGCCCCGGCGCGGAATGTCTGATAGCGCACGAGGTTGAATATCCCTTCGAAATTCAACCATTCGGCGAGGAGGTAAAGCAATCGAGCCTCTTTGCGTCAGCGGACGCGAGTGAAGTGTTCCACGAGCCGTCCGAGGCCCACCGAATTCGAGCCCTTAACCAGCACGGCATCGCCAGCGACGATGCCGAAATCCTCGAGCAATTCGATCGCCTCGTCTGTGTTACGGCAATGCGCCCAGGCAATGGGCTTGCCAAGCACGCTGCTCTGGGCTTTCCCCAGTTCGCGCGCGAGGGCGCCCATCTCGTCGCCGACAAGCAGAGCATAGTCCACATCGGCTGCGACGACCGGTTCGGCCAGTGCGGCGTGGAACTGCGGACCGAAGTCGCCCAGTTCCTTCATGGCGCCGAGAACGGCAATACGGCGGCCCGATGGCGTCGCACCCAGTTGCGCGAGCGTGGCACGCATGCTGGCGGGATTGGCGTTGTAACTCTCGTCGATCAGCAGCGCCTTGCCGCCCGGAACGTCGATGCCATGGCGCGCGCCGCGACCCTTGAGCCCGCCCATTTCGGCCAGCGCCAGCCCGGCCGCGGCCATGTCGCCACCGGCAGCGCGCACCGCAGCCATGACGGCGAGTGAATTCATCACCCAGTGTTCGCCCGGCTCGGCAACGGTGTAGCACAACCGTCCGCCGGGGAATTCGCAAGTCACCAGGCTACCGCCATTGGCGCTGGGAATGGCATCGAGCAGGCGCATGTCGGCATGGCGGGCCTTGCCGAAGCTGACGATCCTGACACCGAGCTTGCGGGCCGAGGCCTCAAGGCGCTCGAAATAAGGGCTGTCAGCCGGGATGATCGCCACGCCGCCGGGCTCGAGGCCGAGGAAAATCTCGGCCTTGGCGTCGGCGATTGCCTCCATCGAACCAAGGTTCTCGATATGCGCGGGCGCGATGGTGGTGATGACTGCGACATGCGGGCGGACCTGCGTGGTCAGTCTCTCGATCTCGCCGGCATTGTTCATGCCCATTTCGAAAACGCCGAAGCGGCTCCGCGCAGGCATCCGCGCAAGGCTCAAGGGCACGCCGACATGGTTGTTGTAGCTGCGGATAGAGCGGTGTGCGGCCCCGCGGCTGGCACGCTCGAGGCTGGCGAAGATGGCTTCCTTCACGCCCGTCTTGCCGACCGATCCGGTCACACCGATGATCTTTGCCGCAGTCCGTTCGCGTGCTGCGGCAGCGAGCGCCTTCAATGCGGCGGTGGTGTCCTCGACGAGGATGTGCGGCCAGTCCACCGGCCGGTCGACAAGCGCTCCGGCAGCGCCATTGGCAAAGGCCTTGTCGAGAAAGCGGTGGCCGTCCATCGCCTCGCCCTTGAGCGCGACGAAGAGGTCCCCGTTGACGACATCGCGGCTGTCCATCTCGACACCGGCGACCTGGAAATCATGGCTGGCGGTGCCGCCCACAGCTTCGGCGATGTCCTTTGCCGACCACAGGGTCAGCGGCAGGCGGTCGCGTGGGTCCGCAGGCCAGGTTACATAGGCCGGGTGGCGCAGGATCGCAGCGCTCATGCATCACCTCTGGCAATGGCCGCCGCGCATTCGCGTGCGACCTCGACGTCGTCGAAGGGCAGTACCCGCATGGTTTCTCCCGACCCGATTATCTGACCCGTTTCGTGTCCCTTGCCGGCGACGAGGACGATGTCGTCCTCGCGCGCTTCGGCGATGGCTGAACAGATGGCTTCGCGACGGTCGCCCACTTCGCGAACAACTTCCTGTCCCCTACCCGCCCTTGCCCCTGCAAGCACGGCCTTGCGGATTTCCGCAGGATCCTCGCCGCGCGGATTGTCATCCGTCACAATCACGATATCGCTGGCCTTCGCCGCCGCTTCGCCCATCGGTGCGCGCTTGCCATGATCGCGGTCACCGCCTGCACCGAGAACCGTGATGAGCCGCCCGGTGACGTGGGGACGCAGCGCCGCAATGGCTGCCTCGACAGCGTCGGGCGTGTGGGCATAATCGACGTAAACCGGCGCACCCGAGGGCGCGATGACGGCGCGTTCGAGCCGCCCACGGACCGGCTGGAGCCGAGCGACGGCATCCCAGACCAGTCCGGTATCGGTCCCGCTCGCCAGGGCCAGCCCTGCGGCGCAGAGCGCGTTCGAAACCTGGTAGGCACCGATGAGAGGCAGGGTGATCTTGCGCGTCTGTCCGGCGTGATCGACGGTGAGGACCTGGCCAAGCTGGGTTGGCTCGCGGCTGGTCAGGCGAATGTCTTCGCCCGCCTCGCCCACGGTCATGACCTTCAATCCGCGGCGTTTCGCATGGTTGAGGACGCGAAGGTTCCACTCGCTGCCGTCCGCACCCAGCCACACGACCGCCGTTGCGTCATCGGCCACGACCTCGTCGAAGAGTCGCATCTTGGCGGAGAAATAGTCCTCCATGTCGGTGTGGTAGTCGAGGTGGTCGCGGCTGAAATTGGTAAAGGCGGCAGCTTCGACCTTGAGGCCTTCGTTCCGGTATTGGGAAAGGCCGTGGCTCGATGCCTCGTAGGCGACGTGGGTCACACCCTCGCGCGCGAGGCCGCTCATGTTGGAGAGGAATGTCACGATGTCGGGCGTCGTCAGCCCGGTCGAAACGCTGCCGTCCGGCGTGGTCACGCCCAGCGTACCGATGCTGGCCGCCCGCTCGCCCGCCATGCGCCAGATCTGGCGCGTCATCTCGGCGGTCGAGGTCTTGCCGTTGGTGCCGGTCACCGCGACGATATGCTCCGGCACCGGGGTGAAGAAGCGCGCGGCGAGCTGGGCAAAGGTCTGGCGCGGATTGTCGCTGGCAATGTGGACAGCGCCCGTCACCTGCACCCCATGACAGGCGACCACGGCAATGGCCCCGGCATCCACTGCGGCGGGAATGAAGTCCTCGCCATTGACCTGCGTGCCCTGGAACGCGCCGAACACGGTGCCGGGCGCGACTTTGCGGTTGTCGATGGCGAAACCGGTCACCTCGGCATCGCTGTCGATGCCGGCAATCCCTGCCGCTGCGGTCAACCTGGAGAGTTTCATTCCGAAGCCGCCTCCGGAATGAGCGGCTTGATGTCCGAGATATCGACGTCGCGGGTATCGTCGGGGCGCACGCCGATCAGCGGCCCTATGCGCGGGACGAGGCGACCGACGATGGGCGCCGCATTCCACGCCGCAGTGCGCTGGAAGCTGGAAGCGACGGTGCCCTTGGGCTCGTCCAGCATGGCGATGATGACATAGCGCGGCTTGTCCATCGGGAATGCCGCGGCAAAGGTCGAGACGATGGCGGACTTCTTGTACCCGCCCGCTCCCGGTTTCTCGGCCGAACCAGTCTTGCCGCCAACACGATAGCCGGGGGCGTTGGCATTGCGTCCGGTGCCGTAGACCGCAATCGTGCGGAGCAGCTGGCGCATCCGGCTGGAGGTCGACTGCTTGAACACGCGGCGGCCCTTGGGTGCTTCACCGGGCCCAAGCTTGTGGAGCGTCGCCGGACGCCAGATGCCGCCGTTCACCAGCGCCGCATAGGCCGATGCCAGGTGCAGTGGGGTCACCGCGATACTGTGGCCGAAACCGACCGTCATGTTGGTCAGGCGCGGCCAATTCTTGCCCGGCCAGAGGGGAAAGCCGCGTGCCGGAATTTCGATATAGGGCCGCTCGTTCATGCCCAGGTCCATCATCGTACGGCGCATGCGTTCCGGGCCGAGCTGGTCGGCGATGCGCGCGCTGACGGTGTTCGACGAATGGATCAGCGTCTCGATGGGATTGAGCGAGGAACCAAGATTGTGGCTGTCGCTGATGGTGAAGCGACCGACCTTGACCGGCGAGGCGTCGTAGCGCTTGCCGAGATCGCGGATAACCCCTGCATCGAGGGCAGCTGCCACCGTGATCGGCTTGAAGGTCGAACCCAGTTCGTAGACCTGGTTGGTGACGCGGTTGAACATCAGGCTTTGCCCGCGAGCATCGATCTTGTTCGGGTCGAATTCGGGCAGCGAAGCGAGCGCGAGGATTTCGCCCGTATCGACGTCGAGGACGATACCGGCGGCACCCTGCGCCTGGTTGAGCTTCATGCCGCGGGCCAGTTCGTCTTCCAGCGCTCCCTGGACGCGCACATCGATCGACAACGGCACCGGCGTTCCCCGCGTGGCGGGGTTGGAGAGCTTGTCGTCGAGCACCTGCTCCATACCGACGCGACCCTTGCCGTCGGCGGCGACGTAGCCGAGCACGTGCGCTGCCATCGATCCCTGCGGATAATGGCGGTCGTTTTCCATCGGCATTTCGAGCGCCAGCTCGCCGATTTCCTGCACCCGGTTTGCCTCTTCGGGCAGCACGCGACGGCGAATGTATCCCTGCTTGCCGGCCGCGAACTGCGCGGCGAGCTTCCTTTCATCGAGATCGGGGAAGATGGCCTTCAGCTTATTTGCGACTTCTTCAGGGCTCCTGACCAGCGGGTCGCCATCTTCCCCCAAAGCCTTGGGGTTGAACCAGAGTGCATATGCAGGAAACGCGCGCGCCAGCGGCACGCCGTTGCGATCGACGATCTCTCCGCGCGGCGGCAGCAGGGCATCGGCGAATGAAGTGGCGCGCAGCCCTTGGTCGGACGCGCCCAGGTAGAGGATGCGCACGATCGCGAGGAGAGCGATGAAGGCGAACGCCATGGCGATCCACAGCACGCGCCAGCGCGCCATGGTAAGCGTGCGCTGGCGAACGGTGACAAGCTGGACCCGTCCCGAAGCGACCGCCATGCTGACTGCACCGTGCCCGCTCCGACCCGCGGCAATGGCGGGACCGAAGCCGGAAAAGGCATTCACTGCGACACCTCGGCGACCTTGGCGATGGGACCTACGGGGTTGGAAAGCCGTTCGGCAAGGCCAGTTGCCGCCAGCTCACGCTGCGCCGGATGACCGGCCGAAGGCAGGGTCGGCTGCGATGCAGCAATCCAGCCCGACAGCAGGCCTTCATCCTCGGCGCCCTCGCGTTCCGGACGGTTCAGGGCCACGCGAACCGGCGACGGCGCGCCAATGCCGCGCGGACTGCCAAGCGCGGCCAGCTGGGTCTCGCTCTCGAGATACTGGTCGGCGCGCGGCGCGCCATATCCGAATTCGACCGCGTTCCAGTCGGACAGCTGGTGCTGGCTGGCGCGGGTCTGGAATTCGGTTTCCAGCATCAGTCGTTCCTGTTGCGCCGCGATGATTGCACGTTCGGTCAAGCGCACATCACTCTTGACCGCATTGACCTTGAAGGTGAGCGCCAGGAGCATGGCGAAACACGTGCCGAGAACGACAGCCCAGCCGATCTGGCGAATGCGTGAACCCGTGACCATCATGCCGCCTCCCTTGCCGGAGTTGCCGTGCGTGTCGCGTAACGGAGGACCGAAGAGCGGGCGCGCGGATTGCGGGCGATCTCTGCCTCGGTGGGCTTGATCGCCTTGCTGACTCGAAAAAAGACCGGATCGTCCTGCGCCGCCATTGGGACGTGACGCGAGGCGCTCGGGGTTGAGGATGCCTCGCGCAGGAAGCGCTTGACGATCCGGTCTTCGAGGCTGTGGAAGCTGACCACCGCAAGGCGGCCCCCTTCCTTCAGCAGGTGTTCGGCAGCCGACAGTGCTTGGGACAGTTCGTCGAGCTCGCCGTTCACATGGATGCGGATGGCCTGGAAAGTACGGGTGGCCGGGTCTTTCTTGTCGTGCGGCTTGAAGCCGAGCGCCTTGCGAACCACACGCGCCAGTTCGCCGGTGGTCGACAGCGGACGGGCCGCCACAATGGCGCGCGCGACGCGGCGCGACTGGCGCTCCTCGCCGTAGTTGTAGAGGACGTCGGCAATCGCCTTTTCATCGGCGGAATTGAGGAAATCGGCCGCGCTCTCGCCATCCTGGCTCATTCGCATGTCGAGCGGGCCGTCCGCAGAGAAAGCAAAACCGCGATGAGCCTGGTCAAGCTGCATCGACGACACACCGATATCCATTACCACACCGTCGACTCGAGAGACGCCCGCCGACGTCATGACGTCGAGCATTTCCGAGAAACGGTGCGGATGGAGAATAAGGCGCGGCGGGTTTTCCCCCGTCTCGCGCCAATTGCGACCCGACGAAATGGCATCGGGGTCCCTATCGAAGGCATGCACCGTCGCGCCGCGCTCCAAGAGCGCGCGGGTATAGCCGCCGGCACCGAAGGTTGCGTCGATGAGAACGTCGCCCGGCTGCGGGTCGAGCGCCTCGATTACTTCTTCGAGAAGAACGGGGATGTGTGGGGCGTCAGTCATTTGCCCGCACCCTTCGACTTGCCCTTCGCTTCGGCGAGGAAGCTTTCGCAGGCCGCCTTCGCGCCAGCCCAGTCTTCGCCCATCTTGGCGAGTTCTTCGGGGTTCCACAGGGTGAAGAAACGACCGCCGCCCTGGAAGTAGAGCCCTTCGTCGATGTTGGCGAGCGTACGCAGGTGATCGGGCATCACGAAGCGACCGCTGTCATCGAACGGCATTTCCTGGAAACCGAAGAGCTGCATCGCGCGGGTGTCGCGGTCGAATTCATTGCCGAGCCGGGCTGCCAGCTCTTCTTCACGATCGAGCTGGGCGTCGAGTTCCTGCTTGCGGCTGAGGCCGAAGCCAACGAGGCAATTCCACTTGGGGTGCTTCATCAGGCACAGGACGCGACCGTCGCTGCTATCCTTCACGGCCTTGCGGAAGAGGGGCGGAAGCACAAAGCGGCCCTTGTCGCCCGCGGGCGAATAGGCCTGACCGCTGTACCCTCCGAATGACACTTGCCCCAAGTCCCGAATACGAGTTCGAAATAGCTCCCCAACGGACAAGACTTCCCCCCTGCCGCCCGCGCAAACGGGCAAGCTGCGACGCCATTCGACTGTGCGCATCTAGTCGGCTTTGTCCGATGTCCCCTTGATTTATCGCGGGAAGGCCGGGGAAGAAAGGGAAAATTGCGGGATTTCACGGGATAAGCCCGTATATCACTGATTTATATTACTATTTTTTCTCACTACAAGCTCGAACTGCTTACCAAAATCTTACCGAGATATCTGGAAATGCACGGAATTCTGCGGAGTCGCAGGCGCGACTCCGGACGCGATTCCGGCCTGTCCCGTGTTTTCCCGTGGATCAGTAGTCGAGCGAGGCCGCGACCAGCGAGTCGAGCGCGCCGGTGCGCTTGGCCGGAACCTCGCCCTCTCCTTCCCAGTCGAGGACGGCCGCATCGGCGAGCAAGGTCACCCGACCTTTGCCGACCTGGCACTGAGCGAGGAGGCCGGTCTCCGAGACGATACACTCGCCCTCCTCGCCAGCTGATCGCAGGCGGAACTGGCCGGACAGGTTCACCGGGAACTCGCCATCATATGCCTTCACCCAGCGTTCGCCTTCTGCCTGCTCGTCGTCGAAGAAGAGTTCGAGGCCCCAGCGCGTAAGGATCGGGGAGAGCACGACCACGTCTTGCTGGCGGCGCTTGTCCCCGATGGCGAAATTGCTGTGCCGCGTCAGCATGGGGTCGGCGAAGACCAGCAGGCGCCCGCCATCGCGAACCCACTGGTCGAGCGCGAGGTTTTCGGACGGAGCAAGCGGGCGCGGCTGCGCCATGATAAGGCGCTTCGTCCCCGCAAGCGTGTCCGGCTCAAGCGCATCAAGCGGTTGCATGGCGAAGCGACGTTCGATTAGTTTGCGTACCCAGTCGGGCTTACCGCTGCCATCGATGATCGCGCTTATATTGTCGCTCTCGCCCCAGTAGATCGGCAGGCTGGTAAAGAGCCCGACCTCTGGCCGGTCCGCCACGCGCTGGTCCGCCTGTCCCGCGCCGCACGCGGACAGGAACAGCGCGGCAAGGAAAATCAAACTAGTTCGCAACCTGTCCTGCTTTGCCCTGCCCCGACGGCCCTGCGGGGGTCGTCGCTTGCGGTGCTGGAAGGTCCGGTACGACGCCCGCTTCGACGAGCGGGTCGTTCTGCTGTTGCGTGGAAGTCGGTTCGGTGGTCGGCGCCGCTTCTGGAACAGCCGTCGCGTCGATCTGCGAGGCGCTGTTCTCGACCAGGCTGGCAAGGCCGACGAGCACGATCATCAGCACCACCCCCGTTACTCCGATCTGGAGCCGCTGAACGGTTCGCGCACGCTGCGCGCCGCCGGGAGAAATCTCGGGGAGCTCGCCCACCGGGGGCTTGCGGCTCATGTCGAAAAACTGCGCCATTCGCACGAGATTAGGCTCCTGCAGCCCGAAAGGTCAATCTTGCGGCTGCAACCAGTCGAAGACGGGCAGGCCTTTCGACTGCAGCCACTCGGCATTGTAGAGGGTAGACAGGTAGCGGAACCCGGTGTCGCAGAGGATAGTCGCGACCTGCGGATTCTCGCGCCCCTCGGCGACCAGCTGCCTACCCAGCGCAATGGCACCGGCGACATTTATCCCGCTCGACAGGCCGAGGCACAGGCCTTCCTCGCGCAGCAGGCGGGCGACCCAGTTGAGGCCTTCCTCGTCCGAGATGCGGAACTGCGTGTCGATCGGCGCACCTTCGAGATTGCCGGTGATGCGGCCCTGCCCGATGCCCTCGGCAACCGAGGAGCCTTCGGCCTTCAGCTCGCCATTGGCGTAGTAATTGTAAAGCGCCGCGCCGTGCGGGTCGGTAAGCGCGATGACGACGTTCTCGTCGAATTCCTTGAGGCCCATGCCGACGCCGGCAATCGTGCCGCCGGTACCCGCCGCGCAGGTGAAACCGTCGATCCGACCACCCATCTGCTCCCAAATTTCCTTCGCCGTGCCTTCGATATGGGCCTTGCGATTGGCGGTGTTGTCGAACTGCCCGGCCCAGATCGCCCCCTCAATCTCCCCCGCCATGCGGCGCGAGACGTGCTGGAAGTGGTTGCAGTCGGCGTATTTCGTCGGCGGGACAGTGACCAGTTCGGCACCCAGCGCGCGCAGGGTCGCCATCTTCTCCCGGCTCTGGTTGTCCGGCATGACGATGATCGTGCGATAGCCCAGCGCGTTGGCGACCAGCGCTATGCCGATGCCGGTGTTGCCTGCGGTCCCTTCGACCACCGTGCCGCCCGGCTTCAGCTCGCCGCGCGCCTCTGCATCACGGATGATGTAGAGCGCGGCGCGATCCTTGACGGAGGCCCCGGGGTTGGCGAATTCGCACTTGCCGTAGATGTCGCATCCGGCTTCCGCGCTGGGTCCGGCAAGGCGGACGAGCGGCGTATTGCCGATGAGGTCGAGCGTCTGCCCGGTCACTTTGCTTGCAATCATGCCGTGCCAGTTAGGCGTGCCAACCTTAACCGGCAAACAACATCAATCTTCAGGCGCGATAGTAACCTTCATGCCGTCGAGATCGGCGGTGAACGGGATCTGGCACGACAGGCGCGAATTCTCGGTCCGGTGGTCGGTGGATTCGAGCAGGTCGTCCTCGTCCTCGCTCATCGTCGGGAGCTTGTCCTTGAACTCGGGATCGACGTGTACGTGACAGGTCGCACAGGAACAGCAGCCACCGCATAGCGCCAGCAGCTCGTCGAAGCCGTTGTCGCGGATCGCTTCCATCACGGTCAGGCCGTCGGCGACGTCGATTTCCGAAGTCTCGCCTTCGCGGGTGGTGACGATCAGTTTGGGCATTGCATCTTTCCTCGGTTGCAAAGGGCCACTGGCCGACCCTATGCGAGCGGCTGCTATTCAATCACGGGCGGGAAGGCAAGCGCGAGCGGCATGGGACTGACAAACACGCAATTGCGCGACCATCTCGACGCCGTCGCCGCGAACGACAAGGTCGTCGCCGCCGCCATCGAGCGCTGCGGTTATCCCGAGGAGCGCATCCGCCCGACCGGCTACAAGACCCTGTTGCGCACCATCGTCGGCCAGCAGGTCAGTGTCGCTGCCGCAGCATCGGTGTGGAACAAGCTCGAGGCCGAACTGGGCGAGGACATGCACGCCCACGAATTGCTCGCGCGCGACTTCGACACGTTGCGTGCCTGCGGCCTGTCGCGCCAGAAGCAGGGCTATGCCCGGTCCCTGTGCGAACTGGTCGCCAGCGGCGAGCTCGCATTCGACAGCCTGCCCGAGGATGACGAGGAAGCCATCGCCGAGCTCACCCGCATCAAGGGGATCGGACGCTGGTCGGCGGAAATCTACCTGCTCTTCGCCGAGGGGCGGCAGGATATCTGGCCCGCCGGCGACCTCGCCGTGCAAGAGGCGGTGGGCCGGTTGCTCGAACTGCCGGCCAGGCCGAGCGAGAAGGAAACCCGCGCGCTGGGCGACAAATGGCGGCCCTACCGCGGGGCCATGGCCATCTTCACCTGGCACACATATAACAACGCCGCGCTCTGAAGCGGCGCAGGGGTAGGGAGAGAGACATGAGCACGCGCAAGGCAATCTTCATCACCGGCGGCGGTTCGGGCATCGGCCGCGCCATCGCCCGCAAGTTTGCGTCCGAAGGCTGGTTCGTCGGCGTCGGCGATATCGACGAGGCGGGCATGCGCGAGACGCTCTCGCTGATCGGCAACGGCTTCACCTTCATGCACAGGCTCGACGTGCGCGACCGCGGGCAATGGGACGAGGCGCTCGACGGCTTTGCGACGGCCGCGGGCGGCCGCATCGACGTTGTCGTCAACAACGCCGGCATTCCGGTTGGCGGCCCCCTGGCCGACATGTCGATCGAGGATATCGAGAACTGCCTCGACATCAATCTGAAGGGAGTTCTCTTCGGCGCGCAGGCGGCGCATCCCTACCTTGCTAAAACCGCGCCGGGGTCATGCCTGCTCAACATTGCGAGCGCGGCGGGTGTCCACGGCGTCGGCGGCGTGAGCGTTTATTGCGCGTCGAAGGCAGGCGTGCGCAGCATAACCGAAAGCCTCGATGCCGAATGGGCCGAGGAAGGGATCAAGGTCACCGACCTCTGCCCGATTTTCGTCGACACGCCGCTGCTCGACAAGGCCCCCAACCGCGGGTCGAACGAGCTGATCCGGCAGACCGTGGTCGAACAGAAATCCGAAGTCCTGCCGGTTGCCGATGTGGCGCAGGCCGCATGGGATGCGGTGCATTCCGACCGGCTCCACCACCTCATCGGCAAATCGACCCGCCAGCTCGGCTTTGCGCTGCGCTGGATGCCGGGCCGCGTCCGCAAGCAGATGCGCGCCGGCGTCAGCCCGTTGGGCCGCTAGGCCACCAGCGCGTCGATCTTGCGCGCCATCTTTACGTCGCGGAGCGACAATCCGCCCGCGTCGTGCGTGGTCAGCGTGATCTCGACCCGGTTGTAGACGTTGAACCACTCGGGGTGATGGTCGCGCGTTTCGGCGATCATCGCCACGCGGGTCATGAAGGCGAACGCTTCGGAGAAGTCGGCGAACTCGAACTTGCGTTCGATTGCAGCGCCAGCGCGGGACAGCGACCATTGCGGCAGTGCGCTGAGCCAGGTGGCGCGTTCTTCTTCGGTCAGTTGTTCGACGGTCATTGCTATTCCTGAATCGGCTTGCTGCCGGCCATTCGACGGACGAGCCAGTAGCCAGCGGCGAGCGCCGCGACCAGAGCAAATCCGAGCAGCGAATTGGCCGGATCCTGCCATATGAAGACGACCAGCAGGGCGGCGTCGAACAGGATCACAAGCGCCATCACGGGCCTGAAGAAAGGCACGCGGAACGGGCGCGGCAGGTCGGGTTCACGACGATACAGCTGCCATGAGCACAAGGCGAAAAGCAGGATCATGACCTGTGACAAGGCCGTGCTGGTCGACGCCAGCGTCAGGTAACTGCCCGACCAGAGGAATGCGGCTGCGCCCAGCACCACCAAGATCATCGCATTGATCGGCGTGCCGTTCGCGGCGACGCGTTCCAAGGCAGGAGGGAGCAGTCCCACACGCGCCGAGGCATAGGCGATGCGGCTGACGGTCATGGTCATGAGGCTGCAGATGGCCGCGATCGAAACCACGCCGAAGATCGTGAAGACAGTGTCGCCCGCTTGCCCGAAAATCCCGGCGGCGGCGTCTCCTGCAGCGAAGTCGGAAGCTGCCATCTGCTGCGGGGTGAGGACATGGAGTATCGCCATGTTCACGGCGGTGTAGAGCACCGTGATGGCAATGATCCCGCCGAACAGCGCCCGCGGCAGGGCGCGCGCCGGATCCTCGATCTCCTCGCCATAAAAGACGACGTCGCCCCAGCCGTTGTAGGCGCCGATGATGACCAGCATGGCGGTCGCGTAGCCGAGCAGGCCCTGTGGCGCGATACTCGCTTCGCCCGGAACGGGAGGTGCACCGGGCTGCGCAAAGAGGATGACCACGAAGATCGCCAGCACCGCGCCCTTGAAGGCGGAAAACGCGATCTGTGCCCCACCGCTGATGCGCGTGCCCATGGCATTGATGGCGAAGAACACCGCAAGCGTTGCCGTCGCGATCGCTCCCGGTCCGATCTCACCTCCGCCGACGCCCAGCCGGACCAGCAGTTCGCCCGCCACGAAGGCCACATTTGCGAGCGCGGAAATGAGCATGAGCAACATGGAATAGGATGCCAGCACGCTTGCCCCCTTGCCGAAAGCGCGCTCGGTAAAGGTGACGATCCCGCCGGCACTCGGCAGCGCGGCGCCCAGTTCTGCATAAGGTAGTGCGGCGAGAAGAGAGAGTGCTCCACCCAGGAACCAGAGCCCGATCAGGACGGTCCCGCTTTCGCTTGCCTGTGCGGCGATGCCGGGCGCTCGCAAGATGCCTTGGCCGACAACGCTGCCGACCACGGCGGCGAGTCCGAAGACCACCCCCAACACGCGCAAGAGGTGACCCTTGTCGGACATTCCCGTTCCCCTTCCCCCAAGCGGCCGAACCTGGCCATGCCGGCCTTGTCGGTCCGCTTGTCCCGGTTGACAAGCCCAAGCGGATACTTGGCCACCGGCGAACGAGCCCCTAGAGCCTGTTACCCATGACACCCCGCCTATCCGCGACCGATCTCGCCTGCCGCCGCGGCGAGCGCTTGCTGTTCCGAGGCGTCTCGCTGGAGTTGCGGCCGCGCGAGGTCGTCCACGTCACCGGCGCGAACGGGATCGGCAAGTCGAGCCTGCTGCGCATCCTTGCAGGCCTGCTCCGCCCTTTCGCGGGCACGGTCCAGCGCGAAGGCCAGGTCGGGCTGCTCGACGAGCGCTCCGCCCTCGACACCATGCTGCCGCTCGGCAAGTCGCTGGGCTTCTGGCGTGCGCTCGATGCAACCCCGCCCACCAACGTCCCTTCCTACCTAGAGGAATTGCTCGACGTTCCGGTTCGCTATCTCTCGACCGGCCAACGCAAACGCGCCGCGCTCGCCCGGCTGAGCGCGCAAGGTGCCGACATCTGGCTGCTGGACGAACCGCTCAACGGTCTCGACGAGAGAGGCGTGTCGATGGTCGGTGCCATGGTAGAAGGCCATTGCCGCGCCGACGGGATCTGCGTCCTGGCATCGCACCAGCCCTTCCCTCTCGACGGAATGCGTGTCCTCGACCTTTCGGAATATTCCGTATGACGCGCACTTTCGTTGCCCTCGTTCAGCGCGACTTGCGCAACCTCCTGCCCGGGGGTTCGGGTGGCGGGAGCATCCTGCCTTTGCTGTTCTTCCTCGCCGTCGCCATGCTCTACCCCTTCGCCGTCGGTCCCGAACCGCAGATGCTTGCCCGCACCGGCGGCGGCGTGATCTGGGTCGCGGCACTGCTTGCGGCGATCCTCCCTCTCGAGCAGCTGGTCGCGAGCGACCTCGAAGCCGGAGTGTTCGACCAGTTGCACCTGCGCGGCGTTTCGGAAGAGCTGGCGATGTTCGTCCGGCTCCTCGCCCACTGGCTCGCCTTTGCGCCCCTGCTGCTGTTGGCAACCCTGCCCGCAGCCGCCCTGCTGGGCCTTTCGGGAGAGACCACGCGCACGGTCTTGTGGGGCCTGCTGGCAGGCACGCCCGGACTTGCAGCAGTGGGCCTTGCCGTCGCTGCGCTCACCGCCACACTTCGCGGCGGTGCCGCGTTGGCAGGACTGATGGTCATCCCGCTTGCCGTGCCGATCCTGATCTTTGGTGCAGGAGCGCTGGCGCGTCCTGACGACAGTGCCATCATCCTTACTGCAGCAATCAGCCTCGGCCTGTGCGCTCTTGCTCCTTTTGCAGCGGGGGCAGCGATCAGGTCGGCACGGGAGAGCTAATTCCGCCATTTCCTTTGACAATTGCCGCGTTGCCACGAAAACAAAGGCCAATAACAAGGCAAAGGTACTCTCGCCCGATGGCGTCGCAACCGAAAGTGGAAGCATGAACCGGTCGTCCAGCCGGTCACACGGCGAGGCCTTGATGAACGACGAAAGTCACAGCTTTACCGATTTCTATGCGCTGCTGCAGGTGTCGCCGACCTGCGATGCGAAGATGCTCGAAAAGGCCTATCGCTACTTCGCGCAGATGTATCACCCGGACCACACGCAGACTGCGGACGTGGACAAGTTCCAGGAGATCATCGAGGCCTATCGCGTACTACGCGATCCGGACTCCCGCGCCGAATACGACCGCGAATACCGCACACACCACAAGGATGCGGTGTTCGAGGAGGTCGAGGAAGGCGACCTGCGCATCGACGAGCGGACGGCCTCCGAAGACGCTTCCGCGCACGAGAAGATCCTGCAGTTCCTCTACAAGCGGCGGCGCGAGAAGCCGCGCGATCCGGGCGTGATCGGCTTCTATATCCAGGAGCTGATCGACTGTTCGGACGACACGTTCGACTTCCACGCCTGGTATCTGAAGTCGAAGGGCCTCATCCGCGCAACCGAGCACGGGACTTTCGAAATTACCATCGAAGGCGTGGACCACGTCATCGCCATGAGCCGCGAGGCGGAGCGCGGTCGCTTCATCAGCGACCAGTCGTGGGACGACCGGACGATGACGCCCGGGGAACCCGCACCCGATCAGTAAGGCGGCTGGTGCAGCCCCTTGGGGCTCTCGGTGAAGATCTCGACGCCGTTCTCGGTAATGCCGATCGAGTGCTCGAACTGGGCGGAAAGCGACTTGTCGCGCGTCACCGCGGTCCAGCCGTCGCCGAGGATCTTGGCATGCGGACGACCGAGATTGATCATCGGCTCGATGGTGAAGAACATGCCGGGCTTCAATTCCGGACCCGTTCCCGCGCGGGCGGCATGGATGACTTCGGGGGCATCGTGGAACAGGCGACCGAGGCCGTGGCCGCAGAACTCCTGCACCACGCCATAGCGATGCTGGCGGGCATGCGCTTCGATCACGGCGCCAATGTCGCCCAGCCGCGCACCCGGCTTCGATGCCGCTTCGATACCGAGCATGAGGCATTCGTAGGTCACGTCGACCAGCTTGCGCGCCTTGAGCGATACATCGCCGACGAAATACATCCGGCTGGTATCGCCGTGCCAGCCGTCGAGCAGCGGGGTCACGTCGATATTGACGATGTCGCCGTCCTTCAGAGCCTTGTCCGAGGGGATGCCGTGACAGATCACATGGTTGATCGAGGTGCAGCAGCTGTGCGCATAGCCGCGATAGCCCATCGTCGCCGGGACCGCGCCCGCATCGAGCGTCATCGTCCGCACCAGATCGTCGATCTGGCCGGTGGTCACCCCCGGCTGCACGAAAGTGGTCAGCTCGTCGAGGATTTCGGCGGCAAGGCGGCCGGCCTTGCGCATCCCGTCGAAGCCTTCCGGCCCGTGGAGCTTGATGGTGCCGTCGCGGTAGACGGCCGTTTCGTTGTCGATCACCTGGTATTCGGTCATGCGCGCCACATAGCGATTGCAGCGTCGAATTGCGAGGCCGTCAGCGCTTGATGCTGAAACCGCTCGCATATTCGGGCTTCACCGCATCCAGAACCGCGGCGGTCACCGGGAAATCGAGCTCGAAATCGCCTTCCGCATAGGGACCGGCGACATAGGGTCCGAAGTAGATCGTCAGCCGGTCGAGCGTCTTGCCGGTCGAGGAGCCCACCAGCACCGTCGCCTCGTCGAGACCCGGGCAATTGTCGAACGAGTCACCGCTGTTCGGGTCGACCTTGATGCCCCTGCGCTTCTCGCGCTCCTTGTTGAGCTTGGCGCAAAGCTCCGCCCCGAGAGCGGTTTCGAGCCTGATTGGTGACTGGAACAGGACCTTGGCATCCATCCCGTCGTCCGCCTTCTTGTCCCACACGAGCGATTCCACGCCGTACATCCCGTGCGCGCCGCCCGAGTAGGTGGCGAGATGGCCTGAAAGCGACAGGAAGCGCGGCGTGTCGGTGACGACTTTCCATTCCAGCGATGCACTGTGCTGGCGCGGGGTCCAGTCCTGTCCTTCGGCACCCTTCCAGTCCTCTGCCGCTTCCTTGGCCAGTTCTCCCTGCATGTGATCGGCGTCCTCCTGGAGAAATGCGGCCAGCTTGTCGTGTCGCCCGGCTTCTTCAGGCCAGGCGTAGGCGAACTGATACTGCTCCGTTTCCTTGGAGATGGCATTCGCACCGCCAGCGGCGGCCTTCGCCTGGGCTGTCTCCGGAGTCGATACGGCCTCCTTCTTGACCCCTGCGTCTTCGGCAAACTCGGTAGCATCGCTGCAGGCGGCACTCGACAGAGCCAGCGAAATCAGGAACAGGGACGCTCGCATGCCGGTTTCCTCCATGGAAATCGTTGAAAGAGGGACTTCGCCGATATGGCCGACAAGACGCCGCTAATCCAGCCCGACAAGGGCCAGGAAGCGACAGCCATCCACCTCGTTAATCGCGACGGCTTTGCCGATTGGGTCAAGAAACTATCGGCGGGCCAGCGCGCGGCCCTGGCGGCGCAAAAGTTCGATGGCGGTGGCTACCAGGTCGGCATCGTGCCCGATGGCGACGGGTTCTTTGCCGTGGGCGGCGTGGCGAACCCGGAGAGCCTGTCAAGCTGGTGCCTCGCCAAGCTGGCCGAAGTCCTGCCGGAGGGAACCTACCGCCGCGTCGATGGCGAACCCGGTCCGGCCCTCCACGGCTGGCAGACGGCTCAATACGTTTTCGACCGCTACAAGAAGCCCGAGCGTCCGGTCGGACCGCGCGTCCTCCTGACCAAGGAGGCTGGCAGGATCGATGCCGCGATTGCCGAGGCAAAGGCCGTCAGCCTTGTCCGCGACCTCGTCAATACGCCGGCCGAGGATATGGGGCCCGAGGCGCTCGAGGCGCAGTGCGAGAAGCTCGCCAAGGCGCATTCGGCCAAGCTCAGCGTGACGAAGGGCGATGCGCTCGAACGCGAATACCCCATGGTCCACGCAGTCGGGCGTGCCGCGGCCCGCACCCATGCACCGCGGATCATGCACCTGACCTGGGGCAAGGAGGTCGATCCGGTTCTGGCCATCGTCGGCAAGGGCGTCGCATTCGATTCCGGCGGTCTCGACATCAAGCCTGCGAGCGGCATGCTGCTGATGAAAAAGGACATGGGTGGAGCTGCCCACGCCATCGCGCTAGCAGGCCTCGTCATGGGGGCAAAGCTGAAGGTTCGCTTGCACCTGCTCGTCCCGGCGGTCGAGAATGCGATCAGTGGCAATGCCTTCCGCCCTGGCGACGTGCTCAAGACGCGCAAGGGACTGACTGTCGAAATCGGCAATACCGATGCCGAAGGTCGCCTGATCCTCGGCGACGCGCTGCAACGTGCGAGCGAGGAGAAGCCCGAACTGATCATCGACTTCGCCACACTGACCGGCGCGGCGCGCGTGGCACTTGGTCCCGATTATCCGGCGCTGATGACGCGGCGCGACGAAACTGCCGAGGAACTCATCGCGGCGGGCAAGGCGAGCGACGACCAGCCGTGGCGCCTGCCCCTGCCCGAAGCCTATCGGGAATGGCTGTCCTCCGACATCGCCGACCTCAACAATTCGCACACCAACGGCTTTGCCGGGGCAAGCGTGGCGGGCCTGTTCCTCGACAAGTTCGTCGGCGAAGGCATCGACTGGGCGCACTTCGACACCTTTGCGTGGCGTCCGGTAGCCAAGCCCGGCAGGCCCAAGGGCGGCGATGCCTATGGCCTGCGCGCCGCATGGCACATGCTGCAAACGCGCTACGGCTAGAGGCGTTCGGAAAACATCGCCAAGGCCAACAGGCCGGTGGTCACATTGACAACGAAAGCCGCGCCCGAGGCTAGGTCCTTGACTGCGCCAATATCGGGGTGACGATCCGGATGCAGCCGATCGCACAGGCGTTCGACCGCGGCATTCATGAGTTCGAACCCCCAACCGACAGCCACCGCCAGAAGCATTACGGCCCACCACGATCGTCCTACTTCAAGCGCCGCCATCGCGCCGAACAACGAAAGTGAGAGGACGACATGACTGCGCAGGCTTCGTTCCTGCATCAGCGCGATCTGGAGGCCCGCAAGGCTGTAGCCTGCACGCCTTAGGATGCCCGCGTTCTTCATGCGATCTTCTCCCGCTGACGAACCACACGGCTCTCAAGGGTAATCTCCGGGTCGAAAAGAAAACGCACGAGAAGCCCGGACCAGGAACGGTGAGAATGCAGCCCGGCGTAGAGCTCGGGCGCCATGGCGGCCACCTGCGGCAGGCGATTCCATGGGACCCCTATCAAATCGTGGTGCTCGACGTGAAAACCAGCATTGAAGACGAACATGTTGGTCGGGCCGTAGTAGGAATAGGTCTCCTGCCCGTCAGCGAAAGTGAAGTGCTCCTGTATCGTGCGCGCTCCAAGTGGATGGAGTCCAAGCGAGAAACAATTGGCTAGCAAGAGGTATGCAATCGCTCCTCCACCGAGAACCGACGCGACCGCAGCTATGAAAACTGCCTGTAGAATGCAGTTCGCCACGAAGTCCCGGTCGAAAAGGCTGACACCCTTCATCCGCATCGGCCTTACCGCCTGCAGCACTGGACCTAGCGCAAGCCAGAAGGCCTTCGCGACGGGATTGCTACCGACCAACCGACACTCCCACCTGCTGGCAACATCGGCATCTCTTGCCGGATCTCCCTGATGGCGGTGGTGCAGCCGGTGGTACTTTCGAAATGGTGCAGCGACCGGCAGCACCAACGGAGTCGCCGCTGCCAGACCCAGCATCCGGTTGTGCAATCTCCGCCTGAACACGAGGTCGTGAGTGCATTCGTGGAGCAAGGCCCACAGGGCCAGGGCAACGAAGGCACCGAGGAAATAGGCCAGCGGAAGTATGACCCACCACGGCATCGTCGCAGCCGTCGCCGCCAAGCCCATCTGTATCGTCCAGGTCAGCGCAATCCACGCCGCAGTACCTGGATTTCGCCCGATGAGGGTGCGTATTTGGGGGTGACGGGCAAGAATCGCCTTTCCGCGGTCCATGTGCGGATTCGGTGAAATCCCTCCTCCACGATCAACGTCCGTTGCTTCTCTGGTCAGCATGACATGGCTCCCTGTTGAGGGAGAAACACCTGCCGCAGTGCCCGTCTCGCGCGCAGATGCATCGTGCCGCACATCGCAATGCACCCTGATGCATACGTCCTCAGTCGGGACTAACCTTCGGCGCCGTCTTGCGGGAATGCGCCCGTGGGGTTAAGCGCCCGCAACCGCAATTTCAGGGCATCCACAAAGAGTGAGCGAACAGGCCAGCTACCAACTTCCCGAAGGGATCGTCGGACTGAAGGGTCCGGTCGAAAAGCCTGCACCGGGAACGCTGCCGCTTCGCGGGGACCTGGCGCACATTGCGCTCGCCGGGCGCTACCTCGCCGCGCACTACGTGATCCCGCACCTCCGCAAGGTTGCCGCTGGCGGCGCGGTTCTCAAGCTCGCCATGCGCGATGACGCGGGCGACGGGGCATCACTTTCGGGCGGAACGGCGGTCGAACTGCTCGACGTCGCAGGCGACTGGGCCTGGATCGCGTGCGGCCCCGAGGGCCCCAGCGGCTATGTGCACCTCGGTGCACTCGAAGCCGACAGTGACGAATAAGGTCTTCATCGACGGCGCGGCGGGCACGACCGGGCTGGAAATCGCGGAACGGCTCGCGGGCCGCAGCGAGTTCAGCCTCATCACGCTCGACGATGCGCAGAGGAAGGATACCGCCGCCCGGCGCGAGGCGCTGAACGAAGCGGATGTCGCCATTCTCTGCCTGCCCGATGAAGCTGCGATCGAGGCGGTCGCTCTTATCGACCCGGTATCCGGCACCCGCGTGATCGATGCTTCGAGCGCGCACCGCACGACCGAGGGCTGGTGCTATGGCTTCCCCGAGCTGGTCGGCAGCGAGCGGGTAGCAACGGCGCGCCGGGTGAGCAATCCCGGATGTTACCCAACCGGCTTCCTCGCCCTTGTCGCACCGCTGGTGCGCGCAGGCCTGCTGCCTGCCGACTGGCCCTACACCGTCAATGCGGTCAGTGGATATTCGGGCGGCGGCAAGGCGCTGATCGAGCGGTTCGAGGCACCTGGCGCCCCCGCATTCCGCGCCTATGGCTACGACCTCAAGCACAAGCACCTGCCCGAGATGAAGGCCCATGCGGGCCTCGAACATCCGGTCATTTTCGCGCCATCGGTCGTTCCCGCCTACCGCGGCATGATCGTCGAGGTTCCGCTCCACCTGGACGCCATGGCGAATGACCCGCAGGCAGATGCCTTGCGGGATGCCCTTGGCGAATTCTACGCCGGTTCCGCGGTCGTCACGGTCCACGACAAGCAACCCGTCGGCGAATTGCTGCTGGGTCCCGACGATACGCCTTTCGACGGCCTCGAACTTTTTGTGTTCAGCAATGACGGTGGCTGGAACGCACGCCTCGTCGCCCGCCTCGACAACCTCGGGAAGGGTGCGAGCGGGGCCGCGGTGCAGAACCTCAACCTGCTTTGCGGCCTGCCCGAAACTGCGGGCCTGCGGCTCTAGCCTGCCCAAAAATTAGGCACGGCGCGACCAGTCGCTAGGCACCGGTCTGGCATCTCGATCGGGCTGTTGCGCAAGAGCAGCCGGATTCGGCCAAAAAATTGCGCAACACCCCTTCCGAAGGCCCCGATTCTTCGTCTACGGCCCGACGCGACGCTTGGCACGATTCTTGGATTGAATCGCGCGAGGATCGAAATCGCAGCAGCATCCCGAGGACGGAAACCAAGTGAAAAAGATCGAAGCGATCATCAAGCCGTTCAAGCTCGACGAGGTGAAGGAAGCCCTTCACGAAATCGGCGTGTCCGGCATCACCGTGACCGAGGCCAAGGGCTTCGGGCGCCAGAAGGGTCACACCGAGCTCTATCGCGGCGCCGAATACGTCGTCGATTTCCTGCCCAAGGTGAAGCTCGAGGTGGTCGTTGCAGATGACATCGCCGAACGCACCGTGGAGGCCATCGCCGCCGCCGCCCAGACGGGCCGGATCGGTGACGGCAAGATCTTCATCTCGAATATCGAAGGCGCGCTGCGCATCCGAACCGGCGAACGCGACAACGACGCCATCTGATCAATTCCGGGCGCAGAGCCCCAAACCCAACGAGTTCAAACGGAGGCAATACCAATGTCCAGTGCAAAGAAGGTCCTGAAGCAGATCGCCGACGACGGCGTCGAATGGGTCGACCTGCGTTTCACCGACCCCAAGGGCAAGTGGCAGCACCTGACCATGGTCGCCAAGACGCTCGACGAAGACCAGCTCGAAGACGGCCTGATGTTCGACGGTTCGTCGATCGCCGGCTGGAAGGTCATCAATGAATCCGACATGATCCTGAAGCCCGACCTCGAACACGTCTACATGGACCCGTTCAGCGCCGAGCCGATGATGATCCTGTTCTGCGACATCGTCGAACCCTCGACCGGTGAATGGTATTCGCGCGACCCGCGTACCACCGCCAAGCGCGCCGAGGCATTCCTCAAGTCGACCGGTATCGGCGACACCGTCTACGTCGGCCCCGAAGCCGAGTTCTTCATGTTCGACGATGTCCGCTTCGAAGACGGCTATGCCGGCTCGGGCTACGCCATCGACGACATCGAACTGCCGACCAACACCGGAAAGGAATACGAGAGCGGCAACATGGCGCACCGTCCGCGCGCCAAGGGCGGCTACTTCCCCGTCGCCCCGGTCGACAGCGCCGTCGATATCCGTGGCGAGATGGTTTCGACCATGATCGAAATGGGCCTGCCCTGCGACAAGCATCACCACGAAGTCGCAGCGGCACAACACGAGCTTGGCCTGACCTTCGGCACGCTCGTCACGACCGCTGACCGTATGCAGATTTACAAGTACGTCGTGCACCAGGTCGCCCACGCCTATGGCAAGACCGCGACTTTCATGCCCAAGCCGATCAAGGACGATAACGGGTCGGGCATGCACACCCATATTTCCATCTGGGATGGCGGCAAGCCGACCTTCGCGGGCAACCAGTATGGCGGCCTTTCGGAAACCTGCCTCTATTTCATCGGTGGCGTCATCAAGCACGCCAAAGCGCTGAACGCCTTCACCAACCCGACCACCAACAGCTACAAGCGCCTGGTGCCGGGCTTCGAGGCTCCCGTGCTGCTTGCCTATTCGGCACGCAACCGTTCGGCTTCCTGCCGCATCCCCTATGGTTCCGGCGACAAGGCCAAGCGCGTGGAATTCCGCTTCCCCGACGCGATGGCCAACCCCTACCTCGCCTATGCAGCACTGCTGATGGCAGGTCTCGACGGGATCCAGAACAAGATCCACCCGGGCGAAGCCATGGACAAGAACCTCTACGATCTGCCGCCGGCCGAACTCGCCGACGTGCCGACCGTGTGCGGCAGCCTGCGCGAAGCCCTGGAAAGCCTCGAAGCCGACCACGAGTTCCTGCTCAAGGGCGACGTCTTCACCAAGGACCAGATCGACGCCTATGCCGAGCTGAAGTGGGAAGAAGTCATGCGCGTCGAAACTACGCCGTGCCCGGCCGAATTCGACATGTACTATTCCGCTTAACCTTTTGGCGGCATAGCCCCGCAATCACCGAGGAGGGCGTCCGGGAAACCGGGCGCCCTTTTCGTTTGCGGCGGTGTCGAACAAGTGATGCGCTATCGACACGGCAAGCCCCTCTGATAGGCTCGCGACACAACTTCGAGGGGCTGTCATGGAATTCGACCGCAGGACCTTGTTCGGGGCAGCCGCCCTCCCGCTGCTGCCCGCGACGCTGGGCAAGGCTTCGCTCTCCGGGAACTGGGACGAGATCGCCGGCCAGTACGATGTCACGCGCGAAATCATCCAGCTCGAGCATGGCAATTGGGGCATGATGGCCCGCCCGGTACAGCAGGCCTACCTCGCCAATGTCGAACGGGTGAACCGGGATACGAGCTATTACGCCCGCCGGACCATGAACGACGATCTGCAGGAAGTGACGGAGAAGGTAGCGGATTTCTTCGGCGTGGCCTTCGAGGAAATCACCCTCACCCGCAATGCGACCGAGGCGCTGAAGGCCCTGATCCTTCAGTACAATCGCCTGAAGCCTGGCGATGCCGTGCTCTATTCCGACCTCGACTACGACAGTGCGCAGGCGTGCATGGACTCCCTAGGGGAACGCCGGGGCGTGCGCGTCGCGAAGATCGCCCTGCCCGAACCTGCCACGCACGACAATCTGGTCGCAGCCTATGCGGAGGCCTTTGCCGCCAATCCCGATGTCCGGATGGCGCTCCTGACGCATGTAAGCCACCGCACCGGGCTTGTCCTGCCCGTTGCGGAGATCGCGGAACTTGCGCGCGCACGGGGGATCGACTGCATTGTCGACGCAGCGCACAGCGTCGGACAGCTCGATTTCGCCCTGCCCGATCTCAAGGTCGATTTCATCGCCATGAACCTCCACAAGTGGATCGGCGCGCCGCTTGGCGTGGGAGCGCTCTACATCCGCAAGGAGAGGATTGCGGCAATCGATCCGGATCCGGCAGAGCCGCCGGACAGCACCGGAATCTATTCGCGCGCCCATACCGGTACGCCGGACTATGCTGCTCAGCTGACCGTCCCGACCGCGCTTGCCTTCCAGTCGGCGATCGGATCGACCCGGCGTGAAGGCAGGCTCAAGTCACTGCGCGACCGCTGGGTGACGCCTTTGCACGAACTCCCGCAGGTCCAGATACTGACGCCCGACGATCCGCGCTGCTATGGCGCGATCACCTCGTTCCGGTTGCGTGGGCAGGTCACGCGCGAACAGAACTTGGCGCTGGCTGCGAAGCTGCTCGAACGCCACCGCATCTTCACCGTCCACCGCACGGGCCTTGCCTCGGGCGCATGTATCCGCGTGACTCCGGCGCTGGCGACGCGGGAGCGCGAGGTCGACAGGCTGGCCGAGGCCATTCGCGAGATTGCTTCGACGACCTAGCTCAACGCCTCTACGGGCGCGCCCGGTTCATTCGCACAGACCGGCAGCTCTCATCGCAATCCCCTTCAGCCCTTTGCACTTGGGCTTGGAGGCGGGCTTGGGAGCCGCTTCGGAGGCTTCGGAATCGCTCATCTGACCCATGTCGGGCATTTCCATGCCGAGAACGGACATGTTGGTCGAACGATACCGGACCCGCGCGATCCAGTCGGGTTTCCAGCCAGCCGCAGCCTTCGGCGGCCTGGGCGGAAAAGAGAAATTGCGTTCAGGCCCGAAGGCCGAGAGGTTGGCCATCATCATCTCGCCGCCCGCCTTCTGCACTTCGGCCGGAACCGTGCAACTGGTCTGCGACGGCGCCATGACGGTCTTCGCGGCGACCAGCTTGGCGGCTGCCGCAGGCGAGAGCCAGTCCCACATCGGGCCGCCGAAGGCACGGTTTGGGCTCGAGGTCCACCACACCATCTCCGACGCCTCGCGACCCGGCCCCTCCTTTGCTGACATCACCCAGGCATAGTATCCGGTCGCGCCGCCCACCCCCTGCCAGCGCATGTCCCATGCGCCGCTTGGCATCTGGCTGCTCTTAACCTCGACCGGGGCCATGAAGTCCTGGTCGAGGGAGAAGGAGATTTCGGGCGCATAGGTGCTTGCGATCCGATGCGCCCCGATCAGCGAGGACTTCGGCGGGACGGCCTTCGTCTCGAGGCCATTGGGCCATTCGCCGTAGGTGCGGCTGTTGGAGGGCATGATCCGCCACTCTTCGGGAATGTTGACCGCAGCGGCATAGAGGTCGGGCGGAACCTGGCCCTTGGCCAGTTTTGAGAAATCGATGACTACCGGCTGGCCCGGCGGGGCATGTTCGCCGCACCCCCAGAACAGCAAGAGCTTTCCCTTCGGCGTCGCGGTCCCCGCTGGCCCGATCTCCCCCTTGCCCGGAGTATAGGTCAGCGGCACGGACGCCCCGAGACCGGCGCCGCTGGGCATGAAGTGGTCGGCCTTGGCAGTGCCCGTCGGAGCCTGCCCAGAGCCGAGCTTGAGGTGCAGTTCATGCGCCGCGCCGCCGCCCTTGCCCTGCATCATCGCCATGGCGGCCGCCATCCCACCGCCACCGCCCATTGCTGCCATGCCGGACATGGTCCCGGCGTCCATCGTGTAGCGGGCGGGCGAGGCGGCGGACTGGGTCATCGCCGGGATCGCCCATCCGGTCGTCAGCGCGGCGAGCGCAACGCCCGCGACAAAAACGGATCGCTTCATGCATCATCCTCCCAAGAATGCAGACGGCGACCCGGTCGTCCGGACTCGTTATCATTTGGCTGGCATCAATACGCCCGTACCCATTGCCCGGATAGGACAAATGCGCTCACTGCACCGAAGAGTAGTTCATCGACTTTCCTACACCGGGCGATGCCGCCTAATCGCCCTGCCTCCAGCAATTCCAGAGAGGCATTATCATGGATCGCAAGCCGCTATTTGACCTCGTCCGCCGCCTGCTCGGGCGCGGATTTCGCCGTTCCGAGATCGAGGCCCTCGATCGCGCCCTGGACGGGATGGAAGACTTGCCTCAGGACCGTGTTCCATGTGTTCCAGATCGTGGGATCGGGATTGCGGGGCTCCAACTCATCAAGCGCTATGAAGGCTGTGCGCGATTGCGGCGGGACGGACTTGTCGAAGCCTACCCGGATCCCGGCACGGGCGGGGCGCCGTGGACCATAGGCTGGGGCGCGACCGGACCCGATATCGACCACGACACGGTCTGGACCCGCGAGCAATGCGACGACCGGCTCGCGAAGGACATTGCGCGACATGCCAGGGACGTGGCCCGCGCAATCGGCGATGCCCCCACCTCACAAGCGCAGTTCGATGCCCTCGTCAGCTTCCACTACAATACTGGCGCCATCGCCCGGGCGACCCTGACCAAGCTCCATCGGGCCGGGGATTTCGCAGCTGCCGCGAACGAGTTTGGCCGCTGGAACATGGCCGGTGGGCGGGTCCTCAAGGGGCTGGTCCGCCGTCGTCGCGACGAGGCAACGCTTTACCGCTCTGGTAGCTGAACCTCCGATAAACGGCGGAAATAAGGGCTTTTGCGCAGGAACCAAGACCGTGGCGCCCCCGTTGAGCCGGCAAAAGGAGACTTATCATGCGTTACATTCTGGCAGGCGTGGCGGCAGCCGCGCTGGCAGCTGGTGGCGCCTATGCCGAGCCCGGCAAGGGTAACGGAAACGGCAAGGGCAAGCCTGAAGCTGCGACAATGAAGCAGGACCGTGGCGGCGGAAAGGACCGTGGGCCGCAGGCTGTCGAACATCGTTCCGAAAACCGCGGCAATGACCGCAGCCAAGTCAAGGCGGTCGAGCGTCGTGTGGAAAATCGCGGCAAATCCGTCGAACGTCGCGTTGACCGCGCAGTCGAGAACCGTATCGAGCGGCGCGACGAACGCGCCTTCGTCAACCGTGGCCGCGATGACGACCGCGATAACCGCGACCGTGGCTACGACGAACGCCGCGATGGAGACCGTCGCTTCGTCGATCGTGTCGATTACCGTCGCGACCGCGAACTCCTGCTGCGCGACGGGTCGCGTGGCCTGATCAACGGGTGCCCCCCGGGCCTTGCCAAGAAGCACAACGGCTGCCTGCCTCCGGGCCAGGCCAAGGACCGATACGAGCGCAGCCTGTTCGGCTATTCCTATCGTCCCAGCCTGTTCGGCCTGAGCAATTACGGCGACGGTCGTTATTACTACAATGACGGCTATCTGCTGCGCCTGGGCAATGGCGGTGGCATCAGCGGCTACATCCCGCTGCTCGGCGGCGCTCTGGCGATCGGCAACCCGTGGCCAACCTCGTACAACTACTATCCGGTGCCCGACTATTACGTCGACTATTACGATCTCGGCGGAAGCGGTCGCTACCGCTATGCCGATAACGTGATCTACCGGGTCGATCCGGAAGACGCCGCAATCATGTCGGTTGCGGCTCTCCTGACCGGCGACGACATTCGCGTCGGCCAGCCGATGCCGATGGGCTACGACGTCTACAACGTCCCCTACGCCTATCGCGATCGCTACTACGACACGCCCGATGCCTATTACCGTTATTCGGATGGGTACGTGTACCGCGTCGACCCCGAAACGCAGCTTGTCGCCGCTGTAATCGACCTGCTGGTTTGAGGGAGTACAAGACCATGAAAATGATCAAGAACGGTATCGCCGCCATTGCTCTCGCTTCGCTTCCGCTTCTCGGAGCCTGCTCGGAGGCGAAAGACGACGCAACGGCGACCGCCTCGACCAAGGACGACGGCACGTTGACGCTTGCTGCTGCCATCACTGGCGAAGAGGGCATGTCCAAGCTTCGCGACGCCCTGACCAAGAGCGAGCTTTCGGGCCTGCTGGAAGGCCCGGGCAGCTACACCGTCCTCGCCCCGACCGACACCGCCTTTGATGCGCTCGGCGAAGATGGAGAAGCTTTGTTCGCGGATGACCAGAAGCCCATGCTGATCGCGTTGCTGCGCGATCACATGGTACCCGGGCATCTTACGCCCGAAGCCATCGACAAGGCGATCGTCGACAAGGGCGGCCCTGTCACGATGACGACCCTGGGCGAAGGTCAGGTGACCTTTGCCAAGGAAGGTGACGCAATCACCGTGTCGATGCCAGGCGGAGCCAAGGCCAAGTTCGCCGGCACTGCGGTTGCTGCCAATAACGGCGTCATCATCCCGCTCGACGCTGTTCTTCTTCCGAAAAAAGAAGGCTGACCCGGTCTAATAATCGCGGCTGATCTCGGCGACGACGCTCTCGCGTCCGATCGTCGAGACGGCCGCCAGGACCGAGAGCCAGCTGGTCACGCGGAACTCTACCTCGGTCGCGCTGTAGCCGCGTCCGTCGGTGATGATCTCCGCGTAGAACCGGCGGCCGAAATTCTTGCCCAGAGCGACGCCGGTCCCGCGCCCGAGCGCGGGGTCGGCGCTTACCACGCGCAAGCGGTCGAGCCCGATCGCGCTGCGCAACTGATTGATCGGGTCCATGCCGCCACCCCCGCGCAGGCTTGCTACCGCAGCGCCGAGTTGCAGCGCATCGGTCGCGGACAAGGTCGTGATCGAACCACCGAACAACAGTCGCGCCATGATCTCTTCCTCCGGCAACGAGGGATCGGAGGTGAAGGCGATTTCCGGCTGGGTCGCGCTGCCCTTGACTGTGACGACGACGGTCAGGCTGTCGCGCTTGGTCTCGGCACGAATGTCGAGGCGCGGATCGATCGGAACGGTTTCGTCGAACGCGATTTCGCCACGAGTTAGTTCAAACCGCGTCCCTGCAAACGTGTAGTCGCCGCGCACCACGCGGGCACGTCCGCCGATACGCGGATTCTCGGTTGTGCCACGCAGGATGACATCGGCTCCCCATTCGCTGTCGAGACCCATTCCGTCGACGTCGATGCGACTGCTTGCCTTGGCATCGATAAGGTAGCGCCAGGGCCTCGCGGGTGCGACGCGTGGAGCACGGCTCGCGGGGGAATTGATCTCGCGCGTCGGGATCTGCGGGAGCCGCAGGTCGTCCGCGGCCACGCCAAGTTTCCAGCTTGCACGATTAACCTTGACCCGCCCGGCGATCGTGCCGCCAAGCCCGTCCGAGATGATGCGCAGCGGTCCAGTGATCGTTGCATTGAGACCCTTGGCGTTGAGCAGCCTCGCATTCTCCGCCGAAGCACGCAGGTCGATGATCGGGCCGCGGATTTCGAGCACCCGGCCTTCGACCGGCTCGCCGAGGGTGCGCAGGTCGACGATGCCGCTGCCCTTCACCGTCCCGCCATTATCGGTGGTCCCGGCAAACCGCATGAGCTGGAGCCGCGACCCGGTGAACTTGCCGCGCACGGAAACCTTTCGGATGTCGGTGCCTGAAAGTGAGCTCAGCACGCGCAAGTCGTCGCTTGTGACAGAGCCGCGAACGGTCGGGTCGGCAAGCGATCCGGTGGCATCGGCTGCGATCGATACGGGGCCTGTAAGGTCGAATGCCTCGATGGCGGCAAGACGCCAGAGGCTTTCCGCCGCGCCCTGGTAGCGCAGCTGCGCCACCAGGCGTCCCGCACGCAGGCGATCGAGCAGCAGGCCCGCTTGCGGCAGGCCACTTATCCGAGCCTGGACGCGTCCGCGCCTGATGTCCTCGTTGCGCAGCAGGGCGCGGACCTGGAGTTCGCTTTCGGTAAGGCGCGCGACCAGCGACAGGTCTACCGGCCGTGAAGTAAGGACGAGGCCCGAGCGGTTAAGGCCGTCAACCTTGACCTTCGCTTCTCCGACCGGAATTCCGTTCGCGCCGTTGCGGAAATTGACAGTCCCCGAAATCGTCCCGCCAAGCCCGGTGTCCGAGCGCGCGATGTCGATGAGCGACAGGGGCATCCCGGCCAGCTTGAAGTCGAAGGCGAGATTGTCGCCGCCGAACCGGCCGGAGGCTACCATTCCCGCGTCGCCATAGCTGACCTGTGTCGGCGCCAGTTCCCAGCCGCCACCCTCGAGGCTGGTCAGGATGGCGCGGCGCGGCATGGTGATGGCCCGCCCGGCGAATTCACCCTTCGCCGCCACGGCAATCCGCCCCGGCGTGAAACGACCGTTGAGGTCCAGCTCGAAGCGGGCATTCCGGCGACCCGAAATCGAAGCATCGACTGTGCCGCTGCCGTTCTCGATCTTGCCCTGGGCTGCCGCGCGGGCGATGAATAGCGTCCCGTAGGACAGACCCGCTGCCGTGCCCGAGCCGGTGAAGCTCGACTTGCCGTCGCGGATCAGCCCGCTCGCCTTCAGGTCGGCACGCGCGATCCGCATTCTCGGCTCTCCACCAAAGCTCGCATTGCGTGCCTTGAGGTCGATATCGAGACCCTGACCGCCGCCGCGCGGAGCAAGGTCCACCGTTCCGTCGAGGCCGCCGCCGGCAAAGGCCAGCTGGCCTTGTGCACCGCCGTCGACCAGCGTCAGGCCGCCCGTGACGCTTGTTTCGGACACAGTCAGCGTGTCGATATCGATCCGCGTCGGGCCGCCTTTCGGAGCGAACAGCCCGAGTTTGCCTGTGAATGGGCCAAGGACCGATCCGCCGTCAGCGTCGATCGCGAAACCTTCCTTGGTCGGCGCGATGGCAAGGCGGACATTCTCCACACCAGTCGCCGGCTTGGCGAAGACGAGCACCGCGCGGGGGCCCTCCTGGGTCAGCGAGGCCTCGACGGTGAAGTCGCCGTAATCGACGTGGTGTCCCTTGCCCGCGACCCGTGTGGTGCCCTGGCGAATGTCACCGTTGAGCGACGCCGTCAGCTTGCTGGCATTGATCCGTACACCATCGAAGCGAAGCGGGGCATCGCCTCCCACGGCAATTCCCCCGCGTACACGGATCGGCGTTCCCGCGAGATTGGCCAGCGTGGCATTGGTCACCGGCGCGATGCGCGCATCGAGATCGGCCTTGAGCCTCCATGGTGCACCCGGCGAGAGAGTCAGGTCGATGGCCGCCGTGCCTCCTGCCGAGCCCACGTTCTCGAGCGCAAGGCGATCGGCGCGAACCGGCCCGCGAACCTCGTAGCGTCCCTTGGCAACGTCACCTCGCAAGGCAAGGTTCGCGGTCATGCCCTTGAAAACCAGTCTCAGGTCGTCCGATGCGAGCTTGCTGCCTGTGAGGACCAGCCTGCCGCGTGCAGTGCCATTCACGAGGCGTGGGTCGATCCACGTATTTCCGCTCGTTACCCGGTCGACGCCGAGGTCGAGCGGGACGGTCCAACGCGAACCGTCGTAACGGGCAGTTCCGCGCTGGCGGACGCGCGCAAGCTTGGTGCCGCTGACATCGAGTTCCGCCAATTGCAGATCGTGAAGGATCGTCAGGTCCTTGAACGCGCCGTTGATTGTCGCGTTCATCCGGCCGCCGCGCACCGCAATCCCGTTGCCGAAAAGCGATGGGTCACGCACTTGCGCAATCACATCGAGCCCGTCGACGCGGTTTTCCGCGAGGTCGAGCTTGCCATCCGCATCGAGCGAAAGGCCTCGTCCGACGAGGATCGTCCGGCCATCGAATACCCGGTTGTCGATCCTGATGTCCGATCTGATCGCGACATCGCTTCCCATCGCCCTCAGCGGGAGGCCGGAGAGGAAATCGGACGGGTCGACCTTCCCGAGGAGACCGAAGCGACCGGAGCGGTTCGTCACGCGCAGCGCCGCGACCCGCTTGTCTTCGCTCATGACCAGCAGGCCACCCTTCCACGCAGTCCAGGTGCCATCGCCGCGCAATTTCGCAGTGTACGGCTTCTCGACCCCCGCCAGCGCCGCCAGCGGCCCGTTCGCCTGCGCGTCGAGATCCAGGGAAGCATCGAAGTCATCCCCGTCCGGTTCCGCGTCGAGCCTGAAGGCGAGCCTGTCACGCGACCCCAGCGTGCCCTTCGCATCGACCAGCAGGCGGCGATCCTCGACCTGCAGTTCCGCATCGAGATCGATCCTCTGCGCCTTGTCGCCCGCAATTCCGGGGGCGATCGTCAGATTGTCGATTTCCAGATGGTCGATTGAGATGTCGAAGCCAGGAAGGATGGGATTATCGTCTTCGCTGGGCAGGAATTCGGGGATCCGCGACAATGTCGCGCGCCGGGCCACGAAGCTGTCGATGTCCAGCCGGTTGGACAGCCATGCCCCGGGATTCCAGTCGACCTCGGCGCGCGGGATCGTCAGGAACACGCCCTTGGGATCGGAGAGGCGGACGTCATGCAGGATCGCCGCGCCATAGAGGTTGCCCTCGATCCGTCCGATCGAGATGTTGAGGCCATTGGGAAAGGTTCGCTCGGCAATCTTGCTGGCGAGAAAGCGCTCACCCAAAGGCGTATTGAGCAGAACAACTGCGGCGACCACCGCCAGTACGAGCGCACCGAGGATGCCCAGCAGCCATTTGGTTGCCCGCCCAAGGCGGGATCTCCGTCGCGGGGGCGCTACCTCGTCGACGATGGCCACGTCATCGACCATCAGAAGGCCTGACCCAGCGAAACGTAGACGGCGACCGAGGAATCCTCAGGGTCCGGGTTGAGCGGGACGCCCACATCGATGCGGATAGGACCAAAGCCGGTAGCATACCGCAAGCCTAGGCCGGCGCCGTATTTCACATAGCGGAAATCCGGCGTGCGATTGATGGAAACCGCACCAAGATCGAAGAACGGCACGACCGATACCGCCCCGTCGAAGAAACCCGTGCCGATACGGGCCTCGACCGATGCCTCCACCAGGCTGAGCCCACCGGTCACCTCGCCGAGGTCGTTCTTGGGTCCGATGGACTGGTAACCGTAACCGCGCACGGACCCGCCGCCCCCGGCATAGAGCCTGCGAGAGGGAGCTAGCGCATAAAGGGGCGCGCCCTGGATGCTGGCAAACCTCAGCCGTCCTGCAAGCACCGTCTTGTCGGTGATCGACTGGTAGTATGCCGCGTCGACCTGGTTGCGCAGATAGAAGAATTGGTCGCCGGCCGTACGCGACGTCTCGGGTGCGAGGAAACCTGTCAGGCGAAAGCCCCGGGTCGGGTCGAGGAGGGAATCGCTCGTATCGATGGTCGCCCGACCGAAAACCGACGCTATGAAATAGGTCTGTCGTGGACGCGGGATGCCGCCAATTACGCGGTTACGCTCGTCTGAAGCGAGAATTTCAGCACCTACGCCCCAGCTCAGCGGCTTCTGGAACAGCAGGGTCGAGGTGCGCTCATAGCTGCCGGTTAACGCCACCGTGTTGGCATCATAGGCGTCGCTGTCAATGGTCGAGGCATAGGCGTCGAGCGTCAGGACCTTGTCGCGCCCGTGGAAGTTGTTCTTGCGGAAAGTCACGCCGGCAAGCTGCTCGCGCGTGCCCACAATGCCGCGGAGGCGCAGCGACCCTTCCGGCGGGAAGAGGTTGCGGTGTTCCCAGCTCGCCTGGACCCGAATGCCTTCTTCCGAACCGTAACCGATGGCACCGGCGACAGTACGCAGCTTCGCGCGCTCGATACCGACATCCATCTCTACCACGCCAGGCTGGTCGCCCTGCGGTGCGACCACCTCGCGCGGGGTCACGGAGACGGTTGAAACGAGTCCGGTCGCGGTGATGGCGCGCCGCAAGTCCATTTCAAGGCTGCGCTTGTAGACATCGCCCGCATCGAAGCGCGCTATTTCCGCGAGGTGCTTGCTCGAAAGGAAGCGCGGATCGCTGCTGATGACATCGCCGAAGACATACTTGCCCATGGGCCGGACCGGCACGGTCAGGTCACCCTCGACCCTCTCGTGGTCGATCAGGAGTTCCGGCTCGTCGATCTCGGCAAAGGCATAACCGGTCTCGCCCAGCTTGCGGTCGAGATTAAAGCGCTGCTGGACGATGGTGTCGGACTGCAGGTAGTCGCCCGGCTGGATGCCGAAGGATGCGCGCAATTCCTCCGCATCGAGCGCGCTCGCCAGATCGCCGAGATCGATGGCTCCGTATTTGTAGCGGGGTCCGGGAATGATGTCGAAGCGAACTCGGGGAGCGGCCTCTCCACCGTCCTCACCAACCTCGCGCGCGCCGATGGTACGGATGATTTCGCCATCGTAGTAACCGTAGACGCGAAGGAGATTGCCAAGCAATTCCTCATCCTCGCGCGCCCGGGCAGCAAGCTGCGCGACGGTCTCGTCATCCCCGTCCAGTTCCTCGATCGTCGACAGCGCCTGAAAGCGCGAGACGAAATCGCCCCGTTCGCTGAAGGGCGGTTCCTTCTGCGGAAAGCCGAGGACGAGTGAGGCGGAAAGCGCTTCGGTCTCGGCGTCCTCGAGTGCGACCTGCTGGCGATCATCGAGCAATTGGACGAATTCGATGCCTTCCTCGGGCTCGAGCTGCTGCAACGGTTCGAGTTCGATGTCCTCGGGCCATGCGAGATCCATTCCAGGCAGATCGGTTAGCGGCGTATCCGCCTCGACTTCTACCTCAGCATCGATGTCGGTGGCGACGGGCGCATCGGTTCCCTGCTGAGCCCAGCTATCTGGGTCCTCCACTGCGCTGTCGGGAATCAGATCCTCGAGCGAAGGAGGTGCGTCCATGTCCTGGGCGGCCAGATCCAGCGGCGCGAACGCGACCGCGGCGGCAGCACAAAGGATCAGCGAATGGCGGATGTGCTCAGTCAGCGAGCTTGTATTCGGCCTGCGTGCCATCCTTGGCAGGCAGGGCCTCGTCACGGCGGCGAGCACGCGGGGCGGTAGCCGTGGCGATGAGCCGACGCTGTTCGTCGTCGGCCATGCGTTCCCATCCGCCGCGGCCGAGCTTTTCAAGCGGCCGGTAGCGGACCTTGTATTGCATGCGGTCTGCCCCTTCGACCCAGTAACCGAGGTAAACGTAAGGCAATCCGCGTTCCGCCGCGCGGCGGATATGGTCGAGGATGATGTAGTTACCAAGCCCGGCGCGATCCTCATGCTCAGGGTCGTAGAAGCTGTAGATCATCGACAGCCCGTCACCCTGGTAGTCCGTCAGGCAGGCACCCACCAGCCGCCCAGGTTCGGCGCCGATACCCGGCTCCCGATATTCAATTACATAGCTGGATACTGGAGTGTGTTCCACCATATCCGCAAAGTCGTTTTCCTCCATCTGCGTCATGCCGCCACCGGGGTGGCGCACTGCGAGATATTTCTGGAGGAGTTCGAACTGCTCGCCGGTCGCCCAGGGACGACACTCGGTTGCGACGAGATCCTCGTTCGCCTTAAGCGCGCGCTTCTGCGTGGAAGACGGCTTGAATTCGTTGGCCACGACGCGGACCGAGATACAGGCCTGGCAGTCGAGGCAGGAGGGGCGATAGGCAACCGTCTGGCTGCGGCGGAAACCGATCCGGCCGAGCGCTTCATTGAGCTCGTCCGCGCTGGTCCCGCGCAGTTCCGTGAAAACCTTGCGCTCGCTCTTGCCCGGCAGGTACGGACACGGCGCAGGGCTGGTCACGAAGAACCGGGGAAAGCGGATCGGGGCCGTCACTGCGCTTGGCATCCTTTCGTCGAGAGACAGTTAACGTCTCATTGACTCTTTTATGCCGCAGAGGGTCCCGCGTTAAAAGTCCCTTAACCACGAATTCGACGTTTCGTCCGACTAACCACACGGAATGGATGGTTAATCCGCGCGCTGGCGAGTCTTGCTCAGGCCAGTTCGGCCAGCTCCACCGAATATCCCTTCGCCACCAGCGAAGACACAAGGGCGTCTATTTGGTCCGAATCGCGTGCCTCGCACTCGATCTCCGCCGTCAGCCCCTTTGCCGGGAGGGTGGTGAAAATGCGCTGGTGATAGATCTCGATGATGTTGACGTTGTGCGCGTTGAATTCGCGCATCACCTTGAACAGAGCGCCGGGACGGTCCTGCAGCACGATCCGCAGGCGCGCGAGGCGCCCCGACCTCGCAAGGTCGCGCAACAGCACGTTGGCGAGCAGTCGGGTGTCGATGTTGCCGCCGCACAGGACCAGGCCGACTGTCTTGCCGGCGAACTTCTCGGGATAGGAAAGCACGGCCGCAAGCCCGGCAGCACCGGCACCCTCGACGACCGTCTTTTCGATCTGGAGCAGCAGCGAAACCGAGTGTTCGAGTTTGGGCTCGTCCACCAGGAGGATTTCGTCGACCAGCTCGCGAATGACTTCGCGGGTGAATTCGCCCGGCGCCTTCACCGCGATGCCTTCTGCCAGCGTGTCGCCGCCGCAGGGCAGGTCGTTGCCAGTCACTTCCGAATACATCGAGGGGAACAGCTTTGCCTGCACCCCGATCATCTCGATCCCGGGCTTGAGCGCCTTGGCTGCCGTCGCCATGCCGCTCATCAGGCCGCCGCCGCCGATGGGGACGACAAGACAATCGAAGTCGTCCTTGTCCTCGAGCATCTCGAGCGCGACCGTGCCCTGTCCCGCCGCGACCAGCGGGTCGTCGAAGGGATGCACGAAGGTCAGGCCACGTTCCTGCTCGAGCTGGCGGGCGTGGGCGTAAGCCTCATCGAAGGTCTCGCCGAACTGTTCCACCATGCCGCCCACGCTCTCGGTCTGCATAACCTTCACGCTGGGCGTGGTCTGCGGCATCACGATGGTGACCGGTACGCCGAGGCGACGGCCATGATAGCTCAGCCCCTGCGAGTGGTTGCCCGCAGAGGCAGCAATGACACCCCGCGCACGCTGTTCTTCAGTGAGGTGCAGCAGGGCATTGAGCGCACCGCGTTCCTTGTAGGCGGCAGTGAACTGCTGATTCTCGAACTTCAGCCATACATCGGCCCCGGTAATCTCCGACAGGGTCTGCGAACGCATCATCGGCGTGCGCACCACGGCACCCTCGATACGCGCGGCAGCGGCGCGCACGTCGTCGAGCGTCAGGAGATCGGTCGCCTTTTCGGCGGCGCGGGCGGAGGTTGCCTGTGTCATATGCACTCGCCCCTACGGCCCGCCGGGGTCGTGCGCAATCGCGGAAAGGGTTTGCCTGCGCCAAGCTATGCCTTATCGCCGCGCCTCATGCATTTACGGGACCGCACCAAGATGAAGCTCAAGTTGATTGCCGCCCTCCTCGCCGCAACGATGGCCACACCGGCCCTCGCAGACGTGCTGATCGACAATGTCGAAGGTTTGACAATTGACGAAAACGGCAAGGTTTTACGCTTCACGGGCATCGTTGTGGACGACCAGGGCAAGGTCGCCAAGGTCCTGCAGCGCGGCGACAAAAAGCCGCAGACCGACTATCGCGAGGATGGCAAGGGCCGGGTGATGATCCCGGGCCTGATCGACGCACACGCCCATGTCATGGGCGTCGGTATCGCCGCCCTGACGCTCGACCTGTCCGACACCAATTCGCTTGCCGAAGCGCTCGAGAAGATCCGCAAGTTCGCAGCAGATAACGAAGCGCGTCCATGGATTCTCGGCCGCGGCTGGAACCAGGAGAAGTGGGGCCTGGGCCGCTTCCCGACCGCCGCCGAACTGGACAGTGCGGTAGCCGATCGCCCCGTCTATCTCGAACGGGTCGATGGCCATGCAGGCTGGGCGAACTCCATGGCGTTGAAGGCCGCGGGGATCACCACGGCGACGAAAAATCCGGATGGCGGACGCGTCGAGCGCCTGGCCGGATCGCAGGTGCCTTCGGGAGTTTTCGTCGACAACGCCACGCGGCTTATGGAAACCGCCATCCCCGCCCCGCGCCCGAACGAGCGCGACCTCGCCTTCGCCGAGGCGCAGAAGGTCCTCCATCGCCTGGGCATCACTGCCGCAGCAGACATGGGCACTTCAATCGAGGACTGGCAGGCCTATCGCCGCGCGGGCGACAATGGATCGCTGACGCTGCGCATAATGGCCTATGCCGGCGGCCCGCAGAACATGGAGTTGATCGCGGGGTCACGGCCCACTCCCTGGCTCTACGACGACAAGCTGCGGATGAATGGCATCAAGCTCTACTTGGACGGCGCGCTCGGCAGCCGGGGTGCCTGGCTCAAGCAGCCCTATTCCGACGATCCCAAGAACACCGGCCTGCCGCTGACGGCCCCGGCTCAGCTTCGCAACATCCTCGTCCGCGCGGCGCAGGGGAATTTCCAGCCCGCCATCCACGCCATCGGCGACGCCGCAAATGCCGAAGCCCTGAACGCAATTGGCGAGATCGCGGAAAGCTTCCCCGGCGATCGTCGCTGGCGCATCGAGCATGCGCAAATCGTCGACCCTGCCGACCTGCCGAAATTCGCCAAGGACGGCATCATCGCTTCGATGCAGCCTGTCCACCAGACCAGCGACCGCCTGATGGCCGAGGCCCGTCTCGGGCCCAACCGGCTTGATGGCGCCTATGCCTGGAACACGATCCTGCAACTGGGTGGTAAGCTCGCATTCGGCTCGGACGCGCCGGTTGAATCCGCCGACCCCTTCGCCGGCATGGCTGCCGCCAGCACCCGCATGGATGCCGATGGGCAGCCGTTCGGCGGCTGGCGACCGCAGGACCGCGTGACGCGCGAACAGGCATTGGCGGGCTTCACCAGCGATGCTGCCTATGCCGGCTTTGCAGAGGGACGCTTCGGGCGGCTGCTACCTGGAGAACGCGCCGACTTCGTGCTCGTCGATCATGACCCGCTGCTGGCAACCCCGGCAGACCTTCGTGCGACCAAGGTCCTCGAAACCTGGGTCGGCGGGCGCAAGGTCTACGACGCGGACTGAGGTTCTTCGGCTTCGGCGTTGTCGCTGGCAGCTTCGGCGAGACGGCGCTTCTCGGTGAAGCGCATGACCAGCAAGGCGCCCTCGAACAGCAGCAGCAGAGGTATCGCGAGCATCAGCTGGCTGATCACGTCGGGCGGCGTGGCAATCGCCGCGATCACGAACACCAGAACGATCACGTAACGGCGCGCGGCGACAAGCTGCGCCCGGCTCACGATCCCCGCCGTGTTGAGCAAGAGGAGCAGCAAGGGGAGGAGGAAGCTCAGGCCGAATGCGAGAATGAACTGCATCACCAGCCCGAGGTAGTCCTCCGAATTGGGCAGCGCCTCGATCTTGACCCCGCCCGGCGTGCCCTGGAAGCCGAGGAACCAGTGGAACGCGGTGGGCATCACGACGTAATAGGCCAGCGCTCCGCCCGCGGTGAACAGGATCGGCGTGGCCAGCAGGAACGGCAGGAACGCCTTCTTTTCCTTGGCATAGAGCCCCGGCGCGATGAACTGCCACAGCTGGTTTGCGATCACCGGAAAGGCGATGAAGAACGCGGCAAACAGCGCAACCTTCAGCTCGACGAAGAACTGCCCGTAAAGCTTGGTGTAGATAAGCGTCGATTGGCCCGCATCGAGCAGCGGCTGGACGAGGAACGCGAGAATGTCCTTCGCGAAATAGAGGCAAACTGCGAAGGCCACGCCCAAGGCCATGAAGGCCCGCACCAGCCGTGCACGGAGCTCGATCAGGTGATCGAGCAGCGGCGCCTGCGTCTCGTCGATGTCCTTGATCACCGGCATGTCAGGCGTCCTTCGGTCCGGACGGGGGCGCAAGCGGCAGCGGCGGCTCGCTCTCATGCTCGGGCGCCTTGGCCGGCGCAGCACGCGCTATTGCGGCTTCGGCTCGCGCGTCGGCCTCCGCCGAATCGAGCGGTTCCATCTGCGGCGGGAGCAAATCGTCGGGAGCGCCGCCGGCGGGTTCATCGCCGGTCGGGTATTTGGCCATGATTTGCTTGTTCCGCTCGGCCCACTTGGCTTCCATGTCCTCGATCTCGGCCTGGCGGATCATCTCGTCGACCCCGGCGCGAAAGTGGTTCGACATGCGCCGCACCTTGCCGATCCAGCGCCCGGCGCTGCGCAGCGCACGGGGCATGTCCTTCGGGCCAATCACCACGATCGCCACGATGACGATCATGAGCAGCTCACTTGCACCGATGTCGAACATCGCCAGCTATCCGAGGGTGGGGATCAACCCTGACTGTCGCTGCGCGGCGCAGGCTGCGGCTCGGCAGGAGCCGGCTCGGCGGGCTTGGTATCGTGAACCGGACCTTCGATCCGCGGGGCCGCCTTATCGGTTTCGTCCATACCCTGCTTGAAGCTTCTGATGCCCTTGCCGAATTCGCCCATGATGTCGGAAACGCGCCCACGTCCGAACAGCACCAGGACGATTACGAGGACGACCAGCCAGTGCCAGATCGAAAAGGAACCCATGGAAATCTCCGTGCCGCACATCTGCGGCGATTAATTGACTAAGCGCGCTTACCTGTAGGCGCTGCAGCGGATGAATGCCAGTGCGACTACGGTCAATCGCCCGGTTCGGCCTCGACCGGGTCTGCGACCTCGACATCCTCGCCCACTAGCGCATCATAGGCGTCGTCGATCGGATCGAGCAGGCCTGTTGCCTTGAGTTCGGCAAGGCCGGGCAGGTCGCGACGACTTGAAAGGCCGAAATGGTCGAGGAATTCGGGAGTCGTCGCATAGATCGTCGGGCGTCCGGGCACCTCACGCCGACCGGCGATCTTCACCCAGCCCGCCTCCATCAGCACATCAAGCGTGCCACCAGAGGTCTGAACGCCGCGGATCGATTCGATTTCCGCGCGACTGACCGGCTCGTGATAGGCGATGATGGCGAGCACTTCGGTCGCGGCACGGCTGAGGCGGCGGACCTGTTCCTTCTCGCGCCGCAGCAGGTGGGCAAGATCGGGTGCGGTTTCGAAATGCCAGCGCTTGCCCCGCTCGACCAGCTGCACACCGCGGTCGCGGTAATGCGCAGCCACGCTGTCGAGCGCGTCACGAACATCACCGACAGCGGCATCACCCAGGAAATGCGCAAGTTCTTCCGCCGTCATCGGCTCCTCGGCGGCGAACAACGCTGCCTCGACTGCGCGGGTCAGCTCATCCACGGGCGCCCGCCTTCCTGAGATGAAGCGGCCCAAAGGTCTCGTCCTGTTGCAGTTCGGCCCGGCCAAGCCGCGCCAGTTCCAGCGCAGCGACGAAACTTGATGCCAGCGCCGAACGGCGCAGGCGCGGTTCGGCATAGGGCGGAAGGAAATCCTTCAGCTCCATCCAGTCGAGCGACACGCCGAGCATGTGCGACACGCGGTCGAGCGCCGATTCGAGCGTCATCACGGGGCGTTCGCGAACCATGTGGATCGCAGGTGCCGTGCGCGCCTTCACGCGGCCATAGGCCTCGATCAGCGCGAACTGGTCGCATTGCCACAGGTTCTTGCGGGCAATTTCCAGCCCCTCGGGCGCGCCACGCAGGAAAACGTCGCGCCCGATGCGGTTGCCGCCCATGAGCCGCGCCGCCGCGTCGCGCATCGCACCCAGGCGCTGCAGGCGCAGTTGCAGCTTGAGGGCGAGTTCTTCGGGGCTCGGGTCTTCCTGCTCGTCCTTGGGCAGGAGCATGGCCGACTTGAGGTAGGCCAGCCACGCCGCCATCACGAGGTAGTCGGCAGCCAGTTCCAGCCGCAGCGCCTCGGCCCGCTCGATGTAATCGAGGTACTGGTCGACCAGCGCGAGGATCGAAATCGAGCGCAGATCGACCTTCTGCCGCCGCGCGAGGTCGAGCAGCAGGTCCAGCGGCCCTTCCCACCCGTCGAGCTCCAGGTAGAGCGCGTTCTCGTCCACCTTCGCTTCGTTGGCGATGCCGTCCCAATCGTCCTCGACCACGGCGGTTTCGGGAAAAAGCAGGCCCTCGTCGATCATGCCGCAGCCTCCACCAGCGCCAGCAGCGAGTCGCGTTTGGCCAGCAGTTCGGTGGTCTCGATTGCATCGGCAGGCTCGCCCATGGCGGCATGGACGCGGTCGAGGCGAGCCGTGGTCGCTGCGCTCATGGCACCGCACCTTTCGACGATACCGGCCATGTCATCGAGTTTGGCCCAGCAATTGAGGATGATGTCGCAGCCCGCGGCCAGGGCGCGCTCGGCGCGTTCGGGAATGGTCCCGTCGAGCGCCTGCATGTCGATGTCGTCGGTCAGCAGCAACCCGTCGAAGCCGATCTGGCCGCGGATGATTTCGCACACGACCTTGGGCGAAAGCGTGGCGGGATTGTCCGCATCCCAGGCCGTAAAGACGATATGCGCGCTCATGCCCAGCGGATGCGAAGACAGCGTGCGGAAGGGCGCGATGTCTACTTCCAGCTCCTCGACACTCGCTTCGACCCGGGGAAGTTCCTTGTGGCTGTCCACCGTCGCACGGCCATGGCCCGGCATGTGCTTGAGGCAACCGACGACGCCTGCGCGGCCAAGTCCGTCGAGGACTGCGCGACCCAGCGCCGCCACCTGCATCGGGTCGCTGCCCAGCGCGCGGTCGCCGATCACGTTGTCGGTTTCCGGACGGCGCACGTCGAACGGTGCGTGATAGTCGACACTGATGCCGACCAGCGCGAGTTCGCGCCCCATCGCCTCGGCATTGGCGCGCGCCGCCTCGATGGCGGAGGCGGGTGCGATCTCGAACAGCCTGGCGAAGGCTTCACCCGCGGGATAGCGCGGCCACTCGGGCGGCTTCATCCGCACGACACGTCCACCTTCTTGGTCGATCGAGACGACCAGCCGATCGCGCCCATGGATGGAACGCAGGTCATCGGTCAGACGGCGGAGCTGCTCGCGGTTCTCGCAATTGCGGGCGAACAGGATGTAGCCCGCCGGATCGGCGTCGCGGAAGAAGTCGCGCTCCTCGGCCGTCAGTTCGAGGCCGGCAATGCCGAAAATGGCGGGCGTCATGGAGAGGAAACTGCGACTTTCGCCCTGTGCTCGCAAGCGCGCCGCCTGCGGCAAGTGTGGAAATTAAGCCAGTCTGCGCGCTATTTCACGAAACAGGCCAGCCCGTCGGCCTTCAGCGCGTCGCACAGGCGGTTCGCGCCGGCCCGGTCGCCCGCCAGTGCCTGCAAGCGATAGACGCGTCCGATGTCGACGCGCGCCTCGACGACGCGGTGACTGACACCAGACAGGACTTCAGTCTGGCGAATGAGGCGGCCCCATGCTGCCTCCGCCTCTTCCCTGCTCGGGAATGCGCCGACCTGCACCGCGCCGCCCGAAACGGGTTGCGGCTTGGTCTGGCGCGGCTCTTCGCCCACGGTCGAGGCGATCGAAGGCTTGGCAGCAGCCGTCTTGGTATCGATCGGTGAGGTATCGGCCAGCTTGCCCTCACGGCTCTGCCCCTCGCCAACTGCGAAGCTCGTGTCGCCGGTACCGGCAAAAACCTTGCCGCCCTGGTCCTTGGGCCGAGTCTTGTAGGGTTCCGTCGGGGCAGCGATCAGGCTCCCGTCGGGTTCAGGCTCGCCCGAGGTGCTCTTGCCGAGATACCAGATACCTCCGACCACGACTGCCAGCGCCAGGAAGGCAAGCACGCCGAGCAGCACAAGGCGCGAGGTATCGAACCCGCCCGCACCTTCGTCCTCCTCGCCCGACTCCAGCCACGGGAGACGCTCGTTCTCCGCAAGGTCGAGTTGGTCGTTACCGTCCCAGTCGTCGTCGCTGTCGAAAGGCCTCGACCCCATGATCACATCTCCTCGACCGCCTGGACCCCGAGAATGCCGAGGCCGTTGCGGATGACCTGCCCCACCGCGTCGGCGAGGTAGAGCCGGGCCGCGGTCAATTCGGGATCACCTTCCTGAATGATCCGCTTCGAAGGATCGTCATTACCCGCATTCCAGAAGCTGTGGAAGGCAGCGGCCAGATCGCCGAGGAAAAACGCGATGCGGTGCGGCTCGCGCGCTTTGGCTGCGGCCTCGACGACGCGCGGGAACTGCGCGGCCTCGCGAACCAGTGCCAGCTCGTCGGCACCAAGGCGGTCGAGGTGGTCGCCCGAAGGCTCGACCCCCGCCTTGCGCAGCGTCGAACGGATGCGCGCGTGGGCATACTGGAGGTAGAAGACGGGATTGTCCTTCGACGCCTCGACCACCTTGTCGAAGTCGAAGTCCATCTGCGCGTCGGGCTTGCGGGTCAGCATGGTGAAACGCACGACGTCCTTGCCGACCATCTCGACCACATCCGCCAGCGTGACGAAGTTGCCGGCGCGTTTGGACATCTTGAACGGCTGGCCACCCTTCATCAGCTGGACCATCTGGACCAGCTTGACGTCGAAGGGGATCGCCTTGCCCTGCCCTTCGCTGAGTGCTGCGACGGCAGACTTGATGCGCTTGACCGTACCCGCGTGGTCGGCGCCCCAGATGTCGATCAGTTCATCGGCATTCTGCGCCTTCTGCAGGTGATAGGCGAGGTCGGCACCGAAATAGGTCCATGCCCCGTTCGATTTCTTGATCGGGCGATCCTGGTCGTCGCCGAACTGGGTCGAGCGGAAGAGAGGCAGTTGCACCGGCTCCCAGTCCTCGGGCGGGGCCTTGCCCTTGGGCGCTTCGAGCACGCCGTCATAGACATAGCCGTGTTCGCGCAGCCACGCCTCGGCGGCTTCGGGCTTCTTGGCTGCCTGCAATTCGGCTTCGGAAGAAAACAGGTCGTGATGGATGCCGAGCTGGCCGAGGTCGCTGCGGATCATGTCCATCATCGCGGCAACGGCACGCCCGCGGAACAGAACCAGCCACTCGCTCTCGGGCGCGTCCTTGTAGGCCGGGCCGAATTCCTGCGCGAGCTTCTCGCCCACCGGGACGAGATAGTCGCCCGGGTAGAGACCTTCCGGAATCTCGCCGATGTCCTCGCCCAGCGCCTCGCGGTACCGCATGTGCGCGGAGCGGGCGAGCACGTCGACCTGCCCGCCGGCATCGTTGACGTAGTATTCGCGGATGACCTCGTGACCGGCGAACTCGAGGAGGCCAGCCAGCGCATCGCCGACGACCGCACCGCGACAATGGCCCATGTGCATCGGGCCGGTCGGGTTGGCCGAGACGTATTCGACGTTGACCTTGCGCCCTTCGCCCATGGTCGAGCGGCCGTAGTCGCCACCCAGAGCGACGATAGCGGCAAGCTCGCGCCGCCAAGCATCGTCCGACAGTCGCAGGTTGATAAAGCCGGGCCCGGCAATCTCGGTGCCGACGATGTCCGGATCGCGGTCGAGGTGGGCGACGATCTTTTCCGCCAGCGCGCGCGGATTGGTCTGCGCGGGCTTGGCGAGAACCATGGCGGCATTGGTGGCGAGGTCGCCGTGCGAAGGATCGCGCGGCGGTTCGACCGTCACGTTCGCACGCGAGATACCGGAGGGCAGCACGCCTTCCAGTTCCAGTGCATTCAATACCGCGTCGATGCGGGCCGCGAAGGCCGCGTGGAGTGTCTGCATTTCAGCCATGGCGCGCGCCTAGCCCATTGGGCCAGAATCGCAAGAGAGCAGCGCGCCTGCTCAGCGCGTCGCGTTGTAGCGCAGCTGTGCTTCGCTCAGCTGGAAGCCGACCAGCAGCTCGAAGGTTGCGCGCTGGACGGCAGCCTTCACCGCAGGATCGGCCAGCGGGTCGAGCGCGGCATCCGGATCGCCGGCCTTGCGCTTGCGGGTAATTTGTTCGCGAATGTCGGCGGGAAGCGATGCCTCGGCACGGTTGACGAAGGCACCTGCCTTGCCGCTGGCCGAGGCGCGTTCCTGGCCATCGGCGAACTGCAGCGTAACCTGGCCGACGCGCTTGGTCACGACCTGGGTACCGCCGCGCAGAACGGTCGAGAAGAATGGAACGGTGACGGTGCGTGCGCCGCGCGTATCGGCACGGCGAGCAAGGACGTCGAAAGTCGCCTCGGTATAGACGCGCTCGGCGCCTTCGTCGCAGGTCGAACGCAGGTTGGTCATGGTCGCAACCAGATCGAGGTCGGCGAGAGTGGTCGAGCCGGGCGCACGGAAGGTGGTGACGTCGCCGGTATAGTCGGGAATGCCGACAGCCGGACAGGCGGTACGGATCGCGGAGATGCCGACGCCCTGGTCGATAACCAGATCGCCCGTCCTGGCGCAGCCTGCAAGGGCGAGCCCCAGGGCAAGGACGGGGAGAAGGCGGTGGCGACTGGTCATGCGGAGTTCGTCCCTTGTCGAAATTCGAATTCATCCCGCCCGGCGGGCGCGGACACGCCCTAGCTTGGGTCGGGGGAAAGCGCTAGAGGGCGGCACATGAACGCGCCCTTTCCATCCACTGCCGCGGGCCGGAACCCCGATCCGCGCCTTCCCCTCAAGCTCCTCATCGCTGCACCGCGCGGCTTTTGCGCAGGTGTCGACCGGGCAATCGAGATCGTCGAACGGGCGCTGCAGAAGTACGGTGCACCGGTCTATGTGCGGCATGAGATCGTCCACAACCGCTACGTCGTGGACAGCCTCAAGGAGCGTGGGGCAATCTTCGTCGAGGAATTGGACGAGGTCCCGGACGATGCACCGGTAGTGTTCAGCGCACATGGTGTGCCGAAGTCCGTTCCAGCGGAGGCCCAGCGCCGCAACCTGCTCTACGTCGATGCGACTTGCCCCCTGGTCAGCAAGGTACACCGTCAGGCGGAGCGCCAGATCGAGAAGGGGCAACACATCCTCTTCATCGGCCATGCCGGCCATCCCGAGGTGATCGGGACCATGGGCCAGGTTCCGGAGGGCATGATAACCCTGGTCGAGACCGTTGAAGACGTCGCCAACCTGCCGTTTACGCAGGATGACGACTTGTCCTTCCTTACGCAAACGACCCTTTCGGTCGATGACACGCGAGAGATGGTGGAGGCGTTGCAGGCGCGTTACCCGCAAATCGTCGCGCCCAAAGCTGAAGACATCTGCTACGCCACCAGCAATCGCCAGGCTGCTGTCAAGAGCATCGCGCCAAGCTGCGACCTGGTTCTGGTCATCGGCGCTCCCAATTCCTCGAACTCGCTTCGCCTCGTCGAGGTCGCCCAGCGTCTCGGAACCGACGCTCGGTTGATCCAGCGCGCGTCCGAAATCGACCCGAGCTGGCTCGAAGGCGTCGGCACCCTCGGCCTAACGGCAGGCGCGTCGGCGCCGGAGAAACTGGTCCGCGAGGTGGTGGACCGTCTGTCCGACTGGCGTGTGGTCGAAGAAACGCCCGTCGTCACGACCGAGGAAAACATGGTCTTCAAGCTGCCCCGGCAGCTCACCGAGTAGGTGGCGGTCTATACCCATCTCGGCGCAGAGGACCTCGCGCAGCTGATCGCATGCTACGACGTCGGCGATCTCGTCTCGGCGAAGGGGATCGCCGAGGGCGTCTCCAACTCGAACTGGCTGGTGGAGACGACGCGCGGGCGCTTCATCCTGACGATGTACGAACGGCGGATCGATACGGCGGAACTACCATTCTTCCTGGGTCTGCTGGATCACCTTTCGGACCACGCCTGCGCCGTGCCGCGTACCATCCATGACCGCGAAGGATCTGCTTATCGCGAGGTCGCGGGCAAGGCGGTGGCGCTGATCGAATACCTGCCCGGAGTGTCGCCGACCCGTCCCACACCCGCACAGGCGCGGGCCGTAGGCGCGGCTCTTGCCAGCGTGCATGTTGCGGGTCTCAGCTTCGGGCAGGAGCGGATCAACCGCCTCGACGCGAGCTTCAGCTGGAACGAACTCGAACACACGGATCAAGCTGCGCTCGCTGAGATCGACCCGTCCATGCCCGACACTGTCGAGATGGCACAGGCGGTCGCGGAAAACTGGCCCGGTGATCTGCCCCGTTCCGTCATCCATTCCGACCTCTTTCCCGATAACGTCCTCATGCTGGGCGACAGGGTCACCGGGATGATCGATTTCTACTTCGCCTGCACCGATGCGATGGCCTACGACCTCGCCGTGACCCACGCCGCCTGGTGTTTCGACAAGCGCGGAGAGACGTTCGAACCTGCCCTCGGCAAGGCGCTGGTCGAAGGCTACGAGGCAGTTCGTCCGCTCGAGGTCCGCGAACGGCAGGAGCTGCCCTTGCTGGCGCAGGGTGCCTGCCTCCGTTTCGTTGCGAGCCGGACGGAAGACTGGCTCGACACTCCCGCCGATGCGCTGGTGACCCGCAAGGACCCGATGGATTTCGTCCGCCGTTGGCGTTTTTACGTCGAAAACGGTGCGCAGGTCTTCGCGTGACGCATCTTGCGGTCTAGGGCGCGGCTAACATGAAGAAGGTCGAGATTTTCACCGACGGGGCCTGCAAGGGCAACCCGGGCCCGGGCGGCTGGGGTGCGCTGCTGCGCATGGGGCGTCACGAGAAGGAACTTTCGGGCGGCGAGCCGGACACGACCAACAACCGGATGGAAATGACCGCCGCGATCCGCGCACTGTCGGCCCTGATCGAGCCGTGCGAGGTCGACCTCTACACCGACAGCAAGTATCTGGTCGATGGGATCACCAAGTGGGTTTTCGGCTGGCAGAAGCGCGGCTGGGTCAACGCCAGCAAGAAGCCGGTTCGCAATGCCGAGCTATGGCACGAGCTCATCAAGCTCACGAGCCATCACAAGGTCAAATGGCATTGGGTGAAAGGCCACGCGGGTCACGAGGAAAACGAGCGCGTAGACCGGCTGGCCAGCGACGAAGCGGATCGCATCCTCGCCGGCCAGCGGTAGGCGAAATCAGCTTTCGTCGACGGTTTCCGCGCCGGGCCCGTTTTTCTTGATCGATTCGATGGCGTTCTTAGCGCTGGCCTTCGAGCTGTAGCCTTCGGTCCAGAACATCGTTTCGGAATTGTACATGAAATAGGCGACGTATTCGCCCTTCTTGTTTTGTTTGATCTTGAAGTGGTGAGCCATTTGGTTGCGTCTCCCGTCTCTCTCTTCGGATTGGACGGTCGGTACATTAACAAATGAGAACTTCCTGGCTACCCCCGTCTTGCGGGCGAATAGAGCGAAGCGTCGAGACTTGCCGTCATGGCATCGCGCTCAAGTCCCAGCAGCAATTGTGAAGTCAGCCGCGCAGCAGCGGGCGCAGTCTGGATGCCGTAGCCGCCCTGCCCCGCAAACCAGGCGAACCCTTCGCAAAATGGATCATCACCGTAAACCGGGCAACGGTCGGGCGCGAAGCTGCGCAGGCCAGCCCACTTTCGCTCCACCGCAATGATCTTCCAGTCGACCACCTTTTCGAGCCGGTCGATGGCTTCGGCAACGGCCAGTTCTTCCGGGGCCGCATCGCAGGGATCGCTCGGCTCCTCGTCATGCGGACTGAGCCAGAGGCGTCCGGACTCGGGTTTGAAATAGAAGCTCCCTTCCATGTCGAGCACGAGCGGAAGGTCGCTGGGAGGCGCAGGTTCGACGCGCAATTGCACGACGGTCCGGCGCAGCGGCTGGATGCCCATCGGCTTGGCTCCTGCAATTGCCGCAACCTCGTCCGCCCACGCCCCGGCGGCGTTGACGAGCACCTTTGCGCGAAACTGCTCCCCAGCCTCGGTCTGCAAGGTCCAGGTCCCGCCGCGTCGCTCTGCGCTGCCCAGCCGCGCCCGGCACACGAGGTCGACGCCATTCCTCTTCGCCATCGAAAGATAGTGCGCGTGGAGGCCGGCCACATCGATGTCGGCGCAGGCAGGTTCCCAAATGGCGCCTGACCAACCGGGACGGATCCCTTCGATCTGCCGCTCGAGACCCGCTCGACCCAGCCTTTCGATGGTGACACCAGTTTCGCCAAAGGTGTCCATGAACTCATCGAGTCCGCTCTCTTCCCCATCACGCGCGATGTAGAGTGCGCCGCGCGCCGAGAGGAACCCGTGTTCCTTGAGGTAGGGTCCCGAAGCAAGCGTCAGGGGGACGATTTCCGGTCCGCCGTAACACTCCTCCCAGAATGCCGCCGATCGCCCGGTCGAATGATACCCCGGGCGATCCTCTGCCTCCATCACGAGCACGCGTGCACCATGCTCCGAAAGCTCGGCAGCTAGGCTGGCCCCGGCAATCCCGGCACCGACAATGGCAAAGTCGTAGGTAGTCACGTCGTTCGCGGTGCCACCCGGTCGAGGAATTCGGCGATCCCGTTTATGGCGCGATCACGGACCGGATCGACCTCGCGCAGGATCTCGTGATGCGCCTCGGGCCCGAAGGCAATCAGCTCTCCATGCGGCAGGCGTCCGGCAGCGCGGACGGCAGCCTCGTGGCTGACGAGCTTGTCGGCGGAAGTGGAGACGATGAGGATCGGCGTGTCGATACCTTCGAGCGCGCCCTTCGCTTCGATCGCGCGGCTCGATGCGTAGGCGCGCTCGACCCAGCCCCAGCTACCCGGCCCCATGACCAGCTCGGGCCGTTTCTCGCGCCACCAAAGCTCGTCGTCATAACGTTCCCCGTCATGGCTCAGGAGGTCGCGTCGCCGCGCCGGAATCTCGCCCGGCTTCTCGCTCCATTTCCACGCCGGACGGGTGGGCTTGCCGATTCGCGTCATCAGCTTCGCCACCGTGTGAAGCACCGGCAGCGGCAGCGGCGGACCGGCCATGCCGAGCATCGGTGCGATCATGATCACCGCGTCAGGATCGACCGCATGGGCCATCAGCGCGCGCATGACGACATGGCCGCCCATCGAATGCGCCGCGAGAATATGCGGGGCGGGCGTCGATGCCTTCCACTCCGCCCACAGCGACCGCAGGTCCTCGGCCCAATCCGCGAAATCACCGATATGCCCGGTAACCTCGTCGTCGCCCAGGCGACCCGATCCGGCCTGCCCACGCCAGTCGGATGCCGTCACCCGCCAACCGGCGCGGTGCCATTGTTCGAGCGTTTCGAGATACTTTTCGTAGAAATCACCGCGACCTGGCAGGAACAGGATCGATCCGCGCGGCGGATTGCCGGCGGGCCAGTCGATGCGCCGGATGGATTGACCGCCGGGCGCTGCCCAGGTGCTCTCCACCGCATCGGCCGGTATCGCGCGACGATCTATCGATGGGCTGGGTGAACGATCCAAGGCTGTCTGCGCTCCGCTATGGTTACTTTTTGGTAAGCCCTGTCCTGTAGCACCCTGCGGTGAAAGACCTTCAGGGGGCATCATGGCCGGTTTCGATTTCACCTACGTATTGCTCGGCGGATTGGCAATCGCGCTGCTCATCGCGGCATTCACCGATCTAAAGAGCCGCCAGATCGGCAACCAGCTTAACGCGGCCATCGCGATCGGTGCGCCGCTCTGGTGGTGGGACAGCGGCATGGCCCTGTGGCCCGACGTCGCACTCCAGGTAGGTTTCGCGTTCGCCATCTTCGCCCTGTGCTGCATCCTCTTCGCACTGCGCCAGATGGGTGGCGGTGACGTGAAGCTGCTCACTGCGCTCGCGCTGTGGATTGCGCCCTATTCGTTTCTCAAGCTCGTGGTGATCATGGCCGTCGTCGGCGGCCTGCTCACGATCGGTTTCGGCGCAGTACACATCATGCGCCGCCGCCGTGACCGGATCGCCATTCCATACGGCCTCGCAATCGCCGTCGCAGGACTGTGGGTCCTCGGCACCGAACCGCTGGTTGCCGGCTCTGCCGCGATCGCACTGGGCTGAAAACCCGATCTTAACCAATTCGACCGTAGAGGTTGAAACCATACTTGCCCGCAACAGGATTTCACGGCGGGCCATACGAGGGGGCTAGACAGCCATGGACAGGAAGAAGCTGGTTCTGCTGGTGGGTGCGCTGATCGTCGCGATCGGTACCGCACTTATCGCACGGAGCATGTTTGCAGGCGCATCGGCACCGCAGGCCGAGGCCGCGCAGGTCGAGCCGCAGGGACCCAAGGTCCTCGTCGCGCAGCGTGCGCTGCCGGTGGGCACTATCATCACCGCCGACGCCATCGGCTTCCAGCTGTGGCCGGAAGAACTGGTGCAGGATGCCTACTTCCTTGATGGCGAGGCCGACATGACCAAGCTTCTCGGCACGGTTGTCCGCTTCCCGATCACGGCTGGTGAACCCGTTACCCAGGGCGCCCTCGTAGCTCCTGGTGATCGTGGCTTCCTTGCTGCTGCCCTTACTCCGGGCATGCGCGCCATCACGGTTCCCGTTTCCGCCCAGTCGGGTGTTGCCGGCTTCGTCTTCCCGGGCGACCGCGTCGACATGGTCCTGACCCAGACGGTCAACGGCACCGACGGCGGTACGGCGCTGAAAGCGTCCGAAACCATCATTCGTAACCTTCGTGTGCTGGCGACCGACCAGTCGACCGTGCAGGAAAAGGCCGAAGACGGCTCCACCGTCGTCAAACCTTTCCGCGCCGTCACGCTCGAGGTGACCCCGGTCATCGCCGAGAAGATCGCCGTCGCGCAGACCATCGGTACGCTCAGCCTCTCGCTGCGCTCGCTCGCCGACAACCAGTCGGAACTCGAGCGCGCCATCGCAGCAGGCGACGTGAATATTCCGGACAACGCCACGCCCGAAGAGGAAGAGAAGCTGCTGCGCGAAGCAATGGCTCGCCCCGATGACGGCAAGAGCACCTATGTGACCGGCGGTGACGTGTCGCGCTTCCAGCGCCGCAGCATGCCCTCGCAGGCTGCACCGCGCTCCGGCGGCGGCGGCGGCGACTTCAACCCGGCCGACCTCTTCAAGCGCCAGGGCAGTTCGCACCGCGGTCCGGTCGTCCGTGTGACCCGTGGCAAGGAAACGGAAGCTGTTCCGATCGGCGCCAACGGCAACGCAACCGCCAACGCAACCGAACCTTCGGTTTTCGAACAGATGCTCTCCTCGGCCATGAAGGCCCAGGGTCAGGGCATGCAGAATGCCGCCAACACCGTTCCCGCCGCAGGCGCCACGGTGACGCGGTGAGCCGGGTCTTGGACACAGGAAGCCATTCAGGGGGCAATTCCATGAAACGTCGTCTTTCCACCAAACTGCTGCTCGCCAGCCTGGCCATCGCGCCGCTGGCAGCCATCCCGGCGAATGTCGCAACCGCCCAGTCGGTCTCGCGTCCTTCCACGGAAATCGTCCTCTCGATCGGCAAGGGTGAACTCGTCACCGTGCCGGGCACGATGGCCGACGTCTTCATCGCCGACGAAACGGTCGCCGATGTGCAGGTCAAGTCGCAGCGCCAGCTCTATGTGATGGGCAAGGGCGGCGGCGAGACCACGGTCTACGCCAGCAATGCTGCCGGCGACGTCGTGTGGTCGGCCAACGTCCGCGTCGGTTCGAACATCGGCAGCATCGACCAGATGCTGGCACTGGCGATGCCGGAAGCGAAGGTGAACGTGGCCACCATGGGCACCAACACCGTGCTGCTCACCGGCACCGTGGCCGCCCCTGAAGATGCCGCCGAGGCACAGCGCCTCGTCGAAGCCTTCGTTGGCGACGACACCAACGTCATCAGCCGCCTGCGCATGGCGACGCCGCTGCAGGTCAACCTGCAGGTGCGCTTTGCCGAGGTCAGCCGCTCGCTGGTTCGCGACATCCAGGGCAACCTGACCACGCGCGACCAGTCCAACGGCTTCGTCTTCGGCGCGCAGAGTGGCCGGGCGGGCAACATCGTCGGCGCCCAGCCGACCGATAACACCGTGCCGCTCGATCCCTGCGCCGTGTACGACTTCGGCTGCGTCAGCGAGACGCGCCCCTACGACTACATCAACCAGCGCTTCGTGACACCGCGGACGACTTTCGAGCCGATTCGTGGTTCTCGCAACGGCCTGCTTTCGCTGGGCGGCAAGCTGCTCGGCCTCGACCTTCTTGCCACGCTCAACCTGGGCGAGCAGATCGGCCTCGTCACCACCCTGTCGGAACCGAACCTGACTGCCCTTTCGGGTGAAACGGCCGAATTCCTTGCGGGCGGCGAGTTCCCGATCCCGCAGAGCCAGGGCCTCGGCACGACCTCGGTCGAGTACAAGAACTACGGTGTCAGCCTGACCTACACGCCGACCGTGCTGGCCAACGGCCGCATCTCGATCCGCGTGCGTCCGGAGGTCTCCGAGCTCTCGAGCCGCGGTGCGGTCACGCTCAACGGCTTCCAGATCCCGGCACTGACGACCCGTCGTGCGGAAACGACCATCGAACTCGGCTCCGGCCAGAGCTTCATGATCGCGGGCCTGATGCAGAACAACTCGCAGAACCTCCTGGAGAAGACCCCGGGCCTCGGCGATGTTCCGATCATCGGCAACCTGTTCCGTTCGAAGAGCTACCAGAAGGGTGAAACCGAACTGGTGATCGTGGTGACACCTTACCTGGTGAAGCCGATCAACGCCAACGACGTGGTCCTGCCGACCGATGGCTTCAGGGCTCCTAACGAGATCCAGAGCATCATCGGCTACATGGAGAACGCCGGCAAGGACGGCGCACACCGTCCGGTGCCGACCATGCAGGAAAGCACGCAGCCGGCCACTCCCGGCATCTCGCAGGCCCAGCCGGCGGGTGAAACCAAGGCAGCAGCCGCTCCGGTCCAGTCGCGTCGTGCAGAAGCCGACGCGGATGCCAAGCCCGGCTTCAGCTTCAAGTGATCGAGAAGGAACAGAACATGCGTAACGATCTGACCCGCAAGACGGCAGTCGCCCTCGCCCTCTCGCTTTCGCTCGGCCTTGGCGCCTGCGGCGGGATGCCCGAAAACCGCTCGCTTTATTCGACGAAGCAGCCGGTGGTCGAACGGACCAACTACACCTTCGACGTCGCTACCAGCGGCGACAGCCTGCCGGTGTCCGAACAGCGCCGTCTCGACGGCTGGTTCGAAACGATGGACCTGCGCTACGGCGACCGCATCGCGATCGACGATCCGACGAACAGCCCCGGGGTCAAGGCCACCGTGGCCAGCCTCGCCGGTCGCTACGGCATCATCGTAGCCGATGGCGCTCCGCCGACCGAAGGCTATGTCAATCCGGGCCAGGTCCGCGTGGTCATCTCGCGCACCACGGCCAGCGTTCCGGGCTGCCCGGACTGGTCGGCCAAGAGCGACATCAACTACAACAACGGCACCTACCCCAACTACGGTTGCGCGGTGAACTCGAACATGGCGGCCATGGTCGCCAACCCCGAGGACCTCGTGCGCGGCCAGCAGGGTAGCGGCGAGACCGTAATCCTCAGCTCCAACAAAGCCATCGACAGCTACCGCGAAAAGCCCGCCACGGGCAGCCAGGGTCTGTCGAAGGTGTCCTCCACCGAAGGGAATTGATGTCATGAGCGCTTCGTTGAAAACATCCATGCCCGGCAATCGTGACGCATTCGCCGCGTATCTCTGCGACGAGGCCGCGCTCGATGTCCTGCGTCCGGTGGTGATCGAACTCGGCTGGCAGCCGGAAAAGTGCAACAAGGGCGGTCTGCGTAATGCGGTCCAGTCGCTGTCAGTCTCGGCCAGCCCGAACATCCTGATGGTCGACCTGTCGGAAAGCGGCGATCCGCTGAACGACATCAACGCCCTCGCCGAGGTTTGCGAACCCGGCACGGTTGTGATCGCCTGCGGCCAGGTTAACGACGTGCGCCTCTATCGCGACCTGCTCGCCAGCGGCATTCACGACTACCTGCTCAAGCCGCTCTCGGCGAGCATGCTGCGCGATTCGCTCAACAATGCGCAGGCGGTCTTTGCCGCTCCGCGCCTGAGCGACGAGGAAATGGCCAAGCGCCATATCTCGACCGCCATCATCGGCACCCGCGGTGGCGTTGGCGCATCGACGCTGGCGACCTCAATCGCGTGGAACTTTTCGACCGAGCGCAAGCTGTCGACTGCCCTGCTCGACCTCGACGTCCACTTCGGGACCGGCGCCCTGGCGCTCGACCTCGAACCGGGTCGCGGCCTGACCGACGCGATCGACAATCCGAGCCGCATCGACGGGCTGTTCATCGAACGCGCCATGATCCGCGCCAACGACAACCTCGCGATCCTGTCGGCAGAAGCGCCGATCAACCAGCCGCTGATGACCGATGGTTCGGCCTTCATGCAGCTGCAGGACGAATTCCGTCACGCTTTCGAGATGACGGTTGTCGACATGCCGCGCAACATGATGATCAACTTCCCTCACCTCCTCAACGAGGTGAACGTGGCAGTGCTCACGACCGAAATGTCGCTTGCCTCGGCACGCGATTCGATCCGCATCCTGTCCTGGCTCAAGACCAACGCCCCGCATGCGGTGCCGATCATCGTCGCCAACAAGGTGCAGCCGGGCGTCGCCGAAATCAGCAAGGCCGATTTCGAAGCCTCGATCGAACGCAAGATCGATATCGTCATTCCCTTCGACCAGAAGGCTGCAGCCAATGCCGCCAAGCTGGGCAAGACCTTCGTCGAGGCGAACGGCGGCTCCAAGGCCGCTGCCGCGATGAAGCAGCTTGCTGCGCGCATCGTCGGCATCGGCGGTGACGGAGCCGAAGAAGGCGAAGCCTCTGCTGCGAAAAAGTCGCTCCTCGGCGGCATCGACCTCAAGGGCCTGATGCCGAAGAAGAAGGACAAGGCGGTCTTCGCCGAAGCCGCGGAATAAACCGACTAACCGGCGGGCGCTTCCTGATGGGGCGCCCGCCGGACCACTGAATTCGACTTACGGAGTGTGGGCATGGACATCATTCAGGTAGTACTGCTGGCGGTGGGCGTTCTCGCGCTGCTCGCGATCGGCTACACCCTGGTGGCCGGTCCCGACGCGGGCAAGGCCGGCCAACGCCGCCTGCAGCAGTTGCGCTACCGCCACTCCGAAAGCACTGATGCCAAGGTCGAATCCCAGCTGAAGAAGGCAATCGCAGCGCGCAAACCCAAGCGCTACAAGGTTGCCGGCTCGGGCTCGCGCGTGGATGCACTTGCCGTTCGGCTTGACCGTACGGGGAAGAACTGGACGCTGAGCCAGTATGCCTACACGTCTGTCGGCATCGGCCTCGGCGTGGCCATTCTGCTCTTCCTCCGGTCGGGTTCCTTCGCCCTTTCGCTCGGCCTCGGCACACTTGCCGGCGCCGGCCTGCCGCACTTCATCGTGAACCGGCAGATCAAGAAGCGCACGGCGCAGTTCAACACCAAATTCCCCGATGCCATCGAACTACTCGTTCGCGGCCTTCGTTCGGGTCTGCCGGTTACCGAGACGCTTTCGGTCGTGGCGCAGGAACTTCCCGGACCCGTGGGCCAGGAGTTCAAGGGCATCGTCGAGCGCATCAAGATCGGCAAGACCATGGAGGATTCGCTCCAGGACACCGCCGACCGCCTGGGTATCCCGGAATTCAACTTCTTCTGCATCACGCTCGCGATCCAGCGCGAAACCGGCGGTAACCTCGCCGAGACGCTGTCGAACCTCGCCGACGTGCTGCGCAAGCGCGCCCAGATGAAGCTCAAGATCCGTGCCATGAGCTCGGAATCCAAGGCCTCGGCCTATATCGTCGGCTCGCTGCCTTTCATCGTCTTCACGCTGATCTGGTGGATCAATCCCACCTACATTGGCGGGTTCTTCGAAGACGATCGCCTCATCGTGACCGGCCTTGGCGGGCTCGTCTGGATGTCGATCGGCGGCTTCATCATGGCCAAGATGGTCAGTTTCGAAATCTGAGCAGGGAAGAGAAAGACCCATGGACCCCTCCACCGGCCCCAAGCTTCTCGGCTTCGACGTCATCCTCGTCGGCTCGATCCTGGCAGGGATCGCCGCCGTCGCGGTGCTCGTCGCGATCTATTCGGCCGTCACCATCAAGGACCCGATGGCAAAGCGTGTGAAAGCGCTCGAAGGTCGTCGCGAAGAGCTCAAGTCGGGCCTCGTGACTTCGAGCGCGAAGAAGCGCCAGAGCCTCGTCCGCAAGACCGACACGACGGAAAAAATCAAGGACACCCTGGGCAACATGAAAGTGTTGCAGCAGAGCCAGGTCGACATAGTCCAGCAGAAGCTTGCCTGGGCGGGCATCCGCAACAAGGAACTGGCGGTCCTCATCATCGGTCTGCGCATGATCCTGCCGATCGTGCTCGGCGGTACCGCATTCGTCCTGCTCTACCTCGTCGAGATCTATCCCGACTGGCAGATGAAGCGCGTCATGGCTCTCGCTGCTGCCCTGTTCGCAGGGTACAAGGGGCCGGAAATCTACCTGTCGAACATCGCCAAGAAGCGGTCCGACGCAATCCGCAAGGGCCTTCCCGACGCGCTCGACCTCCTGGTCATCTGCGCCGAGGCTGGCCTGACCGTAGACGCTGCCTTCAACCGCGTCGCCAAGGAACTCGGCCGCGCCTATCCGGAACTGGGCGACGAATTCGCCCTGACCGCGATCGAGCTGTCGTTCCTCAACGAACGTAAGAAAGCCTTCGACAACCTCGCCTATCGCGTGAATCTCGAAGCGGTGAAGGGCGTGGTCACGACCATGATCCAGACCGAACGCTATGGTACTCCGCTTGCATCTGCTCTCCGCGTGCTCTCGGCAGAGTTCCGTAACGAGCGTATGATGCGCGCCGAGGAGAAGGCCGCACGCCTGCCCGCGATCATGACCGTGCCGCTGATCATGTTCATCCTGCCGGTGCTGTTCATCGTCATTCTCGGCCCGGCGGCCTGTTCGATCGCCGACGCCTTCAGTGGCGGCATCGGATAACCGAATAACCCTGAGAAAAAGACGGGAAGCGAGAGAGCCTGGTCGACCTAGTCGGCCAGGCTTTCCGCATCGAAGTCGCCCGCTTTTTCGCGTACGCGGACAAGCATGTCGCGCAGGCTCGCCTGTTCGGCGGGTGACAGGACGGCGAAGAGCTCTTCCTCGATCTTGACCGCCAGCGGCATGATGCCCGCGTGCACTGCCCTGCCCTCGGTCGTCAGTTCGAGGAGGTGCGAGCGTCCGTCCGAGGCGTTCGGCGATCGCTGGATCAGGCCGCGATCTTCCAGACGCTTGCATGCGCGGTTGACCGGCACCTTGTCCATCAGGGTCAGCTGCGACATCTCGCGCTGGGTCAACGCGCCGGCATCGCCCAGAACCGCCATGATCCGCCATTCGGTCGTCTTGAGCGCAAAGCGCTTGCGATACTGCTCGGCAATGCGGGTCGAGACTGCGTTCGACGCGACCGAAAGCTGGTAGGGCAGGAAATCGGCAAGGCGCTGGGCGGGCTGGCGTTTCGACATGACGCCAACCTTAGGAATCGCGCCGCGCTTGGCAAGTCAGTTGCGCCTGTAACCGTCACAAGCGCAACTATTGCCCTGCCCTCATTCGTAGCCGGGTTCGTCCCACCAGGGATAGAAGTCGGGCATGTTCTTGCTGACCGTGTCGGGATAGGCCGGGGCACGCTTTTCGAGGAAGCTGGCAATGCCTTCCTTTGCATCGTTGCTGCGGCTGAGGCGGTAGATCGCGCGACTGTCGACCCGATGGCCTTCCATCGGATGCCCGCCACCGCCGATGCGCCAGAGCATGGCGCGGGTCATGGCTACGGAAACCGCCGAGGTGTTGTCGGCAATCTCGCGGGCAATGCCGCGGGCGACATCAAGGAGTTCGCCCTGCGGATGGACCGAGCGGACGAGACCGCGCTCCTTGGCTTCCTGCGCGTCGAAGATCCTGCCCGTCATGCACCATTCGAGCGCGGTCTGCATGCCGACGAGGCGGGGCAAGAACCAGCTCGATGCAGCCTCGGGGGTAATCCCCCGGCGCGCGAATACGAAGCCGAAGCGGGCATTGTCGGAAGCCAGGCGGATGTCGAAAGGCAGCTGCATCGTTATGCCGACGCCCACCGCAACGCCGTTGCAGGCGCCGATAAGCGGCTTCTTCGAATTGAACAGCCGCAAGGTTAGCCGCCCACCACCGTCGCGCACGCGCTCGTCGGAAAGGCTTTCGACCGGGTTCGGGTCGGAAAAGACGTGGCCGCCGCCCTCGGGGGTCAGGTCGGCACCGGCGCAGAAAGCCCGCTCGCCAGCCCCGGTGACGATGACCGCACGCACGCTGTCGTCGGCATCGGTCACGTCCATGGCATCGATCATTTCGTCCATCATCACGCGGGTGAACGCGTTCATCTTCTCCGGCCGGTGAAGCGTTAGCGTGGCAATGCCATCGGCGATATCGAGCTTGATCTGCTTGTATTCGGTCATGTCTCTCTCCCAAACGAAAAGGGCGGCTCAGATGGCCGCCCTTCCCTTGATCGTTTCGCTTAGCGCGGCGCCATCCTGATGGCCCCGTCGAGGCGGACGTCCTCGCCGTTGAAATAGCCGGTCTCGATCATGCACATGGCGAGCTTGGCGTATTCGGTCGGGATGCCGAGGCGCTTTGGGAACGGCACGGATGCGGCCAGTGCGTCGCGCACGTTCTGCGGCGCAGCGGCGAGCAGCGGGGTGTCGAAGATGCCCGGCAGAATCGTGTTCACGCGAATGCCTTCGTTCATCAGGTCGCGCGCGATCGGCAGGGTCATGCCGATGACGCCCGCCTTCGATGCCGAGTACGCGGCCTGGCCGATCTGGCCGTCCTCGCCCGCGACCGAGGCGGTATTGACGATCGCACCGCGCTCGCCGTTCTCATCGAGCGGGTCGAGCGTCAGCATTCCTGCCGCCGACTTGGCAATGCAGCGGAAGGTGCCGATGAGGTTCACCTGGATCACGAAATCGAAGGCGCTGATCGGGAAATGCTTGATCGAGCCGTCTTCCTTCGAACGGCTGGCAGTTTTGATCGCGTTGCCGATACCCGCGCAGTTCACCAGGATACGCTCCTGCCCGTGGGCGGCGCGGGCCTTGGCGAAGGCTGCATCGACTTCCTCGTCGCTGGTCACATTTACCTTGCAGAAGACTCCTCCGAGTTCGGCTGCGAGCGCCTCGCCCTTCTCTTCGTTCATGTCGAAGATGGCGACCTTGGCACCCTTGGCGGCAAGGGCACGGGCAGTTGCCGCGCCAAGGCCGGAGGCGCCGCCGGTGACGACGGCGGGAGTGTTTGCACTGACTTCCATGGAATTATCCTCTCAGGATTTGGGGGTTCTTACATTGCCTCGATGATGGTGACATTGGCGACGCCGCCGCCTTCGCACATCGTCTGCAGGCCATATTTCTTGCCGCGTGCGCGGAGCGCGTGGACGAGCGTTGCCATGAGCTTGGTGCCGCTCGCGCCGAGCGGGTGGCCCAGCGCGATCGCGCCGCCGTTGACGTTGAGCTTGTCCGGGTCTGCGCCCGTGTGCTTGAGCCAGGCGAGCGGCACCGGGGCGAAGGCCTCGTTGACCTCGTAAAGGTCGATGTCCGAGATGTTCATGCCCGCACGCTGCAGCGCGCGATCGGTGGCGAACAGCGGCTCTTCCAGCATGATGACGGGGTCACCGGCGGTGACAGTGAGGTTGTGGATTCGCGCCAGCGGAGTGAGGCCGTATTCCTTCAGCGCCTTCTCGCTGACGACCAGCACGGCGCTCGAACCATCGCAGATCTGGCTGCTGGTTGCGGCAGTGATGGTGCCCTCGGGATTGAGCAGCTTCACGCTCGAGATGCTCTCGAGAGTGGCATCGAAGCGGATGCCTTCATCGACCGTGTGCATCTCGGTGCCTTCCGGCGTCTCGATCTGCACCGGCACGATTTCATCGGTAAAGGCGCCCGACTTGGTTGCCTCGATCGCCTTGAGGTGGCTCGACAGCGCGAAGCGGTCGAGGTCGTCCTTGGTGAAGCCGTGCTTCTTGACGATCATCTCGGCACCCATGAACTGCGACCACTGGATGCCGGGGTATTTCTCCTCGAGGCCGGGCGACTTGTAGTTACCCAGCCCCTCTTTCATGTGGAACATGGCGGTCGAGCCCATCGGCACGCGGCTCATGCTCTCGACACCGGCGGCGATGACCACGTCCTGCGTGCCCGACATGACTGCCTGCGCTGCGAACTGGATCGCCTGCTGGCTGGAACCGCACTGGCGATCGATGGTGACAGCAGGCACGCCCTCGCCGAGGTGCTTGGAGGCGAGAACCGCATTGCGTCCGACCTGCATGGCCTGCTCGCCGCCTTGGCTGACGCAGCCCATCACCACGTCGTCGACGGCCTTGGCTTCAAGCCCGCTGCGCTCCATGACAGCGTCGAGCGACTTGGCGGCGAGGTCCACAGGATGGACACCGGCAAGGCGGCCGCCGCGGCGCCCCCCGGCCGTACGAACGGCTTCGACGATATAGGCGTTGGGCATGGGGGCTCTCCTCACAGGTTTCGATTTGCCACTGGCGTATTTGACGTTGACGTTAAGGTCAAGCGGACCTTGCACTGGATACGCTCAAGCGCCGCCAGGCTGCCGGCAGCTGCGGCCGTTGTTGCATTTTTCCGACCGGGACAGGGGTTTGACATGGTTAAGGTGACAAAAATGACGGAATTCCGTGGGCCGCGGCCATGTTGCAAGCAAGACACATGGCGTGCCGCAATTAACAATTGCAATCACTTTGGCATTGCGGAGAGCCCTCCCGAGCCTCCATCGTGGCCTACAGCTTGAGTAGGCGTGCGCGTGCGCGCGTCTCCTTGGCTTGAATAAGATGAGAGAACCCGCCCCGCGGGTCTTTATAGGGGATTGATATCTCATGAAGAATTCCACCATTTTCAAGGTGAGTGCGGCTCCGCTTGCACTTAGCCTTGCCCTGGCGAGCGCCCCGGCGTTTGCACAGGACGCAGACGACGACGCCGGCATCCAGCCGGCCGAAAGCGTCGACGGGGACGAGCTTGGCACTTCTGCCAATGCCATCCTGGTTACCGGTTCGCGCATCAAGCAGCCGAACCTCGAATCGGCCACTCCGGTTACCGTCGTCGGTTCCGAAGAGTTCGCCCAGACCGGTACCACCCGCGTCGAAGACCTCATCAACTCGCTGCCGCAGGTGTTCGCCGGACAGGGCGCCAACATCTCGAACGGCGCATCGGGTACTGCCACGCTGAACCTTCGCGGTCTCGGCTCGGAGCGTAACCTGGTTCTCGTCAACGGCCGCCGCCTCGTCCCGGGTGACCCGGGCACTTCGGCTGCCGACATCAACGTGATCCCGGCTGCCCTGATCGAACGCGTCGACGTGCTGACCGGTGGTGCTTCGTCGGTGTACGGTGCCGACGCCGTTTCGGGCGTCGTCAACTTCGTGATGGATACCGATTTCGAAGGCTTCAAGCTCGACACGCAGTACTCGGTCTACCAGCACAACAACCGTGCCGGTGACGACATCACCAACGCTCTGGACGCACGCGGCTTCGGCTATCCGAAGGGCATGTCGACCAACGGCGGCACCTTCGATGCCACGCTGGCTTTCGGCACGAGCTTCGATGACGGTCGTGGCCACGCCACTGCCTATGTCGGTTACCGCAAGATCAAGGCTGTCAACCAGTCGTCGCGCGACTACTCGGCTTGCTCGCTTTCGGCGCGCACCACTGCCCAGGTCGCTGCTGGTCAGACTCTCTACACCTGCGGTGGTTCGGCAACTTCGCCGACCGGCACCGTGTTCTACTATGACGACTTCGACAACCTGACCGATACGGACGGTGACGGCATCTATGATTCGTTCACCTCGACGATCGGCCAGTTCGGTCCGAACCGTACCCTCCTGCCGGGCTTCACCGCCTACAACTTCGCCCCGCTGAACTACTTCCAGCGTCCGGACGAACGTTACACGGCAGGCGTCTTCGCCGACTACGAAATCAGCTCGGCGCTGCACCCCTACATGGAGTTCATGTTCATGGACGACCGCACGGTCGCCCAGATCGCTCCGTCGGGTAACTTCTTCGTCACCACTTCGATCAACTGTAACAACCCGCTGCTCGGCGCAAGCCAGCTGGCAGGTCTGTGCGATGACGAAAACCTCCTGGTCAGCAACGACCCGGCCCGCGCTTTTGACGTCGTCGGCAACTCGCCGATCCTCGACGCCAACGGCGACCCGACCGGCACTTTCGCTGCACCGTTCGACTTCGTCGATCCGATCACCGGCACCACCTACAACCGTGGTTTCGCCCAGATCGGCCGTCGTAACGTCGAAGGCGGCCCGCGTCGCGACGACCTCCAGCACACCAGCTACCGCGCCGTGCTGGGTACCCGTGGTGACCTGAGCCCGGCTTGGTCGTACGATGCATACTACCAGTATGGTCGTACCAACTTCGCCGAAACCTACACCAACGACCTTTCGGTGACGCGTATCACCCGCGCACTCGACGTTGTGACCGACGCCAATGGCAATGCGGTCTGCCGTTCGGTGCTCGACGGTACCGATCCGAACTGCGTACCCTGGGACATCTTCAACCCGGGCACTCCGCCGAGCGCGGCAGCGACCAACTATCTGTCGACCCCGGGCTTCCAGCGCGGTGTTGTCAGCGAGCAGATCGTGTCGGGCTACGTCTCGGGCGCTCTGGGTGAATACGGCATCCAGACTCCGTGGGCTTCCGAAGGTGTCGGCATCGTTCTCGGTGCTGAATACCGCAAGGAAAAGCTGGAGTTCATGTCGGACATCGCGTTCCAGACCGGCGATCTCGCTGGCCAGGGCGCCCCGACGCTTCCGGTTTCGGGTTCGTTCAACGTGAAGGAATTCTTCACCGAAGTTCGTCTGCCGATCGTCCAGGACAGCTGGCTGCACGAATTCACGTTGACCGGTGGTTACCGTTATTCGGACTACAGCACCGGTGCCACGACCGACACCTACAAGATCGAGGGTGAACTTGCCCCGACCGCAGACATCCGTCTGCGCGGCGGTTACAACCGTGCGGTGCGTGCGCCGACGGTGCAGGATCTCTTCGCTCCGCAGCGTGTCGCTCTGGACGGTTCGACCGACCTTTGCGCCGGCTTCGTTATCACCGCTGCTGACACGGGCTGTCTTGCCCAGGGTCTGTCGGTTGGTCAGAACGTGCCCCGCAACCCGGCCGAACAGTACAACGGCCTGATCGGTGGTAACCCGAACCTGGTCCCCGAAGTCGCCGACACCTACACCGTGGGTGTGGTTCTGACCCCGACGTTCCTGCCGGGCTTCAGCGCCAGCGTCGACTACTTCAAGATCAAGGTTGAAGGTGCCATCCAGGGCATCGGCGCCGACATCATCATGGAGCAGTGCACCGAGACCGCGGATGACTTCTTCTGCGGCCTTATCAACCGTGACGCTTCGGGCTCGATCTGGCGTACGTCGAACGGCTACATCGAAGATCTCTCGCAGAACATCGGTAGCCTGAAGACCTCGGGTATCGACGTCCTGGCTTCGTACAACCGTCAGATCGGTGACCTTGGTCGACTGAACTTCAGCTTCGTTGGTACGTGGCTTGAAGAACTCAGCTCGAACCCGGGTGTCCCCGGTGTCGACGACATCGACTGCGTCGGCCTTGCCGGCAACGTTTGCGGAACTCCGAACCCTGAGTGGCGCCACCAGGCCCGCGTCGGCTTCGACTTCGCCAACGGCATCGGTGCTTCGGTTCGCTGGCGTTACTTCGACGCCGTCGACCTCGACGGTGGCCGTCCGGGTGCTTCGCACTTCGACGCGGTCAACTACTTCGACCTGGCTCTGACCGCGGAAGTGGGCGACCACTACAACTTCCGCCTGGGTGCCAACAACATCCTCGACAAGACCCCGCCGGTGACCGGCTCGCAGGCTTGCCCTGCCGGCTCGTGTAACGGCAACGTCTTCGCGCAGGTCTACGACGCTCTTGGTCGCTACATCTACGCCGGTGTGACGCTTGAATTCTAAGCTTCACAGTCGCTAGAAAGGGAATGGCGGGCCTTCGGGTCCGCCATTTTCTTTTGTGGCTCAGGCCACGCCAGATTTTCCGGACTACCAAATCCCGTGAACCGCACCGAAGCACGCCAGCGCATCGCCGATTTCCCGCTAGGGGATTTTCAGGCTGCCTTTGCCCGCGGCGTGGAACTCGTTCGCTCGGACCACGCCGAAATCCTCCTCCCGGTGGCTCGGAACCTCGCTGACACGTTTCCGCGGGAAGCCCGTGCACACCAATTGCTGGGCCTCGCCTCACGGACCGCCCAGGAGAGCGCAACAGCGGTAAGCGCATTCTCCAAGGCAGCCCAAATCGCCCCGGGTGATGCGCTCATTGCCCATTCCCATGCGCGTGCCGTGCTTGAAGCGGGTCTGCCTGCAAGCGCCCTGTTCGAGCGTGCGATCGCCCTTGCCCCGCAGGACGGAACCGCGCGCCTCGGCCTCGCCGCGGCATTTCTTCATGAAGGTCGGGCGCAAGACGCCGTGGCGCTGCTCGACGCGCTTCTCTCCGCCAATCCCGAATGGATCGACGGTCACCGCGACGCGGCGCACCTGCGCGGGCAGCTCGGCATCGACCCCTATGCCACCATTGCTGCCGCCATTCGTAGTCGACCCCGCTCGGCGGTGCTCCATGGCCTTCACGTTTCCATCCGATTAGAGGCTCTGGATCTCGAAGGCGCGGCGCGCGCCCTTGATGATGCACAGCGGCTGGATGTGGCTAGCGCCGAACTACAGGGGCTGGCCGCACACACTGCTTCCGAACTGGGAAGGATTGCAGAGGCCGACAGCTTGTTCGCAGCATTCGACCCGTCGCGCTCGGTCGGCGATGCCTCGCTTTTTGCGCGTCACCTGCTACGCGCCGGACGCCCGGAGCTGGTCTCGCCGCTCCTCGATCCCATCCTGCCCCGCGATTTCGACCACCTGCTGTGGCCTTACCAGTCGCTGGCATGGCGCCTGACCGGCGATCCGCGTTATGACTGGCTCGAAGGCGACAGCAGCCTGGTCGGAGTCTACGACATTGCCGATGCAATCGGGGACATGGCGGGGCTGGCCGAACACCTGCGCGGGCTGCACTTTGCCAAGGCACAACCGCTCGACCAGTCGGTGCGTGGTGGTACCCAGACCGATGGAAACCTCCTCCTGCGGACCGATCCGGTCATCCAGCACCTGCGCAGGGTCATACTGGAGACGGTCGCACGGCATGTCGCACAGCTGCCTGCGCCGCGCGAAGGCCATCCGACGTTTCTTGCCGAGCGTGACCCGCTCCGCGTTGCGGGCTCGTGGTCGGTGCGCTTGCGCGACGCCGGCTTCCATTCGGACCATGTGCACGGTCGCGGATGGATCAGCTCCGCGCTCTATATCCACCTACCTGAAACCATGGCGGACACGACGCAACCCGACCGGTCGAGCCATGCAGGATGGCTCTCGATCGGCGAGTGCCGCGATATCCTGCCGGACCTCGATCCCGTGCGGCTCATCGAGCCGGCAATAGGGCGACTGGTACTGTTTCCATCGACCATGTGGCATGGTACGCGCGCCTTTCCTTCGGGCGAGCGAATGACCGTGGCATTCGACATTGCGCGCCCGACACCCTGACCGGATACGACCCAAAATGAATCTCCCACCCCCGCCCCAGGAATTGATGCAGGCCATGCAGATGCTGCGCAGCGGGAACCCCGCGGGCGCTCTGCAGCTGATCGAGCAGGCTTTGCCCTCTGCGCTCGAACGGGGTCCGTTTCTTGCGATAGGAAGCCTTGCTGCCTTGCATATCGAGGCATTCGACAGGGCAATCCCCTACCTGCGCGAACTGGTGCAGCTCAACCCGGCAGACAGGGCCAGCCGGAACAATCTGGCAGCGGCGCTCGTGCAGTCGGGTGATGATGACGGCGCACTGGCCATCGCCGCTGGATCGACCGACGCTCCACTTGCGCGCATCGAGGGCTACATCGAACAGAAGCGTGGCCGGTACCAAGAGGCGTTGGCCGCTTACCGCCGTGCGATCGAAGCGGACCCCAACGATCTCGCTGCGCTCAACAACCTCGGCAACATCTATGCCGAGCTCGGGGAAGTCGAAGAAGCTATCACCGCGTTCGAGCAAGCCATCACGCTCGCGCCCGTCGAAGTGCCGATCTACCTCAACCTAGCCGAAGTGCTGCGCGAGGCTGAACGGGGCCCTCCGCGGGTCAAGGTGCTGGAAGATGCACGGGCAATCGAGCCCGACAATGTCAGGGTCCTGACCGATCTGGGCATGGCTTACGCCCAGGTCGATGATCTGGACAAGTCGATGGAGGTCTACCGCGACGCCATTTCGCGCCTCGACGGCTTCGGCGAAGCGCATATCGAATACGGCATGTTGCTGGAAAAGCTGAACCGGATCGAGGATCTCGATGCTCTCGTTGCAGGCCTCGACAAGGAATCGGCACCTCCCGAAGCATCATTCCTCTTTGCCTGGCAGGCCCGTCGCGCAGGCGATTTCGAAGCTGCCGCCCGCTATGCAGATGCGATTCCCGAAACCGTCCTGCCCATGCGCCGCTGGCAACTGGTCGGTGGTGTGGCGGATCGCCAGAACCTTGCCGACAAGGCGTTCGCTGCCTTTGAAAGGATGAACGAGGCGGCAGTGGCCAAGGCTCGCCCACACGTAGGCAAGACCTACCGCCAGCGGGTTGAGGCCGATTTGGCCCTTTGGACCCCCGAATGGCGAGCGAGCTGGACACCCGATTCACCGGGCAAGGAATATCGTGACCCGGTATTCCTCGTCGGCTTCCCGCGTTCGGGCACAACCCTGCTCGACACCATGCTGATGGGCCATCCTGCACTCAGCGTGCTCGAGGAAAAGCCCATGATCCCGCGCCTGGTCCGTCATACGATGAACGAGGATATCGCCACGCTGACGCCCGAGCGTATCGCCGAACTGCGCGACATGTATTTCGCCATCGCGCGCGACAACGGGTGGGACGACAGCCGCTGGCTGCTCGACAAGCATCCACTCAACATGCAGCGCATCCCGCTGATCAAGCGATTGTTCCCAAGCGCGAAGTTCATCCTTGCCGAACGGCACCCTTACGACGTGGTCTTGAGCTGCTTCATGGCCAATTTCACGCTGAACCTTGGGATGCGCAGCTTCACCGATCTCGACGAGGCGGCAAAGACCTACGATGCCGTGTGGCAGTCGTGGCATCGCGGCCTGGAGCTGTTCGACGTCGACTGGCGAGCGGTGCGTTACGAACGCCTGGTGGTCGACACCGAAAACGAACTCCAGCCGATTGCCGAATGGCTTGGATTGGAAGTGACCGAGCGAATGCTCGATCACACCACAACGGCGAAAAGCCGCGGGCATGTGCGCACGGCCAGCTACTCCCAGATCGGTGAAGAGTTGTACACGCGGGCCAGCTACCGCTGGCGGCGCTATGCCCCCCACCTGCGGGGCGTCATGCCGATATTGCACCCTTGGGCAGAGCGGATGGGCTATCCGGTCGAAGAAGAAGGCGAAGCTGCCTGAGCCTCGCTCAGGTCAATTGCCTTCTTTCATCCGTTCGTTCTGGCCGCGCTCGACCGTGCGGCGCATCTCGATCCGTTCAAGGTTCCAGAGACGGGCGGTCTTGCAGACGCGCTTCGTGGCCACACGGGTACCGGTGGGTTTATCGCGCTTGCAGATCACCTCTTCCTCGTTCGGGCCGGCGATTATCGTTTCTTCGCTGGCGACGTCCGAGGCCTTGGCCACTGCATTGGGCTTCGTCTCTGCGGCCTGAGCGAAGGCAGCGACCGGAGCCACCGACACGATGAGCGGCACGGCCAGCCCAAGCAGGTTGATTCCACGCATCTTTCCAACTCCTCTCAGGCCGGGGGCAATGCCCACAGGACGAACGTACTAGGGCAATATCGCGATCAATTGCTCTTCCAGCGAGAAGACTGGATCTTCTCGAGATCCTGGCGGTTCTGCGCCTTCTCGGCAGTCCATTGACGGCGGCTCTTGCATTCCTTGCCCGTGTTGACGCGCGAACCGATCACCTTGACCGTCTTGCAGACGATCTTGTCCTGCTGCGGGTCTTCCTGCTGACCTTCGACGATAATCGACTTTGCAGTAGCTTCCTCGCCACCGGCACCACTCGTCTGAGCGGCAAGATTGGCGGGGGCAAAAGTCAAAAGAGCAGCTGTCAATGCAAGGCTTCGGAACGACATCGGGTAATCCTTCGAATAAATAGACTATTGATTTTCAACATACGTCATTTGCTGGACGAGGTCGAATCCGTTGGCGACATACCAGCTCGCTATTTCAAATCCGCGACCTGCGGGATATTGTGGAGCCCGAACTTGCGCCGGGAGAGGTGAATGGTCCCTTACGAATTGAACCGCCGGATGAGCTATCTCGTCGCGGCCAGTCTTGTCGCAACATGCCTGCCTGCATCGGCTGTGGCGCAGGAGGCGGATTCTACGAACGTCCACATCCAGTCGATCAAGGCGTGCCAGGGGGAGGCCGATCCAACTGCCCGTCTCGCGTGTTTCGACGCGGCAGCCGCAGCGATCGTGGGTGCGACGGAAAAGGGCGAGTTGAAGATCGTCGATCGGGAAGAGGTACGCAAGACGCGGCGCAAGCTGTTCGGCTTCTCGCTGCCGGACTTCGGCATCTTCGGGAAGAAGGACAAGGAAGGGAAGGACGAAGAGGAAATCCAGGAGCTCGAGACGACCATCGCATCGGTCTCTGGCTCGCATGGCACCGGTTACACCATTCGCACTGCCGAGGGTGCCGTTTGGCGGATCGACCAGGTCCCTCGTCGTCTTCTCGAGCCCAAGTCCGGAGACAAGCTCCTGATCAAGAACGCGGCCCTTTCTTCCTATTTCATCAGGATCAACGACCAGGGCGGGGTCAAGGCCGTCCGCGTGCGCTAGGTCAGCATCAAACGTGGGGCGTTGCCGAAACATCGCCCGGAAAGAAAAGGCCAGCCACGGTAATTTACCGGGCCGGCCTTTCTCGTTCTGGCGATCCGCTTAGAGCCCGCCGGGACCGCAATCCTTGGCCAGGAAGTCACGCATGGTGGTGAACAGCTGCGTCTGGTGATTGTACATCAGCGTATTGTAGAAGTGGTCCGCACCCTTGAGGGTCACGAACTGGGCATTGGTCTTGCCCGCCTTCTCCATCGCCTTCTCGTAGTCCTTGTAGTTGAAGTACAGGACGCGCCGGTCGACGTCGCCGTGGATCATGAGCAAGGGGATGTTGGACTTCGCCACTTCCTTGATCGGGTTGATCCCGATCGTACCGCGACGCTTCTCCCATTCGTCCAGCGCCTTGGGGCTGTAGGGATTGCGGCGCAGGTTGTAGACCTTTTCAGGGTCCGCAACGGCTGCACCGGCAATGGCGCACTGGTAGATCTGCGGATCGCGCGTGGTCGATGCAAGCGCGGCATAGCCGCCGTACGACCAGCCGAACATCGCGATGCGGTTGCGGTCGACCAGACCCTGTGTGACCAGCGCCAGCGCGCCGTCATCGAGGTCATCCTGCATCTTTCCGCCGTGTTCGCCATAGCCGGCATCGAAGTGCGACTTACCCCAGCCGGTCGAGATACGGTACTGCGGCTGCAGCACCATGTATCCCTGGTTGGCGAGGAACTGGCTCCACTCGTCATAGGTAACGATCTCGTTCACGTGCGGCCCGCCATGAGGCAGGACCACCAGCGGGAACGGGCCCTTGCCCTGCGGCACGGTAAGATAGGCCGGGATCGTGCGGCCGTCGCGAGCCTTGTAGTTGATGAACTGGACATCGGCCAACTGTTCGGGGCGGAGCAGCGGATTGGTGCTGCCCAGCTTGCTCATGCGGCCGTTGCGGACGAGCCAGAACGAACCCGGGTCCTTCGGGCCGGCGTTGTTCACGATCATCGTGTTGCCATCGCGCGAACGGCTGGTGATCCAGACCTGCCAGGCCTCGGGGATTTGCTTCGACAAGGCGTCGTAGAGCGCCTGTTCCTTCGGATCGAACCAGTGGCGTTCGAGCATTTCGCCCGGGTAAAGCGCGGCAGTCAGGTGGTTGTCACCCGCCCAGCTCATCGAACTGGTCTGGATGCCGATCACGTCGGAATTGGGGGCTTCGAACAGCTTCTGGCCAATCTTGCCGGTCTTGAAATCGAACTCCCACAGCGCGGCCTTGTCTCCCTCCGCAGTGTCCAGCATGTAGCCGACGGTGGGATCTTCGTCCTTGAAACCGACCAGACCCTGGAAACCGCTCAGCACGCGGTAGAGGTTGTCGTGGGAATCGAGGTCGTAGCTGGTCGAATACTCGGTCCAGCTGCCCTCGCCCGGCAGGCGGTAGTAGAACTTCTGCAGATGGCTACCCGGCTCGACCGACGAGGTGAAACGCGGGTTGCCCTGATTGTCGAAAACCGCCGTGGGGAATTTGTCGTTGCCCTTGTATAGCAGTTCCTTGGCGCCGGTTTCGAGGTTGTAGCGGTAATAGGCGCGCGGGCGGAATGCCTCGAACGGATCGACGGCGTCGCCTGACTGGACCGAGCGGCCCGAGGAAACGAGGATATGGTTGGGTTCGTCTCGCAGCAGGTTCACGACATTGAGATTGCCCTCGCTGCTCGAGAACTTATTGTCGGCCAGCGAATAGGAGAACGACTTGTAACCGCGCACGTCGTCTTCGGGACGAGAGACCGACTTGCGCACCACCTCCCAGGCCGTACCGAAAATGTAATTGTCGTTCACCCACCGCGCGCCGATGATCTCCATCGGGTCGGCATTGAGACGGCGCCACGGCTTGGAGAGGTCGTCCGACTTGTAGATCTCCATGACGTAATCGCCCTCCTTGCTCTCGGTCTTGAGAACGAGGATGTGCTGTCCATCGGGCGACACCGACACGGAAGTCACGACTTCACGAAGGGCCCAGACATCGATGGGAACAGTGGGCGCCTGCGCCTGGACCGCCAGCGGCGCGGTCGACAGGAGGAGGGCTCCGGCCAGCGCGCTGCGCAGGGCCGTACGATACGCTTTCATAATGATAATTCTCCCGAATCCAGTCCCGCAACCATAATGAAAAAGCGGCCCCGGGACAAATGCCCGAGGCCGCTTTTCTTATTCAGACTGGTATATGAACGTCGTCAGAACTTCTTGTTGATCGACATGAAGAACTCACGGCCGTTGTAGTCATAACCAGCACCCAGTGCGGTGTTCGAGATATCGGTGATACCCGAAGCGAAGGGGCTGACCTGCGGCGGAGCGGTATCGAAGATGTTGCTCACGCCCAGGATGACTTCCAGGCTGTCGCTGCGATACGAAACCGAAGCGGTGTGCAGGAACTGCTCCTTGCCGAAGCCGACCGGGCGACAGTAGACGCCGTCGCCTGCGACCACACCATCGGGAACGCCGTTCGCATCGCGCGAACCGCCACCGAGACAGGTGCTGCCGGTCTGACCGATGAACTCGCCGTCCGCGTTGTAGCCGAACACGTCCGAGAACTCGTCGATGACGTCCGGATCCTGGTCGAACGGGCCGATGTAGCGAGTCGTCCAGGACAGGCGGAACTTGTCGATGTCGGCCGCCAGCGTCGCACGACCGGTCCACTTCTGCAGACCGATTTCACCCGCATCGTCGTCATAGGTGCGCTGGCCGTTGTCGTTCACGAACAGCGAGCTACGCTCGATCAGGTGGTTGGCACGCATGGTCAGCGTCCAGTCGACGAGCTTGCCGAACATGTTCACTTCCTTGCGGAAGCGGCTGTTCAGGTCGATGCCGCGGACGCTTTCCTGGTTGAGGTTGATGTAACCGGCGAACACGTCCGAAACCAGTTCGCGGCCCGTCGAGGAAACCGTGATGCGGTCACAGAACGGGCTGCGCTGGCCATCTTCACGCGTGTAGCAGTCGTTCAGAATGAACTGTGCCGACGGCGCGATGATCGAACCCTTCACCTTGATGTCATAGTAGTTGAAGCCGAAGCTGACATCGAAGCCGTCACCGATGGTGTCTTCGAAAGCGAAGCCGGTGGTCAGCGAGCGCGACGTTTCCGGATCGATATCGAGGCTACCGCCGCGGGCGATTTCGACACTCGTATTCTGCGTCGTGTTGAGCGACTGACCGGTGGTCGGGTCGATCAGGAGACCGGCCGTGGTCGGGTCGCGACCTTCACGACGGCAGTTCTCGAGGATACGTGCGTCGCGGGTTTCTCCTGTCGGATCGTACACGCCGTTGACGTCGTCAAACGCAGCATCGGGAACGGCGCAAGGATCGAACAGGGTGCTGAAGCCGGTCTGCGAACCCAGGAAGTTTTCGCGCAGGTTCGGAGCACGGAACGAGGTGCCGTAGCTGAACTTGATCAGCAGCGGGTCGATCGGACGCCAGCCAGCCTTCACCGCGTAGGTGTAGTTGGTGCCGTAATATTCGTCGTCCGTGATACGGCCCGAAAGGTTCAGGTTGAGTTCCTGCACCCAGGGCTTGTCGGCCTGAAGCGGAATGTCGATTTCGCCATAGGCTTCCTTCGTTTCCTTGCTACCGACAGCGCCGCTGTCAGCGAAGAAGCCGAAGAACAGGCCGTCTGCTGCAACCGAGTTCGCGATCGAGTTGATTTCGTCGCGACGGTACTCGACACCGACCACCGCACCGACCGGACCGGCCGGCAGTTCGAAGAGATCGCCGGTGGCGAAAGCGCCCCACACGAGCTGTTCATAGGTGGTCTTGAACGAGCGGTTGCCGAAGACGTAGTCACGCTCGGCCTGCGATGCGAAGTCGCCGATGCCGACACCCAGCACGCTCGGCGCGAACAGGTTCACGGGCACACAACCGTCCAGCAGGTCGGGCATGGCCAGTTCAGGGTTTGCAAGTGCCGAGGCGTCGCATGGCGCGATTGCTGCGGGGTAGCCGAAAATCGACTGCAGCAGGGCGTTGTTAGTGACGATCTGGCCCGAGTTGTAATCGTCAGCGATGCCGTTGCCGTTGTTGTCGGCCACGCCGTCGCCGTCGAAGTCCATCGTCGGGTCGATGCCGAGGGCAAAGGCGAGCTTGTCTTCACGGATACCGCGGACGTTCGACGTGCCGATGGCCTTCGAATAGGTCAGTGCGGTTTCGAAGCTCCAGCTCGGCGAGATGAACGGCAGATCGCCGCGGATACCGAGAACACCGCGATACTGCTCCTGCTTCACGTCGGTGTTGTTGCGGTCGCCGGTGATCGCGAAAACCGGACGAACCGGCTGCGGACCGATACCGCCCTGGCGCGAGCCCGGAATGGTCAGGCTGGAACGGCAGTCGATCCCGGTAACGTTGGTGTTACAGGGGTTGAACTGGTTCGAGTCCGGAACATACGGGAAGACCTGAGCGAAGAACTCGTTGTCGCTGTTGATCTCGGCGCGGGTGTACATCGCTTCGAAGAACGGAGTGATGTTGGCTTCGCCGGGCAGGGTGTATTCACCGTAAGCGAGAATGTTGTAGCGCTTCTGCTTGCTCAGGAAGATCTGGTCGGGGTTGATGCCGTTCAGGTTCTGGCCGAGCAGGAAGTCGACGTCGCGAACGCCGTCGCCGTCGGCGTCGATCGGGCCACCGAAGGCCGATTCACTGAAGCCCGGGATACCCGAGTTACCTATCTGCGAGCCGTACGTGCGTTCGTCATAGTAGACCGAGCCGAGGCGGTTGAACGGAACGATGATACGGCCGTTGAAACCGTCCTGAATGCACTCGCTGGTCGAAGTGGTGATGGTGCCACCCGAGTCAGCAAGAGTGTTGGCCTGGTCGTCGATGGTCAGACGACGGATTTCACCGGTGTTGGTGATGTCGAGGTTGGTCGTACAACCGCGGAAGAAGTCACGATCGCGCAGACGGATCTCGTCGCGGTAGTCGTATTCCGCGCCGATGCCGAAGAAGCCACGGTCGGTGTTGAAACCCCAGGCACCGCCGATGGTGTAGTCATCGCCGCCCCCCTGCGGATTGACGTTGCCGAAAGCGGTCAGTTCGAGGCCGTCGAAGTCCTTGCGAAGAATGACGTTACCGACACCCGCGACTGCGTCCGAACCGTAAACCGACGATGCACCTTCGAGGAGCAGTTCGTAACGGTCGATCAGCGTGCTGGGCAGAAGGTTGATCGAAGGAGCGGTCGGAGCGCCTTCCACACCGGCAGGGGCGAGGCGGCGGCCGTTGATCAGCAGCAGGGTGCGGTCGGCACCGAGGCCACGAAGGTCGAGCGTTGCCGAACCCGGGCCGTTGTCGAGCACGAAGCCCTGGAAGGTCGCGTCGATCTGGACGCCGGCAGCAGCTTCCGAACGCTGCAGGATCTGAGTCGGGTCGAACAGACCGGCTTCGTTTTCGGTATCCGAAGTCAGCACCTGCAGAGGCGAAACGCTGCTGTAGGTGTCGCGCTTGATGCGCGAGCCGGTGACGACGATGCCGCCTTCGACGGGCGCGCCGTCGGCGCCGGTGGTCGACACATCGTCGGTGCCTTCGATGACGACGCAATTGCCGTCCGCATCAAGGGTGCCGTTGACGGTGCCGACGACGCATGCATCGCCTTCTTCCTGCGCCATGGCAGGCGTGGCCACGAGAATGGCCAGGGTCGAAGCGGAAATCGCCAGACCGGCCAAGGTCTTTTCGTTGAACTTTTTCATGTTTACTCCAGTTCGCGACACTGGAACGGGAGTATTCTTGCTGCCCGACACCGAACTATATTTCCCCGCGCCCCAAGGCGCATAGAGTTCGAATCTGTCGAGAGACCCCCAGTCCCTAATGGATTGCTAGTGCAATAGGGGGTCTGGCTTGTCAAAGCCGCCATTACGGGTTTTCAGTATGTGTGGCCGGAATCACACAGGACGTGATTCCGGCCGTTAATGTGGCTTTCGGGATCAGCTGATCTTCATTTCGAGCTGCCCGTCGCCTTCATCGATGTGGACCGTCGAACCGTCCGGAACCTTGCCCGACAGGATCATGTCGGCCAGCGGGTCCTGGACATAGCGCTGGACCGCACGCTTCAGCGGGCGTGCACCGTAGACCGGGTCGTATCCCACGCGGCCGAGCCACTTCTTCGCGCCGTCGGTCAGGTCGAGCACGATCTTGCGATCCTTGAGCAGCTTCTGCACCCGCGCGACCTGGATATCGACGATCGGCGCCATGTGCTCCTGCCCCAGGCGGTGGAAAAGGATGATCTCGTCGAGGCGGTTGAGGAACTCGGGCCGGAAATGCCCGCGCACAACGTCCATCACCTGCGGCTCGACATCCTCGACCTTCTGCCCGTCGTCCATGTTGGCGAGGTACTGGCTGCCGAGATTGGAGGTCAGAATGATCAGCGTGTTCGAGAAGTCGACCACGCGGCCCTGCCCGTCGGTCAGGCGCCCGTCGTCGAGCACCTGCAGCAGCACGTTGAAGACGTCGGTGTGGGCCTTTTCGACCTCGTCGAACAGCACGACCTGGTAGGGGCGCCGACGGACCGCTTCGGTCAGCACGCCACCTTCCTCGTAGCCGACATAGCCCGGAGGCGCACCGATCAGGCGGGCGACCGCGTGCTTCTCCATGAATTCGCTCATGTCGATGCGGACCATCGCGCTGTCGTCGTCGAAGAGGAAGCCGGCGAGTGCCTTGGTCAGTTCGGTCTTGCCGACACCTGTGGGCCCGAGGAAGAGGAACGAGCCGAGCGGACGCCCCGGGTCCTGCAGGCCCGCACGCGCGCGGCGTACGGCCTTGGACACGGCGTCGATCGCCTGCGCCTGCCCGATGACGCGCTTGCCGAGAATCTCCTCCATCTGGAGCAGCTTCTCGCGCTCGCCTTCCATCATCTTGTCGACCGGGATGCCGGTCCAGCGGCTGACGACAGAGGCGATGTCGTCCTCGGTCACTTCCTCGCGCAGCAGGGCATTCTCGTTCTGGCCCGAGGCTTCGTTGAGCTTCTTCTCGAGCTCGGGGATCTTGCCGTATTGCAGCTCGCCGGCCTTGGCGAGATCGCCGGTCCGCTGCGCCTGCTCGAGTTCGAGCCGCGCCGCGTCGAGCTCTTCCTTGATCCGCGCCTCGGCATGGATCTTGTCACGCTCGTTCTGCCAGCGCGTGGTGAGTTCGGAGGACTGCTGCTCGAGCTCGGACAGCTCCTTGCGCAGCGCCTCGAGCCGGTCCTTCGACGCGGTATCGGTTTCCTTCTGGAGTGCCTGCTCCTCGATCCGCAGCTGGATGATGCGGCGGTCGAGGCCCTCGATCTCTTCGGGCTTGCTCTCCACTTCCATGCGGATGCGCGATGCCGCTTCGTCCATCAGGTCGATGGCCTTGTCGGGCAGGAAGCGGTTCTGGATGTAGCGGTTGGAAAGCTGCGCTGCGGCGACGATCGCACCGTCGGTGATGCGCACGCCGTGGTGCAGCTCGTACTTGTCCTTGATGCCGCGCAGGATGCTGATCGTGTCCTCGACGCTCGGTTCGCCGATATAGACCGACTGGAAGCGCCGCTGCAGCGCGGGGTCCTTCTCGACGTACTTCTGGTACTCGTCGAGCGTGGTCGCGCCGATGCAGTGCAGTTCGCCACGGGCCAGCGCGGGCTTCAGCAGGTTGGAGGCATCCATGCTGCCTTCGGAAGCACCGGCGCCGATCAGCGTGTGCATCTCGTCGATGAAGAGGATGATCTGCCCCTCGGCGCCCTTCACCTCGTCGAGCACGGCCTTGAGCCGCTCCTCGAACTCGCCGCGATACTTCGCGCCCGCAATGAGCGAGCCCATGTCGAGCGCCATGAGCGTGCGGCCCTTGAGGCTGTCGGGCACGTCGCCATTGGCGATGCGCAGCGCCAGACCTTCGGCGATCGCGGTCTTGCCGGTGCCGGGCTCGCCGATGAGGGCAGGATTGTTCTTGGTCCGGCGGGCGAGGATCTGCACCGTCCGGCGGATTTCCTCGTCGCGGCCGATCACCGGGTCGAGCTTGCCGTCACGCGCCGCCTGGGTCAGGTCGCGGGCATACTTCTTGAGGGCGTCGTAAGCGTTTTCCGCACCCGCGCTGTCGGCGGTGCGCCCACCGCGCAGTTCGGTGATCGCCTGTTCGAGCTTCTTGGGGTCGAGCCCGGCGTTCTTCAGCGCCTGGCCGGCAGCCGTGGTGCTGGCCAGCGAAAGAGCAAGGAGCAGCCGCTCGACGGTAACGTAGCTGTCACCCGACTTCTCCGCGAGCTGTTCGGCCTGGTCGAGCACGCGCACGGCATCGTTGTCGAGGCCCGGTGTCTGCTGCGCGCCGCCACCGGTAACAGCAGCAACCTTGCCGAGCGCGAGGTCGACTTCGGTCACGGCCGTGCCCGGGTGGGCACCCGCACGCTGCATCAGTCCGGCGGCCATGCCCTCGTTATCCTCGAGCAGAGCCTTGAGGATGTGGGTGGGCGAGATCCGCTGGTGGTTCATGCGGATGGCGACGGTCTGCGCGCTCTGGAGAAAGCCCTTGGCGCGATCGGTGAACTTTTCGAGATTCATTCGAAACCCCTCAATCGAGAATTACCGCTCGAATATGGTGTTGCATTATAGCAACACAAGCCCTCCCCCACCATTTTCGTGAGGTGTGTTAGGCGGATATAGGGGTGACCGCAGGTTTGGCCAGACGGGATGCGAAAATTTTCGCCGATTGACTGTCCGCACCGCGCGCATGAGGATGCCGCCATGACAGCATTCGACGACTGGCGCGCCCGCTCTCCCTTCTACGACGAAAGCCACGAGGCGCTGGCGAGCAGCGTTCGCCGCTTCGTCGAGCGCGAGATCGCGCCCAATATCGACCGCTGGGAAGCCGAAGGCGAACTGCCGCGCGACCTCCATCGCAAGGCCGCCGAGGCGGGCATCCTCGGCCTGCGCTACCCGGAGCAGTACGGCGGGCACGAAGAAGGCTTCGACATCTTCCACGGCCTCGTCCTGACCGAAGGACTGGCCGCCGTCGGCGCGGGCGGGCTCGGTGCATCGCTGATGACGCACGGCATCGGCTTGCCGCCGGTGCTGGCCCTGGGATCGGAGGAACTGAAGCAGCGCGTCGCCCCGCCGGTGCTCGCGGGAGAGAAAATCATCGCGCTCGGCATTACCGAGGCAGGCGGCGGATCGGATGTCGCCAACCTCAAGACCACTGCGGTGAGGGATGGCGACTATTACGTCGTCAACGGCGGCAAGATGTTCATTACCTCCGGCATGCGCGCAGACTGGCTGACGTGCGCCGTGCGCACCGGCGACCCGGGAGCGGGCGGAATATCGCTGCTGCTGATCGACATGGCGAGCGAGGGGGTCGAGCGCACCCGGCTCGACAAGATGGGCTGGCGCTGTTCGGATACCGCTGCGATCCACTTCAGTGAGGTTCGCGTGCCTGCCGAGAACCTGATCGGGACCGAAAACGGCGGCTTCATCGGCATCATGCGCAATTTCAACGGCGAGCGGCTGGGCATGGCCATGGGCTGCTGCGCCTACGCCCGCGTCGCCATGGCCGAGGCCGCCGACTGGGCACAGCAGCGCGAGACCTTCGGCAAGCCGCTGGTCGGCCACCAGTCGATCCGCATCAAGCTGGCCGACATGGAACGCCAGATCGAGGCAACGCAGGCCTGGGTCGACCTGTGCGCTTGGCAGGTCCGCGAAGGACGCGACCGTCCGGCCGATTTCGCCATGCTCAAGGTGCAGGCCACGCGGATGCTTGAAGCGGTCGCGCGCGAAGCTGCGCAGGTCCTCGGCGGGGCGAGCTACATCACCGGCAGCAAGGTCGAGCGCATTTATCGCGAGGTCCGCGTCAACGCGATCGGCGGCGGCAGCGAGGAAATCATGCTCGACCTCGCCGGTCGCCAGCTATTCGGCGGGAGTCGCTGAGGCCTCGAGCCCCGGGACAAGGACCGAGCGCCCTCCCCCGAAATCCTCGCGCACCACGATGAGGCCCTGCCGCTCGAGATGGTCGAGCAGGCGACGGATGCGACCGGTCGAACTGGTGCCGTAGGCGCGCGCCAGTGCATCCTCGTCGACATCTGCCTCCCCCGCGCTGGCAGTCTTGGCGAGAACGAGAAACGGCGCGAGCAAATCGTCCTCGACTGCGTGGGCGAGCTTCATGATGCGCTCACGGGTTTCCTCGTCGACAAGGTCGAGGCCGGCCCCCGCCATGGCGAAGCGGCGACGAAACGTGCCCATGTCGGGCATCGGGCCGATGATCCGTTCGCGCCGGCAGCGCGACAGGAAGGTCTGGTACTGCGCGCTCGCCGACTGGAAGGAGACGCCTTCCTCCCCTGCCATGGCAACGATGATCGCTTCGATCTGTTGCGCGACTGCGGAGGTGTCGGGTGCGGCGCGCGGAGCCTCGACCTGGCGCTCTTCGGCGTGAGCGATATCGGCCTCGACCTCTTCCCAGCGCGGGGCTGGAGGCGGGCCGGGCGGCGGGGCCTTGGCGACCTCGCTCGCGAGGTCGCGGGTCAGCAGCGCTTCCATGTCGGCGGGAGCGGTCTGTGGCATCGCCATCAGCCCCTCGGCGCGCGCCTTGAGGCCCGATTGCACCGGACCGATCTTCACCGCCACCGGCAGGCGCGTGATCGCCGGGCCGAGCGCGAGGAAGTGCCCGCGTTCGAGTTCGCGAATCCGCTCGGCCTGCCGCCGCTCCATGCCGAGGAGGTCGGCGGCGCGGACCATGTCGATGTCGAGGAAGGTGCGGCCCATGAGGAAGTTCGAGGCCTCTGCCGCGACGTTCTTGGCGAGCTTCGCCAGACGCTGGGTCGCGACGATGCCCGCAAGCCCGCGCTTGCGCCCGCGGCACATGAGATTGGTCATGGCCGACAGCGTCATCCGCCTTGTGTCCTCGGCGATCTCGCCCGCCACGGCGGGGGCGAACATCTGTGCCTCGTCGACCACCACCAGCGCGGGAAACCAATGTTCGCGCGGGGCATCGAACATGGCGGTAAGGAACTGCGCGGCGCAGCGGATCTGCTGTTCGACCTCGAGCCCTTCGAGCGCCAGCACCACACTGGCGCGATGTTCGCGGATGCGGCGGGCCAGCGCCTCGATCTCGGCGGGCGAATAGGCGGCGCCATCAATGACGATGTGGCCGAAGGGCTCGGCCAGGGTGACGAAATCGCCCTCCGGGTCGATCACCACCTGCTGCACCATGCGCGCGCTCTCTTCGAGGAGGCGGCGCAGGAGGTGCGACTTGCCGCTGCCCGAATTGCCCTGCACCAGCAGGCGGGTCGCAAGCAGTTCCTCGATGTCGAACTGGACCGGCTTTCCGGAGGCGTCGTGGCCGATGGTGATCTGCGCTGTCACGCTGGCGGGGCTAGCGGGCCGAATCCCATTAACGAAATAGCCTCGCGGCAGTTTTGCCCAACCCAAAGCGTCCCCTTGCCCTTGGCACAAATCCCGCTAGGCCATGGCGCAAGAGAGGAATTGCCTGAATGCGGAAATGGGTTGGGCGCATCGGATTTGCGCTGCTGGTCGTATTGTTCGTTACCTTCGTCGCCTTGGCGACATGGGAGCCGTTCTGGGCGAAGCGCGACAACGTTCGCCTGTCGGACCGGGCCTATTCTGCCGAAATCACCCGCGACGAATTCGGCGTCCCGCACATCTACGGGAAGACCGACGCCGATGTCGCCTATGGTGTCGCCCGCGCCCATGCGGAGGACGACTTCGCAACCTTGCAGGATGTCATCGCCATGGCCCGCGGTCGCTATGGGGCCATTGCCGGCGAGGACGGCGCGGCGGTCGATTACGTCTACCACCTCCTCGATGCGCGCGGCACGGCCGAACGGCACTATCCCGAGTTACCGGAAGATACCCGCGCCCTGTTCGAAGCCTACGCGACGGGCCTCAACGACTACGCCAAGCTGCACAGGGGTGAGGTAAGGCTCGACAACCTCTTCCCTGTCGACGGGGTAGACGTGGCGGCAGGGTTTGCCTTGCGACAACCCTTCTTCTTCGGCCTCAACGGCACGATCGAGCCGCTGGTCAAGGGTACCGACCTGCTACCCGAATTCGGACCTCAAATTGGCAAGCCCAAGCAGGCACGCGCCTTCCCCCTGCCCTGGGCGGAGGATGGGGCGCTGTCGGGATCCAACGCCTTTGCCGTCGCCCCAAAGCGCTCGGGCGATGGGGTCACCCGTCTCGTGTCCAACAGCCACCAGCCCTGGCGCGGCGGGGTCGCCTGGTACGAACTCGTCGTCGAAAGCGGTGAAGGGTGGCACTATGCAGGCGCCAATTTTCCCGGAAGCCCCTACCCTTTCCTCGGTCATAACGAGGATCTCGGCTGGACCAACACTGTCAATCGGCCCGACATGACCGATGTCTACAAGCTCGTGCTCGACGAAAGCGGCAAGAAGTACCGGATGGGCAACAAGTGGCTGTCGCTGAAGGAAACCACCGTCACCCTCCCCGTCCGGTTCGGCCCGCTCGTGCTGCCGATCCAGCGTACGGTCTATCGCAGCATCCACGGTCCGGTGATCATCAACGACCGCGGCGCTTTCGCCATCCGCTATGGCGGCATGGACAATCTCGGCCAGCTCGACGCCTATTACCGCCTCAACAAGGCAAAGAGCCTCGACGAGTGGCAGTCGATCCTCGCGCGGATGGACATCCCGAGCACGAACTTCATCTACGGCGACGCCAAGGGCAACATCGCCTACGTCTACAACGCCGCCATGCCCGATCGGCCGAAGGGCTACGACTGGCGCGGCGTCCTGCCCGGTGATGATCCGAAAGCGATCTGGAAGGGGCCGGTGGCCTACTCGGCGCTCCCCAAATACGTAAACCCGTCGAGCGGGTGGCTCTACAATTCGAATAACTCGCCCTTCACAGCGGCCGGTGCTGCAGACGATATCGCACCAGCGAGCGTCGCACCGGAGATGGGGGTCGAACTCAAGACGACCAATCGCTCGCGCCGCGCGTGGAAGCTGCTTAGCGAGGCAGGGACCATCGACCGCGCGACGCTGGAGAAGATCAAGTACGACACGGGCTACGAACGTGCTGGCTATGTCGGTGATCTTTGGGCGGCGCTGGCGAAACTCAAGCTCGACCCCAAGAGTGATGAGGCCAAGGCGCGTGCACTGTTGATGGATTGGGATTTCACCGCCGACAACGAGGGCCGCGCCGACAGCCTCGCACTGCTCATGATCAAGGATTTCATGTCCGCCGAGTACCAGAACAAGCCCTTGCCCGACGTGGGGGAAAAGCTCGCGTGGGCAGTCGACCATCTCAAGACCCATTTCGGGCGGATCGATCCTCCGATGAGTGACCTGCTGCGCCTGCGCCAGGGTTCGGTCGATCTTCCGCTCGATGGCGGGTCGGACACGCTGCGCGCCTCGACGACCTGGGACGTGCAGGAAGATGGCAGGCTGGCGGTCAAGCACGGTGACAGCTTTGTCCAGTTCGCCGAATGGGCACCGGGAAAGCGCGTGAAGTCGCAGTCGATCCAGCCCTACGGCGCGGCGACCACACGGCCCAAATCCATGCATTACGCCGACCAGGCGACGCTGTTCGTCCAGCACCGCTTGAAGCCGGTCCATTTCTGGCGCGAGGACGTCCTCGCGAATGCGGTTAGCCGCTACACCGTTTCACATGACCCAGGTCGCAACTAAGGGACTGCCATGCGTCGATACCTTCTGAGCGGCATTGCCGCCCTCGCCCTTGCCGGATGCGCGACTGCGCCCGTCGATGCCCCGCTTGCCAGCGCGCCGGCAGCCAGCCAGTCCTCCCTCGCCTCGCTCGTCGAGAAGGTCGACATTCCCTACGAGCAATTCCAGCTCGAAAACGGCCTGACGGTGCTCGTGCACACGGACCGCAAGGCGCCTATCGTGGGGGTCACGACCTACTACCGTGTCGGGTCCAAGAACGAGCCGCGAGGTCGCACCGGCTTCGCCCACCTGTTCGAACACCTGATGTTCGGCGGCAGCGAGAACGTCGAGAATTTCGACATCCCGCTGGAAGCCGCGGGCTCGACCAGCACGAATGGTTCGACCTGGTATGACCGCACCAATTACGTCGAGACGGTGCCGACCGGCGCAGTCGACCTGGCGCTGATGATGGAGAGCGACCGCATGGGTTACCTCCTCGGCGCGGTTACCCAGGAAAAGCTCGACAAGCAGCGGGGCGTGGTCAAGAACGAGAAGAACCAGGGCGACAACCAGCCCTATGGCCTCGTCGAATACGCCATCGGCGAAGGCCTGCTGCCCGTCGGCCACCCTTACCGCCACTCGACCATCGGCTCGATGGCCGATCTCGATGCCGCCAGCCTTGCCGACGTCGCGAAGTGGTTCAAGGACAATTACGCACCCAACAATGTCGTGCTTGTCCTGTCGGGCGACATCGACGCGACGACTGCCAAACCGATGGTCGAGCGCTGGTTCGGCGATATCCCGCGTGGACCCGAGATTAGCCCGGTCAGCGCGCCGCCGGTGACACTCGCAGCACCCGTGACGCGCGAGATGGTCGACCAGGTCCCGCTCGTACGCGTCACGCGCAACTGGACGGGCCCATCGACCAACGATCCCGACGCCATCCCCGTTGCCGTCGGCATGTATGTGCTCGGCGGGCTCGCATCCTCGCGCCTCGACAACACGCTCGTCCGCGACGAGCAGCTGGCCGTTTCGGTCACCGCCTATTCGCAGCAGCACGAAAACCTCTCGTTCCTACAGGCGCAGATGGACGTGAAGCCGGGCGTCGACCGGGCAAAGGCCGAGGCGCGGCTCGACGAGCTGATCACGCAAATCATGACAGAAGGGCCGACCGAAGACGAAATCCGGCGTGCGGCCACTTCCATCCTGTCGAGCAACATCGATGGCCTTGAAAGGGTCGGCGGCTTCGGCGGGAAGGGTGTGACCCTGGCGGAAGGCCTGCTCTACTCGGGCGACCCGGCCCAGTACCGCAAGGACCTCGAACGCCTCGCCACGCTTACCCCGGCAGAAGTCCAGGCAGCCCTCTCCAAGTGGCTCTCGCGCCCCGGCATGAAGCTGGCCGTCGTTCCGGGCGAACGGACCGAGAAGGGCGCCGACATGGGCGGCTGGGGTGACGAGGACAAGGTCGCCCCGCCCCCACCGGACAAGGGCGACGGTCCGGCACTTGCCCGCAGCGGTCCGGAACGCAGCTTGCCGCCGGTAGCCCCGGTCGGCTCGCTGACTTTCCCGACGCTCGAGCGCACCACGCTGTCGAACGGCATCGAGGTGACCCTCGCACGCCGAACCGCCGTACCCAAGGTCGCGGTGTCGATGGAATTCGACGCTGGCTACGCCGCCGACGGCAAGGCCGGCGCGGGCACGCAGTCGCTGATGATGGACCTGCTCGAGGAAGGGACCACCTCGCGCAGCGCAGGCGAGATCGCCGAGGCGCAGGAGCGGCTCGGTGCATCCATCGGTACGGGCAGTTCGCTCGACACGAGTTCAGTGACGATGAATGCCCTCGCGTCGAACCTCAAGCCCTCCCTGGCGCTGATGGCGGACATCGTGCGCAATCCGGCCTTTGCCGATACCGAGGTCCAGCGGGTGCGCGACCAGCGCCTGTCGGAAATCGCGCAGCAGCTTTCCTCGCCAGGTGGCCTCGCCAGCCGGACGCTGCGCCCGCTCGTGTTCGGTGAGAACCATCCCTACGGCACCGTCGGCGGTCTCGGCACTGTCGACGTGGTCAAGGCGATCACCCCTGCCACGCTGCGGACCGAGCACGAGGAATGGATCCGGCCCGAAAAGGCGCGCATCACCGTGGTCGGCTATGTCACCATGGCCGAGCTCAAGCCGCAGCTCGAAGCAGCATTCGGCGACTGGAGCGCAAACGGCACGGCAGCGCCCCAAAAGGTCTTCACCAATTCCGCCCGCGTCGAGGGCACGCGACTGGTGGTCATCGATCGGCCCAACTCGCCGCAATCCGTAATCTATGCGGGCCGCGTCCTGCCGCTCAACGGCCCGACGCAGGGGCTGGAATCACTCGATCTCGCCAATGAGGTGCTGGGCAACGGCTTCCTCAGCCGCATCAACATGATCATCCGCGAGGAAAAGGGCTGGAGCTATGGCGCGCGCAGCGGCGTCGACCAGAACGCTGGCCCCCGCCTGTTCACCATCAGCACGGCGGTCCAGTCGGACAGGACGGCAGACTCGATCCAGCTCATCCTCGATACGGTTGGCGATTTCGCGAATGGCAAACGTGCAGTGGACGACGTGGAATTCACCCGGGTGACTGACGGCAATATCCGCGGCCTCCCCAACCGTTTCGAGACCAATTTCCAGGTCCTCGGCGCGATTACACAGAACGCACGGCTGGGTCGTCCGGACGACTACTACTCCAAGCTGCCCGACACCTATCGGGCGATCGGCAAGAGCGCGATCGATGCCGCGGCCAAGCAGTATCTCGGCCCGGACAATCTCACGATCGTCGTCGTCGGCGACCGCAAGCTGATCGACAGCCAGCTTGCCGGACTAAAGCTTCCGACCACCTATCTCGATGTTGACACGAGTGTCAGCAACGCGGATTAAGCGCCCCAATCCCACCCTCAAGCGAAGAGAGGAATTACCATGTCCGTAGCCGGTACCTATGACACCACCGTCAAGAGCCCCATGGGCGACCAGAAGGGTACGCTGACCGTCACCCCCAACGCTGACGGCACCGGCTTCACCGGCCTGATGGCAGGCGGCATGGGTTCGATGGAAATTGCCGACGGCACGATCGACGGCAACACCATCGGGTGGAAGATGAACATGACCGTTCCCATGCCGATGACCCTGACCTGCACTGCCACCATCGACGGCGACAACCTCACCGGCACCGTGAACGCGGGCGCATTCGGCGACATGCCGCTGTCGGGCACCCGCCAGGGCTAAGAAGCGAAAAAAATGAATTTGGGGGGCGTCGGGAGAAATTCCGGCGCCCCTTTCGCTATGTCCGCCAGAACAGGCAATTGACTTATCCGGGTTGAAGCCTTCGAAGAGTCATGATTTGATGAAAGCATAGCAATCAAGTGGTCGCGTCGATTCTTTGTCCGGAGGGCATCCGGCAAGCAGGGGAGACTGACCATGCCAAAAGCTATCACTCACATCATTGCAGGGACCGCTCTTGTTGCGGCGACAACTACGCCCGCACTTGCAGACAAGGCCAACCAACTCGTCGATATCAATGGCACCAAGGGGCGCGACGCCGAATACCAGTTGCAGCAGCGCGGCTTCTCCCATGTCTCGACCAACAAGAATTCCATGGGTTACGTCTACAGCTACTGGTGGGACGACAAGGACAAGGATTGCGTCCAGGTCGAGGTCTACGACGGCCGGGTCGAAACCATCCAGGACGCGAGCCACAAGGATTGCGGTCATGACAAGGGCGGTGGCGATGCGGCCGCAGCCGTGGGTGTGATTGCCGGCGCCGCGATCCTTGGCGCATTGCTCAGCCACAAGTCCAATCATCACGAGGACAAGCAGCACCTCGCCGATCAGCAGGCCGAACAGCAATACGAACGCGGCTACACCGACGGCCTGCACAATGCCGCCTATCACAATTACGAGAAGTCCGACGCTTACTCCAATGGCTACACCGCTGGCGTGGATCAGCGGAACGCCAACCTGTCGCACCACTCCGGCAAGGGCGGATATTCGCAAGTTGCCCAATACGGCGACTTGCAAGGTGCCCGGGCAGCGGGCGGCATGGACGAAATGTCGAGGCGCGGATTCACCCAGGTCGATAATTTCACCAGCGGCAACACCCGCTATTCGATCCAGTACAAGCGGGACACCAACCAGTGCGTGCAGGTGACGATCGCAGACGGGCACTTCTATGACCTGCGCGACATCGGTCGCCACCCGAAGTGTCGCTAAGGGCTTGAGGAGAGACGACATGCGGGTACGCATCCTGTTGGCGGGCGCTGCGGCGCTCGCCCTCTCCGCTTGCGGCGGATCGTCGGAAGAGGCCCCGGCTGAAGAGGCGACCGCCACTGCGGCCGTAGTAATCCCCGAGACGCTGGCGCCGTTTGGCGACGGCTATCCCAATGCGGGCGATCCGTGCCGCAGGCTTGGCGAGAGTGCCGCGACTTCAAATTACCTCGATGACAGTGCCGACCTCGTCGGGTGCCCGACAGAGGCAGATGCCGAAGCGCTTGGAGGGAAGGTTGTAGGAAATGTCGAGGGCATCCGCCTGGTCAGCATCCCGACGGGCGACGCCAATGCAGGCATGACCTCCCCGGTCGGTGAGAACGGCCCCGTCGACGATGCACCCGCCCCCAATCCGAAAGAGGTCGCAATTCGCGGGCCCAACGGCCTTGAAGGCAAATGCGCGAAGAAGGTTGGCAAGGAAACCGGCGCCCGCGTGATCGGCACCAACCGGATCGAGGAATCCGAGGCTGCCATAGCCATCTACATCAATGTCGAGGGCGGGGAGGCACCATGGCAGTGCCTCGCCTATCGCGACGGGACGATCGGCGACATCATGTATACGGGCAGCGAAGGGGCGCTTTGAAGCCACCGGGGAAGGCCGGGTTCGACATGCGGTCCCGGCCCGGCCTTCGAACGGATGAGGAGGGAAGTATGAGGAATTTCATCCTTGCCGGGCTGGCAATTGCCGGACTTGCAGCGTGTGGAACACAGACCGAAACCGACGTCTCGGACGGCGCGGCCACCGCCACGCCGGCAATTGCGAGTGCTCAGGGTCCGGAAGCGGGCGGAACGGATGATGTGGAGCCGGCCTATGGGCAAGGCGACGCCCTTGTCTCCGGCACGGACTACAACGCCACCACCATTCTCAAATGCGGCTTCGATAACAAGCCTCCGACGCAGGACTGCAACGCGGGCATCAAGCGCAACTGGGGCAAAGAGGGCGAACACCTGGTCGAAGTCGAGAAGCCGGACGGGCGCAAGCGCGCCATCTTCTTCAAGGGCACCGATCCCTATGGTGCAGACAGTGCGCAAGCCGACGGTTCGGCGGGCTGGGACTTCAAGTCCACTCGCAAGGATGACCAGGTAACGGTGCGCTTCGGGCCCGAAACCTATGTCATTGTCGATGCAATGATTACCGGCGGATGAGAGTGGTTTCGGCAGGATTCAAAGCCGCTTCCCGACAAGTCCTTGCTGGCCTTGCCGCGGTTTGGCTGGTTGCCTGCAATCCCGCCCACGCCGGAAACTCAAAAGCGCCCGCAGGGCCGGACTGGGACATCGTTACCTTCGAGGTGAAGAGCTGGGGCGCACCGGTCACATCCTGGCGCATGCTCCCCGATGGCGGAGGGAGCTGGACAGAGGCTGTGAGGAAAGAGGGCGAAGCTTTCAATGCGCCACCTACGCTCGTCTGGCACGAAATCGAACCGGCCGCTGCCAACTACATCGTGCTCGAGAAAATCCTGCGTCGTTTCCCCAGTCCCGTCCCGGATTCGCAGGCTTGCACCAACTTCATGACGGACGCACCGTATGGCCTGCTGCGCATGACAAAAGGTGCGACCACGACCGAAATTTCGTGGAACGATGGCTGCATGGACGACGATTATCGCAAATTCGTCGCCGTGTTACGCGACGCGGACGCACATGTGGCCAATCTGGGCAGGGCGGCGCCAGTTTCCAGAACTGAAGCCCCCGCTTCAAACTAGGCCGTCAGCGCTTCCAGAGGAACCAGAGCACAGCAGCATTGATCGCCGGAGACGCGACTGCGGTCAGCCAGCCACCGAAGCCGAGCTTGTCGGCAACGAGGTTCCACGGCAGGCCGAGGGGCAGGAGGAACACACCGGACAGCGGGTCTTTTTCCTGGCCGAACCATCCGAATGTTCCCACCGCAAGCAGGAACAATGCGATGAGGTAGAGACCCAGGAATATGGAGAATGCCCACTTCATTGGCCAATGCTTACCATGGATCCCTCGAAAGAAAAACCAGCGCCGCCCTTGGCCTATATGTGCCGCCTCACCGCTTGGTAGGCGGCGGCCGCCACGGTGTTCGCGAGGTTTAGCGAACGTACCTTTTCGGAGCGCATGGGGAGACTGACCATCTGCGACCGGTGAGCGATGACGATCTCTTCAGGGATACCCTTGGTCTCACGTCCGAAGACCAGATAGGCATCTTCCGGGTACTCGGGATCGTAGAAGTTGCGCTCGGCATATTCCTCGAAAAGGAACAGCTGGTCATGGCGCGGTTTGCGTTCGGCGAGGAAGGCATCCCAGCTGGCAAATTCAACCAGCCTGATGTGCGGCCAGTAATCTAGTCCCGAGCGCTTCACCCGCTTATCCGAAATCTCGAACCCCAGCGGGTGGATCAGCACCAGTTCCATGTCGAGTGCGACGCAGGTGCGCCCCACCGCACCGGTGTTGCCGGGTATCTCGGGCTGGACAAGGACGATGGAAGTCATCGTCTCCGCCTAGTGCCCATGAACCGGTCATTCCAGAGGGAGGTAGAGCTCCGTCACCATTTCGCTCTCGGGCATGCCAGGGCCGAAATTGCTCCGTTCACAGAACAGGGGGAAGTCGCGCAGCGTTTCGCCGCTCTGCGGCAACCAGTCGCGGTAGAGCCAGGTCGCGGGCACTTCGAGCTCGTCATTGACGCCCGTGAGCTTCAGGCGAGCACAGCGTCCGCCAGCTATGGCAGACCGCTCCATGCCCTCTCCCGGCTCGAGACCCCGTACCGCTTCGCATGCCAGATCGATGCGGAAATCCTCGGGCGCCACATCACGGCCGCCATAGAACATGTTGAAGGTGCGGGCGACCTGCGGCCCGACCCGGTTCGCTTTCCGCCAGTCGATGAACCGCGCAATCGACGGCTGGACTATCGCCGGATCGCCCCGGTGACTGAGCACGATGATCGGCGTTTCGGCGAAATCGACGATCTCGACATCGCCTGGTTGGAAGTTCGAAGCCATGATGTGTTTCCTCGCGTTGTCGTACGGCGTGATTGCCGTTTGCCACGCGGCCCAGTCGGGTGCCTTGCGGAATGCGCTCGGGCTGACACCGAACTCCCCACGAAATGCCTTGGCGAAGGAATCCGGGGACTGGAACCCGGCGGCAAGGGCAATCTCGATGACCGGCAGTTCCGGCCTGCACGCCAATGCGAAAGCTGCACGCTTCATGCGCGAAAGGTTCACGTAGCGCTGGACGGAAATGCCGAAATTGGCACCGAACTGGCGATGGAAATGGAACTTGCTGAAGGCTGCGACCCCGGCCAGTGCCTCCAGCCGCAGGTCGCCGTCGGGGTGCCGGTCGATATGATCCAGCACCCGCGCCATGCGCTTGCGATAGTTGTCGGCAGCCGTCGCGTTCATTCCATCCTCCGTGGCAGGGGATGGTTAGGCGAGGACAAGCCGGCGTGCCCGACCGATCTTGCGGTTCAGCCGAGCTTGTCCTTGAGGATCTGGTTGACCACTGCGGGATTGGCCTTGCCCTGCATCGCCTTCATCGTCTGGCCGACGAAGAAGCCGAAGAGCTTGTCCTTGCCGCTGCGGTATTCCTCGACCTTGTCGCCATTGGCGGCGATTATCGCATCGATCGCCTCCTCGATGGCACCCGTGTCACTGACCTGCTTGAGGCCTTCCGCCTCGGCGATTTCGGCAGGGGAGCGACCGGTCTTGAGGACGATCTCGTAGATTTCCTTGGCCTGGCCGCCCGAGATTTCGCCCTTGGCCTGCATATCGAGGATGGCCGCCTGCGCCTCGGCCGTGGCGTAGGCCGGATTGGCCTCGTCACCCAGTGCGTTCATTACCCCCGGCGCAACCGACAGCGCCCAGTTCGCGACCTGCGTCGCGACGTCCTTCTCCGACTTGCCGATACCCTTGGCGGTGGCGGCAAGAAGCGTTTCGAAGCGGGCGAAAGTCTCGACCTCAGCGGTCAGTTCGCGCGCGTTGTACGGCGTCAGGCCCAGCTCATTCTCGTAGCGCGCGCGCTTGGCATCAGGCAGTTCGGGCAGCGATGCACGGCATTCCTCGAGGAAGCTGTCCTCGAGTTCGAGCGGCAACAGGTCCGGGTCGGGGAAGTAGCGATAGTCGTGCGCGTCTTCCTTCGAACGCATGGTGCGGGTCGTGCCGGTGTTCGGATCGAACAGGCGCGTTTCCTGCTCCACCTTGCCGCCGTTCTCGATCACGTCGACCTGGCGGTTGGCCTCGTATTCGATGACCTGCATTACGAAGCGGACCGAATTGACGTTCTTGGTCTCGGTGCGGGTGCCGAATTCCTCGCCCGGCTTGCGCACGCTGACGTTGACGTCGGCGCGCATCGAGCCTTCTTCCATGTTCCCGTCGCACGATCCGACATAGCGCAGGATCGAACGCAGCTTGCGGACATAGGCCCCGGCTTCGGCGGGCGAACGCATGTCGGGCTTCGACACGATCTCCATCAGCGCCACGCCGCTGCGGTTGAGATCGACATAGGACATGGTCGGGTGCTGGTCGTGCATCAGCTTGCCCGCGTCCTGCTCGACGTGGATGCGTTCGATGCCGATGACCTTGTCTGCGGGGATGCCCGCCTTCTCGTCGGCTTCGATGGTCAGCTGTCCCTCGCCCACGAGCGGGTGGTAGAGCTGGCTGATCTGGTATCCCTGCGGCAGGTCGGCATAGAAGTAGTTCTTGCGGTCGAACCGGCTCCACGCGTTGATCTGCGCCTCGATCGCCATGCCGGTGCGCACCGCCTGACGGATGCACTCGCGGTTTGGCACGGGCAGCATGCCGGGCATCGCCGCATCGACGAGGCTGACTTGCGTATTCGGCTCAGCCCCGAAGGCGGTAGCGGCGCCGGAAAACAGCTTGGACTTGGAGACGACCTGCGCGTGGACTTCGAGGCCGATCACGACCTCCCATTCGCCCGTGGCGCCCTGGATGCGGTAAGTGGATTCAGTCATGTTCTCGCCGATAGTGCAGTGCAGCGTGCGTGAAAAGGCTCACTTGTGCGGATTTGCGAAGCGCCGGCTCCATTCGCGCGCGGGCTCCTCGATATAGCGCCAGGCCAGCCAGGCTGTGCCGATGGCCAGCGCCAGCAGCGCGAGCGAGATTGCCGTGGCGAGCGCGGGCGGTGGAGCGACGCTGAGAAGGCCGAACTTGTCGGGCTTCGTTGCGATCCAGTCTGGATGACCGGTCGCCTCGAACATGTGCGGGAGCAGGCGATTGGGCAGGATCACGTAGAACAGGTGCACCATGTAGAGCGCAAAAGAGAGCGTCCCGAGGGTCACCAGTGGTTGCCACTGAAGCACCCTGCTAACGATCCCTGCGTCCCATGCGAAAACCAGCACCATGACAAGGAACAGCATGTCCATGCACGGTATCCAGTTCGCGTACTTGCCCGGCAGGCAGAGCAACCAGACAAGCAGCGCGAAGAGGGCGATCTCCATGATGCTCGCCAGCAGCGCGCCGGGCTTCCTGCCTTCCATCCGGCGATAGAGCCAGCAGGCCAGCACACCCAGCGGGAATGCCAGCAGTCCCCGCTGCAGCAGGCGACCGAAACCGGTCACGTTGAAGCCCGTCCACAGAGCCCATGCCGAGATCGCGGCTAGGAGAGCCGAGATCGCGATCGCCCAGCGGCCACGTCCGAAAAAGGCCGCGGCGATGAGGTAAAGCACCAGCTCCACCGCCACTGCCCAGCTCACAGGTGCATAAAAATTGCCCGCACCGGTGCGAAAGGCATCGAGGAGGAAGACACCGCGCAACAGTTCGGTGAGTGAATGTGCCTCGTGCAATACCGGGCGGAACAGGGCGAATTCGAGGATCACGAACAGGAGGACGGTCGCGATGTGGAGCGGGTACATGCGCCCCAACCGCACCATTACGAAACCGGTCCGCGGATAGCCCATGGCCAACCGCTCGCCATAGCTCCAGGTGATGACGAAGCCCGACAGGATGAAGAAGAAGTCGACCAGCATCCAGCCGTAGCGGAACGGCGGCAGGCCGGCGACCCAGCCGAAATCACCCATGTGGTAAAACACGATCACCAGCGCGGCGAGCCCGCGCAGGGAATCGAGCGCGATGAAGCGATGCGCTGCGGCAGCCCTTGAAGCGGCCGCGGAAGGCGCCTCTACCACCACTTCTCCGGCTTCGCTGCGAACGCGGCGCGCTGTTCGATGGCGAGGCCGACATTGAGCACGCCCTGCTCGTCGAAGGGCTTGCCGACGATCTGCAGGCCGAGCGGTAGGCCGTCCGAGTTGAGCATTGCGGGCACGCTCATCGCAGGCAGGCCGGCAAGCGACGCAGGAACGGCGAAGACGTCGTTGAGGTACATCGTCAGCGGGTCTTCGTTGAGCGAGCCCAGCGGGAAGCTGGCAGTCGGAGTGGTCGGCGCCAGGATCGCGTCGCACTGGCTCCACGCTTCGGCGAAGTCGCGGGCGACGAGCGCGCGGACCTTCTGTGCCTGCGTGTAATAGGCATCGTAGAAACCCGCGCTCAGCACGTAGGTGCCGATGAGGATGCGGCGCTTGACCTCGTCGCCGAAACCGGCGGCGCGGGTGGCGGCATACATATCCTGCAAGCCTGCCCCGTCCGGCAGGTCGCGCAAGCCGTAACGCACGCCGTCGTAGCGCGCGAGGTTGGACGAGGCCTCGGCTGGAGCGATGATGTAGTAGGCAGGCAGCGCGTACTTCGTATGCGGCAGCGAGATATCGACGATCTCGGCACCCGCATCGCGCAGCCATTCCTTGCCCTGTTCCCAGGACTTGAGGATTTCCTCGTCGGTCCCTTCCATGCGGTATTCGCGCGGGATGCCGATCTTCTTGCCCTTAAGGTCGGCGGACAGGCCCGCTTCCCATGCGGGCACGTCCATCTTCAGGCTGGTCGCGTCCTTGGGATCGAAACCGGCCATGGCCTCGAGCATGATCGCGCAATCCTCGACGCTGCGCGCCATCGGCCCGGCCTGGTCGAGGCTCGATGCGAAAGCGACGACACCCCAGCGGCTGCAGCGGCCGTAAGTCGGCTTGATGCCGCAAATGCCGGTGAAAGCGGCAGGCTGGCGGATCGAGCCCCCGGTGTCGGTGCCGGTCGCAGCAGGCGCAATGCGCGCGGCAACGGAAGAGGACGAGCCGCCCGACGAACCGCCCGGGCTCATCGCGGCATTGCTGCCCGCCTTCTGCCACGGCGAGGTGACATTGCCGAAGTAACTGGTCTCGTTCGACGAACCCATCGCGAACTGGTCGAGATTGAGCTTGCCCAGCATGCCCGCGCCCGCGTCCCACAGCTTCTGCGAAACGGTGCTCTCGTATTCGGGCTTGAAGCCTTCGAGGATGTGGCTCGCGGCAGTGGTCTGGACGCCTCTGGTGGCGAACAGGTCCTTCATGCCGATGGGCACGCCGCCCATCTTGCCGAGGTCTTCGCCCTTGGCGCGCTTCGCGTCGGTCGCATCGGCGGCGGCGAGCGCATGTTCGGGGGTGGTGACAATGAAGGCGTTGAGGCTGGCAGCCTCGGCCACCGCGGCATTGAACGCCTCGGCCACCTCGCGTGCAGTGAATTCGCCGCCGGCAACGCCGTCACGGATGGCCTTGACGCCAAGGTCGGTAAGCGCGCTCATTATTCGATCACCTTGGGAACGCCGAAGAAGCCGTGTTCGGCAGCAGGGGCGTTCGCGAGGACATCCTCGCGGCGGCCACCGGCGGTGAGCGGATCGGCATCGACCACGTCATCGCGCAGGCGCAGGTGGTTTTCAATAACCGCAGTCATCGGCTCGACGCCGGTCACGTCGACCTCGCCCAGCTGTTCGACCCACTTCAGGATGCCGTTCAATTCGGGCACCATGCGTTCGAGTTCCGCATCGCCCATCTTGATGCGGGCGAGCGAGGCGATCTTCGCCACTTCTTCACGTGTTACGGACATGCGAGCGCGTTAGCCGCGCGAAGGCCGCGCTTCAAGCGGTCATGCTGCACTGCAATGCTATTCGAACGGATCGCCTGCAGGCTTGCCGTCAATATAGACCCGCCTGCCCTTCCATTCGCGGATCTCCACCTGAGAATCCGCCTTCTGTTCGGGGTTCTGCGGCCCGGGGACATTGCCGACATCCAGGACGAAGGAATCTTCCCCAGGGGTGCCCTTCTCTCTCAACAGGACACGGCGATTGACTGTGCCGTTCTGCACGTAGGCAACCCACCGGCCGCCACCAGGTCGTGGTCCTGCGTCGATTGCGACGCACGGGGTCATGCAGAGGTACGGATTGGTACGCACATCCTCTCGTATCGCCACTTGCAGGACCGCATCTGCGGCATCGATGCGAAGGTTCGCAATTCGCTCTTCCCGCTTGTCGCGATTTTCATCGAGCCAGCGGTGAGGGCGCGATTCTCGCTGTTCGGCTTCGCGGGCAAGCTTCGCAACCTGAGGGTCTGAATTCTTCGTGAGAGTAGCCAAGACCTCGCGCCCCGAATCCCCGAAATCCCAGCGCAGCGCGTCGTAGTCGAAGTCCTCGACGTTCACTTTCCCTGCATTCAATCGCGCCACCTGGTTGCGCGCCGAGATTGCGCCGAAATCGAGGATCGGCATGGCCAGCAGGAATGCCAGCACACAGGTCGCGACAGCAAGATGCAGATTCGACTGGCGCAGCGTGTCCCAGCCGTGCTTGCGACTGCGGATTGCGGACAGGAAATAGGCGATCCCGTATGCCACAGCGACAATGACGGTGATGAAGGCCCAGATGCGTTGGGGCGTGAGTCCATATTCAGCGATGCGGGTACCCATTGAAATTGCCGCCAGCACGCCCAGAGGTAGAATACCCACGGAAAGCACGAATGCGGCGATGCGCATTACGCGAGATTGGCTTGCCGCTGCATCGGCATCGCGGAGGACCGAGTTCGCGAGTACGAAGCAACCGACGGCGCAGGACAACAGCAGCGGAGTTGCGCTCCTCGTCGCCTCCCAAAGAACGTCGAGGCCGCTGAGCGCCACCGACAGCAGGAACAGCGTCAGTGCAGCCGCCATCGGCACCGCGAGGAGCGAGAACACCAGCAGCACAACGTTCTGCAGCGTACCGATGACCTTGAGCTGGTTTCGCAGAGTGCCGAGCGCGGCGCCAAATGCAACCCCGGAAAAGGTCCAGCCGAACCATTCGCGCCGCATCAGTTCGCGCAGGACATCGATCTTGATCGCGTGAAACAGCTCCGAGAGCAGACCGAGCACCAGCCAAGAGAGACCGACAAACGCCAGCGCCCCGCCTGCGGTGATGGCGTCGGTCCATACGTGGTAGTGTGTTTCGCTGTAGGAAGTTTTCCAGAGCTGCCGGTGGAACCCTGCCTGGAAGAGCGGCAATGCCAGCGCGCTCGCCACCACCCCTGCCGCCAGCCAGAAGGCCGAAGAATCATAATACTGGTCCGCGCTGGCGACGCGCCACGCGATGCCGGCCATGACCAGACCGACAATCGCCGCAAAGATGGCGGGCTCGCGCCACATGTCGCGTTCGAGAACGAAGGCGAGTGCCAGCGGCCCGAAAAAACACAATGCCGTCAGCGCTGCGCGCCATGGCTCCATGTCATGCTTAAAGTCCGCGGAGACGAGCCAGACCAGAAGCCCGGCGATGCCCAGCATCCCTGCCAAAACCCATGGTCGCAGCGGCCATTCGGCGTGCCGGGTCGTTTCCTCTTCGCTCATAGCCTCTCTCCCAAGGCCTGATGCCGGCTTATTGCTGCGGCGGTGCGCCTCCCGGCTGGCCCTGTTGCTGTCCCTGCTGCGCCTGCATCATCTTCTGGATCGCGGCGGCGCGCTGCTGGAAATCGTCGCGGCTCATGAAATCCACTACCTCGACATCGAACACGAGGTCCGAGTTCGGCGGAATAGGCGAGCCCGGGGGCGGTTCGGCGCCATAAGCCTGGTCGGCCGGAATGGTGAGCGTGTACTTGCCGCCCTTCTGCATCTGGGTCAGGCCCTGGATGAAGCCGTCGATAATCGCGCCTTCCTCGAGCAGCAGCGGGTTGCCGTCGGGCAGCAGGCCGGGAGGAATGGGGAGCGGCTGCGACCGATCAAATTCGGTCCCGTCCTTCAGCTTGCCCACGTACTTTACGAAAACCACATCGCCCAGCTTGGGGGAATCGCCCGTGCCGGCAGTGATCGTGTCGACCGACAGCCCCTTGGGGGCGGCTGCCCAGGCAAGGCCTGCGCCGAGCAGGACTGCCACGAGGACGCCCAGCCATAGCTTGGAGAGCGAGCCCTTGGCGATGGGCTGGAGGGGTACGCGGGTAATCTCGGTCATGCGGATATGGTCCTGATACGCAAAGGGCGCGGATTGCTCCGCGCCCTCATGGCTTGTCTGCTTGTCGCAATCAACGGCTTACTTCGAACCGTCGCGCTCCATGCGCTTGCGCTCGAGCTTGCGAGCGCGGCGAACGGCAGCGGCCTTTTCGCGGGCGCGCTTTTCGCTCGGCTTCTCGTAGTGGCGGCGCAGCTTCATTTCGCGATACACGCCTTCACGCTGCAGCTTCTTCTTGAGCGCGCGGAGAGCCTGGTCGACATTGTTATCGCGAACCATAATCTGCATAAAAATCAACACCTCAACTTGCGGGCCAGAGCCCGCCGCAAGCGGGGTTTGCCTCCTTAATACGGGTTCGTCCAGAAAACGAATAACGCGCCGAATCCCAAAGGGGCCGGCTCGAACGGGGGCGCACATACGGATTCGAGAGGGGAAAGGCAAGCGCTTTGGCGGCTTTCATAGGCGAGCCGTTGGCGCTAGGGGCTTGGGCGATGTCCGGTTTCTCCCCATTCATTGCCAGCCTGCACGTCGCCTTGGGCGGCGCGATCGGTGCCGTCATGCGTTACCAGCTGGGCCGGGGCATGACCCACTGGCTGGGCGTCCAGGCGGTCACGATCTTCCCATGGGCGACGCTGGCCGCCAACGCTTTCGGCAGCGTGCTGATGGGCTTTCTGGCCGGATGGCTCGCCCGCCACGGCAGCGGTGAGGGCGAGCAGTTGCGCCTGTTGCTCGGCGTAGGTTTGCTTGGTGGGTTCACCACCTTCAGCGCTTTCAGCCTCGAGATGGTCCTGCTGCTCGAACGCGGGCAATTCACCTTCGCCGCGCTTTATGCCGTGCTGTCCTTTGCGCTCGGGATCAGCGGGCTGATCTTCGGACTGACCGTAATGCGAGCCTACGGATGAAGACTTCCGACGAAGTGCGGCTGTTTACGGTCGATGCCGATGATGACGGCGTGCGTCTCGACCGCTGGTTCAAGCGCCACCTGCCGCAGGTCGGCTTTGGCACGGTGAGCAAGTGGGCCCGGACCGGCCAGTTGCGTGTCGACGGCAAGCGCGTGAAGCCAGAAGACCGGATTGCGGCAGGACAGACCGTCCGTGTGCCGCCGGGCGGCGATGCGCCGCACAAGAAGCCCAAGGTCAAACGCCAGCTCACCGAAGCCGAAATCGAACAGGCCCATGCGATGGTCATCCGTGAGGACAAGGGTGCCATCGTCCTCAACAAGCCCCCCGGACTTGCGACGCAGGGCGGGACCGGCACCACGACACACGTCGACGGCCTGCTCGACGCGTTCGCGCCGGGCGAAGACGAGCCGCGTCCACGCCTCGTCCACCGGCTCGACAAGGATACCTCCGGCGTCCTTCTCATCGCCCGCACTCCGGGAAGTGCAACGTTCTTCTCGAAGCGCTTCTCGGGCCGCAGTGCGAAGAAGGTATACTGGGCGCTGGTGGTCGGAGTGCCCGAAGTGGCGCAGGGCATCATCGAGGCGCCGCTTGCCAAGCAGCCCGGTTCGGGTGGCGAGAAGATGCATGTCGACCACGAAGGCGGGCAGCCCGCCAAGACCAAGTACCGCGTCGTCGACAAGGCCGGACAGAAGGCTGCATGGCTCGAACTGGAACCGCTGACCGGCCGCACGCACCAGCTTCGCGTGCACTGCGCCGCCATGGGCACGCCGATCGTCGGCGATGGCAAATATGGCGGCAAGGACGCCTTCCTGACCGGATCCATCAGTCGCAAGATGCATCTCCACGCACGCCGGCTGATCATCGACAATCCCTCGGGTGGAAAGATCGATGTCACTGCCGACCTGCCCGAGCATTTCGCGGCCAGCCTCGAACAACTGGGCTTCAACGTGAACGCCAGCGACGCGACGCCAATGCGCGACGATCCGCCGCCGAAATCGCGCGAGGAAAAGAAGCAGCAGGCCCGCCAGCACGCGAAGAATTATCGCAAGACACGCAAAGGCGAACGCCGGGGCCGCCGCGATGCCGGACCCAAGGCGAAAATTGGGCCCAAGTCCACCAAACCGCCCAAGGGCAAGCGCTGATGCACCCCAACCCGCTCTTTCGCAGCGATGATGTCGCGCTGCTCGATGGACTGGTGGAGGAAATCGGCTTCGGCATGGTGTTCGTCGCGACGCCCGACGGTCCGCGTGTCGCCCATACCCCCCTGTTGATTTCGGACGGTGGCTGCGTCCGGTTCCACCTGTCGCGCCGCAATGCGCTGGTCCCGCATCTCGACGGGTCGCGCGCGCTCGTCGTCGTGAATGGTGCCGAAGGGTATGTCAGCCCCCGCTGGTACGCCAACCGCGATACCGTACCGACCTGGGATTATGTGACGATCGAGATGGAAGGCACGGTCCGCAAGCTCGACGAGGTCGAGCTCGAAGATTTCCTCTACCGCGCAATCGACCGGCACGAAGGTCGATTGGGCGGCGATCGCTGGTCCGCAGAGGAGACGAGCGCGGACAACTGGGCTCGCCAGCTGCGCGGCATCACCGGCTTCGAGATGGCAATCGATATCAGGCGGCCGACGTTCAAGCTTTCGCAGAAGCAGCCGCAAGAGGTGCGTGAAGCCATCGCCGCAGGACAGGTTGCAGCAGGGAATGCCCCCATCGCGCAGGCCATGGAGCGCTTTGCACCATGACCCGTCTGGTCGTCTTCGATTGCGACGGAACCTTGGTCGATGGCCAGGCCGCAATCTGCGACACCATGGAACAGGCCTTTGCCATGGCGGGCCTGCCCACGCCCGACCGCCACGCCGTACGACGAATGGTCGGGCTCAGCCTGCCCTACGCCCTGCGCGAACTGGCCCCGCACGCCAGCGATGAGGAACGGACCCGCGTCGTTGAGGCGTATAAGGACGGATATCGTTCGCTTCGCGTTTCGGGCGCGCTGCAGGAGCCGCTCTATGAAGGCATCGGCGAACTGGTCGCTCGCCTGGACGCGGCGGGCTGGCTTCTCGGAGTGGCCACGGGGAAGAGCGACCGCGGCCTCAACGCGTGCCTTGAATCGCACGGTATCAGGCAGTTGTTCGTGACCTTGCAGACCGCCGACCGCCATCCTTCCAAGCCGCATCCCTCCATGCTGGAAACCGCGCTCGCCGAAGCGGGTGTCGAGCCCCAGGACGCGATCATGATTGGCGACACCAGTTTCGACATGGAAATGGCAGTAGCTGCAGGCGTGCGGGCAATCGGGGTTTCCTGGGGCTATCATGAAGCACATGAACTCATGGCCACTGGAGCAAGCTGTGTGGCAGACACCATCGAACAATTGGAGGCATTCATCCTTGGCACAGAGTGACCCCGCGAAGGCCCGTTTCTGGGCCATGCAGTGGATCCGGATTTCGGGGGTGATCCTGGCGGTCCTGGGCGCGATGATCCTCGCCCAGATCGTCGACCTGCCTGCAATCGTCGGCTACATTTTCCTCTTCATCGGCGCACTCGACGTGTTCATCATGCCGCTGCTTCTCGCCCGGAAGTGGAAGAGCGACAAGTGAAGCGCTTTTACAAGGATGTGACGGTCGCCGAAGTTAAGGGCGGCTGGCAGGTGCAGCTGGACGGCAGGGGCATCAAGACGCAGGGCGGCCAACAGCAGGTCCTCCCGACGCGCATCCTTGCATCGGCCATGTCGTCGGAATGGTCAAAGCAGGGAGACGAAATCGACCCCGGCAAATTCCTGTTCCGCGATCATGCCGACTTCACCATCGATGTTGTGGCCGCAGATCGCGAAGCAGCAATCACCAAACTGCTGGCCTTCGCCGAGACCGATACGCTCTGCTATCGCGCGGACCCCGACGAGGCGTTGAATGCCCGCCAGCGCGAGGTATGGGACCCACTGCTGGACCATCTCGAAGGCCGGTTGGGCGTCCGCTTCCAGCGCGTAAGCGGGGTGATGCACAGGCCCCAGCCGAAAGAGACGCTGGACCGGCTGCGCGAGCACCTCGCGACCCTCGACGATTTCACCCTTGCAGGCATGACCTCCATGGCCTCGCTCGCCGCATCACTGGCGGTGGCCCTGCTGGCCAATGACGATGCTATCAACGACCCGATGCTCCTCTGGCGTGATGCCAATCTCGAGGAGGAATGGCAGGCCGAACAATGGGGCCGCGAGGAAGAGGCCGAAGCGACGCGCGCGCGTAAGGGAGAGGAATTTTCCGCCGCGCAGGTCTTCGTTACGCTGGCGCAGGCCAGAAGCTAGGCAGCTCCTCCCGGGCCTACCAGCCCTGGTAGCGTCGCCCGGACATGATCCAAGGCAATGTGAAATGCTTCGTGCCAGGTCTCGTCAGGATCTCGGCGCAGGGGATGCCAGAAGAACCGGAAGAGCCGGCCGCCGTCGTCGGGGGTGAGGAAATTCCAGCCATCAGGCAGGCCCAAGGTTGGGAACGCGAAAAAATGCCAGGTGGAGTCCAGAGTAACCGGCACTGGAACTCCCAGATCCAAGCCCCCGTTACCCAGGACTAGTCCGCTCTCCTCCCTAGCCTCACGAATTGCTGCGGACAGAGGATTTTCGCCAGGCTCGATTCCGCCCTTGATCAACTGATTCCCGGCCAGCGGGTGTTCGAACGCCAAGACGTCCAAGCTTCCGTTGACCTGGCGGAATGGCACCGCGCAGGCCTTGCCCTGGATCAGCCGACCCAATCCGCCACCTGGGCAGCAACATCGTTGGCTGCCTGGTTCAGTGCCGGTCCGACTGCTCCCACTTCGGCGGGCACGCCCGAAATGCGCGATTCAAACCGCTTGGTCGTTACGCTGGATCCTTCGCCGCTGCGCGCAGCGTCAAAGACCACAACGACCGACGATGTGCGCGCGTCGTAGCCGAAGGAGCGCAGAGTGCCGCCCACACGGTCTATCGCGAGCGCCCCGGGATCGTCGCCGTCGATGACCATGCGACCCGACTTTGCGCGAATGGTTTCGGCAATGAGACGGCGGAAGAGGCGCGCCGGCCGTTCGACCCAGACCGCGTCCTTGAGATAGGCGAGTTCGGTGTCGCTCACCTGCACCGGCACGCGGGTGACATCGAGCGCCTGCGGTACGTCGAGTTCGACAAGCGCCAGCGAACTGCTGGACGAGCCTTGCGCGACCGTACCGGCCGCAGCCGTCGTCGCCGGAGTCAGGGTCAGGAGGCTTTCGGGCACTTTGCCACCGAGGCTGAGACAGCCGCCGAGCAGCAGCACGGGCGCCATGGCGGCGAGTGCGGTGATCCTGTTCATGCGTCGATCCCTCACGGCTTGTACTCGGGCAATGGCTGGCTGGAGAGCAGCGCACCGGCACCCTTCTCGTCTATCTTTTCGGTAACTTCGCGCAGTGCCTTGCTGGTCGCGCGCAGGTCCTTGAGCGTGGCTTCGGCTGCAGGGAGCGTGCTTTCGGTAAGCTGCTTGGTGGCCGGACGAGCCTCTTCCAGTGTCTGTTCGAGCGCAGCCGCAGCGCCGCTCGCCGATTTCAGCGTCGCGCGAAGCTGCTTGGCGATCTGCTCGCCTTCCTCGTTGAGAATCCGATCGGTCGACGCCGTCACCTTCTCGAACTGGTCGAGCGTTTCGCTCGCTTCGCGCAGGGTGACCTGCAGTTCGGCCATGGTCCTTTCGACCTGGGGGGCCGCATCGGCAAGGCTCGCACTGGCGCGATTTGTATTGGCGAGGATCGCCGAAATCTCGCTCTGGTTCTTGTCGGACAGGAGCATTGTCAGGCGCTCGGTCAGCGTCGCAAGGCGTTCAAGCAGCAGCGGTGCGTTGGCGAGAATCTCGTTGAAGCCACCGGCCGCGGGCGGGATGATGGGCGCGCCCTCGGTGCAGGCGGTGGTCTCGCACGTAATTGGCGGAGCACCCGAACGTGCACCGTCGAGCATGATGGTCGAAACGCCGGTAAAGCTGCCCTGTATCGTGGCAACGGTGCCGACGAGGATCGGGACCTCTTCCTTCACCTTGATCCGGACCCGGACGAATTCGGGGTCCTTTTCCCACAGGACGATTTCGTCGACCTGCCCCACGGGAACGCCCGCGAAGCTGACCTGACTGCCATTGGCGAGGCCTGCCACCGACTGCTTGAAGAAGATGTCGTACTCTTTCTGTGAGCCGTTACCCAGCCGCGCGAGCCAGACGATGAAGAATGCCAGCGCGGCGAGGATCACCAATGTGACCACCCCCACCCAAACGTGATTTGCCCGCGTTTCCATTCCCTTGCCCTATGCCTTGCCCGGTGGCGTCTTGTCCAACGCTTTGACCGCGTGAGCGGCCACCGGCATGTCCATGTGCCGCCGCAATTCGTCGAGCGCCTGCGCGGTGAGCGCCGCCCGGCCGCGGGGGCCGTTGAAGTATTCCTGGATCCACGGATGGTCGAGTTCCATCAGGTTCGGAACCGTGTCGACCGCGATCACGCGCTTGTCCGCCAACACGGCCACCCGGTCGCAGATCTCGTGCAGCGTATCGAGGTCGTGGGTGATCAGGAACACGGTCAGGCCCAGCGTTGCCTTCAATTCCCGCGTCAAATTGTCGAATGCGGCTGCACCGATCGGGTCGAGGCCCGCCGTCGGTTCGTCGAGGAAGAGCAGTTCGGGATCGAGTGCAAGCGCGCGGGCGAGGCCGGCGCGCTTCTTCATGCCGCCCGAAAGCTCGCTGGGATATTTGCTCACCGCCTCTTCCGGAAGGCCCGACAGCATCACCTTGTAACGGGCGATTTCCTCCAGCAACTGGTGGGGGATTTCCGGGTAGAATTGCTTGAGCGGAACCTGCACGTTTTCGCCCACTGTAAGGGTCGAGAACAGCGCGCCGCCTTGGAACAGGACGCCCCAGCGGTTGCGAACGCCGATTTCCTCATCCGGCTCGGCGTCGGTCATCGAACGGCCGAAGACCTTGATCTCGCCCTCGGCCGGAGTCTGCAGCCCGATGATCGAACGCATCAGCACGCTCTTTCCCGTACCCGAACCGCCGACGACGCCAAGGATTTCGCCGCGCTTGACCTTGAGATCCAGATTCTCGTGAACGACCTGTTCCCCGAAGGCGTTCTTGAGGCCTTCGACAACGATGGGGTATTCGCCGCGGTAGCGTTCGTGACGCCCGAGGGTCCGGCCGGTTTCGTCTTCGGCCATCAGCCCCACCCCACTTCGGTGAAGAAGACCGCGAAGAATGCGTCGAGCACGATGACGGCGAAGATAGCCGAGACGACGGCCATCGTCGTGCGCAGGCCCACTTCCTCAGAATTCCCTTCGACCTTCATGCCGTGGTAGCAGCCGGCCAAGCCGACGATGAGGCCGAAGACCGGCGCCTTGACCAGGCCGACCCACAGGTCATGGAGCGGCACAACTTCCTGGATTCGCGAAAGGAAGCTCCAGAACGGAATACCGAGCATCAGGTCGCCGACCACAGCACCGCCGACGATTGCGACGACCGAGCTGTAGAAGCCCAGGATGATCATCATGAAAGTACATGCGAGTATGCGCGGGATGACCAGCGCCTCCATTGGCGCGATGCCGATCGTCCGCATGGCATCGACTTCCTCGGTCAGCTTCATCGTGCCGATCTGCGCGGCAAAGGCGCTGCCCGATCGGCCGGCAACCATGATCGCGGTCATCAGGACGCCGAGTTCACGCAAGGTGATGCGGCCGACGAGGTTCACCGTCAGCGTCTCGGCGCCGAATTGCTGCAGCTGGACCGCGCCCTGCTGCGCGATGACGATACCGATGAGGAAGCTCATCAGCCCGATAATCGGCAGCGCCGCGACGCCAACGAGTTCGAACTGGCGGATGAGTGCGAGCCAGCGGAAGCGGGCCGGATGCCGGATGAGGTTCCCCGCAGCCGTAATCAGCGCGCCGAAGAAACTGAGGACGCCCATGATGCCGGTGCGGGCATTGAACACCTTGTCGCCCATGGCCGTCGGCACGCGTTCCCAGACCGGCAGCCGCGGCGCGGCGACCTCTTCGGTCCCGCGCATGCCCTGGAGGGCGCCGATAAGGCGTTTTGCGCGCTCGCTTGCCCCGACGATTTCGGCATCGTGATCGCTCGAAAGCGTACAGGCAACCCACGCGCCCACCGTGTCGATCTCGCTCACGGAGGACAAATCGACCTTGGCAATGGGGCCCTGAAGCGAGCGCAGTTCTGCATCGACCGCACCGATCGTAGAAACGAGGTATGGCCCCGAAAGCGCCAGTACCGCGCCCTCGCCTCCACCTTGTCCGAGATCGTATTGTGCAAGCCCTGTCATGCGGGCGCGGGTATGCGGGGAAATCCGGCACTTAACAAGCGGCTATGCTCCCAGTGCCACAGCAACGTTGCATCGCAGCATGGGCGCTGGCAAAGGCGCGTCCCATGAGCACCGAACTGCCCAAGACATTCGACCCTGCGGAAATCGAGGCGCGCTGGTACGCGCATTGGGAGGAGAACGGCCTGTTCCGGCCCGATCGCCCGGACGCCGAGCCCTATACCATCGTCAATCCGCCGCCGAACGTCACCGGCAGCCTCCATATCGGCCACGCGCTCGACAACACGCTGCAGGACGTGGTGATCCGTTACGAACGCCTGCGCGGCAAAGATGCGCTGTGGGTCGTCGGGACCGACCATGCCGGCATCGCGACGCAGATGGTGGTCGAACGCCAGCTGGAGGAACGCCAGGACAAGCGCACCAACTACAGCCGCGAGGATTTCGTGGCCAAGGTGTGGGAGTGGAAGGAGGAGAGCGGCGGCGCCATTACTCGCCAGCTGCGCCGGCTCGGCTGTTCGATGGACTGGTCGCGCGAGCAGTTCACGATGGACGAGCACTTCAGCAATGCCGTGCTCAAGACCTTCGTCGACCTCTACAACGACGGCCTCATCTACCGCGACAAGCGGCTGGTGAACTGGGACCCTAAGCTCAAGACCGCGATTTCCGACCTCGAGGTCGAGACGCATGAGGTCAAGGGCGGCTTCTGGCACTTCCGCTATCCGCTGGCGGACGGCGTCACGCTGGACGACGGGCGCGACTATATCGAGGTCGCGACCACACGTCCCGAAACCATGCTCGCCGACATGGCGATTGCGGTCCACCCCGATGACGAGCGTTACATGTCGGTCGTGGGCAAGCACGTGGTCCTGCCAATCACCGGTCGCCGCGTGCCGATCGTCGCCGACGAACACGCCGATCCCGAACTCGGCAGCGGCGCGGTGAAGATCACGCCGGGTCACGACTTCAACGATTTCGATGTCGGCAAACGTGCCGGGTTCAAGCCTGCTGAGATGCTCAACATGTTCGATCAAGAGGCGGCAGTTTGCCAGACCGCTGACGGCTTGATTCCAGAGGTCTATCTTGGTCTCGACCGCTTCGAGGCGAGAGAAATCGTGGTCTCGTGGATGAAGGAGTTTGGCTACCTCGTTCCCGTCAAATCGAAGAATAAGCAAGGCGAAGAGATCGAACTCGACGCCGAGCCCCGCACCATTGCAACGCCCTTCGGCGACCGCGGCGGCGTGGTGATCGAACCCTGGCTGACTGACCAGTGGTACGTCGATGCCGAAACGCTCGCGAAGAAGCCCATCGAGGCAGTGAAGAGTGGCGAAGTCGAGATCGTCCCCAAGAGTTGGGAAAAGACCTACTTCAACTGGATGGACAACATCCAGCCCTGGTGCGTTTCACGCCAGTTGTGGTGGGGACACCGCATTCCGGCGTGGTATGACGAGGAAGGCAACCCCTTCGTCGCCCTCACCGAGGAAGAAGCACAGGCGAAGGCTGGCGCGGGCGTTACGCTGACTCGCGACGAAGACGTCCTCGACACTTGGTTCTCCTCCGCCCTGTGGCCTTTCGCCACGCTTGGCTGGCCGGAAAAGACCGACCTGGTCGAAAAGCACTACCCCAACGACCTGCTCATTTCGGGTTTCGACATCCTGTTCTTCTGGGATGCCCGCATGATGATGATGGGCCAGTACAACACCGGGCAGAACCCCTGGCCGCGACTCTACCTCCACGGTCTCGTGCGCGCGGCGGACGGGCAGAAGATGTCCAAGTCCAAGGGCAACGTCGTCGATCCACTAGGCCTCATTGACCAGTACGGCGCGGATGCGCTGCGCTTCTTCATGGCAGCGATGGAAAGCCAGGGCCGCGACATCAAGATGGATGACAAGCGCATCGAGGGCTATCGCAATTTCGCGACCAAGCTCTGGAATGCGACGCGTTTCTGCCAGTCGAACGGCATCGGCGCGAGCACGTCCATCGCCGCCCCTGCGGCAAACCATGCGGTCAACCGCTGGATCATCGGCGAGGTGGTCGAGACGCAAGGCCAGCTCGAAAGCGCGATGGCCGACCTGCGCTTCGATGCGGCGGCGAACACCATTTACCACTTCGTGTGGGACCGCTTCTGCGACTGGTATCTCGAACTCATTAAGGGCAATATCGATGACGAGACCAAAGCCGTCGCCGGATGGGTCCTCGACCAGATCCTCGTCATGCTGCACCCCTTCATGCCCTTCATCACCGAAGAGCTTTGGTCGAAGCAGGGCGAGCGCGCGCATTACCCGCTCATCACCGCGAAGTGGCCCGAGCCGGGTGCGAGTGTCGATCCGCAGGCCAAGGCCGAGATCGACTGGCTAATCGCACTGACCAGCGCGGTGCGCACCGCCAAGAACGAACTCGGGATTGCTCCGGGTGCGAAGCTGGAAGCCTATGTGGCAAGCCCCTCGGCACTGGGCCAGCGCGTGATCGAGGCCAGCGGACCGGCGATCGAACGGCTCGCCCGACTGACGCCGATCCACATGGCCGACGCTCCGGCCGGTGCAGCCATGCAGGTCTCGGCTGGCGAAGACGCCTTCATCGTCCCGCTCGAAGGCGTGATCGACATCGCAGCGGAAAAGGCTCGGCTCGACAAGGCGCTCGCTGCTTCGGCCAAGGAAGCCAAATCGCTCGAAGGTCGGCTCTCGAACGCGAACTTTGTCGAGCGGGCAGCGCCGGAAGCCGTCGACAAGGCGCGCGCCGACCATGCGCATCACACGGCCGAAGTCGCGCGCCTCGAAGCAGCTCTGGCGCGGCTGGGATGATGTGCCGCTAGTCCTCGCCACGCAGGCTCCCGGCGAGCCGGAGATTTTCGCCAGCGTGCAGGGCGAAGGACCAAGTGCGGGTATGCCCTGCACCTTCGTGCGCCTTTCGCGCTGCAACCTCGCCTGCGTCTGGTGCGACACGGCCTACACCTGGCACTTCGAGGGCGACAACCGCCCGCACCGCGATGGCGTCGACTACAAACGCAAGGCCAACCAGCTGACGCTGGACGAAGACGAGGTTGCAGCGCGCATCACGGCACTCGGTCAGAAACGCCTCGTCATCACGGGCGGCGAACCGCTTCTGCAGGCCCCTGCCCTTGCACGCCTGCTCGACCTCCTGCCCGATATGACGGTCGAGGTGGAGACCAACGGCACCACCAAGGCGCCGACCGCGCTGGACATCCGCATCGACCAGTTCAACGTCAGCCCGAAGCTGGCGCACAGCGGAAATCCCGCCGATCTCGCGCTCCTGCCGGAACGGCTCGACGCTTACGCCACCGACCCGCGCGCATGGTTCAAGTTCGTGATCGCCGAACCTTCGGACATCGACGAGGTCGTGGCGCTGCGGACACGCTATCGCTTCCGGCCAGACCACGTCTTCCTGATGCCCGAGGGCACCGACAGCGCAACCCTGCGCGCACGCGAGAAGTGGCTCGCCCCGCTATGCATCGAGCATGGCTTTCGGATGAGCGACCGCCTGCATATCCACCTGTTCGGGGATACAAGGGGGACGTAGGGGTTTTCGAACCCGCCTCCGCGGGTTCGTCCTCTCTAGACGCGCAGCAAGCTGCGCACGCTGCGGGCGGGCGGTCGCCCTTGCCTCGCCATAGGCTCGGTTTTTTTACCCCTGCGAGCGCCAGCGCTGCACGGTGCGCTGGACGATGTCCTCTTCGCCGCCGGTCTTGTTCCAGAGGTCGACGAAGCTGGGGTCTTCCGACGCCGGACGCTTGGCTTCCTCGAGATTGTCGAAGGCGACGCGGATCGGAATGGCGACACCCTCGCCGCAGATGATGCACTCGCGGTTGCGCAGCGCCGGGATGCTGTCGAGGAAGCCGCGCGCACCTTCGGGCATGGCGGCCTTCACGAAGGCCTGGTCGCGATCGTTGTTCAAACGCATCGAGATGATGGTACCGCACTGCGACAGCACGCCTTCGGCAAGGTCGGACGGGCGCTGCGTGATGAGACCCAGCGAGATACCGTACTTACGGCCTTCCTTGGCGATACGGCTGAGGATTTTCCCGACCGAGTTGCCATCGGCATTCTTCTCGTTCGGAACGTAGCGGTGGGCTTCTTCGCAGACGAGCAGGATCGGGCTGGTGCGTTCCTCGCGGCCCCAGATGGCGAAGTCGAAGACGAGACGGCTGAGCACGGCGACCACGGTCGAGGTGATGTCCGAGGGCACGCCCGACACGTCGATGATCGAGATTGGCTTGCCGTTTGAAGGCATGCGGAAGATCTTGCCGATGAACTCGGCCATGGTGTCCGCCACCAGCATGCCGGAGAACATGAACTGGTAGCGTGGGTCGGCCTTGATCTCGTCGAGCTTGTTCTTGATCCGCATGTAGGGCGCGGAAGTGGTCGACTTGTCGAGCTTGCCCATCTGGTCCTGGATCTCGTTGGAGAGATCGGAGAGCAGGTAAGGGATCGGACTGTCGACAGTGATCTTGCCCATGCTTTCGGCAAGGCGGCTCTTCTGACGCGCCTTGAGGAGGCACTTGGCGAGAATGTCGGCATCGACCTGCCGCTCGTTGCCGTTCGAGGTCAGCAGCACTTCGCAGTGCTCCTCGAAGTTCATGATCCAGTACGGCATCTGCAGGTTGGAGACGTCGAGGATCACGCCGGTCTGGCGGAAAGCGGCGGAGTATTCGCCGTGAGGGTCGATCATCAGGATGTGCCCTTCGGGCGCAGCCTGGCAAATGCGGTGCAGGATTAGCGCTGCACTGGTCGACTTACCTGTACCGGTCGATCCCAGCAGGGCGAAGTGCTTGCCCAGCATGGCATCGATGTAGATGCCGGCACGAATGTCCTTGGTCGGATAGACCTTGCCGATCGTCACGGCGCTGCGGCCGTCGCTGGCATAGACCTGCTTGAGGTCGGCGGTGCTCGCGGCGTAGACCATCGAGCCGGGGACCGGATAACGGGTCACACCACGGCGGAAGCCGTGGAGGCGGCCGGTGAGTTTTTCCTCGATACCCTCGCCGAGGAAGTCGATGTTGGCGAGGATGCTGCCTGCCTTGCGGTCCTGGCGCTGGTTTCGAACGCTGGCGAGCAGCCAGTTATTGCCGACACGGATTTTGATCTGGCTACCGACCTGCCCCGCCATGGCAACCGACGGATCGTCGTCGTCGGCACATTCGTTGAGGCGCTGGAGATCGATGGCGATCATCGAACCCGATCCTGCAATCTCGAGTACGACGCCGATCGGGTCGAGCGTGTTCTGGCTGATTGCCTCCGCCTCGTTGGTCGCGACTGGCGTATCGTCGGGTTGCTCGATCGGGGCAGGCTCGGGCTGTGTTTCCGCAACCGGGGCAGGCGGCACATCTGCAACGGGCTGATTGTAGCTTTGCTGGGTCTGCGGTTCGTAGGCCGGGGGCGCTTCGGGCGCAGGCTCCGGCTCGGGATTGTGCACGTAGCCTGACGGCGAAGCATAGGACTGCGGCGCCGCCGCCTGTTCCGAACGACGGATACGATCGCGCAGCGAATTTCCGCGCGGCTGGGGCGGTTCCGCGCCATCTTCCTTGGATGGATCGAAAGTACGGAAGTTCTGGTTGCCCATATCAGTCATGGTCAGGTTCGGCCCCTCAGTCGCGCGAACTGCCCGCGCATGCCGCACCTACCTGCCCGAAGGCGGTTAAAATCCGGTCAACGATGTTGGACGAGGGAGTATCAGATCATCGCGAAGAGGCGGCCGGCTCCCCAGCCCATCGTTACCGACAGGGCCACTGCCAACAGGCCGTAAATCAGTGACCATTGTTGCGAATAGTAGGTCACCTGCTTTTCGAATCCGACTTTCACAACTTCGACGTCGGCCTGTGCCGACGCGATTACGCGCCCACCGGTTATGGCAAAGGTTTCCGCCGTATAGGTCCCGGTTATGACGCTGGAAGGAAGAGAGATGCGGGCCTGGTAAAGGACCTGCTCACTGATTTTCACACCCTGGAAATCTTCCTTGTAGAGTTCCTGGCGCGTCTTGAGATCGACAAGACCCGAGGCAAAGCGCGACTGCTGTTCGACGTCGATGACACCATTGGGCGACAGCTGGATGTATTGGGTGCCGAATTCGTAGATGGCAGCCGTCTTTTCGTCGACGATGTCCTGGATGGGACGAGACGAGGATACAGCGAAGAACGAGGGGACTGAGCGGAAATCGCTGCTGTCGGCATTGACCCACACGCCCGCAAACCGCGCCTTTTCGCGGATGCGCAGGGGCTGTGAGGGCCCCTTCAACACGACCACGATATCATACTTGTTACCTGCCTGCAGGCCGCGCGGATCAAGGATCGCACCAAACAGGAGCAATTCCGTTCCCGTGAAGCCCTGTCGCACCTGGATTTCGTGCTGGCTTACTTCCGGCACAAGGATCGGGTCACGTTGGCCCATCAGGACGAATGCGAAGAGGAAAAGAAGCAGCGCCCTCATAGCGGTGACAACGTATAGATTTCGTCGGGTCTGTAGAACAGGCCCAGGAACATGCGGAAGGCAATCACGAGAACGATCGCAGCAAGGATCAGGCGCAGCATTTCCGGCTTGGCCTTGACCGCGATCTGCGAGCCTATCTGGGCCCCCGTGACAGATCCGACAAGCAGGAGGAACACCAGCACGATGTCGACCGCCTTGGTCGTCAGCGAGTGCATCATCGTGGTCGCCATGGTCACAAACAGAATGTTGAACAGGCTGGTTCCCACGACGACATTGGCGCTCATGCCCAGGATGTAGAGCATGGCGGGCACCAAGATGAACCCGCCGCCGACACCCATGAGCATGGTGAGGATGCCCACCACCACACCGACAAGCAGCGGGGCCAGAGGCGATATGTAAAGGCCCGACTTGTAGAACCGCCAGCGCATGGGGAGGCTGGCGACCAAAGGATGATGCCGCCGCCGGGCGACCTGCTTGGAGCCGCCGCCGCGCAGCAGCTCGATCGATTCCTTGGCCATGAGCATTCCGATGGAACCGAGAAGCACGACGTAGAGCATGCTGATAACCACGTCGATCTGGCCGATCGACCGGAAGAAGCGGAACAGCAAGGAGCCTATGCCGGATCCGATGACGCCCCCTGCAATCATCACCGCACCCATGCGGTAGTCGACCCCGCCGCGGGCATTATGGGCAATAACCCCGGTTACGCTTGCGCCTGTGACCTGGGTCGAAGCGGATGCGGCTGCGACCGTCGGCGGAACACCAACGAAAATCAGCAGCGGTGTGGTCAGGAAGCCGCCGCCAACCCCGAACAGTCCCGAGAGAATACCGGTCAGGCCACCCAGCGCGACAATCCACAGTCCATTTACGGACATGTTCGCGATGGGGAGGTAGACGTCCATGAGCGGCCTCTACGTCACCAGCGTGCCGGTTGGAAGAGCCGCGTTTATTAGAATCCGCTAATAATCGTCAGGGCAGCGCCTGAACCGGGCTGGGCATCCCCCGCAACCCGCATCCTGTAGTCGGCGGACAAGGTGGTGGGCGCACCACCAAGCTTGAGATTGAGCTGCAATGACGGACCGATATCCAGCCTCGCGGAACCACGCTGCGCGCCGCCCCACGCCCCAAGAGCCACATCTACCTGACGCTCGCCCGAGCGGGTGACCTGCAAGGCGCCGTCGGCGAATGCAGTGCCGAACCGCCCACCGACGACACCAGCCTGGGCATAACCGCTGGCAGCGAGACCCAGCGGCAGGGGGGCGTCATCGACACCACCGGCGACGAAAGCCGCCGGTCTGATTTCGGTGTCATCTCCGCGACGGGTCGCGCGAAGCTCTGCGTGCGCCTTGATCGGCAGGGAACGGAGCGGACGGAACCCGAGACCCGAGGCCAATTCGCTTTCGCCGTCGCGTACCAAAGCCTTGGTGACACGGGCGTAGACTTGCGGTTCGCGGTGACTTCCCGGATCAAGCCGGAATGAAAAAACCGCCCCGGCCTGGCTTCCCCCATAGCTTGAAGGCCTGTCGACTAGGGCCACGTCGGGCGTTGCGCCTTGTCTCAGCAATAGCCACGCATCGGCGTGCCAGCGGCGCTCGGATCGTTGCTGGCCCGGTAACATCGGTTGCGAATTGTTCGTTGCTCTGTCGGAGCGCTCGCGTTGGAGCAGTGCACTCACCTCACGGGGCATGGGCAATCCGGCCATGGCCGACAACCAGAGCAGGTTGTGGCCGGACGCATAAGCACCCGGCACGAAATGTTTCTCGTATTCCGAGGCATCATCGTCGGACCCGTCCCGCAGCATCGCGGACCATTCTGGGGAAGTGATTGGAGCCCGCTCAATCGACGGCAGCCGTTGTGAGCTATCGACCGGATCGGCCAATCGACCACTCGCCCCTTCCGGCAGGCTGGTGGATACCGTGGCGATCATGCGAACCGCCTCTCTCGCCTCATTCAAGGGGATCCAGGGTGTTTGCCAGGTAACGATCCGCAGCAGCACCCAGCTGGCGAGCAGAAGGCCGAGGAAGAGGATAGGTTGCCCCCTCCCGCTTTCTTTCACGTCCATCATGCGACCCGGACCAGTTCGGGCCAGGGCACCATAGCCGGATGATCGCTGTGATCCGTCTTGTCCCAGGTTACCGGGCCACCGCGAAGTGTCTTGATATATGCGCCGAGCGCGCGGCGCCCGGCCATGATCGAAATAATATTGGATACCACGACGCGGGGGATTGCCAGCAAGCCTTGTCGCCACCCAAATTCGCGGGCGGTGAAAACGGCGCGAGACAGAGAACGGGCGGCAAGCCCCAGCACGTTGACGAGGAGGAGAAATCCTAGGAGCGGCGAATATTCGGAGGGGGCAACAAGCCCAAGACCCGACGCAAGCCAACCCGCAGCGGTGATTGCAATCAGCACATAAGCAGACGCAAGGAGTATCGCCGCCAAAGGTCCGCGCCTGTCACGCATCTGCATCCACAGATCTATCCAGGTGCCGCGCCACCCGAGGCGATCCCACCCTTGCAGCGCGATACCGTGCATCCACCGGGTTTTCTGCCGCACCGCGACATCGAGGCGCGAGGGAAAGAAGGCCCTCGTCGCGATGAGGCGACCATCCGAAGCCCGCGCCCTCAGGAAACGGCCCTTGCCGCCCAGCGCGGCGATCTTGAGGCCAAGCTCGTAGTCCTCCGTCAGCGACTGTCGTGCAAAGGGCTCTGGTCCCATGCGCGCCAGAATCTTCCTCGCGACGGCACACCCGACCCCTGCTCCGGGGATTGCGGCTCCCAATGCATCGCGCATGACCAGCGACTTGCCATGTGCTTCGGCAAATTCGTCGGAATAGTGGCTGCCGATGAAGCGCGAATTGCTCTGCGGCAGGGCCAAAACCGGTAATTGTACGAAATCCGCACGCCACAGCGAGAGATCGAGCAAGGCGAGTGCCGCCGGGTCTACCATGTCCTCGGCGTCGTGCAGGACCACCATGCGCGCCTCGCGTCCATACCGCGCCTCGTCATCGCACAAGGCACGGTAGAGGCGGTTGAGGCAGTCGGCCTTGCTGGTCGGGCCGTCTTCGCCGTGGATTACCAGCCTGACGCGATTATCGCCTCGAGCCGATGCGACGACCGAAGCGATGGTCAGCGGATCATTGCGATAGCAACCGACGTAGAGCCGGAGATTGTCGTGCCCCCAGCTCGCCAGCAGGTGAGCAATCGTCGGGCCGATGACAGACGATTCCTGCCAGGCAGGGATGAAGATTGCCGCGTCGCCAGCCAGCAGCCTTTGCGGCAGGCTTTCGGTTCTGATGTGCGGCGTCGAAATCCGCCCCGTGATGCGCATCCAGAGATAGCTGAGATCGAGCGCAAACTCGTCGACTACGCCCACGGCGAAGAAAGCCGCCGTGAACAGCAGAAGCTCTCTGTGGAAGAGCAAATACCATTGCTCTCCAGATATTTGGTAGAAATCCACGACCCTGATCCCCCTGTCCCGGACTTGTAGCGATGCGACAGTTGAGTGGCAACGCCCTGTGTTGGACTTGCAAGTCGAGGCTCTTTCCTCAAAAGCGGGCCGCGATGACCGAACGACCTTCAGCACTCCGCATCGTCTTTGCTCCCGTCCGCGCTCTTTTCGTGAGCGATGCCTCGGCCGGGATACTCCTCATTCTCGTTGCGATGGCGGCTATGCTGGCCGCGAACTCGCCTCTGCGCGAAGCATACCACTCGCTATTCCATGGGGCCCTGTTCGCGCCTGAACTGTTCAAGCTCAACACGCTGCACCTGTGGATTAACGACGCGCTCATGGCGGTTTTCTTCTTCGTCGTCGGGCTCGAGGTGAAGCGCGAATGGATCGAAGGCCAATTGTCGACCAATGCGCAGCGCAAGCTGCCGGTTCTGGCCGCGATCGCCGGAATGGCCGTTCCCGCAGCGATCTACGTCTTCTTCGTCAGCGGCGCGGGTGATGCCGAGCTCATGCGCGGATGGGCGATCCCGGCTGCGACCGATATTGCCTTTGCGATGGGCGTGCTTGGCCTGCTCGGCAATCGGGTCCCCGCATCGCTGCGGCTCTTCCTCCTGACCGTCGCCATTGTCGACGACATCGGCGCAGTCTTGGTGATCGCGGTTTTCTACACCGCCAATCTCAAGCTCGGCTACCTCGCAGCTGCCGCCGCAGTCGTCGCCCTGATGTTCGTGATGAACCGGATGAAGGTAGCGCGCTTCTGGCCTTTCATCGCGATGGCTGTCGTCCTTTGGTATTTCGTCCTCAATTCCGGCGTCCACGCGACAATTGCCGGTGTCTTGGCAGCGCTCACCATCCCGATGGTCGGCAAGGACGACGACACCATGGTCGAGCGGATGGAGCACGCACTTGCACCATGGAGCGCATATCTGATCGTTCCCGTGTTCGGTTTCGCCAATGCGGGCGTGGATTTGGGCGGCATGGGGCTCGAAGGCGTCCTGGCTCCGCTACCTATAGCGATCGCCGCCGGCCTGTTCCTGGGCAAGCAGGTGGGCATCTTCGCCGCAATCTATGCTGCGGAAAAAACCCGCTTCGCGCTTCGCCCGGACCAGTCCACCTGGCCCGAAGTCTGGGGTGTCTCGATCCTGTGCGGGATCGGCTTCACCATGTCGCTCTTCATCGGCGAACTTGCATTCCCCGGTTCGCGTGAGCTGATCGATGAAGCGAAGATCGGCACTCTGCTGGGTTCGTTGGTCTCGGCACTGGTAGGATACGCCATCCTCCGCATGACGACGACGCATCCCGACGATCCGAAGAACCCTTACGTCGACTGATCCCTACCAGCTGCCGGTGTTCTCCATGCTCGCCCAGGGCTCCTGCGGTTCGAGATAGCCTTCCTGCAGCAGTTCGATGGAAATGCCATCTGGGGTCCTTACGAAGGCCATGTGCCCGTCGCGCGGCGGGCGGTTGATGGTCACACCGGCATCCATCAGGCGCTGACAGGTCTCGTAGATATTATCGACCCGATAGGCGAGATGGCCGAAATTGCGTCCGCCCGAATACTGCTCCGCCTCGCCACCATCCTCGGGCGGCCAGTTGTAGGTCAGCTCGACCTCGGCGATCCCTTCCTGACCGGGCGGTGCCAGGAAAATCAGCGTGAACCGCCCTTGCTCGCTATCGAACCGGCGGACCTCCTCCAGACCGATAAGCTTGAAGAAATCCACCGTGGCATCGGGATCTGCCACCCGGATCATCGTGTGGAGGTATTTCGTCACGCGTCGCTTCTCCATATTCGTGCATCAACCGCCCGGCGTCGCCGGTTGCGAGATCTTCGATACATCAATGCACGGTCGACGCGACAGTGCCTGCGCACCAGCAATTGGCAAAAGATCTGGCGCTCGGCGGCAGGGATTTGACCAGGGCGTTCCGCATCCGACATGAAAAAGGGGGCGGGTCGAAGCCCGCCCCCGTCCCCCCACGGGTTAAATCAGAAGCTTGCGGTGAGAGTTGCGACCACGGTGTCGTCGGTAAAGCCGTCGATCGAGGTGCCGTCGACGCCCATGTAGCTGACGCCGAGTTCGAAATTACCTGACGACGCCGAGACACCGAGGGACCAGTCGATCCCGGTATCGTCGGCGTCACCGGCCAGCAACGGCGGAGCAAGCGCACCATCGGTGTAGCCAATGTGGCCGGTCAGGGTCAGCGGAGTGCTCGGAATGCCGACACCGAGGTCGGTGTAGAGATAGAGGTTATCGTCGCCACCGAGCGAATCCTGCTTGGGCGAATAGCCGACCCCGACGGTCGCCTCTGCCGGTCCGAGCGTGAAGCCCAGCGAGCCGAGGAGTTCGTAATAGTCGACATCTGCGCCGATGTCCTCGGTCGGGTAGATGTAATAGACCGCCCCGACATCCACGCTTACCGCATCGGTAAGCTGCCCACTCCAGCCGCCATAGATGTCGAGTTCCATCTGGCCATAAGCATCGCCGCCGTCGATCGACGAAGCCCAGGTCCCGACATAGAAGCCGCTTTCGTGGGCGACGTCGAAACCGCCCTGGATGGCCGGATCTCCGCCTGACAGCGAAACGCCGCGGAAACGATAGTCGGTGGTCAGCGCCGCATTGGCCGAAAGCGTGACGGGGCCGCTGTCCGCAGCCTCTTCGTCCTGCGCCAGAGCCGGCGATGCGAGGAACAGGCCCGCCGAGGCGAGCGATACGGCAAAAAGGCCGCGAAAGGACGTCAGCATATTAAACTCCTGTACGAGTGTCGCTTCGTCCCACCTGCGAATCCGCCGGGACCGGTTTGTTTCGGTTCCTCGTGCAGATACGAGTGTTTTTGTGCACGGCACGCGTGCGCTGCGCAAGATATGGAGCGAAATCTTTTCGCAGTTGCACAAAAGCTGTGATTTTTCCGCAACGCCTTCCACAGGGGCGTTCAGCGCAAGTTGTGGCTTGGAACGATAGCGCCTATCTCCCGTCTCCCCCGAGTACGCCCAATCCAAACCCGATGCTTCGATCACTTCGCCAACTCTTCAAGGAACGCACCCCCGAACGCCGCATATCGCGCGTTCCGGAGGGCGAGCGGTACTATGTGATCGGCGACATCCATGGGCGCCTCGACCTGTTCGATGCGCTCATCGAGGCGATCGAGGCGGACGATGCAGCGCAACCGGTCGCGCAGACCACGGTGGTCCTGCTGGGCGACCTGATCGACCGCGGTCCCGAAAGTGCCGGGGTTATCGAGCGTGCACGCGACTGGGGACTGACCCGCAAATTGCGCTGCATTGCCGGCAATCACGAGGAGATGTTCCTCGAAAGCTTCGAGGATCGCGAAATGCTCCGCCATTTCGTGAAGCATGGTGGGCGCGAAACGATCCTCAGCTACGGCATCAAGCGCAAGCACTACAACGAGCTTACGATCAGGGAATTGCAGGGCCAGCTTCCTGATCTCGTTCCCGACCATCACCGCGAGTTCCTGGCGGGATTCGAGGACATGATCATCGCGGGCGATTATGTGTTCGTCCATGCCGGCCTGAATCCCAAGCGTTCGCTCGAGGACCAGAAGAAGGGAGACTTGCGCTGGATCCGCGAACGCTTCCTCAAGCACACCGAACCCTTCAGCCACGTAGTCGTGCACGGTCACACGATCTTCGAGGAAATCGAACGTACCGACCACCGCATCGGCATCGATACCGGCGCATTTCGCACCGGCCGGCTGACGGCCCTTGTTCTCGAAGGGGAATCGCGTCGGGCGCTGCAAGCTGTCGAAACGGACGGAACGATAACGACGTCTGCAGCCGCACTCGGCTGACGATTTCTCGCGGAATAGTAGTGCCAGGGGGCCTGTAAGCCGGGTTCTGTTCCGCACGCGATCTGCTCAAGGCATCAGCCGCGCGGCGGCAGCCATTCGTCTTGGCCATGGATTGCTCCATGGCTCGAGCAGCCAACCCGGGCGACTGGGGTGAAACACCCCTGCTTTCGCGCGCCGCCCCTATTCGGCCTTGCTCCGGGTGGGGTTTGCCATGCGGGCGCTGTTACCAGAACCCCGGTGCGCTCTTACCGCACCCTTTCACCCTTGCCTGATCCTCCGAAGAGGCCATCGGCGGTATGCTCTCTGTGGCACTTTCCCTGGACTTGCATCCGGCGGGCGTTACCCGCCACCCTCGTTTCGTGGAGCCCGGACTTTCCTCGCGTCCGAAAACGCGCGGCTGCCCGGCCCCCTGGCGTAGCGGCATATAGTCATTCGCGGGACGACTGCCTAGCCGCCCCGCGAATGCGACCTATTCTCCCTCGCCGCCGATGCCTTGCAGCGATTCCTCGGGAGCGATCACGTAACGCCAGATTGCGGCTCCGATCGCCGCACCAAGCAGGGGCGCCACCCAGAACAGCCACAGTTGTGGCACCGCACCCGTCTCTGCATAGAACGCGACACTCGTCGATCGCGCCGGGTTGACCGAGGTATTGGTCACGGGAATCGAGATCAGGTGGATCAGGGTCAGCGCGAGGCCGATAGATATCGGCGCAAAGCCACCCGGTACCTTTGCCGATGTCGAGCCCAGGATGATGATCAGGAACATGCCCGTCAGGACCAACTCGATCAGGAAGGCCGATTGCATCGAGAAGCCTCCGGGCGACAGCTCTGCATAGCCATTCGATGCGAAGGCGCCCGGTGTCCAGTCGGCCACACCTGAGGCGATCACGAAAAGAGTCCCGGCGGCGCAGAACGCCCCGATGACCTGGGCAGCCCAGTACGGGATCAACTCATTCCAGGAGAACCGTCCGCCCACTGCAAGACCCAGTGAAACCGCGGGGTTGAAGTGCCCGCCGGAGATCCCTCCGACGGCATAGGCCATTGTCAGGACCGTCAGGCCAAAGGCCATCGAAACTCCGACGAAGCCGATACCCAATTCGGGAAAACCTGCGGCCAATACCGCCGATCCACAACCACCGAAGACAAGCCAGAACGTACCGAAGAACTCTGCAAACAACTTGCGTGTCATGGCAACTCCCTCCCTTCAGGAAGCAGCGACCCGCCACGAGTTATATTCCCTAGCCCGATTGATTGGCCAGTAGGGCTGGGGATAAGTCCGTGCCCTGTCATCTGTTCGCAAGATGCCAACGAAAACGGGGCGGACGACTTGTGCCGCCCGCCCCGCTTCAACCGGTCAGTCCTGTCTTAGAGGCCGTCGAGGCCCTTGCTGACGAGGATGTTCACCGCGACACGGCGGTTCTGCGCCTTGCCTTCTTCGGTGCTGTTGTCAGCAGCCGGGTCGGCTTCGGCCATGCCGGTCGGGGTCAGCATGCGGTACGGCTTCCAGCCACAGGCCTGCTGGAGGTAGTTCACGACGCGGCTGGCGCGCTTCTCGCTGAGTTCCTGGTTGAACTCGTAGTCGCCGGTCGAGTCGGTGTATCCGACCACCAGCAGCAGGGCATTGTCCATGCCGTTCGCCTGGCTGGCGGCGGCACACAGGTCGTTACGGGCCTGGTCGGACAGGTTGTACTTCGCGGTGTCGAAATAGACGTTGGTCACGCCCTTGACGTTGTATTGGTCGATGTCGGCAACGCGGCTGCGCAGCGCTTCGGTGGCAGCGGTCTGCTCGGCGAAGCCCTGGGCGGTGCCCTGCTTGATCATCTGCGCGGTCTTGAGGTCCTTGCTCTTGAGCGCGACCTTGCTGGCGATCAGGCCGCGACCGCCCCACTGGACGGTGTCGACAGTGACCGGGAGACCGTTGAGCAGGGCATCCTTGCCCAGCTTGTTCTTGTTCATGCCAAGGAAGCCACCCTGGCCGCGAATTTCGGTCGCGTCGCTGATCGTCAGCACGGTGTTGGTGCCGTCGGTCGAGGTGACCTGCATCTTCTCACCCTTGCGGGCGGTGATGATGCCTTCGATCTCGGGACCGGCAGGCATTTCCTTGAGGTCGGTCGGCGTGGCGCCGTAAACGGTGGTCAGGACTTCGCCGTCGGCAGAGGTGTCCATGTCCTGTGCCGAAAGGCTACCGGTCATCGGAAGCGCCATGGCGGCGATTACGAGAAGAGCCTTGTGGCTCTTGGAAACGAAACTCATACTTCTACTCCTTCAATCGTCGCCAGCCGGCGCGCTGCGCCCGGACCGGACTGGCGGGCCACCTCCCCCAGCGAGGTAGACCCGGTGTAAAAACCCCCAAACTAACCTGCGCGAGGCAAGTGGCGGATTGCCGTTTTCTCGGCTCGGCTGGCCGCGTGTTAATCTGAACCTGTCTCATAAATGAACAGTTCCGAATCGCCACATGGCTCGGGATGGCAAGAGTGAGTCCTGCGGCGAACCGTTGATGTCTGTGTGCGTGGCCGACGGTCAACTTGCGCCCAAAGGCGCGATATCACCCGGGCTCGAATCGCGCCTAGCGGTGCGCTCCGCGATCGCGATCGACGAGTAACTGGAACAGGATCGCGCGCACCTCGCCGTCGATTTCACCGTCGATCTTGTGTGGCCGCCAGCGACGCTGGAACGCTTCGACGGCCTTGTGCCCGTCGGTTATGTCGTACCCGAACCGTTCCAAAGCGAGGTAGAAGGCGCCATCGTTGTCGAAGGGATCGCCCAGTTCGATCTTCGGTCGCGGAAGGCAAAGGCCGTATTCCGCCAGTCGCTCCCACGGGAAAAGTTCGCCCGGATCGATCTTGCGCTGCGGCGCTATGTCGGAGTGTCCGATGACGTTGGCACGCGGGATGTCGTGCGTCTTCATGATCCGCGCCAGCAGAGGTACCAGAGACTCGAACTGGGCCTCGCTGAAATCGCGATAGCCGTGAAGATGGCCTGGATGATCGAGTTCGATCCCGATGCTGGCCGAGTTGATGTCCCTCTTCCCGCGCCAGTAGGAGACGCCGGCATGCCAAGCGCGTTTGTCCTCGGGCACGATCCGCGTGACCGTGCCGTCTTCGGCTATCAGGTAATGCGCGGAGACCTTGGCGTCGGGGTCGCACATGCGTTCGAGCGCGGCCTCGGGGCCGAGCATCTCGGTGTAATGAAGAATGACCATATCGACGGGCAGCGCGCGCTCGTCGAAATTTGGCGACAGCCGCTCCTGGTGGACCAGCTCGTCGGTACTCACCCGATCAGGTCTCCGCTTTCGGGCAGGACCGCACCTAGCACCAGCGCATCGTCGGTCTTCGCATACTGCAGTCCGCCACCCGCACCCTCGGCGAGGAGAGAAATCATGTGAGCAGCAGCTGTCCGGCTGGAAAGTTCCGATCGATCGAGCGACCCGTCGAGTGCCTTACCGATGGTCTCGTCGAAGGCGATCTTGGGACCCGAGGCGCGAACCACGATCTCGCACGCACCATTACGCACTTCCGCCCCGATATCGAGCGTACCGCCACGAACGAGTGCATCGATTGCGATCTGGGCAAAGTTCAGCAGCACCTTGACCGCCGGCTTGGCGAGGTTGGGTTGGGCGAGGGCCCAGTGGATCGTGATGCCGTTCTTGTCGGCGGCCAGCGCCTCGATCAGTGACTTGGGCTCTTCGATGTCGACGCGCTCGCCGAAGCCGCCAGCGGCCCCGAAGGCCAGGCGGAAGAACTTCAGCTTGTTGGTGCTGATCTGCGCGCTCTGTTCGAGCAGCTGCATCACATTGGCACGCATGTCAGGGTCGGTTTCGACCGCCAGCAGTTCAAGTCCATTGGATAGCGCCCCGACGGGGCTCAGCATGTCATGGCAAAGGCGCGAACAGAGCATCGCGGCAAGGTCGATCGATTGGCGGTCGTCCATCGTGTTCCTGGGTACTGAAGATTGCGTGGGGTGTCTTAGCGGTGCGTCGCCACATAGGGAAGCGGTTCGAAACCCGCATCCCCCGAACGCCAGAAGCAGACTCGTCCCGCCGCGACGATGGCCCAGATCATCCCGTCGCGTGCCGCCATCTCCCGATCGGTTCGTGACGGCTCTGCCAATCCGTTGGGATGGGAATGATAGAAGCCGGCGACCTGTGGCCCTCCGGCGCGCGCAGCGCGATGCGCGTCGACCAATGCCTGCGGATCGATCTCGAAATGGCTGTCGGGAAGCAAGTGCACGTTTCGCGCCGGTGCGGTTTGAAGGATTCGCCCAGCCGCCCCGAAGAGGATTCCGCAACACTCTTGCGGATGGGCAGATCGCGCCTGTTCCAGCAGGACATGGATCACCGCGCTTGAGACTTCGAGTGCCATCGCGCATGGCCCTAGCATGGCCGAGGCGGAAATCATCACCGGAACTCTGGGAACGGCGGGCAGGCTGGACAAGGCGCTGGCGGAGGCCACCGGCCTGTCGCGTGAACGGGTGAAGGCGCTGATCGCCGATGGAGCGGTCACCGTCGGCAAGCACGTTGCAACGAGCGCGTCGGCCAAGGTCGCCGAGGGCACTCGCTTTTCGATCGCTCTCCCCCCACCCGAGCCGCTTGCCGCCGAACCGCAGGACATTCCGCTCGATATAGTGTTCGAGGACGACCACCTCGTCGTCGTCAACAAGCCAGCCGGGATGGTCGTGCACCCCGCTGCCGGAAATCCCGACGGTACGCTCGTCAACGCCTTGCTCCACCATTGCGCTGGCAGGCTGTCCGGCATCAACGGTGTCGCGCGCCCCGGGATAGTGCACAGGATCGACAAGGATACATCGGGTCTGTTGGTGGTGGCAAAGTCGGACGCGGCACACGAGGGGCTGGCAAAGCAGTTCGCCGACCATTCGATCACCCGCCGGTACCTCGCCGTTTGCGCGGGTCACCCCAATCCGCCCTCGGGCACCATCTCGGGCCGGATCGGCCGCTCCGACAAGGATCGCAAGAAGATGGCGGTCCTCCCGGATGATTCCAGCCGCGGGAAGCGTGCCGTCACCCACTACGAGACCCTGAAACGCCTAGACAATGCCGCGTTGATCGAATGTCGCATCGAAACCGGGCGCACGCACCAGGTGCGCGTTCACTGTGCGTCAATCGGTCATCCGCTATTGGGAGACCCTGTCTATGGACGCACTCCCAAGCCCCTTCGGGCGCTTCTCGAAAGCCTCGATTTCAAGCGCCAGGCCCTTCACGCGGCGAGACTGGGATTCATACATCCTATCAGCGGTGAAAGCTTGGATTTCTGGGCCGAATTGCCCCCGGATATGCGGGAACTTATCGACGAAACCGCTCGTTGAAATCGACGAAACGCAGGTGCATTTTCGGCCGCGTCCAGCTATAAGTAACCGAGTGGCCCGAAAGACCGGATGCCCATCTGGGGTCCGGCAAATGTGGTCGACGAAAGAAAGGTCAGGGTATTAGTGAGCAACGCACGATCAATGAGCGTTCCGGCGCTCGGCGGTGAGCAAAGCCTCAACCGCTATCTCTCAGAAATCAAGAAGTTTCCGGTGCTGACCGCTGAGCAGGAGTACATGCTCGCGAAGCGCTACGAGGAACATGACGACCCCGAAGCTGCGGCGCAGCTTGTCACGTCGCACCTGCGACTCGTGGCCAAGATCGCCATGGGCTATCGCGGCTACGGCCTGCCCGTCTCGGATCTCATTTCCGAAGGCAACGTCGGCCTTATGCAGGGCGTCAAGAAGTTCGAAGCCGACCGCGGCTTCCGTCTCGCCACCTATGCCATGTGGTGGATCAAGGCCTCGATCCAGGAATACATCCTGCGGTCATGGAGCCTTGTGAAGATGGGCACCACCGCGGCTCAGAAGAAGCTCTTCTTCAACCTTCGCCGGATGAAGAAGAACCTCGATGCCTACGAGGATACGGACCTCCATCCGGACGACGTGACCAAGATCGCGACCGACCTCGGCGTGCCCGAGCAGGAAGTCGTGAACATGAACCGTCGCATGATGATGGGCGGTGACGGTTCGCTCAACGTTTCCATGCGCAACGGTGAGGAAGGCTCGGGCGAGTGGCAGGACTGGCTGACCGACGATCGTCCGCTGCAGGACGAGACCGTCGCCGATGCCGAGGAAGCAGAAGTGCGCCACGAAATGCTCGTCGAGGCGATGGAAAGCCTCAACGATCGTGAAAAACACATTCTCACCGAGCGTCGCCTGACGGACAATCCGCAGACGCTCGAGGAACTCTCGCAGGTCTATGACGTCAGCCGCGAACGCATCCGCCAGATCGAAGTTCGTGCCTTCGAGAAGCTCCAGAAGGCAATGCAGCGCATCGCTGGCGAGAGGCTCCTGCCCGGCATGGCGTGAGGCGCCTGCCAAGTCGCTGCGATTGACATAGTCCGCAAACACTTCAGTCTCCCCCGGTCAGGCATGATCGGGGGAGATTTCGTTTGAACAAGGCAAAACTGCTGCTCGCATCGGCGGCCCTGGTCGCCCTCACAGCCAACCATCATGGTGAGGCAGGCGATCCGGCCACGCGGGCCTGGTGGGACCTGGCCAGCGAAATTTCAGGCGACGCCTATGAAGGGCGCGCATCGGGCACGCCCGGGCACGAGAGAGCCGCGGTACTCGTGGCCCACAAGCTGGCCGAGGCTGGCTTCAAGCCGCTCGGGACCGATGGCAGCTGGTATCAACGGGTGCCCCTCGAAGAACTCGCTGTATCGTTCGCGACGCTGAGAGCAGATGGTGGCACATTGTCTCATCTCGACGATTTCGTCGTCCGCCCCCAACCCGGTGTGCCGTCTGACAAGGCATATTCGCTCGTCTACCGCGGCTACTGCGCGGCGCGGGACCTTGGCGATGTCGCTGGCAAGATGGTCATCTGCCACAATGCCAACCGCACCGGCCTGCCGGGCGATGCGGAGCGCGAACAGGCTGTGCGTGCCGCCGGCGCGCAAGGCATCATCCAGATCGCCGACCCGGGCTTCGTGATCGAGCCGCCCCGCTGGCCCTATGCCTACAACAAGGTCGTCGCGCAGCCCGGCGAACTCCCGGTCGCCGACGATTTCGTTTCCATTCTTCTCAATGCGGACGCGCTGGACAAACTTGTTCCCGGACATGATGCCGCGGGCCTAATCACCAAGGGGTCGACAGGTCAGCCGCTCCCGTCCTTCGATGGCGGCATGGCGCGCTTGACCACCGTGTTGCGCAGCAGCCAGTACAGCTCGCCCAACGTCATTGGTTACCTGCCGGGATCCGATCCTGCGCTCGCGGACCAGGCAATCCTGCTGGGCGCACACCTCGACGGCTATGGCTTCGGTCATGCGGTAGATGGCGATCCGCTCTACAACGGCACTCTCGACGATGCGGCCTATGTGGCGCTGCTGATCGAGTTTGCCGAGGCGCATCGTGGCAAGCCCATGCGGCGACCGGTCATCATTGGTGTGTGGACCGGCGAAGAGCTCGGTCTTCACGGTTCGCGCTGGTTTGCCGCCCATCCGACATGGCCGATGGACAGGATCGCAGGTGTGCTCAACCTCGACCAGCTACGGCCGATATTCCCGCTCGAACGGCTGACCACGCATGGCCGGACCGACAGCACACTGGGCGATCAGGCGGCGCTGCTTGCAGCCATGCATGGCTTCGTGTTGCAGGACGATCCCGAGCCGGAAAGGCGCCTTGTCCTGCGGACCGACCACCGTCCGTTCATGGAGGCCGGCATCCCCTTCCTCAATTTCACCTTCGGCTTTGAACCGGGAAGCGAGAGCGAGCGCATCTACCGCAATTGGTATCGCACCGGCTATCACAAGCCGCAGGATGATCCCGCCCAGGTGATGGACTGGAAGGCGGCACAGACCTTCAACGAGTTCTGGCTCGAGCTGGCGGAGAATGTGGCAAACGCGCCCGATGCCCCGAAGTGGCACGAGGGCAGTCCAATCCGCGCCCAATACGCCGGTCGATAGAACAACGACAGCCATCGGAGATCGTCGCCGTCCAGATTGCGTCGATAGTCGCCGGTGGCTAGATGCACGCGATGCGCTGGCTGGTCCGTTTCCTGTTCAAGGCCATGGTGGGTTTCGTCGCCATAAGCCTCGCCCTCGTCCTGCTGTTCAAGTTCGTTCCCGTCCCGATTACCGCCACCATGATACTGGATGGCGAAGTATGGGATCGCGGCGGTGTCACCAAGGACTGGGAATCGCTCAGCAACGTCGACCGCAACATGGTCCGCGCAGTGATTGCGGCCGAAGACGGCAAGTTCTGCAGCCATGACGGGTTCGACACCGAAGCGATTGCCAAGGCGGCGGCAATGAATGCCCAGGGCGGGAGGATCCGCGGGGGCTCTACGATCAGCCAGCAGACCGCCAAGAACGTCTTCCTGTGGCAGGGTGGCGGCTACTTCCGCAAAGGGCTGGAAGCGTGGTTCACCGTGCTGATCGAGCAGATCTGGGGCAAGCGGCGGATCATGGAGGTCTATCTCAACGTCGCCGAAACGGGACTCGCCACCTATGGGGTGGAGGCCGGTGCGCAGCGCTATTTCGGCAAGTCCGCTGCCAGCCTGAGCCCGACCGAGGCCGCGCGCATGGCAGTTGCCCTCCCCCTTCCCAAGGAACGCTCGGTCAAGAACCCGGGAGGCTGGCTCCGCCGCCATGGCAATACCATAGCTGCGCGGGTGGGCGTCGTCCGGCGCGACGGTCTGGACAACTGCATCTATGACTGATTCCTCGCGCGGCCCGATCGTGTACCGCGAGGCTGCGCAGGTAATTTCGGACCAGTTTCCCGAGCTTTCGGCCTTACCCGTCTCCCCAATGGTTCCCGGAGGTTGGGATCACGCGGTCTTTCGTGTCGGCGAACACTTGGTCGCCAAATTTCCCCGAGATGCACGTTACGCTTCCCAGCCACTGCGCGAAGCGAAGGCTCTACGGACTGTGAGGTCCCAATTGCCAATTCCAGTTCCTTGCGTTCACACCGTGGGAACAGCCTGCGAAGTATTTCCCTATCCCTTCCTCATCGTCGAATGGCTCGATGGCGAGACTATGGCGAATCTTTCGCGACTTACCGAGATCCATGTAGTGCAACTGGCTGTTCTCTTGGCAGCACTCTCGACAGTCTCCACCGATGGGTTCGACTACCCGTCTGCCGGGAATTTCTGGCGCGGTGCCGGTCTGGCATCGCTCGACCGCAGCTTTCAAAGTGCATCGGGACGGCTGCAGCCGGCTTTGTGCAATGCTGTCCGTGAGTTCTGGAGCCGGGCAAACAGCGCAGGCGGACCGCCGCGAGGGGCATTTGTGCATGGCGATATCGCGCCGGCAAACCTTATCGTTACCGCCAGCGAGATCGTCGGGGTCATCGACTTCGGGCTTGCAGCGATAGGCGATCCAGCCTGCGACTGGGCCATTGCCTGGCTAGGCTTCGACAAAGAGCTGCGTGAGACATTTCTCAAGGGCATGCCCTTCGGAGATCCCTCATTGGCGATGCGAGCAGCCGCTTGGGCTTTGTGGAAGGCGGTCCTGGTCATGTCCGGGCATTCGGTACTGCCCCCCGGCTATCGCGAACCCCAAGTTGTCGTGGACGAGGTTCTCGGCACCAAATTCTGAGCCCCGGTCGATCCCATGCAGGCTTCCACCCCGCAGTCCGTTTTTCGTCCGAGTTCCGTTTCTTGCCAGCCACCAAATACCTCTGGACCAATTCGCATAATGTTATAACATGCCAAATGATGATATTCTATATCTAATTGTTTTTGCATGTTTTTCTTGTCGGTCATCATCGTTTAGCGCTAGGTCCGACTGCGGGTCGCGCCAAAGGGGAAAAGTCGAACCGGATGGGACAGGGGCATTCACACGACCACGACCACCAACATGGTCATGGCCATGCACATGCACCGGCTGACTTCGGTCGCGCATTCCTGATCGGGATCATACTCAATACCGCCTTTGTCGTGATCGAGGCCGGATACGGCTGGATCGCGGGGTCGATGGCCCTGATCGCGGATGCCGGGCACAATCTCTCCGACGTACTTAGCCTCCTGCTCGCGTGGGGGGCCAGCGTAGCTGCAAAGCGCCCTCCCTCGGAGCGGTTTACCTACGGCTTCAAGAGCTCGACGATACTGGCGGCGCTCGCCAATGCCGGACTGCTGCTGGTCGCCATCGGCGCCATCCTGTTCGAAACCTTGCACCGAATTGCCGAGCCTGCCGTCGTGCAGGGCAAGACCATGGCAATCGTCGCCGGGATTGGTATCCTGATCAATACCGGCACGGCCCTGCTCTTCCTCAAGGGGCGGCACGACGACCTCAATATCCGCGGCGCATTCCTCCACATGGCTGCCGATGCACTGGTGAGCCTTGGCGTGGTCATCGCGGGCATAGCAATCATCATCACCGGCGCGCACTGGATCGACCCACTTGTCAGCCTCTTGATCGTGGCCGTGATCGCATGGGGCACATGGGGACTGCTGAAGGACAGCGTAGCGATGAGCCTGCTCGCTGTCCCGAAGGGAATTTCGGAAAAGCAGGTTCGCGCCTATCTTGCCGGTCTACCGGGAGTAGACGCGGTGCATGATCTGCATATCTGGCCAATGAGCACCACGGAGACCGCTCTGACCGCGCATCTGGTGATGCCCGATGGTCATCCGGGCGACAAATTCCTTCGCGACATCCAGGACGAGTTAGAGCATCATCACCGCATCGGGCATGCCACGGTCCAGGTCGAAACGACGAGGGATTGCGCGCTCGGCTGCTAGGGAGGCGGAAATGGGCGAAGTGGTGCGCGAAGGCGGATGCGGGTGCGGCGCAGTCCGTTATTGCATCAGTGGGTCACCGATCTTCGTCAACAATTGCCATTGCACCCAGTGCCAGCACCAGACCGGATCGACCAGCGTGGTCAATGCCTTCATCGAAAGCGACCGCGTTGAACTGCTACAAGGCCAGCTTACCGAAGACGTGGTGAAGTCCGGAAGCGGCGGTCCGCACATTATCTGCCGCTGTAGCGAATGCGGCGTTGCCGTTTGGAGCTATTACCCCAGGCTTGGCCGACTGGGCGCAGGTGTACGCGTCGGCACGTTGGATGACCCCTCATCCCTGACGCCCGATGCCGTTATCTTCGTTTCGGAAAAGATGCCTTGGGTCGCTTTGCCACCGGACATCCCGAACTTCGAGAAAACCTACGATTATCGCGAGGTGCTGCAGCGCGAACGCGTCGAGCGGATGAACGCCTTGCTCCAGAAGAGCCAGGCCTGAAGAGGTGCTTAGGCCGCCTCTTCCTTTTCACCCTTCTTGCCGCCGTGGACCTGGATCGGCTCTTTCTTGCCGTCCACCACATCCTTGTCGATCACGATCTCCGTCACGCCGTCCATGTCGGGCAGGTCGAACATCGTGTCGAGCAGGATGCCCTCGACAATCGAACGCAGGCCGCGCGCACCGGTTTTGCGCTTGATCGCCTTTTCGGCGATCTCGTTGAGCGCGTCGTCGGTGAAGGTCAGTTCCACGTCCTCGAGCTCGAACAGCTTCTGGTACTGCTTGACCAGCGCATTCTTCGGCTGAGTGAGGATCGTCATGAGCGCTTCGACATCGAGGTCGCGCAGCGTCGCGATGACCGGCAGTCGGCCGACGAACTCGGGAATGAGGCCGAACTTGAGGAGATCCTCCGGCTCCCCCTTCTCCAGCAGTTCGCCGACACGGCGCTTGTCCGGGTCGGCTACATGCGCACCGAAACCGATCGAACGCTTCTGCAGGCGATCGGCAATGATCTTTTCGAGACCTGCAAACGCACCGCCGCAGATGAACAGGATATTCGTCGTATCGACCTGCAGGAATTCCTGCTGCGGATGCTTGCGGCCACCCTGCGGCGGAACCGAGGCAGTGGTACCTTCCATCAGCTTGAGCAGCGCCTGCTGAACGCCCTCGCCCGACACGTCGCGGGTGATTGAGGGGTTTTCCGCCTTGCGCGTGATCTTGTCGATCTCGTCGATATAGACGATGCCGTGCTGCGCCTTCTCGACATTGTAGTCGGACGCCTGGAGCAGCTTGAGGATGATGTTCTCGACGTCTTCGCCGACATAACCGGCTTCGGTCAGCGTCGTCGCATCGGCCATGGTGAAAGGCACATCGAAGGTGCGCGCCAGCGTCTGGGCGAGCAGGGTCTTGCCCGAACCGGTCGGACCGACCAGCAGGATGTTCGACTTCGCCAGTTCGACGTCGCCGGCCTTGCCGCTGTGCTTCAGGCGCTTGTAGTGGTTGTGAACGGCGACCGACAGCACGCGCTTGGCGCGGTCCTGGCCGATGACGTAATCGTTGAGCGTTTCGAAGATTTCCGAAGGCGTGGGAACATCGCCTTCCTTCTTGCCCGCGATCCCGGCCTTGGTTTCTTCGCGAATGATGTCGTTGCAAAGCTCGACGCATTCGTCGCAGATGAACACGGTCGGACCCGCGATGAGTTTCCTCACCTCGTGCTGCGACTTGCCGCAGAAGCTGCAGTACAGCGTGCTCTTGCTATCGGTTCCGCTCAACTTGGTCATTTCCTAATCGTCTGCCCCGCTTCCCCGCCAGCCGGATTCGCCGACTTTAAGGTGCACAGGGTAAGGGTCAATATCATAGGTACTTCAAGCCCCTTGCCACAAGCTGAAGCGGCAGGGTTGCCGAAATCCTACGATGATGTGGCAATGATGCCCGGCAGGAAGGCTTCCCGCCGCCGGAATCACTCGGGCGCGCCGCCCGAGCCATCCGCATCGCTTTCCTCGTTCTCGGGACGGGACTCGAAGACTTTGTCCACGATTCCGAACTTCATCGCCTCTTCGGCTTCGAGGAAAGTGTCGCGGTCCATCGCCTTCTCGATCTCGGTCAGGCTCTGGCCGGTATACTTCACGTAGAGATTGTTCATCCGCTCGCGAATGCGCAGGATCTCGCGCGCCTGGATCTCGATGTCGGATGCCATGCCGCGGGCACCGCCCGAAGGCTGGTGGACCATGATCCTGGCGTTGGGAAGCGCGATCCGCATGCCCGGTTCACCCGCTGCAAGAAGGAAGCTGCCCATCGAGGCGGCCTGACCGATGCAGACGGTCGAAACGCGCGGCTTGATGTATTGCATCGTGTCATGGATCGCCATGCCTGCAGTCACCACGCCACCGGGCGAGTTGATGTACATGCTGATCGGCTTCGATGGGTTCTCGCTCTCGAGAAACAGCAGCTGCGCCGTGATGAGCGAAGCCATGTTGTCCTCGACGGGACCGGTCACGAAGACGATGCGTTCGCGCAGCAAGCGGCTGAAGATGTCGAAGCTGCGTTCGCCCCGGCTCGTCTGTTCCACGACCACAGGCACGAGCGCCCCGGTTACGGGGTCACGGGTGAACTGGCCTTGGGTGGAGTAAGCGTCGGTGCCGAACAGGTCGATCATGAAGGGTCCTTTGTGTTTGCGGCTATATCTGTGCTGCCGCGGCGCGGTTCAAGGCTTGTTTTGCGCGATATCGTTGCGATGTGGTTCACGTAGCGATAACCCCCGCGCCAGATCAACACGAGGTCCCACACATGTCGCCAACTCAGTTCTCCGCCAATTTCCCCATCCGCGCCGACGAAGAGGACGAAGAAACGGAAGGCACCGGCATCCGTGCCGCGATGACCGCCAAGTTCCTCGAAGCGCGCACGGTGATGCTGTTCGGCGGCGTCGACCAGAAACTCGCGGAGCGCGTGTCGATGCAGCTCCTCTATCTCGACCACCTCTCGAACGAGCCGATCAAGCTGATCGTCAACTCTCCTGGTGGGCATGTCGAGTCGGGGGACACGATCCACGACCTCATCGGCTATATCAATTCGCCGGTCGCCATCATCGGCACCGGCTGGGTCGCCAGTATCGCCACGCACATCTTCCTCTCGGTCCCGCACGAACGCCGCTTCTGCCTCCCCAACACTCGCTTCCTTATCCATCAGCCGTCGGGCGGCGCAGGCGGCAAGGCGTCCGATATCGCCATCCAGGCGCAGGAAATCGTCAAGATGCGCGAGCGCATTGCCCGCAAGATCGCCGAGGCGACCGGTCAGGATTACGACAAGGTGATCAAGGACATCGACCGCGACTTCTGGATGAGCACCGATGAGGCGAAAGCCTATGGCATTCTCGGCAACGTCATTTCGCACGCCAGCGAAGTGAAGTTCTGATCCGGCATTCCCGACCGGCGTCTTTGTGCGACGCCGGTCGGTCGCCGATTGCAGTTCAGCGGCCCCAAACCCAGTTTCATCGGCATCGATAGCGCGTCGGTCGAGCACCGATTCAGCCGATTGCCTACATGTGTAATCAGAACTCCCGAGATCGAAGCAGTTTCGATGGGGAGCCAATCATTCATGCCGAATATCCGCGCCGTGTCCGTTGCTGGAATCATTGCAACGCTCATGCTTATTCCGACTGCCGTGAATGCACGCGACAAGGACGATGTCCCGGTCGCCGGCGAGAAGGACTCACCGACTGTCGGCGCACAGGTCTTCCAGCCCGACTATTTCAATCGTTACGCGCCTCGCAGCGCACTCGATATGCTGAGCCAGGTGCCCGGATTCGTCATCGACGACGGCAACAACGGGGCGCGCGGCCTGGGCCAGGCAACAGCCAATGTCCTCGTCAATGGCGAGAGGTTCTCGAGCAAGTCGGACAGCGTGCGCGATCAGTTGCGGCGCATTTCCGCGAAGGACGTGGTGCGCATCGAGATTGCCGATGGTGCCACGCTCGACATCCCGGGCCTCAACGGACAGGTCGCAAATGTCATCGTCAACACGACAGCGACATCCGGACAGTTCCGCTGGAATACGGGTTTCCGGCCCCACAATACCGAAGCGCAGCTCTACGGTGGCGAGATCTCGCTTTCGGGCAAGTCCGGCAAGCTCGACTACACGGTGTCGCTCAACAACGACAACGACCGCTTCGGCGCCGACGGCCCGATCCTGATAACCAATGGCGCCGGTGACCTCATCGAGCGCCAGGACACCACCTTCTCCGGCAAGTTCGACAACCCTCGGCTGTCCACGAACTTCACCTACACCTTTGCCCCGGACACTCTGGCGCACCTCAACCTGAAATATGGCGAGGACTTCTTCTGGCGCCGCGAAACCGAACTCGCAGTGCCCGCCAGCGGACCGGTGCGAGATCGCCTCGTCCTGTCCGATGAAGACGGCCCGGCATACGAGATCGGCGGCGATTTCCAGTTCCCGCTGGGGCCGGGAAAGTTGAAGCTGATCGGCCTCGAACGTTTCAAGCGCGACAATTTCACCAGCACACTCGTCGACAGGTTCGACGATGGCTCACCCGACACCGGGTTCCGTTTCGCCCAGAGAAATGGCTACGGCGAGCGCATCGGGCGCTTCGAATACGACTGGAACATGCTCAAAGCGGATTTCCAGCTGTCGGGCGAAGCCGCATTCAACCGGCTGGACCGGGCATCCGCGCTGTACGAACTTGATGACACGGGCACATTCGTGGCCCTGCCTTTCCCCGCGGGCACCGGCGGAGTGACCGAGGATCGATACGAAGCACTGCTCAGCGTGACCAAGCAGCTGAGTCCGAAGCTGACTCTCCAGGCGACAGGCGGAGCAGAATATTCAAAGATCGAACAGACTGGTTCACTGCCCAACTCGCGCCAGTTCACCCGCCCGAAGGGTTCGGTGTCGCTTGCCTGGAAGCCGAGCGACGACTTCGACGTGTCGGTGGAAGTGCGCCGCAAGGTCGGCCAGCTCGGCTTCGGCGACTTCCTCGCCAGCGTAAACCTCAACGACGACAATGGCAGCGGCGGGAACAACGAGTTGCAGCCCGACCAGAGCTGGAATGTCGAACTCGAGGCAAACAAGAAGTTCGGTCCTTGGGGTTCGGCCAAGCTGCAGGTCCGCCAGGCCTGGTTCGAGGATTTCGTCGATTTCTTCCCGCTCGAGAACGGCGGCGAGGCGCGCGGCAATATCGGCGACGCCAAGCGCCTTCACATCCAGTTCTCCGGCACGATCAAGTTCGATCCGATCGGCTTCAAGGGCGCACAGCTCAGCTTCGATGCGACCAAGCGCTGGATGGACGTGACCGACCCATTCGTGGGCGGGCAGCGCGAATTCTCCTACGATCTCAATTCGCAGCTGGAGCTCGATTTCCGTCACGACATTCCTGACAGCGACTGGGCCTGGGGTGCAGGCCTGTTCACCTTCAACCCCGCCGGATACTCGCGCCGATATGAGATCGGACGTTACTGGGAAGGGCCGAGCTTTGCGTCGGTCTTCCTCGAGAACAAGGACGTCCTGGGGATGACCGCCAAGGTCCAGATCAGCAATGTGCTCGGTGCCCGCAACAAGGGCTGGCGCACGGTCTACGATGCCGAACGGCCCGATGGCGCGGTGCTTTTCAACGAGGTTGTCGACCGTCGCATAGGCCCGATCTTCCGCTTCACGCTCAGTGGGAATTTCTAGTACGCTTGCATTGCATCGTACCCGTGGCAGGGTGATGGGCATGAGAAGGCTTCCACCCACCACTTTCGCCCTCGCCCTTGCCCTCCTGGCTTCGCCCGCAATCGCGACCGAAACCTATGACGCTCCTGCCGAAGCAGAACTACAGATCGCCCGGATTAAGGCGCTCGACGATGCCGGGCCGATGCTCAACGCGGTTATCGTTTATGAACCCGAGGCCGCGAATTATGCCAATGAGGCAAGCGAGGCGGGGATGCCGCTCGACGGGCGGACTGTTCTCGTGAAGGACAACATCGAGACGATGGAATGGCCGACGACTGCCGGTTCACTTGCTCTGAAGGACAACCTCACCGGGCGCGATGCACCGCTGATCGCTCGCCTCCGGGCTGCGGGCGGGGTCGTCCTGGGCAAGACCAACCTCAGCGAGTGGGCCAATATTCGCGACAACAATTCGACCAGCGGGTGGAGCGCGGTGGGCGGACTGACCCGCAATCCGCACGCGATTGACCGCAATGCGTGCGGCTCATCCTCCGGCAGCGGCGCTGCCGTCGCTGCGGGCTTTGCCTGGGCTGCGATTGGCACCGAAACGGATGGCTCGATCACCTGCCCGGCAAGCATCAACGGCATCGTCGGCTTCAAGCCTACCGTCGGAATGGTCAGCCGGACCCACGTCGTTCCGATCAGCAGTTCGCAGGACACTGCGGGGCCCATGGCTTCTACCGTCTTTGACGCCGCGCTCCTGCTGGGAGCCATTGCAGGCAGCGATCCACTGGACGCGGCCACCGCGGAAGCGGATGCTCGCAAGACCGACTTCACGCAGGGGCTGGCCGGGGCGTCACTCGCGGGCAAGCGGATAGGGGTGCTGCGAAAGCAGGTCGGTTCGCGCGACGATATCCGCGTCCTGTTCGACAAGGCCATCGATGACATGCGCAGGGCCGGTGCGGAAATCGTCGAGATCGAAGCCGATGAACCGGGCGAACTGGGGGCGGCCGAATTCACCGTCCTGCTCTACGAATTGCGAGTGACGATGGACGCCTACCTTGCGTCGCTCCCAGACGAGGGCCTGCCAAGGACGCTGGCGGAATTGGTTGAGTTCAACAAGGCGCATGCGGACGAGGAAATGCGCTGGTTCGGCCAGTCACTGTTCGAAATGGCTCTTCAGACGACCGACGAGGCTGCCTATCGCGAGGCGCGGGCAACCTCGCTTCGGCTGGCGGGGGAGGATGGCATCGACAGGCTGCTGCGCGATTATCGCGTCGATGTGTTGGTGGCTCCGACAGCAGGCCCGAGCTGGACCACCGATCTTGTCCTGGGCGATCATTATCCCGGCGGGATCGGTGCAGGCTCGCTCGCGGCTGTCGCGGGATACCCTCACCTGACCGTACCCATGGGCGCGGTGGAGCGTCTGCCGATTGGTCTGAGCTTCATGGGCGCCAAATGGTCCGACCACGAAATACTCAAGCTGGGCGCCGCCTACGAGCGCGCCCGCTCGGCCGAACTGGCAACTCCGTCATTCGGGGCATGGAGTCCCTCGGACCAATAACACTACGGCCAAACGCGAAGGGGCGGCGAACCGAAGTCCACCGCCCCTCGCAATTGCTTTCCAGCCAGAAGCTTACTTCTTCGCAGCGGCCTTCTTGGCCGGAGCCTTCTTGGCGGCCGGCTTCTTCTCGGCAGCTTCCTTCTTCGGAGCGTCCTTCTTGGCCGGGGCCTTCTTGGCGGCAGGCTTCTTCTCGTCCGCGGCCTTGGCTTCCTTCTTCGGCGCTTCCTTCTTGGCAGCAGCCTTCTTGGCCGGAGCCTTCTTCTTCGGCGCTTCGTCGGTTGCGTCTTCCTCGGCCTCGATCGCGGCTTCGAGTTCCTCGCGCGTCACTTCGCGGTCGGTGATCTCGGCCTTGTCGAAGAGGAAGTCGACGACCTTGTCCTCATAGAGCGGGGCACGCAGCTGGGCGGCAGCCATCGGCTCGTTGCGGACGTATTCGATGAAGCGTTCGCGGTCTTCGGCGCGGTACTGCTGGGCAGCCTGCTGGATGAGCATGCTCATCTCGTTGTTGGTGACCTCGACGCCGTTGGCCTGGCCGATTTCCGACAGCAGCAGGCCCAGGCGCACGCGACGCTCGGCGATGCGACGATATTCGTCCTTCTCGGCTTCCATTTCCTTCAGCGAGGCTTCCGGATCGTCGGAACGGGCCGCTTCCTGCTGGAGCTGCGCCCAGATCTGCTGGAATTCGGCTTCGACCATGCCTTCCGGCACGGCAAAATCATGACCGGCAGCAAGCTTGTCGAGCAACTGGCGCTTCATCTGCGTCCGGGTGAGACCGGCAGTTTCCTGCTCCAGCTGGCCGCGCAGGAGTTCCTTCAGCTTGTCGATGCTGTCGAGGCCGAGGTTCTTGGCGAACTCGTCGTCAGCCTTGGTTTCGGTCGGGACCTTCACCTGCTGGACCTTGATCGCGAACTGTGCGTCCTTGCCGGCGAGGTGCTCGGCCGGGTAGTCGGCGGGGAATGTGACGGTGATGGTCTTCTCGTCGCCGGTCTTCACACCGGTCAGCTGTTCCTCGAAGCCGGGAATGAACTGGCCCGAGCCGATGGTCAGCGGGGTGTTTTCCGCTGCACCACCTTCGAATTCGACACCGTCAATGCTGCCGACGAAGTCGATGATCAGCTGGTCGCCATCGGCAGCCCTCTTGGTCTTCGGCGCGTCCTTGTAGCTCTTGTTCTGGTCGGCGATGCGCTGGACGGCTTCGTCCACGGCCTCGTCCTTCACCGGAACAGTCAGGCGCTCGATCTTCAGGCCCTCGATTTCGGGGGCCTTGATTTCGGGCAGCACTTCCACCTCGACGGTCAGCGAGGCGTCCTTGCCTTCTTCGTAACCGTCACCGAATTCGACCTTGGGCTGCATCGCGGGGCGCAGCTTGTTGTCGACCATCACTTTGTCGACCGATTCGCGGATCATGTCGTTGACGGTCTGAGCATGAAGCTGTTCGCCGTGCATCTTGCGCACGAGGTTGGCGGGTACCTTGCCGGGGCGGAAGCCGGGCATGCGCACCTGCGGGGCGATCTTCTTCACTTCGCTCGAAACGCGCTCGTCGATTTCCTTGGCCGGAATGGTGACGGTGTAGGCGCGCTTGAGGCCCTCGTTGGTGGTCTCTTTGATCTGCATGGGTGAACTCGTGACTTTCCAATACCGAAATTTGCGAAGGGCTCACATGGCGGCGGCATTGGTGCGGGCGAAGGGACTCGAACCCCCACATCTTTCGATACTGGTACCTAAAACCAGCGCGTCTACCAATTCCGCCACGCCCGCAAACCCGAACGAAGCTGCGCGAGAGGCGCCAGTCCTTCGCGTATAGGCGCGTGCCTCTAGTCGGATGCGACGCCAAGCGCAAGCATGGCGCGCCGGTGTTCGTCCAATTGAACTTGCGATGCGGCGACAGGCCGATTACGGGCGCCCTCCATGACCGAAGAGACCAAGACCGACACCCCGCCCGCACGCCTTTCGGTAAACCCGAAGAGCGAGCATTTCGACGTCGAAGTGCTGAAGCGCGGCGTCGGCATTCGCTTCAAGGGCAAGCAGCGCACGGATATCGAGGAATACTCGATTCCCGAAGGCTGGGTTCGCGTGCAGGCCGGCAAGACCATGGACCGCCATGGCAACCCGCTGACGCTCAAGCTCAGCGGCCCTGTCGAAGCCTGGTTCGAAGACCTCGGCGACGACGCGCCGGTCGCCAAGAAGGACTGACCGCGTCGCAAGTGACCTGGCCTTGCGCCCTGCCTGAGTAGGGCGCGAACGTTCGTGCCGCTTGCAAAGAGAGCGGCGAGCCGCCACTTGGCGCCCCATCATGTTCGCCTCCTCATCCTCCAAGCCCACGGTGATCATCATCGGCAGGCCGAATGTCGGCAAGTCGACGCTGTTCAACCGCCTGATCGGCAAGCGGCTCGCCCTGGTCGACGACCAGCCCGGCGTCACGCGTGACCGCCGTATCGGGGATGCGGAGATCGCGGGCCTCGAATTCCAGGTGGTCGATACCGCGGGCTGGGAGGACGAGGATCCCGATACCCTGCCCGGCCGCATGCGCAAGCAGACCGAGGTCAGCCTCGAAGGCGCCGACGCCGCGATGTTCGTCTTCGATTCGCGCGTGGGCATCACGCCTCTCGATGAAGAGATCGCTCGCTGGCTCCGCGGACAGGAAGTCCCGGTGGTACTGGTCGCCAACAAGGCCGAGGGAACCCAGGGCGATGCGGGTATCTACGAAAGTTTCTCGCTCGGCTTCGGCGAGCCCGTCGCGCTTTCCGCAGAACATGGCGAGGGCGTGGCCGATCTGTTCGATCATCTTTGGCCCATCATCGGCGCCAAGGCCGAAGCTGCCGAGGCGGAAGCCGAAGCTGCTGACGCCGAGGACGGCGAGGATGCACCCGCAGGCCCGCTCAAGCTCGCCATCGTCGGACGACCCAATGCGGGCAAGTCCACGCTGATCAACCGCCTGCTGGGCGAGGATCGCCTCCTTACCGGCCCCGAGGCCGGGATCACCCGTGATTCGATCGCGGTCGACTGGGAATGGACCGACCCGCGATCCGGCGAAACGCGCGAGATCCGCCTCATCGACACCGCCGGAATGCGCAAGAAGGCGCAGGTCGTCGAGAAACTGGAGAAGCTGTCGGTCGCCGATGCCCGCCGCGCGATCGATTTCGCCGAGGTCGTCGTGCTGCTGCTCGACGCCACGCGAGGGCTCGAACACCAGGACCTCAAGATTGCCAGCATGGTTCTCGAAGAGGGCCGCGCCCTGATGATCGCCATCAACAAATGGGACGTGGCAGAGGATGCCTCGGCTCTCTTCAATGGTGTACGCGCTGCGCTCGATGAAGGCCTCGCGCAGGTTCGCGGCCTTCCGCTGATCGCCGTCAGTGCCAAGACCGGCAAGGGCCTCGACCAATTGCTTTGCGCGGCTTTCGACCTGCGCGAAGCATGGAGCCGCCGCGTACCGACCGCTGCGCTCAACCGCTGGTTCGACGATGCGCTGGAAGCCAATCCCCCGCCCGCGCCAAAGGGCAAGCGGATCAAGCTGCGCTACATCACCCAGGCCAGCACGCGCCCGCCGCGCTTCGTGGTATTCGGCACCCGCCTCGACATGCTCCCCAAGAGCTACGAGCGCTATCTCGTGAACGGCATCCGCTCGAAACTCGGGTTCGAGGCTGTGCCTGTGCGGGTGGTCCTCAAGAGTCCGAAAAACCCGTACCAGAAGGACTGAGCCGATGTTGCTCGACCTTTTGGCGTCTACCCCGGCCAGTGCGATCCTCGAACGAACGAGTTCGACGGCTCAGGTACAGCATGTCGTCCAGCTGAGCCTTGCACCCGCCTTCCTTCTTGCCGCCATCGGCGCGGTGATGAACGTGATGACCAATCGCCTGATCTGGGTCGCAAACAAGATCGAGAAGATCATGGCTGCCGACGAGGAAGGCCGTGCGGGCATCCTGCTGGAGGAACTGCCCGCCCTTGAGAAGCGGCGCATCTATGCCCAGCGCGCGGTCATGCTCAGCACAGCGGCAGCACTCACCATCAGCATCGTCATCGTACTGCTGTTCGTCAGCGCCTTTGTCCGTACCCCGCTCGGTACGCTCGTGGCCTTGAGCTGGATCGTGACCATGGCATTTCTCGTTGCAGGTCTCGCGTCCTTCCTGATGGAGACGAGAACTGCCGCAAAACGCAACCGCGAGCGAATGAAGCGTGTGATGCACAACGGCTGAGCGCATTCCACGCGCATTTCCCCGCTCAATTGACGTTACGGAAAGGCCGGGAGGAAAGCTGTTATACAGGGTTCACATTGATCGTCTCATCTGCGCTCAGGCAGAGAAGGAGATGCTTCATGGGCCGCATCCTATTGTCCATCACGGGCGAGCGTGAAGAAACGCTCGAACTCGAAGTGCTCGACGAAGCCACGGCACTACTCGTGGCGGATATCAACGTCGTGCATGGCAATGCCGAATTGTGGGACGGTGACCGACGGATCGCGCGGCTGACCAAGCACGGCGGCACACATGGCACCTTTTGGGAAATCGCAGGACCCTAGCGGGCTACCGGCGCAAGGGGAAAATCCGCCAGTAGGTCAGGCAGCGCCACAGCCACTCTAGCGGTCCATAGCGGTACCTCTCGAGCCAAGGCTTCGACCAGCCGAGCATGGCAACCCAGACTGCCAGGACCATCGCGAAAAGGGCCAGACGGTGGATCGAACCGAACAGGCCGAGACCCCAGGCCGGGAAAATCGCCAGCATGATGATCGAAGTCCCGAGGTAATTGCTGAACGCCATCCGTCCTGCTGCCACGAAACGCTGCCCCAGCCATCCCTGCGTAGCCTTGGGAGACCAGACGACAAGCAGTGCCGCAAGGCCGAGCGTGAACAGGAGGCGCGGAATCATGAACAGGCCCTGGAACACGAAGAAGGTCAGGAAGAAGGGGAAACCGGAAGCATAGGCCCATATGCCGAGCCCCGCCGAGATGGCGGCACCTGAACCCAGCCCCACCCAACCCCAAAGCCGCATTTCCGACCGATCGAGTTCGCCGCTGAAAAAGCCGAAGCGGTAAAGCCCCATTCCCATAAGGATCAGGCCAATGGTTTCGAAGAGGCCGAAACCGATGCCGACGAGGTTCTGGCCCGTTTCTTCGACAATTTGGTGGCGGACTGCCGCGGGATAGTCGCTCTTCCTGACCCGCGTAATATCCTCGGACACCTCCTTGCGGATTTCGGGAACGGCGTTGCGCATTCTCTCCTGCTGTTTCTCCGAAAGGCGCTTTTCCGCCACTGCCGGATGGGTGGCGAGATAGTATTGCGAACCGATCATCCCGAACATGGCGAGAGTGCCGAGCCCATAGAGCGACAGGCCGACGAGGAACTGCGTCTTCGCCCGCCACTTCATGCACAACAGTGCGACCATGCCCCATACCGCGTAGGTCTGCAGGATGTCGCCGAACCAGATCAGGTAATAATGGATCATGCCGAAGAGCAGCAGCCAGACGAGGCGCCGGAACTGGAGCCAGCGCCCGGAACCCTTCGCCCAGGCCTTCTCGACGAAGAGCATCATCCCCGCCCCGAACAGTAGAGTGAATAGTCCGCGCATCTTGTGGTCGATGAGGACGTACTGGATGACCCAGACGATGCGGTCCCCCTCTGTCGGTCCGCCCGGCATGGCACCTGGCCAGACATAGACCATGAACGGGTGCGCGAAGGCTGTAATATTGGCAAAAAGGATGCCCAGGACGGCGATGCCACGGATGAAGTCGAGGCTTACCAGCCGGTCATCACCCAGCGTTGCACTCGGCTGAACTGGCACAGTCGCGACATCTGCCGTCATCTGGTCGATCGATTCTGCCATTACCCATCCCCACCGTGTTCTATCCCACTAACGCACGGCATTGGATTGCCAAGTCAGGAACCGACCAACGGTCGAAGGATGCGGACAAACTGCGCGCAGTCTACTGCGTTACAAGGCAGTCCTGACCGCTACGCTTGAGCGACGCGCACGCGGCTGCGGCTTCATCGCGTGTTGCATATCCGCCTGCGAGCAACTTCGTCAGGCGTCCGGCGGGTTCCTTGACCTTCTGGCGTCCGGCGACTTCGCTGCGAGACGCAAGTTTGTCCCACAGTTTGTCGGCATTCCCCGGAACGCCGAAGGCACCCAACTGGATCTTCCAGCTGCCCGATGCTCGCGTTGGGGTTTGGGCGATCGCGGCGGGTGGCGGTGAAACTTTCGGCGGTGTCGCGACCGCTTCTGGAGCTGTCCTTGCCGGAGCCGGAGGTTCTGCCCGTGCTACAATTGTCGCCTTGGGATCGCTTGGCGATCGTGTCGGATAATCGACACCTGGCTTGCTCGAAGAGGGAGGCGTCGGCAGGTTGCGAGGTGCGGCCGTTTCGCTTGCCAGAGCAAGGTCGACGGCAGCCAGCTCTCTGGCTCGCGTCGCCTCCGCCTTGGCTTTGATCTCGGCAGCAAGCGTCTGTGCTGCCTGTCGATCCGCGAGCGGAATGAAATCGTCCATTTGCGCCAGGGCACCGCGCGCCTGGGGGAGGCCGGTGGAATTGGCGAGCGAAGTCAATGCATAGGCTCGGCGCCAGTCCTTCTCTACCAGATCGCCGTTGAAATAGGCGATGCCGAGGAGATACTGCGCCCGCGGGTCACCGCGCATCGCAGCGCCTTCGATATAGGGCATCGCCTTCTCGCGCTCGCCCTTCTGGAACAATATCAGTCCATAATTGTCCGCCGCCTTGATATGGCCCTGCGCGGCCGCGCGAGCGTACAGCGCCTCCGCCTGGGCCTGGTCGGCATCGACACCGCGGCCCAGGCGGTAGGCCTGGGCAAGGTTGAACTGCGCGTCAGGGTCGCCCTGTTCGGCAGGACCGACCCATTCGCGCACTGCCATGGCGTAGTCACCACGACTCCAGGCATCGACACCCGCCTTGACGTCGGCCAATGCGGGTGCAGCCATGACGATGGTCGCCACTCCCGCCACCAGCACAAATGCCTGTTTCATCACGCGAACCATCGACCCAGTCCCTCCTATCGGCGCTTCCAACCGGCGCCCGGTGACGCATCCTATAGTAAACTCGCGGTTAGCAAAGCCTTGCGCCGCCAGCGGCCGGACCCCGGCGATGCAAAGTGTCGGCAAGTTAACTCTAAATTAGGGGTAGTCTGCGATTTCCCATCGGGAGAGCCGCAAATGGTCGCGGCAGACGTATGACACAGGCGCAAACCAGGGGGACAAGCCTTGCGTGTACTGGCACTGGCATCACAGAAGGGCGGATCGGGTAAAACCACGCTCTCCGGACATCTAGCCGTTCAGGCCCAGCGCGCAGGCGCCGGCCCGGTCGTGCTCATCGACATCGACCCCCAGGGTTCGCTGGCCGACTGGTGGAACGAGCGTGAGGCGGAATACCCTGCCTTCGCCCAGACCACGGTGGCCCGCCTGGCCAACGACCTCAACGTCCTGCGCCAGCAGGGCTTCAAGCTGGCCGTAATCGACACGCCGCCGGCGATCACCATGGCGATCCAGTCGGTGATTTCGGTCGCCGAACTGATCGTGGTTCCGACTCGTCCCAGCCCGCACGACCTGCGCGCCGTCGGTGCCACTGTCGACCTGTGCGAACGCGCCGGCAAACCGCTGGTTTTCGTGGTCAATGCCGCGACGCCCAAGGCGAAGATCACTTCGGAAGCCGCCGTCGCACTGTCGCAACATGGCACGGTCGCCCCGATCACCCTGCACCACCGCACCGATTTCGCAGCCTCGATGATCGATGGCCGCACGGTGATGGAAGTCGACCCCGAAAGCCGCTCGGCCGCCGAGGTTACGGCGCTGTGGAAGTACATCGCCGACCGCCTGGAAAAGAACTTCCGTCGCACGGTTTTCGCCGCGCCGAACTCGCAGTCGGCGCTTCCCGGTGCTCATCGCCCCTCGGGTGGCTTCGGCCGCCGGGTGGCACAGTAAGAACGGAAAGGCGGAGACTGCCGGATGTCTGACGCCAATTTCGCCTCGCTCTCTCCCACTCTCCTTGCCCGCAAGGGTGGCGCCAAGCCAGCCATGCGCCCGCAGTCGGGAATTCCCGGCCCGGTCGATGGCGCCGCAGCGGCTGCCAACCTTGAAGACCTCGGCTGGAACGACATGGGAGATGATGCAGGTCACGACGGCAAGGTCGTGCAGCTAGCTCCGCAGGCCGCGAACGAAAGCGGTGCGCCCAACCAGGTGCGCCAGTCGCTCGATCGCATCGCTGCGCATATGGAACGCCCCGTCGCGGAAGAGCGCCCGGTCGTTCGCCAGGCCGCATCGAGCCGCGGCAAGCGCGCAGCCTTCACGCTACGCCTCGACCACCAACGCCACCTCCAGTTGCGCCTTGCCTGCACCGTTCGCGGTCGCAGCGCCCAGCAACTGGTCACCGACGCACTTGATGCCCTGCTCGCGGAAATGCCGGAAATCGCCAGCCTCGCCGCGCAGGTCCAGGGCAAAGAGAAGTAAACCGAAGACGATGTGGGATCGCCTCCAGGGGGATTTGAAATGAGCACCGAGACGAATGCCAAGACCCGCCGGCTCGTACAGCTTGCCGTTACCACGGCACTGGCGACGACCGCGCTGAGCGCTTGCACCGGCAAGGTCGCGCCGTCGCACAATTATTCGGCCGCGCAGGCCGAAACTGCTCTGGCCAAAGGCAAGACGAGCAAGGCGATTACCCACGCCGAAGCCGCCGTTCTCGCCAGCCCGCGCGACGCCTATACCCGCACCCTGCTGGCAAACGCCTATCTGGAAGCAGGCCGCTTCCAGTCGGCAGCCACGACCTTTGCTGAAGCAATCGAACTCGGTGACAACGCGCCGCGCACCATCATCAGCTATACGTTGGCCCTCACGGCCATCGGTGACCAGGCAGGCGCTCTCGAAACACTTCGTGTCCACCAGTCGGAAATCGATCCGGCGGACTTCGGGCTCGCGCTCGCACTTGCCGGTGAACCGGGCCAGGGTGTGCACATCCTCCTCAACACGCTTCGTGGCGGCCAGAACACGGTCAAGGTTCGCCAGAACCTCGCCTATGCCTACGCCCTGTCGGGTTCGTGGACCGAAGCGCGCCTGATCGCCGCCAACGACGTTCCGGGCGACGAGCTCAACAAGCGCATGGCCAGCTGGGCATCGATGGCCAGCCCCGAGTTCTACACGGCTCGTGTCGCGAGCCTCCTCGGCGTGGAAGCCAAGGAAGATCCGGGCCAGCCTGCGATGCTCGCGCTTTCGAACCACCAGAGCGTCGAGCAGCTGGCACAGGAATCGGCTGATACGGTCGATACCGCTCCGCAGAGCGATTTCGCCCTTGCTTCCGAACTGCCCGCAGTCGACCAGCAGGCGAGCGTCGACGACAGCGCTGACGCAGCCCTCGCCGAAGCAGGCATCTCGAACGACTTCGACCACAGCTTTGCGCAAGCCGAGACGGTCCAGCCGCTCCCGGCAACCTACACCCCGGCGGCCAAAAAGACCGACGTTTCGCTGGTAGCTGCACCGCCCAAGGCGCAAGAGCCTGCTCCCTTCGCCTCGCATGCGTTGGCCTCGGGCGATTACAATATCCAGCTCGGCTCGTATTTCTCGATGTCCGATGCGCAGGCAGCGTGGAAGGTATTCCAGAAGCGCTATCCCGAACTGTCGGGTGCCGAAAAGGTCATCACCAAGGCCCGCGTCAACGGCAAGATCTACTACCGCGTCGCAGCCGCCGGCTACGCCAAGGCTTCGGCACAGTCGATGTGCCGCACGGTCAAGAGCAAGGGTGAAGGCTGCATTGCCTACGCCGCAACCAATCCGCTTCCCGGCGCACTTGCAGTGGTCCGGGACGAAGTGCGGGTCGCAGCGCGGTAACATTCGCGCACTCCATCCAGCCTTCGTAGCCCCGTCCGGAGCAATCCGGGCGGGGCTTTTTCAATGGCTGTGAAGTCACAGGGTAATCGGCACGCCACCCTTGTAGAGCGCGCTGACGCGGCCTTGCGTAGGCTGACCATCGAACGGCGTATTACCGGCGGTAGCCTCCATCCTCGCGCTCTGGATGATCCACGGCTTGTCCGGGTCGATGATGGCGATGTCTGCCTCGTGTCCCCCGGCAATGGCTCCTGCCTGCACTCCCAGGAGTGCAGCGGGATTGCGCGCGAGCAGGTCAAACGCCCTGCCAATGTCGATGACACCGTCGCGGACCAGCGAGAGCGTCATTGCCAGCAACGTCTCGGCTCCCGCCATGCCCGGCTCCGCATCGGCGAAAGGCAGGCGCTTGTCCTCGGGCCCGCGCGGGTCGTGACCGCTGGCGATGACGTCGATCGTCCCATCCGCAATGGCCTCTCGCACTGCCTGCCGGTCGGCTTCGCTGCGTAGCGGCGGCGAGAGACGGGCAAAGGTGCGGAAGTCGACCGTCGCGAGGTCGGAGAGCATGAAGTGTGCCGGAGTGACGCCGCAAGTAACGCGCTGGCCAGCGTCCTTGGCCTGCCGCACCAGGTCGAGCCCCGCTCGCGTCGTGACCTGCCGGAAATGCAGCTTGGTACCTGCCATTCGGGCAAGAGAAATATCGCGTGCGATGGCGATCGCTTCGGCTTCGGCCGGCGCGCTCGGCAAACCGCGGCGGGTAGCAACCTCCCCGGCAGTCGCGACGGCGCTACCCACCAAAGCGGCATCCTCGGCATGCGAAACGACGATCATGTCGAGCATCGCCGCATACTGCAGCAAGCGCAGCATTGCGCCCGAGTCCGCGATCCACTGGCGTCCCGTTGCGATCCCGCGAGCCCCGGCCTCGCGCATGAGGGCGAATTCGGCGATTTCGCGCCCCTCGAGCCCGCGTGTCGCCGCGGCGAGAGGGTGGATCCAGAAGTCGGGCTTGCCGCTCTTGGCGATGTAGGAGACCCGGCTCGGAAGGTCGAGCGGCGGCGACTGGTCGGGCATCAACGCCGCGCGGGTAATCCCGCCGAAGTGGAAGGCAGGCTTGTCGATTGCGAAGACACCGAAGTCGATCAGTCCCGGGGCGACAAGCTTGCCGCCCACTTCGACTATCTTGTCCCCGTCCCGAGGCGCGTCAGCGCCTGTTGAAGCGATTATTCCATCGGCAAGGCGGAGCGTGCCGTCGATGATGCCCTCCGGCGTGACAATCCGGCCGTTGGTAATCGCGATGGGGCGCTGTTGCTTCATGCCGCATCTCCCCATCCTGCAACGCCTCTCGCGCGGCGCGTCAGCACGTCGAGTGCGGCCATGCGGATTGCGACGCCCATCTCGACCTGGCGAGTGATGATCGACCGATCGATCAGATCGGCAACCTCGCTGTCAATCTCGACCCCGCGGTTCATCGGCCCAGGGTGCATGACCAGCGCATCGGGCTTCGCATTGGCGAGTCGCTTCTTAGTCAGGCCGTAAAGGTGATGATATTCGCGCGCCGAGGGGATGAACTGGCCGCTCATCCGCTCGGTCTGCAGGCGCAACATCATTGCAACGTCGGCGTCATCGAGCGCAGCCTCGAAGTCATGGTAGACCTCCGCTCCCATCGCCTCGATCCCCGATGGCATCAGCGCTGGCGGTGCACAGAGCCGGACCGTCGCCCCGAGCGCCTGCAGGCACAGCAGGTTGGAACGCGCGACGCGGCTGTGCAGGATGTCGCCGCAAATCACGATCGTGAGGCCGGTGAAGTCGTCGGCTGCTTCTCCCCTGTCACGCAGGGCATGGCGCAGGGCCAGCGCATCGAGCAGCGCCTGTGTCGGGTGTTCGTGCTGCCCGTCGCCCGCGTTGAGGACCGGGCAATCGACCTTGTCGGCTATCAGCTGTGTCGCCCCGCTCGACCCATGCCGGATGACGATGGCGTCGGCGCGCATGGCGTTGAGCGTGATCGCGGTGTCGATCAGGGTTTCGCCCTTTTTCACGCTCGATTGCGCAGCGTGCATGTTGACGACGTCCGCCCCCAAGCGCTTGCCCGCGATCTCGAAGCTCAGCAGCGTGCGGGTCGAATTCTCGAAGAAGGCATTGATGATGGTGAGGCCCGCCAGAAGGTCCTCATGCTTGGTCGCTTGCCGATTAAGCGTAACCCATTGTTCTGCCTCGTCGAGCAGGAACAGGATTTCGTGCCGTTCCAACTGGCCGATGCCAATCAGGTCGCGGTGCGGGAATGCCAGCGCGCCCGCAGGATAGCGGGCCGCATGCGGCGAAGTTTCCATCGATGCCATTGAAGCCACGCCCTTAGTCGAGCCTGATTGGTCTCTCAAGCGCTTTCCGGTGGCGAAGTTTCTTCGCCTTCCCTAGCTAGGGCGCAACAGGAGAAATTCTCGATGCATTTTGCGGGTCGTGTCTGGCGTTTGCTGGTCGGCATCAAGGACGCGCTGGTCCTCGTCTTCATGCTGCTGTTCTTCGGGTTGCTGTTCGCGATTCTTGCCGCACGCCCCAGCCCGGCAGCGGTTCGTGACGGCGCGCTATTGCTTGAACTCGACGGCCTCGTTGTGGAGGAACGGGCAGAAATCGATCCGATCGCTGCCCTGCTGGCATCGCAAGCCCCGACCGCCGAATACCAGGCTCGCGACCTGGTGCGGGCGCTCGACGCCGCTGCGAAGGACGAACGCATTTCTGCTGTCGTGCTCGATCTCGACCGCTTCCTTGGAGGGGGCCAGGTACACCTGCAAGAAATCGGCGAGGCGCTCGACCGGGTACGTGCAGCGGACAAGCCTGTCCTCGCCTTCGCTACAGCCTATGCCGACGATGCCATGCTGCTGGCGGCGCATGCGTCGGAAATCTGGGTCGACCCGCTTGGCGGTGCGGTCATCGCCGGGCCTGGAGGCCAGCGGCAGTACTACGCCGGCCTTCTCGAGAAGTTGAAGGTCAAGGCGCGTGTCTACAAGGTCGGCGAATACAAGAGCGCGGTCGAGCCCTACACCCGCTCGGACATGTCGGATGCGGCGCGCGAGAACTACAGCGCACTTTATGGGGCGCTGTGGGAAGAGTATCAGGCGGCGATCAAGAAGGCGCGGCCGGCAGCCAATATAGCGAAGGTCACCACCGATCCCGTCGGGTGGGTTGCAGCGGCCAAGGGCGATCTTGCCACAGCAGCGCTGCAGGCCGGCCTCGTCGACAAACTTGGCACGCGCGCCGATTTCGAGAAGCGCGTGGTCGAACTGGTCGGTGAAGACGACTGGAGCGATCTGCCGGGTGCCTATCCGGCCACCCCGCTCGACGCCTGGATCGAAGACAATCCAGCCCCTGCCAAGGGCAAGCCAATCGGGGTCGTGACCATCGCAGGTGAGATCGTCGATGGAGACGCCGGTCCCGGCACGGCAGGTGGCGAACGCATTGCCGAATTGCTCGACGATGCGCTGTCGCAGGATCTAGCGGGCCTCGTCGTACGCGTGGATTCACCGGGTGGTTCGGTCCTGGCATCCGAACAGATCCGCAATGCCATCCTGCGCCACAAGGCCAAGGGCATCCCGGTGGCGGTTTCAATGGCCAATCTCGCTGCAAGCGGCGGCTATTGGGTGTCGACCCCGGCAGACCGCATTTTCGCCGAGCCGGAGACCATCACCGGCTCGATCGGTATCTTTGCGGTCATTCCAACTTTCGAGGAAACTGCTGCCAGCCTGGGCGTAAATTCAGATGGGGTGCGCACCACTCCGCTCTCCGGCCAGCCTGACATCGTGGGTGGATTGACCCCTGAAGTGGACGCCCTGCTGCAGGCCACTATCGAAAACGGCTACGAGGATTTCCTCGAGCGGGTTGGCAGGTCGCGGAAACTGACCCGCGACCAGGTCGACCGGATCGGGCAGGGCCGTGTCTGGGATGGCGGTACAGCCCGCCAGATCAACCTCGTGGACCAATATGGCGGCATCGACGATGCGTTGGAGTGGGTCGCGAAACAGGCCAAACTGGGCAGCACCTGGCACGCCGAATACCTCGGCAGCGCGCTTCCGAACTACGACAGCCTCTTGCGGCGTTGGCTCATCGACGATGCGGGCACGGGCAGCCGACAGGATGTTGTCGCGCTTTTCGCACGGCGGGAGAATGCTCTCGTTTCGAGAATGCAGGGCGATCTCGATCGCCTTCTCAAGGTGCAGGGGATGCAGGCCTATTGCCTCGAGTGCGAACCCGTCTCGCAGGCGAGGACTTCCGCCAAGCTGGAGGTCAATTGGCTCGCCAGGTTTGCGGCAGCACTACTCGACTAGGCAGGCGCTTGCCTTGGCGCGATTCGCCGCGTAAAGGCCCGCCCCTGCCCCGATGGCACGGCTATCGAAGCATCGAATGGGCGGGCGCGTAGCTCAGCGGTAGAGCACACCCTTCACACGGGTGGGGTCACAGGTTCAATCCCTGTCGCGCCCACCATCCGACCCGCCGAGGCGGGTGGATGGGACCTCGCGAACTATCGGCTCATGCGGCTTGGCGCGGCGAAATGTCCGGGTCTGCGGTCGTGGTCGCGGACTTGGCCGCCTTCTCGCGCTCGTTCTTCTCAATGAGCTTCTTGGCGACATAGCCGCCAGCCCCCAGTGCGATCATCGCGGGAAGGCTCATACGGCGCAGGACGGTTGCCGCGACGACGCCAAGTGCTGCGCCGCCGGCTCCACCGACTGCGCTGGTCTGCTTGGCGAGTTTGTCGCCGACGAATGCTCCGATAATCTTGCCGAACATTTGAAAGTCTCCTTTGGAGATCAAACCGTTTCGGGCTGCCGGGGTTCCGGGAAAGGCTCAGGCGATTGGGGCTATTCCCGACTGCAAAAGGCGATTTGCTGCTGCAGCAACCTCGGCCGCGTCCGGATCGCCCTCGCGCGCCCAGATCGCATAACGAAGGCCGAGGAAGACATTCATGCCCATCAGCGCCCAAGCCTCGGGTGTTCCGAGGCCCTCGCGCAGTTCGCCACCCTTGCCGCCAGCCCGAAGGCGATCCTCGATGCGCGAGCCGATGGTCTCATAGTGAGCGCGATAGCTTTCGGCATCGACGAATTCTGCCTCGTCGATGATCCGGTAAAGCGCCTTGTTTTCGGCAGCGAAGCGCAGGAATGCCTCCAGGGCCGCTCGCTCCACTTCCAGTGCGTCCATGCCAGGCACCAGCGCGTTTCGCGCCGCGGCACCAACCGCCTCGCTCATGTCCTTCACCAGCGCGCGGAAGATCGCATCCTTGCTGTCGTAATAGGTGTAGAAGCTTCCCAGTGCGACGCCTGCCCGCCGCGTGATCCCGCTGATCGAGGCTTCGTGAAAGCCGTGATCGGCAAATTCGCGGGCCGCAGCATCCAGCAGCTTGCGCAAGGTCTTGCGACCGCGCTCGGTGCGCGGGGCCTTGTCCGCAATGCTCGTTTCAGCCGCCATCGACATCCCCCGTTACCGGAGCGTTCGTAAGCCGGAACTTGGATCCTCGCAAGATGAACTTGAAAGGTGGTTCAGGTTTCATTATTGGCTGGCGGATAAGACAATCCGGGAGGGAGAATTCCGAATCATGCTTACGCAACGAAACCTCATCGCCTGCCTTCTCGCGGGCGCCGCCACTGCCGCTTTCACCTCGACCCCGGCCAGCGCGCAAGACGTCGACGGCGCAGCTGCGACCACCGCGAGCGAGGACGACGCGGGGAACGTAATTGTCGTGACCGCGCGCCGGCGTGAGGAAAGCATCATCGATGTGCCCCTGTCGGTCACTGCGCTTTCGGGCGAGGATATGGAGCTCAAGGGCACGACCGACCTGACCCAGATCGGCCAGGAGGTGCCCAACCTGACACTCGAAGTCAGCCGTGGCACCAATACGACCCTTACCGCCTTCATTCGCGGCGTCGGACAGCAGGACCCTGTCGCAGGGTTCGAAGCCGGCGTGGGTCTCTATGTCGATGACGTTTATCTCAACCGTCCCCAGGCAGCCGTGCTCGACGTGTACGATGTTGAACGCATCGAGGTGCTGCGCGGCCCGCAGGGTACACTTTACGGCCGCAACACTATCGGGGGTGCGATCAAATACGTCACCGCCGCCCTGCCCGACGAGACCCAGGTCAAGGTCAAGGCAACCTACGGTTCCTACAATCAGGCCGATCTCATCCTGACGGCCTCGACACCCGTCAGCGACAGCTTCAAGATTGGCGCGTCGGTGGCACGCCTTTCGCGCGGAGGGTTCGGCGACAACCTCACCCAACCCGGAGTCGAGAACTACAACAAGGACGTCTGGGCAGGTCGCGGCACGATCGAGTTCGACAATGGCCCGCTCTTCATCCGCCTGTCGGGCGATTATGTGAAGGACAACTCCGACCCCCGACAGGGCCACCGCCTGCTGCGTGGTGCCTTCACCGGCGCTCCCGTCCTCGACAATGTCTACGACACACGCGCCGGACTCAATGTCGTCGAACAGGAAGTCGAGGCCTATGGCGGGGGCCTGACCGTCGCCTATGATCTGAGCGACACGCTGACGCTCAAATCCATCACGGGATATCGCAAGGACAAGTCCACGACGCCGATCGACTTCGACAGCCTTCCGGCTGCGGACCTCGACGTTCCGGCGATCTACCGTAACAAGCAGTTCAGCGAGGAACTCCAGCTTCTTGTCGAAGGTGACAGGTTGTCGGGCGTACTCGGCGCATATTACCTCGACGCCAATGCCTTCACTGCCTTCGACGTGGCGCTGTTCACCACCGGCGCATTGCCCGCGGTGGGGCTTCCCGGCCTGAATGCCCAGACGCTCGGCGATGTCGACACCAAGACCTGGTCGATCTTCGGCGATTTCACCTACGATCTAACCGACCAGTTGAGCCTCTCGCTCGGTGGTCGCTACACCTGGGACAAGCGTAGCAGCCGCATTCTGCGCACCACCTTCATCGGCGGCTTTTCCGACCTGTTCCCGCCATCGACCGCGATTCCGATTGCCGTCACCAGCGACTTTGAAGGCAGTGCGACGTTCAAGGAATTTACCCCGCGCGCATCGCTGGCCTTCAAGCCGGACGACAACAACACGCTCTATTTCACCTATTCCAAGGGCTTCAAGGGCGGCGGTTTCGACCCGCGCGGCCAGTCGACTGCGGCTCCAGATCTCGATGGCGATGGCGATCGCGATTATGCGGACCGGTACGAATTCCTGAGCTTCGCCCCCGAAAAGGTCGACAGCTTCGAACTCGGTTGGAAGGCGTCGTTGCTCGACAACCGACTCTACATCAGCATGGCCGCCTTCAAGGGCGACTACACTGATGTCCAGATTCCCGGCTCGGTGGGCTTCGACACCAACAATGACGGCGTCAACGACAGCTTCATCGGCATCACCTCGAACGCGGGCGATGCCGACGTCAACGGCTTCGAGTTCGAGGGCCGTGCTTTGGTAGGCAAGGATTTCGCGGGTCCAGGGAGCCGCTTCGCCTTCAACTGGGCCCTCGGCTACCTCGATGCCAAGTACAACACCTTCATCGATGCCTTCGGTAATGATGTCGCTGACCAGCGGGTGTTCCAGAACACTCCGGACATTACCGTGAACGCCGGTTTCGACCTCGGCCTGCCCGTCGCCAACGGGATTGTCGACTTCATTGGATCGGTCTCCATGCGCTCGGATTCGAGCCAGTTCGAAGTGCCCGGCCCACTCGACCAGGATGGCTTCGAACTGGTCGATGCCAGCATCGTCTACACCGACGACAGCGACCGCTGGTCGATCGGCGTTCACGGCAAGAACCTCTTCGACCAGCGCTACATCGTCGCAGGGTACGACTTCGTGACTGCTACGCGTCTCGGCCTCGAAGGGAACCTTACCGGCTTCTACGGCGATCCCCGCCGGTTTTACGTCACGGGCCAGTTCAAGTTCTGATCTCTCCCCAGGGCTTGATATGCGAGGGCCGGGCTTCGACCCGGCCCTCTTCGCATCTGCTACCCTCTGGCCATTCGCGTGACGGCAGGGCATAGCGCGCCGCCATGCACGACATCGCCTTTATCCGCACGAATCCCGAAGCCTTCGACGCTGCCCTCGCACGCCGTGGGGCCGAGCCCGTGGCCGCGAAAATCCTCGAGCTCGACTCTGCGAGGAGGGAAGCTGCAACCAAGGTCCAACAGGCGCAGGGCCGTCGCAACGACGCGTCCAAGGCGATCGGTCAGGCGATGGGCCAGGGCGACAAGGACAAGGCCGAGGCGCTGAAGGCAGAAGTGGCCGAGATCAAGGCGGCCATGCCCGAATGGGAAGAGGCCGAGCGCACCTCAAGCAAGGAACTCGACGCGCTTCTCGCCATCCTGCCCAATCTGCCGGCAGCAGACGTGCCCGATGGCGCGGACGAGAGCGACAATGCCGAAGTCCATCAGTGGGGCACGAAGCGCGAGTTCAACTTCGAGCCGAAGGAACACGCCGACCTCGGCCCGGCGCTGGGCATGGAATTCGAAACCGGTGCCAAGCTGTCGGGCGCACGCTTCACTTTCCTGCGCGGCGACATGGCGCGCCTTCATCGCGCGCTCGCCCAGTTCATGCTCGACAAGCAGACGCGCGAGAATGGCTACACCGAATGCAACCCGCCAGTACTGGTCAATGACGACGCGATGTACGGCACCGACAAACTGCCCAAGTTTGCGGAAGATAGCTTCAAAACGTCGGTTAAATCTCTGAGTCCCCAAGCTTTCATGAGCAGTCTCCAAGCTTGGGCATCGGCTCACGGCACCGAGAGCATCGACCTGACCCAGACGGACACAGCCTTTTATCAACCATTCTTTGATGCGATTGAGTGCGAAACTCGCCGCTGGCTGATCCCGACTTCGGAAGTCCCCCTCACCGCTTCGGTCGCGGGCGAAATCCTTCCGGACCTTGCCGAACCGATCCGCATGACCGCGCACACGCTGTGCTTCCGCTCCGAAGCGGGCGCGGCGGGACGCGATACGCGGGGCTTCATCCGTCAGCACCAGTTCGAGAAGGTTGAGCTGGTCAGCGTATGCCGTCCGGAAGACAGCGAGGCCGAACACGAACGCATGACCAAATGCGCCGAGAGCATCCTCGAAGCGCTCGACCTGCCCTATCGCCGCGTACTGCTGTGCACCGGCGACATGGGCTTCGGCGCGCGCAAGACCTACGACCTCGAAGTGTGGCTGCCCGGACAGGGCGCATGGCGCGAGATCTCTTCGTGTTCGAACACGGGCGATTTCCAGGCGCGCCGAATGAACGCGCGCTACCGCCCCGAAGGCGAGAAGAAGACCGCCTTCGTCCATACGCTTAACGGCTCGGGTCTCGCTGTGGGACGCACGCTGGTCGCGGTGATGGAGAACTATCAGCAGGCCGACGGCAGCGTCAGCGTACCCGACGTACTCGCCCCCTACATGGGCGGCGTCACCACACTGGAGCCCAAGGCCTGATGCGCATCCTCCTCACCAATGACGACGGCATCCGCGCTTCCGGCCTTACGGTCCTGGAGGGCATCGCGCGCCAGTTCAGCGACGACATCTGGATCTGCGCCCCGGACGAGGAACAGTCGGGCATGGGCCACGCCCTCACGCTGACCAAACCTGTCCGGTTGCGCCAGCATGACGAGCGGCGCTTTTCGGTCACCGGCACACCGACCGATGCGGTGACCATGGGTCTGCGTAAGGTCGTCCCCGGACCGCCCGACCTGATCCTGTCCGGCGTCAATCGCGGCGCGAACCTCGCCGACGACATCACCTATTCGGGCACCGTCTCCGCCGCGATCGAAGGCGCGCTGGCAGGGGTTCGCTCGATTGCACTGAGCCAGGTCTATGCCCGCGAGGGCATGGGCGAGGACGTGCCTTTCGGCGCGGCCATCGAGTGGGGCGCGAAGGTTCTGGCTCCGCTACTCACCACGCCGCTTCCCAAGCGCACACTCGTCAACGTGAACTTCCCGCCGCTTCCCGCGTCGGAGGTGAAGGGCATTCGCGCCGTGCGGCAGGGCTTCCACGACTATTCGCGCGGCACCGTGGTCGAAGGCCGCGATCCGCGCGGCTTCAAGTATTACTGGTTCGGGCTCGATTCCATCGAGCACACTCTTGACCATGGCACCGACCTCGAAGCCATCGATGAAGGCTACATCTCGGTGACCCCGCTCCAGCTCGATCTCACCCACCACGCCTCGCTCGGCGCGCTAGCGGACCGCTACGAGCCCTAGCGCCATTCGCCCAAGGGCGTTGACCCTGCGGCAGTTTCTGTCGAAAGAGGCGCCGGATGAGCGGAGAGAGCAGGAAACTTTCGGTCAAGCAGACCGCATCGCCGCGCAACCCGCGAGGGCCGCGATTCCAGCCGCTTCGCCGGGCTGTTCGCATTCCGGTTTGGGGCGATCTCGGCATCAGGCTAGGCCTTGCGCTGCTGCTCATCTTCGCGGTGATCATGATCCACTGGTGGGACCGCGAGGGGCTGGTCGACAATCTCGACGGCGAGGTCAGCTTCCTCGACGTCGTCTATTTCACCATGATCTCGATCACCACGACAGGGTTCGGCGACATCGCGCCCATTTCCGACCGCGCGCGGCTGGTCGAGGCGGTTATCGTGACGCCCGTCCGCTTCGCCGTGCTCTTCATCTTCGTCGGCACGGCCTATAACTTCATCATCAAACGCACATGGGAGCAGTGGCGCATGGCCCGCATCCAGGAACAGTTGCGCGACCATATCGTCGTGCTGGGCTTCGGCATTTCGGGCTCGGAAGCGGTTGCCGAACTCATCGAACGTGGCACCGATCCCAACCGTATCGTCGTCATCGACCCGAGCGAGGAACGACTGGCCGAGGCAGAGGCGCTTGGTTGCAACGTCATGGCTGCAGACGCGACGCGGGACGAGACGCTGAAGGCGGTGCGCATTTCCGAAGCGTCGAACGTTCTCATCTCGGCGGGCCGCGACGACACTACCATCCTGATCACACTGACCGCCCGCTCACTCGCCCCCGATGTGCCCATCAGCACCGTCGTGCGTGCCGACGACAACGAATCGCTCGCCCGCCAGGCAGGGGCAAACAATGTCATCAATCCGGTGCGCTTTACCGGCCTGCTGCTGGCGGGAAGCGCGAAGGGCGAGCACATTGCGGACTACCTCGCCGACCTCGCGTCGGTTTCTGGACGGGTCCAGCTGATCGAGCGCAAGGTCCTGCCCGAAGAGTGCGGCTGTTCGATTTCGCAGCTGTCCTCCGGCGGACGGGGCCTGAGGGTCTATCGCGATGGCAAGGCGCTCGGCTTCTGGGAGGATGCGTGCCAGAATCTGCAGGCGGGCGACATCATCGTCGAGATCGTCCCGACGGAGAACGGCGCCGCCAAGGGTGACGGCCACTTCCACAATGACCGCCTCGATGTCGGCTAGGGCTCAGCGCAAGGAGAGCAACACCGCGCCTGCCAAGGCCATGCCGACCACGAAATGGCCGGCGTCGATAAGGAACAGCGTCAGCGACTTCCTCTGGTGGAGGTAGTTGATCCCGATGGCAGGCGTCATGATCGACAGTCCGAAACCTATGGCGATCATCATGATCGCCCGGTCTGACGCGCCCGTCCGGGCAATCGTGTGTTCGAGCATCAGCACGACCAGCATTTCGAAGGCCAGCGTCAGCACCATGATCTTGCCGACCTGGGCCCCGTGCGGCGCTTCCGTGATGCCGGTTTCGCGCTGCCATGCCTTGCCGAACAGCACGCCGTACCAGATCGCACCGACCGCAAAGAAGGCGATTGATGCCATCGCGACGGCGAAGATGTTCACATCACCCAAGGCGCGCGCTCAGGTCAGGTAGGCGTGCACCACGCCCATCGCCGTATAGAACAGCAACCAGTAGGCTGCGTCGATGAAGAACAGCGTCCGCGACTTCTGCGAAAACAAGTAGTTGGTGCCGATGGCCGGCACGATGAAGCCCAGCGCTACGCCGAAGGCAGTGAGGATCTTCACCCCCACCGACAGATCCTGCGCATAGGTCGCAAAAGTATGTGCCAGCGTCCAGCTGGCGAGCAGCGAGAAGGCGAAGGCCCCGCCATAGATCGCTCCCATGTTGCCCTGCTTGATCTGCTCTTCGGTAAGGCCGACGGCGCCCATCCACTTCTTGCCCATGACCGGGCCGTACCAGATCCCGCCGACCACGAAGCCGGCCAGAGCCGCCACGACGACGGCAATCCAATTGACTGACAGCATGCTACCTCTCCCCTGGTTGCATCCACTCCAAGGATAGCGAATCGCCGGGTTTCGCCAAGTCCCATTGCTCGGAGAAGCCGCGGATGCCTTCGCGGATCGCGCCAAGTCGGTCACGGACGCCGTCGGGTACCGGGACGTGCGAAGCTGCCCAACCCGGCTCGGCCATTGCCATGATCCCCTCGTCGTCGCTGCCGCCACTCCAACTCTCCGCCTCGAAGCACTCGACGAGGCGTTCGGCCTGAAGCAGTTCCACAATGTGGTCGTGCGGCACCTGGGCCCGCTTGGCGCTGGCATGGCCCGCTTCGGCTGCCATGGCGCCGACCGCTTCGGGGTCCATGCCCGACGCAACGAGGCCCCAGAAGCCGTGCGCCATGCCCAGTTCGTGTTCGACGAAGAAATGGAACGCGTCGTGTGGAACCGGGCCTTTCTTGGGAAAGTCGAAGCCTGCACGTGACCCGTCGTCGCGCTCGATGGCGACGTTATCGGACGTGCTCCCCTTGGTCAGGACGATGCGCATCGCTTCGCGGTAGCGCAAAGCGTCAATCGCGTGTAGGGGGCCGCGCGAAATCCGGATAATCGCATGACCACTTCCCCCGCCTCGATCCCCGACCAGAAGAAGGTCGGGATGGTTTCCCTCGGCTGCCCCAAGGCGCTGGTGGATTCCGAACGCATCCTCACACGCCTGCGTGCGGACGGCTATGCCATGAGCCCCGACTACGCCGGTGCCGACGTGGTGCTGGTCAACACCTGCGGCTTCCTCGACAGTGCCAAGGAAGAAAGCCTGGAAGCGATCGGTGAGGCGATTGCCGAGAACGGCCGCGTCATCGTCACCGGTTGCATGGGCGAAGAGGCGGATGTCATCCGCGCCCGCTTCCCCCAAGTGCTCGCCGTCACCGGCGCCCACCAGTACGAGGACGTGGTCGAGGCAGTCCATGAAGTCGCCCCGCCATCGCAGGGACCGTTCGTGGACCTGATCCCGCAGCCCGACGTCAAGCTCACCCCGCGCCACTACAGCTACCTGAAGATTTCCGAGGGCTGCAATCACTCATGCGCCTTCTGCATCATCCCGCAGCTTCGCGGAAAGCTCGCCAGCCGTCGCGTCGATGCCGTGCTGCGCGAAGCGGAAAAGCTGGTGGCCGCTGGGACCAGGGAACTGCTCGTCATCAGCCAGGATACCTCGGCCTACGGCGTCGATACCCGGCACGAGGAGCGGATGTGGAAGGACCGTCCCGTCCGCGCGCACATGACCGATCTAGCCCGCGAACTGGGCCAGTTGCGCACGCCCGAGGGTACTCCGCCCTGGGCGCGGCTGCACTACGTCTATCCCTACCCCCATGTCGACGCGGTGATCCCGCTGATGGCCGAGGGGCTGCTGACGCCGTATCTCGACATCCCCTTCCAGCATGCCAGCCCGTCCGTGTTGCGCGCCATGAAGCGCCCGGCCAACGAGGCCAAGGTGCTCGAACGGCTCAAGAGCTGGCGCGAAATCTGCCCTGACATCGCCATCCGCTCGAGCTTCGTGGTCGGTTTCCCGGGCGAGACCGAGAATGATTTCCAGTATCTTCTCGACTGGCTGGAAGAGGCCCAGCTGGACCGCGTCGGTGCCTTCCGTTTCGAGCCGGTCGAGGGTGCCCAGGCCAATGCCCTGCCCGACCCGGTCCCCGAAGCGGTGAAGGAAGAGCGCTACGCCCGCGTCATGGAAGTGACCGAGCGGATCAGCGCCGCCAAGCTCGCCGCCAAGGTCGGCAAGGTCATTCCGGTGATCATCGACGAGATCGGCGAACCCGACGAAGATGGCGACATCGGTGCGACCGGTCGCAGTCAGGCCGATGCTCCCGAGATCGACGGCGCGGTGTATCTGCGCAACGTCCCGGCTTCGCTTTCGCAGGGCGATATCGTGCCAGTTTCGATCGAAGAAAGCGACGCACACGATCTTTTTGGCGTTCCGGCCTGATTCTTGTACGCGGGCGACAACCGGATTTACCCGTTAACCTTATTCGTAAGCCGCGCGAAACCTGCCCTAAAGTGGCGGAAATTCGAGGTTTTGGTGAGTAGCTTGGGAGCGTTCCCGAGGGTTCGGGCCGAATTTCCTTAGCCTAATTTCCTAAACCGCATTTAACCATCGCAACCCGCAGTCTGCGGTGGCTTGCGACCTTTTGCGCAGCCCGCATCAAAACTTTCTTAAACTTAAGGGCCCCATAAGGGGCGCAATGAGCCAGAAGAGCGCCCTTTCTGCCCTCGATAGGGCTGCCGTCCCGTCAGACGGCCGCTTCGGCGCGCGCGTGAAGGAACGGCTGCGCCACGTCCTCTGGGCTGTGGGCATCACCTTGGTGATGACCGCGGTTTTCCTCCTCGAACCGGTCGACCAGTTCATCTGGCTGTTCCAGTCCAAGATCGCGGGTCACAAACCTTCGGGCGACATTGTCTTCGTCAGCGTCGACGAGCCAATCAATGATCCGGTCTTCGGTCATCGCCGCGTGCGATTGGCCAACGCCTTGCGCGAACTCGACCGGCGCGGTGTCGGCAAGGTCTATATCGACATCGCCTTCGAAGAAGAGTCGTCACCCGCATTCGACGAACCTCTTTCCGAGGCCATTGGCCTGCTGGGCCCACGAGTAGTCGTGGTGGACCAGCTGTTCCATGATGCGCAAGGCAAGCAGAAGATCGAGCGGACGGTCCCGGAACTTGCCCGACAGGCCACGCGGGTAATTTCGGACAAGCAGAACTCCGACCTCTTCGACGTCAGGTGGGTGTCCGACTTTGCCATCGTCATCGGTGGCAAAAAGATGACCACGCTGGGCGCGGCACTCGGCGGTGCGCGCAATGCGGCAGCTTCACGATTCCAGATCGACTATGGCTTCGGCAGCAAGGAAATCGATTCCCTGCCGATGAGCGATCTCGTGACACTCGGCGGGAAGTTGCGCGATGATATCGATCTGGCAGGCAAGAGCGTTGTCATCGGCTATGACCGTCAGAATGCCGGATCGAGCCTGCGCATTCCCAACAGCAGCAATGCGCCGGCCAGCTATGTCGAAATCTATGCCGCAGAATCCCTAAAGGCGAACCGCCTGAGTTATCTGGGGCCGGTTCCATCAATGCTATTTTGTGCCCTCGCGCTTGCACTTGTCATCTTGCTGGGTCGGACGCGCAAGCGCAGGTGGATCGGCTATACGGCGCTGGTCGTCACCTTCTTTGCCAGCCTGATCGTCGCGGCCCGCATCGGCATCCGCATGGAATCTTCCTATGCACTCGGCTTGCTGGGTGTGTACGCATCCTATCGCCTGTGGACCCGCTGGAAGCGCCGCGTGGCACACTTCAACCAGGATACCGGCCTGCCCACCCTCAAGGCGCTGGAAGCACGTCTGATTCGTCTTGGGACCAGCAGTGGCTTCGTGGTCGTGGCCAAGGTCCACAATTACGAGCACATCCTGAAGACGCTGAAGGTCGAGGACCGGAGCAAATACCTGCTCAAGCTAGTCGATCGATTTCGTGCTGCAGATCCCAACCTCGCCATCTTCAGTGACAGCCATTACCTCGCATGGCATTCCCCTATCGAGAACGCGGACGCGCTCCAAGAGCACCTGTCCGGACTGCGCGCCATCTTCGCCTCACCGGTGAATGTCGGCGGCAACTCGGTCGACGTTGGCATCACGTTCGGCGCAGTCGCTATCGAAGGCGATCCGATCAATCGGGTGCCGGCTGCCACCGCAGCCGTGGAAGAGACCAACGAAGCGCTGGAGCCCATCCGTATCGCCGAAAGCGCATCGCATTCGGACATGCTGTGGGACATCTCGCTGCGCGCCCGCATCGATGCCGCGATGGAAGCGGGCGAGATCTATTGCCTCTACCAGCCTAAGATCGACCGTGCGAGCGGATCGATCGCCGGGGTCGAGGCCCTGGTCCGCTGGCACGACCCTGCTCGCGGCTTCATCGAACCGCTTCACTTCGTCCAACAGTGCGAGAAGGCCGGGCGCATGGAGCACCTGACCCGCTACGTCCTCCAGTCGGCGTGCTCGGCAGGACAGCTGCTCCATTTCCGCGGGACGATGATCAAGATGTCGGTCAACATCTCCGCGACATTGCTTGGCGACATGCGCATCGTCGGTATCGTCCGCAACATCCTCCAGGCGACGCGCTTCGATCCGCGATTCCTTGTCCTGGAAGTTACCGAAACCTCCCGCATCGCCGATCTTTCGACCGCTGCGGCCATTCTATCCGAACTCCGGGCATTGGGCCTCAACGTGTCGATCGACGATTTCGGGATGGGTGCAGCGAACTTCGAGACCTTCTTCGCCCTGCCCTTCGACGAGCTCAAGATCGACCGCCTGTTCGTCAGCAACATGCTGAAGGACCCCAAGGCGCGGGCCATCGTCTCGAGCCTCGTCGCCATGGGCCGTGAAGCGCGAATCACCATCGTTGCGGAAGGCGTCGAAACGCCCGAAGAGGTGGAAATCCTTAACGAAATCGGCTGTGACGAGCTTCAGGGTTATGTTTTCAGTCGCCCGATTTCCCTGTCTAAGTTGCTGGAATTCAACGAGAACCGAGAAGAAGCGCGAAAAGCGAACATGGTTTAGACTTTACAAACAACCATGGTTAATGGAATTAACCCTCCTGTATCAAACAGGAGGTACATATGTTCCGTATTTGGCGTTGGTTCTTCAGCGACGACTAGGATCGTCGATCTTCAACCAGTTTTCGATAGGGCCCCTCACGGGGCCCTTTCTCGTTTCGGGGTTCGACTTGCTTTTCCCGATCGGAGATGAAGTCGGGAAATTCGACGAAACAAGCGCGCAGTTCCTGCGTTCCAAGGTCATATGTCGCTCCTCATCGAAGCCAGCTTTTCCTTTTCGCTCGACCAGCCGACCGATGTGTTGCTGCAGTTCGAGGCCGCCTCGCTTCCAGAACAGAAGATCATCAACCCCAAAACCACGCTCTCCGCTTCGGAACATTGCGCACGCGTTCCGGCACAGGACGATATCGGCGAGCGAATCTGGATCAGGGCGGAAGGCGACTTCGATGTAAGCTACAGCGCCCGGGCTGAAGTGCAGCGGATGATCGCTCCGCTCCCGTCGCTGGAAATGCTCGCTCCGCACGACATGCCCGGAGAGGCGGTGCAGTATCTGTTCGACAGCCGCTATTGCCCGGCAGACCAGTTCCAGCCCTTCGTCGAGGCCGAGTTCGGCGACACTCAGGGCGGTGCACGGATCGCCGCGATCCGCGACTGGATCGCGCAGAACCTCTCCTACGTCCCCGGAAGCTCCGGCCCGGACACCGGCGCGGTCGACAGCTTTGTCCAGCGACAGGGCATCTGCCGCGACTATGCCCACGTGCTCATTTCTCTCGCCCGCGCCAGCACCATCCCGGCACGTTACGTCGCCTGTTATTCGCCCGGCGTTACCCCGCCCGATTTCCACGCCGTGGCCGAAGTCTTCCTCGAAGACCCGAACACCAGGGATGGCGGCACCTGGCAGCTGGTTGACGCAACGGGCATGGCCACGCCGGAAGATATCGTGAAGATCGGCGTGGGACGCGACGCGGCCGACGTCAGCTTCCTCACCAGCTTCGGGCCAAGCAATTTCCGGTCGAGCCGGGTGTCGGTGGTGCAAGAATAGGAATGCAGCCCACTGGCATGGTGTCGCCTGCGCTGGTAACCGCCTGACGCAGGAGAGAGGGAGAACCATGACTGCAGGGCATTTCGCATGAGCTTCACCGCGGACCGACTGCTGCTCTTCGGCGCGACCGGCGACCTGGCGCAGCGTATGCTGCTGCCATCGCTCTGTGCACTCGACGCCGACGGCCTCCTTGCCGAAGATCTGAAGATCGTCGGCACCGCCCGATCGGACCTTTCGACCCAGGCCTATCGCAACTTCGCGCGCGAAGCGCTGGAGAAATATCTCCCCGAAAACCGCCGGACGGGCGTCGATCACTTCCTCGGCCGCCTGCACTACGTGCCCGTCGATGCAACGACCGTCGAAGGGTATGACGAGCTGGCGAAGGAAATCGGCGACTATGGCAACGGCCTCGCCATATTCCTTTCGACCGCACCGAGCCTCTTCGAAGCAACGATTTCCGGATTGCAGCACGCGGGGCTGACCGAAGGCAACGTCCGCATCGGGCTCGAAAAGCCGCTCGGCACCGACCTAGGCAGCAGCTGCGAGATCAACGACGCGGTCGCCCGCGCCTTCCCCGAGGACCGGATCTTCCGGATCGATCACTATCTCGGGAAGGAAACGGTTCAGAACCTCCTCGCCCTACGCTTTGCCAACCTCCTGTTCGAGCCGGTGTGGAACGCGCGTTACATCGACCACGTCCAGATCACCGTCGCCGAGACCGTGGGCCTCGAAAGCCGCGTCGCCTATTACGACGACAGCGGCGCGCTGCGTGACATGGTCCAGAACCACATGCTTCAGCTGCTCGCGCTCGTCGCGATGGAGCCGCCGACAAGCTTCGATGCAACGGCCGTGCGCGACGAGAAGGTCAAGGTGCTGCGCGCCTTGCGCCCGGTCGGACGCGACGAGACCGTCACCGGCCAGTATCGAGCAGGCGCGGTCAACGGCGCCGCCGTACCGGGCTACGACGAGGAACTGGGCAAGGACAGCGACACCGAAACCTTCGTCGCGATCAAGGCGCATGTCGACAACTGGCGCTGGAAGGGCGTTCCCTTCTACATGCGCACCGGCAAGCGCCTGCCCGAACGCGTGACCGAGATCGTGGTCCAGTTCCGCTGCATCCCGCACTCGATCTTCGAAGGTCGCGGGGCGACCACCCAGCCGAACCGCCTCGTCATCGGAATCCAGCCCGAAGAGAACATCCAGCTGACCATGATGGCCAAGGTGCCAGGCCTCGATCGCGAGGGCCTGCGCCTGCGCCCGGTGCCGCTCGACATCGCCATGGACGATGCGTTTTCGGGCGCGGTCCGCCGCATTGCCTACGAACGCCTGCTGCTCGACCTTGTAGAAGGCGACCAGACGCTGTTCGTCCGCCGTGACGAGGTGGAGGCGCAGTGGGAATGGATCGACGCCATTCGCAAGCTGTGGGTCGATGCCGACATCAAGCCGAAGACCTATGGCGCAGGCAGCTGGGGACCAAGCGCGGCGATCGCTCTCGCAGAGCGTGACGGGGTGAGCTGGCACGATGAGTAAGCCACTGAACGATACTGTCCATCGCGTCACCCAGCGGGTGATCGAGAACTCGCGCAAGTCGCGCGGCGACTATCTGGAACTGATGGAGCGCGAGGCCGGCAACCAGGTCAACCGCCACTCGCTGTCCTGCTCGAACCTCGCCCATGCCTTTGCCGGGGCCGAGGAAGACCAGGAAGCAATCCGCGCGGCGCGCGGTCCCAACCTTGGCGTCGTGACCGCCTACAACGACATGCTTTCGGCCCACCAGCCGTATTACCGCTATCCCGAGCGGATGAAGATCTGGGCGCGCGAAGTCGGCGCGACGGTGCAGGTCGCTGGCGGCACTCCGGCCATGTGTGACGGCGTGACGCAGGGGCAGGACGGCATGGAGCTGTCGCTGTTCAGCCGCGATGCCATTGCGCTCTCGACCGTGGTTGCGCTGAGTCATGCCATGTTCGACGGGATCGCCCTGCTCGGCATTTGCGACAAGATCGTCCCGGGCCTCCTCATGGGCGCGCTGCGCTTCGGCCACCTGCCGGCGATCTTCGTGCCTTCGGGGCCCATGGGCACAGGCATCTCGAACAAGGAAAAGCAGCGCGTCCGCCAGCTTTATGCCGAGGGCAAGGCGAGCCGCGAGGAGCTGCTGGCGAGCGAGATGGGCAGCTACCACTCGCCCGGCACCTGCACCTTCTACGGCACGGCAAACTCCAACCAGATGATGATGGAGATGATGGGTCTTCACGTTCCCGGTGCGGCCTTCGTGCCGCCGGGCGCAAAGCTGCGGCAGGAACTGAGCCGCAAGGCCACCCATCGCCTCGCCGAGATGGGCAAGGATGGCGACTTCCGTCCCCTCGGTCGCGTGGTCGACGAGAAGGCGATCGTGAACGCCGCCATTGGCCTCCTCGCTACCGGCGGGTCGACCAACCATGCGATCCACATTCCCGCCATGGCACGCGCGGCGGGCATCGCCTTCGACTGGACCGACCTCGCCGAGCTTTCCAGCGCGGTCCCGCTGGTCGCGCGGGTCTATCCCAACGGATCGGGCGACGTGAACCATTTCCACGATGCGGGCGGCATGGGCTATGTCATCGGCACGCTCCTCGACGAAGGATTGGCACATGCCGACATCCTGACGATCTGGGGGGGCGGGTTCGAGGCCTATTCCAGGGAACCCGGCATGGACGGCGAAGCGCTGACCTGGCGCGATCCCGGCCCCAGCGGCGATGCGGAAATGCTCCGTCCGGCCTCCGACCCCTTCCAGCCGGATGGCGGCATGCGCCTAGTCGAAGGCAATCTCGGTCGCGCCTGCTTCAAGTCCTCTGCTGTCGATCGCGAACGCTGGACCATCGAGGCGCCGTGTCGCGTGTTCGAGGACCAGCATTCGGTCAACGAGGCCTTCAGGCGCGGCGAACTCGACCGCGACGTGGTCGTCGTCGTCCGCTTCCAGGGACCCCGCGCCAACGGCATGCCCGAACTGCACAAGCTGACCCCTGCACTCGGCGTGCTGCAGGATCGCGGCTACCGCGTTGCGCTCGTTACCGACGGGCGCATGTCGGGCGCGTCAGGCAAGGTTCCGGCAGCGATCCACTGCACGCCCGAAGCACTCGGTGGCGGGCCACTCAGCAAGCTGCGCGACGGCGATATGGTGCGGCTGTGCGCCGTCACCGGCACGCTTTCGACCGATGCCGACCTCGACGCGCGCGAAGCGGCGAGCGAACCGGCACCCGACACCGGCATGGGCCGCGAACTCTTTGCCATGTTCCGCCTCGGCGCGGACGGGGCCGAGCGGGGGGCGTCGGCCATGCTGGCCATGGCAGGACTGTGAGCATGGACGTTGTCAGCGTAGATATCGGCGGGACGCATGCCCGCTTCGCCATCGCAACGATCCATGACGACGGGTCGATCACCCTCGGCCAGCCCGAAACGCTTCACACCGTCGACCATGCGAGTTTCCAGACCGCGTGGGAGGACTTCCGCGACCGCATGGGCGGCAGCCTGCCCCCGCGCGTGTCGATGGCCATTGCCGGACCGGTTGGCGGCGAAGTCATTCGCTTCACCAACAATCCGTGGATCATCCGTCCGGCGCTGGTGAAGGAGAAGCTCGGCGTCGAGCAGTTCACCATCGTCAATGATTTCGAGGCGGTCGCCCATGCCGTCGCGCGGGCGAGCGAGGACCAGTTCATCCATTTGACGGGTCCCGACAAGCCGCTCGCACCAACCGGTCGCCTCAGCGTGCTCGGTCCCGGCACGGGGCTCGGCGTCGCACATCTCTATCGCGAGCCCGATGGCACCTATCGCGTCTCGGCGACCGAGGGCGGGCATATCGACTTCGCCCCGCTCGACCAGATCGATGACGCCATTCTCGCCCGCCTGCGCAAGCGTCACACTCGTGTCTCGGTCGAGCGCGTTGTTGCGGGCCCGGCGATTTCGGACATCTATCAGGCGCTCGCCGCGATGGAGGGCAAGCCGGTCGCCGAGGAAGACGACATCGCCATCTGGACGCGCGGGCAGGACGGCAGCGACAGCCTGGCTGCCGCGGCAGTCGACCGCTTCTGTATGTCGCTTGGCAGTGTCGCAGGTGACATTGCGCTGGCGCAGGGCGGTTTCGGCGGTGTCGTGATCGCGGGCGGCCTCGGCTATCGCATCCGCGAGACGTTGCTGAAGTCGGGCTTCGCCGAGCGTTTCAAGGCGAAGGGCCGCTTCCAGGAGCTGATGGCCTCGATCCCGGTCAAGCTCATCATCCATCCGCAGCCGGGCCTTTTCGGTGCCGCTGCGGCATTCGCCTCCGAACACGGAAAGGCCGCCAAGTGACCCATATCGCCGACATCATGCAGACCGCGCCGGTTATTCCGGTGATCGTGGTGGACGAGGTCGAACATGCAGTCCCGCTCGCCCGCGCGCTGGTCGCCGGCGGCCTGCGCGTGCTCGAAGTTACCCTGCGCACTCCTGCGGCACTCGATGCAATCCGCGCAATGAAGAGCGTCGAAGGTGCCATCGTTGGAGCGGGCACGGTGACCAACGAAGCCGAGCTGATGAAGGCAATCGATGCGGGCAGCGAGTTCATCGTTTCGCCCGGCCTGACCGAACCGCTCGGCAAGGCGGCAATCCGCGAACGCATCCCGTTCCTGCCCGGCATCGCCAGTGCGGGCGACATCATGCGCGGACTCGATCTTGGCCTGACGCATTTCAAGTTCTTCCCGGCAGTGACTTCGGGCGGACTTCCTGCACTCAAGGCCCTCGCTGCGCCGTTCGGCCAGTGCCGCTTCTGCCCCACCGGTGGGATCACGCTGCAAAATGCCCCCGAATGGCTGGCCTTCGACCCCGTGCTCTGCGTCGGCGGAAGCTGGGTTTCGCCGCGCGGCCCGGTCGACGAGGCGAATGTCGAGAAGCTCGCGCGCGAGGCGTTTACCCTCGGAAGCTAGGGTTTCTCCTGCCCCGCCCGCAGGGGCGATACTGGAAAATTCACCTTTTGCTGCGCATAATGGAGCGCATGGATGCGAATCTGAAATGGATCGGTGGGGCGACACTGGTTGTTGCCGCCGTGCTGGGAGCCGTTGCGCTGACCGGTGCGGGCGATCCTGCCGATGCGACGCCGTCCGCTGCCGCCAACCAGCCGAAGCTTGAGCCGATGGGCGCAATCGCTGCGAAGGCGCAGGCCGATTACGACCGCCTCTACACCGTGCGCCGCATCCTCCCGATCGAAGGACCGATCAAGTACGGCGAGTGGTACTGGGACGACAACGACGTGCCGCCCGGTCCCTTGCTGGTCACCGTGGACCTGCAGGCGCGGGTCATCTCGGTCTTCCAGGGCGGGTACGAGATCGGCGCGGCTGCGGTCATGCTGGGGACCGACGACCATCCGACGCCTACGGGACACTTCCCGATCCTCTACAAGGACCGGCACAACGTGTCCGAGAAGTACGGCAACGCACCCATGCCCTGGAGCCTGTTCCTTACCAATGACGGGGTTGCCATCCACGGCGGCCACCTGGTCGAGAACGGCTATGCCAGCCACGGCTGCGTAGGCGTCCCGGACGAGATCGCCAGCCGCCTGTTCGCCATCGCCAAGAAGGGCGACATGGTGGTGATTACCGACGGCAAGACCATGGGCCTCGGCGACAGCATCATCTGATATGAGCTAGCCGGTGCGGCGCGGATTTTCCGGCCGGAATTGCCACAGCCGCTCGCCTGCAACATCGATGGCCTCTGCATGGATGCCCGCAACGTTGCCTGCCTTGCCGCTTTCGAGATTGCCGACCAGCGCACCAGCTGCCGACAAATCCAGCGTTGCGCCGAGGACCCTGAAAATCCGGACCAGCAGCGCGGGGCGAATGACCCGGTCGCCGCCAAGCCCGGTCTTGAGCGCGCGGTAGGTGATGGACCCGTCGCCTTGCGAGACGCATTCCATCCATTCGCGCGACACTACCCAGTCGAGCGAAGCATCGGCATGTGCAAGCAGTTCGGCGCTTCTGGCGATTGCGGGGATGTCCAGCCAGTCCGCCGAGGCCAGCGCCTTGCGCATCCTGACACGGTCGAACTGGTCGTCCTCGTTCGAAGGGTCGGTGACCGCTTCGATCCCCGCCGCTTCCACCACCGCCTGCAACTCGCTCCGTCGCCAGCCGAGCACCGGCCGGATGAGGCGCAGGTATTCGTGGCCGGGAACGCCGGTCAGCTTACGGATCCCCGCGAGGCCTCCCAGCCCGCTGCCACGGTTGAGGCGCATGAGGAACGTCTCTGCCTGGTCGTCGAGCTGGTGACCGGTGGCCATGGTGGAGATTTCGCGCTCTTCCATCCAGCCCGCCAGAGCGTCGTAGCGTGCCGATCGCGCCTCCGCCTGGATGTTGCCCTCGGCGACATCGACCTCAAGCACCTTGTGACGAACCCCCAGCCGCTCGCAAATGCCAGCGACGTAGGCCGCCTCCTTTGCGGCGGCGGCGCGCAGGCGATGGTTGACCGTGGCTGCCTCGACCTGCCCGGGGATTGCCGCGTGGGCCAGCAACAGCATGGCGAGGCTGTCGGGCCCGCCGGACACCGCCAACAGCAGTTTCTCACCGGTGCCGGAAAACGGCCAGACCGCCTCGAGGTCTTCGCGAAACCGCTCGACCAGAAGCGGGTCCAGGGTCACGTCAGCCGCACTTCACCTTGTCGCGCCGCGCAGCATAGTCGCTCGCGAGACGGCCGGTGGCGAGAGCCGGATAGGTTTCCGAGAACTCGGCCAGGGCGATGCAGGCGCGCTTGGTGTCCTTCAGCTGGATCATCGCTTCGGCAAGGTACAGCAGGCTGTCGCCCGCGCGCGCACCCTGCTTGTCCGACTGGTAGTTCTTCAGGAACCACGGCGCCGCCTCGCGCGCCTTGCCATCGTCGAGATACGCGCGGCCGAGCAGGTTGCGGCCATAGGAAATCCGGCTGTGCTTGGGATATTTCTCGACGAACATCGTCAGCTGCTGGGCCGCCTCGGGGAAGAAGCCGGCATTCCACAGACGGAAGCCATAGGAATATTCGTCGTCGCCGGCATCGTCGGTCTGCGGCTTGGCGATCGCCTGCACTGCGGCAAGACGTTCGGCGCTGGGTCCGGTCGCAGGCTTGGCCGGCGGGGCGTTGCCGGTCATCTTGTCGACATTGGTGTTCACCGCATTGTTCGACGGCGAGACGATCGTCTCGGTCGCCGGGGCCGTGTTCGTGGCTACTGCGGGCTTTACCGCGCCACCTTCGAGGACGGCGATGCGTTCGCCAAGGACCCGAAGCGTGTTGGCATTCTCTTCGTTCTGCGCGGTCTGGCGCTGCAACTGCGCCTCGAGTGCGTCGAGGCGGGCGAGGATATCGGTCACGGCCGTGGTCGAGTTCGTCGGCGCGGTCGTCGTGCCGGTATTCGGCGTCGCGCTGATCTCGGGCTCGAAATAGCGTCCGTCTGCACCCGGGAAGACCTTGCGCTGCAGCGCCTTCACTTCCTGTTCGAGGCGGCGGATGCGCATTTCCTCGCCATTGTCCTGCGCAAGGGCGGGCACCGAGGTGGCGAGCAGGGCGACGGCGACGCTGCCGAGGCTCCAGGTGCGTGCAATTCGTCCGATGTTCATCGGGTGGGCTCCTGATGGAAATCCGTTGGTCTGGAAAACTGCCCTAGGGGCGCAAAGCTGTCGAGGTCATGAAGGGGCTTTTCCCCTCCCCTCGATCAGGGCGTTGCGACCGGAGCAGGCGTCGCGGGTGCAGAGAGTGTCGTCGAGACAGACGGAGAAGGCACGGGCCGGGCTATCAAGGCCGCGGCATCGACCGGGACGTTGCTGACCACCTCGTCCACTTCGGACAGCTTGGGCACGGCCCTGCCACCCACGGTAATCGTGAAGGCATAGGGTCGTCCGGTGCGGATTTGCGGGTTCGCGGCATCGGCAGGGATGGTGAACTTGTCCCCCTTGGCCATGATGCCTTCGAAGAGGGTCTTGCCGGTCCCGTCGTAGAACCGCACCCAGGTGCCATCCATCTCGTTGGTGAAGACCACCGGACCGCCGGTCGGTGCCGCGGCAGGTGCGGCAGCAGGGGCGGCGGCTGCCGTAGCGGGCTTCTCTTCGGCGGGATCGCGCAGGGGTGCAGGACCGAGGCCGGGCGCGAAATAGGTGCTGTAGAAGGCGTAAATCCCCGCCACGAGGATGATGCCCGCAAGGACAGCGAACCAGGCAAGGCCGCGCCCCGGCACGCGTGCCGGGTCACCCGGCTCGAAACGGGCCGGCGAAGTGCGTGGATCGAGATCGCCCTCGGCCAGCTCCGCGCGGACCTGGTCGATAATCTCGCGCTCGTCGAGACCCACGGTGCGGGCATAGGTACGGCTGAACCCGACCGCATAGGTGCGCGAAGGCAGCGCACCGAACTGGCCTGCCTCGATCGACTGGAGATGCCTGATCGGGATGCGCGTTTCGGCGGCTACCTGTTCGAGGTCGAACCCGGCCTTCTCGCGCGCGGCGCGCAGGCGGTCCCCCACCCTTCCGGTATGGGCAAATTGTTCCTCGACGCTTGTGTCCTGTTCCATGCGGTCCCCGAAATGCGATCCCGCGGCTTGTGCCGCCTTTTTCAGCGCCCGTGAAAGCGGTGCGGCGCGCAGGCGTCAAGCGCAGCTTGTAGCACGATTCCGGCAAACCGACGAAGCGCGCCGGACGCACGACGAAATCAGTCGACCTCGATATCGCGCTGCTCGGCCCAGCGCTTCAGCTCGGCGCGCAGGTCCGCTGGCGGCGACAGCAGCCACTGGTTCATCTGTGCGCCGATTTCGCCCAGGTCCACCTTGCGAACCAGTTCCTTGATCGGACCGACGGCCGCCGGTGTGATCGACAGGCGGCGATAGCCGATACCGAGCAGCGCCAGGGCTTCCAGCCTGCGCCCGCCCATCTCGCCGCATACGCCGAGCCGCACCGGATGGCCGACCGTCGCCTGCGACACGCGCTGCAGGAAACGCAGGATGGCGGGGCTGAGCCAGTCGTAACGCTCCGCCAGCAACGGGTTGGCGCGATCGGCGGCGAAGAGGAACTGGGTCAGGTCGTTGGTGCCGACGGAAATGAACGAAATGCGCGGGATCAGCAGGTCGAGCACTTCTGCCAGCGAAGGCACTTCGAGCATGCAGCCGTATTCGACCGCTTCGGGCAGGAGCTTGCGGCGGGCGCGCAGGAATTCGAGCTGGTCTTCGAACACCTTCTTCGCCGCGTCGAACTCCCACGGCTCGGACACCATGGGGAACATTACCGAAAGGGAACGGCCCGCGGCCGCTTCCAACAGGGCGCGTGCCTGCGCCTTGAGCAGGCCTTCGCGGTCGAGCGAGAGGCGCAGGGCTCGCCAGCCCATCGCCGGGTTCTCGTCACGCTCCGCGACCTGCGAATTGAGATAGGGCACCGCCTTGTCGCCGCCGATGTCGACCGTGCGGAAGATGACCGGCTTGTCGCCTGCGGCATCGAGCACGTCGCGGTAGAGACGCAACTGGCGGTCACGGGCGGGCAGCGTGGCGGAGACTAGGAACTGAAACTCGGTACGGAACAGGCCGACGCCATCCGCCCCGGTCAGCTGCAGCATGCTCATGTCGTCGCGCAGGCCCGCGTTGATCATCACCGTGATCCGCGTGCCATCGCGGGTGAAGGGTTCGACATCTCGCAGCTCGGCATAGGTCGCCTGCCGCTCGCGGTTCTTGGCGAAGCGGGTTTCGAAAGCGTCGAGCAGCTGCTGGCCGGGGCGCAGCGTAACTGTGCCGCGGTCCGCGTCGAGCAGGATCTCGTCCCCCTCGCTCACACGCGCACGTACCCCGCTGGCGCGACCGAGGACGGGAATTCCCATCGCCCGGGCGACGATCACCACGTGTGCCGTCAACGAGCCTTCCTCCAGCACCACGCCCTTGAGCCTGCGCCGGTCGTATTCGAGCAGTTCGGCCGGTCCGAGATTGCGCGCAATCAGGATCGAATCCCGGCGCAGCCCCTGCGTTGCAGCCGTGCCGAGCTGGCCCGAGACGATGCGCAGCAGCCTGTTCGACAGGTCTTCCAGGTCGTGCATGCGGTCTTGCAGCAGCGGATCGTCGATCTCGCGCATGCGCATGCGGGTGCGCTGCTGGACCCGTTCGATGGCGGCCTCCGCAGTCAGGCCGGAATCGATCGCCTCGTTGATGCGGCGGCTCCAGCCCTCGTCGTAGGCGAACATCTTGTAGGTTTCGAGCACCTCGACGTGCTCGCCGCCCTTGCCGAACTCGGGTTCCTTGCCGAGCGCGTCGATCTGTTCGCGCATCTTGTCGAAGGCGCGATAGACGCGCTGGCGCTCAGCCTCGATATCCTCGGCGACGACCTGGTCGATCTCGATGCGCGGCTGGTGGAACACCGCCTGCCCTGCCGCGAGGCCTTTGACGAGAGTGAGGCCTTCGATCACCTCGGTCTCCGTATGCGCCTCGCCAAAGGTTATCGTCTCTTCGTCGTCGACCAGTTCCTTGTGCGCGATAAGCTCTGACAGGATCATGGCGGTGGTCTGCAGCGCCTCGATCTCGACTTCCTCGTATCGGCGCGGCTCGACGTGCTGGACGCACAGAACTCCCACGGCACGCTCGCGATAGACGATGGGGACACCGGCGAAGGAATGGAATTTCTCTTCGCCGGTCTCGGGCCGGTAGAGGAAGTCCGGATGCGCCTTGGCCTCGGCCAGGTTCAGCGTCTCGATATTCTTGGCGATGGTACCGGTCAGCCCTTCGCCCACCGCCATGCGGGTGACGTGGACGGCGGCAGGGTTGAGGCCCTGGGTGGCAAACAGCTCGAGCGCGCCCTCGCGCAGCAGGTAAATCGAGCAGACCTCGCTATCGAGGCTGTCGGCGATGACTTCGACCACGCGGTCGAGCTTGTGCTGGGCGTGTGTGCGCCCGGCCATGATCTCGTGCAGGCGGGTCAGGATCTGGCGGGCGGAGGCTGCAGCTGACATGGCCACGGCCTATGGCAAAAAATGGCGGGTTGCGAAAGCGGGACGCGGACCGCCGCGCCCCGCATTTCGCTATGCGATGATGCTCAGCAGCTCGCGAGTTCTTCCTTGATGCGTAGCTTCTGCTTCTTGAGTTGCTGGATCATCACGACGTCGGGCGCAGGACGGGTCTGTTCCTCGTGCAGGCGGGCTTCGAGACCGGCGTGCTTGGCTTTGAGCGCATCGACGTGGGATGATTGCATCGGGTTGTCTCCTTCGGGTTTATTGCGACCCCAGAAGCGACTCGTGCCGGCGCGGCACGGGCCGCAGACCGACTATAGAACCACACTATTGTCGATTTACAAACACCCTGCTTCGAGGGCATGCGGCGAAGCGAGATTCGGGAAGGACGAGCGTGAACGAACAGGAGCTGCGCAAGCGATTGGAAACGCTGCGAAGCGAGCACCGCGACCTCGATGCGGCAATTGCCGCGCTGAGCGAGGCGGGCGAGCGCAGCGGTTTCGTCGACCAGCTGCAAATCGCGCGACTCAAGAAGCGCAAGCTCCAGTTGAAGGACCGGATCGCGCTGATCGAGGATACTCTCGTCCCCGACATAATCGCCTGATTATCTCCGCTTTAGAGCAGCTTGGACGTGCCATCGTTCCAGCGCGGGACAGGCACATTAACGCGCTGGCCTGAAGCCTCCTTCGGGCGTAATCTTTCTGTCATGCAATCGCGCGACATCAGCGAGGAAATCGTCGAGGACCTCTATGCAGAGGCCCTTGTCCTGGCGGACGACGTCCGTGCGGTTTTCGACCTGCGCCTGGGCGCGGAAAGCACCGGTTCGGACGACCTCCTGCGTGTCGCGCTCTCGATCGAGGGGCTGCGCACGACGACCCGCGTCATGCACGTGCTGGCCTGGCTGCTGAACCAGCGGGCCTATTACTCGGGCGAGCTTACCGAGACCCAGCTTCGCCGTCATGGCGCGCTGCCCGAAGAGCGGACTTCGGATCCCGACAATATCGCCATGCTCGAGCCCGAAACACAGGCGCTGATCCGCGAGAGCGAGGAACTCCATGCCCGCGTGGCGCGGCTCGATCGCGCTTGGCGCAATCGCGACAGCGATCACGACGCCCCGGTTCAGGCGCTCCAGGGAATGATTGCCAAGGCTTTCGCCAGCGGCAGCTGATCAGGCAGCCGACAGCGCCCGCGCATAGCGAGCCAGCCGGTCGCGGCGCACATCCTCGTCCATCTTCGCCACAAAGCAGGTGCTCGACCCACGCATCGCCTGCGCCGCAGCAGCCAGCGAGGGATGGATCCCCGCACCGACCGAAGCGAGGATCGCTGCACCGAGCGCCGTGGTTTCCACGAAGTCCGGGCGTTCCACCTCGATGTCGAGGATGTCGGCCAGGTCCTGCGCCATCCAGTTGTTGGCGCTCATCCCGCCATCGATCCTGAGGCGCGACCACGGCGCACCATCGGCGGCAAAGGCGCTCGCGAGGTCGTGCGTCTGGTGCGCCATCGCCTCGAGCGCGGCGCGCGCCAGCTGCGCCTTGCCGCTGGCAAAGCTCAGGCCCGAGATCACCCCGCGGGCGTCGGGCCGCCAGTGCGGCGCACCCAGTCCGGCGAGTGCGGGCACGATAACTACCTCGCCACTGTCGGGGATCGAACGTGCCAGCGCTTCTGTCTCTGCGGCATTGCCGATGAGGCCGAGCTGGTCGCGCAGGTACTGGACGAGGCTCCCGGCGACGAAGCAGGCGCCTTCGATGGCATAGGTGCGCACGCCCTTCTCTTGGTACAGCACCGTCCCCAGCAGCCGGTTCGCGGAGCGGGGAATCTCCTGCCCCTTGTTGGTCAGCACGAATGCCCCTGTGCCGTATGTCGCCTTGGTCTCGCCGAACGAGAGGCAGCCTTGTCCGATCGTGGCCGATTGCTGGTCACCGACGAGACCGCAGATCGGGATCTCGCGGCCGAAGCAATCCGGGCGGGCAACGGCTATGCGGCCATGCGTATCGACCACATCGGGCAGCGTCGCACGCGGGACCCCTATGATCTCGCACAGCCCCTCGTCGAACTGCTCGCCGTCGAGCGCCAGCAGCAGCGTGCGGCTGGCGTTGCTCGCATCGGTCACATGGGTTCCGTCCGACAGCTTGTAGACCAGCCAGCTCTCGACCGTACCGAAGGCCAGCGTCCCGGCCTGCTCGGCTTCGCGCACAGCATCGCAATGGTCGAGCATCCAGCGCATCTTGGTGCCCGAGAAATAGGGATCGAGCAGCAGGCCGGTGCGCTTCTGGACGGTTTCCTCGTAGCCGTAGTCCTTCAGCCCGGCACAGAAATCGGCCGTGCGCCGATCTTGCCAGACGATGGCGCGGGCCAGAGGTTCGCCCGTTGTCTTGTCCCAGGCGATCACGGTCTCGCGCTGGTTGGTGATGCCGATCGCGGCAATCCGTCCTGCGTCGCCACCGACTACTTCGCAGGCGCAGGCCAGCGTCTTGTCCCAGATTTCCGATGCATCGTGCTCGACCCAGCCTGGCTCGGGATAGTGCTGGGTGATCTCCTGCTGCGCCACGCCTTCGAGCGTCCCGTCGGGCGCGAATACCATCGCGCGGGTCGATGTGGTCCCGGCATCGAGAACGAGAATGCGGTCGGCCATGATCTCTCCCTGTCCTGCGCTGTCATACGCATGGGCGTGACATGGGCCAAGCGGTGCCCCATATGCAAGCCCATGGCTGGACCTCCTCCCAAACCCTGGCCCACGGGCGAAGCGATGCAACTCGAGCCGCTGGTGCGCCGCGTGCTCGCCCCCAACCCCTCGCCCTATACCTATACAGGTACGCAGACCTATATCGTGGGTCTGGGCGACGGCTGCGCGGTGATCGACCCGGGTCCGGACGAGAAGGAGCACCTGCTCGCCCTCGATGCCGCGATCGGCGATGAGCATGTCTGCGCAATCATGTGCACCCACACGCACCGCGACCATTCACCAGCAGCAAAGACGCTGGCTGCGCGAACCGGCGCTCCCATTGTCGGTTGCGCACCGCTTGTCCTCGACGACAGCGGCCCGCGTGCGGACGCCTCCTTCGACCGCACCTATGACCCCGACCGGGTGATGGAAGACGGCGAACAGATGACCGGCCCGGGCTGGACCCTGACCGCCGTCGCGACACCGGGCCATGTCTCGAACCACCTGTGCTTCGCGCTGGAGGAGAGCGGTGCACTGTTTACCGGCGACCACGTCATGGGCTGGTCGACCAGCGTCGTGATCCCGCCCGACGGCGACATGAGCGCCTATATGGCGAGCCTCGAAAAGCTCTACGCGCGCGAGGATACGGTCTACTACCCGGCCCATGGCGAAGCGGTCGAAAAGCCGCGCCAGCTCGTGCGCGGGATGATCGGTCACCGCCGCCAGCGCGAGAACCAGATCGTCCGCCTGCTCGGCGAAGGGCCCCACCGCGCCAGCGAATTCGTCCCCAAGATGTACAAGGGCCTCGATCCTAGGCTGGACAAGGCCGCCGAGATGTCGGTCACGGCGCACCTGATCGATCTGGAACGCCGGGGCCTCGTCGCCCGTTCTGACGATATATGGAAAACGATCTGACGACCCGCGAGACCGACCTGCAACCGACGGTAGTGCGCGAGCAACCGCTTGCCCGTACGCAGGCGGTTCCGTGGCTGATCGTCATCCTCCTGCTCGCTGCGGTCGCTTGGCTGGGCTGGCGCGCATTCTTCTACAAGGAAGAGGGCGATCCGGTGGGCAGTGCCATGCTTGCCTTCGAGAAGCAAAACTCGCTTACCGTCTTTTCCAGCCGCTTTGAGGTCGTCGCCGAGAGCGAGGACACGCGCGGCGTGCTGGGCGTCGACCTTCTCAAGAGCCGCCAGGCCGCGATCATCCCCGCGACCGTCGAATATCGCCTCGACCTTTCCACCATGGACCGCGACCGGTTCGAGTGGGACGCGGACAAGGAGCGGCTCGATGTCGTCCTGCCTGCCCTGCGCATCTCGCGCCCCAATCTCGACGAGGCGCAGCAGAAGGTCTTCACCGAGGGCAGCTGGGTCACCCGCGATGCCAGCAGCGACCTTGCCCGCAACAACTCGCTGCAGGCCGAACGCAAGGCGGCGGCCTTCGCAAAGAACCCGCAGGTCCTCTCGATGGCAAAGTCGGCTGCCAAGGAGGCGGTGCGCCAGAACCTCGCCATTCCCCTGCAGATTGCCGGCTATGGCGACGTGAAGGTCGAGGTGCGTTTCGACGGAGAGCCGAAACCGGCCGGTTGAACGACACTTCAAATAGGCATATTCTCGGAGTATTAGGCGCATAACACACTAACAACGCCCGGTCGCAGAACAAGGGAGGGTTCTCATGGCCACAGCCGCCGCACCGCAGCACACGTCCGTTCCGGGCACGCGCTTCTTCACCATCATGGCATTCGTCATGTCCGCGATCATTCTCGCGGGCTTCTCGCTCAATCTGGCGATGGGACGTTCGACCTTTGCCGTTCCGTGGCAGTTCCATGTCCACGGCCTGATCTTCATGAGCTGGATCGGTCTCTACCTCGCCCAGCACGTCACCATAAACTCGGGCAACATTGCCCTGCACGTCCGGTTGGGGAAGCTGGCCTACTTGTGGATTCCGCTGATGGTGGCGGCCGGGGTGACGATCATCGTGACCTCGGCACGGCGAAACGGCGGGCCGTTCTTCTTCGACATGAACGAGTTCTTCGTCAGCAATCTCTCGCTGCTGCTGTGCTTCGGCGGGCTCGCGTTCTGGGCGCTGAAGCAGCGCCGTTATACCGGCTGGCATCGCAGGCTGATGCTGTGTGCCATGGCGATCCTCACCGGCCCCGGGCTTGGTCGCCTGCTTCCTCTGCCCCTGATGATTCCGTATTCCTGGACGGTCACCTTCCTCGTGACACTAATCTTCCCCATCATCGGAATGATTGCCGACAAGCGCCGCGACGGTGTCGTCCACCCGGCCTACAAGTGGGGTTTCGGCATCTACGTTGGTACGTTCATCGCCTCGATGCTGCTTGCATATTCACCGATCGGGTATGCGGTGACCGAGTGGCTTGTAGCCGGAACGCCCGGCGCCGAGCGGCCGATGCAGGCGTTCCTGCCGCCCGGTTTTTCCATGTGAGAAGCGAGCAATAGGGCTTGCCCGGAACGCACTCGCCTTCGCGCCCGTTGAGGCTATAAGCGCCTCAAACGCAAGAAGACGGGAAAGAGAATGACCGACCAGACGAAGCCGCTCACCGGGCAGGATTTGCTCGAAGAGATCAACCGCCTGCGGAAGGAAAAGAACGCGGTCATCCTGGCGCATTACTACCAGTCGCCCGACATTCAGGATATTGCCGACTTCGTCGGGGACTCACTCCAGCTCTCGCAAATGGCTGCGGACACCGATGCCGACGTGATCGTCTTCTGCGGCGTCAAGTTCATGGCCGACACGGCAAAGATCCTCTCGCCCGAGAAGATCGTGGTCCTGCCCGACATGGACGCCGGCTGCAGCCTCGAGGACAGCTGCCCGCCAGAGAAGTTCAAGGCCTTCCGCGAGGCCCATCCGGATCATATCGCACTCACCTACATCAACTGTTCAACCGAGGTGAAGGCGCTATCCGACGTGATCGTCACCAGCTCGAGCGCCGAGACCATCCTCCAGCAAATCCCCAAGGAACAGAAGATCATCTTCGGCCCCGACCGTCACCTCGGCGGCTATCTCAGCCGCAAGTTCGGGCGCGAGATGCTGCTGTGGCCGGGCGTTTGCATCGTCCACGAAGCTTTCAGCGAGACAGAGCTGCTCAAGCTCAAGCAGCAGTACCCCGATGCGCCCATCGCCGCGCACCCGGAATGCCCGCCAACAATCATCGACCACGCCGATTACGTGGGTTCGACCAGCGGCATCCTGCAGTTTGCAGAGACCTTCAGCGGCGACACGCTGATCGTCGCAACCGAACCGCATATCATCCACCAGATGGAAAAGGCGCTGCCGAACAAGACGTTCATCGGTGCGCCAGGCGCGGATGGTAACTGCAGCTGCAACATCTGCCCCTACATGGCCTTGAACACGATGGAGAAGCTCTACGCCTGCCTGCGCGACCTCGAGCCGCGCATCGAGATCGAGGAAGGCCTGCGCATCCAGGCCAAGCGCAGCCTCGACCGCATGCTCGAAATGGCAAGCGGCACCATCGGCATGGGCGATCTCGGTCGCCCGCAATAAATACCAGAACCGGAGAGACAGAATAATGGTCGCACGACTGGCGCTTGCCGCCGCACTCGCTTTTGCCGCCGCGCCGCTGGCGGCGCAGGATACCGATGCCGATGATCCCTACATCTGGCTGGAAGAGATCAAGGGCGAGAAGGCGCTGGAGCAGGTCGACCGCTGGAATGCCGACACCGAAGCGCTGCTGACCGTTTCGCCCGAGTATCCCATTGCCAAGGCCTGGGCGAAGCAGATCCTGGACGATGATCGCCAGATCGCCATGCCCACCGCGATCCAGGGCGACCGCGTCATCAATCTGTGGCGCGACGCGAACAATCCGCGCGGCCTGTGGCGAACCGCAAGCCTTGCGAGCTACATGTCCGGCAAGCCCGACTGGCGCGTGCTGATCGACGTCGACAAGCTGGGGAAGGACGAGGGCAAGAGCTGGGTCTGGCACGGCGCCGACTGCCTTGCCCCCGAATACACGCGCTGCCTCGTCTCGATCAGTGACGGCGGCACCGACGCCGATGTCGTGCGCGAATTCGATACCGTGACCGGCAAGTTCGTGGACGGCGGCTTTACCCTGCCCGAGGCGAAGTCGAACGTCGCCTGGTTCGACAAGGACACGGTGTTCGTCGGCACCGACGAGGGAGCGAGCACGCTCACCGATTCTGGCTATCCGCGCCTCGTGAAGCTCTGGAAACGCGGCAGCGATTTCGCTTCCGCCAAGATGGTGGCCGAAGGTCAGCAGGCCGACGTCAGCATCAGCGGGCTTTCGGTGCTCGACGGCGAGACTCGCTGGCGCTTCATCAACCGGAGCCCGAGCTTCTGGACCAACAATTACGAGCTGGTGAAGGACGACGGGAGCACGATCCCGCTGCCCATGCCCGCCGACGCGGAATTCCGCGCCGTGCTCGACGGGTTCCTGATCGCCAAGCTCAATTCACCGCTGGCGATCAAGGGCGGCACTGCTGGCGTCGGTTCGCTTGTCGCCTTCTCGCTCGAGGACGTGGTCAAGGGTTACGACGTGACCCCCTTCACCGTCTTCGTTCCCAGCGCATCGCAGGCGGTCGAGGAAGTCTCCGCGTCCGAGCACAAGCTGTGGATCAAGGTGCTCGATGACGTCTCGGGCAAGCTGATCGAACTGTCCCCCGCCAACCCTGGCTGGATCAGCCGCGAAATGAACCTGCCCGCCAACAGCACCATCCAGATCGCCGAGACCAGCGGCAAGGGAGACATGGCCTTCGTCACGGTCGAGAACATGCTCACCCCGCCCACGCTCTACGCCGTGCCGAGCGAGGGCGAACCGGTCGCGATTGCCAGCGAACCCGCACAGTTCGATGCCTCGAAGTTCACAGTCGAGCAGAAGTTCGCGATCTCCAAGGATGGCACGCGCGTGCCCTATTACCTCGTGCGCCCGAAGGGCGTCGAAGGCCCGCTGCCGACGCTGATCCACGCCTATGGCGGCTTCCGCAATGCGCAGACGCCCAAGTATCTCACCGCCGAACCCTATCGCAGCGGGCCGCTCGGCCTGTTCTGGCTGGAGAGCGGCAATGCCTATGTGCTCGCCAACATTCGTGGCGGCGGCGAATACGGCCCGCGCTGGCACGAGGACGCGCTGCGCGACAAGCGCCAGAACAGTTTCGACGACTTCCACGCGGTCGCCGACGATCTCGTCGCCAACCGCCTTGCGACGCCCAAGCGCATCGCTGCATCGGGCCGCTCGAACGGTGGCGTGCTGGTCGGCGCAGTGGCGAACCAGCGCCCCGACCTCTACGGCGCGATCATTTCGGGCAGCCCGCTGATCGACATGCGGCGCTACAACAAGCTGCTCGCCGGTGCCTCGTGGATGGCCGAGTACGGCAACCCCGACGTGGCGGAGGACTGGGCCTTCATGAAGGCATGGTCGCCGTACCAGAACATGAAGCCGGGTGCCGATGCGCCGGTCGCCTTCTACTACCTCTCGACCCTCGACGACCGCGTCCACCCGGGGCACGCCCGCAAGGCGGCCGCCAAGCACGAGGCGTTCGGCCAGACCTTCTACTATCACGAGTACAAGGAAGGCGGCCATTCGGTCGGCGCGGATCACGAGGAAGATGCCAAGCGGGCGGCGCTGCTTCTGACATTCCTCAACCGCGAAATCGGCTCGGGCAAGGACGACTGAGGCACCCAAAGCGGGTTCGAGCGTATTGCCCCTGACTGCGATCGCATCAGGGGAAACGCGCTTGCCTGCCGAATTACGCTGGTTCTGGACCCGGCTGAACTCGAATTACTGGTTTTATCCTGCGCTCTTCTCCATCGTGGGTGGTGCGATGGCGTTCGCCCTGGTGTGGGTCGACCGCAACGGCTTTGCCAAGTTCCTGAGCACCGGCGGATGGCTGGTCCCCGCACGACCCGACGGCGCGTCGAACATGCTCACGGTCATCGCCGGGTCGATGATCGGGGTCGCATCGACGGTATTTTCGATCACCATTGCCGCGGTCGCCTATGCCAGCGGCACCTACGGCCCCCGGCTCCTGACCAATTTCATGGAGGACAAGGGCAACCAGTTGAGCCTTGCGACCTTCATCGGCACTTTCGTCTACGCGATCACAGTCCTGCGCACCGTGCGCGCGGAGGACGAGGCAACGGCGAGCATAGAGGAAGCCGTCCACAGCACCCTGCCGGGCTTCGTCCCGCAGCTCTCGCTGCTGGTCGCCTACGGGCTGATGGCCCTGTCGGTTGCGGTGCTGGTCTACTTTCTCAATCACGTGCCCTCGAGCATCCGCATCAACACGGTCCTCAAGGGTATCGGCCACCGCCTCCTTTCCGACATCCGCGACAACTACCCGCGCGATGACAGCGGCGAGGAACTGCCACCTGCGCCCGACGGAACGGAGGTCCTGACAGAGCGGACCGGATACGTGCAGATCATCGATTTCGAAGAGCTGCGTGACCTTGCCGAGTCGATCGACCAGAAGATCGCGCTCGAGGTTCGTACCGGTGACTTCGTCCATCCCGGCATGGCGCTGGTGCGGGTGACCGGAGACGTCACCGACACCCTGCCCTCCCGGGTCGAACATGCCTTCACGATCGGTTCGACCCGCACCCCGACACAGGACCCCCAGTTCCTGATCGACGAGCTGGTCGAGATCGGACTGCGCGCACTCAGTCCGGGCATCAACGATCCCTTCACTGCAATCACCGCAATCCACTGGCTCGGTGCGGCGACTGCCGAACTGGGACGGCGCGACCTGCGGCGGCGGTGCGAGGACCACCCGCAGGACGACAGCGTCCACCCCCTGCCCGACACCTTCGCCCATTTCCTCCAGCGCGGCTTCGGCGCATTGCGCAGCGCGGTCGCCACGAGCGTGCAGGCGTCGCTGGTGATGTTTGACAGCCTGCGCACCGCCGCCGCCCCTGTGAGCGATGAAGGCCGGGCCGGCCTGATCCGGATGCAGGGCGACAAGCTGGTCGAGCAGGCCCGGCTGGCGCTCGCCGGACCCGACCTTGCCGAGGTCGAGCAGCGCTACCTGCTGTTCCTCAAGGCGTTCCGGTAGGTGCGCGCTGGCGTGGCGTCGTCCGTGCGACCAGCAGCGCCGCGGCGACCAGCGCCATGCCGAGGAAGTCGAGCGGCATGAGCACTTCCCCGAAGGCAAGGAAACCGACCAGCGCAGCGAGCGCGGGCTGGGTGAGCAGGGCGAAGCCGATGATCAACGGCGGGAAGTTCTTCAGCGAATAGACGATCAGCGCCTGCCCGATCAGTTGGCCGGTTATCGCCATGGCAACGACGGGTGCCCATCCGACGGGTCCGGGGAGGATCGGCTCGCCAACCCTGTATGCGATCACGAACAGGACCGGTGCCGCTGCCATGCTGACCAGTGAGAGCACGGTCCACTGTCCCAGCCCCTCGCGCGCCTTCTGCGCGGGGATCAGGTAGAAGACATAAAAGAACCCCGCGGCAAGGCACAGCACGTCCCCCAAAAGCGTCCGGGGCGAAATCTCGAAGCTGCGCCCGAGCAGGATTGCGACCCCCGCCAGCGCTGCGAAAATCGCCACGGACTCGTTGCGATGCGGCATGCGGCGCAGCTGGACGAGGCCCCAGACCATCAGGAACAGGCTGCCCGAATTTGCCAGCAGCACCGAATTGCCCAGACGCGTACGCTCGATGCCGAGATGCCAGGCGGCAAGATCGAGCGCGAAGGCGATCCCGGCGAAGACGATCCAGCCTGCACGCTTCATGTCGAGCGGCGCTTCCGGCCGCTCCCTGCGAGCAAGGAGCAGCAGGATCGGCAGCGGCAGGAGCATGCGCCAAAAGCCGACCGAGACAGGCCCGGTGTCGGCCAGCCGTACGAACCATGGCCCTATCGCCAGCGCGGCATTGCCGGCAAGCAGCGCGACAAAGTGCCACGCGCTGGCCTGATAGCCATTCTTGTCCGCCGTGCTGGTTGCGCCGCTCATGTCTCGCCCCTAGCTCAATCGCCGACACGAGCTAGCAAAAAGGATTTGTCCGCGATGCATGAAACGCTTTTCCAGCCGCTGAAAATGGGCGCCCTCGATGCGAAGAACCGGGTGTTCATGGCGCCGCTGACGCGCGGACGTTCGAGCCAGCCGGGTTCGGTGCCGAACGAGATGATGGCGACCTATTACCGCCAGCGCGCCGGGGCGGGCCTCATCATCAGCGAAGCGACCGGTATCACCGTGGAAGGTTCGGGCTGGCCCGCAGCTCCGGGTATCTGGAGCGAAGAGCAGGTCGAGGGCTGGAAGCTGACCACCGATGCGGTGCACGAGGAAGGCGGCTTGATCGTCCTGCAGCTGTGGCACATGGGTCGCCTCGTCCACCCGCTGTTCCTCGGTGGCAATCCGCCGGTCTCGGCCAGCGCGACCACTGCGCCCGGCCATGCGCACACTTTCGAGGGACGCAAGGACTACGAGCAGGCGCGCGAAGCGACCGTCGATGACATCAAGCGCATCGTCGAGGATTACCGCCACGCTGCCGAAAACGCCAAGAAGGCCGGCTTCGATGGCGTGCAACTGCACGGCGCGAATGGCTATCTCGTCGACCAGTTCCTGCGCGACAGCACCAATTTGCGTACCGACGAATACGGCGGCAGCCCGGAAAACCGCACCCGCTTCCTGCGCGAGGTCCTGACCGCGCTGGTCGATGTATGGGGTGCCGATCGCGTCGGCGTTCGCCTCTCGCCCAACGGAGAGACGCAGGGTTGCGACGACAGCGATCCGCCGGCAACCTTCGGCGCAGCGACGAAGGTCGTGGAAGACCTCGGTCTCGCCTTCCTCGAACTGCGCGAACCGGGACCGAACGGCACTTTCGGGGCCACCGAAGTACCCAAGCAGAGCCCGCTGATCCGCCAGATCTATTCGGGCGCGCTGGTGCTAAACAGCGATTATTCGCCAGAGGGTGCAGTTGCCGACATCGATGCGGGCCGCGCCGATGCGATCAGCTGGGGACGCGACTACATCTCCAACCCCGACCTTGCCGAACGCTTCCGCCTGGGAGCCGAAATCGCTCCCAACGTCAACGTACCGCATTCCTGGTACGGCTCGGGGCCGGAAGGGTACATCGATTACCCCATGCTAACCATTTGAGAGGAGGCTGCCCTCCAGTGATTCGCCGCATGGCGAGCAACTGGAGGGTAGCATGCGCTCGTGGATTCTGGTCCCGGCCGACAATGACAAGGCGCTCGCATCGGTAGCCAATGCCGGGGCGGACGTGGTGGTGGTGGATCTCGTACGCGGGGGCCATGCCGAAAAGCAGGCCAAGACACGGCTGCAGGCGCGAGACTGGTTGATCTCGCACCGCGAACAGGTGGTCGCCGCGAGGCGCTTTGCGCGCTGGGCGCGCATAGTGCCGGGCGACAGTCCCCACTGGCGCGACGACCTGGAGGCCGTGATGGAAGCGGCTCCTGAAGGCATCGTCGTCGGCGGGTGCGGCACGCAGGACGATATTCAGCAGTTCGCAGGTCTCCTCTACGAAATCGAACAGCGTTGCGGTGTCAGGAGCAATTCGACGCGCATCATCCCTCAGATCGGCAGGTCGCCGCGCGCGGCGCTCCAGGTGCCGAAACTGCTCGAGGATATGCATCCGCGCGTATCGGCGCTGGCGTGGGACGCGGACGGCCTCGCCCATTCGCTGTCCGCCCGGCGCAAGCGCGGTCCCGGGGGTGCGTGGAGCGATCCGCTTGCCTACTTGCGCGCGCAGGTATTGCTGGTGGCGCAGGCACTCGGTCTAGAAGCGATCGAGGCGGCATACTCGGGCCCGCGCGAGCCGGAACCCATGGCTCGTGCCGCCGAGGGCGCACGGGCAGACGGATTCACCGGCATGTTCGCAACCCATCCGGCGCATGTCGCAGCGATCAACGCCGCCTTCGCGCCCACCGCTGAGGAGCGTGGCGAGGCGCAGCTCGTGATCTCGGCCTTCGCCGTCAGCCCGCATGCCGACAGTTTGATGCACAAGGGCCGGCGCATCGGCCAGCCCGAGCTGCGTCGCGCCAGGGCGGTCCTCGGCGAGGCCTAGTTCTCGGGCAGTTCGGGAGTCGTATCCTCCGCAGGCTTAGTCTCTGCCTCTGCACCGGCATCTTCTCCCGCAGCCTCCTCCGCCGGCGCTACGGCACTGCCGGTCGAGGCGGAGGTCGGAGTGGCCTTCATCGGGGCCGCGCGCGATTTCAACTCGTCGAGCGGGATCATCCCGTCGCTGATCGAGCCGCCCAGCACTTCGCCGCGCGCGCCTGCATTCGCGTCGGTTGTCTCTCCGCTGTCCTTGTCTCCGCAAGCGCCCAATGCAGCCGAGAGGGTCAAGGCGATAAGAGTCTTGCGGATCATGGCAGTGCGCAGGCCTTTCCTTCGAGTGCGGCGAGGAAATCGCCGAAGCGGGCATGCAATGCCTCATCGAATGCCTCGGGCGCAAGGTCGATACCAAGCCGCGCAAGGCTGGTGACGCCGAATTCCTCGATTCCGCAGGGCACGATACCGGTGAAGTGGGTCAGGTCGGGCGCGAGATTGACCGAGAAGCCGTGCATCGTCACCCAGCGCCGCACGCGCACGCCGATGGCACCGATCTTCGCCTCGCCCCCGTCGACATCGCGCGTCCAGATGCCGATGCGTCCGTCCGAGCGCCAGCACTCGACGCCGATATCCGCCAGCGTCGCGATGACCCAGCCTTCGAGCGAGTGGACGAAGCAGCGCACATCGCGCCCGCGTTCCTTGAGGTCGAGCATGACGTAACCCACCCGCTGCCCCGGGCCATGGTAGGTATAGCGCCCGCCCCGCCCGGCCTCGACCACTTCGAAACGCGGGTCGAGCAGTTCGGCACCATCGGCGCTGGTCCCGGCGGTGTAGACCGGCGGATGTTCCAGCAGCCAGACCATCTCCGACGTGCTCCCCTCGCTGATCGCGCGGTTGCGTTTCTCCATCGCGGCCAGCGCGTCGCGATAGGCGATCTGCCCGCTTTCGCTGCGCCATTCGATATTTGCGGGGTGTTGTGCCGACATCGGCGATTGCGTGGCGACTGGGCAGGCGCTTATCAAGGGGGAAATGGAGGTTGCGGGATGAAGTTCGACCTGGACAAGGCGTGGCGCGATGCGATGTCGCTGCTGAAGGCCAATCTCGGCTTGCTGGTGACGATCGCCGGGGTCTTCTATTTCCTGCCATACGCTGCGGCGACCAGCTTCATCCCCGAAATGTCGCAACTCGCCAATCCGGGTGCCGGCATGAATGCCGACGCCATGATGGCAGTGATGCAGTCGATGGTTGCCAAATACTGGTGGCTGTTCCTCGCGCTGATGATCGTCGGCGGTATCGGTAACCTCGCCATGCTTGCCCTGATGCGCCAACGCGCAAAGCCGACGGTTGCGGAGGCTCTCGAAACCGGGGTCAAGTCAATCGCGACCTATCTCGGCGCACAGGTCATTCAGGCAGGACTGATCGTCCTCGTCATCTTCTTCCTCGTTGGCCTTCCGGGTGTTGTCGGCGGACGGGCCTTGGCTGCGCTCGGCATGGTGCTCGCCTTCGTGGTGACGCTCTATATCATCATCAAGCTGACGCTGGTCTCGCCCGTGATTGCCATGGATGGCGAAATGAACCCGGTCGCAGCGATCCGTAAATCCTGGACCTTGACCAAGGGCAACAGCTTGCGGCTTTTCCTGTTCTTCGCGCTGCTGGTGATCGCTTTTCTCGTGATTTCGAGCGTCGTTTCGCTGGTCGCCACGCTCTTGCTCGCTTTCGCCAGCGCCGAGATAGCCAGCTTCGGGATGGCCGTGGTCGAGGCGGCGACGAATGCGATCGCCGTTGTCGTCGGCGCCTGCATACTCGCCGCCATCCACGCCCAGCTTGCGCGCCTGCACAGCCGGGACGAGATCACGATCGAAATTTGATCAGTCCTTCCAACCCCAGAAAAGCTGGCAGGGCAGGACGTTCCAGAATTCGAAGCCGCTGTCGATCCGGCGAAAATGCTTCGCCATGAAGTCGCGCGCCTTGGCCGAAAACTGGTAGACGAGGAACGCGCCGCCGGGGCGGATGACCCGGTGGGTCGCCGCAGCAATGGCCGGGCCCACGCCATCGGGCAGGGTCGAAAACGGCAGACCCGACAGCACGTAATCTGCGTGGTCATAGCCATGCGCCCTTACGATGGCCTCGACATCCTCGGCACTGCCGAGCACCGCATGGAAGCGGCTGTCCCGAAAATGCTTCTTGAGATAGTCGATGTAGAGCGGGTTGGTGTCGATCACGATCAGGGCACCGTCGCGGCGCAACCGGTCGAGTACGGGCTGGCAGAAGGTGCCGACACCCGGGCCGTATTCGACGAACAATTCGCACTCTTCCCATTTCACCGGGGCGAGCATCTTCTCGATGGTGAAGCGCGAAGACGGGATGATCGAACCCACCATCCTCGGGTGTTCCAGGAAACCGCGGAAGAAGACCCCCCACTGTCCGAAGAACCGCGCCGCCTTATGCTTGAAACTGGGGCGTTCGATTACGCCAACACCTTGTTCGGAAGCCAATTCCAATTCCTCACGGCGACCTGAAAAAAGAATTCGCGCGGTGTGACAGCACCCTGCTGGCATTGCAAGCGCGCTTCGGCGGGCGTAGCGCACGTTTCATGGGCGACGCCGATCCGGACAAGACACTGACCCCCGCGGGCGTTGCTCCGCAAAGCAAGCCTATCTCGCGTGAGCGGATGGTTCTGCTTTTCGCCGTCATGCTGACGACCGCAGCGGGCAATACCGCAATGCAGTCGGTGATGCCGTCCATTGGCACTGCGCTGAAGGTCGACGACGTCTGGATCAGCCTTGCCTACAGCTGGTCGGCGTTGCTGTGGGTGTTCTGTGCCCCGATTTGGGCCGACCGTTCCGACCGGCGGGGACGCAAGGCGATGATGGCGCTTGGCCTCGTCGGCTTCATCGCCAGCTTCTCGCTGTGCGGCCTGATGTTGTGGTTCGGTCTTTCGGGCTATCTCACTGCCTTTTGGGCCTTGGTCCTGTTTGCGGCGGCGCGCAGCCTCTATGGCGGCTTCGGCAGTGCGGCCCCGCCTGCCGTCCAGGCCTATGTCGCCAGCCGCACGCCGCGCTCGGAACGCACGCAGGCGCTTTCACTAATCGCGTCGAGCTTCGGCCTTGGTACCGTCATCGGCCCCGCCTTGGCACCATTAATGGTCCTCCCGGGCGTCGGCCTGACCGGCCCGTTCGTCATTTTCGCGCTCATCGGAGTCCTTACGCTGGTCGCGCTGAGATGGCGCCTGCCCAACGACGAGCCGCAGTTTCCAGCGCGGGGTAAGGCCTACGACCCGTCCTATTCGGGTAGCCCGACGGCGGATCTTTCCGGCACCCAGTCCGAAGACGACGACGAAGGCGGAGAGCAGGTGGAGCCGCACAAGCTGCGCTGGTTCGAGCCGCGCCTGCGCCCGTGGGTAATCGTGAATTTGCTGGGGGGGCACGCCCAGGCAATGATGCTCGGGATCGCCGGGTTCCTCGTGCTCGACAGGCTCGGGCTACGGGACAACCCCACCGAGGGCACGGGTCCTGTCGGACTGGTCCTGATGGCGGGTGCGATTGCCACGCTTCTCGCTCAGTGGGGATTGATCCCCCGCTTCAACCTCGGCCCGCGTGCGGCGACGCTATCGGGCATCCTCATATCGGCATTCGGGGTGGCGGTACTCGGCATTGCAGACGACCTGCACCTTATCGCCCTCAGTTTCGCGATCGCCTCGCTCGGCTTCGGTCTTTTCCGGCCGGGCGCGACGTCCGGAACGTCGCTCGCGGTCACCCGGTCCGAACAAGGGCAGGCGTCAGGCATCACCGCTTCGGTGGCGGGGGCGAGCTATATCTACGCCCCGGCGCTGGGCGTCTGGCTTTATGGCCATTCCGACTGGCTCGGCTTCGGATTGATCGTCGCGATCTGCCTGATCGTCTTCGCCTATGGCTGGGTGTCGCTCCAGGCCGACAGCGACCTCACCCGCGACCGCCGCTAGAGAATCTCCAGGACCCGGTCCTGCGGACGGCAAAGGCGGACGCCCTTGTCGGTCTCGACCAGAGGCCTCTCGATAAGAATCGGATCGGTCGCCATGGCGTCGAGCACCGTGGCCGCGTCGGCGTTCGGCAGACCGCGCTCCTCAGCATCGGTACCGCGAATGCGCAGGCCCTCGTTCGGAGTGATCCCCGCATCCTTGTAGAGCTGAGCGAGCTTTTCGGCGCTTGGCGGTTCCTTGAGATATTCGACCACGGTCAGCTCGACCCCTGAAAGGCTCTCGAGGATGGCGAGAGTTTTGCGCGAGGTGCCGCACTTCGGATTGTGCCAGATGGTCGCCTTCATGGCTCTTGTCTCCTTTTCCGGGAGCAAGCTCTAGGCGGCAGTTGCGCTCGGCGAAAGCGGGGCTTGCAGTTTTTTCACGCGCAAAACTCAAGTTTTCTGTTGCGAATGCGAATGGTTCGCAATAGCAGGCGGGCAGGATTTGAGAATCATTCGCAAGAAAAGAAAGTTTTCCATGAGGCCCCTTCCCTTCACGCGCGCCCTTCTGCTCGGCACTGCCATGCTGGCTACGCCTGCGATGGCCGACGACGCCCAGCCCGAGCGCGACTACCTGCCCACCGACATCATCGTGACGGGTGCGCGCGACGGCTATGACGTCGACGACGGGTCGACGGCCACCAAGACGCCTACCGCGCTGATCGACGTGCCGCAGGCGGTCACGATGATCACCGAAGACCAGCTCGACGACATGGGCATAACCCAGCTCAACGACGCGCTGCGCTATGTCCCGGGCGTTTCTCTCGATACCGGCGAGGGTCATCGCGACCAGATCTACATCCGCGGCCAGTCGAGCACTGCCGACTTCTACCTCGACGGCCTGCGGGACGATGCGCAGTACTACCGCTCGCTCTACAACGTCGATCGCGTCGAAGTGCTCAAGGGTTCGAACGCTCTCATCTTCGGGCGCGGCGGCGGCGGCGGGATCGTCAACCGCGTAAGCAAGGTCGCCGAGTTTACCGGAACCGAATTGGGCTTCGATGCCTCGGTCGACAGTTTCGGCACCTTCGCCCTCGCGGCGGACCTCAACGTCCCCGCCTCGGAAACGATCGCCGCCCGTCTCAACGCGACCTACGAAGAATTCGGCAATCACCGCGATTTCTACGAAGGCCGCTTCATCGGCATCTCGCCGACCGTCACCGCCCGTCTCGGCGAACGCACCCGACTGACCGCACATTACACCTATGACGACGACGAGCGCGTGACCGACCGCGGTTTGCCGTCGGTCGGGACCGGACCGCTTGAAGGTTATGATCGGACCTTCTTCGGCAGCCGCGAATTTAATACCTCGACCAATGTCGCGCATATTGCCCGGCTACGGATCGATCATGAGTTGACCGACACGGTGAGCATCAACGCTACCGGCCAGTACGCGAACTACGACAAGTACTACGCCAACGTCGTTCCCTCGAACAGCGACGGCACCACGGTGAACCTCGGCGGCTACACCAGCGCGACCGATCGCGAGAACTGGATCGGCCAGGCGAACCTCGTCTGGGATACCGATTTCGGCGGGATCGGTTCGACTTTCCTCGCAGGCGTCGAAGTAGGCGACCAGGAGACGATTGCCTCGCGCACCGAGATCGATTTCGGCGGCGGGGTCGAGGATATCAACCGCCCGCTCGCCCGCATCATCGACGTCCCTGCGGTCGGGATCGGTCGCCTCACCAATCGCAGCGCATCGCAGCTCGATACTTTCTCCGCCTATGTCCAGGAGCAGCTCGATTTCGGCATCGTGCAGCTGGTCGGCGGTGTCCGCTTCGACCGCTTCGACCTCAAGGCCACCAACCTCTTCAATCCTGCAGTCCCGGTCCAGACTGCCCGGGTCGACGAGAAGTGGAGCCCGCGTTTCGGCGTGATCCTCAAGCCGCAGCAGGACCTGTCGCTCTACGCCAGCTATTCGACCAGCTTCCTGCCGCAGTCGGGCGACCAGTTCTCGACCCTCGGCGCGGATGATGCGGCGCTCGAGCCGGAGAAGTTCGAGAACCTCGAACTTGGCGTCAAGTGGGCGGTCCGTCCCGACCTGTTCGCGACGGCTGCAGTGTTCCAGCTCGACCGCACCAACACGACGGCCCCCGATCCGTCGGGTTCAGGCCTTCCCGTCCTCACCGGATCGAGCCGCGTCAAGGGTTTCGAGGCAAGCCTCGTCGGCAAGATCCTGCCCATGTGGCAGGCGAGCCTCGGCTACACCTATCTCGACGGCGAAATCCGCAACGACACCGATCGGGCCGTTGCCGGTACGGTGCTGCAGCAGCTGCCGAAGCACCAGATCGCGCTATGGAACCGCATCGACCTGAGCGAGCAGTTCGGGCTCGGTGCAGGCCTGGTCTACCAGGACGAACAGTATGCCAGCATCAGCAACACCGTCGTCCTGCCGGACTACGTTCGCGTCGATGCAGCGGCTTACTACACGCTCAACGATCGCATCGGCATCCAGCTCAACGTCGAGAACCTGTTCGACGAGAACTATTACCCGTCGGCCCATGGCGACAACAACATCCAGCCGGGCAAGCCGCTCACTGCCAGGATCGGCGTGAAGGTGAAAATCTAGTCGGAAGGTGCAGTTTCGGGGGCGCTGATCGCGGGGACTTCGCGAGCAGCGTCCTCGGCGCTGATACCGGGCGCGGGCGCGGCGCTGATGGTCTCGGCTCGGCGGGTCACCCTGCCGGCGCGCAATATTGCTTCGACCAGCCGCGGGTAAACACCGCAGCGGCACAGGTTCGTGATAGCGGCCTTGATCTCGGCCTCGCTGGGTGAGGGATTCTTCCTCAGCAAGGCAGAGGCCGCCATGACGATGCCCGGTGTGCAGAAGCCGCACTGGATCGCCTGTTCGGCGACCATGGCCTGCTGGACCGGATGCGAGCGATCACGACTGAGGCCTTCGATCGTGGTGATGAAGCGGCCCTCCGCTTCGGAAATCGTGATCAGGCAGGATCGCAGCGCTTCGCCATCGACATGGACCATGCAGGCCCCGCAATCACCCTCGCCGCAACCGTACTTCGTACCCGTGAGGTTCGCCGCATCGCGCAACGCCCACAGGAGCGGGGTGTCGGGATCCATCAGGAAGCGCACGGGCTTCCCGTTGACGGTCATGCTGGTCATGCGAAGCGGATACCGTCAGCCGGTCAGTATTTCCAGCTATCGTCGATCTTCGACACCCGGCGTTTCCATGCTTCGAAGTCCAGCACGCCTGCCCCGCCCTGCGAGGCCATGACGGACAGGTCGCGCTGGTGAACGTCGACCACCTCCTGCGAGATGACATTGGCCGCGCCCTGGCTGAGTGTGGCGACCTGAATCTCGCAGGCGCGCTGGAGCGACCACATCTTCACGAACATGCCCTGGATCGTCCGATCCATGACCACCGGGCCGTGGTTGCGCAGCATCAGGATCGAGTTGTTTCCGAGGTTCTCGACCAGGCGCTCGCCTTCTTCCGGACGAACGGTGACGCCTTCGAAGTCGTGGTAGCCGATGCGTCCCTGGAAATTGCAGGCGTAGAAATTGGTCGGGAGCAGTCCGTCCTTGTGGCTGCACACTGCCATCGTCGCTGTCGTGTGGACGTGGCAGATGGCATTGGCCTTCGCGCCGAGGTGCTTGTGGAAGTAGGCATGCTGGGTGAAGCCGGCCTTGTTCACCATGTATTGCGAATGGCCGACATTGTTGCCTTCGACGTCGATCTTCACGAGGTTCGACGCTGTAACCTCGTCATAGAGCAGGCCGAAGGGATTGATGAGGAAAGTATCGTCCTCTCCCGGAACGGCGACTGAAATGTGGTTGTAGATGCTCTCGCCCCAGCCGAGGTGGTCGAAGATGCGATAGCACACGGCAAGGTCCTGGCGCGCCTGCCATTCGGCATCGCTGCATTCGAAATCGCGCTGCCTGATCTGGGTCGCCATGGTCTCGTTCCTCGCCGGTTTCGTTTCTCCGCCAGTATCGCATGCGGCGCTGCGAGTGCGCAAGCGGTCTGGGGTGATTGGGCGCTAGGCAAGCCGGTCCCTTGTCGCTAGGCGCAAAGGCGATGAGCGCGACGGCCAAACTGACGAGCGGGAGTATCCGCGGCCACCTCCTCACCCAGACCCTTCCGATGATCCTCGGCGTGGCGGCAATCATGTCGGTTGGCCTCATCGACGCCTATTTCATCGGGCGGCTTGGCTCGACCGAACTGGCGGCGGTAAGCTTCATCTTCCCGATCACGATCGCAATCTCGAGCCTCGGCGTCGGGGTGATGGTCGGTATCAATTCCGTCATCGCGCGGGCGCTGGGCGAAGGCGACCGCGACCGTGCGGAACGCAGGGCGAATTTCGGCGCGATCTTCGCGCTCGTCATGGGGCTCGTCTTCGCTCTTGTGCTTTACCTCCTGCTCGATCCCCTCTTCCGCCTGATGCAGGCACCGCCGCAACTGCTGGCACTGATCCGCGAATACATGGTGCCTTATGCGATCGGCATGCCGTTCCTGCTGCTGCAGATGGGCCTCAACGGTATCCTTCGGGGACAAGGCGAGGCGAAGGCTACGAGTTATGTCTCCCTGACCTTCTCGATCGCGAACTGGATACTCGACCCGCTGCTCATAACCGGTGGCTTCGGCTTCGAAGGTTTCGGGGTCGCCGGCGCAGCCTGGGCAACGTTGATCGGCTGGGTTCTGGCGATCGTGGTGGCCCTGGTGTTGATCGACCGCTCGGCGCTCAAGATACACCCGACCCTCATCCGCAAGTGCCGCATGGGGGAATCGGCCAAGGCTATCCTGTCCGTTGCAGGTCCTGCAGCCTTCTCCAACGCGATCAATCCCATAGGCCTGTCGGTCCTCACCGCCCTCCTTGCCAGCCAGGGCGAAGCAGCGGTCGCCGGCTTCGGTGCAGCAGGGCGTTTGCAGAGTTTCGCCGTGGTTCCATTGCTTGCCCTGTCAGGTTCGATCGGGGCCATCGTGGGACAAAACTGGGGCGCAGGAATGCCTGACCGCTCACGCGAGGCCATGCGCGAGGCGGCAGTCTTCTGCATCGCCTACGGGCTCATCATCGCGGTTCTGCTGTTTGCCCTTGGCCAATGGTTTGCCCGCTTCTTTACGGATGATCCCGCGGTCATCGCCGAGTTCGCACGATATCTGGAGATCTCGGTCTGGGGCTATGCCGGTTTCGGCGTCCTTATCGTCGCCAATGGCGCGCTCAATGCCGTGGACAAGGCCCGCTTCGCGCTGGGCCAGAGCTTTGCCCGCGTCTTTCTGGTCATGCTGCCCTTCGCCTGGCTGCTTCGCCCGGTCTGGGGTGCGGAGGCTGTCTATGCAGCGGAACTCGCGGCCAACGTTATTGGCGGATCATTCGCCGCGTTTGTCGTCTGGAAAATCCTCCGGAGTCCTCAGCAGGGAGCTGTGCCGGCCCAAACCAATCGTTAACCATCTTCGTCCATAGCTCGACCCGATCGTATCAGGGGCGAACACCATGGATGAGTTGCTGGCGGACTTTATCGCCGAGACCAGGGAGATGCTTGACGCCAGCAGCGGCGAAATCGTCGCGTGGGAAGCAAACCCTTCCGATACCGAACGTCTCGATACCATTTTCCGCTTCGTCCACACGGTGAAGGGCAATTGCGGCTTCTTCGACTTCCCCCGCCTCGAGAAGTTGAGCCACGCAGCCGAAGACGCCCTGTCGGAATGCCGCGCCGGGCGTCGCACGCCCGACAGCGCTCTGGTTTCGGCGGTGCTCGCGATCATCGATCGCATCAGCGCAATGACCGATGCGATCGAAGCGGGCGAGGAATTTCCCGAAGGCGGCGACGAGCCGCTGATCGCGGCACTCAATCCGCAGGAACCGGACGAATTCGTACATCGCCGAGCGGACAGCGAGCAGGAAGATACCGCAGCGTCGGGTGCGATCTCGGTAGAAATCGCCGATACGTCAGATGACACGACCAAAAGCAGCCGGGCCAACGCGGTCCAGCGATCGATCCGCCTGCCGGTCGACCTTCTCGACGAGGTCATGAAGGGTGTCTCCGACATGGTGCTGGCGCGCAACGACCTTGCCCGCCGCCTGCGTGATGCTGGCGAACAGCCGACCATCGACGGCCCTTTCGAACGCCTCTCGACCATCCTGGCCGATGTCCGTTCGTCGATCACACGCATGCGAATGCAGCGGCTCGAACACCTGTTCAGCTCGCTTCCCCGCCTCGTTCGCGATCTGTCGAACGAACTGGGCAAGCAGGTCATGGTCGATTTCGAAGGCGGTGAAGTCGAACTCGACCGCGAGATGATCGAGATGGTCCGCGATCCGCTGACCCACATCATCCGCAATGCCATCGACCACGGGATCGAGAGCCCGGGCGACCGGCTGCACAAGGGCAAGCGCGAGATCGGCCTGATGCGCTTCTCGGCACGCCAGGCCGGCAACCAGATCAGCCTTGTGGTGACCGATGACGGTCGCGGGCTCGACATCGAACGGATCGCGGCGAAGGCCGTCTCTGCCGGGATCCATACCAAGGCGGAGGTCGACGCCATGTCGGACCGTCGCAAGCAGCACCTCATCTTCGCGCCGGGCCTGTCTACTGCGGATCAGGTCAGTTCGGTATCCGGACGCGGCGTCGGCATGGACGTGGTGCGCGCCAATATCGAGAAGGTCGGCGGTTCCATCGACCTCACCAGCAAGCCTGGCCAGGGCACCAGCTTCCACATCAAGTTGCCGCTGACCCTGTCGATCATTGCCGCGCTGACCGTTGGCGCAGGGCGTCAGCGTTATGCTATTCCGCGCAGCTACGTCGAAGAGATCGTCTTCGGCTCTAACGCCAATGTCGACTTCGCCGAAGCCGGCGAACGTCGCCTCGTCACCTTCCGCGGCAAGCGAGTACCCTGCCTCTCCCTCGGAGCGATCCTCGGCATCGAGGACAACGCCGATGTCATCTGGGAAGAGAGGACGCTGGTGCTGATCCGCCTTGCCAGCGACGATGTTTTCGCACTCGCCGTCGACCGGGTCTATGACCACGAGGACGTGGTGGTGAAGCCGATCGCGCCCGCCGTCATGGAGACACGCCTTTACGCCGGCACCACCCTGCTTGACGATGGCCGACCAATGATGCTGCTAGACATGCCGAGCATCGCGGCGACCCACCAGTTGGTTTCCGAACGAGGAACAACAAACGTCGTCGAGGAAGAAAAGGTCGAACATCGCCGCAGGACAGTTCCGATCATGCTCTTCGCAGGGCTCGACGGACGTCGCCGGGCTGCCCGCCTCGACCTTGTTCGCCGCATTGACACCATTTCGCGCGAAGCCATCGACATCGAAGGCAATCGCGCGCAGGCCGTTATCGACGGAGCCATCTTCTCGCTCGTAGGCCTCGAGTTCGGTGAACTTCCCCAAGATCGCTGCCGACTGCTGCGCCTGTCGGATGGAGAAAGCGAGCTTGTGTATGCCGTCTCGGAAGTCCTCGACGCGTCGGAAATGGAAGGCGACATTGTCACGGTCGAAGGCGACCCTCTCATCGAGGGTGTGACTCTCATCGAGGGCCAGACGGTGCCAGTCATTGATGGCCACGCACTCTTCGCCCGCCATCGGGCCCCGCAACGACTCGATCACCCGATGTCGTGCCGAATTCCCGAAGCCAGCGAATGGGCCCGCACCATCCTGGGTCCGCTGGTTGAGGCTGCTGGCTATCGCATCGCTGGCGAAAGAGATGACAGCGCCGATGTCGCGATCGTATTCGAACGGCACGAAGAGACCGAACAATTACCGGCTGCGCGAAACGTCATTCGACTACGCCAAGAACCGGAAGCCGGGCCCGAGATGCCCGACACCATTTACCGCTACGACCGCGACAGCCTCCTGGCGGCCCTCAAGCAGGTTCGCCTTGGCAAGATGGCAGGGGGGAAGACCGCATGAACGAGCTCCTGTTGATGTGCATGATTGCAGGCCGCCGTGCTGCTATCCCTGCCAGCCAGGTCCAGTCGGTGATCGAGATCGACGAGATCACGCCTATTCCGGGCACTCCCGGCTTCGTCCGTGGCCTGACTGCACTGCGTAGCCAGGCGCTGACCGTCATCGATTGCCCGGTTGCCCTCGGACTGGAGAGCTCTGGCGAAGTATCCGATCAGCGTGCTGCGGTCGTCGACGTAGGCGGGCATCTGTACGCCCTGCTGGTCGACGAGGCCTATGACGTGGGCGAAGCACGAAGCGAGGCGACGGCCGTTCCCGGCGGCTTCGGGAGCGGTTGGCAACATGCATCCCTGGGAATGGTCGAAACCGATGGGGGACCTGCGCTCGTGATTGATGTGGTCACGCTGGTCGCGGGACCGGTCGCAGAGGCAGCTTAAGCGAATAGTTACCTGCGGCGGTTACTACCGTTGCGAACACCAGAGGTCCTACGAAATGAAAACCTGCCTGATCGTCGACGATTCGCGCGTTATCCGCAAAGTTTCCCGTCATATCCTCGAGACCCTCGGTTTCGCGGTGGAAGAGGCGGAAAACGGCCAGGAAGGCCTCAACAAGTGCCTCGAATCAATGCCCGATGTGGTCCTCCTCGACTGGAACATGCCGGTCATGACCGGCATCGAATTCATCGTTCAGCTGCGCCAACGTGATGGCGGAGACAAACCGAAAGTCGTTTTCTGCACTACCGAAAACGATGTTGCGCACATCCGTGAAGCGATCAGCGCGGGTGCCGACGAATATGTGATGAAGCCGTTCGATCACGAGACCCTGCAGATCAAGCTCCAGCTTGTCGGCATGGCCTGAAGGGGGCCGGGCAGATGGTTGCGGCACTTCGCACTGAACGGATAGTTTCCGTGACACCGCAGAAGCGCGTCGTCCGGATCATGATCGTGGACGATTCCCTCACCGTCCGCACGGTCTTCACGCGCATGCTCCAGAACGAAGAGGACATGCGCCTCGTCACCACCGCGAACACCGCCGAACGCGGGATCGAGGCGCTTGCGAGCCACGAGATCGACGTGATCATGCTCGACCTTGAGATGCCCGGAATGGGCGGCATCGAGGCGCTACCCAAGCTCCAGCAAGCTGCACCCAAGGCGCAGATCCTCGTGATCTCCTCTCTGACCGCCGACGGGGCCGAACATACTGTGAAAGCGCTTTCGCTTGGCGCCGCAGACACCATGCTCAAGCCGCGTCCCGGCGGCTTCAACGATGATTATCGCAATACCCTGCTTGGCAAGATCAGGGCATTGGCGGGGGTCGACCCGACGACGGCAAAGCCATCAGTTCCTGTCGCTCGTGCACCGAAAACGCTTGGCAAAAAACCTCAGGTGGTCGCGATAGGTGCGTCGACCGGCGGCATCCACGCACTGAATCTGTTCCTGCGCAAAGTGCCGGAGAACTTCGAGCTCCCCATCCTGATTACTCAGCACCTGCCCGACAGCTTTATTCCGGTCTTCGCGAAGCAGATGGAAATGGCTGCGCGCCGTCCGGCCGTCCTTGCGGACGAAGGCGTAGAGATTCGCAGCGGTCACATCGTCATCGCTCCAGGCCATGGCCACATGATTGTCCGCAAAAGCGCCGGGCGTCTGGTTACCGGTCTGGCCTACCATCCGGTCAAGAGCGGCTGCATGCCATCAGTCGACCCGATGTTCGAAACGCTTGCCGAGGCCTGCGACGGGCACGTCGCTGCCGTCCTGCTTTCCGGGATGGGACGCGACGGAACCGAGGGTGCACAGGTTATCGCCACCGCCGGTGGGTCGATCTTCGCGCAGAACGCGGAAAGCTGCGCGGTTTGGGGCATGCCGCGCGCAGTGACCGAGATGGGTCTCGCTTCAGCAGTACTCCCGCCAGAAGAACTGGCCGAGAAGGTCCTTTCAAGCGCAGGAGCGGACGCATGGGCGTGAATGACGCCTCACACGCAATTATTGCCGACCTACTTGCCCAGAAGACCGGACAGCAACTCACTGAGAACCGCCGTTGGCGTGTGTCGACGGCGCTTGCCGGCCTGTTTCGCGAATTCGGCATCGACAATATCGACCAGCTCGCCTGCATGCTTGAACGACCGGGCGAACAGCACCTTGCTACCAAGGTCGTCGAGGCACTGCTCAATAACGAAACCTACTTTTTCCGCGACCACGTCTATTTCATGACGCTCGCCAACCAGGTCCTGCCCGACCTGGCTCGCAAGCGTGCGAGCACCCGAAAGCTGTCGATCTGGTCGGCAGGATGTTCGACCGGGCAGGAAGCGCTCAGCCTGGCGATGATCTTCGCCGAGCAACCGGGCCGTTGGCAGGACTGGGATATCGACATTGTGGGAACCGATGTCTCGGGCAAGGCAATAACCACAGCCAAGACCGGCTGCTATTCGCAGTTTGAAATTCAGCGCGGGATCAGTGTCGCGCAAATGCTCAACTTCTTTTCCGAGACGCCACGCGGCTGGCAGGCGAGTGATCGCATCTGCTCGATGACCCGGTTCCAACAGCAGAGCATTCTCGATTATCCGCCCGCGCCCGGTCGGTTCGACCTCGTACTGTGTCGCAATGTCCTGCTCTATTTCGACCGTCCTACCCGGGCATCGGCCTTCGATCGCGTCGCTGGTGCGCTCGCCCAAGACGGCTGGCTCATGCTTGGCGCCGGGGAATCGGTGGTTGGACAGACCGAACGCTTCGAATCCTCCGAATGGGGTTCGGCAATCTACAAGCCGACGTCGGTAGCATCGCGCGTCGCGCACTCGCCGCGGATCGCCGTCGCGCGATAAGGCAAACCGCCTGCCAATCAAGGTAAACCCCGGGTTTACGCTTCCTTAGCGATTCCTAGGTAATTCGCAGGGTACACAAGTTCGTGGGGTCGCACCGCGGGGGGAAATTCGTGAGTTTCAAGGACGATAGCGCGGGTGCCGACAGCAGAGCGTTTGTGCTCGGCCCCATCCTTGTCCTATCGACCATCTTCCTGCTCACGATGTCGCTGGCGATGGTCAGCCACAAGATCGGACTTTCATCGCCCGCACCCGTCCTGGCAGCCGGATCCATCATCTTTTGCTGTGCGGTTGCCGTCCTGGCGATACTCGGCCTGCGCCATATCGGTCGATACGAAAAGCTCGGTTTTACAGACAGCCTCACTGCGCTTCCCAACAGGCGCTCCCTGCATGTCGACTTCCAGAAGCACGACCGGGCAGGTCAGGAAATCGCACTTGCACTGATCGACCTCGACGGGTTCAAGCTGGTCAATGATCACTATGGCCATTTTGTTGGCGATGCCGCGATCCGCGAATGCGCGACGATCCTGAAGGATCTCGCGGGGGACGAAGCTTCGGTCTATCGCCTTGGCGGCGACGAGTATGCACTGCTGATCGGTGGTCCCGTGGCCGGCACGGTGTTGGAGGGGCTTTGCCGCCGCTTGATCGAACGCCTCGCCAAGCCGGTCAGCGTTGACGACCGGCGCCTGACTCTGGGCGCAAGCATCGGCTTGTCGCGCAAGGTGCCGGGCGAAAAGCTCAGTTCATCCGAACTGCTGCGTCGCTCGGATGTCGCCATGTATGCGTCCAAGCGCGGTGGCAAGATGCGCTGCACCTGGTTCAGCGCCGCGTTCGATCAGAGTCGCGAACAGCTGAAAGAAATGGACGACGAGCTTCGCGCAGGACTCGCCAACAGGGAATTCCGCCTTAACTACCAGCCGCTCGTCGACAGTCGCACCCGCAAGGTCGTGGCGGTCGAGTGTCTGCTGCGCTGGGAGCGTGCCGACGGCAAGCGCGTGGGTCCGAACATTTTCATCCCCGTCGCTGAGGAAAGCGGCCTCATCAATGCGATTGGCCTGTGGGTCCTGCGTCAGGCCTGCTGCGATGCACTCGAATGGGATGACATTACCCTATCGGTGAATATCTCCGCCGCTCAGCTGCGCAATCCGGAGTTCCCGATCCAGCTCGGCCATATCCTCGAAGAGACTGGCTTCGATCCGGAGCGCCTCGAACTCGAGATTACGGAAACCTGCCTCGTGCTCGACCCGGTGGTTGCCGAGCGCAGCCTTGCTGTCATCCGCGGTTTCGGGGTCAAAATCTCGCTCGACGATTTCGGCACCGGATATGCCTCGATCGGCTTCCTGCGTCAGTTCCGCTTCGAAAAGCTCAAGCTTGACCGCAGCCTCGTCGTCCAGGCAGGCGAAGACGAGGGCAGCCGCGCCATGATGCTGTCCAGCATCACTGTGGCGCGTGCCATGAAGATGGGCGTGACGGCCGAGGGCGTCGAGACACAGGACCAGGCCGACATGGTCCGCGCCGCCGGCTGCGACCAGATCCAGGGTTGGCTCTATTTCAAGGCCCTTCCCGCCGAGGAAATCGCCCAGCATCTGGGCAAGCCGGTCGGAACGGCAACACCTACAGAACAGAGGGATTCCAAGGTCGCATGAGCGCACTTTCGGACATGGTGAACGGCGTTGTCGCCGAACAGGAAGTCGTGGGCGAAATCCACGTGCCGGAACTGGGCGGACAGCCGCTCTTCGCGGGAATTTCCGAGGCCGCAGAGGCGGTCGACATCGATCGTCCCAACGGGTTGAAGGGCTTTCTCTTCAACAAGTCAGTCGGCGAGAAATTACGCGCCATAGCAATGGCCAACATTGCAGCGGTGGTGCTCGGCCTGCTGGCGACGCTTGTCGGCGGTTACATCGCCTTGCAACTGAAGGCGGAGCGGATGGCCTTGTCGCAGGCGAATGTCGAAGCTGCGCGCATGATCGGCGACATCGGCGATGCCCGTCTGTTCGTACAGCACTACGCCGCCGTGGGTGACAAATCGGATCTCGTCGCGGCGCACGATGCGCTTCGCAATGCCGACCGCAAGCTCAGCGACATCAAGGCACTTGCCGTAGACGTTGCGCCTGTAACCTTGCCGGCCATCGACAAGCTCAACGGTGATCTTGCTTCACTCACAACTCGGGTTGAGGCTGCACAGCGGTCGCGCGGCTCGGGCCAGCAATGGCAGGAGTTCTCCGACAGCGTCTACCTCGATGGTGAACAGTTCGTCGATGAGGCACATGGACTGCGTAGCGAGTTCGAAGCGATCGCCAAGGCTGCCGACGAGCACTCGACCTTCATCGTTTCCCTGCTCTTCGTCGCCTTCATCGTGGTCGCTGTCATCGGCATTTCGATGGTGACGCTGAGCGCACGCTACCTCGCCCGCGACATTTCACACACCTTGCGCCGGATGACCGATGTCGCCGGTCGCCTCGCCAAGGGCGAAAAGGACATGCACATCCCCGCTCTCGACCGGCAGGACGAAATCGGCGATCTTGCCCGCGCGTTCGAGGTCTTCCTTCAGGCCGCTTGGGAATTCGAACGCATGTCGCAGGAACGCGCCTCGCTTCGCGCCGAACGGGGCAAGGAAATGCAACTCATCGCCGAGCGTTTCGAACGCACAGTAGGTGAAGTTGTCAGCGGCGTCGCCGCAGCGTCTTCACAGCTCAAGACCACTGCGTCCTCGATGGCAGGGGCAGCAGAAGAAGCCAGCGACCAGACAGCCATCGTATCGCGCTCCATCGAGCAGGCGTCGGTGGGCGCAACCGCGGCAGCATCCGCATCAGACGAATTTGCCATGTCGATCGGGGAGATCAGCCGCCAAGCTTCGCACTCGGCGGAACTCGCCCGCAAGGCGACCGAAACCGCAACCGGTGCCGATACGACTATTTCGGCACTTGCGTCGTCGGCCGATCAGGTCGGCCAGATCGTGGAACTGATCCAGTCGATCGCCAAGCGCACCAACCTTCTTGCGCTCAACGCATCGATCGAAGCGGCGCGCGGCGGCGAGGCAGGTCGCGGCTTCGCTGTCGTAGCGAGCGAAGTGAAAGAACTTGCCGCGCAGACGAGCCGCGCGACCGAGGAAATTGCCGGACAAATCCGGGCAATGCAGGATTCAACCGGTGCCAGCGTCGGCGCGCTCCGTTCGATCGCCAGCCAGATTCGCGAACTCGAAAGCACTGCCGTCTCGATCGCCAGCGCCGTCGACCAGCAGTCGGTCGCCGGACAGGATCTGGCCCGAAGCATCGACCTTGCCGCACGTTCGACCGACGAAGTTTCGGGAAGCATCCTCAAGGTGCGCGAGACGTCCCTCACAGCCGGCGCAGCCGCGAGCCAGGTGCTGACCTCTGCCACTTCACTCGAAGAACAGGCCGGCACGCTCCAGACGCAGGTCCACGACTTCCTGAGGCACGTGAAGGCCGCTTAACGCGATCTCAAGCATTTCCCGCTTATGGTTGACAGGAAGTTTAGCGGGGATGGGCAGCGATGAACGCGCAGACGAAAATCCTTACGGATGAAATGGTTGAGGAGATTGCGGCGGTCGACATCGCCGTAAGTGCCGGAAAGGGCGAGCAAGGGGGAATTTCTGCCTGGTTCATGTCGCGCTCGCTCGATCACAAGGCCATGATCGCTTCCGTGTTCACGATGGGCGGGCTGGTGTCGGTAACGCTCCTCGCCCTGTGGGGCTTTTCCGACCCCGCCAACATCGCTTCGGCCAAGATCGGCATCATCGCGATCACTGCAATCGCGCTCATCCTCGGTGTGGCCAGCCTCCAGTTCATCCGCAGCCAGATCATCGTACCCTTCGTGGACATCTCGCGCGAGATGGGCCGCCTTGCCGCAGGCGCTCGAGACATCGAGGTTTCGGGTACCGACCGGGTCGACGAAATCGGCGACCTCGCCCGATCGCTCGCGGTGTTCCTGAAGTCGGGGCACAAGCTCGACGAGCTCTTCGTCGCCCGCAAGGCAGCCGCAGAGGCGCGCAAGGCGGAAGTCCTGCGATTCGCCGGAGAATTCGACACCAGCATTGGTGAAGTCGTGGGCAGCGTCGCATCCGCTGCCAGCCAGCTCAAGACGACGGCTGCGAGCATGGCCGCGACTGCCGACCAGGCCACCGGCAAGTCGGAACAGGTCATCCGCGCCATGGAAGGCGCTGCAGAAGGTGCCACCGCTGCCGCCTCCGCATCGGACGAGTTCGCCATGTCGATCGGCGAGATCAGCCGCCAGGCGTCGCACTCGGCCGAGCTGGCCCGCCGCGCGACAGAAACCGCGACCGGTGCCGATGCGACCATTTCCGCCCTCGCCAATTCAGCGGACCAAGTTGGCCAGATCGTCGAACTGATCCAGTCGATTGCACAGCGTACGAACCTGCTCGCACTGAATGCCTCCATCGAGGCTGCTCGTGGCGGGGAAGCAGGACGTGGCTTTGCCGTCGTCGCCAGCGAGGTGAAGGAACTCGCCGCGCAGACCAGCCGCGCGACCGAAGAAGTCGCCGAGCAAATCCGCACAATGCAGGATTCGACTGGCGCAAGCGTCGGCGCACTGCGCTCGATTGCCGACCAGATTCGCGAACTCGAACGCACTGCGGTCTCGATCGCCAGTGCTGTCGACCAGCAGTCAGTTGCAGGTCAGGACCTCGCACGCAGCATCGACCTGGCCGCTCGCTCGACCGATGAGGTCTCGGGCAGCATTGAGGAGGTTCGCGAAACCTCGCTCGCCACGGGGGCTGCCGCCGCACAGGTGCTCAGTTCGGCCGAGAGCCTCGAAGGGCAGGCGGATGTCCTGCGCCGCAAGGTGCAGGACTTCCTGGGCCACATTCGCGCCGCCTAGGCGCCGAGGTCACTCCCACCAATAGGGAAGGCGCTTCGCCGTCCCTGTTTCGACCTCGTTCATGGTGCGGGCATCGTAGAGCCGCCCGCCGAGCATCACGCGATCGATCTTGTCCGAATTGCGGATGTCGGTGCTGGGGTCCGCCGACAGCACCAGCAGGTCGGCGAGCTTGCCGACCTCAAGGCTGCCGATATCGCGCGACATGCCCAGCGATTGTGCCGAAACGATCGTCCCTGCCCGCAGCGCTTCGACCGGCGTCATGCCGCCGCGCACGAAGCTCCACAGTTCCCAGTGCGAGCCGATACCTGCCTGCTGGCCATGCGCGCCGATACTGATCTTGACGCCGCGTTCGCTGAGCTTCTTCGCCTCGCGCGCGGAATCATCATCGACATAGGCCCAATCGGGTGCCTTCGTCCGGCGCCCGGTCTCCGCGATCAACTGGCGCGGCGGGGTGTGGACCATCAGCGGGTTGGCAAACACGTCGGTCGCCTGGCGCCAGTAGGGATCGCCCGCCAGGCCGCCATAGGTAACGACAAGGGTCGGCGTGTTGTTGGTCTGCGACCCGGCCCAGAACTGGAGCACGTCTTCGTAGAAGTGCTCCACTGGGACATTGTGTTCGACCGTCGAATTGCCGTCGGCGATCAGGTTCATGTCCATGCCGAACAGCGAACCACCCTCGGCCACGACGAGCATGTTCTCGTCGCGCGCCGCAGCAACCACCTGTTGGCGCTGTTCGCGCCGGGGCTGGTTGTAGTTCTTCACCGACACACCGCCCTGCGCCTTGATACGGCGGACATGCGCCAGCGCATCGTCATAGCCGTCGATACGGGCATAGATACCCGGTGCCTTCGCACCATAGATGACCTCGCCGGTCGAGAAGATGCGCGGCCCGAGCAGGAGGCCCGCCCGCTGGCGTTCGGACGCTTCGAAAATCTGGCTCGCTTGCGAGGAAGGATCGTGGATCGTCGTCGTGCCGAGCGCGAGGTTCTGGACCAGCGACCAGTTCTGCTGCGGGACAAGGTCGCCCGTCCCCTGCGATCCATGCGCGTGTGCGTCGACGAGGCCGGGCATGATGGTCTTGCCCGTGGCATCGACCTTCGTGGCACCTGCCGGAATGCTGACCGATGAGGCGGGTCCGACTGCAGCGATGCGATCACCGTCGATAACGATCGTACCGTTCTCGATCACGCCTGCGCCATCGCCGGTCATCGTCAGGATGCGCGCGCCTGTCAGGGCGACCACGCCCTGATGCTTGTCCGCCTGGACCGTGCGGGCCAGTGATACACCGCTCACCGGTGGCTCGAACTTGGGAGCATCCTTGTCCTGCGGAGCGTTGGCGAACATCGAAGAGATCGGTGCGCGGAACAGCGTCGGTCCCATCGACCAGGTCAGCGTGCGGCCACCGTCGGTCCAGCCGACATAGTCCGCGCCGCCCTTGCTCGCACGGGTCACTGGCAGGGAACTGGCCTTCTCGCCTAATGTAACCGCCTGCCCGCCTGGCATCAGCGGCGTTACGAAGACTTCGTAGTTCTCGCGGAAGGCTAGCATGTCCCCCTTGGGGCCGACGCTATAGCCGCTGACAAGTTCGCCCTCGGCATGCACCTGTCGCTTGTCACCATCGAGGTTGGCGGAGATCAGCTGCAGCTTGCCGCCCGACCGCCCGAGCATGAACACGCGGTCACTCGCTGCACCGAACTGCGGCTCCGACGTGTCGCGAGCAATCAGCTTCGGCGTCCCGCCGGTGACCGAAACCGCATAAACGCCCTCGTTCTCGGAATACTGGGGCGAAGTCAGGTATCCGCCAGAGCGCTTCTCGAACACGACAGTACGGCCATCGGGCGAGAACTGCGGCAGCGCATAGTGCCCGCGCATGGTGGTGACCGCTTTCGCATTGCGGCCATTGGCATCGGCCACCATCACCTGCCCCAGGCCAGCATCGGTCCAGCGCACGAAGGCCAGCTTGCGCCCGTCGCGCGACCAGCTCGGCCACAGCTCCAGAGCGTCCCCGCCATCGGAGAACAGGCGGCGCGGTTCGCCGCCCGCCACCGGCTTGGCGTAGAGTTTGCCAAGGCTTTCGAAGGCAACCGTTCGTCCGTCGGGCGACACGCTGGCAAAGCGCGGGATTTTCGCGGTGAAGCTGTCTTCACCCACCGGAATGACCGGATGCGGCGCGTCGGCGACGCCGCGCGTATCGTCGATGCGGAAGGGAATGACAGTCGCCCCGCTACCGTCGGCGGCGATGCGGCGGATTTTGCCGCCTGCCCATGCGACGATGCTCTTGCCGTCGGGCGTCCAGTCCATCAGCGGGTAGAACCCGTAAACCGCCCAGGTTTCCTGCATGTCCAGGTCGAGGTCGCCATAGACCATGCGCTCAACGCCGCTGGCGAGGTCTTTCACCCAGAGTTCGGTCTGATCCTTGTCGCGGCGGATGAAGGCAAGCGACTTGCCATCCGGCGACGGCGAGGGGCGCACAGCGCCGCCGAACCCGCTGGCGACCGTGGTGACTTCGGTGGTGCCGAGGTCGTAGCGTTCGATCGCGAAGGTGCCCTGCGTCGAATCCTGCGCATATTCGAACGAGTTACCGCCGGTGACATTGCGCGTGTAGTAGACCGCATCGCCCGAAGGTGCGTAGGTCGGCTCGCCCAGTTCCTTCTGCAGGTTTTCGTTGGCGCGGGCGACCAGCTTGACTCCGCCACCGCCGGACACGTGGTAGAGCCAGATTTCGCCCGTGCCGGCGCTGCGTTGGGTGGTGAAGTGCTTCTTCGCCGCGATGTACTGGCCATCGGGCGACCAGCTCGCCTGGTTGAGAAGGCGAAAATCTTCCTTGGTGACCTGCTTCTTGCCCGAACCGTCGGCGTTCATCACCCAGATGTTGTCACCCCCTGCACGGTCGGAGGTGAAGGCGATACGCTTGCCGTCGGGCGAGAAGCGTGGCTGCACTTCCCAGGCGAGGCCGTCGGCGACGCGCGTCGGCGTGCCGCCGGAAATGGGCATGGTATAGATGTCGCCGAGCAGGGAGAAGGCGAGCATCCCGCCGTCTGGCGAGACGTCGACATCCATCCATGTCCCCTCGTCGGTGCGGATCGGCACCTGGCGGATCGTCGCCCCGCGCGGTTCGGTGACGTCCCACTTCTCGTCTTCCTTCTTGGCTTCGGCAGCGGGCTTGGCCGGAGCGGCCTGAACCGCAATCCCCGAACCGTCCTTGGGTCCGGTTTCCTGCGATGCATCGACTTCCTGTTCCTCCACCGGATTGGGACTCGGCTGCGGATCTTGCGCGAATGCGGCCTGGCTCGCGAACAAGACCGCGAGGACGGAAGCGATACTCGATTTCATTATGCTCTCCCTGTGCGTGACCGCTTCATAGGCGGTGAGGCAGGGAGGGCAAATGCAGTTTGTCGATTGGCGTCAGCGGACGCTCGAACGCTCCACGAGATGAACCGGAACGCGGCGTTCGGGCTTTTCGCCCTCACCTGCCAGTGCCGTATCGACAAGAAGCTTTCCTGCCGCGGCAAAATCCGGCTCGACGGTGGTCAGTGGCGGCGAGCTGAATTCGCCCGAACCAAGGCCGTCGAAGCCTACCACGCCGACGTCGCCGGGCACGGAGATGCCCCGCGCCGAGAGTTCTTCCAGCGCGCCGAGCGCCATGGCATCGCAAGCGAAGAAGAGCGCATCGAACTTCGTCCCGGCATCGACCAATGCGGCAATCGCGCTGCGCCCTTGCGACACACGGTCCTCGCCTTCACTGACCACTGGCTCGCTAACCGGCAGGCCCGCCGCCTCCACGGCCTCGGCATAGCCTTCATAACGTTCTCGGAACTGCCGCTGCGAGGAATTGGTGTCGCCGACAAAGACGATGTTCCTCGCGCCGCTGTCGACCAGCCGCTGAACCGCGATCCGCCCGCCCTCGCGATTGTCCGAACGCACCCACACCGCATCGTCGAAAGGTGAACCCCAAAAGGCGATCGCATCGGTTTCCTTCGCGCATTCGCGGAAATAGTCCCACGCGGCGGAGTTGGTCGCCGTACCGATCACGACGACGCCGTCGGCCTGGCGTCGCGCGACGTAGTGGCCGAAGAAGTCGTCCGGTTGCGCCTGGAACGACACCAGCGCTTCGTAGCCGCGTTCTGCTGCCGCGGCACAGGTGCTGCCGAGCATGGAATAGTAGAACGGATTTATCGCTGCAGCGCCCTGCCCCTCGCGACCGATGATGACGATCGCGATCGTGCCGGTTTCGCCCTTACGCAGGCCGGCGGCACGGGCGTTGACGAAATAGCCCAGTTCGCGCGCCGCCTCCTCGACACGGCGGCGGGTTGCCTCGGTTATCGTCTCCGACCCGGAGAGCGCCCGGCTGACCGTAGACTGACTGACCCCTGCCCGTTCGGCGACGTCAATCGACGTCATCCGGCGGACCCTACCCTTATCATCATGCGGCATGTTTGCCCCGACTCCTCTCGCGCCCAACCCCTAACCGATCGCTTGTCTGATTGGTAGCGGGCGGCAATCCGCTTGTGCAAAGTGTCTTGCCATGGCTATCCTGACGAAAATCCAGGAAAGCTCATGCCAAGCGACAGTCGCCGTGAAGAACGACATATGGTTCAGGTTGCTGGACGCTATCGGTCGAAACACGGCCAGTCGCGAGACATCTGGATCAAGGACATCTCCGAATATGGATGCCGCTTCTTCGACCGATTTTCGGTGCTGGAGGTCGGCAGCACGATCCTTATCAAGGTCGGCAATATCGGTCCGATCACCACCGATGTGAAATGGCGCGAAGGGAGCACCGTGGGGGCCGAATTCGACAATCCTCTCCACCCGAGCGTGCTTGGTCACATCATCCGTGAGATGGACCGGCCGGGCGAGGGTCAAGACTGACGGCTGCTGCCCGGACAAATTCAGTGCATCGCGTACGTCCGCTGCTTGCCTGAGACACTCCGCAAAGGCATCCTTCCTGGAGTGTACGAGTTCCTCCTCCTTGCATCCTGCATCCTCTTCGTCGGGGTCTGCATCGCCTATGTAAGGCAGGAGGCGGCGAGCCTGCTGCACCCGGCGTCGATCTACCTCGCCTTCCACGGCTTCATCTTCGTGATCCGCCCACTGTTCGCGTGGTTCTACAAGTTCGATCTCGTCTATCGGGTCTACGATTTCCAGCCTTCGATGGCGGACAAGATAACGGTCATACTGGGTGCAAATCTGGCGATGGTGGTCTTCGTCGCCGTATCGCTGAAAGTGGCGTCCGTTCCCTCCCAACCTGTGGCGACGGGCGGCTTCGATCGCTTGCGGCGCGCGATGGTCGGACCGATGTTGCTCGTCTCCGCGCTGCTGGTGCCGCTTGCCGTGGCTGCACAGCTGGAAAACTGGAATCGCCGTATCGACCCTTACGCAACCATGGCGCGCGATGCGGCGACCGGAATCATGGTCAATGTCGAGGGCAACGGCTGGTTCAGCGAGTCCGCGCTGGTCCTTGGCCCACTGGCCGTGCTCGCGGTCTGGTTGCTCCGGTTTCGCGCCTCTGGCTGGCTGCTGTTCCTTGCCGCCAGCCTGCTGATGCTCGGCTCGGGCGGCCGCGGTTCCTTCATCTTCGCTGCAGCGGCGGTCGCCTTCCTTTTCCTGCTAGAGCGGCGCCGAAGCTGGTTCGACTGGCGCGTGATGGCGATTGCCGCAATCAGCTTTCTCACCTTCAATGCAGTGGTCGTGGACCGCGGCGCTGCCATTCGCGGAGTGCTGGGAGGCGACGCCGGCGATACCTACACCTCGGCCATGGAGCTCGATCCGCTCGAACACATGGATTTCGCCAGCCTCGAGTATTTCGAGTACATCGTCTACGCCGTCCCCCAGCGGACGGGCAGCTGGGACTATTTCGCCCATAACCTGCAGATTTTCACCGAACCGGTCCCCCGCGCCCTGTGGAAAGACAAGCCCATCGGCTCGCCTGTGCAGTTCTTCAAATTGTGGGACTACGGCACGCCGATCGGGATGACGATTTCAATGCCCGGCGCGGGCTGGATGTCGCTCGGCTATTTCGGCCTCATCATCCAGGCGGCGATCTTTGCGATGCTCTACGGCGGCGCACACTCCCGGCTGCTCACGCGCAACGACGATGCCATGCCGCGCCTCTATTATGCTCTCTTTGCAGCGACCTCGATCGTGGTCTTCCGCGACGGAATCCTCCTGACATTGCTCCGCCAGCTTCCCTTCTACCTCGGGCCTCTTGTGCTCATACACCTATTGGTGCGCCTGAAGAGCGTCAGAGCCGCGCGAATACCGGCGCAATCTCACAGCGCCCCTGTCCAAACTCCTGCCGAGAGGCGACGCGAGCTGGCCTCCCGCGCCTCCTAGTTCGGGTTGCATTTCACAACCTACTAGCGCACGCCTCGCGCTTGGGTTACGTTCGCGTAAAGTGGGAGACAAATTAATGGCAGACACGGCGACCGATTTCGACGTTCTCATCGTCGGGGCAGGCATTTCCGGCATCGGCATGGCAGCACACATGACCGAGAAGGCCCCGGGCCACAGCTACGCGATCGTCGAGCGCCGAGAGAACCTGGGCGGGACCTGGGACCTGTTCCGTTACCCGGGCATCCGTTCGGACAGCGACATGCACACGCTGGGATTCGATTTCGAGCCGTGGAAGCACGAGAAGTCGATCGCCGATGCTCCCTCGATCCTCGAATATCTCGACCGCATCGTCGACGAGCGTGGCATCCGCCAGCACATCCGTTTCAATCACAAGGTCATCTCCGCCGACTGGCGCGAGAGCGATGCGCGCTGGCATGTGACGCTCGAAACCGGTGAGGGCGAGCGCAAGATGCTGACCGCGAACTGGCTCTACCTTGGCGCGGGCTATTACGACTACGACGAACCCTATGATCCCGGCTTCGATTTCGGCGAGTTCGAAGGGCAGGTCATCCACCCGCAGTTCTGGCCCAAGGACCTCGACTACAGCGGCAAGAACGTCGTCGTCATCGGATCCGGCGCAACGGCGGTCACCATCGTCCCGTCGATGGCGGACAAGGCGGCGAAGGTCACCATGCTGCAACGCACGCCGACCTGGATGTTCAGCCGCCCGGCCAAGGACGGCATCGCCAATTTCCTGCGCAAGATCCTGCCGGAGAAAACGGCCTACAACATCACCCGGTTCAAGAACATCAAGATGCAGGACATCAGCTTCAAGATGGCCCGTAACAAGCCGCAAAAGGTGAAGGACGGGCTTCACAAGCGGATCCGCAAGTCGATGGGCAAGGACTACGATCTCACGCCCTTCACCCCGCCCTACAACCCGTGGGAACAGCGCCTTTGCCTCGTTCCCGACGACGATCTGTTCCAGGCGATCAAGAAGGGCAAGGCCGAGGTCGTAACCGGCCACATCAAGGCTTTCGAAAAGGGCGGCGTGCGTCTGACAGACGATACGTTCCTGCCCGCCGACATCGTCATCACCGCAACCGGGCTCAAGCTCGCCGTCGCGGGCAAGATCGCCCTATCGAAGGAAGGCCAGCCGATCGATCTGGCGCAGCACTTCTATTACAAGGGCTGCATGTTCTCGAATGTGCCGAACCTTGCGGCCGTGTTCGGCTATCTCAATGCCAGCTGGACACTTCGGGCCGACATCAATTCGGATTATATCTGCCGGGTGCTGGTCAAGCAGAAGGCGACAGGGACCGACGTTGCCGTACCTGTTCTCGCCGAGAATCATGGGCTCGAGGAAGACGACATCTTCGATTTCTCCAGCGGCTATATCCAGCGCGGCAAGCACATCATGCCGAAGAACGCGGTCAGCTACCCGTGGCGGCTCAACCAGGAATACGTGATCGACCGAAAGCGGATGAAAACCGATCCGCTGGAGGACGGCATTCTGGATCTTCACCGCCATGGAGCAAATGCACGCGAGGTCGAGGAACAGCTGGAAGCTGCAGAGTAGCTTTCCGGACAAAGCCGCACTACGTCCTCACGCATGAGCGAACGCATCTATACCGCCGGCCTCGTCGTCATCGGCGACGAGATCCTGTCCGGCCGCACGCACGACAAGAACATCGCGCAGGTCGCCAGCTGGCTTCAGGTGCAGAACATCCGCCTCGCCGAGGTCCGGGTGGTCCCCGATGTGGTCGAGCGGATTGTCGAGGCGGTAAACGCGTTGCGCGAGGCCTACGATTACCTTTTCACCACCGGCGGGATCGGCCCGACGCATGACGACATCACCGTCGATGCGGTTGCCGAGGCGCTGGGCGTCGCAGTCGTAGTTCATCCAACGGCGCGGGCGATCCTCGAGAAGTATTATGCCGACAAGGGTGGCCTCAACGAAGGGCGCCTGCGGATGGCACGCGTGCCCGAGGGAGCCGAACTGATCCCCAACCGCATGTCCGGTGCACCGGGCATCAAGATCGGCAACCTCCACCTCATGGCCGGCGTGCCGCACATCACCGCGGGCATGCTCGACGCGCTGACCGGCACGCTCGAAGGGGGGGCACCGCTGCTGAGCGAAACGGTTGGCGGTTTCATCCCCGAAAGCGAGGTCGCGATCCTGCTGCGCGATACCGAGAAGGCGTTCGAGAACTGCCAGATCGGCAGCTATCCTTTTTTCCGCGAAGGCAAGGTCGGATCGAACTTCGTCATCCGCTCGACCGACGAAGCGGCGCTCAAGGCCTGCATGGCGCAACTGTGCGAAGGACTCGATGCCGCAGGATTTGCCTTTACCCACGGCGGAATCTGACTGCGGCTTTCGCGCCGACCAAGCCACCGTTAGAAATGGCGCGAGGGGGATCGCGCGATGGAATGGCTTTTCATCTTCGGACTGGCCGGGCTGGTCGCCCGCTTGTGGCATCGTCTCGACCGGGCCGAACAAAAGCTCGAGCGCCTCGACGAGCTGCAGGATCACATGTTCGATGCAATGCGGACCATGCGTCCGGCAGAGCGCGAAGCGCCTGTCCCGGTTGAACGAACCGCCCCTCCGGCACCTCGCGAAACGGTTACGGTTCCCAAGGTTCGCCTGAGCCAGACGGTTCATTCCGCGCCCCCTTCGGAGACGACCGAACCAGCTGGCGAGCCTCAGGTCACGGCACCTGCGGTCGTGGATCACACCGAAGAACTCCACCCGCGCAAGCCACTGCGCGAAATGTTCGCGTTCGACCTTGAAGACGTTTTCGGTCGCAGGCTGCCGATCTGGGCTGGCGGGGTCACCCTGGCGGTCGCCGGGGTTTTCCTGGTTCGATATTCGATCGAACGCGGGCTGATCACTCCGCTGCTGCGCGTCATCATGGCCTTCGTCTTCGGCGGCGGCCTGATCGCCGGCGCCGAAGCCGCGTACCGTTTTCGCGAGAAGGTCGCCGATCCTCGTGTGGCGCAAGCGCTGGCGGGCGCAGGCCTCGCGACGCTCTATGCCGGGTTCTATCTCGCGGGCACACAATACGGGCTGATAGGGCAGACGATGGCCTTCCTCGGCCTTGCAGCGGTCACCGCCGGCGCCATTGCGCTGTCGTTCCGTTTCGGCATCCCAAGCGCGGTCCTGGGCCTCGTCGGTGGCTTTGCCGCGCCGGCAGTGGTCGGGGGTGACAATGCCAATCTGCCGCTGTTGGCACTCTATCTCGGCCTCGTCACCGGCGGCCTTACCTACGCGGGCCGCGAGCAGAAGCGCGAATGGATGGGCATCGCCGCAATGGTCGGTGGCCTCGGTTGGGGCGCATTGCTGCTGCTCGGCGGCGATCCCGGTTTCGCCGACGTTCTGGCACTTGGCCTCTATTTCGTCGTGCTCGGCGCAGTGCTGCCCGCGCTTTCGGGGATGGGCCGCTTCGAGCTACCGTTCCGCCTTGCGTCCGCACTGGTTGCAAGTGTCCAACTGGCACTGCTGGTCGACAGCGGCGGGTATTCGCCGCTCGCCTGGGGGCTCTACCTTTTGCTCGGTGCGACTCTCGGCTTCTTTGGCTGGAAGAGACCCGACATGCGGGAGGCAAATGCCGTTGCCGCATCGGTCGGATTGTTGCTTCTGGGCCAGTGGAGCGGTGCGTCGGGCGAAGGGTTCACTGTCGTGGCATGCGGCATTGCAGCAATATTTGCCGGACTTCCCTTGCTTCACATCTGGCGCGAGGACGAACGCAAGATCGATCTCTGGCAGGTTGGAGGCGTGACGGCTGCGCTGGCCGTGATCGCCTACGCCTCCTACGGAGATTTCTCCGCAGATCGCATCGAAGCAGCGCTGGCAGCGGGAACGCTGGCGCTCGCCACATTCCCGGCGCTGGCGGCATGGCGTCTCTGGCACAGGGGCCCTGCGACCGTGCTGGCCTTCGAATTGCTCGTTGCCTTGATGCTGGTGTTTGCCGCCAGCCTCATGGTGTCCCCCGCGTGGCTTGCGCCAATCGTGGCTGCAGCCCTGTTCGCGGGCAGCTTTGCCCTCCTGCGCGAACGCGAGGAAAAGGAACTGCTCGGGCTGCTCTGGGGCATCGGAACGGCAAGCATTTTCTCGCTCCTCGGTCACGTTGCGGTCGAGGCCGAGGTCATGCGTCTGTCCGCAGGCACCGAACCGGCGCTTGGCCTGCGTAGTCTCCTTCGCTGGCTCGCCCCGCTCGCAGTCATGGCAGCACTCGCATGGCGCGAGCGGATGCCCGAGTTGCGTCATTTCGCGGAAGGGGCTGCCGCGGCGCTGGCCTATGCTGCGCTCGCGCAAGTGCTACCGGGCTGGACTCTGGCCTGGGCAGCCGCCTTGCTGGCCATCGCATTGTCCTTCGGTCTGCCGGACCGCCCGGTCGCCAGGCTGGTCGCCGTGGCCATCACCGCGTTCTGGGCGCTCCTCCCACTGTTGAACTGGGTCGGCGCAGCGCTGATGTCGCTTGGCGGCGAGCCGGTATTTGTCGATGCAATCCCTTCGCTGGCGATGATCGGACGTCGCCTGCTACCCCTGATCGCTGCGCTGGCGTTCCTCCGGCTCCCTCCGCATGCTTGGCGGAGCGTGACTGTCCGCCTGGAATGGCTTGCTCTCATCCCGCTCGCGGTGGCGCTGCATGTCGCATTCAAGCAGGTTTTCGCGATCGAGACGATCGCGGCCTTCGTATCGCAGGGTCTTGCCGAGCGTACGCTTTGGGAAGCCCTGCTGCTTGCGGCGGGATGGGCCGCGATGACAAGGGTACCGCTGGTCGGGCGGGTCATCATGACTGCCGCGCTGGTCCATTTCCTCGTCTACACCGGCCTGCTGCATAACCCGCTGTGGGACAGGCAGGCAGTAGGCGCGACGCCGGTCGCCAACCTGGTGCTGGCCGCCTATGCGGTTGCGGTCGGCACGGCGCTGATGCTGCGCGGGGCCATTGCCGAGCGCCTGGAACCTGCGGCAGACGGGCTTGTCGTCGCGCTGGTCAGCCTGGGAACCCTAACGTTGCTCCGACAGGCATTCGCTGGTTCGATACCCGTGGATGCGCCGATGACGCAGACGGAGGACCTGCTGCGCTCGCTGCTTGGCATTGTCCTGGCGATCGGCTTCCTGATCCTCGGCAGCCGACGGGGAGAACGCAGCTGGCGGGTCGGATCGCTGGTGCTCATGGTCCTGGCGGTTGCCAAGGTCTTTATCGTTGATGCGGCCGGGCTCGAGGGCCTGTTGCGCATCGCCAGCTTCATGGCGCTGGGCTTCAGCCTGATCGGAATCGGCTGGCTCTACTCGCGCCAATTGCGGGGCGTACCAATGCCACAATGAGAAAGGGCCGGAGGGTTCCCCCCCGGCCCTTCTGATCTCATCGCTCGAAGCGAGTGGCTCAGGCGCCTTCGACTTCGGTGAGGTCGAGCTTGAGGCCCGGGCCCATCGAGCTGGTCAGGGTAACCTTGCGGACATACTTGCCCTTGGCACCCGACGGCTTGGCCTTCACGACGGCTTCAGTCAGCGCCTTGAAGTTCGCCTTGAGGTCGGCGTCCTTGAACGACAGCTTGCCGATGCCCGAGTGGATGATGCCCAGCTTCTCGACACGGAATTCGACCTGGCCGGCCTTCGCATCCTTGACCGCCTGTTCGACGTTCGGGGTGACGGTGCCCAGCTTCGGGTTCGGCATCAGGCCCTTGGGACCCAGCACCTTACCGAGACGGCCGACGACGCCCATCATGTCCGGCGTGGCGATCACGCGGTCATAGTTGAGGTTGCCGTTCTGCATGTCTTCCATGAGGTCTTCCGCACCGACCTTGTCGGCACCGGCGGCGAGAGCCTTGTCGGCATTGTCGCCACGGGCGAACACGGCGACGCGAACGTCCTTGCCCGTGCCGCTCGGCAACGAAACCATGCCGCGAACCATCTGGTCGGCGTGACGCGGGTCGACGCCCAGGTTCATCGCGACTTCGACGGTCTCGTCGAACTTGCTCTTGTGCTCGCGCAGCGTGGCGAGCGCCTCGTCGACGGTGTAGAGCTTTTCGCTGTCCAGCTTGGCGCGAACCTGCTGCTTCTTGGTCTGCTTTGCCATGGTCTTAGCCCTCCACCACGTCGAGGCCCATCGAACGCGCGGAGCCTTCGATGATCTTGGTTGCCTGCTCGATATCGTTCGCGTTGAGATCCTTCATCTTGGTCTCTGCGATTTCGGCGAGCTGCGAGCGCTTGATGGTTCCGGCCGAAACCTTGCCCGGCTCCTTCGAACCCGACTTCAGCTTGGCAGCCTTCTTGATCAGGAAGCTGGCCGGCGGAGTCTTGGTGATGAAGGTGAACGAGCGGTCGGCATAGACCGTGATGATCGTCGGGATCGGCATACCCTTTTCGAGGCTGTCGGTCGCGGCGTTGAAGGCCTTGCAGAATTCCATGATGTTCACGCCACGCTGGCCCAGTGCGGGGCCGATAGGCGGCGAGGGGTTGGCGGTGCCGGCGGGCACCTGCAGCTTGATATAGCCGTCGATCTTCTTGGCCATGAATGGCCTCCTTTCTCACTGTTGCCGCGCCTCTTTCGACACGCGGCTCATGGTAAGCGGTCAAGTGGACTACCGGGGCAGTCCTCCCGCGCGGGTTTCCCTAAGATGTCTCGGGAAGGCGCGCACATAGCGTTTCGCGCCGCGAATGCAAGCGATTCCGCCCCTGCACCGTCGACCGCCCATCGAACCCGATGGCTCCTCTATCGAAGCCCACTCCCTTCGAGGATTGCAAAGGTCTATGATCGCTGCATGAAGTGGAGAGGATCGATCGCCGCAGCTCTGCTGTTGGCAAGCTCATCGCCGGCCATGGCACAAGCTTCGAAAGAGGTGCGGACCACGCCGGTCATGCGGATGCCCGAACTGCCGCCTGCCGTCATCGACGAGACTCTGCAGATCGGTGGCGAAGCTATCGAGGCGGAGAAGCGCGTCAGCCGGATGACTGCAGAGGTCATGGTCAACGGCAAGGGACCCTACAACTTCGTCGTCGACAGCGGCGCCGACACCTCGGTGATCGGGCAGTCGCTGGCGGGTAAGCTCGGCCTTCCCGACGGGGAGCAGGTTCTTCTCCACGGCGTGACCGAAAGCCGCATGGTCGACACGGTCAAGGTCGACACGCTGGGATTGGGCCCGACCGAAACCGTCGGTCTCGAATTGCCCGTGCTCGACGAAAGCGATCTCGGCGGGGACGGGATGATCGGCCTCGACACCCTTGTCGAGCAGCGGCTGATGCTGGATTTCGAAAAGCGCATCATCACCGTTGACGACGAGCGCAGCGCGGGCATGTTCGGCGATGGCATCATCGTCGTGACGGGCCGTCTGGAGCGCGGCCAGCTGATCCTGACCGAGGTCACTGCCGAGAGGGAAAAGGTCGACGCAATCGTCGATACGGGCTCCGAGATCACCATCGGCAACCTTGCGCTGCGCGACAAGCTGCTGCGCCGCCACTTCGATGAATTCAGCAAGATCAAGGTCTATGGTGTGACCGGAGCCGCGATGGATCTCGATTTCGCCATCATCAAGCGGCTCAAGGTCGGTCCGATCATCCTCCAGAATGTGCCGATCGCCTTTGCCGACATCCCGCCGTTCGAAGTGCTCAACCTGACAGGGAAACCTTCGCTGTTGCTCGGCACCGACATGATGGAGAACTTCCGCCGCGTGTCGCTCGACTTCAAGGAACGCAAGGCGCGTTTCCAGTTGAAGAAGTGCGACAGCAGCCGCGTTTTCGTGCGTACCACGCACAGCGCATCGCGCATCAGCGCGGACCGCGAAACCGCCTGCTCTTAGGGATGCTTTGGCGGGACCCGGGCCCCGCCAGCCGAATTACTTGACGAGTTCGACTTGCTCGAAGTCGAGTTCGACCGGGGTCGCGCGACCGAAGATCGAGACCGAGACCTTGACCTTCTGCTTGTCGAAATCGAGTTCCTCGACGAGGCCGTTGAAGCTGGCGAAGGGGCCGTCGAGCACCTTGACCTGGTCGCCGATTTCGTAATCGACCGATACCTGCGTCTTGGGCGCGGCCTTGGCTTCTTCCACACCGCCGAAATAGCGCGCAGCTTCCTTGTCGGAGATGGCCTGCGGCTTGTTGTTGGTGCCGAGGAAGCCGGTCACCTTCGGGGTGTTCTTGACGAGGTGGTAGACGTCGTCGGTCATGTTCAGCTTCGCAAGGACGTAGCCCGGCATGAACTTGCGTTCGACCTGGACCTTCTTGCCGCGCTTCACTTCGGTCACGGTTTCGGTCGGGACCTGTACGTCTTCGACCCCGTCCTGCAGGCCCAGGCGCTCGGCCTCGGCGATGATCGCGTCACGGACCTTGTTCTCGAAGCCCGAATAGGCGTGGATGATGTACCAGCGTGCCATTTTTTCTCGTTACCCTGTCGGAAGTTCGGCCTGATCGGCGATTATGCGAGCGACAGCAGCCACTGCATGGCGGCGCTGAAAAGCGTGTCGATGCTGAGGAAGAAGACCCCCAGGATCAGCATCATGATGAAAACGAAGATGGCAGTGCGTACCGTTTCTTCGCGCGACGGCCAGACCACCTTGCGGGCCTCGGTCTGGACCTGGCGGATGAATTCCGCCGGCGAAGTCTTCTTTTCGTCTGCCATGTTCGCACTCTCGCGTGTAATTCGTCGCGCCTTCCGCCACGTCCCTTTCAGGTAGGGTCTCTCGCCGCCCCGGTTCAAGTCCGGGAGGGGCTTTTTCGATTCCCAATGTCGGAAGACGGGTGCGCATCTAGGGCTTGCGCGCATAAAAGGCAAGCGGGCTTGGCCGGCGAGCGGACACGAAAAAGGGGCCGGAAACCACCATGGCTTCCGGCCCCTTATCCTTCGACTGAACCCTCAGCGCCGTCCGAACAGTCGGGCCAGGAAACCCGGTTCCTCCATAGGGAGGATCTTGCCGTGGGTCTGATAGCGCAAGCTGCTGTCGCTATAGGGCTTTGGTTGGGTCCACCGGTCGGGGCGGCTACTGTGGAAGGACAAGCTCGACATGGGTTACCTCCATGAAACTCTTTCCCTCCGTCCTGATGGGTAGAAACCCTAAGTAGCTGCGGCGGTTCCCGTTTCAGTTTCGGCGAGTCCCGATCCGGGACGCGTCCACACGAGGAAAAACAAGGCCACGGCGGCAAGGGGCATGAGGTTCACCCCCATCGGCAATGCGGCGGCGCGAGTCGCATAGGGTGCGAACCACAGGACCACCAAAGCTAGCTTTTCGTAAGTACGAAACCCCTCGGTGATGCCCCGCTCCACTAGCCACAGCGTAGGGAAGATGAGGAACGGCAGATCGTAGTTGAACAGGTAGGGCGATGCGAGCGCCGTAGCTGCAAGGACGGCTGCTCCCGTGGCGCGGGCATCCCCGTCAAACCGACGCCAACACGTCACTGCGGCGAGCAGTGCCAAGAGCGCGGAGATGCTGCCCGCAATATAGGCTGCCCCGTCTCCAGCAAAAATGCGGGTCTGCGAGAAGAAGGTTGTCATGCGCAGGAGGAAGTCTGTGTTTACCCCTTCCATCAGCAATCCGCTGGCCTTCCAGCTGGTCACGTATCCTTCGAAAGTCGCCGTGCCGAAAACGAGCAATGCCGCAAGCAGCAGCGCAGCCACGGTCATACCTGCTGCAACGAACGTCCTCCATTTCCCTCCCGCCGCGAACCAGAATGGCGCCAGCAAGGCGAGGTGGGGCTTCATTACCAACGCCCCGATGGCGGCACCTGCGAGGCGCGGCCGTTTACCCAGCTCGTGAGCTGCAAGGACCAGAAGTGAACCCGTCAGCAAGCCTGTCTGGGCATGGCCCGCCGCGACCAGCGCTCCAGGATAGGAGACCACCAGTGGCCACAGGCGCGGAAAGGCGCGAATGCTCGCCCACGCCCACAGCCCCCAGGTGACAGCGACCCATGCAATCCAGGCCAATGGGAACGGCAGCGCGCCAAAGGGCGTCGCGGCGAACAGGAATGGTGGTGGGTTGACGAAGGCGAACCAGCCCAGGCTCCCGGTTGCGGTCTGCACACGCTGCTGCGTTGCCAGATCGTATGCCGCTGCCGGTTCGCCTGCTGACGTGACATGTCCCGCACCCCAGAATGCGAGGAAATCCGTCCCGTCAGGCCCCATGGCCTTGAAGTAGCTATTGGCAAGCAATGCCAGGGAGGCGAGCGCGACGAGCAGGGCATAGCCCCGCACACGATCTCGCGTCAGCCAGTCTGCCTTGCGCAGGAAATCCATCGCCACCCCCGGTCAACTCCCTTGCCGTAATGGCAGCATGAGGACGCGGCCATAGGGGGCGGCGATCAATCCACTTTCACGAGCCGGTCTACTTTCCGCCGCCGGCGATCCAGGCGTCGATCTTGGCCTCCAGCACCGACAGGGGCAGGTCGCCGGTATTGAGGACTTGGTCATGGAACTTGCGAACATCGAAGCTGTCGCCAAGCGCCGCTTCGGCCCTTGCGCGCAGCTGCTTGATCTTGAGCTCGCCGGTTTTGTAGGCAAGCGCCTGGGCCGGCATGACGATGTAGCGTGCCGTCTCGCTCTCGGCGAAGTCGCGGGGCTGACCGTTGGCGACCATGTATCCGATCGCCTTCTCGCGGCTCCAGCCCTTGGCGTGCATGCCGGTGTCGACCACCAGCCGGACCGCGCGCAGCAACTCGCCCCCTGCCAGGGCACCTATGCGATCCAGCGGGTCGTCGTAGAGGCCGAGTTCGTAGCCGAGGCTTTCGGCATACAGCCCCCAGCCTTCGCTGAAGGCCGTGAAACCGCCGTAACGCATGAAGTCAGGCAGGTCCTCGTTCTCGTAAGCGATCATGGTCTGGAAATGATGCCCCGGATTGCCTTCGTGCATATACAGCGCGATCGAGGTGCCCAGCTTGCGCTCGGCCACGTTCCAGCCACTAAAGTAGAAGGTGCCTGGTCGGGTGCCGTCGATCTTCCCCGGGTTGTACGACGCTGCAAGGTTGAAGGCCTCCCGGTATTCCTCGTAGGGGAGGATCTGCAACTCCGTCCGCGGCTTGTGGATGAAAAGCTTGTCGAGCAACGGATCGACCTTGCGACCGACGCCGTACCATGCCTCCTGCAGGTCCGCCTTGGTGGTATAGGTCGGTTGCGTGCGATCCCCCGCCTCGTCCCGGGCCTTGGACAGCGCTGCATTGATCCGCGCCACCTCGGCAAGCCCGGTCTGGTGCACTTCCTCCGCGGTCAGCGGCAGCGTGGTCATTTCGTGGATGCGATGCGCGTAGTAGGCCTCGCCACCAGGGGTCGCTGTGGCTGCAATGCTGGTTCGCGCCAGCGGCAGGTATTCATTTGCAAGATAATCCCGCATCCGCCTCATCGCAGGGAAGAGTTCGTCTTGCACGGCGGTGCGCGTTTCTTCGTCGAGCCGCGCCTTCTCGGCAGCGGAAAAACTGTCCGGGAAGGCCTTCAGGGGCGCGTAGTAGGGATTGCTCGCGTCTGGTGACCCAAGCTGTGTGTCGAATTGCTTGACCATTATTTCGACGGTCAGCCGAGGCAGAGTAATCCCCTCATCTGCGCCGGTCCGCAAACGGGCGATCATCTCGTCGATGTTCTGGGCTGCAGAACGATGCCGGGACAGATTGTCTTCGTAATCCTTCGCCGTATCGAAAGGCATGAAGGCGCCCGGAGCCGACATCCGTGGATAGAATACGTGGAAGCCCGTGAAATGGTCGATCGGAGTGGCGAGGTTGGTCTTGAGCACGTCGCCGGAATTGTCCGCGATGCGCCTCTGCATCGTGTATTCGAACGTGTCGTAGACCATTCGGTCGGTTTCGCTCAGAGCCGATCGGTCGATGGCGTGCAACGATGCCAGGTCCGACTGCGCAGCGGCTCGCTCGCGGTCGTAATATGCAGGCGAGGAATCGCCCAGAGTGTCGGCATGCGTGAAATCGCCGCGGAAGAACGCCGATACGGGATTGCGTTCCAGATACGCTGCTTCGCTGGCGACGAGGAGTGCATCCAGTTGCTGGTGGGGGCTGGGCAGCGCCGAGACCGCTTCCGCGTCGATGCCTCCCGTGGTGGTGCAGGCCCCTGACATTCCCGCAAGGACCAGTGCAAGCGCTGCCTGCGCGGCGAATTTCTTCATGTTCTTTCCTCCCCTTGGAAAGCTATTTGTTGAGCGGCCTCCATGCTTGCAGAGGCCGCCTCGATCACTTGCCTCCGCCGGCAATCCAGCGGTCGATCTTCTCCTCTAGCACCGGCAGCGGCAGCGCACCCGTATCGAGTACTTGCGCATGGAATGCGCGGATGTCGAACTTGTCGCCCAGCTTCTCCTCGGCCCGCTTGCGCAGTTCCTGGATCATCAGCGCACCGACCTTGTAGGCGAGCGCCTGCGAGGGGATCGCAATGTATCGTTCGACCTCGGCCACGACCTCAGTCCGGGTCATGCCGGAATTGGCCAGCATGAAATCGATCGCCTGTTCGCGCGTCCAGCCCTTGGCGTGGATGCCGGTATCGACGACGAGACGCATGGCGCGAAGCTGTTCGTCCTGCAGCGTGCCGTAACGGGCCCAGGGATCCTTGTAGAAGCCCATCTCGTAACCTAGCGTCTCGGCATAGAGCGCCCAGCCTTCGACATAGGCAGTGTTACCGCCGAACCGCATGAAGGCGGGCAGCGCCTCGTTTTCCTGCGCAAGGCTGATCTGGAAATGGTGCCCGGGCGCGCCTTCGTGGAGATAGAGCGTGACGTTGCCCGTCGTCAGCCTGCTCGGCAGGTCATAGGCGTTGAAATAGAAGGTGCCCGGGCGCGTGCCGTCGGGCGAGCCGGAATCGTAGGATCCGCCGGCCTCGAACTTCTCGCGCCATTCCTCGTAAGGCTTGATCTGCAACGGAGTCTTGGGAAGCAGCGAGAAGTAGTTGCCGATCTGCTCGTCGACGCGCTTGCCTATGTCATAATAGCTCTGGGTCAGTGCCTCGCGGCTCTTCGGCTTGAACTTCTCGTCGGTGCGGACGTAATCGAAGAACTCGTTGAGTGTGCCCTTGAAGCCGACCTCGTCCTTGATCTGCTCCATCCCGCCCTTGATCCGGGCGACTTCGGAGAGGCCCAGCTGGTGCAGGTACTCGGGCTCCAGCGGCAGCGTGGTCGAGTTCTCGATGAGAAAACGATAGTAAGCCGGTCCGCCCTTCATCTGGCCGAGACCGACGCTGTCGCGCGCCACGGGCAGGTATTCGTCGCGCAGGAAATCGCGCAGACGGGTGTGGGCAGCGTAGATTGCCTGCGTCGTGGTTCGATATTCAGCCGTCAGGCGCGCCTTGTCCTCTGCCGAGAAATCTTCCGGCATATTCTTGATCGGCATCCAGAAGGGCGAGTCCTCGATGGGCATCGCGAGCTGCGTGTCGAGCTGGCTGACGACATTGCCGATGGTCAGCTTGGTCTCGAAAACGCCGGTCTTCATGCCTTCGCGGAACTTGCCGATCGCCCGGTCGGTGATGGCAATGTAGTCGGCATGGCGCTTGAGATTGTTTTCGTAGTCGGTGACCGTCTTAAACGGAGCCGCGCTCTGGCCGCTGGCGAAGCTCGGGTAGAAGGTGTGGAAGCCCGAGAAGTGGTTGACCGGACGGACTTCGGAGGCGGCCATCAGTTCGGGCGCAAAGCTTTCCATCGCCCCCTTCTGGTCATGCGCGAACACATCGTAGGCGATCTGGTCCGTCGGGGAGAGCTTGCTGCGGTCGATGGCTGCCAGCAGCGTGAGATTGGTTTCGGTGTCCGCCTTGCTCGCGGCGGTGAATTCGTCGGTGAGATAGTCGCCGAGACGATCGGCGTAGCGCATGTCTCCGCGGAACAGCGCGCCGATGGGGTTGAGCTTGAGATTGCGTTCGTCGGCATCGGCGAAGAGCGCGAAAAGCGCGTCATGGGCAGCCTGCTGCTCGTCAGCCTGCGTGACGACCGCAACTTCCTGCGGTTCTGACATGGTGCCGGTGGTGGCGCAGGCGCCGAGCGAAAGTGCTGCTGTCGACAGCAATGCGATGCGGGCGAGTTTCATTGTGGTTCCCCTGGTTTTCTCGTGGCGCCCCTCAGACACGCGCAAGCGCGCGCCGAAAAGCGCTCTTCCGACCACGGGCGGACACTACTCGACCAATGTCAGGCGGCGACGGTCGCCCTTGCCTGCGATTCCTCTCCCAGCGGCTGGCCGCCGGAGTAGGCAAATTCAGGACCGTTGAAATCGATGTGGGGGAAGGCCTCGCGTTCGGCCCAGTAGTCCTGGTTGTGCCGCCATTCGGGCTTCGACCCGCGCCGCGGCATCGCATCGATCCCGCGATTGAGGTAGCCGGGATTGAAGTTGTCCGTCTCGATCCAGGGGAGGATTTCCATGTCCTGGTCCTCGGGCCGGAACTTCACCTCGACCTGCGACACGCCCTTGTCGTGCATGTTGTTGAGCATGGCACACACGAAATCGCCCATCATGTCGACGCGCAGGGTCCAGCTGGCACGGAAATAGCCCATCACCCAGACCATGTTGGGCACGCCGGTATGCATCGCACCGCGATAGGTGACGGTCTTGCCCCAGTCGACATCCTCACCATCGACGGTGAAGGGAATGCCGCCCATGACCAGCAGGTTGAAGCCGGTGCAGGCGATGATGATGTCTGCCTCGATCTCTTCGCCCGAAGATGTGCGCACGCCCTTCTCGGTGAAGCGGTCGATCGTGTCGGTGACGACGTCGAGCTTGCCCGAGACAGCCGCCTTGAACACGTCGCCCTCCGGACAGAAGGCCAGCCGCTGCTGCCAGACGCGGTATTTCGGGGTGAAGTGCGGTTCGAATTCGAAGTCGGGCTTTTCCGCGAAGGTCCGCACCAGTTCCTTCAGTTCCTCGAAAACCGTTTCGGGTTCCTCCTGGCAGCGCTTGGTCATCACGTCCTGGTTAAACATGATCTGGCGCCGGACGATGTCGTGAATCGCGGGCTCCTCGGCCCCGACCTCGCGCAGCTTGTCGGCCAGGGGGTTCTTGTTCTCGCTGCAGAAGAAGTAGGTCGGGCTGCGCTGGAGCATGATGACCTTCTCCGCCTTCTCGGCGAAGGCTGGCACGACCGTGGCGGCGGTCGCGCCCGATCCAATCACCAGCACGCGCTTGCCGGTGTAGTCGTAGTTCGGGTCCCACTGCATGGCGTGGAAGAAATCGCCCTTGTAGTCGCCCAGCCCCATGCCCTGCCACTCGGGCGGGATGTAGGGGTTCTCATGGTCGTAATAGCCCTGGCACATCCACAGGAAGTGGCAGGTGAAGGTGAGTTCGGCACCGTCGGACAGGCGGGTCGCGCCGACCGTCCACAGCCCCGTGTCGCGCGAATAGGCGCAAGAGGTAATGCGGTGACCGTAGCGGATATGCTCGTCGATCCCGTTCTCCTCGATCACCTCGCCCATGTACTTGAGGATTTCGTCGGCACTGGCGATCGGCGCACCTACCCACGGCTTGAAGCGGTAGCCGAAGGTGTAGAGATCGCTGTCGGAGCGCACGCCCGGGTACTTGTGCGTGTCCCAGGTCCCGCCGAACGTGTCCTTCATCTCCAGGATCGTGTAGCTCGCCCACGGGCATTGCTGCTGCAGGTGCCAGGCGGATCCGATGCCCGATATGCCCGCGCCGACAATCAGGACGTCGACATGGGTGGCATTCTTGGAGGGCGAAAAACTCTCGACAGCGTTCATAGGCGATTCCTCTCTCGCTGACGTGCTTATCACATCCGCGCAGGAATCGAGTCATTGATCGGCGTCAAAGCGCCAGATTGTGTCGCTAGAACGTGTAACCGACCCCTGCGGCAAGCATCCACTGGTCATCGTCACCCCGGATGCTGGTGAAGGGAGTGCGCTTCGCATCGCCGAGCATTTTCGAGTATCCGCCGAGCACGATCAGCGCGAAGCCGCCATTGGTCAGGTCGCCATCGAGATCCACTCCGGCAAGCAAATTGACCCCGACGCTGTCGAAACCGCCCTTGGCCTGGAAGCCGGGCAATGTGTCTTCGGGGGCCAGCGTATTGAGCGTGGGAACCGAGTAATAATAGTCGGCATAATCGTCGTCGACGTGGCCGGTGCTGACCGACAGCGACACGGCGGCACCGCGGCTGACGGGTGTGAAATAGGTCACGCTGGGGTTGATGGTCATGCCCTTGTGCGCACCCGCCACGTCCCACAGCGCGTCCACGTTGAAACTGAGGCTGTCGTAGGGATTGAGGACGGCGGGGAAGCTGACGCCGAGCGTCGGCCCGACTTCGACCGCGGTGTCGAGCTCGCCGTAGAGCTTGACCACGGGATCCTTGATCTGGCTGGCGCGATTGCGGTTGATCCTGGCTGCGACGCCCGCCGAAAATGCCACTTCGCCATCCGCATCGGGGATGAAGTCGAGCGCGAGACCACCGGGTCGCGGATTGATACCGATGCCGCCCAGCTTGCCCTGCACGATCGGCAGCGGTGAAATCACATAATCGTCCGACCCGTCGTAACTGGGCGAATAGACCACGCCCGCCCCGACGCTGAGCCAGTCGCCAGTATAAACCGATTGATGCGACTCACGCAGCAAGGCGTCGCCCTGTTCTGCGTCCTGCGCGAATACCGAGGTTGCACTGGCGGCGAGGATGGCCCCGAGTGCAAAGCGGATCGTATGCGATTCCATTTTGACATGCCCCTTTTCAATGGAGAACCGCCTTCACGCCGCGACGTTCCCCCATTCGGTAGAGCCAAGTCGTTGATCCATGTCGTTTTGCACGCCACAAGCATGCGATGATCACGAAGCTTAGCCTTGCTGCCCTGGTGGCACTTGCAGCGTCTCTGCCAGCACCTCTCTCTGCCGCTGGGGAAAGCGCGTACACCGACCTCGTCGAAGCCCTTGCGGCGAAGGACCGTCTCATGTCCGGCTTCGCCGATAGTGCGATCGCCGTGATGGTCGGGGAAGCGCGGCGCGATCCGGAAATGGTCGAGATGGAAGAAGAGTGCGCGGGAACGCTCGACCTCATGGGACAAACCGCGCGTCCGCATCTCGTCGCTTCGCACGAAAGAGGTGTGACGCAATACCGGGCGCAACTGCTTGAGCTCTTTTCATCCCGGCTTTCGCCAGAGGAAGCCCGCGGTGCGGCCGAGTTTTATGCATCCGATGACGGGCGATTCCTTATCAGCCTGGCCGAACAGAACGAGTCGGTCGAAAACGTTCTCTCGGACGTCCGCGGGAACGAGGACGGCTCCGTCTCTGCCGCAGCGCTCGCGGCAGACAAGGCGGTAATGGAGGAGAAGATCAGGAAGGGCGGCGACAGGACCAGGCTGGCCAAGATCGGCTGGTTCCTGATGACCGCCGACTGGTTTCGCAATTTCCAGACGCTGAAGTCCGAAATGCACCAGCTCGAACTCGCACTGGTGAACGACGACTTCACCGCGGAAGAAGGGGCCGCCTTCGATGCCGCCCTCGAGGAAGCCTTCACCGCGCATTTCGAGGCCTGCTACGCCGATTGAGCGGCGACACTCGCGATTGCCGCAGGCCAAGTTACTCCCTAAGCCTTCCTGCCAATGAGCGGGCGCAAGATCGACATGGCCATCGTAGGGGGCGGATTGGCCGGGGGGCTGACCGCCCTGGCCGTTCACCGCACCTATCCCGACATGGCCATCGCAATCTTCGAAGCGGGTGACAGTTTCGGCGGCAACCACCGCTGGAGCTGGTTCAAGGACGATGTCGCCGACACCGCCCGGGGCCTGCTCGTAGGTTTCGACAAGACCGACTGGACGAGCGGCTATGACGTGCGCTTCCCCGCCCATTCGCGGAGCCTGAAGGCGACCTACCGCTCGATGTCCAGTCGCGCCTTCGACGCCTTCTTGCGCCGCGAATTGCCTCAGGATGCGATACAACTGAGCACGCGCGTCGCCGGACTGCGCGACGACGGGATTGTTCTCGAGAACGGACAGGGCATTGCCGCAGACAGGGTGGTCGACTGCCGCGACTTCGAACCCAGCCAGCATCTGCGCGGGGGCTGGCAGGTTTTCATGGGCCGCCACATCCGCACACCTGCCCCCCACGGGGTCGAGCGCCCGATCGTGATGGATGCGGACGTCGCACAGCACGATGCCTATCGCTTCGTCTATACGCTGCCTCTCTCTCCCGACGAGCTCTTTGTCGAGGACACCTACTACGCCGATGCGCCGACGCTCGACCGCGAGGCGCTTTCCGCGCGGATCGATGCCTATTGCGAGAAGCAGGGCTGGAAGGGAGAGACGATCGGCGAGGAGACGGGTGTCCTGCCAGTGGTCACGGGAGGCAATTTCGCCGCCTTCCAGCGCGAACTTGGGATGCGCGGCGTCGTTCGAGCGGGCGCCCGCGCGGGCTTCGTCCATCCGTTGACAAGTTACACGCTGCCCTTCGCTGCCGCGAACGCGGTCTTCATCGCGCAGAATGCCCGCCTTCCGGGAGCCGAACTCGCCGACCTTCTCGCGAAGCGCGCGAAGGAGCACTGGAAGGCGATGCGGTTCTATCGCGATCTCGGTCGCATGCTTTTCGACGGCGCCGTGCCGGACCAGCGTTACCTTATCTTCGAGCGGTTCTATCGCCTGCCGGAACCGCTGATCCAGCGGCTCTATTCGGGTCGGTCCACGTTCCGCGACAAGCTGCGCATATTGAGCGGCAAGCCTCCCATCCCGATTCATGCCGGTGTGCGCGCCTTGCTTGGCAAAGGCGCTCCGCTGCGCCAAGGGGGGAGCCGATGAACGCCGAAACGACGTCCCCGACCGCACCCTCGCCCGAACTTTCCGAAGTCCCCATGACGCGAGGCCGGACCGCCTGCGTGATCGGATCGGGCTTCGGTGGCCTTGCGCTCGCCATTCGCCTGCAGTCCGCCGGTATTGCCACTACGGTGGTCGAGGCGCGCGACAAGCCGGGCGGTCGGGCCTACTTCTGGGAAAAGGACGGCTTCACCTTCGATGCCGGGCCGACCGTCATCACCGATCCCGATTGCCTCAAGGAACTGTGGGCGCTGACCGGGCACAACATGGCCGAGGACGTCGACATCGTTCCCGTCATGCCGTTCTACCGGCTCAACTGGCCCGACGGGACGAACTTCGATTATTCGAACGACGAGGAGAAGCTGTTCTCCGAAATCGCCGCGCTCAACCCGGCCGATGTCGCCGGCTACCAGCGGTTCCTCGAATATTCCGAGGCGGTGTACGAGGAAGGCTACGTCAAGCTGGGGCATGTGCCGTTCCTCGACTTCAAGTCGATGCTGAAGGCCGCGCCAGCGCTCGCGAAACAGCAGGCCTGGCGCAGCGTCTATTCGATGGTTTCCAGCTTCGTCGACAACGAGAAGCTGCGCGAGGCGCTCTCCTTCCACACCCTCCTCGTCGGCGGCAACCCGATGAAGACGAGCAGCATCTACGCCCTCATCCACAAGCTGGAGAAGGACGGCGGCGTGTGGTGGGCCAAGGGCGGCACCAATCGCCTCGTCGCCGGGATGGTCCGCCATTTCGAGCGGATCGGCGGCACAGTGCGGCTGCACGACCCCGTCACCAAGGTCCACACGCTGGGCAAGACCGCGACCGAGGTGGAGACGCATTCGGGCTGGAAGCAGCGCTTCGACGCGGTCGCAAGCAATGCCGACATCATGCACAGCTACCGCGACCTGCTCGGCGAATCCAAGCGCGGCACGGACTACGCACACAGCCTCGCCAAGAAGAAGTTCTCGCCCAGCCTGTTCGTCGTCCACTTCGGGATCGAGGGGACCTGGCCCGGCATTCCGCACCACATGATCCTGTTCGGCCCGCGCTACAAAGGCCTGCTCGAGGACATCTACGACCACGGCGTGCTGCCGGCGGATTTCTCGATCTATCTCCATCACCCCAGCGTTACCGATCCGGGCATGGCACCCGAGGGCAAGAGCACTTTCTATGCGCTCGTCCCCGTCGCCCACATGGGCAAGCTGGCGGTCGACTGGGCAGAGATGGGCCCGATCCTCGAAAAGCGTATCCTCGACGAGGTCGAGCGGCGCCTGATCCCGGGCCTTTCCGAACGCATCGTCACCAAGTTTCACTACGCACCGCGCGATTTCGCCATGGACCTCAACGCCCACATGGGCAGCGCCTTCAGCCTTGAACCGCTGCTGACCCAGAGCGCGTGGTTCCGCGGCCACAATCGCGACGACGTGATCGACAATTTCTACCTCGTGGGCGCAGGCACGCACCCGGGCGCGGGCATCCCCGGCGTCGTCGGCAGCGCCAAGGCGACTGCGGGGCTTATGATCGAGGACCTGCTTTCATGAACCGTCTCGCCGTATACTGCGGCTCCGCCAGCCCGGAGGATCCGCGATACATCCAGCTGGCCTACGACGTGGGCAAAGGTCTCGCCGAGCGCGGGATCGGGACCGTCTATGGCGGCGGCCGCCTGGGCCTGATGGGCGCGGTTGCGCGTGGCGCGCTGGAAGCCGGGGGCGAGGTCATCGGGGTAATCCCCGAAGCGCTCGCCAATTCGGAGGTCGCCAACCACGACTGCACCGAACTCTATACCGTCTCGGGCATGCACGAGCGCAAACAGCGCTTCACCGACCTTTCCGACGGCTTCGTCACCATCCCCGGCGGCGTCGGCACGATGGACGAGCTGTGGGAGGCGATGAGCTGGGCGCAGCTCGGCTATCACCAGAAGCCCGTCGGCCTGCTCAATGCCTTCGGCTTCTACGACCACCTTGTCGCCTTCAACCGCCACATGGCCGATGTCGGCTTCGTCCGCCCCGCGCACCAGGGCATATTGATCGCGGACGAGACGTTAACCGGATTGCTCGACAAGATGGCAGCATATGAGCCGCACACCCCGATCTTCCGCATGAAGGCCGAAGACCTCTGAGCAAACCGCGTCCCCTTACGACCAGCAAGATCCGCCACACCCCTGCCCGCGCCGGCGGCGGGCGCGAAAGGCATTTCCTGGTCCAAAAGGCGAAGGCCGCGATCGAGGAAGGCTCGCAGAGCTTTTCCGCCGCGTCGAAACTGTTCGACCGCGCCACCCGCGAACGGGCCTGGCTCCTCTACGCCTGGTGCCGCCGCTGCGACGATATTGCCGACAACCAGGACAAGGGCGGGCCGCTGGGCGACCAGGGCGACCTCAAGGACGCCGAGGACCGGGTGCAGGCCATCCGCGTGCTTACCCGCCGTGCGCTTGAGGAACAGCCGACCGCCGACCCGGCATTCGACGGCTTCGGCCTGGTTGCCGACGAATGCGGACTGACCATGGACCTCGCCAACGACATGATCGGTGGCTTCGCACTCGACGCCACCCGCTGGAAGCCGGCGAACGAGGCGGACATGCTGCGCTATTGCTACCATGTCGCGGGGTCCGTCGGGGTGATGATGGCGCAGGTCATGGGCGTGCCAGAGGATGACGGCGACACCCTCGACCGCGCCTGTGACCTCGGCCTGGCTTTCCAGATCGCCAATATTGCCCGCGACATCGTCGAGGATGCCGAGGCCGGGCGCCGCTACCTGCCGATGACGTGGCTGCAGGAGAAGGGCTGGGCCGAGGGCGAACATGCGCTGCCCGAAAACCGCTTCGTGCTCGCGAGCCTGATGCCGCGCCTCATCGCGCTGATGGAAAAGCACGAGCAGGCCTCCAAGCTCGGCGCCGCGCGCCTGCGCTTCCGTCAGCGCTGGGCGGTCCTGTCCGCCGCGAACATATACGGCGCGATCGGGCGCAAGGTGCTGAGCCGCGGGCAGAAGGCCTGGGACAAGCGCGTACGCGTGAACCGGCTCGAAAAGCTGTGGCACGTGACCACCGCCTTCTTCGAAGCGCTGGTCAATCGCCCCACCCCGCTCGAAGAACCGATCCTCTGGTCGCGCCACGATTTCCGCCCCGTCGCCGGGTGGTAGCTTGAAGAGGGCTTCCGCTACGGCTAGCGCGGGCGGGAAGTTTCAGGAGAGAGACGATGAAGGGATGGCTCGCCGCAATCGCGGCCACTGCGATGTGCCTCGGCACACCAGCCATGGCGCAGGACGACAGCAATGCCGCGATCCTGCACTCGGTCGACGAGTTCCTGCGCGGACTGAACGAGAAAGACCCCGCAGTGATCGGCGCCGTCTCGACCAAGGATGGCCTGCTCGCCTCGCACCGGATGCGCGAAGGCAAGGAAATCGTCCGTTTCCGCAGCTTCGCCGACGATCTCTCCACCATCAACGAGGGCGATGACACGTTCCGCGAGGTCTATTGGGACCCCACCGTTCTGGTGCGCGGCAACATCGCTGTCGTCTGGGCCGAATACAGCTTCGACCTCAACGGCAAGCGCAGCCACTGCGGCATCGACGTGTTCAACCTGATCAAGATCGAAGGCGCGTGGAAGGTCACCGGCATCCAGTACACCGTCGAACCCGACAACTGCCCCAAGGGACGCTGATTAGCTAACGATGATCCAGAAACTCCTCATCGCCAATCGCGGCGAGATCGCCTGCCGCATCATCCGCACCGCGCGCGAGATGGGTATCGCCACGGTGGCGGTCTATTCGGACGCCGATGCAAAGGCGCTGCACGTCCGCTCGGCGGACGAGGGGGTGCATATCGGCCCCTCGCCCGCGGCAGAGAGCTATCTCGTGGGCGAGAAGATCATCGCCGCGGCGAAGGCCACCGGGGCAGACGCGATCCATCCGGGTTACGGCTTCCTGTCGGAGAATGCCGGCTTCGCGCAGTCCGTGATCGACGCGGGGCTGATCTGGGTCGGGCCGAAGCCATCGAGCATCGAGGCCATGGGCCTGAAGGACGCGGCCAAGAAGCTGATGCGCGCGGCGGGTGTACCGGTCACGCCGGGTTATGAGGGCGAGGACCAGTCGGTGGAGCGCCTCAAGCAGGAAGCCGACGCCATCGGCTATCCCGTGCTGATCAAGGCGGTCGCGGGCGGCGGCGGCAAGGGCATGCGCAAGGTCGATGACGCGGCGGATTTCGAAGCCGCGCTCGAAAGCTGTCGGCGCGAGGCGAAGGCAAGCTTCTCGAACGACGAGGTCCTGCTCGAAAAGTGGATCACGTCGCCGCGCCATATCGAGGTGCAGGTGTTCGGCGACAGCCACGGCAACGTCGTCCACCTGTTCGAACGCGACTGCTCGCTCCAGCGCCGCCACCAGAAGGTGATCGAGGAGGCCCCCGCCCCCGGCATGGACGAGGCCACCCGCGAGGACATCTGCGCCGCCGCTGTGCGCGCCGCCAAGGCGGTGGACTACGAGGGCGCGGGCACGATCGAGTTCATTGCCGATGCCAGCGAAGGCCTGCGCGCCGACCGCATCTTCTTCATGGAAATGAACACCCGCCTTCAGGTCGAGCACCCGGTGACCGAGGAAATCACCGGGGTGGACCTGGTCGAGTGGCAATTGCGTGTCGCGAGCGGCGAGCCGATCCCGCTCAAGCAGGACGAGCTTTTCATCGACGGTCATGCGATCGAGGCTCGCCTTTATGCCGAAGACACGGTTGCGGGATTCCTGCCATCGACCGGTCGCCTCGAACATTTCGATCTCGGCGTTGAGGGCAGGATCGAAACCGGCGTGGAGGAAGGCGACATGATCTCGCCCTTCTACGATCCCATGGTGGCCAAGCTGGTCGTCTGGGGTGAGAACCGCAGCGATGCCATCGACCAGCTCGCCGAAATCGCCGAGGGTGTCGAAATCTGGCCGGTGAAGACCAACGCCGCCTTCATCGCCAATTGCCTGCGCGACGAGGATTTCGAAGACGCCAACCTCGACACCGGCTTCATCGCTGCAAAGCTCGACGACTTGGTCAATTCCGACGAAGCTGACGAGACGATCTGGCGGACCGCAGCCGATTTCGTCGTCCTGGCAGAGACCGAGGAATACGACCATCTCCCCATCGGGCTACGCCTCAACGCGCCCGGGGTGCTGACCACGACACTTTCTCACAAGGGCGACACCCGCACCGTCTCGGCCGCGCGCTCCGGCCTCGATGTTCCCGCAACCGGATTCGTGGATACTGCGCGGGTCGTGGTGTTCGCAGAAGGGCAGAGCTTCGTATTCGATCGCGGGGCACGCGGCGCTGGCGCGCACCACGCCCATGACGGCGACATCATCGCTCCCATGCCTGGCAAGGTCATCGCGGTCGATGTGGCCGACGGCGACACCGTCACCGCGGGCCAGCGGTTGATGGTGCTCGAGGCGATGAAGATGGAGCACGCGCTCACCGCGCCCTTTGACGGGACCGTCACCGGGCTCTCGGTCAGCGCCGGCAGCCAGGTACAGGTCGAGGCCGTGCTGGCAGTTGTCGAGCCGAAAGAAGAATAAGGCTTCCCTTTCGCCGCGTCCCTTGCAAGCGTGCTGGCCTGAGGAGAGCGGGCACGCATGAGCTGGGAAAAGGAACTCGAGGAACTGCGCCATCGCGAGGCACTGGCCGAGGCGATGGGCGGGCCGGACAAGGTCGCACGCCAGCACGGGCGCGGCAAGATGGACGCCCGCGCCCGGCTCGCGGCCCTGGTCGATCCCGGCTCCTTCCGCGAGATCGGCAAGATCGCCGGCAAGGGCTCCTATGACGAGGACGGCAACCTTACCGGCGTCCTCCCTGCCCCGTTCCTGTTCGGCAAGGCGACCATCAACGGGCGGCCGGTCGTCGCCACGGCAGACGACTTCACCATTCGCGGCGGCGCGGCGGATGCGGGGATCGGCCGCAAGATGGAGCAGGCCGAGAAGATGGCGCACGAGCTGCGCCTGCCGATCGTCCGGATGATCGACGGCACCGGCGGCGGCGGCTCGGTCAAGACACTGGAGATGATCGGTTCGACCTACATCCCCGCGGTCCACATGTGGGGCGAGGTGGTGAAGAACCTCGACACCGTGCCCGTGGTGGCGCTCTCGCTCGGCCCCACGGCGGGCCTCGGCGCGGCCCGGATCGCGGCGAGCCATTACTCGGTCATGGTCAAGGGCCTCAGCCAGATCTTCGCCGCCGGTCCTGCCGTGGTCGACGCGCTGGGCGATGCGTGGAAGGACGGCGGATCGGCGAACCACGAGGAGGCCAAGGAAGCGCTCGGCGGCAGCGGCATCCACACCCGCAACGGCGTGGTCGACGACGAAGTAGCGAGCGAGGCAGAGGCGTTTGCCCGTGCACGCCACTTCCTCTCCTTCATGCCCGAACACGTCGGCCAGCAGGCGCGTCGCATTGTCAGTGGCGATCCCGCGGACCGGCGCGAGGAAGCGCTGCTAAGCCTGATTCCGCGCGACGAGAAGCAGGTCTATTCGATGCGCCGGGCGATGGACCTGCTGTTCGACAAGGGCACCGTGTTCGAGATCGGCCGCATGTGGGGCCGCGCGTGCATCACCGCCCTCGCCCGCCTCGACGGCTGGCCGGTCTTCGTCCTCGCCAACGACCCGAGCTATCTCGGCGGATCATGGGACGCGAAGACCTCCGAGAAGGTCGAGCGGTTCGTGAAACTGGCCGACCTGTTCCGCCTGCCGATCGTGCACCTGGTCGACAATCCCGGCTTCATGATCGGGCGCGAGGCTGAGGTGGCGGGCACGATCCGCTACGGCGTGCAGGCGATGAATGCGGTCTACAAGGCTACCGTCCCGCTCGCCTCGATCGTCATGCGCCGCGCTTATGGCATAGCAGGAAGTGCGATGAGCAATGCCGATCTCTACCAGTACCGCTATTGCTGGCCCTCGGGCGACTGGGGTTCGCTCCCCATCGCGGGAGGGCTGGAGGTTGCCTACAAATCGGAGATCGAGGCGGCTGAGGACCCGGCGGCCGAACTGGAAGCGATCCGCGCGCGACTAGACAAGGTCACCAGTCCCTTCCGCAGCGCCGAGCGCTTCAATGTCGAGGATATCATCGACCCGCGCGACACGCGGCCGTTGCTGTGCGAATTCGCCGACCTCGCCTGGCGTAGGCTGGCGAGCGACCTCTAGTCTTCATCGTCGGGTTCAGGCGGCCCGAACAGCTTCCCGCGCTCGGAATAGAGCACGAAGGCGAGGCTCGTCAGCGCCGCCAGCAGCAGCGCCGTCGCCAGCGGGCGGGCGCTGCCGTCATAGGCATAGCCGACAGTCGCACCGAGCAGCGCACCGGTGGTCATGCGCAGGAAGCTCTGCGCGCTCGATGCGGCGCCGGCAATGTGCTTGAACGGCTGCATCGCGATCGATCCGAAGTTTGCTCCGATGAACCCAAGCAGGCTCATGTTGGCAGCCATCAGGGGGACGAAAGTCCACAGGTCCTCGTCCGGCTGGTGGGCGAAATAGTACTGCAGCCCTGCGACGCCGATGAACAGGAACAGCGCCGTGTGGCTCACGCGCCGCGCGCCGAAGCGCTCGACGATGCGGCTATTGGTCCAGTTGGCGATCGCCATGCAGCCCGCGCAGATGGCGAAGAGCAGCGGGAACATCTCGCCCGCGCCGAAGGCTTCGCCGATCAGCTGTTGCGAGGAATTGATGAAGCCGAACAGCGCCCCGAAGACGAGCGAACTCGCCAGCGTATAGCCGATGGTCGCGCGCAACGAGACTGCACTGAGCATGTTGCTGGCGATGTGCGATATCTCGATATCCTGCCGGTCTTCCTCGTGAAGGGTCTCGGGCAGGCGGAAATAGACCCATGTCGTCATTAAGGCGCCGAGCACGGCCATCGAAACGAATATCCACCGCCAGTCCCCGAACAGCAGCAGGACGCCCTGTCCGATACTCGGTGCGACGGCAGGCACGAGCAGGAAGATCACGAAGATAAGGCTCATCAACCGCGCCATGCGGTCTCCGCCCACGCGGTCGCGAATGATGGCGGGCGGCAGGGCGATTATGCCCGCCGCGAAGAACCCCTGCAAAGCGCGCAGGAAGAGCAACTGGTCGAAACTCGTTACCGCCGCGCAGGCCAGCGAGAGTGCGATGTAACAGCCCAGGGCCACGAAAAGTACCGGACGACGACCGTAGCGGTCGGCGAATGCTCCCGGTATCAACGTACCGATACCGCCGGCGAGGAGGTAGATGCCGACCACGAACTGGCGGTCATTGCCGGCAACGGCAAAGCTGTTCGCAAGGCTGTCGAGCGCAGGCAGGATGGCGTCGATGCCAAAAGCGTTGCACGCCATCAGCAGCGCCATCATCCAGATGAGCTCGCGCTCGCCGATCCGCCTCTTGGGGGCGGCGGCGATTACCGGCTGTTCACCGCTGGCAAGGACTTCTCTTCGCATGCGCACAAAATGGCAGGTGACGGACAAGGTTCCGCTTTGCAACCCGTCGGCCTATCTTGGTTGCTATGAGTGACGCGAAAGACACGGATGAGGACGGCGAGGCGGACGGCCTGCGCAAGGTCATCCATGTCGACATGGACGCATTCTTCGCCAGCGTCGAACAGCGCGATAATCCCGAATTGCGGGGCAAGCCGGTCGCCGTGGGCGGTTCGGGCGGACGCGGTGTGGTGGCGGCGGCGAGCTACGAGGCACGAAAGTTCGGCGTGCGCAGCGCCATGCCCTCGGTCACTGCCAAGAGGCTGTGTCCCGACCTCATCTTCGTCCGCCACCGCTTCGATGCCTACAAGGAAGCGAGCCGGCAAATCCGTGCCATTTTCCACCACCACACCGACCTCGTCGAACCCCTGAGCCTCGACGAGGCGTATCTCGACGTTACCGAGGACAAGCTCGGCATCGGCAGCGCGACACGCATTGCCGAACTGATTCGGCAGGAAATCCGCGCCAAGACGAAGCTCACCGCGAGCGCCGGGGTGAGCTACAACAAGTTCCTCGCCAAGATCGCCAGCGACCAGAACAAGCCGGACGGGATGTGCGTCATCCGCCCGGGCGAAGGCGCGCAATTCGTCGCAAAGCTGCCCATCCGCCGGTTCCACGGCGTCGGACCCAAGGGCGCGGAGAAGATGGCGCGGCTCGGGATCGAGACCGGAGGCGACCTGGCGCTCAAGGACATCGAGTGGCTGCGTGCGAACTTCGGTAGCTTCGCCGACTACCTTTATCGCGCCGCGCGGGGCATCGACCTGAGGCCGGTGCGCTCAAGCCGCATCCGCAAGTCGGTCGGCGGGGAGCGGACCTTCAACCGCGACCTGTCATCGGGCAGCGAACTGCGCGAGACGATGGAGGACATCATCGACATCGTGTGGGGTTATATCGAGCGCGCCGAGGCCAAGGGCCGGACGGTGACGCTGAAGATGAAATACACCGACTTCCAGATCTTCAGCCGCGCGAAGACGGTCGACCGGCCGATCGAAACGAAGGCCGAGTTCGCCGCCATCGGACGAACCTTGCTGGAGGAGGTCCTGCCGCTGCCCATGCCGATCAGGCTGATGGGGCTTACACTGTCGAAACTTGAAGGTGACGGCGAAGCCGAGCAGTCGCGCCCGGATGCGCAGTTGAGCCTGCTCTAGCTCTTGCGTGCCTGCCATAGGTGCAGGCGGGCCTTGGTCCGCGGGCTCAACGGTTCGGGCAGCGAATGGGTCGGGAAAAACCGGGCTTCGACAATCTCGCGGCCATCGGCCTTCGGCATGGTGTTCACCACGCCCTCGAAGATGTGCGCGCGGTGCGGAGCGCCCGACAATTCCTCCTCGATGATGCCGACGAGCTTGAGCCCTTCGATCGGGCAGTTCGCTTCCTCGCGCAATTCGCGCCGGGCTGCATCCTCGGGCATTTCATTTCTCCCGATTCCGCCGCCCGGGAAGTACCAGCCCTGCGGCCCGTAGCTATGCCGGACCAACAGGATCTGGCCGTCGAAGTCGCGTCCAATCACCGAAACGCCCTCGCCAGTGACGCCGGTCGCCTTGCGCCAATGATGGCGCAGGCGATGGCCGACGGTGAGGGCAAGCCGATGGAGCGGCTTCGGGATCAGGTGAAGCATGTCACCTTTTGTCTAGCTGCACCGAGCAGCCGCGCAACCGGAAGATCGCTTTGTCCCCCAATGGCTTGGTCGAGAACGGCGCGTTTCTCCTCGCCGCGGATGACGAAGACCAGCTGGTCGCTTGCCAGCAGCGAAGGAATGGTCAGGCTGATGCGGTCGAAGGGTGCCTCGGGCGGCAGGGGGTCCGGCGTGAGCCGCACCACCTGCTGCGGTTCGTCCACCCGCGGATCGGTATTGGGGAACAGCGAGGCAATATGGCCGTCAGCGCCCATGCCCAGCCACGCCAGCGTGAAGTGCGGCACGGCTTCCATCTCGGACAGAGTGACTACTTCGGCTCCCGCAGGTTCGAACAGGTCGCGCAGCTTGCCGGTGTTGGATGCGGGATGGTCCTCCGGCACGACGCGGTCGTCGCCCGGCCAGACGACAAGACGCGTCCAGTCGAGATCGTGGTCGAGCAGCGATTCCATGATCGGAAACGGGGTCGACCCGCCGGGGACAGTGATGGTCACCGGCCCCTCACCTGCGTTGAGCGCATCGGCAATCTGCACTGCCAGCCAGTCGGCAATCGCCGAGTCGCTCGCGCTTTCGATAATTTCCACCTGAGCCATCCGCTCTCCATACACCAAGGCCGCCCACGCCCAATGGCGAAGGCGGCCCGATGCGCGTGCGAATAGCTATTCGCTTACTTGGCGGTCTGGCGAAGGAACCAGATGCGCTCCTCGCAGGCGTCGATCCATTCGTCGACAAGTGCGCTGGTGGCGTTGTCATTCGCCGCTTCGGCCGCGTCCTTGAGCGTTTCGAGGCGCTCGTGCAGCGTTTCATTGTCGCCCTTGAGTTCGGTGACCATCTTGTCCGGGCCGATCGAGGTCGAGTCCTGGTCCTTGATCTTGGTGTGCTTGGCAATCGAACCGATCGAGGTGAGCGTGTCGCCATCCTGCTTGCGCGCGCGCTCGGCAATGATGTCCACAGTGCCGAACAGCTGTTGCGCCTGCTCGTCGAACATGAGGTGAAGGTCACGGAAACGCGGGCCCGCGACGTGCCAGTGGAAGTTCTTGGTCTTGATGTAGAGGGCGTAGGTATCCGCGAGCACCCCGTTAAGTGCCGCGATGAGTTCCTTCTTCGAATTGTCGCCAGCCTTGGCCATGGTCCCAACCTTTCGTGGATTTCGTGTTCGAACATCCAACGCAGGAAGGGCTGAACGGGTTTCCCGATTTCAACCGGTCAAGGTAATCGGTTCACCCGATGATGCCGCGGGCCGAAAGCGCAGTCGATACGGCGACGAGGAAGAGGAAGATGGCAACGAAATGCCTGATGGTGCGGAGCGGCAACCGGTCGAGACCGTCCTTTCCGAGCGTCCAGCCGATCGCGACAATGACCATTCCGCCGACAGCGCCTCCGACTGCGGCCATCTCGGGCGCGGCATAGGCCGCCGCAACGGCGAGGACGAGAAACCGCGCAGCATCGGTGAGCTGGCGTGCGAACAGAACGATGCCGATGGCACCCAGCGACCGTGTCGGCTCGTCGGGCGAGATCAGCCGGCGCGGGAGCGCACACTCGATGGCGGCGACCAGCATGGCAATGGCGACGAACATGGTCGAAGCGTCGTTGGACATGGTCGAGCCGATCAGCGCTCCGCACCATGCCGCGATCAAGGCGGTGGCCAGTGCCGTGGCCAACCCCGTCACCAGCAGTCCACCCGATTGACCCAGGCGGTCGCGCAATGTGCCGACGAGCACCTGGTCGCGCGCACCGGAACCGGCGGCAAAGGCGGCAAGAAGGGCGAAAAGAAATGCTGTCACGGTTCTGCGACGGCTCCACTGGCTATGGCTCTCGGCATGCGATAGCAGTTTCGCACGAGAGACAAAGAGCTGGGAGAGAGAGAATGGAACTGACGGCAGGCATGGCAGCGGTGGTGACAGGCGGCGCATCGGGCCTCGGGAAAGCAAGCGCGCAGGCATTGGCGGATGCGGGCCTCAAGGTGACGATCTTCGACGTCAACGAAGAAGCGGGCGAAGCTCATGCCGCAGCCATCGGCGGCACCTTCGCGCGGGTGGACATCACGGACGAGGATTCGGTCGTTGCCGGGTTCGAAAAGGCCCGAGCCGCTCATGGCCAGGAACGCGTAACCGTCCACTGCGCGATGACCAGCCGCCGGGGCAAGACGCTGGGCTGGGACAAGGAAACCGGGAGCTACAAACGCCTCGCCACCGAGGACTATGCCTTCGGGGCTGAAGGCATCCTCGTCTCTTCCTATCGCATCGCCAGCCATTCGGCGCTCGGCATGGCCAATTCCGAACCGCTCAACGAGGATGGCGAGCGCGGTTGCATCACGCTGACCGCCAGCGTCGCGGCGCAGGACGGACAGATCGGGCAGGTCATCTACGGCAGCTGCAAGGCGGGCGTGAACGGCCTCGTCCTGCCGATGGCCCGCGACCTGATGGATGTTGGCATCCGCGTGAACTCGGTCATGCCGGGCATCTTCGCGACTCCGCTGATGCTGGGGATGAAGGACCGCAATCCGGCAATGTGGGCGCAGCTCAACGCCTCGGTGCCCTTCCCCAAGCGTCTCGGCCATCCGGAAGAATTCGCCTCGCTGATCATCGAGATCGCGCGCAACACCTATATCAACGGGCACCAGTTCCGCCTCGACGGCGGGATCCGCATGCCGCCGAAATAGGCTAGCGCAGCAGCTGCAGACCCTCGCGGATTGCCGCCACGAGTTCGAGCGGAGTGTCGACGAGGACGTGGTGATGCGCGTCCTCTATCGCGGTCGAGAACCGGCAATCGGAAAGCAACGCCTGAAGTTCCTCGAGCCTCCCTTCCGGGAACAGCGCCGACTTCGCGCCTATGATGATGCCAATCGGTATGCCGACCTTCACACCGAAGGGAACCGGTGCGAACTTCTTCCAGAAGCGAGGGTCGAAGCGCCAGGTCCAGCCGCCCGGGTCATCCCCGGTTTCGGGAACCTGGTGGAGGGCATTGCGTGCCATCCAGTCGATGATCTCGGGCATGCCGGTGTCCTGTTCGGGCAGGAACCGGAAACGGCGCAAAGCTGCCTCCAGCGTCGGATATCGGGGATTGCGATCGCGGCCCTGCGCAAGGCGCGGTGGAGGCCCCTGCCCTGGCTTGGGCGGCGCCGAGTCGACGAGGATCGCGCCTGCAACGACGTCGGGATGGAATGCACCGATGTGGATCGTCGGGAAGCCGCCGAAGGAATGGGCGATGATCACCGGCGGTTCGCCCGAAGCGGCTAGCCCTGCCACTTCGATCGCGGTCATCGCTTCCCTGGCGAAGGTCGGGATCGCATAGGCCTCGCGCCAGTCGGAGCGCCCCATGCCTGACCACGAGATCGCTGCACAGCGAAAGTCGTCGGCAAAGAGGGGGGCAATGAAGCTCCACCAGTCGGCATGGGCGGCATTGCCGTGGAGGAACAACAGGCCGGGTTTGCCCACTTCGCCCCATGTCAGGAGCTCGATTTGCGCGCCGTCGACTTCGAAATGCGATCGCTCCGGAGCAATGGCGAGCGCTTCGGTGAACCACTCCGCCGCCGGGGGTTTTGCACCGTTAAAGCGCCCAAGCAGGCTGCCGTCGTCGTCGGACTGTTGCGAAACCATGCGGTCCAAGCCTGCCCCCAAGCCTATCGAGCAGAAAGAGCGTGGCGGCTCAAATGCACCAATCGGCCGGCTTGGTATGCGCGGCCTTGCCATCGAACTTGTCGCGGCCATGGATCATGCGCTTGGACAAATCGTGGACCGTCCTGCTGCCGTTGCCCTTGAACCAGAAGGGAAAAATGCCGTGCACGAAACAGGCGAGGCTCCCCACGAACATCCGCGACCCGAAACTGAAGGCGCTCGACATATGCTCGCCATAGCTTTCGCCGACTGAGTTGGGATGGTCCGTAAAGATCGACATGGTCGCTCCAAGCAGTTGCTGGGGCCACCCTATAATGCACCTGTGATGATGGGAAGGGCGGCTGGAGCGGGTAGCGGGAATCGAACCCGCGCGTTCAGCATGGGAAGCTGACAGGCTACCATTACATCATACCCGCCTGTGCGCGGCGCTTTGCCGCAGGTGCCCGCCCCGGTCAACGTCGTTGTGACCCGCGCTGTCGCGCTCCTCCCTTGCTTGTGGCGCACACATCTCTAGATGGGCCGCAAGAGGAGATTCCCATGCGTCAGGTAGACCATTTCATCGTCGGCGGAGCCGGCGGAACCGCAAGCCGCACCCACAAGATCTGGAACCCGTCGACGGGTGAAATCCAGGCCGAGGTCGCCCTCGGCGATGCGGCGCTGCTGCAGCGCGCGGTTGATGCGGCAAAGAAGGTCCAGCCCGAATGGGCCGCGACCAACCCGCAGAAGCGCGCGCGTGTGATGTTCGAATTCAAGCGCCACGTCGAAGCGCACAAACAGGAACTCGCCGAACTTCTGTCGAGTGAGCACGGCAAGGTGGTCGACGACGCGCACGGCGATATCCAGCGCGGTCTCGAGGTGATCGAGTTCGCTTGCGGCATCCCGCAGGCACTGAAGGGCGAATATACGCAGGGCGCCGGGCCCGGCATCGACGTCTATTCGATGCGCCAGCCGCTGGGCATCGGCGCGGGCATCACTCCGTTCAACTTCCCGGCGATGATCCCGATGTGGATGTTCGGCATGGCCATTGCAGCGGGCAACGCCTTCATCCTCAAGCCTTCCGAACGCGATCCGAGCGTGCCGGTCCGCCTCGCAGAGCTCTTCATCGAGGCCGGCGCGCCGGAAGGACTGCTGCAAGTCGTCCATGGCGACAAGGAGATGGTCGACGCGATCCTCGACCATCCCGACATTCCGGCGATCAGCTTCGTCGGGTCCTCCGACATTGCGCAGTACATCTACTCGCGCGGCTCGGCGAATGCGAAGCGCGTGCAGGCTTTCGGCGGGGCCAAGAACCACGGCATCGTCATGCCCGACGCGGATCTTGACCAGGTGGTCAACGACCTCGCCGGCGCGGCCTTCGGCTCGGCGGGCGAGCGCTGCATGGCGCTGCCTGTCGTCGTGCCGGTGGGCGAGGACACGGCCGACCGGCTTCGTGCGAAGCTGATCCCTGCGATCAATGGCCTGCGCGTCGGCGTCTCGACCGACAAGGATGCGCATTACGGCCCGGTCGTTACGCCCGAGCACAAGGCTCGCGTCGAAGGCTGGATCGACACCGCCGAGAAGGAAGGCGCCGAAGTCGTTATCGACGGTCGCGGCTTCACCTTGCAGGGCTACGAGAAGGGCTTCTTCGTCGGCCCGACGCTGCTCGATCGCGTCACCACCGACATGGACAGCTACAAGGAAGAGATCTTCGGCCCCGTGCTCCAGATCGTCCGCGCAAAGGACTTCGAAGAGGCCGTCCGCCTGCCGAGCCAGCACCAGTACGGCAATGGCGTCGCGATCTTCACCCGCAACGGCCACGCCGCACGTGAATTCGCGAGCCGCGTGAACGTAGGCATGGTCGGAATCAACGTCCCCATCCCGGTGCCGGTCAGCTACCACAGCTTCGGCGGGTGGAAGCGTTCGGGCTTCGGCGACATCGACCAGTACGGCATGGAAGGCCTGCGCTTCTGGACCAAGACCAAGAAGGTCACCCAGCGCTGGCCCGACGGCGGCGGCGACGGCTCGAACGCCTTCGTCATCCCGACAATGGGTTGATCTTTCAGGGATAGTTTCCGCAACCCGGGCGTTGGAGGCTTCATGAACCATGCAGCCCTCCTTAGCCCGCTCCTTCCCGCATTGTTCCTGGCCATGGCGGCATGTTCGCCGGGACCGGATGCATCGGGAGCAGATGAGCCCGTTGGTGCAGCCGGCTCTGGCGAAGCGAAGGCTTCCGCGCAGACGTCACCAACTTCCTCGCCAACCCCTGTCACGGCAGAGGAAATCCCCTCAACCTTCCTGGGTGTGTGGGACCACGACAAGCCTAGTTGCGACGTGCCGTCCGACATGCGGCTGGAAATCGCGCCCAAGTCCATCCGTTTCTATGAGTCGCGTGGCGAGGTCACGCGCATCGAGGTAGACAGCGCGGACAGCATCGTCGTCTCGCTGGCCATGGAGGGCGAGGGAGAGAAGTGGCAGATGGCTCGCAAGCTCGATCTTTCCGACGATGGTAATACACTCACCGAGTCCTCGGTAGACGAGGACCGGATAGACCCGATAAAGCTGATGCGTTGCGACAACTGAGGAGGATGCCCATGCGTTCGATTGCCCTGATCGCCATCGCCCTGCCCCTTGCGGCGTGCGCGGCCTACGAGGAGCCGGCCAGCACTCCGGCGGCAGAACCGACATACACTTGCGATGCGGCCGCAGTTCAGGGGCATATCGGCCATACCGCCAGCGCCGACATGGGTGCTGCGATCCAGCTGCAGAGCGGCGCTCGCACCCTGCGTTGGGGTCCGCCGGATTCGGCCTGGACCATGGACTATCGCCCGGACCGAGTGAACGTGCGTTATGATAACGCGATGAAGATAACCGAGATCACTTGCGGCTAGTCGTACTGGTTTCGATCACGGGGCTCATGTCGGTGACGGCATGTGCCCCTCGCCATTCGAGCCTCACCGAGCGTGCTGCTGCCGAGGGCGCCTGTGATGCAAGGCCGGCACAGGTCCACGTCGGGCAGCAGGCCTCGCAGGAAATTGCCCAGCGCATCCAGGACGTGACGCGCGCGCGCATTTTCGAATGGATCGAGCCCGACATGATTGTCACCACGGCATTCAGCCCGTGGCGGGTTCGCGTTACCCTGAACGGGGAAGGCCGTATCACCGCGATTACCTGCGGCTGACGCCTTCCATCCTGCCCCGTCCGGCGCTAGGGCACGCGCCATGACCGGACAATTTGCACTTACCGACGACCAGCTCGCGATCCAGGAAATGGCGCAGCGGTTCACGGCCGACAACATCACCCCCTTCGCCGCCGAATGGGACGAGAAAAGCCACTTCCCCCGCGACGTCATCCAGAAGACCGGCGAGCTCGGCTTCGGCGCGATCTACGTCAGCGAGGAATCGGGCGGCATCAACCTGGGACGGCTCGAAGCGGCGCTGATCATGGAAGCCATGGCCTATGGCTGCCCCGCGACCAGCGCCTATGTCTCCATCCACAACATGGCGACCTGGATGATCGACCGCTTCGGTGGCGAGGACGTGAAATCGCGCTTCCTGCCCAGCCTCGTGACCATGGAAAAGATCGCCAGCTACGCCCTGACCGAACCGGGTTCGGGATCGGACGCGGCGGGGCTCAAGACCACCGCAGTGCTCGATGGCAACCATTATGTCCTCAATGGCACCAAGCAGTTCATTTCGGGCAGCGGCTTCAACGATATCTATGTCGTCATGGTCCGCACCGGCGAGCACAAGTCCAAGGGCATCACCTGCCTCGTGATCGAGAAGGACACGCCCGGCCTCTCCTTCGGCAAGCCGGAGAAAAAGCTCGGCTGGAATGCCTCACCCACGGCGCAGCTGATTTTCGAGGATTGCCGCGTGCCCGTGGCCAACCGCGTCGGGCCGGAGGGCGACGGGTTCCGCTATGCCATGGCGGGCCTCGACGGCGGTCGCCTCAACATCGGTGCCTGCTCATTGGGCGGGGCGCAGCGCTGTCTCGATGAGGCGGTGAAGTACACCAAGGAACGCCAGCAGTTCGGCCAGCCGATCGCCGACTTCCAGAACACCCAGTTCATGCTCGCCGACATGGCCACCGATCTCGAGGCAGCGCGCGCCCTGCTCTACCTCGCGGCGGCCAAGGTCACCGACAACGCGCCCGACAAGAGCAAGTTCTCGGCCATGGCAAAGCGGCTGGCGACCGACAGCGGGAGCAAGATCGTCAACGACGCACTGCAGCTGTTCGGCGGCTACGGCTACCTCAAGGAATACCCGATCGAGCGCTTCTGGCGCGACCTCAGGGTCCACTCGATCCTCGAAGGCACCAACCAGGTCATGCGCATGATCGTCGGTCGCGAGATGCTGCGCCAATGATCGGCCTCGCCATGACGGCGTTGGTGGTGCCCGACTATGACGAGGCCATCGCCTTCTTCCGCGACGCACTGGGCTTCGCGCTGGAAGAGGACAGCGACCTTGGCGAAGGCAAGCGCTGGGTGGTCATGGCCGGATCGCATGGCGGCAAGCTCCTGCTCGCCCGCGCCGTCAATGACGACCAGCGCTCCGCCATCGGCAACCAGACCGGCGGACGCGTGGGCTGGTTCCTCGACACCAATGACTTCGCCACCGACCATGGCCGCATGACCGCATGGGGGGTGGAATTCACCGACGGACCGCGCGAGGAGCCCTATGGCACCGTCGCGGTCTTCAACGATCCCTGGGGCAACCGCTGGGACCTTATCGAACGCAAGGAAGCTGCATGACCGACGAGGTCCATATCCATACCCACGGCCACGCGGGGCACATCTCGCTCAACCGGCCCAAGGCGCTCCACGCGCTGACCCTCGACATGTGCCACGCGATGAGCGCGGGCCTCGCCAAATGGGCGGACGACGACAAGGTCGAGGCGGTCATCCTCGACCACGCCGAAGGGCGCGGGTTCTGCGCCGGGGGCGACATCAACCTGCTGCGCCATTCCGCCCTAAACGACGGGGGCAAGAGCGGGCGCGCCTTCTTCCATGACGAATACCAGCTCAATCACCAGATGTTCGAATATGCGAAGCCCATCGTGGCCTTCATGGACGGCATCACCATGGGCGGCGGCGTGGGCATCGCCATGCCGTGCAAGTACCGCGTGGCGACCGAGAACACGCGGTTCGCCATGCCGGAGACGGGCATCGGCCTGTTTCCCGATGTCGGCGGCGGCTGGCACCTCTCGCGCCTTGGCGGCAGGCTCGGCCAGTTCCTCGCGCTGACCGGCGCGCGGCTCGACGGGTCGGAATGCCTGTGGGCCGGCATCGCCACGCACTACCTGCCGGCTGAGAAACTGGCCGAAGCGAAGGCCCGCATAGCCGAGCATCCCGACCGGATCGCGGGCATCCTTTCCGAACTGTCCGAAACGCCTCCGCCGGCCCGGATCGAGGCTAATGCCGAGCGGATCGCCAAGCATTTCGCTTCCGACAGATACGAGGATATCCTCGAAAGCCTCGAGCTGGACGACATCGAATGGGCGGCGAAGGAACTCGCGACCCTGCGCACCAAGAGTCCGCAAACCTGCAAGGTCGCCCTGAGGCAATTGGCCGAAAGTCAAAATCTCGACAATTTCGCCGACAACATGAAAATGGAGTATCGGATCGCCTCGCGCGTGCTCGTCCGCCCCGATTTTGCCGAGGGTGTCCGCGCGGTGATCGTCGACAAGACCCACGACCCCAAATGGGACCCGGCAACGCCCGAGGGCGTGAGCGAGGAACTGCTCGACAGCATCTTCGCCCCGCTTCCCGCCAACGAGGAATGGAAACCCCTATGAGTTACGAGACCATCACCGTCGAGAAGCGTGACGCGGTTACGCTGATCACGCTCAATCGCCCGCAGGCGCTGAACGCGCTCAACTCGCAGGTGCTGGACGAGCTGATCGACGCTTTTGCTGCCTACCAGGCCGACGCCAGCCAACTGTGCGCGGTGCTGACCGGATCGGGCGACAAGGCTTTTGCCGCAGGCGCGGACATCAAGGAGATGAGCGAAAAGGCGGCCGCCGACTTCTATCTCGACGACTTCTTCAGCCCCTGGACTAGCGAAATCGTCAAGAAGACCCGCAAGCCGTGGATCGCGGCAGTCAACGGCTTCGCGCTGGGCGGCGGGTGCGAACTCGCGATGATGGCCGACTTCATCATCGCCTCGGACAAGGCCAGGTTCGGCCAGCCCGAGATCAATCTCGGCGTCGCACCGGGCATGGGCGGCAGCCAGCGGCTGACCAAGGCAGTCGGCAAGTCGAAGGCGATGGAGATGTGCCTGACGGGCCGGATGATGGGCGCCGAAGAGGCCGAACGCGCAAACCTCGTCGCGCGCGTCGTCCCGCATGAGACACTGGTCGAGGAAGCGATGAAGACGGCTGCCACCATCGCGTCGAAGCCGCCGATGGCCGCGATCGCCAACAAGGAAATGGTCAATGCCGCTTTCGAGACTTCGCTCGATCAGGGGCTGATCATCGAGCGCCGCATCTTCCAGATCCTCACCGCCAGCGAGGACAAGAAGGAAGGCATGGCTGCCTTCATCGAGAAGCGCGAAGGCCAGTGGAAGGGACGCTGACATGAAAATCGCTTTCATCGGCCTCGGCAACATGGGCGGCGGGATGGCCGCGAATCTCGTCAAGGCGGGGCACGAGGTGAATGCCTTTGACCTTGCGGATGAAGCGCTTCGTTCGGCCGCCGAACACGGGTGTTCGGTGTTCGACGACGCCGGCGCTGCGTGCGAAGGCGTGGACGCGGTCGTCACCATGTTGCCCAACGGCGGTATCGTGAAGTCGGTCTACCAGAACAGCGTCTTCGGCCATGCGCCTGCCGGTGCCATCCTGCTCGACTGCTCGACCATCGATGTCGCCACCGCCAGGGACGTCATCGCGGCCGCCGAAGCGGCGGGCTACGACATGGTCGACGCGCCGGTTTCCGGCGGGATCGCGGCGGCCAATGGCGGGACTCTGACCTTCATGGTCGGCGGGACCGAAAAGGCGTTCGAGCGCGCCAGCGAAGTGCTCGACCCGATGGGCAAGGCGGTGATCCATGCCGGCGCTGCGGGCGCGGGCCAGACCGCCAAGATCTGCAACAACATGCTCCTCGCCATCACCATGATCGGCACGGCAGAAGCGATGACCATGGCGAAGAAGCTCGGCCTCGACCCGCAGAAATTCTACGAGATTTCGAGTGTGTCGAGCGGCTACAACTGGTCGCTGAATGCCTACACGCCGCTCCCCGGGGTCGGCGTGCAGAGCCCGGCGGACAATGATTATCAGGGCGGCTTCGCCACCGCGCTGATGCTCAAGGACCTGCGCCTTGCGATGGAAGCTGCGGACAGTGTGAACGCGACGACCGTCCTCGGTTCGACCGCGGCGGAGCTTTACGAGAAGTTCGCCGAGGCCAATGGCGGGCTCGACTTCAGCGCGATCATCAAGACGCTCTGATTTCCTCGATAATCCTCGCGAGCCATTGGCGCGGCGCAGCCCTGCGCCCGACGTCGGCGACGAACTCCTGGCCGCGCGCCACGCTGCGCAACTTGCCGCCACGCAGCCAGCGGTCGGGACGGTCGTGATAGCTGAGCCCGCCCGGCTTAAGCCATGCGGGGCGCTGCCATAGCGAGGGCTGCGCCCCCGCCACGGTGAGGCGCAGGGCATCGCTCGCTCGCGCCGCCACCCGCCCGCTTCCGGCGTAGATCGTGTCGTTGCTGCCGTGCATACCGAGCGCGTGCGGATGCTTGTGCTCGACCAGCCAGTCCGGCGTACCGCCCGCGAGCGGGATGACTTCCCCGACTTCGAGGAAGCCGAAAATCCGGTGATGTGGATCGCCCCCGTCATCGCGGAACAGGCCGAAGAAGAGGAACACGTCCCCTACCCCGACACCGCGGTTTTCCAGATGGGTCTGCGCCGCGCCAACCTGTCCGAAGAGGCAACGGCCGTCGGCGGTGAACATGGGGTCGTGGTGGCACAGCGAAGCGGCGTCATGACGTCCCCTGCTCGCCCGCGCGGCATGGTCGCCAAGGCCAAGGTCGCCATAGCTTGTCCGCGATGCCACGCCCGCCGGTATGGGCAGGCTTACGGGTCGCCCTTCCACGATCGGCGAGGGTCCTCCGCCCGCCGCACTATCGAAGCCCTTCCGGCTGAAGACGATCTTCATGACCGCGGGCGAGCGATCAACGCCCGCCCTGCTCGCTCAAACTCGGCGATCCGGAAGGTGGATTGGGCTCCTGCCAGGCGAGCACCGGCTTCCTTGCCGCCAGCGTCTCGTCGAGACGGCGGCGCGGGGCGTAATGCGGCGCGGTCTTGAGCGTTTCGTCGCCGTTGACTGCCCGCTCTGCGACGCTGCGCAGGGCACCGATGAACTGGTCGAGCGCGGCCTTGCTCTCGGTCTCGGTCGGTTCGACCAGCATCGCGCCATGCACGACCAGCGGGAAGTACATGGTCATCGGGTGATAGCCTTCGTCGATCAGCCCCTTGGCGAGATCGAGCGTCGAGAGCCCTTCCGCAAAACCCTTATCGCTGAACAGCGCCTCGTGCATGCACGGCCCGCTCGGCCCGAAGGGCGCGTCGAGCACGTCCTCCAGGCTGCGAAGGATGTAATTGGCATTGAGGACCGCGTCCTCGGCCACCTGCTTGAGGCCATCGGCGCCGTGGCTGAGGATGTAGGTCAGCGCGCGGGTGAACATGCCCATCTGCCCGTGGAAGGCCGTCATGCGGCCGAAGGCCTGAGTGTGGTCGAACTCGGCCGCGTTCTCTTCCTCGACGAGGTGCACGATGCCGTCCTTGGTCCTCGCGGTGAAGGGCAGCGGACCGAACGGCGCGAGCGCTTCCGACAGCACCACCGGTCCCGAACCCGGACCGCCGCCGCCGTGCGGGGTGGAGAAGGTCTTGTGCAGGTTGATGTGCATCGCATCGACGCCAAGGTCGCCCGGGCGCACCTTGCCGACGATGGCGTTGAAGTTGGCACCGTCGCAATAGACAAAGCCGCCCGCCGCATGAACCGCGTCCGAGATCGCCTTCATGTCGCGCTCGAACAAGCCGCAGGTGTTGGGGTTGGTGATCATCACGCCGGCGACATCGGGACCGAGGCGTGCCTTGAGCGCCTCGAGGTCGACGCGGCCTTCGGCGGTCGCGGGAATGTCTTCCACGCGATAACCCGCAAAGGCGGCGGTGGCAGGGTTGGTGCCGTGCGCACTTTCGGGGACGAGGATGACCTCGCGCGCATCGCCGCGCGCTTCGAGCGCGGCGCGGATGCACAGGATGCCGCACAGCTCGCCATGCGCGCCCGCCTTGGGGCTCATCGCGACTCCGTACATGCCGGTCAGCTCGATCAGCCAAAAGGCCAGTTCATTGATGACCTCGAGCGCGCCGCGCACGGTGTCGACCGGCTGCAGCGGGTGGACATCGGCGAAGCCGGGCATCCGCGCGACCTTCTCGTTGAGCCGCGGGTTGTGCTTCATCGTGCAGCTTCCGAGCGGGAAGAGGCCGAGGTCGATGGCGTAGTTCTGGCGGCTGAGACGCGTGTAGTGACGCACGGTCTCGGGTTCGGAGAGACCGGGCAGGCCGATGGCCTCGGCGCGGTCGAAACCGCCCAGGCGGTTCGCGCCGCGACCTGAATCCTTGGGAGGCTCGGGAAGGTCGACGCCGGTCTGCTCGACATGGCCGATCTCGAACAGCAGCGGCTCTTCCAGCATCAGCGCGCGGTTGCCGGTGGCGGTGTCGGGACCGCTCATGGCGTTGTGACCTTCGACAGGCGTGCCGGGCTTCCAGCCGGATGCGTTCGGGGTTTTGGGGGGCGCGTTCATGCGAGCACCTCCTCGAGTGCGGAGGCAAGCGTTTCGATGTCCTCCTCGGTGGTGGTTTCGGTCACTGCGACGAGCAGGCCGTCGGCGAGTTCGTCATGCGCCGGGAACAGGCGACCGAGCGAGACGCCCGCCAGGACGCCCCTGTCGGCGAGAGTGCGCACGACCTTGCGCGCGTCCTTGCCGAGACGGAGGGTGAACTCGTTGAAGAACGCATCGTTGAGCACGCTCACGCCCGGGATCTTTGTCAGCCTGTCGGCGGCGAGGCAGGCGAGGCGGTGGTTCTCCGCCGCCAGCGCGCGCAAGCCCTTCTCGCCGAGCAGGGTCATGTGGACGCTGAACGCCAAGGCGCAGAGGCCCGAGTTGGTGCAGATGTTCGATGTCGCCTTCTCGCGGCGGATGTGCTGCTCGCGGGTCGAGAGGGTGAGCACGAAGCCGCGCTTGCCCTCGGCATCGACGGTCTCGCCGCACAGGCGGCCCGGCATCTGGCGCACATGCTTGGGATCGCGCACCGCGAAGAGGCCGAGATACGGTCCGCCGAACTGCAGGCCGACGCCGATCGACTGGCCTTCGCCCACGACGATGTCCGCGCCGAGCTCGCCCGGCGACTTGATCGCGCCCAGTGCGACGGGCTCGGTATTGACCGCGATCAGCAACGCGCCCTTGGCATGCGCCGCCTCGGCAATCTCGGTGAGGTCGGGAATGCGCCCGAGGATGTCGGGGTACTGGACCACGACGCAGCTGGTCTGGTCATCGATCCGCGCGATCAGGCCAGCGTTATCCGGCGCGGCCTGGAGCGCGGGCGAGGCAGATGCGATCTCGTCCTCGGTGAACTTCGCCATTGTCTTGACGACCTCGGCATAGTGCGGGTGCAAAGCGCCCGATAGAACCACGCGCTTGCGCTTGGTCACGCGCCCGGCCATCGCCACTGCTTCCCAGCATGCGGTCGAACCGTCGTACATTGAGGCATTGGCGACCGCGCAGCCATAGAGGCGGGCTACCTGGCTCTGGAACTCGAACAGCATCTGCAGCGTGCCCTGCGCGATTTCCGGCTGGTAGGGCGTGTAGGCGGTCAGGAACTCGCCGCGCTGGATGATGTGATCGACGCTCGCCGGGACGTGGTGCTTGTACGCCCCCGCACCGAGGAAAAACGCAGCATCGGCCGCCGCGAGGTTCTTCTTGGACAGGCGCCGCATGTGCTTCTCGACCGCCATTTCGCTGGCGTGCAGCGGGAGGCCCGCGATCGGGCCCGACAGGCGGGCTTCCTCGGGCACGTCGACGAAGAGATCGTCGATATTGCTGGCACCGATCCGGGCGAGCATCGCCGAACGGTCATCCTGGGTAAGCGGCAGGTAGCGCATCGTATGTCCTCGGGTCCCCGGCACGGGGACGATCAATTAGAGACTGTCGCAGAAGGATTTGTAGGCGGCTTCGTCCATCAGGCCGTCGAGCTGGCTCGCGTCGCCGATGGTCATCTTGAAGAACCAGCCATCGCCTTCGGGCGCGGTGTTGACCAGAGCGGGATCGTCCTCAAGCGCCGCATTGCCTTCGGTCACTTCGCCGTCGATCGGGGCGTAGACGTCGCTTGCCGCCTTGACGCTTTCCACCACCGCCGCATCGCCGCCCTTGCTGAGCGAGGTGCCGGCGGAGGGGAGTTCGACGAAGACGATGTCGCCGAGCTGGCCCTGCGCATAATCGGTGATGCCGACCGTGGCAGTGTCGCCGTCGACGTCGATCCATTCATGTTCATCGGTGAAGTAACGGGCCATCGGATCATTTCCCTCTGTAGTAGCGGTGGGGGACGAAAGGTGTCGGGACGACCGTGGCCGCCAGACGCTTCGAACGGACTTCGATTTCGAGCGCGGTGCCTGTCGCGGCATGGGCGCTGGCGACATAGGCCATGGCGATGGGCGCACCGAGCGTTGGCGAGAAACCGCCACTGGTCACCACCCCGACCTGCTCGCCGCCGGCAAAGACCTCGGCACCTTCGCGTGCGGGCATGCGGCCTTCGACCTTGAGGCCGACCCATTTGCGCAGCGTGCCTTCGACGATTTCGCGATTGATCCGTGTCGCACCGGGATAGCCGCCCCCACCCTGTTCAACGGGGCTGCGGCGGCGCTTGTTGATGCCAAACACCAGGCCCGCTTCGATGGGCGAGGTTTCGGGCGAAAGGTCGTGGCCGTAGAGCGGCAGGCCCGCCTCGAGGCGCAGGCTGTCGCGCGCGCCAAGTCCGATGGGCTTCACTTCGGGTTCGCGGCACAGCACGTCGGCGATTTCCTCGGTTGCATGGCCGGGAAGCGAAATCTCGAACCCGTCCTCGCCGGTATAGCCGGCGCGAGCGATGGTCACCTCGTGGCCCGCTATGGTGAAGCGGCCGAACTTCATGAAGGTCAGTGCCGAAAGCGGGTATTCGCCCGTCGCATGGCGCGCCAGCGCGTCCGCCGCCTTGGGCCCCTGCAGCGCCAGCAGCGCCTGCTCGTCGAGATGATTGAGGGTGATCTCGTCGGGCAGGTATTCGCGCAGATGGCCGATATCGTCCCACTTGGTCGCACCGTTGACGACGAGATACAGGCACTCCGGCCAGCGCGAGACCATCAGGTCGTCGAGCACGCCGCCATCTTCGTCGAGCAGCAGCGAATAGCGCTGCTGGCCAAGTTTCAGGGTCGACAGGTCGATCGGCAACACGGCTTCCACCGCCGCGTCGAGATCGGGACCGGACAACAGCAGCTGCCCCATGTGGCTGACATCGAACAGGCCGGCATTGGAGCGGGTCCATTCGTGTTCGGCCACGATGCCTTCGTACTGGATCGGCATCCAGTATCCGGCGAACTCGACCATGCGCGCGCCCTTGTCGCGATGCCAGGCATCGAGCGGCAGCGTACCGGTTTCGGGCTCTTCGATTTCGATGTCTTCGCTCAACAAACTTCCCCGACAGCATGGCCGCCCCTTGCGGAGCACAACATTTCCATGCCCCCTCTGTCGGGAAACCTGAGAGACTGGCCCCCACCTTCATGCAAAGGTGCGCGGGCTTACCCCTTCGGTGGCCGCCGATGATGGCGACGCTTTCCAGAGTGCCGATGGCAGCGCACGGTCCGTGGGCCTGAGAGTTTCCGGGGCGGTTGCTCCTTCGGCGCCGGAGGGTTGCCCCGCCGGTCTCTCCCGTGCGCGCCTGCCGCAGAATCGCTCCCGTGGCCGACGCCGATTGCCCTGCGCGATTAGCGCGGCACGGTCAATCTCTACCCTTGCCCCGCGAGGCAATTTCCACGGCACGCGCGACGAGCGCCCGTTCCTCGTCGGAAAAGCCGCCGGTGTCCTCGACTTCGGGCTCAGGCACGGCGGTAACGAAATAGGCGATGCCGCGGCGGCCCTCCGGGTCGATCCACAGCCCCGAGCGCAGCCCATAGGCCTCGCCCGCGTGACCGTACCGGCGCGCGACGTCGGGGAAGAGATCGTCGTTGCAGCCCGCCAGCCCGGGATGGAGCGTCTGCACGGCGAGGCCGTAGAAGCAGAACAGCGGTGCGCTCCCGGCAATAGGCGATTCCGGGCGCTTGAGCCGGGCGAATCCGGGTGGGTCGAGCAGGCGGGAATCCTCGTTCAAGATGGCCTGACCCAGTCTCGCCAGATCCACCATCCCGATGCGCACCCCGCCCTGAGGCGAGAAGATCGAGGCATTGGTTCCCGGCACATAGTCGTCGAGATTGCACGCAGTACCTTCGACAACCGGAATGGTGCAATTGGGCGGGCGGTCCCCAGCGGCATCGCGCGCGACCTCGCCGGTGCTGCGATACAGTACCACCGCGCGCTCGGCGAAATCCTGCGCACAGCCGATCCAGTTGAGGCAGGCCTCGATGCCCAGCGGCGCGAAGACCGTTCGCTCGACCAGCCGATCATAACGCTCGCCGCTCGCCGCCTCGAGCACCGTCGCGACCACGGGCGAACCGACATTGGCATATTCGAAGGGAGCCTCTCCCGGCGGTGCGCCATGATACCAGGCCGCGGGATCAGTGAACTTCGCCTGCAGGCTCTCGCCCAGCGGTATGACATAACCCGCATCGTCGCGCAGGCTCGACCGGTGCGAGAGCAATTGTGCGAGGGTAACCGGCACGTCGGGATAATCGGGGTGGCGCAGTTTCCAGCCGAGATAATCCGAAACGTCACGGTCGAGGTCGACCTTGCCTTCGTCGACCAGCCGCATGGCCGCGAGCGCCATGACGAGCTTCGATATGCTGGCGATGCGCACGGGATCGTTGGTTGTGACCGGGCGCATGGTGGAACGGTCGGCCATGCCCTCAACCACCACGGGTCTGACGCTCCCCTTGTCGAAGACGACCGCAACCGCAGCCGGTGGGGGAGACGCAGGAGCCTTGGGCACCGAAGCGCAGCCTGCCAGAAGGGCAAGTGAAGCCGTGAGAAAGAGCCGCATCATCACCTCAGCGCCAGTTGAGCCACAGCAGGTATAGCGCCGACAGCACGATCCACGCACCGTCCATGGTCTTGAGGCGCCGTGCCCCCAGCCACAGCGCTATGGGCCGCGCGAGGAAGCCGCCGAGAGCCGCGCCCGGACCGGCGAGGAGTACGACTTCCCACTGCATCGTTCCCGCCTCGACGTGCCAGATCGCCCCGCTGAGCACGCTGATCGAGGAGATGAGGCAGGCCGCACCCGTGCACAGCAGCACCGGGTAGTGGCGGATGAAGAGGTAGAGCGCGACCAGCTCCCCGACACCGACTGAGAACAAGGCGGTCAGCACGCCGCCCGGGACGGCAAGCACGAGCAGGACTATCAGGTCGAACCTCTCGAGCTGCGTTTTCTCGGGCCGCGCCATGTTGACCGTCCAGGTCGAGGCGATGAGAGCGACGCCGAGCAGGACGGAGAAAGCCTTGTATCCCATCAGGACCGCATGCTGGTCGAAGGCCGTGAAACGCTGGGTCAGCAGCATGGCCGGTAGCGATAATGCAAGGACGCCGAATGCGACGGTGAAGAAGTCGCGCGGGCGGACGAGGGCATGGAGCGGCTCGGGCGCGGGCTGGTGGTAGAGGCGGTCGGTCCAGCGCAGGGCCCCCATGGTCATGCCGAAGCTCTGGATGCCCATGGAAACGCCGACGACCTGCAGCGGCTGGAGGTCCATGACCCCCCATTCGCGCAAGGCGTTGAAGACCGGCACGAAGACCACGCCGCCACCAGTTCCCGAGGTGTTGGCAATGATCGCCCCGATCACCCCGATGCCGGGCAGGAACCAGAGCGCACGCATCAGATCGGGCTGGAACGGCACGGCGAGGAGCAGGATGATGTAGGCGGCAAGCAGCACGCTGCCGCCGATCCACACCAGCCGCCCCCGGGGCAGCGCGCTCAATCCAGATTCGGTCGCAGCCATCTCTCGGCGGTCGCAATATCGACCCCTCTGCGGCGCGCATAGTCCGCAAGCTGGTCGCGCCCGATCCGCGCGACGCCGAAATACTGTGCTTCCGGGTGGCCGAAGTAGAACCCGCTGACCGCAGCCGTGGGATACATGGCGAAATTCTCGGTCAGGGTGAGACCCGCGTTCTTCGGCGCATCGAGCAGGTCGAAGAGGATCGGCTTCAAACTGTGGTCGGGACACGCCGGGTAACCGGGCGCCGGACGGATGCCGCGATACTCTTCCTTGATCAGCGCCTCGTTGGTCAGCTGTTCCTGCGGCGCATAGCCCCACAGCTCGGTGCGGACATGCTGGTGAAGACGCTCGGCGAAGGCCTCCGCGAAGCGATCCGCCAGCGCCTTCAGAAGGATGTCCGAATAATCGTCCTTGTCGTCCTTGAAGCGCGCCGAATGCGGTTCGATGCCATGGATGCCAACCGCGAAACCGCCGATCCAGTCGCCCGCCGGATCGATGAAATCGGCAAGGCACATGTTCGCCCGGTCGCGGCTCTTCTTTACCTGCTGGCGAAGGAAAGGAAGCACTACGTGACGCTCTTCCTCCGCTATATGAAGCGTTACGTCGTCTCCATCCCGCGCGCAGGGCCAGAAGCCCGCCACCCCCTTCGCCACCAGCCACTTTTCGGCGATGATCCGGTCGAGCATGGCGTTGGCATCGGCGAACAATTGCTGCGCGGTCTCGCCCACGACCTCGTCCTTGAGGATCGCAGGGTAAGTCCCGTGCAGTTCCCAGGCGCGGAAGAATGGCGTCCAGTCGATGTAGTGGCGCAGGTCCGCCAAGTCCCAGTCGGCAAAGGCGTGCACTCCCGGCTGCAGCGGCGGTGCGGCCTTGTCCGAGAGATAGGCATCGAAGAAATTCGCCCGCGCTTCCTCGATGGTCAGCAGGACGCTCTGCCCTTTGCCTTCGCGCGCATCGCGGACCTTCTCGTATTCGGCTGCGGTCGTATCTACGAACTCGTCACGCTGCGTGTCAGACAGCAGGCGGCTCGCAACGCCCACCGCGCGGCTCGCGTCGAGGACGTGGATCACCGGACCTTCGTAGGCCGGGTCGATGCGCAGCGCTGTGTGGACCTTGCTCGTGGTGGCCCCGCCGATCAGCAGCGGCATGGTCATGCCCGCACGCTGCATTTCCTCGGCAACGGTCACCATCTCGTCGAGCGAGGGAGTGATGAGGCCCGAGAGGCCGATCATGTCGGCTCCGTTCTCGTTCGCGGCAGCGAGAATCTGCTGCCATGGCACCATCACGCCGAGATCGATGACCTCGTACCCGTTGCACTGCAGGACCACGCCGACGATGTTCTTGCCGATGTCATGAACGTCGCCCTTGACCGTCGCCATGACGATCTTGCCCTTCGACTGGTCGGCAAGGCCCGATGCCTCCTTCTCCGCCTCGATGAAGGGGATGAGGTGCGCGACCGCCTTCTTCATGACACGGGCCGATTTCACCACCTGGGGCAGGAACATCTTGCCGCTGCCGAACAGGTCGCCGACCACGTTCATGCCGTCCATCAGCGGTCCTTCGATGACCTCGATGGGGCGCGCGAATAGCTGGCGAGCTTCCTCCGTATCCTCGACCACATGGGCGTCGATACCCTTGACCAGCGCGTGCTCGATCCGGCGTTCGACCGGCCACCCGCGCCACTCCTCGGCGGCCTTCTCGTCAGCCGCGGACTTGCCCTTGTAGCTTTCGGCAAGCTCGATCAGCCGCTCGGTCGCATCCGGGCGGCGCATCAGGATCACATCCTCGCACGCTTCGCGCAGGCCTGCGTCGATCTGGTCATAGACGTCGAGCTGGCCCGCATTGACGATCGCCATGTCGAGCCCGGCGGGGATCGCGTGGTAGAGGAACACCGAGTGCATCGCGCGGCGCACGGTCTCGTTGCCGCGGAAGCTGAAGCTGAGGTTGGAAAGTCCCCCGCTGGTCCGTGCATGGGGGCAGCGCGCCTTGATCTCGGCCACCGCCTCGATGAAGTCGAGTCCGTAGCGGTCGTGCTCCTCGATCCCCGTCGCAACGGCGAAGATGTTGGGATCGAAGATGATGTCCTCGGGCGGGAAGCCGATGCCGGTGAGGATGTCATAGGCGCGCGAACAGATCTCGACCTTGCGGTCCTTCGTATCGGCCTGGCCCTTCTCGTCGAAGGCCATCACGACCACCGCCGCACCGTAGTCCATGCATTTGCGAGCGTGTTCGAGGAAAGCGTCTTCGCCTTCCTTCATGCTGATCGAATTGACGATAGGCTTGCCCGAAACACATTTCAGGCCCGCCTCGATCACTTCCCACTTGGAGCTGTCGATCATCACAGGCACGCGCGCAATGTCGGGCTCGGCAGCGATCAGCTTGAGGAAGGTGGTCATGGCCGCGACCGCATCGAGCAGGCCTTCGTCCATGTTGACGTCGATCACCTGCGCGCCGTTCTCGACCTGCTGGCGCGCGACTTCGACCGCCTTGTCGTACTCGCCGCCAAGGATCAGCTTCTTGAACGCCGCAGACCCGGTGACGTTGGTCCGTTCACCGATATTGACGAAGCGGGCAGTGGTGGTTTGCGTGTCGGTCATGCTGCAATCGTGAAGGGTTCGAGGCCGGCAAGGCGCATGTCGGGGGCGATGCTCGGCAGCTTGCGCGGAGCCAGGCCTTCTACTGCCTTCGCCATGGCGGCGATATGCGCAGGCGTGGAGCCGCAGCACCCGCCAAGAGCATTGATGCGCCCATTTTCGGCCCATACGCGGGTCAGTGCAGCGGTCGTTTCCGGTACCTCGTCATATTCGCCGAGGTCATTGGGAAGGCCGGCGTTGGGATAGGCCATGAGGTAGGTGTCAGCGATGGAGGACAACAACTGGACGTGCGGGCGCAGCTGCTCTGCGCCGAAGCTGCAGTTGAGTCCGATAGTCAGGGGCTTCGCGTGACGCACCGTGTACCAGAACGCCTCGACCGTATGGCCCGAGAGGTTGCGGCCCGACAGGTCGGTCAGCGTCAGCGAGATCATCAGCGGGATGTCGCGGCCCAGTTCGCGCTCGAGCTGCTTCACCGCCATGATTGCGGCCTTGCAATTCAGCGTGTCGAAAACCGTCTCGACGAGGATGAAGTCCACCCCGCCTTCGACCAGCGCGGCGCATTGTTCGCGATAGACATCGACGATGGTGTCGAAATCCACCTCGCGATAGCCCGGATCCTCGACATCGGGCGAGAGCGACAGGGTCTTGTTGGTCGGTCCGACTGCGCCGACGACGAAGCGCGGCACGCCATCTGTCTGCGCATCGACTGCCTCGCGAATGATCCGCGCCGCTGCAACATTGATGTCGCGAACCAGCCCTTCGGCTCCGTAATCGGCCTGGCTGATCCGGTTGGCGTTGAAGGTGTTGGTGGCAAGGATATGTGCGCCCGCCGCGATGTAACTGTCGCAGATGGCGCGGATGACCTGCGGCTGGGTCAGGTTGACGAGGTCGTTGTTGCCCTTCTGGTCGTGCGCGAGGCCGGTGTCGCCCGCATAGTCTTCCGCGGCCAGCCTGGCGCGCTGGATCTCCGTGCCGTAGGGCCCGTCCTTGATCAGGATGCGCTGCGCCGCTGCAGCTTCGAACTCTTCACGCTTGGTCATGATCAGGCCTTCGGACGCAAACCGAGCATGTGACAGATGGCATAGCTCAGCTCGGCGCGGTTGAGGGTGTAGAAGTGGAACTGGCGCACCCCGCCAGCATAAAGGCGGCGACAGAGCTCGGCGGCGATGGTCGCGCTCACCAGCTGGCGCGCCTCGGGACGGTCGTCGAGCCCCTCGAACAGGCCTTCCATCCACGAGGGGATGGCCGTGCCGCATAGTCCGCTCATTCGCTGGACGGCGGCGAAGCTCAGCACCGGCATGATGCCCGGCACGATCTCGCCCTCGATTCCGGCACGAGCAGCCTCGTCGCGAAAACGGAAGAAACACTGGGGGTCGAAGAAGAACTGGGTGATCGCGCGGGTCGCGCCGGCATCGAACTTGGCCTTGAGATTGGCGATGTCGGCCTGTGCGTCGGGCGAGTCCGGATGGACCTCGGGATAGGCGGCCACCGAAATTTCGAAATCGGCGATCTTCTTGAGACCCGTGATGAGTTCCACCGCATTGGCATAGCCGCCCGGATGCGGGGTATAATTGCCGCTGCCGTCCGGCGGATCGCCGCGCAGTGCGACGATGTGGCGGATACCCTCTTCCCAATAGTGACGGGCAACCTCGTCCACCTCCTCGCGGGTCGCCTCGACACAGGTGAGGTGGGCAGCTGCGGGGATTCCCGCCTCGTTCTGGATGCGGACGACCTGCTGGTGCGTACGCTCGCGGGTCGAGCCCCCGGCACCGTAGGTCACGCTGGCAAAACGGGGGCCGAGAGGTTTCAGCGTTTCGACTGCATGCCACAAGGTCTCGCCCATCTTTTCGGTCTTGGGCGGGAAGAATTCGAAGCTCACTTCGATATCGCCGGGCAGGCCGGAAAAGAGCGGCGTTTCCAGCGCCCGTTGCGCTTCGCGCATCTGGTCGACGGTTGGGCTCACGAGACGGCTTTCCTTCTTTCGGCGGCTCTTTCGCCAATCCAGATCTTCACCACCAGTTCGCCATCCTCGAGCGCAATGGCGGGGACGGGGTCGAAACCGGCATATTCCATTAGCTTGTCCATCTGGGCGTCTTCGAAGCCGAGGCGCGCATGGGCGTGCCGTTCGCGCAATTCCTCGCGCTGGTGGGCAGCGAAATCGACAATCGCAATCCTCCCACCCGCACGGGTGACGCGGGCCGCTTCGGCAAGGACGGCGTCCGGGGACTGCGCGAAATGGAGTACCTGGTGGAAGAGCACCGTGTCGAAGCTTGCCGCCGCGAAGGGCAGTGACGAAAAATCGCCCTGCACCAGTTCGACGCGATCTGCCGGCAGGTGCTGCAGCTTGGCCCGCGCGACGCGCAGCATGGCGAGGCTCTTGTCGAGAGCCACGATGTGTTCGGTCCGCTCGGCCAGCAATTCGGCCATCCGTCCAGTGCCGGTGCCGATATCGAGCAGGCGACCGAGCTGGCGTCCGCCCAAGGCCTTTGCCAGCGCATCCTCAACCGCCTCGTCCGAACTGTGAAGGCGGCGCAACTCGTCCCAGTCGCCAGCGTGGCGCGCGAAGTAGGCCTGCGCCTCTTCCTCGCGATACTTGCGGATTTCGGCGAGCTTCCGCCGGTCCGCATCACAGGCGGCAGCGAATGCCGGATCGTCCTCTTCGGCTTCTGCCAGCAGGCGCAGAACCCCGCCACACAGCGATACGCCTTCGGTCGAGGCCGAGCATGCGCGCACGAAAGTCCAGCTGCCCTCGCGCCTGCGTTCGGCAAGTCCGGCATCGCACAGGATCCCGATGTGTCGTGACACGCGGGGCTGGCTCTGTGCGAGGACCTGCGCGACTTCGCCGACGGCAAGCTCCATCGATCCCAGCAAGCGCAGGATGCGAAGGCGCGTAAGATCGGCAAGCGCGCGGAAGGTTGCTTCGGTTCGCATATCGAGACCAGAGGACATAAAGATATTTTTATATCTGTAAATCGCACAGCGTTCGTGCGACCAAACGATAGCTTTCCTGCGGCCAATTCCTCGTTCGCAAACGGGATATTTACCATTCTCGGCGATCACCGGTGGCGAAATGCCTGCCGGCCCAACCCAGCCCGCGCCCGAACGCGAACGGTTCGTCGAGGACCTGCTCGAGTACATGACGCTCGAGGAGAAGGCGGGCCAGCTCGTCCTGTTCCCCCAGGCCCCCGAACGCGGATCGGCAGCATCCAGCACCGAAGCCCACCTCCTCGACCAGTTGCGCCGCGGCCTTGTTGGCGGTGTCGTGGGCCTGCGTAGCGCCAGCGAAATCCAGCGACTGCAACGCATTGCAATCGAGGAAACCCGCCTCGGCATTCCACTGTTCCTGATGGCCGAAACGGGTTCGGGAATCCGCACCCAGCTGCCCACGCCGATCAGCGCCACTGCCAGCTGGGATCCCCAGGCCGTCGAGGCTGCAGAGACGCTCGTGGCCGACGAGGCCGGAGCAATCGGGATCAACTGGGCGCTGTCGCCGGTGGTCGCAACCGGCGACCAAGTGGAGGGGAGCAGCTTTTCGCAGAGCTCCGGCGACTCCCCGGTCCTGGCAAAGCGCATGGCGGTCGCACGGATTCTCGGCCTCCAATCGAGTGACGACGAACGGCGCCATCGCCTGCTCGCGTGCCTGCAGTACCCCAATGGTACCACGCCGCGCGGCAGCGTTTCGCGAGAAGCCGCAGCTCGCCATGCAGCCGAACGAGCCGACATCGTTCTTTCCGCACTGCGCCAGGCGCAACCTGCAAGCATAGCGCTCGACCCGATCATGCAGCGCGTCAGCGACCGTCGTTCGCCACTGCCGGATCCTGTCGAGTACCTGTCGAGGCCCGGCAGCTATGACGGCATCATGCTTTCGGACTGGAGCGAACTCGCAGAACTATCGGGGCAGCCCCTGACTTCACCAGGCTTTGTCGGCCTCTCGGTCGATCGGCTCGTGGCAGCGGTCACGGCGGGTCGCATAGAGCGCTCGACTCTCGACGACGCAGTCCGCCGGGTAATTGGCGCCAAGTACGACCTCGGGCTCTTCCGCCCTACCCTTCACGACTCGCCCCGCGCTTCCGCCACCATCCGCGACCCGGTGCTCGATCTCGCCCGCAAGTCGATCGTACTGCTGCGCAACGATCCTGCCCTCCTTCCGCTGACAGTGGATTCGGGCGAAGTCCTGGTGGTGGGCAGCGCGGCACGCGACCGTTCGCTCCCGCTTGGCGGCGCTGCGGGCGAAGCGGCCAGCATCATCGACGGGCTCGACGAACTGGGAATCATCTACAAGTTCGCTCCTGGCCTCGCCCTGCGTCAGGATGGCGCGACGGTTTCGCGCATGATCGATGCCGACCGGATGGCGATCGGCATGGCCGGCGAAGCGGCGCGCCGTTCCAACACCGTGGTCCTCGTTCTCGGTGATGTCAGCGACGATGCCGGTTCCCCGCTTGGCGAAGCACATCGAACGCTGATCGAAACGCTGCGCGCAGCCAACCCGCGACTTGTGCTGGTCACCCTCGGTGAACGTGCAATCGACCCGGATATCGGCGGAAGCCCGCTCCCCTGCGTGCTTCATGCCGGCCAGTTGGGCAGCCGCTCCGGTCATGCGATTGCCGAAGTCCTGACGGGCGACCGCGAGCCGGTGGGCCGCCTGCCCTATGCCCTGCATGGCAGCGACGGAAAGGTGCGCATCCCCTTCGGTCACGGCCTCGGCTATACCGATTTCGCGCTGACAGAACTCGCCCTCGAACTGGGCGGCGACCGCGTCCTTGCCAGCGCAGTGCTGCGCAATGCGGGCGAACGTGACGGCAGCGAGGTCATCCAGCTCTATGTCCGCAAGCTCGGCCCCGATCCGCAAATGGAACCCAAATTAAGGGATTTCCGCCGCCTGGCCCTCCAACAGGGCGATGCCGAGCGGGCCATCTTCGAGATCGGCGCGGAGGAACTGGGAACTCTCGACCAGGACGGTCGCCTCGTCGTCGCAGCCGGGAACTATGAAATCAGCCTCGCGGTCAACGCCAGTCGCGGCCAGTCGGGCGAGATCGTTGTCCCGCAGGCGGTGGCCGATGCAATGACCAGCGGAGTTTCGGGCGCGGGCGTCATGGTCCCCTTCCGGGGCCTGCGCGCGGGCTGATCAGCCTTCGAGCAGCGCGAGAAGCGCGAAGCTCGCCAGCCAGTGTTCACCCATATAGTCGCCCGCGACGTGCGGCATCGCAGCATTGAGATGCTCGCTCGCCCGCAGCTCGATCAGCGGAAGAGCCGGATGATCGCCCAGCGCCTTCCCGATGCCACGCAGGCACCAGGCCCGGCTCAGATTGAGGCCGTCGAGATGCGCAATCTTGCCATCGCTCCGATCGGAAACGGTAACCGGACGGCACTCGCGCTCGATCCAGCCATTTCCCAGCACCAGCCCGTCGACCCATGGCTCGAACTGTGTGAAGGGCATCACGCGGCTCATCAGCATTGAGGCGCAAAGCACGGGCGAAAGGAATTCATCACCGCCGGGTTCCCATCCCCGGTAGTCATCGCGGTGCGAAAAGCCGGCTATCGACCAGTCGTCGATGGTGGCGAGAAGGACCGGGTCGTGTCGCGCTGCCCACTCGCGCGCCAGGATCAGGGCGAAGCTCGTATTGAAGTGCGTGCCGACGGTTATCGGATATGTCAGGATGCGCAGGTATTCCACCAGTCGCGCGGCGAAGGCTCTCGCCAGTGGCGCAAGACGCTCGCCCCAACCGTGTTCGGCAGCGCGCTCGGCTTCGAGGTGGAGATAGAGCAGCCAGCCCCAGCCATATGGCCGCTCGAAACCGCGCGACGATGGCCGTTCGAGATAGGCGAGTTCGACAGCCAGCTTTTCCTCGGTGAAAGTTCCCTCGGCCAGCGCCGTTATGGCTGCTGCCTCGGGTATATCCGGATACAGCCGTCGCAGGGTCAGCAGGGTCCACCAACCATGGACGCAACTGTGCCAGTCGAAACTGCCGAAGAAGACCGGATGCGCCTCACGGGGTGCGCGCACATCATCTTCCCCCTCGAAGACATGGTCGTCCTTGTAGGGATAGGGCCGCGCGACATGGCCCAGCGCAATGCGCGCGAAATTGCGGGCGATATCCTCGGTCAGTTCCACAGCAGGAATGCTCCGACATAGATGATCGCCACGTTGCATACCCAAAGCGGCAGGGCAGTACCGACCTGCTCGCGGATCACCGCGTTCTGGTCCTTCAGTTCGAGCAGTGCGGCAGGCACGATGTTGAAGTTCGCCGCCATGGGGGTCATCAGCGTACCGCAGAACCCAGCGAGCATTCCGACTGCGCCGATCACCGCCGGGTTGCCGCCGTATTGCTGGACCAGCAGCGGGATGCCGATGGCGGCGGCCATGACCGGAAAAGCGGCGAAGGCATTGCCCATGATCATCGTGAACAGCGCCATCCCGAGCGCATAAACCATTACGGTGAGGAACACGCTGCCCTCGGGAATGACGCTTCCCGCGACACCCCCGATAATGTCGCCGACACCAGCCAGCGCGAAGACCGCGCCCAAGGCAGCGAGCATTTGCGGGAGGATCGCGGCCCAGCCTATGGAATCGAGCAGGCGTCGCCCCTCTTCGGCCGGGGCGAGGGCCGGCGGTTTCAGCCACAGCATGGCCACCACCAGCGCAACCAGCACGCCGATCCCGAACAGCAGCAGTGTCTCGCGCCGTTCCTCGAACAGGCCGGTCTCGCCCAGCGGCGTGTAGTTGTAGAGAAGCGTCCCCGCGACAGCGGTCAGCGGTACGATCAGTGCGGGCAGGAACAGACGATTGCCGAGCCGCGCCGAACTTGTCGCCCGCTCCTCGACGCTGGTCGTCGGCGGATCGCTGCGCTTGAGGCCGCCCAAACCGGCGATGCCGACCATGGCGAGCACGAGCAGGCCGTTGACGAGGTCCGAAAAATGGCTGCCGAAAAGGAAGCTGCCCGCGAGCAGGGCCCAGAACGCCGCGTTCCCCTTGCACCCGTCGCGCAGCGAGAGCAGCGCCCAGATGGCGAAGAAAATCCCTGCAAGGATGTAGAGCCATTCGTAGGTGATCATCGCGCGACCCTCCCCAGACGACGGTCCATCGCGAGGATGCGGCTGCCATGAATGAGGAAGGCGCAGATCGCGGTCGGAATGGCCCAGACCGACAGTTGCAGCGGCGTCAGGGGATAGCCCGCACTTTCGAAAACGCCCTGGATCAGCAGGATCGACGCGATGGCGAAGAAGATATCCTCGCCGAAAAACAGGCCGACATTGTCGGTTGCCGCCGCCATCGCCTTGACCTTCTCGCGCTCGTCCTCGGCCAGGTCGCCATGCGTCTTTTCAGCCGCCGCCTCCGCCATGGGGGCAACCAGGGGACGGACCGCCTGCGGGTGGCCGCCGATATCCTTCATGCCGAGCGCCGCAGTCAGCTGGCGGAAGGCAAGATAGATCACCAGCAACCTGCCCATCGTCGCCCCGCGCATCCCCTCGATCACCGTCCGGGCACGCTGTTGCAGCCCGTAGCGTTCGAGGAGACCGATAACCGTCAGGATGATCCATGTGACCGAGATGTAGCGGTTGTCGTTGAACGCCTTGCCCAGCGCCTCGATCACCGCGACCAAGTCGAGCCCGGCAAGGACCCCGGTGGCCAGTGCCGCGCCGACCACGACCATCAGCGGATTGAAGCGCAGCGCGAAGCCGATGACGACGATCGCGATGCCGGCCAGTGGCCAGTAGTTCATGGCTTCTCCTCCCCGTATCCCCCGCCGCCGGGCGTAAGGATCACGAACGTATCGCACGGCAGCATTTCGGCGGAGCCGGTTGCCCCCAGTTCCTCGCACTTTCCGTCCGCGCGCTCGACCCAGTTGCGGCCGGGCTGCGCATCCCCGCCACCGCAGATGCCTTTGGGAGCGATCCGGCGACGGTTGGCAAGCATGTTCGCGCGCATCGGCTCGAGGAAGGTCACGCGCCGTTCGACCCCGTCGCCTCCCTTGTGCGCGCCCTTCCCGCCCGAACCGCTGCGGATGGCGAAGCTATCGAGCCTGACCGGCAGGCGCGTCTCGAGGATTTCGGGATCGGTCAGGCGCGAATTGGTCATGTGCGTCTGCACTGCGCTGGTCCCGTCATGGTCTGGCCCTGCGCCCGAGCCGCCGCAGATCGTCTCGTAATACTGGTGCCGCGAATTGCCGAAGGTGAAATTGTTCATTGTCCCCTGGCTCGGCGCCAGGCGGCCGGTCGCCGCGAACAGCGCGTCGGTGACGACCTGGCTCGTCTCGACATTGCCCGCAACCACCGCTGCTCCGGGCGTGGGATTGAGCATCGAGCCTTTGGGCACGACCAGCTCGACCGGGCGCAGGCACCCATCGTTCATCGGGATCACGTCGTCGATCAGCGTGCGCAGGACATAAAGCGCGGCGGCGCGCGTGATCGAACGCGGGGCATTGAAGTTGTCGGGCAATTGGCCGCTGGTACCGCTGAAGTCGAACACGGCCGAGCGATTTTTGCGGTCGATACGAATGGCAACCTTCACCACAGCGCCATTGTCCATCTCATAGGCGAATGCGCCATCCTCGAGCCGGTCGAGCAGGCAGCGCACGCTTTCCTCGGCATTGGCGAGCACGTGATCCATGTATGCAGCGACCACCGCCTCATCTTGCTCCCGCGCCGCTTGCCGCAGCAGTTCCGCACCGCGCGTGCACGCCGCGAGCTGGGCCCGCAGGTCGGACAAGTTGCGGTCGGGATTGCGCGCAGGGTGGAGCGCGGAGGCGAGCACCTCTCGCATCCCGGCCTCGCGGAAATGCCCTTCGTCGACCAGCAGTTCGTTGTCGATCAGGACGCCTTCGTCCTCGATGGTCCGGCTTTCGGGTGGCATCGAGCCCGGGGCAATCCCGCCGATGTCGGCATGGTGTCCGCGCGCCGCGACGAATGCGTCGGGTTCTTCACCGTCTTCGCCATAGAAGACCGGAACGATGACGGTGATGTCGGGTAAGTGCGTGCCGCCGCGATACGGATCGTTGAGGACATAGGCATCGCCGCGCCCGAACCCGCGCCCGTCGCGCCGCTCGCCCCGCGCCTCGATCACCCGCGCGATGCTGTCGCCCATGCTCCCGAGATGGACCGGAATGTGCGGCGCGTTGGCGATCAGCGCGCCCGTGCGGTCGAACAGGGCGCAGGAGAAATCGAGCCGCTCCTTGATATTGACCGAGGTAGCAGTCGACTGAAGCACGACGCCCATTTCCTCGGCGATGGCCATGAAGAGGTTGTTGAAAATCTCGAGGCGCACCGGGTCAACCGCGGTCCCCGCCGCGCGTTCGCGCGCCAGCGGGACTGTGCGCTTAATGACGAGGCTTCCCTCATTCTCCAGCCGAGCCTGCCAGCCTTGCTCGACGACGGTGGTCGAGCCCGGAGCGATGACCAGCGCCGGTCCGTCGATGGTCTCGCCAGCCCTCATGCGGGCACGCTCCACCGTTCTCCAGCTTCCCGACGGTTCACCCGTCGCCGCGACAGGTTCGGGGATGATCCCGCCGAGCCCGCCTGATTGTCCGCTGGCCTCGACACTCAGTGCCTCGACGACAATCGCCGCATCGGCGTCGGAGTAGCCGAAGCGCTGGCGGTGATGAGTGCGGAAGGCCGCGTCCATGGTGGAGACATCGCCGCAATCGACCGCGAGCACGCTGTCGCTGCCGGCAAACCGCAGGTGCGCACGACGTTCGAGGGTGATGGCATCGGGAGTGATGCCTTGTTCGATGAGGGCCTGACTCGCCTCTTCTTCAAGAGCAGCCAGCTCCCCGGCGTAGCTTTCGCCGAGCGGACGCACGAGGCTGACCTCGCGGATGGCTTTGACCGGGGCCAATCCTATCCCGTAGGCCGACAGGATACCTGCAAGCGGGTGGACCAGCACGGTCTCCATCCCGAGGGCATCGGCGACCTTGCAGGCATGCTGCCCGCCCGCCCCGCCAAAGCATGCGAGCGCATAGGCGGTCACGTCATGCCCCCTCGCGACGCTGATCTTGCGGATGGCGTTGGCCATGTTGTCGACCGCGATGGCAAGGAAGCCCTCGGCGATTTCCTCGAGCGGGCGCGGTTCGTCGAGCAAGGCCGCGACCTCCGCCAGCCGAACAGCGGAGGCATGTGGATCGAGCGCTTCATTGCCCTGTTCACCGAACACCTTGGGAAAGAACGCCGGATCGATGCGGCCGAGGAACAGGTTGCAGTCCGTCACCGTCAGCGGGCCGCCCTTGCGATAGCAGGCAGGTCCGGGATCGGCCCCGGCGCTTTCCGGTCCGACGCGGAAGCGCGAGCCGTCGAACCGGCAGATCGAGCCCCCGCCCGCCGCCACTGTGTGGATCTGCATCATCGGTGCCGCCACCCGCACGCCCGCCACCACGCTGTCGCCGGTCAGCTCGTACTCGCCGGCATAATGGGCAACGTCGGTGCTGGTGCCACCCATGTCGAAGCCGATGAGCTTGCGGTGGCCGAGCGGCGCGCTGGCCGCGACCATGCCGACCACACCGCCCGCGGGGCCCGAGAGGATCGCATCCTTGCCGCGAAATGCGCCGACTTCCGCAAGGCCCCCGTTCGACTGCATGAAGCGCAGCGATCCGGTCGCGGGCAGGCTCGCCTGCAGCGTGTCGGTATAGCGGCGCAGGACCGGCGAGAGATAGGCATCGACCACGGTCGTATCCCCGCGCGGGATCAGGCGGATCAGCTGCGCGACCTCGTGACTGACGCTGACCTGGGCAAAGCCGAGTTCACGGGCGATCCGCGCCAATCGCTCCTCGTGATCACGGTGCTTCCAGCCGTGCATCAGGACGATGGCAAGCGCATCGTAGCCTTCGCCTCGCAAGGCCTCGAAACCGGCGCGGGCCTGCGCCTCGTCGAGCGGGTGCAGGACTTCGCCATCGACCGAAACACGCTCGTCGATTTCCAATACCCGCGAAGGCAATTGCTCGGAGAGCACGATATGGCGCGCAAAGATGTCGGGCCGCGCCTGCGTGCCGATGCGCAGGGCATCACCGAAACCGCGCGTGATCGCCAGCGCCAGGCGCTCGCCCTTGCGCTCGAGCAGGGCGTTGGTCGCGACGGTCGTGCCGATGCGCACCTCGGCGATCGGGCCGGACCCATGCCGCGCCATCAGGCGGCGAACCGCCTCGCTGGCGGCATCGTCGTAGAAGCCGGGGTTCTCGGATAGCAGTTTGTCGGTGACCAGCCTGCCATCGGGCGTGGTCGCGACGACATCGGTGAAAGTCCCCCCGCGGTCGATTGCAAAGCGCCAGCCCTCAAACTTCCCCTCTGCCACGACTCAATGCACCCGGAGGAAGCTTCGGCCGGTCTGACGTTCGAGCTCGCCCAGCCGTTCGGCGGCGAGCACCGCGACGACCGCACCGCCGAAGCCGCCTCCCGTCATGCGGGCCCCGCCCTGCGCGCCGATTACCGACTGCAGTTCCTCGACCACGGCATCGACCGCCGGAACCGAGACTTCGAACAGGTCACGCAGGGACGCGTGCCCTTTGCGCAAAATCGCCCCGAAGGCTGCAAGATCGCTTCGGCCCAAGGCGTCCGCCGCGGCGCGGGTGCGGGCGATCTCGTCGACCACATGCAGTGCCCGCCTGCGGGTGAGATCGTCCAAACCCGACGCCTCGACGTCCGCCATCGAGGCATCGCGCAGCGAAGCGACGCCAAGCGCCCTGGCCGCCGCTTCGCATTGTGCACGGCGGGCGTTGTATTCGCCATCGATCAAGCCGCGCGTGACCCCGCTCTCGGTGACGACCACCGCCCAGTCTTCTGGCAATCGATGCAACGAAAAGCCGAGGTCGCGGCAATCGAGCAGCATCGCATGGCCCGGCTCACCCGCCGCCACAGCCATCTGGTCCATGATCCCGCAGGCCACCTCGGCCCATTGGTGTTCGGTCCGTTGTGCTGCCTGGGCGAGTTCGACCGGGGAAGCCTCCCTGCCCGATGCCTCCGCAAGTGCGCACCCGACCGCAACGCACAGTGATGCCGACGACGACAGACCGGACCCGCGCGGAAGGTCGCCCGTGACCAGCATCCTCATGCCGCCTGCAGCCAATCCGCTCTCGGCCACCATTCCGCGCACATAGCTGCGCCAATCGACTTCGTCCGGTTTTCCGGGCGGAACAGCGAAACTGTCCTCTTCGCCGAAATCTGCCGCGACGACCTCGAATTCCGTCCCTTCACTGCGCGCCCAGGCGATCGCAGTCCCCTCGCGGACCGGCATCGGCAGCACGAGGCCTTCATTGTAGTCGACGTGCTCGCCGATGAGGTTGACACGGCCGGGAGCGAAAACCACGCCTTCGGGATCGGTACCGAACCGCTCCGCGAAGAGGCGGGCGGCCTTGTCCTTCAGCTCCGCACTCATGCGAGGCACTCGCGAAGGCGCTGGGCCGCCGCCTCGGGCGTCAGGTCGCGCTGGGTTTCGGCCATGAGTTCATACCCGACCATGTGCTTGCGGATTTCCGCCGAGCGCAGGAGCGGCGGGAAGAAGTGGGCATGCAGCCGCCAGTGTGCCGTATCCGCGCTCGCATCGTGTGGAGCACCGTGCCAGCCCATGGAATATGGGAAATCGGTGTCGAACAACGCGTCATAGGCGGGCAGGAGCTGTCCCAGAATACGCGCCAGCGCATCGCGGGCCTTGTCCGACAGATCTTCCATCCGCGCCACATCGTCGCGCGCGATCAGCAGCGTTTCGAACGGCCATGCGGCCCAGTGCGGGACGATGGCAAGCCAGTGATCGTTCGCGCAGATCACCCTGCTTCCTTCCGCCAGCTCGGCCTCGATCACGGCAGCGAGCAGGTTTGCGCCATTACCGTCGCGATAGTCCCGCTGGCACTTGTCCTCCTGCGCGACGATGGTCGGGACGAAATCGCTCGCCCACACCTGCCCGTGCGGATGCGGCGAGGACGCGCCCATCATCGCGCCCTTGTTTTCGAACAGCTGCACATAGGCCCACCGCTCGCCGAGGTCGCGCGACAGGTCGCACCAGCTTTCGACCACCTCGCGACGCCCGGCATCGTCGAGCCGCGCCAGCGTGGCGGAATGGTCGGGCGAATAGCAAATCACCCGCGCCTCGCCCGCCGCCGGTTCCTCGCGCAACAGGCCGTCGCGACGGCTACCGTCGCGCTCGCACAGCAGCGCAGGAAAGTCGTTCGGGAAGACGAAAGCGCCACCGTAGTCCGGGTTGGGCACGCCTCCGACGCGCTCGTTTCCGGGGCACAGATAGCAGGACGGGTCATGGCTCGGACGATCACCTGCGGCCGCCGGTTTTGTCTCGCCCTGCCATGGTCGCTTCATCCGCTGCGGGCTTACCAGCACCCACTCGCCGGTCAGGCGATTGAGGCGGCGGTGGGGATGGTCGGCGGTACTCATGAAACGGCCTTCAGGTGGTAGATCAGCGTGCTTTCGGCAGCGATGGACGGCATGGGCAGGCCTGCGCCTGCAAGCCAGCTGCCGGAAAAGCGATGGGCCATCCCGCGCATTGCCGCAACCGCCGGCCCGATGCGCGGCGTCAGCACGCCCCGCGGGCCGGCATGGCGCAGCAATTGCACGTCCCAATCGCGCGCCTCCGCAAAGGGCAGCGGGATTGGCTGCGCTCGGCGGTCCTCGCCATGATCGCGGCGGATGACCCAGAGGAGGAAATCCTCGCCGTCTCCCTGCGCCTGCCAGACGATCCCGTCGTTCGCTTCGCCCAGCACGGTGCAACCGCCATGGATCGTCGCGCGCCACTGCTTCCAGAACGCGATCCACTCCGCGAGGCGTGACCGCTCTGTCTCGTCCATGACAGCCGGATCGAGCTCGACGCCGAGGTGTCCCTGGCAGGCAATCGCCGCGCGGAAATCCAACGATTGTGCGCGTCCCGTCGCATGGCTCGGACTGGCGCCGACATGCGAGCCCATGACTTCGGGCGGCATGAAAGCGAGAAAGCCGCGCTGCATCGGTACGCGGGCGACTGCGTCGATGTTGTCGCTGGTCCAGAAGCGGTGGATGTAACGGGCGATGCCAGCATCGATCCGCCCGCCGCCCCCTGCGCAACTCTCGATTTCGAGCGAGGGATGAGCGGCACGAAGCCGCTGAAAAAGATCGTAAATTCCGCGAACTTGCGCCGCCCCGCCACCTGGAGCATGGTCGCGATTGTGGTCCCATTTGATGTAGTCGATATCGACCGTCGCACACACCTTGTCGAGCATGGTGTAGAGGTAATCGCGCACGGCGGGCAGGCGCATGTCGAGAACGAGCTGGTTGCGCGCGGTCGGCTGTTCACGACCCTCCAGTTTCAGCACCCAATCGGGATGAGCGCGGTAGAGCTCGCTGTCCGGGTTGACCATTTCCGGCTCGAACCACAGGCCGAACTGCATGCCGAGGCTGCGGACCTTGTCGGCGAGCGGCTTGAGGCCGTTCGGGTACTTGGCCGGATCGGGTGTCCAGTCGCCGAGTCCGGCATTGTCGAGATTGCGGCCCCTGAACCAGCCGTCGTCGAGAACGAAGCGTTCGATGCCGATGGCGGCGGCGGCCTCGGCGAGCTCGCCGATCCGCGCCTCGTCGTGCGAGAAGTAGACCGCTTCCCAGCTGTTGAGGTGGACGGGACGCGGGCGCATCGCACCGCCGGGCCAGTCGATCCGTTCGCGCACGGCCGCGTGCATCTGCGCCATCGCGCCGTTGCGGCCCTGGGCGGAGATTGCCAGCAGCAGCGGCGGGGCGTGGAAGCTCTCGCCGGGAGCCAGTACGATTTCTCCCGCGGCGAGCATTGCCTCGGCCATGGCGACCCAGAAACCCTCGTCGTCGCGCTCGATGGTGAGCTTCGCATCGCCCGACCAGGCCAGCTGCATTGCCACGGCGAGGCCCGAGTGCCATCCGGCATCCTCGCCCAGCACATAGGCTCCGCAAGGTCCGCCGTGTCCCGGCAGGCCGCGGCGCGTCTCGCGCACCCAGGCATGTTCGGGCATGGCCTCGCGGCATTCGACGAACTCGGCATTGTGTCGCCCGCGCCAGCTGACGATCTCGCGCGAGTGGCCGGCCAGCGGCAGGACGGCGCTGGCGCAGCGGTCGAGCGTGACGAAGTCGACGCCGCGATTGGTCAGGCGGACGGCAATCTCCAACCCGCCGCCATCGAGCTTGCGGAACTGCTGCCGGACCTCGATCCCGTCGAGACTGTCGCGACAGGTGAGCGTCAGGCCCGCCCCGGTCTTCTCCACCTCGCAGCTGTCGAACACGACCGCCGTATCGCGCAGCGCCAGCGCCGAAGGCCCGAACCACCCCAGCCCGCCCACCGGCAGCGCATCCATCGCATGGTCGCCCTCGAGCGAGAACGTCGCCGGACCGCGCAGATCCGCCAGCCGTGGCAGGCTGCCCGGCTCGACCCGTGCGCCGAGATGCCGCCAGACAGGTACCGCGCGGCCGCCCTTCTCGAGGACGAGGCTCCATTCCTCGCCATGCAGTTCCAGCAGTTCGGCGTCGCTCATGCGGGCGCTTCATCCCCGCCCCGGAAGAGCGCGAAGCCGATCCATTCGGCCCGTCGACCCAGGGCGAAACGGTTGAAGGCGAGCGCCGCGGCGACCGAGGTGAACAGGGTGATCACCATGAAGTCGATGTAGTGCAGGCCCACCGCTGCGGCGAACCCGTCGGCGAAGGTATAAGCCCCGTAGAGCGCGATGCCCCAGACGACGCCAGCAATCGCCGCGCGCGCCGCGACGTTGCGGAACAGCAGGCCGACGATGAAGGCGCTGAGGATCGGCATGGAGGACAGGCCATTGAGCTGCTGGAGCAGGTTTATGATGCTCTCGGCATTCTGGTAGAGCGGGATCAGCGCGATCGCGAGGACGGTCGCCGCCACGCTCATCACCGCGCCCAGCTTCCAGTGGTTGGCAACCTTGCCGATGAACTGCTCGTGGAAATCGACCGAATAGAGCGCGACCGTCGAATTCAGGACCGCGCTGAAGGTGGTGATGACAGCCGCCGCGACCATCGCGGCAAAGGCGCCCGAAAGCCAGGTCGGCAATACCTCTGCGACCAGCCGGCCATAGGCCGCATCGCCGACGTCACCGAACAGCTTGTAGGCGACAACGCCGGGAATGACGACGATCGGCGGGACGATCAGGATGCGGATAGCGGCGGCGGCGAAGACACCCCTCTGTGCTTCCTTCACCGTCGGCGCAGCCATCGCCTTCTGGGTGATGTTCTGGTTGGTCGACCAGTAGAAGATCTGGATGAAGGCCATGCCGGTGAACAGCGTGTGGAAGGGGATCGGGCTGTCCGCCGCTCCGACCATGCTCAGCCGCTCTGCGGGCACGCCGCTGACGATGTCGAAATCGACTGCTGCCAGCGCGAGGAAGACGATCACCAGCGCGAGGCCGAGGATGCCGACGCCCGAAAACGTGTCCATGACGGCGACCGCCCTCAGCCCGCCGAAGATGGTATAGGCCGCCCCGATCACCGCCAGCGCGATGGCCCAGCCGACCAGCGGCACGCCATCGCCGAACAGCGACTGCAGGAACAGCCCGCCCGAATAGAGCGCGGCGGGCAGGTAGATAAGGATATTGCCCGCCAGGAAGATGCCCGAGATCAGCGTGCGGATCGAACGCCCGTCATAGCGCCGTTCGAGCAGTTCGGTGACCGTGGTGCAATTGTAGCGGTAGTAGAGCGGCACGAAGACGAAGGCCAAGGCCATCAGCCCGACGAAACCGGCGATTTCCCACCAGGCGAGCAGCAGCATCTGGTTGCCGTTCATGCCCACCAGCTGGTCGGTCGAAAGGTTGGTCAGGGTGATCGAGCCCGCGACGAAGAACCAGCTTAGTCCTTTCCCTGCGAGAAAGACGTCCTGTTCGGACCCGTCATGTTTCGCACTGCGGACCTTCCACCAGGTTAGCGCCGCCACCAGCAGCATCAGCCCGGCAAACACGCCCAGCTGCACGATATTACCGAACTGCGCCTGCTCCCCGTACATCCGACCCTCCCGATTAGGCTGGCATCCATCGCATATTCGGCACTAGACGCAAGCGCATGGACCTTGGTGTTTGCTACTATCCCGAACATTGGCCCGAAACCCGCTGGGCCGAGGATGCGCGACTGATGCGCGAGACGGGCCTCACCCGCGTGCGGATCGGCGAGTTTGCCTGGAGCCGGATCGAGCCCGAGCCCGGAAAATTCGACTGGGGCTGGCTCGACCGTGTGGTCGACACGCTGCATGCCGCAGGGCTCGGCATCATCATGGGGACGCCGACGGCAACGCCGCCCAAGTGGGTGGTCGATGCCATGCCCGACATGGTCGCGCTCGACCGCAACGGGAGACCGCGCGGATTCGGGTCGCGGCGGCATTATTGCTTCAGCCATGCGGGATATCGGGCACAGGCCGCGCGCATCACGCGTGCGGTCGCGGAACGCTATGACCAACATCCCGGCATCGTCAGCTGGCAGACCGACAATGAGTACGGCTGCCATGACACGGTGCAGAGCTTCTCGCCCGCCGCGCGCGATGCATTCCGCCTGTGGCTAGCGGAGAGATACGGAACCGTCGCGGATCTGAACGAGGCTTGGGGCAACGTCTTCTGGTCGATGGAATATCGCAGCTTCGACGAGGTCGAACTGCCGAACCTCACCGTGACCGAGGCCAACCCGGCGCACTGGCTGGCCTTTCGCCGCTTCTCCTCCGACCAGGTGGTGAGCTTCAACAAGGCGCAGGTCGACATCCTGCGCGAATGTTCGCCGGGACGCGACATCACCCACAATGCGATGGGGTTCTACACCGGCTACGACCACCACGATCTTGCCGCCGATCTCGACGTGCTGGGGTGGGACAGCTACCCGCTCGGCTTCCTCGAGATGTTCCGCTTCACCGAGGAGCAGAAGCGCCGCTTCGCCCATTCGGGCCATCCCGACATCGCCGCCTTCCATCACGACCTCTATCGCGGATGCGCGAAGGACGGGCGCTGGTCGGTGCTCGAACAGCAGCCGGGGCCGGTGAACTGGGCGCGGCACAATCCCGCGCCGCTGCCCGGCATGGTCCGGCTTTGGACATTGGAAGCCTACGCCCACGGGGCGGAGCTGGTCAGCTATTTCCGCTGGCGCCAGTTTCCCAAGGCGCAGGAGCAGATGCACGCAGGGCTCTTGCGTCCCGACGCGACGCCCGCTCCCGCGCTGGCCGAGGCGCGCGCTGCGGCGGACGACCTCGCGAGCCTCGAAGGCGGCGCGCCGGTGAAGCAGTCAGCGGTGGTGTTCTCCTATGCCGCCGAATGGATGACGCAGATCCAGCCGCAGGGCGAAGGCAAGTCGGCACTGTGGGCGGCCTTCCACTGCTATTCGGCCCTGCGGCGGCTGGGGCTGAACGTCGATATCGTCCACCCCGATGCTCCCCTCGACGGCTATGCACTCGTGGTCGTCCCCTGCCTGCCGATCGTTTCCGACACGCTTGTCGCCAATCTCGAAGCTTTCGACGGGCAGGTGGTAATCGGCCCGCGCAGCGGATCGCGCGACATGGATTTCGGCATCCCGCCCACCCTCGCTCCCGACAAGCTCGAAGCACTGGTCGGCGGGCGCGTCGTGTTGAGCGAAAGCTGGCGCCCCGGCCTCGCCATCGAGGGCGATGGCTGGCTTGCAAGCGGCTGGTTCGACCATGTCGAGGGCGCGGCGGCGCCGGAACTGACCGGCAGATGCGGCCGCGTCGCAAGCTGGCAGCATGGCAAGGTCCGCTATGCCGCCTGCTGGCCCGAGGGAAGCTACATCGACCTCGTCGTCGCCCGCGCCGCCTACGATGCGGGGCTGCCGCACGACCCGCTGGCCGACCACGTCCGCCACCGCGTCCGCGGGGACCGTCGCTTCGTCTTCGATTACGAGAGCGCGCAGGTCACTATTCAGCAGGCTTGAACAAACCGATCACGACACGCAGGTTTTTTGCGTTGCAATAGGCACATGAATCCGCACATCGTGGCTCCAGCATGCTGCGCCAGTACGAACTTGTAGAACGGGTCAAGGAATACGACCCCGACGCCGACGAGGCGCTGCTCAACCGCGCCTATGTCTATACGGTGCAGAAGCACGGCACGCAGACACGCGCCTCGGGCGACCCCTATTTCAGCCACCCGGTCGAGGTGGCGGGCCTGATGACCGACCTCAAGCTCGATCAGGAAACGATCATGACCGCGCTGCTCCACGACACGGTGGAGGACACGCTGGCGACGATCGAGGACATCGAGAACAATTTCGGCGAGGACGTGGCGCGCCTGGTCGACGGGGTCACCAAGCTTTCCAAGATCGAGCAGATGCCCGAGAACGAGCGCGCGGCCGAGAACCTCAGGAAGTTCCTCCTCGCCATGAGCGAGGACATCCGCGTCCTGCTGGTCAAGCTCGGCGACCGCCTGCACAACATGCGCACGCTCCACTTCATCAAGAACCCGGAGAAGCGCCAGCGCATCGCGCGCGAGACCATGGATATCTACGCCCCGCTGGCCGAGCGCGTGGGCATGTACGAATACATGCGCGAGATGCAGATGCTCGCCTTCGAGCAGCTCGAGCCCGAGGCCTTCCGGACCATCACCCAACGGCTCGACCAGATCCGCAGCGAGGACGGCGGGCAGGTCGATGCCATCGCGCTCGACATGAAGCATGCCCTGCTCGAAGCGGGGATCACGACCGAGGTCTCGGGGCGCGAGAAGCACCCCTATTCGATCTGGCGCAAGATGGCCGAACGCCATGTCAGCTTCGAACAGGTGACCGACATCATGGCCTTTCGCGTCATCACCGAGGACGTGGCCGACTGCTACCGGGCCATGGGCGTGCTGCACACGACGTGGCAGTTCCTGCCGGGCAAGTTCAAGGACTACATCTCGACGCCGAAGACCAACGGCTATCGCTCGCTCCACACCTCGCTGATCTACGGCAAGTCGATGCGCGTGGAGGTGCAGATCCGCACGCGCGAGATGCACAAGCTCAACGAATTCGGCTTCGCCGCGCACTGGGCCTACAAGCAGGGCGACAAGCCCGACGGGCAGGTCGGCTGGCTGCGCGACCTTATCGAGATCGTCGATGCGAGCCACGATGCCGAGGAACTGCTCGAGCACACCCGCCTCGCCATCTACCAGGACCGCATCTTCGCCTTCACTCCCAAGGGCGCGCTGCACCAGCTGCCCAAGGGTTCGACCCCGGTCGATTTCGCCTTCGCGGTCCACACGGATCTCGGCGCGCAGACCGTGGGCGCGAAGATCAACGGGCGGCACATGCCGCTGCGCACCCAGCTCTCGAACGGCGACGTGGTCGAGATCATCAAGAGCGACAAGGCCGAGCCGCAGATGAGCTGGCTGGGCTTCGTCGTCACCGGCAAGGCGCGTGCCGCCATCCGTCGCGCGGTGCGCCTCAAGGAACGCGCCGAAGTGGCCGAGATCGGCAAGAAGCTGTTCGACGAGATCGCCCTGCGCGTCCCGGCAAAGATCGGCCGCAAGGCCACGCGCGAGGCGATCAAGCGGCTGGAGATGGAGGAGGAGGAAGATCTCTACTACGCCATCGGATCGGCCAAGATCACCGACCGCGCGGTGATGGAGGCGCTGGTTCCCGGCTGCACCGCCGAGCTCGAGGACGAGCCCGACTGGACCCGCAGCGGCAAGGCATTGTCGATCCGCGGGCTGACCGCCGGCGTCGGCTTCCAGCTTGCCCAGTGCTGCCACCCGGTCCCGGGCGACCGCATCGTCGGCATCCGCAAGCCGGGCGAAGGGGTGGAGGTCCACGCGATCGACTGCCATCAGCTGGCGAGCGGCATCGATACCGACTGGCTCGACCTGTCGTGGGGCAAGCAGTCGCGCGGTGCCGTGGGCCGCATGCGCGTCACGCTCTACGACCGCCCCGGCACGCTCGCCGAAATGGCCGGCATCTTCGCGCAGAACCATGCCAACGTGACCACGCTGGAACAGACCCAGCTCGACCATCCCTTCCACACCTACGAGGTCGATCTCGAGGTGCAGGACCTTCCCCACCTCACCCGCATCCTCAGCGCATTGCGCGCCAGCGATTCGGTCGCCCAGGCGGAGCGCGTATGAGCCACCTCACCGGTATCGACCACGTCCAGCTTGCCATGCCGCATGGCGGCGAAACCCATGCGCGGCTGTTCTGGGAAGAGATCATGGGGCTGACCGAAGTCGCCAAGCCCGCGCACCTCGCGGTCAACGGCGGCTGCTGGTTCGAAGGCGACGGGGTCACGATACACTGCGGGGTCGAGGACGGTTTCCTGCCCGCACGGCGCGCCCATCCGGCGTTACTGGTGCGCGACCTGCGCGCGCTGGTGGCCAGGCTGGAACTGGCCGGCATCGGCTTCAAGCCGGGCAAGAAGCTCGACGGCTACCTGCGCGGCGACATCGCCGACCCCTTCGGCAACCGCATCGAACTGATGCAGCGGGTCTAGGTCTGGGGCTGGCGGACCAGCACTGCCCGATGGCCGGCCACCGACAGGATGAGACGATCCCCCTGCGGCTCCATCGCCAGATCCCGGACAAGGAATCTTCGGAATAGCCGGTCGTGGGGCCGCTCCACACAGGCAGCTAGGGTGCAGGTGCGCGCGTGATAGATGCCGCGCCGCTCATCATCACCGCCGATGCCGCAGGAATTGCATCCGTCGTAATACCCGACGACTTCGCCCCAGCGGATACCGATCGAATAGCGCTCTGCACCGACGTCGACCCCGTCGATGGTAACGAAACGCCAGCTCCCATCTTCCTTCGGAGCAGCGACGAGGTGCCACAGGGTCTCTCCCGGGGGCATCACTATTCCTCCGATGGCAAGCACAAATGCCAGGGACAGGCCGCCGGCCGTTACCCATGCCAGACGCTTGTGGTGCTGGCCTGCCATCAGAGCAGTTCCAGTTCGACTTTCGCCGTATCACCCGCGACGAGGTCTTCGGCTTTCAGGACCTTCCTGCCCACGAGCAGCCACCATTCGCCGGTCTTTGACGGGAATACCGAGGTCTTCCATCGCGTGTCGCCGATCACGGCCATCACCTTGACCGAACCGAACCCGCGCCGCGCCCCGAATTCGAGGCGGCGCAGGCGTTCGTGCATGGTGATCGCCTCGGCCCCGTCACCGCCGATGGTGATGACGTGGTAGACCGCCTTCTCGCCCTGCCAGCGCGTGATCTCGGCGGCAAAGGCGACCTCGTCGCTCACTTCGCGGCGCGGCGCACCGGAACCGGGATGTTGCAGATGTCCGCCCCGCCCGCAGGCACAATGAAGAACGGATCGCGCCGGTTGGCGCGCGCATCGGCATAGCGGGCGAAGGTCTCGCCTTCGGTAGAGAGATATTCGAAGTGCGGGCGTGTTTGTTGGCCTACCGCTTCGCTGCTTGAGGCCGGGTCGGCTTCAGGCAGGTCGCTGGCGACGCGCACGGTCAGGATCGGGGTGCGCTTGTCAGCTTCCTCGTCGGAGTAGAATCCGAGGTCGCCATGTCCGCGCGGCAGCGAGGAGAGGTGCTCCATCCCCTCGATAATCCGGCCGACGAGCGCGATATTGCGGTCGAGATGGCGCGGGGCCTGTCCGATTACCGTGTAGAGCTCGGCTCCCGAGCCGGTGTCGGGCGACAGGTTTCGTCCCACGCCTACCATGCCGTAACAGTGGACGGGCCAGACCTTTGCCGGTTCTCCTTCGGCCGCACTTCCCGCATTCGACGCCAAGGGCCAGCCCGCATGGAAAAGGGCGGCCTGAGCGTAGGAATCGATGAGCCCGTTGGCGATGATGATGGCGGTCGTGGTGTCGGTTCCCGCCAAGGCGCTACCGGTTTCCAGCGCCAGGTCGCGCCGCGTATCGGCAAGCTTCACGGCCAGACCGATCGCGTTGCCATCGACCGAATAATCGCTTTCATCAACCGTCGGCAGTCCCGGAGGCAACAGCTTGGGTTCACCTTTCGCCTCGGGGTTGTCGTAGTTGAGGTCGCCCCACTGGACGACGTAATTGTCCTGCACGCGGTTGACGGTGATGTTGTCGTACCACTTGGCGCGTGCGAGCGTGCGGATGTTCTCTACCCAGCCTTGCGAGAACGGCGCGGGCATCAACTGGATGACGACCTTGCGCTCCTTGCCCGCAGCGTCCGGGGCGAGCGTCATGACCAGCAGGTCTTCCGCCGGGATCGCGATCCACTCCTCGGCCTTGGCCCCGGCAACAATCTCGTTAGGCGACGGAGCGCCCTGCGGTTCGTCCTGAGCAATGGCGGGAACAGTCAGCGCACACAGCGCGGCGAGCGAAATCAGGGGCTTCCTCATGCCGCGATACCTGTCACGCCTCGCGCGCAAACAAAAGCCCCTTCCCGCGCGTTTTGTGGGGCGGAAAGGGGCTTCGAGACGGTGTTCGCAGGGAATGCATATCCGCGCAGCACCGCCACAGCCATGGTTGTATCACCAAATTCGCAAAGGGAAATATGGTCTGCCTGCTTCGGCTTGCGAAACCCACCGGTCGCCGCTAGAGGCGCGGCTCCCTTGCGGCGCTGCCATGCTCGATCAGTCGAAGCGGCAGAGCAGTCGAGGATGCGGAGCGGTGGCCGAGTGGTCGAAGGCGCACGCCTGGAAAGTGTGTATACGGTAACCCCGTATCGAGGGTTCGAATCCCTCCCGCTCCGCCATCCGGACCCGCGCTAGTACCCCTGCCGGCTGGCTGAGGCCGAAACCGCTGCAGGCTCTCGGCGTCAGCGGTTCTGCCTGCCCTCGATCAGCGAATCGACGATCGTGGGATCGGCAAGCGTCGAGGTATCGCCGAGCGAGCCGAACTCGTTCTCCGCGATCTTCCTCAGGATCCGCCGCATGATCTTGCCCGAACGCGTCTTGGGCAGGCCGGGGGTGAAGTGCAGGTGGTCGGGCGTGGCGATCGGCCCGATTTCCTTGCGCACCCACTGGCGCAGCTCTCCTGCAAAATCGTCCGACGATTCCTCGCCGGCGTTGAGCGTCACGTAGCAGTAGATGCCCTGCCCCTTGATATCGTGCGGGTAGCCGACCACCGCGGCCTCGCTGACCTTGGGGTGGAGCACCAGCGCGCTTTCGACCTCGGCCGTGCCCATGCGGTGGCCGGATACGTTGATCACGTCGTCGACACGGCCGGTGATCCAGTAATAGCCATCGGCATCACGGCGGCATCCGTCCCCGGTGAAGTACTTGCCCGGATAGGTGCTGAAGTATGTCTGGATGAAGCGCTCGTGGTCGCCGTAGACGGTGCGCGCCTGGCCCGGCCAGCTGCGGGTGATGCACAAATTCCCCTCGGTCGCGCCGTCGAGCACATGGCCATCATTGTCGACCAGTTGCGGGCAGATGCCGAAGAACGGACGGCCCGCGCTGCCCGGCTTCATGTCGTGCGCGCCCGGCAGGGTGGTGATCATGATGCCGCCGGTCTCGGTCTGCCACCAGGTGTCGACGACCGGCGTCCTGCCGCCACCGACGTGGTCGTGATACCAGCGCCAAGCCTCGGGATTGATGGGCTCGCCAACCGATCCGAGCAGCCGCAGCGACGACAGGTCGTGCTTCGCCACATGCCCCTCGCCCTCGCGCATCAGCGCGCGGATGGCGGTGGGGGCGGTGTAGAAGATGTTGACCTTGTGCTTTTCGCACACCGCCCAGAAGCGGTCGTGGTCGGGATAGTTGGGCACGCCTTCGAACATCAGCGATGTCGCACCGTTCTGCAGCGGGCCGTAGACGATGTAGCTGTGTCCGGTGACCCAGCCGATGTCGGCCGTGCACCAGTAGATTTCGCCGGGACGGTAGTCGAAGACGTAGCGGAAGGTGGTCTCGGTCCAGACCGAGTAGCCGCCGGTCGTGTGGAGCACGCCCTTGGGGCTGCCGGTCGATCCCGAGGTGTAGAGGATGAACAGCGGGTCTTCCGCATTCATCGGCTCGCACGGGCATTCCTCCCCGACATCGGCGGACAGCTCCTGATACCAGTGGTCGCGTCCCTCGGTCATGGCGACATCGCCGCCGGTATGGCGGACGACCAGCACGGCCTTGGCCGACGCCTTCTCGAGCGCCGCATCGACATTGGCCTTGAGCGGGACGACCTTCGAGCCGCGCAGGCCCTGGTCGGCGGTGACGATCCAGTCGCTCCTGCAGTCCTCTACACGCCCGGCGATGGCATCGGGCGAAAAGCCGCCGAAAATCACCGAGTGGATCGCGCCGATGCGCGCACAGGCGAGCATGGCGAAAGCGCCTTCGGGGATCATCGGCATGTAGATCGTGACGCGGTCACCCTTCTTCACGCCGAGCTTCTTCAGCGTGTTCGCCATGCGGACCACTTCGGCCTTCAGCTCGGCATAGGTGATCGTCCGGCCCTCGCCGTCGGGGCTGTCCGGTTCGAAGATCAGCGCGACGCGGTCGCCATTGCCCGCATCGACGTGGCGATCGACGGCGTTGTGGCAGATGTTGAGCTTGCCGTCCTCGAACCACTTGATGTCGACCGGGTCGTAGCTCCAGCCGGCGATCCGGGTCGGTTTCTCGATCCAGTCGAGCCGCGCAGCCTGTTCGGCCCAGAACCCGTCCGCATCGTCCACGCTCTCAGCATACATGCGCTCGTAGTCGGCGGCGGTGCATGTTGTGCCGTCGGACGCATCAGCGGGCCGCTTGACCCAATCGTCGTCGTGCGCGGTATTGCTCATTCCTGGCCCTCCTGCCTCGTCGGTCGTTGCCCGACCCTTCGCCCGCGTACCTAGCCAATCCGGCCCAGCCGCGCGTTACGACCTTAGTCCCATAGTCGACCGCCCCGGTTTATTCCGAAGCCCGCGCATCATCGCAAGGGTGATTGCACGGGTCCCGATGGATGGGGCTTGCGACAAGCATGGCTGCGCGTACCATGCCGCGCAAGAGCAGGAGAGGACATGGGATTTCCCGAAATCGCCGCGAAGGCGCATGACGATCCGGCAGCGTTCTGGCTCGATGCCGCCGCCGCGCTCGAATGGTCGCGCATTCCGCGGGTGGCGCATGACCCGCAAAGCGACACCTGGTTTCCCGACGGAGAAATCAACACCTGCCACAATGCCGTCGACCGTCATGTCATGGCGGGCCATGGCAACGATACCGCGCTGATCTACGAAAGCCCGATCACCGGCCAGGCCCGGACCTTCACCTTCGCCGAGTTGCAGGAACGGGTCGCGCGGACGGCGGGGATGATCGCGGCGCAAGGCGTGAGCAGGGGTGACCGGGTGATCATCTACATGCCGATGGTGCCCGAGGCGGCCTTCGCCATGCTCGCCTGCGCACGACTGGGCGCGGTGCATTCGGTCGTCTTCGGCGGGTTCGCCGCGCCCGAGCTTGCCAAGCGCATCGACGATTGCCAGCCGAAGCTGGTCCTCAGCGCCTCGTGCGGGTTCGAGCCGGGGCGGACTATTGCCTACAAGCCGCTGCTCGACGCGGCGCTGGATATCGCCCGGCACAAACCGGCAGCCACGATCATCCTCCAGCGCGAGCCGCTGCAGGCCGATTTGCAAGAAGGCCGCGATCTCGACTGGTCGGCGGCCTACGAGACTTCCGGTCCTGTACCTTGCGTCCCGGTCGCATCCGGCGATCCGCTGTATATCCTCTATACCTCGGGGACTACGGGCACGCCCAAGGGCGTCGTGCGCGACAATGGCGGGCACGCCACGGTGCTTACGTGGTCGATGGCCAATATCTATGGCGTGGGTCCGGGCGACACATACTGGGCGGCATCGGACATCGGCTGGGTCGTCGGGCACAGCTACATAGTCTACGGTCCGCTGCTGGCCGGATGCACGAGCGTGCTGTTCGAAGGCAAGCCTGTGGGCACCCCCGATGCCGGCACCTTCTGGCGGATCATCGACCGACACCGGGTGAAGGTGCTGTTCACCGCACCCACCGCGATCAGGGCGATCCGCCGTTCCGATCCCGACGGCTCATTCATCGATGATGCTTCGCTCGCCTCGCTCGAAGTGCTGTTCCTCGCCGGCGAGCGGGCCGATCCCGACACCCTGCTCTGGATAGCCGGCAAACTGGGCAAGCCGGTGATCGATCACTGGTGGCAGACCGAACTCGGCTGGCCCGCGATCGCGACCTGTTTCGGTCTCGGCCAGACCGAGATCAGGGCGGGTAGCGCGGGACACGCCGTGCCTGGCTATCGTTTCAGGGTTAAGGACGATGCGGGATCGGACGTCCCCGCCGGTACCGTCGGCAATCTGCTGATCGAGCAGCCGCTGCCGCCCGGAGCCTTCCGTTCGCTATGGAACAATCCCGAGCGATACGCCGCCGGTTTCACCGACTTTCCGGGATACTACACGACCGGCGACGCGGGGATGATCGACGATGACGGCTTCATCCACATCATGGGCCGCACCGACGACATCATCAACGTTGCGGGACACCGGCTCTCCACCGGCCAGATGGAAGAGGTTGTCGCCAATCACCCGGAGGTCGTGGAGTGCGCCGTGGTCGGTGCCGCCGACGATCTCAAGGGCGAGATGGCGGTCGGCTTCGTCGTCACCCGGCCCGGGTGCGGCGACCTCGAGGCGGTGCATCGCGAACTCGTCGCCGCGATCCGGGGGGACATCGGCGCAATCGCCAGCCCGCGCTCGATCTACTTCGTCGAGGGCCTGCCGAAGACGCGCTCGGGCAAGATCCTGCGCAACCTGCTGCGCGACATCGTCAACGGGGCGGAGATCATCGTCCCGCAGACGATCGAGGACGCGAGCGTGATCGACGCGGTCAGGGAAGCCGTTCGGCCAGTACCTCGGGATGTTTCGCCCGGGGGATGACAGCGTCCCTGATGCAGCGCAGGCTCTTCACCACAGGGTCGATATAGGTCCCCTTGAGCGTGTAGTATTTGGCCAGTTCCTGCTCATCGAGGCCATAGATGCCGTAGACGATCTCCTCGCCCTTTTGTGGGCGATAGGCGGTGCCGAACATCCAGTCGAAGATCGACAGGTTGCTGCCGAAATTGCGGTCCCAGTGCACCTCGAGGCTGCTGTGGTGGACCTGATGCATGTGCGGGCTGATGAAGAGGCGATCGAGCGGACCGAAGCCGACGGGAAATTCCGAATGGCGAAGGGCGTCCAGCGTCGAGATCGTGAGCAGCTGGTTGGCCAGCGCGCCGATGGCCAGCACCTCGACCAGGCTGAAGCCCCAGTAGTGCATGAACAGGCCGGATGGCACGCCTCCGACCAGCCCCTTGAGCGAATACTTGCCGACAAGGACCAGCGAATGTGCGCGCTGGTTGGTGAAGGGATTTAGCGTTTCCGCTGCATGGTGGACCTTGTGCAGTTCCCACATGAAGGGAACCTTGTGTTCGGCATAGTGCCAGCCAAATGCCACGAACTCTCCCAGCAAGGTCAGCGTCACCGCCACGACGAGGATACCGGACAGCCCTGGCACCGCCCCGGTCGGCAGGATCGCCCAGGTGCCAAGCGCAGCGGCAGTCGCTGTCGCCACCATTGCCCAGACTGCCGTGCCCGGGGCGAGGAAGATGAAATCGGTCAGCTTGCGGATCACGTAGACCTTGAGATCGGCATGAAAGCTTTTCGAGCGCAGCGGATCGAAGGGGAATAGCGTCTGGAAGAGATCGCGTACCGACCACTGCACCAGTCGACGGCGGAATCGCAGCAGGAAGAAGATCGTCCCCGCCGCGAAAAACGTCGTCCAGGTAAAAAGGAACGGCGGCAGCGCCGCGAATGCTTCCAGCTTCGCGTTCAAGCGTGATCCCTCCGATATGCTGCCCGTATCATGATCACGAGACTACCCAGAGCGCCCCTGAGCCGCAGCTTGGCATTCGTATTAGCCTGAAATCGCCATTCCCCCCTTCGTGCACCTTGCACCCGTCATTGGGGTTACGCCCCATGACCAATTGCTTCCGCGCCCTCGTGCGGTGGAAACTGGAAGGAAGCCGTGATCTGCACCGGGACGCAGGACGTGGCCGACGAAAGGACGGATGGGCATGGCAACGCGCAACTTCGGCGATGAAATCCTGACGCTCGACAACGAACTGATTACCGTAGGTGAAATCGGCGGCGAGGAAGCTATCGAAAGTCAGCCGGGCGTGCTCCTGCTGCATGACGAACTTCCACCCGACCCGCCGGTTCGCAAGATCGACGTCAAGCCCAGGCTGCGGTCTGATCCGGGTGCCATTCGCGCGTCTTCCGAGCCGCCCGAGGATGACGGGTTCATCAAGTCGCCGCGTCTCGCCTGGTCTGCCGTGCAAAGCGAACCAGTCGAACGGACGCGCGATATCGCCCCGCCCGAACCCGTCGAAAAGGCGCAGACTCCGCTCGAGACCGCGCTTCACGGCGCACGGAAACAGGCGCTCGTCTATCACTTCGTCGAGGCACGTACCCGCGCAGCACTCTACGAAGCGATTGGGAAGGCCTATGATTTCTCGCTTATCGCGCGCCGTTTCCCGGTCGAATACCTGCGGCATGTCGAAGATGCAGGTATCGAGATTTCCGACCGCGCCCGCCTGGTCGCCCTCGCCAAGCTCGTCTTCGGCAAGGACTACGACAAGACCCGCCTGAGCGAAATTGCCGCGGTCATCTCCTATTGCCAGCGCGAAGCGCTCAAGCCCGGCAGCGTGCCCCAGTACATTGCCGATACGCCTGGCGGCATCCGTCACATCGTTGCCTTGGAGCGGCTGCTCAAGAATGCCGAGGAGGGGGCGGAGGCTCCGGCTGAGCGAACGGTTCCCCGGCAGTCCATTGCCCGCAAGCTTGCCAAGGTCGAGGCGCACGGCCTCGAACTCCTCGACGGCGAGGGCGATGAATATGTCCTCGTGATAGCCAGGCGCGATCCTGCCGGCAGCCCCTGCCTTCTGGGCGAGGTTCCGCGCGACATCGGCCTGCTCGAGAAGGCTGCACGCAGCTTTCTGGCCGAAGGGAAGCGCTGACCCCTTTGGCGGGGCGCACCCTATCCTTGCGAGTAGGTGGAGCGGCTGGCCCGCTATTCGTAAGGGTAGGTGCGTCCAATCCGGTGAATGTCCTTCTGCCACGGCGCAGCGCTCCACCGGTATCCCTATGATTTCAGACATCGAGGCTGCGTTTCGGGCGGCCGCAGAACGGATGACAGGATGAGCAAGCCAGGTTGGAGGGAATGGGTCGCCGCGGGCAAGGCATTGCGGGGCGGGAATCTGCTGCGCAACGAAGGGCCGCGCCAGCTGACCGTCGGCTTCGAAAAGCACTTTGCTTCATACATCGGCAGCGAACACGCGCTGGCCCTGACCAGCGGGACAGTGGCGCTGCATGCGGCGATGACTGCCATCGGCGTGGGGCCTGGGGACGAGGTGCTGGTTCCGGCCTATACTTGGATCGCAAGTGCGGCGGCACCGGCGTTGGCGGGGGCGGTCCCGATCCTCGTCGACATCGACGAGACGCTGACGATCGACCCCGCCGACATCGAGCGCAAGATCACTCCGCAGACCCGTGCGATCCTGCCGGTCCACATGGTCAATGCGCCGTGCAATATGGACGCGATCATGGACATCGCGCGCCGCCACAACCTTGTTGTTGTCGAAGACGCCTGCCAGGCCGTCGGCATCGAATACAAGGGCCGCAAGCTCGGCAGCTTCGGCGCGATCGGAGCTTTCAGCTTCAACCACTACAAGAACATGACCATTGGCGAAGGCGGCGCAGTGGTCACCAACGACCCCAACCTGTTCTCGCGCCTGATGAACTTCCACGACCTCGGGATCTGGGCGCGCGACGGATACGAGGCAGGCAACGAGCCGGCTTTCCTCGCTTCCCACTCGCGTATGACCGAAGTGCAGGGCGCGATGCTCGACGTGCAGCTGTCCCGGCTTCCCGCTGCCGTCGCCGCAATGACGCGCAACCGCAAGATCGTGGCGGACATCCTGCGAGAGCGGAACGGGCCGCGCATCTCGCCGCACAACGATCCCGACAGTGCCGCCGGCCTGACGGTCATCTTCGACACTGCGGAAGAGGCATCGGAATTCGCCAAGCGGCCGGCGGTCCACCGGATCTACGACAATTCGAAGCACGTCTATACGAACTGGGACCCGATCCTGAACCATCGCACGGCCCATCCGGCGATGAACCCCTGGGCATGGTCGAAACGCCCGGTCCACTACGACGAGAACACCTGCGCGCGCACGCTCGATATCATGCGGCGCAGCTGCAAGATCACCATCTCGCCCGGGTGGTCGCCAGTTCTGGCGCGCATCCTCGCGAAGACCCTCTGGACGCCCGGCGCGCCCGATAGCGCGGCTTACCGCCTCATCGAGCGCGTCCAGGGACGCTGACCGGGATCCCAGGCGCGTGAAAACCCGCAGGATCGACTTGGCGGACAATGGCGCGGTCATCGCCACCGATCTCGCCATCGTCGGCGCAGGACCGGTCGGGCTTGCCATTGCCGAGCGTTGCGAGCGTGCCGGGATCGAGGTGTTGCTGCTGGAAAGCGGGCTCGAGCAGCAGGATCCGGCGCACGAAGCGCTTAACGAGATCTTTGCGGCAGCAATGGACAGCGCCGACGCGCGCGCGGAATTTCACGGTCCGCAGGCGAAGCTGTGGGACCCGCAGCGGCAGGCCTATGGCGTGCGATGCCGCGGCCTTGGCGGCTCGACGCAGGCGTGGGCAGGCAAATCTGCCTCCTTCGATCCAATCGACTTCGAGCCGCGCGACTGGGTAGCAAGCTCGGGATGGCCGATTAAGCTCCAGGAACTGGCACCCTACATTGCCCAGGCTGGCGAGATGCTCGGGTTGAGCCCCGACCTGCCCGTACCTGCTGTGGAGGCGGCCGGCCTGCGCTCTTTCTACTGGCAGTTCGCCGGTTCACGCGTCGACCGGCTCGACCTCATGCGCTTCGGTCGGGACCTGGCACCGGGCATAGGTGAGGGTGCACAGTGCCTGCTCGATGCTACAGTAACCGAAATCGGCTTCAACGAGGCGAGCGGCGAAGTGAGCGACCTGCATGTCGCCAGCCTGACCGGGGCCAGGATTACGGTGCGTCCACGCCGTGTCGTCCTTGCCGCCAGTGCCATAGAGAATGCCCGACTGATGCTGGCCTCTCCGTGCGGTCGAGCAGGTGCGGCATTGAACCGTTACGACAATGTGGGCCGATATCTCGTCGATCACGCAGGGACCCGGCTCGGGCTTATCGGCCGCGAGGATGCGGCACGGATGTCGCGCCTGTTCGGGTTCCAGTCGCTGGCATATGGTGGCCGCTCGCACATGTTCCAGCACGGACTGGCGCTCGATCCTGCCACCCAGCGCCGCCAACGCATCCTCAACGGCGCCGTCTGGTTCGCCCAGCAACGTGCGCCAGACGACCCGTGGCCTGCGCTCGAGCGCTTGCTGAGGCGGCGCAGCGCGGCGGTCGGATCAGACTTCGCGACCGTCCTTCGCGGCAGTGGGCTTGTCCTGCGCGGTGCGGCCGTGAAGGCGCTGGCATCCCCTCACATGCCTGAAGCGATCCGTCGCGCGGTCATCGAGGCAGCTATCCGGATCCTGCCCAATGCGGTTGCCGACGAATTCCAGACCGGCGGCCTGCCCCACAAGCTGTCGGGATTGTCGCTCGAAGCGATCGTAGAAACCGCGCCGCGCCGCGAAAATCGCATCGACCTGTCGGATCGTCTCGATGCCCTTGGCCAACCCTTGCCTTGCGCAACCTGGCGGACGGGCGAAGAAGAACACCGGACATTGCGGGTCATGGCGAGTTCGGTGGCGGAAAGTTTCGCAGCCAACGATTGGCCCGTTCCCGACTTCGAACCGTGGATCGACGACGTAAACGCGACCCCGTCGATCATCGATTGCGCGCACAGCATGGGTACGACGCGGATGGCGTCTACCCCAAGCGAGGGTGTGGTCGACACCGACTGCCGGGTACATGGGGCGGCCAATCTCTTTGCGGCCGGCGGATCGGTATTCCCGACCGGCGGGCATGCCAATCCGACCTGGATGTACCTTGCCGTCGCGCTGCGCCTTGCCGACCATCTCACAAGTCAGTCGGCCTGCCTTGTGAACGATACCAGGGCCGCTTCGGCCAGACACCTCGAAGCTATTACGGGCTGACCCGTAACGCGCCCCATTAATGAGAAGTGCGTGGCCGCACCATCTATACCAAAGTGGTCAATCGACACTCTCCTGTTGCGCAAATCACGGGAACGGGGGGCTAGGGCACTGTCAATCTCCGTGCGGCGGAATATCGAGGGCCTAACCGGTTCGAACACCTCGATCCTGGTTGGGTTAGGGTCGATGGATAGGACTGCTTGCACCATGACGGATGGTCGAAAAGGCAGGGTACCATTCCTGTTGGAGGAGCTGCAGGAATTGCTCAAGAACGAGGATACTTTCCTGATCCGCGATTTCGAGGAAGTCGCGCAGAGTTTCGTCGCGGGATACGGGCGTTTCGTGCGCTCCGGAGTCCCCAGTTCCACCATCGGACTGGCGATGCTTGGTGCCACGGTGAACCTCTACGCCATGTTCGGCATGGAAGAGGAATTGCCCGATCTGCTGAGATCCCTGGCTGACAAGATGGAGGACAAGACTGCTCCGCATTGAACGCCGAATCTCATGGCGAACATTCCCTGGGCCCTTCGGAGTCGCACCCGCTAACCCATAGGGATTGAACCCTTTGCCACCCTTCTTCGTCCGCGCCGGGTGGGGTATTTTACCCTTGCGCCATTATCGAGACGCGGAGGGACAATGCGCATCCATGTAGCCATCGCCACCACGGGCCGGCCAGCCATCGTGCGCCAGGTGGTCGATCACCTGTCATTGCAGGAACGCAGGGCCGACGGCATCGTCGTGGTCGGTGCCAGCCGCGAGGACATCGCTGGGCTCGAGGGTGAGGACGACGCGGTCGACATTCTCCTGTCCGATCGTGGCCTGTGCAAACAGCGGAACACCGCTCTGCGGCACATCGGCAACAGCAGCGACGTAGTGGTCTTCATCGACGATGATTTCGTCCCTGCCCGCGACTTCCTCCGCCGCATCGAAACGTTGTTCCGCTACCGCCCCGAAGTCGTCGGGGCGACCGGAGTCCTCGTGGCCGACGGCGCGCATACATCGCCCATCGGGTTCGAGGAGGCGGTTCACCGGCTCGACGTGCTGGGCGAGCGTCCGCCCTCTCGGCTGGCAGAATGCCAGTCGCTCTATGGCTGCAACATGGCCATTCGCCTGTCTGCGGCCGAAGGGCTGAAGTTCGACGAGCGCCTGCCTCTCTACGGCTGGCAGGAAGACGTTGACTTCACCTACCAGCTCGGTTGGCGCGGTACGCTGGTGAAGACCAGCGAATTGACGGGCATCCACATGGGTTCGCGCAGCGGCAAGACGTCGGGCCTGCGCCTCGGCTACTCTCAGGTTGCGAATATCGCCTACCTCCTGCGCAAGGGGACCATTCGCGGCAGCACCGGCCGCACGCTGATGATGCGCAACATCACCGCCAACGCGGTGCGCAGCCTGTGGCCGGAAAAGGACATCGACCGTCGCGGCAGGCTGGCGGGCAATTTCATCGCCGCGCGCGACGTGCTGCGCGGCCGGATCGATCCCGAGCGGATCGAGGCGCTCTGAGCGCATGAGCCTGCGCCTTGGAGTAATCCGCGGGGCGCTCTCGCTCGGTTCGGCAAGGATCGTGGCGAGCGTGCTGAACGCGCTCGGCATCCTCGTCCTCGCGCGATTGCTGACACCCGAGGATTTCGGCATCGTGGCTATCGCGACGGCGGTTGTGACCGTCGCCGCTTCGCTGACCGAAGCGTCGTTGCAACCGGCGCTCGTCCAGAATCGCAATCCCGACCGGGTCCTCGTCGACACGGTATGGACCATGTCCGCCATTCGCGCGGTGCTGGTCTATGGCGGCGTCGCCCTTGCCGCCTGGCCGCTGGCGCTGGCCTATGGCGACGAGCGATTTTTCGCCGTGCTGCTGGTGGCCGGTCTTTCGGGCGCCTTCACCGACTTCTTCAACCCCATGCTGACGCTCGCCACGCGCGATATGCGGTTCGGCCCGCTGGTCATCTTCCAGGTCGCGCAAAAGGCCTGCGGCCTGCTGCTCGCCATCGTTCTGGCCTTCGTCTGGGGCAATTTCTGGGCCATCGTCGTCGGCAATGCGGTCGGCATCATTCTCGCCGCTCTCGCGAGCTATTTTCTCATCCCCTATTTCCCTGCTCTCACGCTCAGGCGCGCGCGCGAGGTATGGGATTTCTCAGGCTGGATGTTCCTCAACCAGCTCTGCGAGACGGTGAACTGGCGCTTCGACCAGCTCGCCATCGGGCTTTATGCAACCAAGGCACAACTCGGTTTCTACGCGATGGCGGACAACCTCGCGGTTATCCCTTCGCGCGAATTGTCGCTGCCGCTGCGCAATGCGCTGTTCCCCGGCTTCTCCTCGCTGGGTGAGGACAGGGAGCGCCTGCGAAAGGCTTACATGGAGGCGCAGACCGGGGTCGCCATGCTGACTTCACCCGCCGCGATCGGCCTGTCGCTGCTCGCAGTCCCGGCCGTCGCGGTCCTGCTCGGCGAAAAGTGGCTGGTGACCGCGCCGATCGTTCAGCTGCTGTGCCTTACCTATGCCTTCGACACCTTCATCACCGCCGTCCGCCCATTGGGCATGGCGATGGGCGAGACGAAGTACCTCTTCCTGCGCCAGCTCGCGGCACTGTTCGCCCGCATTCCGCTGATCCTCCTCGGCTTCATCGCCGGTGGGCTGGTAGGTGCCGCAGCAGGTCGAGCGACAAGCAGTCTCGTCAACGCGCTCATCAGCATGATGGTCGTGCGCAGGCTCCTGGGGGTGCCGCTGGGTGAACAGCTGCGGGTGCACATGCCGACCATCGCCAGCCTCGGAGTGATGGCTATCGCGGTACTTGGGGCCTGGTCGATAACCGGGCTCGAGGGGAGCCTGGTCCAGTTGCTCGTCCTCGCGCCGCTCGGTGCCCTTGCCTATGCCGTTTCGCATTGGGCGATCTGGCTTCAGTCGGGTCGTGGCGAAGGCGCGTTCCTCGAAATGGTCCGCCTCGCCGCACGCATGCCGGGATGCGGAGGACTCCAGCGACTGGCCGGAGCATGAGGACCCCGGCAAACCATCTCCTGCTGCTGTCGGCTGCGCTTTGCTTCGGTTGTTCCGCCAGTGAGGCCATCCCGCCCGAGCATCTCGATCTCTGCGCCTATACTCTTGCCTTCGGAGACGAGTTCGACACCCTATCAGTCGCACCCAAGTTCATCGAGAACGGCGAACGCTGGACCGCGCACACGCCGTGGAACGGTGATTTCGGCGATGCGATGTTCTCAGATCCACGGCCCTCCTGGCCGTTCCGGGTCAAGGACGGCATCCTGTCGATCACCGCCTTCAAGGACGAAACCGGCAAATGGCGTTCGGGCCTGCTCGCTGCAGCCGACCCCAAGGGCCGCGGCTGGGGCGTGCAGTACGGCTATTTCGAAGCGCGGATGAAGCTCCCGCCGGGCCCCGGCACATGGCCGGCCTTCTGGCTGATGAGCCTCCAGCCAGCCTCCAAACTTCCAAAGGTCGAGATCGACGTGATCGAATACTACGGCCACATGACCGACCGCTATTTCGCCACGACCCATGTCTGGTACGCCGACGATGACGAGCGGGTTTCGACCCACGACGGCAGCACCATCCGTGTGCCCGAGGGTTCGCTGACCAGCGACTTCCACCGCTATGGCGTGCGTGTCGATGCGGGCAACATCACCTACTTTCTCGATGGGGTCGAGGTGTGGAGGCAGGTGACCCCGGAAGAGATCGATACGCCGCTCTATCCGCTGGTGAACCTCGCGCTCGGGTCCGGTTATCCCATCGACGAAACACCCGACCCATCGGTTCTCGAGGTCGACTATGTGAGGGTGTACAAGCCTTCGAACGATCCCGAAGCCTGCCGGAAGAAGGCTTCAGAAGCGCCGCAATAGCGAGCCGACTGCCGTCTTCGCATCGTCGAGCAATGCCCGGCAGCTGGCGAAGGAGACAGGGTAGGCCGCCAGTCGGTAATCGCTTCGGCGTTCGTGCGGCCAGTAGTTTTGCCAATCCTCGCTCACCCCGAGGAAGCGATAGTTGCGGATCCCCCGCTCGTGAGCGTGGCGCAAAGTCTCGTGCATCTGGATAATGCCGGGTGCGAAGCGGGCGAACTGTTCGTCGAACCCGACCTTTATGCCGCACCAGCTCTTTCCGTGCTGGAGGACTACCCGGCCCGCCGCATCCTCTTCGCCTATCTTCAGTATGGTCACGAAGGTATCGCCGGTACGCGCGAAGGTCCGGGCTACCTGCAGCACGAATTTGGCCATCAGCGGATCGCCAAGCAACGAGGTACCCGCCCTGCCCTTCCAGCTTGCGTCCTCGATCCGCGCGAAGCGTTCGAGCAGGGGGGCGACTTCCTCTTCCGCCGGGCAGAAGACCGAAAGTTCGCATCCGCCCGCTTCATCCATCAGCTTTTGCTTGCGACGGATCGTTTTTCGGCGGCTCTTGGACATGCTCGCTTCGAAGGCATCGAAATCATCCGGCATGGCGACGAAGGAGGCGCGGTGGAGCTCGCGGAACATGCCGGGGGCATGACGGCGAAGGCGCTTGGCGAACCCGATCGCATCGGCTTGCGGCGCGGCGAACCGACGGAATAGCAGCGGTTCGCCAAGCTCGGCACAAGCGTCTGCAAGTGCGAGCAGCGCATCCGCGTCGCAGTAAATGATGCGGTCGGGTTCTCCCGTGAACGCATCGATGGGGACGAGACGGCAAGGACCTGCCTCCAGCGAATGCATCAGCGGAGCTGCCGCAACCAGCCGGTTCCCGCGCCAGATCAGCGGAATGCAGAGATCCGGATTGCTATCGCTTTGTGCTTCGAGCGCTGCCTCGTACCAGCCGTGAAGCGCCAGCGGGGTCTCGTGCAGAGAGGCCAACGCATCCCAATCGGGAGCCAATTCGGAGAAGCGTGAGCGCGATCGCACTATCTCTGTCCGGAAGGGCAGGCGCAGCGCACCTTCCACCAGTCGGCGCCTCGTCGCCGCTCCGGCCCCCACAGTCGCCCGGTCCATGGCCGAATGATATGTCATGGCCTTGCCAGCCCTTCCTGGCGCAATTCGTCGAGCATCTCTTCCGCCAGCCTCTCATGCTGGCCGGCTGGGCGACGGTGGGCGCGCCGAAACTCGACCATGCGCGGCCTCACGGCGAGTGACCCGGCAGCGAGGAAGGCAAACATCACGCCGGGGACCGGCGAAGGCGAATTGACCATGGCGGGTACGATGCTGAGCACCGCCGCCACACCAAGCGCGCCGCCTACCGTGTCGAGTTCATCGTCGGTCGCCACCCAGCTCGAGCGGCGTCCGGGCTGGATCAGGCCAGCGAGGTACATCGCGAACGTCACCACGCCGATGACACCCATCGACCCCATTATGGCGTACAGCAGGCTGGACGAGCGGAAGCTGCCGGCACCGATACCGATGCCCCAGGAGAACTTGAAAGCTTCCCAGCCCTGCATCGCCCAGAAGACGCGTTGCAGGCTTGAATCACTGGCAGACTTCTCGACCGTCATGCGCTTGACCACGTCGATCAGCGAGCGGATCAGATCGGGTGAAACGAGCAGCAGGATGGCACCGAAGAACATCGCTGCGAACAGGGCAGCCAAGGCGATGCGGGCTTTGCGGAAGTCCGCCACTTGAGGCAATGCGAGTGTCCTCGCCGCGAAAACGAGGCCATAGAATGCGAGCGCAAGATAGGCGGTCGACGACGTGCTGAAGAACAGCACCAATCCCATGACAAGAGCCGCCGCCCCCGTCCGGCGCGAGCGGACAGAGCGGTACCAGAGCTCGGCATTGGCGACGAAGAGCGCGAATCCGACACTGGCATAGGTGGAAGCTTCGGGCAGGACGCCGCGGATACGCGCGAAGCCGCCCACCGCGTCATCCATCTGGGCGTAGTTTGAATTGCGAAAGAAATCGAAGACCGCATCTCCCGGCGTGTCGCGCAGCACCGTTGCGACTACCCCTGTCACGGCATGAAACCACGCCATGGCGACCAGAATCGCAACCATCGTTCCGGCCATGCCCTGACGGCGCATCATCGACCAGACGGCGATCACGATGAGGAGGGCGCCGATGAAGTAGCTCGCCGCCGTGAGATTCTGCGAAGTCGGTTCGAGCGGAACCGTCGCGAAAAGGTCGCCGGTCATCAGGGCGCGCATCGGAGCTACGTCGATCAGGCCGGCGAACATGCGTGGCAGGATGAAGGCCGAGGCGACGCCATAGAGAGCGAAGGCGGCAAACCAGCGATTGGCGCGCATAGCGCGAGGCAGGTCGGGCAGCGTTCCCCCACCAGGCAGGAGCAGGCGTAGATAGACGAACAGCAGTGCGAACTGCACCGGCGGGATCGACGAACCGCCGAGCGCGGGCAAATCAACGGCCGAAGAGCCGTTGAAGAGCGCGGAAAACATCAAGAAGCCAAGCGCGTGCCGCAGCCCCCCCGCCAGCACGATCCACCCGCCGGCGACAATCATCGCAAAGCCGATGATCGTCAGTTCCATTGGCGAATCCCCTCGCTGCCCTCGTCGATGAAGCGCTTCATCCGCTCGTCGAACACTTCGGGCGCGAAGTGTTCGGCGCGCTCGATCGCATGGTTGGGGTCGAAGTGCGGGAGGAAGGACTCCAGTTGTTCGACTGCGTCGACCAGCGAATGGACTTCCTGTTCTCCGAAGAACACCCCGGTTCTGTCGGCGATGACGGTTTCGAGGGCCCCTCCTCCTGCAAAGGCCACCACGGGGCGGCCCGAGGCCATCGCCTCGACAGGAGCGATTCCGAAATCTTCCTCGGCGGTCATGATAAAGGCCCGCGCCCGGGAGTAGGCGCGGCGCAGCTCGTTGAACCCCAACCGCTCGACGAAGCGGATGTTCGGCCTTGCTCGCGCCTTGAGAGATTTCAGCATGCTGCCCTGGCCGACCATCAGCAGCTTGCGGCCATTCGCATTGAACGCGTCGACTGCGAGGTCGGGGCGCTTGTAAGGCACCATCGCGCCCACCCAGAGGTATTCGTCATCCACCTCGAGCGAGGGGGTGAACAGCGAAGTTTCGACCGGAGGGTGGATGACATCAGCCTCGCGCCGCCAGACCTTGCGGATGCGGTTGCGCACGAAGCCGGAATTGGCCGCGAAACGGTCGACCCGCGCGCTCGAGTTGACATCCCATTGGCGAAGCCAGTTGTACACCAGCGGCATCGCCGCGCGGGCCAGCGGGTTCGCCGCCCTGCGGTACTGGTGGTAGTGGTCCCACAGGTAGCGCATCGGCGAGTGGCAATAACAGACGTGGAGGCTGCCAGGATCGGTGATGACGCCCTTTGCCGGACCGGATTCACTGCTGATGACGAGGTCGTATCCCGAAAGGTCGAGCTGCTCGAGCGCGGTTGGCATGAAGGGCAGGTAGTACTGGTAGAACCGCTTGGAGCCGGGCAGGCGATCAATGTAACTCGTGGCGATTCTGGCCTGCCTGATCGTGTCGGACATGCGCGCCGGATCGTAGACATGGGTGAAGATGTCGGCGCCGGGATAGAGACCCAGCATGCGTTCGACGACGCGCTCGCCCCCACGCATCGAGACGAGCCAGTAGTGCACGATCGCCACCCGCGGCGCCGAGAAGCGGCTCGGCGCGGGGTGGTAGGCTGCGACCCGGGAAGGCGTGCTGCCCGTCATGCGTAGTATTCGCGGTACTGCTTGTAGTAGAACGACGGATCGCTGTGGTCGAAGTACGCGCGACGCCGCATGTCGACCTGGTTCAATGCCATGCCCACGAGGTTCACCTGGTCGGCGGGCAGGCGCTTGAGTGCCGTGCGCAGCGCATGGCGCGAAGTCTTGCGCCAGTGCACCGCCATCACCGTCGCATCGGCGCGACTGGCTATGATCGGTGCCGATGCGATCGGCAGCACCGGCGGCAGGTCGAGGATGATGTGGTCAAACGTCCCGCGCAATTCCGCCAGCAGTCGCTTGAACGGTTCGCCGGTCAGAAGGTGCTCGGGGTGCTCCTCGCTCGGCCGTAACGGCAACACGCAGAAAGACCGGTCACCGACCATTTCTGCCATGTCGATCGTGGCCTTGCCCTCGAGGTATTCGACAAGGCCGTTTTCGTAGCGGCGCATGTCGAGCAGCCTGCTGATGCCTGCCCGCCGCAAGTCGCAATCGATCAGCATCACCCGCTTGCCGCTCTGCGCAAGGACGTACGACAGGCAGCAGGAAATCACCGTCTTGCCTTCGTCCGGCAGGGAGGAGGTGATCGCGATTGCCTGATGACCGTCATGCGTAATCTGGCCGATGGCGGTGTCGAGCGCGCGGAAACTCTCGGCGAAGGCCGAATTGGGCGCATCCTGTACCGCGGTAATCGCATGGCGGATGCGCGGTTCGACCGACTGGAGCAGCGGGATCGATGCGAGGAAATGCTCGCCCGTCGCGTCTTCGACCTCTTCAGGAGTCGAAACACCGTGGAACATCGCTTCCCGCACGAAGGCAGCGATCACGCCAAGGCCGAGTCCGATGACCAGCGCCAGCGCCATGTTGAGGGGAATGTTCGGCTTTTCCGGCAGCATCGGCACTTCGGCCATGGTCAGGATGCGGGCATTGGGCTTCTCGCTTCCCTCCGCAGCCAGCAGTTCCTTGTACCGGTTGAGATAGGTCTCGTAGATGCCCTGCGAAGCTTCTGCCGCACGTTCGAGATCACTCAGCCCCACCATGGCCGCGTTGTTCTGCGACAGCTGCGCACGGGCGCCCGACAGGCTGCCGTTAAGCGAGGCGAGGCGCTGTGCCGACACTTCGCGCTTGGCCCGCAGGTTGGAGATCACGCGACCGATTTCGTTCTGGATCTGGCCCCGCACTTCGGTGAGGCGGCTCTGCGCCTGGATCAGCAGCGGGTGATTGGGGCCGTACTTGGACGAAAGGTTGGCCACCTCGCTCGCCGCCTGCGCTTCTTGGACACGCAGCTGCGAGACGACCGAGGATCCGAGCGCCTCGCCCACGTCATCACCCGAAGAGCCGGAACGCAACTGGGCAAGCGCGGTTGCGAGGCGCGCTTCATCCTCGGCAGCTTCGGCGCGGGCCCGGGCGACTTCCTGGTTGTAGTTGGAAATCTCCTGCTCGGTCAGCGAAGCACCCGACGTGCTGAGGAGATTGTTCGAAATCCGGTATTGCTGGAGCGCCTGCGTGTCGGCCTGCGCCTGCCCGCGCAATTCGCCGAGCCGCTGGCGGACGACGTTACGGGCCTCGACATTGCGGACCTTGTCGCTGTTGAGTTCCCAATTGGCGAACTGCCGCGCAAACTCGTTGGCGATCTGCGCCGCAGCTTCCGGCTCCGAAGCGGAATAGCCGATGGCGAGCGCATAGCTCTTGCCTGTACGCTCCGCCGAAACATCGCTCTGCATCTCGTCAATGACACCGCGCAGTTCGAATTCGTTCAGCCCGCGATCCAGCCCCAGCGAACCCGCGACCTGTTCGGCCATCGAACGCGAAGTGATGATCTCGACCTGGGTGTCCACCAGCTCGCTGCTCAGAACCTTCTGCGTCTCGACCGATCCGCCTGCTCGAAGTGCCTGCTGCTCGTCGTTGGTGAGCATGACCGTCGCCTTGGCGAGGTACTCCTTGGGCGCGAGCACCGAATAAAGTCCTACCGCCACCACGCAAAGGGCGGTCACCGCGGCAATGGTGGTCCGCTGGCGGCGGAAAAAGGTCATCGTCTCGCCGAGGTCGAGCTTGTCGCTGCGCTCAACCAGCGCCGAACCCTGGCGCATGGGCAGCCTGCTGGCTGATTCCGGTACTAGCTGTCGCGATTCATTCATGGCCAAGTCTCGATTGCGCTGACCGGTTCACCCGGCTTGAGGTTTGGATTGACGATTACATTCGGATGCGGACGCCGACGGTCGCCGACACGCCGCTGTAGTCTCGGCCGAAGTCACCGCCGTCCTGCTGGCGCCAGCCGACGCGACCGATCACGCCGACATTGTTGGTCAGGCGATAATGCGCGCTGAGCCCCGCATGGAGCCTGAGGTCGGAGCGGTTGATGCCCTGGTACTCTTCACGCCGTGCACCAACTTCTGCCGTGGCAAGCAGGCGGTCGCCGAAGACCTTGGTCGCTTCCAGCCGGAAATCGGTCGCGACAATGGCGGGAACGTCGGTTCGGGGGCTGGGTTCGACGACCCTTTGCGCAAGAGCGGTGACTTCGACATCCGGCTTCGGTGTCCAGTCGATACGCAGGTGGTAATTGATGTCGCTGACATTCTCGATCGCGGGGTTGTCGAATTCCTGGTGGATGTAGCCGCCACCTGCCTCGAGCTGGATGAGATCGGTGAGCAGCAACCGCATCCCCGCGATAACCGCGAAACCATCGGAATCACGCGAGATCGGATCGTCCCGCTCGTAGCGCACGCGGTTGCCCGACACTTCCAGGAAGATGCGTGTGTGGTCGCTGCTCGGAGCACTACCGCGGATACGCGCCCGCTGTACCGATACGTCGCGACCCGACAGGTCGACAGGCACGCCGCCCTGGGTTGCGTCCTCAAAGTCAATCTCGGCAAGACGGACTTCGCCGAGCATCTCGAGGAAACCGCCTGTGCGACGAAGCTGCGCTCCGAATTCGACCCGATCGTATTCGACCGGGCGATCGGTCAGGAACTGATCCCCAGCCGTACCGCGCTGTTCGATCCCGTGGCGATAGCCGCCGTCTATCGCCAGTTCGGTGCGCGAAGCGAAATCGAGCACGGCCCGCCCGCCGATATCGTACTGGTCGCTGTCTTCGGATGTGACATCGGCGTGGCGCTGGAACTCGGCTCCTCCATAAACCTGCAGGCTGTGACGCCCCAGGTCAGGCTTGAGAAGGAAACGTGGACGAACCGAAAGGACGAAATCGTCGATCTCGTTGTTCTCGGTGTTGTAGATGTTGCTGTCGAAGGTGCCGTCGACCTCCAGGCGGGGGTAGAGATGCAGCTTCTCGCCGAGCTTGACGCCGTCCCCGGACTCCGGGTCGAACAGGTCGAACGGCGTCACGACACCGGGCTGCTGGGCATAGGCCGGACGCGCCAGCGTCAGCGCAGCCAGGGCCACTCCCCAACGCAGGTAGTGCCGCCGACGCTTGCGCAGACGCTGTGCCTGCACGCGCGCAATTCGGAGTGACCGGGCACCCTTCTTCACCCGTTTCGGTTCGCCAAGCACCCAGCGCCCGACCAGGATCAGGTCCTGCACCAGCATACCTGCGCCTCCCAACGCCGCACCGGCGCGCGAATCGGGAACCATACGGGTCGTCGGCCTGTTGACCATTAGGGTTGCGCCCTTGTCTGTCGGACTGTTCGAAAGTAGTAGTGTGCAATCCGGATTGGATGGTCGTTTTGCGATGGAAGAGCCCTTGGGCGCCTTTGAAGTGGAAGTAAGCGAATCAGAACGCGGCGGTTCTTTTGCCCGCGGCGCACTGATCGCCCTGCCGCTTGCCCTGTCGGCATGGGCGCTCCTGTACCTCGTCCTGTAGTCGCCCGCCCCTCTGCGCATCGCCATCATCCGTTCCCACCCAGAACCGCAGGAATCGTCGCCAGAAGAATGCGGCAGTCGAAGCCGATTCCGCGATTCCTGACATAGAAAACATCGGTCGCCACCCGGCGGCGATAGCTCGTCGTCTCGTCCCGGGTGACCTGCCACAAGCCGGTCAGCCCCGGCCTGACGCTGGCATAGTCGAGCGCGTGCCGACCGTAGCGGCGCACCTCGTTGGCCACGATCGGACGCGGGCCCACCAGGCTCATGTCGCCACGCAATACGTTGAAGAGTTGCGGCAGCTCATCGAGCGAGGTGTTGCGAAGGAACCGGCCCAGTCGCGTGACACGAGGATCGCACAGCAGCTTCTGCGTGGCTGTCCACTCGCGCTTGAGCATCTCGTCCGACGATAGCAGCGCCTCGAGCCGCGCGTCGGCATCCACACACATCGTGCGGAACTTGAGACAGGGAAATGGCGCGAGGTCGCGACCGATGCGTTCGTGCGCGAAGATGGCGGGACCCTTCTCGAACAGGCGCAGGGCCACCCAGATGATCGCCATGACCGGCATGAAGAGAACGATCATTGCTGCCGCCGCGACAATGTCGACCGCCCGCATGACAAGATCGCCGAAGTTGCCCGATCGCGATCCCGGCAGCGGTTGAACCGCAGGGCGCGAAGTGACGAGCGTCCGATCCATCGCGCCCATCTGGCCATCGGCAAACATCATCGGTTTCGCCGAGGCGCCGACGATCAGGCGACCGTCGCTATCGACCTCGTCCAGGTCGCTATCGAGCAGGGCAATTTCAAATTCGCGTTCGTTGGAGATACGCATCTGGTTCAGCATCTCGATTGTCCAGTTCCGGTGCCCTGCCTCCGCCCGAACGGCGATGCCGGCATCCCCCATGAAGTGGACGATTGGCCAAATTGTCGTGCCAGACAATCGAGCATCCGAACTAAGTCCCTTCTATCCTGACGGACTATTATCGCGCCCGAGGCCCCCCCGAATTCCCCACGCAGGGGGAAGTGCCAGCACCTTTGCTTTCGCCTATGAATTCAGGCGGAGAGCGGCGCCTCGTGCCGCTCGAGAGGGCACACATTTACAGCGCAGGACGAGACCGATGATGCAGTCACGATCGGACAATGATGCCAACGGCAGCGGGCGGGGATTCAAGAAGGCTATGGCACTGATGGCGGCACCGCTGGCGGTCATGTTGCTGGCAGGTTGCGCAGCTTCCAGCCTGCCCACGATCGCGGTTTCGGACGCCAATGCGGCCATGAACCAGGGCTATCGGGTGTCAGGCGGGGACAAGATCAGGGTCTCGGTATTCGACGAACCCACGCTGACTGGCGAATACGACGTCGGTCTCGACGGCGGGCTCTCGCTGCCGTTGCTCGGAACCATCCCCGCGCAGGGCAAGTCGGCAGAGCAGCTGGCGCAGGCCATCGCCGCGGCACTGAGCGAAGGCGGCTACGTCAACGATCCGCGCGTGTCGGTCGACGTGGCGCTGCACCGGCCCTTCTTCATTCTGGGAGAGGTCCAGGCTCCGGGCGAGTACCCCTATGCAGGCGACCTGACGGTCGAGCAGGCGATTGCGAAGGCGGGGGGCTACACACCGCGCGCGGCACGGTCGGAAGTCGTCCTGAGGCGTGCCAGCTGGCCCGAACCGCGTCGCATAAAGCTTGGAAATTCGCCGCTTCTGATCGGTCCTGGAGATACGATCCGGGTAGAAGAAGCCTTTTTCTGAAAGACTTGCGTCATCGGGCCGGTCGGTTATAGTGTCCCATTCCGGGACAGAACGCAATAACTCGAAATTGCAGACCCCGGTTTGATGAATCGGAATTGCGCAGGGTCGGCGCGTTAAGCATTATTAATCGTAATTTCCTTCGAGTCGCGAACTTGAGGATGACTTCGGCAAAAGACCGTGGGCATTCTGGCAGACGCTTTACATGACTTGGGGGTAACAAATGTCATCGGAACTATGCCTCGTAAGTGGAAGTGACATCTTTCGCGAAGGCTTGACCCACATTCTTGAATCGGAAGGCTTCGTCGTCACGCAGTCGGTTGAGCGCGTGCGCGACCTCATCAACCTCGATCGCGATTCCGACCAGCTGCTGCTGCTCGACTGTCCCTCGCTCGAAAAACAGGCCGAGCGCGTCGAAATGGCGAAACAGCGATACCCCGCCATGAGCGTCGTCGTGCTGTCGGACGAATACGATCCGAAGGTCGTGATCGAGTGCTTCAATGCGGGTGTGCAGGGCTACATCATCAAGTCGAGCAAGTCCGACCGCATCGTCGCCGCGTTCCGCCTGGTGGCACTCGGCGAGAAGGTGATCCCGTCTGATCTCGTCGACCTGATCGGGGGCCGGGGCTTCGACTATCACAACGGTTCCGATGCCGAGCGCGAGGTCGAGATGGCCAATCTCTCGCCGCGCGAGGTCGAAGTGCTGTGCTGCCTAATGGCGGGCTTCCCCAACAAGGTCATCGCCCGTCACCTCGACGTGTGCGAAGCGACCGTGAAGGTCCACGTCAAGGCGATCCTGCGCAAGCTCAATGTACGCAATCGCACGCAGGCAGCCCTCTGGGCCAATTCTCGCGGCATCCGCGAACCGATGATCGCAGCCTGATTTTGCACTTGGAGGTCGTGGCACCCTACTCCCCCGGGGTACCCGCCCTCACCTCTCCCGCATCAACCGGTCCAGTTGCGGTCCGGAAGCCGGCAAGCACTGCGAGGCGTCGGGTCGGCTGACCCGCTGGCAATCCCACAGCGCCACATCCATCCCTGACGACCCATCCCGCAGGAACAGGAAGAGCGGACGCTCACGCTGGCTAGACGGGCGGGAGCGACTGGCCTCAAGCGCACCTGCGTCGCCATATCCCAACACCTGGCAATTCACCTTTCCCTGGCACCGCGCCATGGCCGAGATTGCCCATCGCCCGTTGGCCGAGCCCGGGTCGAGCTGGAGGAATTCCGCATTCGAGACGACACGCGGGGCGGCAGCCGGCGCTGCATCGCCCATCGCGAAGGAAGTGGCATATTCGATCGTCGGACCGGCCGCCTCGCCAACCTCTCCGGGCGTACCCGCCTCGCCAGGCTTGTTCGAGCGGGCGACCAGGTAGACGAAGTCCTGCTCCCCACCCGCGACGCCTTGCCGCGAAGGGAGAACTCCGCCCCGGCCCGGAAGTCTGTAGAAGATGTGTCGCCCGACCTTGGCCAGCTGCAACATCGATCCGGCCCACCACGGGCGGACATAATCGGCATGGTAGTGGGTTGCCTGGGCGACCGGCGCATAAGTCGATCCTTCAAGCGCCGCCAGCGCAGCCTGCCGCGCCCGTGCGAGCGCAGCAGCACTGGGGCGTCGGCGCTGGAGAGAGCCGTCACAAGTGAAGGTGAACTGGCAGCCCGTCGAAAGCTGAGACCCCTGGAATACCACACCGCATACCGAGTTCGGGAATGCCGGATGCGCCACCCGGTTGAGCACAACCTGCATGACCGACCTCTGGTCCTCGCGATTGTCCCCCGCCTCGTACCACGCGGCCATGGCAAGACACTCGGTCGCCCGCCCGAGGTCGGTGGTCGAACCGGCAAAGTAGAACGGGTTCGCAGCTGCCGAAGCAGCCAGGTTGGCTATCGCACCGACCGAGCCGATCCCTAGCGGATCCGAAGCGGCACCCGTGGCAAGCTTGCTTGCACTTTGGCGGAGCAGCTTGGCGACATCGGGCCGCGGCGGCATGCGCGCAGATACGTCTACCTTGTCCGTCTCGCGAACGCCGGAATGCAGCGTTGTCTGGCCGGATAGCGAAAAGGGAACGAAGACCGCCGCCAGCAGGAGCCAGAAGCGACGCCGGGGCGTGGCATCGTCTTGTGGCTGGAACACCTCAATTGCACGAGGGTCATGCATGTCAGACATCCCTTCCGCTGCCGGCGGCGATCGGCGTGGAGTATCCATCCCACCCGAGCAGGGGGCCAATGCTCTTCCGGAGTAGAAGGTGATAATTGGTGCGGTAGTCCATCGATGCCTCGCTACCCGAACCGGGGTATGCCGACGCCCGTCACCAAACGGTCGGCAATGCGACGGGGGTACGAATTCAACGACTTCGGCAGGCGTCGCTCGAGCGGATCGAGCGCGCGCTGCCCGACGGTGCGAACCGCTGAAGCCAGGGTCGCAGGGCGGGTAAAAGACCCGGCCAACAGTTGGACTTCGCGTGTCGCGTAATGTTTCTTGTAGGCTTCATCGCCACGGCCGAAATCGATGGCAAAGACCTCTTCCGCCTGTGCTTGTTCGGCACATGCCTCGAGGAGCGAGAGCCCCGGACTGCATCGGGACGCCCTCGCGTCGTATGCCGGGAACCACCAATGGAGCACGCCCAGCGAGATCATCCCGAAATGGGCTGCGACAGGCTCGCCACCTGCGCATAGGACGCTGAGCGTAGTGCGCAGGGTCTCCGCTTTCGCGCGGCGAAGCTCCGCGAACACCTCCCCCTGCCAGCCTTTTGCGAATTGCGCTTTCATGCCCATGCTGAGGTAGAGCTCGTTGCGCATTCGCGTGTGAGCGGAAAGATGCGCCTGGTCCATGCTGTCGAACACGAAGGTGGTCGTGCCGAATTCGCGTTCGAGTTTCCGCAATTTGCGGCGCTGTGGGGCCTGCCGCTTGTGGAAGTCCTTCCCGCGCGATGCGAGGTAGGCTGCGTATCCTCCGGCAAGGTCCATCACCGGCGATGTCCCGCCGCCCCTGACTGTCGCCGAGCGAGCCGCGAATTCGGCAGGCAAGTGATTGAAATCGTATGCTGCTATTGCGGCAGCCGAGAGCAGTGCCGGGTCAGAATGGTCGATATCGCGCCGCAGGATGGCACCCTGGTAGTCGTTGATGTGACCGCCGATAGGTTTGGCGATCGCCCGCCCCACGCGGTGAAAAGGCAGGAAGCCGACCACTTCGCCACCCGCCGTGAAAATTGCAACGCGGGCGTCCTTGCGCACCGCGCCGACAGCAAGTGTGAAGGCGGGGTCATAAAACGGGCTCGAATAGCAGGACCGCCCTGCCCGCAGTTGCTGCCACGCCGAAAGCAGGGAGGGGTCGAGTTCGGCAGGGCGCACGACATCCGCAGTCACCGTCAAACCATTGCCAAAGCTCGTGCTGTGATAATTCATGGCGTTGCAGGATAGCGTTCGCAGCGAACGGTCCCATTGCGCATCGGGCGAACCATTTGCCCCGATGCGGCGCAAAAGAATGATGCTCCACGCCCGCACTGCGCCGCAAGCTACCCAATAGGGAGGACATACCGATGTTTGCTTCCGTGTGCGCGCCTGCGACCGGATAGTGATGCTTGCCGGTTGCGCATTCCTGTGCCCGGACTTGGCCTCGGGGTGGGGGCCGGAAAGCGAGATCGTGATGACCCTGGACGAACACCTGCACCCGACATTGGGCGAAGCGGCGGACAGTGCCGTGCATGAGCAACCGATTTCGCGTGCCAAGCCCAAATCATCGGAGATGACCCCGGGCCCCGGCTTCATGATCCGCACCGATTTCCCGCGCCTCCCGACCGAACTGGTGGAAGGGTTTCGCGAGTTCGAAACGGCCGACGTGTCCGACGTTCTCAACCGCCTCTACGCCATGAACGGAGCGATCCGGAACCAGGTCAACGACAAGGAGCTTCTCGGTGTCGCCTGCACGGTGAAGCTCTATCCGGGTGACAACCTGATGATCCACAAGACACTCGACATCGCCAAGCCGGGCGACATCGTGGTGGTCGACTGTAGCGGTGCGATGTCGAACGCGGTGCTGGGGGACCTCGTCTCCAACAAGGCAGTGCATCGCGGCATCGCCGGTTTCGTGATCGACGGGCTGATCCGCGACCTCGACGGGATCATCGAATGCGGCATGCCGGTCTACGCGAGAGGCGTAACGCCCTTCGGTCCGCTCCATCGCGGTCCGGGTGAAATCAACACGCCCATCTGCTGTGGCGGCGTGGTGGTAAATCCCGGCGACATCATAAAGGCGGATTCGACCGGCATCGCGGTAATCCCGCGCGATTTCGCGGCGGTGATCCTCGCGCGCCTGCAGGACAACCGCGATCGCATGGCTTCCTATGTCGCAGCCGTGAAGAAGGGTGACTTCTCCAACGACTGGGTGGACGACCAGCTGCGAGAGAACGGGTGCGTGATCTGCAACTGACACTGCCCCGGGTGGATGCGGGAAATGCGCCCCCGCCTGTATCGGCTGCGAAGCGGTTCTGGCTTCGCGGCAAGCGGCGCATTGCCGATTTCGGCGGCATCATGGAGCGCCGCCGGTTCGAGGAAGTCCGCACCTATTTCTATGACGCAATGTGGCGTCAGGCGGCGTCCGATGCGAGCGCACGGATAGAGCGACTGCCCAACGGCATCTTCCGCATCTCGCGCCGCGGCCGTTCTACCTTTGTCGACCGTTCTACGCTGACACTCGACAGCGCGCTCGTCGACCGGATCATGCTCAACAAGTCGATCACATATGGCTGGCTCGCCGCAAAGGGGCTGCGCACTCCTCAGAGCGTTCGCTTCGGCATCGGCAATATTGAGGTCGCGTTGCGCTTCCTTTCCGAATCCAAGGGGCCAGTGGTAGTAAAACCATCCGACGGGACCGGCTGTGGGCACGGTGTTACCACGGGGATCACCGACGAAGCGGGCCTGCGTGCTGCAGCCGGTCATGCTGCCGCCTTCCACTCGCAACTGCTGGTGGAGCGACAGCTCGCAGGTGCGAGTTTCCGCCTGCTGTTCCTCGATGGCCAGTTCATCGATGCGGTCCGCCGCGATCCGCCGCGGCTGGTGGGAGATGGCAGGTCCAGTATCCGCGACCTGGCCCGCCAGGAAAACGAACGTCGCCGCGCTTGCGCCCCGGTCACCGCGCTTAGCCCGCTGGTGATCGACATGGAGAGTCGCAACACGCTCGACCATGCTGGACTGCATCCCGGCTCGATCCCCGCAGCAGGCCAGTCGGTCAAGGTGAAGCTCGCCGTCAACGAGAACGGGGCAGCACAGAACCATGTCGTCCGCGACGAGGTCCATCCCGACATTATCGCAGCCGGCGCCCGCATCGCCCGCGATTTCGGCATCGGGCTTGCCGGTCTCGACGTTACCGCGACCGACATCTCGGCGCCGCCGGCGCACCCGGATACCGTATTCAACGAAGTCAACGTCGGGGCAGGTCTGCACCATCATTATCTCGTCTCCGATCTCGCGCAGGCCGCCGACGTGGCGCCGCGCATTCTCGATCACATTTTCACCACCGGTCATGGAGCCATGGAACTTTGAGCAACCTCGACACATCGCGCCCGGTCCTGCTGCTGGGCGGCGGGGCGAGCACCCTCGCGGCCGTGCGCAGCCTCGGGAGCGCAGGCATCACGGTCTATGTCAGCGGCCACAGCGGTTGCAGGGCCATGCATTCGCGCCACTGTGCGAAGGCGTTTCCCGTGCCTGAACCAAGGCCGGCCGAAGATTTCTGGCGCGACCTCCTGCTGGAGCGGGCCGTCCCTGAACTTCAGGGGGCCATCATCCTCGTCGGCTGCGATGAATCGCTCACCTTTGTCGAAAACTACGAGGACGAATTGCGCCAACGCTATGTCGTGGAAGAATTCGTAACCGACCTGCGCCACGCCATGCTCGACAAGTACGAAACGCTTGTCCGTGCGCGCGAAGCCGGCATTCCCACCCCTGCATTCTGGGAAATCCATTCGGCAGAGGACGTCTACAAGCTGCGTGACGAACTGCGCTTTCCCGTCATGGTGAAGCCATTGTCGTCGGTCGGCTTCATGGAGAAGTTCGGACGCAAGCTTTTCATCATCAACGACAGCATCGACGAAGTCGCGGAAAAGGTCGCCCTGTGCAACGAACACGGACAGGACGTGCTGCTGGTGGAAATGATCCCTGGCCCTGACAGCCTGTTGTCGAGTTATTACACCTACCGCACGCCCTCCGGGCGCTCGCTCTACGATTATACCAAGAGCATTATCCGGCGCTGGCCGGTCAATCGCGGCGGCGCCTGCTTTCACCAGTCCGAATGGCTTCCGGAAACAGCTGCAATGGGCTGGAAGCTGTTCGATTCCATTGGCTGGCAGGGCATCGGCAACGTGGAGTTCAAGCGCGACCTGCGCGACGGGCAGCTCAAGATCATCGAAGTCAATGGCCGCCTTACCGCAGGGCACCCACTGATCATCAAGGGCGGCGCACCGATCGACCTGGCGATCTATTGCCATCTCACCGGACAAGAGGTTCCCCGCATCGAGAACTATTCCCAGGCGCTGCGCCTTTGGGACCCGGCCCGCGATTTCATGGCTTTCCGCCAGCTCCACCAGCGCGGCGAACTGACCTTCGCCGGCTGGGTACGGAGCATTTTCTCGCAATCCGTCGTCCTGCCGTTCTTTTCGTTCGACGATCCCAAGCCTGGTATCAGCGAGGCCCTCGGCGTGTTCGGGCGTGCCCTTGGCAAGATTTTCGATCCGGTACGGAGAGCGCAATTGAATGCGGATTGACCTTGCCACCTATCGCCGTGCCCTCGGCGACCTGATCGCAGGTGCGGGCGTCGATGCGGCGCAGGCGGAAACTCTCGCCGATAATCTCGCCTGGTGCGATATGGCGGGACGTCGCAATCACGGTATCGAGCGCCTGCCGATCATGTTCGCGCGTGTCCGCAGCGGGGCAATCAAGTGCCCATGCGAACCGCGTTTCGAGCAGAAGGCACCGACGATCGCCCTCCTCGATGCCGATGGCGGCTTCGGTCACCATGCCGGCAAGCTCGCAATGGACCGGGCCTGCGAAATCTCACGCGAACAGGGCATCGGCGCGGTCGGCGTGCGCAACAGCAATTTCTACGGAGCCGGTGCCTACTATGCGCAGCTCGCCGCGCAGCGGGGCATGATCGGCATCGCGCTCAGCAATTCCTTTCCCAAGGTTGCGGCGCATGGTGGCAAACGCGCTGCGCTGGGAACCAATCCCCTGTCATTCGCTGCGCCGCGCGATGCCGAGCGCTCGATCATAGTCGATATGTCGACCGCCGCACTGGCAGGTTCGACCGTGCGCGAGGCCATGGCGCGCGGCACGCCGCTGGAGCCGGGGCTGGCGATCGATGCCGAGGGTGCGCCCGTGCTCGACCCCGCATCAGCAGCGGCCGCCACCCTCCTTCCCGCCGCCGGAGCCAAGGGCTTCGGCCTTGCCATCATGGTCGAGATCCTGAGCGGCGTCCTGACCGGCGCCGGGATCGGGGGCGAAGTGCGCTCGATGTATCACGATCTCGACCGCGCCGGGGCGAACGGCCACTTCATGCTGGCCATCGACATCGCCAGGTGGATGCCGATCGAAGAGTTCGGCGCGCGCATGGAAATGCTGTGCCGCTGGCTCCTCCCCGAGGACGCCCCGGAAGGCGCGCGCCTGCCCGGCGATGCGCGATGGAGCGAGATCGCCCGCAGTCATGCCGATGGCGTGCTGGTGGAGGACCGCACGCTGGGCGAGATAGAACGGCTGGCTGACGAACTGGGCCTTCAGCCCGCCTGGACGCACTGAACGATGCCGTCTCGAAAGCGCCTCCGGATTGCGTTGATCCTCCGCGATCTGGCTGATCCGCCGACCTGGATTGCTCGGCTAGTTTCGGGAATCTCAGACGATCCGGCATTACAGCTTTGCGCCGTGGTTGGTCCGGCTGCGCCACGCAAGAAAGTTGAGGCTGGCTGGGCATACAGGATGCTCCAGCGTGTCGAAACTGCGATCGCCGCACGCAGACCACCTGCAAATCTCGACGAATGGCACGAAAACCTGAACACGGTGCCTCATGTGGCATCGGGCGACGAGGTGTCGCTTGCACGAACAAAACCCGAGGTTCTTCTGGACCTGGCAGGCGATTACGGCCTCACCGTGCCAGCATCTGCAGCGACGCACGGCGTCTGGTTCACCGATGCCACGTGCACGATTCCGGGAGCAGCAGGACTTCGCCCCCTGCTGGAAGGCAGCCCGGTCAGCACGATCAACCTCTTCCGGCGAACCTCGCAACAGCCGGTGCCGTCGCAGATTTCTTCGGCGGCGGTCGACGGCAAATTCCTTGCTGCACGCAACACCTGGTTTCTCGAGGAGAAGTCGGTCGCGCTGATCCTGCGTGAACTGCGCCGCTGTGCGCGCGATCGCAAGCCGGGACAGGGGCGCGAGGGTGCGCTCTTCGTGTCCCCCGCCGCACCTTCTGCGCGCGAATTCATCCGTTACCTGTCGGGTGTGATGGCTGCGGTCGTCGGCAGAGCAACCGACGAATTGGCCCAGCGTCTGCGCCTGAGGCCGGGAATGTTCCATCTGCGGATCGAGCGGGAGGGTTCGTTGCTACGGTTCGCACCCGAAGACGGAGAAGCGACCCGCCCCGACGACAACAGCTATTACGCCGACCCTTTCCTGCTTGAGCGCGATGGCGAGAAATGGTGCCTGTTCGAACGCTACGACTATGCCGAACGTCACGGTTCGATCTGGGCAGGCCGCCTTGAAGACGATCGGGTGGTCGAAATACGCAGCGCCATCGACCCCGGTTACCACCTGTCTTTTCCCGTCCCCATCGAACATGGGGGCGAGTTGTTCGTCATGCCTGAAAGCTGTGCCATGCGGCGGCTGGAAATCTGGCGTTGCGTGAGTTTCCCGGATCAGTGGGAACTGCACGCTACCGCGCTCGAAGATTCGATGATTGCAGATTCCGCCCTGCTCGAGCTCGACGGCGACTGGTGGATCTTTGCCAACATGGCGAGCGACCCATTCGGTGACGTGAGTTCCGAACTTCACCTCTACCGCACCAGTGGGCCGGACCTCGCCTGGGTTGAGCCGCACAGGCTCAATCCGGTGGTGTTCGATTCGCGGATGGCGAGGAATGCCGGTCGCATCCATCGGATCGGCGATGCCCTCTACCGCCCGGCCCAGGACAATTCGCATGGGACCTATGGATATGGCCTGCGCATCATGAAGATCGAAACGGTCGGCAGGGATGAATACCGTGAACGCTCCACGCGCCACGTCCTGCCCGACTTCGATCCCGGGGTCATTGGCATCCATCATGTCGACAGGCTGGGCGACCAGGTCATATTCGACGTTCGCGAACGCATGGGGGGCGCGGCGTGAACGCCCATGCGATCCTTCCACGGAGCGATCCCGGAGGATCGATCGACCGGGTAGTCGTGCTCCACGACTATCCCCATGCCGAAGGTGGGGCGGGCACGCTTGCGACCCTGGCAGCACGGGAGTTCGCAGCGCGCGGAGTCCCCGTGACCTTCTTTTCCGGTGCAAGCGATCTCGACGCGATCTCGGACAAGGGGATCGAGCATGCCGGTGCTACCGGACGTCCGCTTCTGGATCTGCCAGCCAGCACGGCGATCCTTCAGGGATTTCACAACCGCGATGCCAGCGCGCGGCTGTCGACCTGGATAGCCAATTACGACACACCGCGCACCGTTTACCACCTGCACAACTGGTCACAGATCCTATCGCCCGCAATTTTCGCGGCGTTGCGCCCGGTCGAAAGCCGGCTTGTCGTTACCTGCCATGACTTCTTCAACCTGTGCCCCAATGGTGGGGTTACCGACTTCCGTCGGACACAGCCGTGCGAACTGCGGCCAATGAGCGCTCGCTGCATCGCGACCGATTGCGACCGTCGCAGTCGGCTGCACAAGCTATGGAGAACCGCTCGTCACGCAAATCTCGTCCGCCTTGCGCGTTTTGCCCGGTCGGAGGCGACATTCACCTTCATCCATCAGGCCATGCGCGACCGGTTCGTCGAAGGCGGATTTGCCGGGCGAGATCTTGCGGTCTTGCCGAATCCGGTCGAGCCATGGACCGAGAGCCGGGTGCGGGCAGAGGATAATGCCGGCTTCCTGTTCGTCGGGCGACTCAGCCGGGACAAAGGGGCAGATATCGCTGCCGAGGCCGCTGCGCAGAGCGGCGTGCCGATGACACTGGCGGGCACTGGCGAGCTATTTGGCAGCCTGCGGCATCGTGCGCGCGGCGTACGGCTGGCGGGATGGTGCGACCGTTCCGACTTGAGAGCTCTCGCCCGCAATGCCCGCGCAGTGGTGGTGCCAAGCCGGGTCACGGAACCCTTCGGCCTCGTTATCATCGAGGCCGCGGCCAGCGGTGTCCCCGTGATCGTCTCCGACCGGGCCTATCTGGCGGCAGATGCGGAGCGGCTGGGTTTCGGCCTCGCCTTCGACCCGGCCCAGGACGGAGCTCTTGCAGCCATCCTCGACAGGATTTCACGCGATCGCACTGCCGTGGAACGGATGAGCAAGGCCGGGCACGCGATTGCCAGCCGCCTGGCCCTGAGTCCGGAAGACTGGGCGGACCGGCTCTTGGTCCTCTTCGAACGCAAACTGGGCCACATTTCTGCAGGCGCAGGCGTCCCCCTTCATTAGGACAAGTTGTATTAGCTCCAGCATGACCCTATCATCGGGCAAGTCTCGATAGAGGGGGCACTTTCCCGGTGACGGATGTATTCGTTTCCTATGCCAGGTCGACACAGGCGCACGCTCGCCGTGCCGCGCGTGCGCTGGAGGAAGCGGGATACTCGGTTTGGATCGACGACGAATTGCCCGCGCATCGGGCTTTTTCGACCGTGATCGAGGACCAGTTACGTGGTGCATCCGCAGTGCTGGTGCTGTGGTCCGAAGATGCACGCGCCTCTCGCTGGGTCCCCGCCGAGGCCGACATGGCATATAATTCGGACAAGCTCGTGCAGATGAGCGTCGACGGCGCACTTCCGCCGCTTCCATTCAACCGCATGCATTGCGAGATGCTCTCGCACTGGGAAGGCGATGCGGACGATCCCGCGTGGCGCAAGATCCTCGATAGCGTGGCCGAACTTTCCGGGCGGGGGACGGGTCCCATTCACCCCGTCGAGGCGGTCGCCGCCTTCAAGCAGGAAAAGCCGAAACGAGGCCCGACGGAAAACGTCCTCGCCGTCCTCGCTTTCGACAATCTCTCGTCCGACCCCGACCTCGACTATTTCTGCGACGGCGTGTCCGATGAAATCCAGCGCACGGTCGCGCGCGCAACCTCGCTGAAGATTGTCGCACGCGCATCCAGCTTCCAGTTCCGCGGCGCCGACAAGGCAACCGCCCACGTAGCGGCCGCACTCGGTACGACGCACCTGCTCGACGGCACGGTCCGGCGAGGGGGCGACAGGGTCCGGATTTCGGCCGAGCTCGTGGAATGCTCGAGCTGCTCGGCCATTTGGGCGGATCGCTTCGACGGTACTCTCGACGATGTTTTCACGCTGCAGGAGGAAATCGCCGAATCCGTGGCGCAGGCATTGAAGGTGGCGCTTGAACCGGCGGTGGCGGAACGCCCGCTTTCCTCCATCGATTACGAACGGTTCCTGCGCGCCAAGGCACACCTCGCCGGTGGGGATTCGGTGTTTGACGATTCCGCATTCAAGGCGATTCCGCTGCTCGAAAAGGTCGTCGACGCCCGTCCCGATTTCGCACCCGCATGGGAGATGCTGGCGACGGCACGTGCGACCGAATTGCGGTCGGGTCACTCGCGCATATCCTATTCCGAGGGAGCAAGAAGGACGCGCGAGGCAGCCGAGCAAGCGCTGTCACTCGATCCCAACCGGACCCGCGCCTTGCTTGCCCTTGCCCTGCTCGAACCCTGGGGTGCGTATACCAAGCGCGAAGAGTTGCTCGACAAGGCGCTTGCGGCTTCGCCCAACGACCCCTTCGTCCTTACCGAACTCAGCAATTTCTACTGGTCGGTTGGCCGCGCCCGCGAAGGCATCGCGCTGGCCGAGCGGGCGTTCGAGCTCAATCCGATGCTACCGGCCGCCGCGATCCAGGTCGCGCAGATGTTGGCCTATGTCGGCGAACCCCAGGCCTCGATGAAGCTCCATCGTGAACTGTACCGGCGGTGGCCGGACAATCCGGGGATGCTGATGGCCCTGCTGAACATGGCGGGCACGACCGAGCTGTGGGACGATTTCGACGAAGTGGTCAACGACATCGAAAAGTTCGACGGCTGGCAGGCAGTCGACCTGAAGGCATCGCGCGCATTCTCGCTGACGGTTCGGTCCAAGGACCCCGAGAAGGCCAAACGCCGCATCGCGCGCTACCAGGAACTGCTGGAGGCGACCGGCACCGTCCCGATAAACATCATCACTGGCATCAGCGTCTTTGGTTTCCCCGAAGAGGCGCTCGATATGGCCGAGAAGGCCAATTACGACTTCATATTCCAGCCCGAAGGAAATCGCGCCGGGACCTATTTTCATGGGACCATTTTTGGCCCCTGGAGCCAGATGCGCGAACTGCCGCGGTTCGTAGACCTTTGCGACCGGCTGGGCCTGTGCCGTTATTGGGTGGAAAGCGACAAGTGGCCCGACATGATCAGCGAGCTACCCTATGACTTCAAGGACGAGGTCCGGAAGCGGGTGACGGCTCAGGCCTGATTTTCGAATCCACCAGCATGTGATGATAATTGGGGCTGTCGCCATAGGCGTGCAGGACCTTGATCACATCGAATTGCGCATCGGAAGTGAAGTAGACGGCCAGCCGGACGTCCAACCTTACGGCGGGCAAATCCCAGTCGATCCCGACGTCGTCGATATGCATCCCCTTACCCAGATGTCCCGATTGGCCCGCACCCTCCTTCGGTCGCTCCAGGCCGAAGAGGTTGGTCAATTGTTCGCTGAAGCTGGCCGACCACATGAAGCGGACGTCGACGCGCTCCTTCGGCAGGCATTTGAAGCCATCCAGGTTCGAATGGCTGACCTGCGATGAGACCAGCGCCCTGTAGGCGGCCAGATAGCTGTCGTTCGCATCGCGATACTGCTTCACGGAATTCAGCTCGATCTCGGGCACTTCGAAATGCTCACCCGGTTTGTCGATGGACCATTCCGGCGGAAGGATACTGCTGAACGTCAGGAGGAACTTGCGCACCTCGGCATCCTGGTCGAGCAGTTCCTTCATTGACGGCAACGGAGGTCCGACGGTGCTTCCCGGGGGTCCGTCGCTCCCCTTCGGTGGATCGGCCTGTTCACCACTTCGCAACTGTGCAGGCGGGTCGGTCACCATCGGACCCCCACGAATATGCATGCCCCCCAGATCGCGAACCTGCGAGCGTGGGTTGTATGTGGAGAAGCCATGCAGGTCGACATCCATATGAAAGTCCTGCCCGGTCGAGCCCTCCGCAATCAGCACGTCGGCCATGCCCTTTTCGCCACCATAGATTTCGCGGCTGGAGAAGGTGACGTAGCTGTTGTTGTCGAAATAGAACGGCTGCACCCAGACCAGGGTCCGCTCGACCAGCAGATTGTCGTCGGTCCTGCGATAACGCGCTGCCGGAAATGTCCAGATGACTTCGCGGTGCTTCAGCGTTCGCTCGGGGTCTTCGCTCTCATGCAGGCTCCTGAAATCGCCGTGATCGACCACTGTGAGGAAGCCGAACGAAGGCTCGGCCCAGACCTCGTAGTGATACTTCGCGCGGTCCGGACCCTTGGAATTCATGAAATGCTCGAGATAATTCCTGACCTTTTTCGCAGGGACCGCCGCCAGAAACAGCCAGGTCTGCGCCGCCTTCGTAGTCCACGGGGTCAGCATGTGTCGGGTCGTGAAGGATTCGATGAAGCGCGTCATGGCATCGGCCTCGGCCCGAAGAAGCCCTTGAGCGGGCGGAACCAGCGTGCCGTGAGGTCGCTCGACCCTCGCTTCAGCACTTGCCCGTGGCCGCCCTCTTTCCTGTCCTTGCGGATATCGAACTCGTGCAGAACCCGCATGTCATCGAAATCGACATTGGCCGAGAACTTGAAGGCGCCTACGACCTTGGCCATGCGCCCGGTAATCGACACGGTCTTGTCCAGCTCCGGATAGACCACCAGCGGCTTCTTTAACTCGTCGCCGAGGATCACGTCGACGGCCTCGCGAAAACTGCCGACGTAGTTGAACATGACCCAGATATCCCGCTCGTCGTAGAAATCGAGGTTGCTGATCTCGGAGTATTTCGAACGGCAACCGACCAGCGCCTGGTAGACAGCGCACTCCGGGTCGACGGCATCCCGGTACTGCTTCAGGGCAACGGTCTGCATGGTCGTCGGGACCAGGCCGAGTGACGCATCGTCGACAAAATTGGACAGGCCCGCGATCTTTTCCAATGCCCAGCGGACCGGTTTGGCCTGGAATGCGGTGGCCAGCGACTTGAGCGGCTCGGTCGCGCGGAAAGTAGGCAAAGCGGGTCCGGTCTGGACATAGAGGAACGGAAGGTCGTGTTGCATCTCGGGAGAATTCCCGTCCCAGCCCGGCATGTGGACCTCGCCGAGGAAGCTACCCGGCAGGTAGCCCGGACCGATATCGATGCGCGACATCATCTTGCCGAGGCCAAGCATTTCGCGGCCGCAGACGCACGACCAGGGCTGGTCCACGACGATGAACGGCAGAATCCATTCGAGTTCGGATTCGACCAGCAATCCCTTTGGACCAACTCCGTAGCGCATCACCGGAATTGCGGCGAAGACCTCGTTCTGGCTGGTGGTTCCACGATCCGCCATCGGCACGATGAAATCGGGGTTCGAACTCGGAATGGGATTTTCCGAATCACGCCCATTCCCCCCTTTGACCACGTCGGGCGCAGCGCTGATCATCACGGGATAATGCAGGAACAGGAGCTGGGCGAAAGGCCAGGCGGGCACGGCCCGATACTCGAACCCCCGCTCCTCGCGCGTGCCCAGGTTGAGGAAATCGTCGCAATATTTCTGCACCGCCTTGAGGTCCGCCTCGATGACGAACCCCTGGACGTCCACGTTGGGAAAGAAATAGGGCGGCGCCACGTCGAGCGAGTTGTCCGACTGCACGTATTCGGGGCTGTGGTTGGGCCTCACGCCGCGCTCCTCCCGCTCAACGTCTCGAATTCACCGGCTCCCGACGTTTCGACAAGCGATGACCCCATTAGTCGTGCGGGCGTGTTGAAGCCCGGCTGACTTTCTCCCGCAAGGACCCGGCGAACCACCTCTTCGGCGATACGGGCCGAGGCACCGTATCCATCGAGCGTCTCCAGGCGCAGCAATCTTGGCCGTCGCCAAGGGTCCAGCGCTTCCACCACCATGCTAAAGCGGGCCGAACCCCGCGCGACTTCCGGCGGACCTTCGCGCAAAGCTCGGGTGATCAGTCCTCCGACCGCACGAAAGGCATTTCTCCCGGTAAAGCCCATCCCCAGACCCGTACCGCGATATGTCGCGCGTTCGTGCCAGCGCATCTCGTTGTAGACGGTTACGTTTGGGACTCCGGTGGTGAAATGGCCGGTAACGACATCCGCCCAGCTCATCGCCACGGCCTCGCTCATGCCCTCGCCGAAATCGAATGCCTTCGCCAAGCTCCCAGAAGGAACCTCGCACAGCTCCCCATCACGGCAAATCAACGCGGTCGGCGCGACAAGACCCGACATGCTCGTAGCGCTGCCACGGGACACGACCTGAGCACGCGAGACCCCAAGGTCGAGCTGGGCAGTATCGGGCCAAAGTTCGACCGCACGCAGAAGCAGGCAGTCTGTCGCTGCGATGGTCAGCCCTACACCGGGCAGCAGCATTATTCCTGCCGCCCGCGCCTCTTCATCGCGTGCCATAATGTCGATGAATACCGGCCATTCGCCACCGAGGTCGAGGTAGTGGGTTCCGGTCGCAAGGCATGCGTCGATCAGCGGCATGGCCGTGCGGTCGAAGGGCCCTGCCGCATTGAGCATGATGTCCGCGCCTGACAGCGCGAACACTGTCTCTGCCCGATCCGAGAGATCGAAAGAGCACCATTCGCGATCGAGAGGTTGAGCCACGGCTTCAACCTTGGCCGCGTTCCGGCCCGCCACGACGAGTTCATCGACCTCGTCCAGCTGCGCGGCGATCATGCGGCCGGTATAGCCGCTTGCACCATAGAGGATCACTCGCCCCCTCATGGTCGGTCGAACACCCAGCGCACCAGCCCGGCAAGGAACTGGCGATCCTCACAATCGCCAATGTCGCCGTAGGCCTGTTCGAACTCCTGAAGCGCAGCGCCGGCCATGGCGGCTGCAACCTTTCGTGCGTAAGCGATGGAGCCTTTGCGCTCCATCAGTGCGGCCAGCCAGAGAACGTCTGCGTCCGTGCGTTGATCACGTGTCAGGCCGAGGAAAGTATCGATCCGCTTCCTCTCGTTCACCGATGCAGCGTTACGGACATGAACGAGCATGAGCGTACGTTTCGCTTCGTAGAGATCGCCGTTTTGCTCCTTGCCGTAACCGGGGTCCTCAGAAAGGTTGCGCAGGTCGTCCTCAATCTGGAATGCGATGCCCAGGAAATGGCCGAAGCCGATCACGCGCTGCGGATCGGCCCGGCCCCACGAGCCGACGATCAGGCCCAGTTGCGCGGGCCAGATCATGCCCATCCACGCGGTCTTCTTCAGCGCCATGCGGAAGTAGTCCGCCTCGGCAAGGTCGGTAACATTGCGGTCGCGCCAACCCAGCTCAAGCGCCTGCCCCTCGGCAGTCTGGCGAGCCATCGTCATCGTAACATCCAGCACCTGTCGTCCGACATCGGATCCCATGGTGCGTACCGCATCGAGCAATGGCCTGAAGGCGGTGAACAGCAGCGCGTCGCCGGCATTGATTGCCAAGGGCATGCCATGGATAGCATGCAGGGTCGGTCGTCCGCGCCGCATGTCGCTGCCGTCCTGCACATCGTCGTGGATCAGCAGGGCATTGTGGAGCAGCTCTACGGCCGCTGCGCAGCGATAGACCTCTTCGCGTGCTTCGCCGAAGATACGGGCATTGGCGATGCAGATCGCCGGACGCATCATCTTGCCGCCGCGATCGGGGTATTCCGCCAGCAGCGGGTCGAGAAAGGGCTCGGGGCTGTCGTTCTCGAGGTAGCGTCGCAATTGTCCCTTAGTCGCGGCCGAGTAACGGGCAAGCAGTCCGTCCGGCGGGAGCGAGGGGTGGATCATCTCCAACCGGTCCTGCCCCCTCGTGGCCATCAGCCGACCTTCAGGACCATCAGACCAAGGGGCTCGTCCTGGTCGCCGGCATAGATTTGACCGACATAAGTGCCCGCAGGCTGTCCGGAAGGAACTGGAACCGTGGCGACCAGGCCCATGATGGAAACGTCGAAGGAAAATTCGACTTTGCCAGGCAGTTTTGCCTTCCCATCACGGGTGGTCAGCGGAGTTACTGAAAGCTGTTCCGGTCGGGTAGGCTTCTTCGGTCGCTGGAGCATGGCGTGCTGGTCCTTCGCACCCTCCTTCGCGCCTTTGATCCGGACAGTGAGCAGAAGGCCTGAAGCTTCGTCCCCATGTCCCTTGTGCTTGCCCTTCCCGTGTTCACGAAATGACGGCACCTTGGTGGCACCGGGCTCCGGCAAAGTCGCAACTGCGGTCATCTGGTGCAGAAGCTGTTCGACGATATCGATCGTGGTCCCGCTCAACTGACGTGCCAGGTCGAGCAACCGCAGGATCATCGTCTCCACGTCATGGGGGACCTGGCGCATGTTGTATTGGCCCTGGCGGAACTTCTCCGCCGCTTCGCGCCCCTGGGCGATGGTCTTGGCAAGCGTGTCGTAGCTTGATCGAACCGCATCTGCGACCGCCTCGTCGATCGCCGGATCCTTCGAGTGGTCGCGCTCCTCAGAATCGGCGCGCTTGGCGTTTGCCGCCTGGGCCCTGACACCGGACCGGATGGCGTTTGTGCGCGCGGGTTCCGGCTTCTTGGAACGGGCTTTGTTGGGCGACTTGCTCTTAGGGGTGGTCATAAGCGGTGATGTCCTCCAGCCTCGGCGATCCCGACAAGGCGTGTGCAGCGAGCAACCCCGACATGACCGCGCCTTCGACGCAGCCTGAATGGAATCCGCTATCGGTCCAGTCGCCTGCGATTGTCAAATTGTCATAGCTCACTTCGAGCGGTGAAATGCGGTGCCGATGGCTACCGGGCTTATGCAACACGTAGCGATCCGAAGGGTTCACATTGGCTCGCCAGTACTGCGTCGCGAAACGTTCGCGTCCCTTCGGTTCAGCCTTCATGGTACCGTCGTCAGGTGCTTTCAGGATTTCCCAACGGAATCCGCCCGAGGCGTCGAAAGCGCCTGGCCAGACTTCGCGCATCGGACCAGTCAGGTATTCCTCGGCATTCCGGCGTACCTCCTGGGCACGACGTGCCGGATAGTCGCGGTCCTTGTCAGAGGGCGGCGTTTGCGGCTCCGGAAGGACTGCGCAGAAATAGACCGATGTCACAGGCGGCCTTTTCCATCCTTCCTCCGGCACGACATGCGCCATGTCGCACCAGGTGTCGAAAGGTTTGGCCGAGGCACCGGTAATGTAGGCCGGGCCATCCCAACCGAGAGTCTCGATATCTTCATCGAGCCAAACCTGAAACGCTTGCGACGCGACAGTGCTGACATTGTCGACCATTCCCCGCCAACGCTGGTCGTGTTCGATAAGCTCATTTGCCACATGAGGCACCGCACCAAGGCCGACGCAAAGCGCGACAAGGTCGAAATCCTCACCTACCTCCAGCGTGCGGGTGCCTGCCTTGCGCCGGTCCCAGTGGGATTCGAGGTTCCAGCCTTCGCGCTCGATTTTCCGGCCCTCCCTCAGCTGGTCGAGCAGCGGGTAGGATGGCCAGCAGGGCCTGTCTTTCACCGGGATCAGCGGCTTGTATTCCTCATCACCGGCAACCCTTGCCTGGACGTCGAAGGTCAAACTGCCGACATGGTCCTTGCCCTCGCCGAGACCCATGTCCGTCAGGCGGTGGAAGAACTCGAAGCGGACGCCACGACGCTTGAGCGCCGTGTAGAGCGGTGCGAAAACCACGTCCCCCATGCCTGCGCGCATCCGCCACATGAATGCACCGCGATACCCGAAGAACGTGCGCATCGTGCCGCGCAGTCCCTGCCCAGCGGAAATCGCCGGCTGGTCCGGGTCTCCATGCACATAGCCCATCGCAAGGTCATAGAGGCCACGCATGAACGGGGACTGCAGGGCGCGAACCGATGCGCCGTTGATCCGCATCCATTCGCGGCACTCGTAGTCGTCGATCGATTCCAGTCCACGCGGGTGCGAGAGCGCGTTGAACCGGATCAGTCCGACGGTAGAGGCCAGTGCAAGGTCGGCAATCTCCCACAGGAAGCGATTGGGATCGTCGGCGATCCATTCGTCCTCGATCCAGTTGCGCAGGCGATCGAGTGTGCCCTGGGCCGCATGCAGGAGGCTGTCCGCAGTTTCTGGCGTCATGGTGCGAACCAAGGCGGAAAGAACGCCAAGTCCCTCGGCCAATGCGGCTGCTCCTGCGAAGCCGCCCAACTTGGCGAGATAAAGCAACCGCGCCTTGATTGCTCCCTCCGGTGGTCGATCAAGTCCCGACAGGGTGCCTTCACCATCAACTCGCGTGTCCAGCACCAGCGAACGAAACAGGTCGAAGGCGCGCGACAGGTAATAGGGCAGGCTGAAGACCAGGTCGGGTGGCAGGGGATCACCAGGCAGTCCCGGCCGCGGCGGCATGTGCGCGGTCCATTTCTGGAATGTGCCGTCTTCGCCTGTCGAACAGAGTGCGATGTCGTTTTCGGGCGTCCAGGCATCGCGCCAGTCGCCGTAGACATGGCCCAGACCAGCCGCTTCGAGTTCCGCATGACATTCGCGCATCATGCGAAACGAATTGTCGTAGAAACCCAGCCAGATGTGGAGCCCGTGTTCCTCGATCCTGCCACTCGGACCGCGGCCGGAAGCCCCTTTCCCGCCAAGCCGCCACCCCTCCTGGTAGACAGTGACCTCGTACGCCCCGGCAAGTTCTGGCTTGGTCAGTTCCCAGGCGACCGTCATCCCTGCGCACCCGCCACCGATGATGGCAACTTTGGTGGGCCCTTCGCTCAACGGTCTTTCGCCGCTGGCAAGCTTGGTTGGAATGGCAGGTAGCCCATGATTCCCTCCTCCCCCGAAGAGGTGACAAGGGGTTCCACAAACGCGCGGCTTTGTCCACACCTCGCAAGGATAGGTCAGCCCGTGCCTTTTCTCTTGGTGCGTGGGGAGTTACACCCTCCCCACGACGCCGGGGACAGGAGGGCATCGACGAGCCATGGGTGAAACTGCAGCTCATGCCGATTTCCGGCCGCGTCTCGCCCTGAGGTTCGGGATTACCGGGCATCGCCCACCTCGCCTGAGCGCCGACCACCACGAAACCATTCGCGACCACTGCAAGGACGTGTTCCGCAAGGCAGAGGAAACGCTTGCCGAACTGCATCGCGAGCATGCGAAGGTCTTTGCCCCTGAAGCACCGAATGCCAAGCTGGTCACGTCACTGGCAGAGGGCGCGGATGTCCTCGCCGCGCAGGCTGCGCTGGAGGCCGGGCTCGGTATTTCGGTCTGCCTGCCCTTCCCGCCCGAAACCTATGCCGAGGACTTCGGCAAGGAGGAATGGAGCGATACGCAGGCGCTGATCGACCGCGCGGATTCTCTGATGGCACTGACCGACCATCACGGTGCGGACACCGCCGCATACGAAATGGCCGGCAAGATGGTGCTGGGGCAATGCGACATACTGCTGGCCGTGTGGGACGGCGAGGCATCGCGAGGGCGCGGTGGAACAACAGAGGTGATCGCCGAGGCAGTGGCGCTCAACCAGCCGGTTATCCATATCGACGCCACCGGCAAGTCGCCACCCGAACTGCTGTGGGGAGGCTTGCACGAAGCAATCCCCGAACGCCCGTCGATCGACGGCGTAGAGCGCGCGCCGGCAAGCGAGGCGCTGCCCGAGCTGATCCGGGCTCTGTGCGAACCCCCGGTCAGGCCGGAGGACCTCAAGTCGCTTGAGAAATTTGTCGCGGGCGACATGAACCTGCGGCGCTATTCATTTGGCTGGCCGATACTTCTCGCGCTGACCGGTGCGAAGCCGCTGGCATCGCTGCGCCTCACCTCGGGAAGCGCCGAAGAAAGTGCCGACTACATGCGCAGCCATGTGGCGCCCTTCTCCACCTGCGGCGCATTCGGGACGCGCCTCAACGAGAAGGTATTGTCACGCTTCGGACGAGCCGATGCGCAGGCCAACCAGTTCTCCCTCCGATTCCGTTCCAGCATGGTGACCAACTTCACCATGGCCGGACTCGCGGTCCTCTTCGCCCTGTCCGGCCTCCTGGCTCCCGAGCTGAAAAAGCTGTTCATCATCGGCGAACTGATGGTGATCACCGCGATCATCCTCAACACCCGCGGCGCACAGCGCCTGAAGCTTCATCAGTTTTGGCTCGACCGCCGCCACTTGGCCGAACGGCTGCGCCTGTTGAGCTTGTCTTCGGTGCTGGGCCGGCTTTCATTGCGGGATGTGGAGGATGGGACGAGACACCCGGGCTGGGTCAGCTGGTATGCCCGCGCGACCGCACGCGAGCTTGGCCTTGTCACCGCAGTTCTCGACAAAAGTTTCCTCAAGATCGTACGTAATGCGATCGTTTCGATGATCGACGAGCAGGTCGAATATCACATCGCCAATGCTGGGGTGATGCACCGTGCCAACCACCGTTTGCACCAGGCGGGGGACTTCCTCTTCTACGGTACGATCATCGCCTGCATCGCCTATCTGACGGTTTCACTGGGCATGGGCCACATGGCCGATAACTGGGGCATTGCGCCGCTCGTGACTTTCGTCACGGCCCTGTTCCCGGCCATTGCCGGCGCGCTTTACGGCATCCGGACACAAGGCGATTTCGCCGGGACGAGCGAACGGTCGACCGTCATCGCCTATCGCCTCGAACAGCTGCGCGCGGCCATCGCGTCCGATCCGCTCACCTACGAGCGCCTGGTCGAAAGGTCGCACAGGCTGGGCGAGATAATGCTCGCCGAAGTCCAGCAGTGGCGCCTCCATTACGAGACGCGGCCGTTGAGCCTGCCCGGCTGACGGCTATTCCTTGGCCATCAGCCGGTCGACGGCACCCTGCGTCACCGAATGGTAGGTCTCGCGGGTTTCGGCATAGATTCGCTTGGCGATCGGCCGGCCCCAGTCACCCTGGTTCCACAGCGCCTGGAACAGCGGGCGCACGAATTTTGTGCGACCGACATGGCCGAGGAATTTCTCGACCTGCGGGACGGCGGGTTGGTAGCGATTGGCCATGGCCAGCTCGAGCCATAGGAACAGTTCTTCATTGTTGCCGCTCGCGGACAGGCCCAGCCGATCGTCCAACTGCGCCAATTCGGCAGCGTCGAGCTTGCGCGGGAGGTTCTTTAGGAAGCGCTGGCGCTCGGCCGACGTCCAGGTCTCCCAACCGGCGGGACGGATTCCGTCCTTGGCGTAGGCTGCAGACGCCGCATCGACGGTCGCAAAGGCGGCCGGATCAGGCGTGGCGACATTGTCGGGAAGGCCCGGGTAGTAGATCCATTCCTTCAGCTTGAGGCGTTCCGCCTCGGCATCGCTGCCCGCGAGGTTCGCCTTCAGGTCGGCATAGATCATGTCGGACGTTGCCGGCTGGAAGGCGTGCTTGTCGAACCACTGGCGCAGCCATGCGTCGAATCGCTCGCGTCCGGTCTCCTTCTCCAGCGTGCGGAGGAAGGCGGCACCCTTGTTGTAGATGATCGCCGAGCCGGCACTTTCTGTGCCGTCGGGCTGGTGGAGTGCGGTCCCCGGCGCATCGCGACCAACCTCGTCCAGCGTCTCGAGGATCGCCATGTAGTCGAGCGCGACCTCCTGCTTGGCACGCTTGCTGCCATAGACCGCCTCGACGATGCGGTTTTCGAAATAGGACGTGACGCCTTCGTTGAGCCAGCTGTCGCCCCACACCGCATTGGTAACCAGATTGCCCGACCAGCTGTGCGCGAGTTCATGCGCGACGAGGCCGTTGTTGCTTCGGTCGCCCGCGATGAAGGTCGGCGTGAGGAAGGTCATCACCGGGTTCTCCATCCCGCCGTAGGGGAAGGCGGGCGGTAGTACGATCATGTCGTAGCGCCCCCAGCGATAGGGACCGTAGAGGGCTTCGGCCGCCTCGACCATTTCCTCGGTATCGCCCACTTCGGCCCGAGCGCGTGCGAGTGTCGCAGGCTCGGCCCAGACGCCGGTCCGCGAGCCGACCGGGGCGAAATCGATGTCACCCGCCGCAATGGCAATGAGGTAGGGCGCAACCGGCTTGTCCATGACGAAGCGGAAGGCGCGGCGACCGTCGCCGAGGTCTTCGGGCTCGCCCTGGATGATGCCGGACATGACCACGTCCAGCGGTTTGGGTGCCGTGATGCGGGCTTCCCAGGTCTGGCGGATGCCGGGGCTGTCCTGTGTCGGGATCCAGCTGCGGTTGAGGATCGCCTGCCCCTGGCTGAAGAGATAGGGGTGGACCTTGCCCGCGGTCTGCTCCGGCCTCAGCCATTGCAGCGCTTCGGCATCTGCGCCCGCGCGATACTGGATTTCGACATGGTCGGTACGGGCACCCGCAGCATCGACCAGATCGATCGTCAGCGGGGCACCCTTTTCGCCCTCGCTTGCGCCCATGCGCCAGCCAAGTTCGCGGCCCTTGCCATCGGTCACGCGAAGGATCTCGAGGCCGAGCGCATCGAGGATCACCTCTGAAGCATTCGGGGCGGCAAGGATGTCGAGCGCGGCCGTCCCGCCGACCCGCTTGGCACCGAAGTCGAGCGCCAGATCGAGTGCAACATGGGTGACGCGCGCCTCCTGCGGCTTGGCATAGGTCGAGGCATCGAGCGCATCGGGCGTCGTCAGGATCGGCGCGATCATCGTCGGCTCGCGCGTTTCGGGAGCGACTGCGACACCGGTGGTGGTGCAGGCAGTCGACGCAAGCAACAGGCTGATGGCGGGGATGATGCGACGCATGGTGTTCTCCGGCTAATCTTTCGGTTCCCGTTCATCTCGGGATGATACGGGGGCAACGCGCGGTGCCTATTGCCGATCCGGCCGCCAAGTTCCAGCTTCGCGCGCGAAAACGTATCCGCAGCTATGGCCAGACGGCCTGACGGTGTGCATGATAACGTTCTCATAGCGGCCGGAGAGTCGCTTGTCGGGAGAGCCAGAATGACGTTTCGCGCCCTTGCCTGCCTGATCCTTGCTGCTGAAGCCGTGAATCCGGCGAGCGCGCACGAGACGGGTTCGCCGCCGACCGATCGCCCGGTGATATTCGCTGACGAGTTCAATGGCGCGTCCCTCGACAGGACGAAGTGGAATGTGATCGGGCCCGACTTCTGGGTCAACAACGAGCAGCAGGCCTACATCGACGATCCGGGCGTCATCGCCATCGTGGACGGCATCGCCGGGGCGGACGGTGGCGTGCTGATGCTCCGCCCGCAGCACCTTCCGGGCATCGACCCGCACCCGACGCGCAAGGCCCCCTTCGTCAGCGGCCGGATCGACAGTCGGGACAAGTTCGACTTCACCTATGGCCGCGCGGAGGCGCGCATCCGCATGCCCGATGCCGAAGGCGTGTGGCCTGCCTTCTGGCTGCTGGGCAACGGCAAGTGGCCCGACACGGGCGAGATCGACATCATGGAGTTCGTTGGCGAAAAGGACTGGGTCGGGGTTGCCCTCCACGGTCCCGGCTATTCGGGCGAGACGCCGCTGGTCGACAAGTACTTCTTTCCCAAGGGCGTCGATGTGACCCAGTGGCACACTTATGCGGTCGAGTGGAAAGAGAACCAGATCGACTTCGAGATCGATGGCCAGGTCACTTATCGCGTGACGCGTCCGATGGTCGAGAATTACGGCAAGTGGCGCTTCGACAATCCCAAGCACATCATCCTAAATTTCGCGATGGGCGGCGCATATCCGTTCAAGACCAACGGCATCAAGGAGCCGTACAACGGCGTACCGCAAGAAACGGTCGCGAAGGTCGAAACCGGGACGGTTGCGATGCTGGTCGACTGGGTGAGAATCTACGCGCCGGAGTGACCGCCGCCCGGGAGCAGGTCCCGTCCGGCTTGGCAGTCCCCCGCCCATGCTGTAGCCTTTTGCCCACAATCCGGGTCGCGTCGATGTTCTGGGAGAGCGGACATGGGCGACGAAGCGACTGACCTGCCGACCGGTATCCAGCTGACTTCGCTGGACCCCGCCTATCGCGAGGATGCAGAGAGCGTTCACGCGCGGCTTCGTGCCGAATGCCCGGTGCACCACGACAAGCAGTTCGGCCGGTATTTCCTGACCAACGGCAAGGACATCGAAGCGGTCCTGCGTAACCGTGCGCTGCTGCTCGATCCCGACCGCGCCAATCAGGGCACGATCGCCAAGCTGCAGACCCAGCGCGAAGGTTTCATCAAGTCGATGCTGTTTCTCGACGATCCGGACCATCACCGGCTGCGTTCACTGGTGGCCCAGGCCTTCAGCCAGAGATCGATCAACGACATTTCGCTGCACATCGCCCAAGTCGCCAACGAACTGCTCGACGCCCTCGAGGGCAGGGATCGGTTCGACGCCATTGCTGCTTACGCATCGCCCCTGCCGATCATCATCATCGCCGAAATTCTCGGCGTCGACCCTGCCGACCGGGCAGATTTCATCGCCTGGTCGCGCACCTCCGACAATGCATTCAATCCGATGCTGACTGCCGAACAGCAGGAAGCGATGCTCCGTTCGCAGAACGAGCTCTTCGACTATTTCGAAAGGCAGATCGCGGAACGGCGGCTCAGTCCCCGGGACGATCTGATATCGGCCATGATCGCTGCGGCAGACGGCGATCACCGACTTTCCGACCAGGAAATCAAGGTGACCTGCAACCTGCTGCTGGTGGCAGGCAACATCACCACGACCGATCTCATCGGCAATGCGATCAGATTGCTGATCGACCACCCCGACCAGCGCCAGCTCTTGCACGAAAGACCAGACCTGGCTGCCAATATGGTCGAGGAGGTCCTGCGCTTCGACCCCCCGGTTACCGCCAGCTCGCGGATCGCGCCCGAAGACATGACCGTCGGAGCCACCTTAATTCCGAAGGGAGAGGTCATGTTCACCGCGCTCCAGTCGGTTGGTCGGGATCCCGAACTGAACCCCGATGCCCAACGGTTCGACATCACTCGGGACAAACCGGTCCACCACGCCTTCGGTGGCGGCGTGCACTTCTGTCTCGGTGCCCAGTTGGCGCGGATGGAGGCGCGGATCGCGATCCCCCTCCTGTTCGAACGCTTCCCGAACCTCTCGCTGGCTGCCGAGCCCGTGCGCAAGATCGCGCCCGGCTTCAACGGCTACGGCGAGTTACTGGTGAATGTCGGCTAGCTCCAAACCGCTTCGGGCGGCAGGCTCATAAGGATGGCATCGATATTGCCGCCGGTCTTGAGGCCGAACAGCGTGCCGCGGTCATAGACGAGGTTGAATTCGGCATAGCGGCCGCGCCATTCAAGCTGGGTGAGTTTTTCCTCGGGCGTGAACTCGCTCGCCATGCGTCGGCGGACCAGCTTCGGGAAGATGTCGAGGAAGGCTTCGCCCACGTCCTTCGTAAAGGCAAGGTTGCGCTCGAATGCTGCGTCGTCAGTGCATTCGAGGTGATCGTAAAAGATGCCGCCCACACCGCGATGGACGCCGCGGTGCGGGATGAAGAAGTAGTCGTCCGCCCACTTCCTGAAGCGTTCGTAATAGGTCGGGTTGTGCGCGGCGCAGGCGGCGCGGAAGCGCGCGTGGAATTCTTCCGTATCCTCGGCATAGGGGATCGGCGGGTTGAGATCCGCGCCCCCGCCGAACCACGCCTTTCCCGTCGTGAGGAAGCGGGTGTTCATGTGCACGGCGGGCACATGCGGATTCGCCATATGCGCAACAAGGCTGATGCCGGTGGCCGTGAAGCCGGGGTTCTCTGCACTCGCGCCGTTGATGGTCCCCGCGAACTCGGGCGCGAAATTGCCGCGCACGGTCGAGACGTTGACCCCGACCTTCTCGAAAACCTTGCCCTTCATCAGGCCCTGGACGCCGCCGCCGGGATCGGCATTGCCTTCCTCGTGGCGCTGCCACTCCGTGTAGCGGAAGGTGGCGTCCGACCCCGCCTCGCGCTCGATCGCTTCGAACTCGGCGCAGATGCGGTCGCGCAGGCTTTCGAACCAGTCGCGTGCGGCTTGGGTCTTGTCGGTGAGGTCGGTCATATCGCCCCCTTGCCAAGCGTGCGGGCGAAGGGCAATAGCGAGCCATGGTTCCCCTTTCGTTCGCAGACGAGGAATGGTTCCTCACCGAAGGCCGTGCACTCTACTGGCCGCGCGAACGCGCGCTGCTGGTTGCCGACCTGCATCTTGAAAAGGGCAGCTTCTTCGCGCGTCACGGGCAGATGGTCCCGCCCTACGACAGTCGCGAGACGCTGGAACGGGTGGCGCTGGCAATCCGCGAAACGGGTGCGCGGCGCGTCATCACGCTGGGCGACAATTTCCACGATTCGGACGGGTCTGCGCGGCTCGAACCGCATGCTGCCGGAATGCTCGACGCGCTGACCAGCGCCGTCGACTGGCTCTGGATCACGGGCAACCACGATCCGCACATGGAGGCCCGCTGCGGCGGCACGCTGGCCGAGGAGATCGAGATCGGCGGGGTCATCCTGCGCCACCAGGCGAAGCGCGGAGAGACGCGGCCTGAACTTTCGGGTCACTACCATCCGCGCCTTCAGGTCAAGGTGCGCGACCGCAGCATCCGGCGTCCTTGCGCCGTCGTGAGCGACAACGAAGGCGCCGACGGGCGACCAAGCGGGCGGATGATCCTTCCTGCGTTCGGCGCCTACACTGGTGGAATGAACGCGGCCGATCCGGCAATCCTGAACGCGTTGCAGCCGGCAAACCGCATCGATGCGGTGGTTCCGGCGGCCGGAAAGCTCGCCCGCTTCCCGCTGTGGCGGGCGGCATAGGCGCAACGCCCGGCGGCGATTCTGCGCCCCACGCGCACAACACACTTCCGAATCCGCGCAAGAATGCCTACATGCGCGTGTCCGATTAAGGCCACCAAAGGAGAATGCCCCATATCACGTCCACCCCGCCGTAGCATGCAGATGCCCATCAAGAGTGGCCCGCGCTACGATAACATGATCAATGTGCCGAAGGTCCGCGTGATCGATCACGAAGGCGAAAACCTCGGCGTGATGTACACCCGCGAAGCAATCGAGCAGGCCAACGAGCTTGGCCTCAACCTCGTCGAAGTGTCCCCCAATGCGGACCCGCCGGTGTGCAAGTTCCTCGACGTCGGCAAGTATCGCTACGAGGCGCAGAAGAAGGCGAACCTCGCACGCAAGACGCAAAAGACGCAGGAAATCAAAGAAATCAAAATGCGTCCGAACATCGATGACCACGATTACGATGTGAAGATGAAGAACGTGAACAAGTTCATCGAGCATGGCGACAAGGTGAAGCTCACCCTGCGCTTCCGCGGTCGCGAAATGGCGCACCAGCAGCTCGGCATGGACCTGCTCAACCGCGTGCGCGAAGACATGGAAGAACTGGCCAAGGTCGAAAGCTTCCCGCGCCTCGAAGGGCGCCAGATGATCATGGTGCTGGCACCCAAGTAAGCGCGTCCTGCTTGCACCGCAGTTTCGACAAACCGGGGAACGCGAGATGCGCTTCCCCGGTTTCTCGTTTCATGGATCGCAGAATTCTGAGCGCGCTGGCGCTATTCGCCGTCACTGCCTGTTCGCAGCCCACCGAAGATAGCGCACCGACGCAGACCGTGGACCTGCCTGGCAACGCCGACGACGGCTTGCCGCCGCCTCCTCCGCCGGTCGGAGGTCCCCCGCCAATGGAAGGCGACGCAACGAACGACGGCTACCCTGATCTCACGCCCGCCGCGCTCACCCCCGAGGCCGAAAGGACAGTAAAGGGCGCGCGCAACGTCCTGCTGTCGTGGGCCCGCGCGATCGAGTTGCGCGAATTCGACCAGGCCTGGGGCCTCATGAGCGACACGGATCACGCGAAGTGGTCCAAGCCCGCCTGGGCCAGGCTTTTCGCAGACCTCGACAAGATCACGGTCGCCGTGCCCGATGGCACGATGGAAGGTGCCGCCGGTTCATCCTACTACACGAGCCAGGCAAGCATCACCGGCACCGACAAGGATGGCCGCGCAGTCCGTTACGAGGGGCCGGTGGTCCTGCGCCGCGTCAACGATGTTCCGGGAGCGAGTGCCGAGCAGCTACGCTGGCATATCGACAGCGTAACGCTCGACTGGGTCCACTAACGCCCGATGTGCGCGTCGAGGAACTTGAGATAGGCCTCTGACGCGGTGATCCGGTTCTCCTTGCCGCGAAAGCCGTGACCTTCGTCAGGGAACAGCACGTATTCTACCGGCACGCCATTGGCCTTGACCGCAGCGACCAGTTCGTCGCTTTCGACCTGCAAGACGCGAGGATCGTTCGCTCCCTGCACCACCAGCATCGGCTTGGTCACGTTCGATGCGTGGAACAGCGGCGAGATCGCGCGATGGCGCTCTTCGTCGGTCGCGGGGTCCCCCATCTCGTCATACAGCGCATCGCGGAAACTGCCCCACCAGGGCGGGATCGACTTGAGCGTGCGCACCCAATTGGTGACGCCGAAGATATTGATGCCGGCGTCGAAAACCTCCGGGTAGAATGTCAGTGCCGCGGCGGTCATGTAGCCGCCGTAGGAGCCGCCCATCACCGCGATCCGGTCGTTTGCTACCCAGTCCAGTCCCTGCAGGAAGCCCTTGGAAGCGACCACATCCTTGAGGTCGACGTCGCCGTGCTTCTTGTCGTCCATGTGGAAGAAGGTCTTGCCGTAACCGGACGAGCCGCGGTTGTTGATCGCGTATACGGCATAGCCATTGTTGACGAGGTGCTGGATCATGGCGCTGTAACCGCGCGTGCTCTGTCCACCCGGTCCGCCGTGGACCATGACGATCGCCGGGACCGGATGGTCGGCGCTGGCGTTCTTCGGTCGGTAAAGAATGCCCGGCACTTCCAGACCATCGTAGCTCGGGAAACGTGCAACGGTTGCCGTGACGAGGTCGGCCTCGCGAATGGCGGGATTGAGGGCGTGGGTCAGCCGCGTCGTCTTTCCAGATTTGAGATCGGCAACATAAACGTCCGCGGGCGAAGTGTCCGAGGTGACGATGAAGGCAATGTTCTTCTCGCCAGGGTCGAAGCGTACCGATGCGAGCATGGCTTCAGGCAAGCCCTTCAGTTCTACGTTCTTGCCGCTCTTCCCATCAAGGATGGACAGGACGTTCAGTCCGTCGGCGTTGATCGCACTGACCCGGTAGCGGCCGCTAGGCGAATACTGGAGAAAGGCGACGTCCCAGTCGGCTTCGATCACGGGGGACTTGGCACCGCTGGCAATGTCGTAGCGCCAAGCCTGGTTGAACTCGCCATGCTCGTCGGTTGCATAGATTAGCGCAGCATTGTCGCGGGTGAAGGAATATACGCCATGGCTGACATTGCCTTCGTGCTCGGAGATCAGCTTGGACTCTCCGGTTTGAAGGTCGGCGAGGTAGAGATCGCTGTTCGCGCTCGAAATGGCCTTCGACAGCGCTACCCAGCGCCCGTCGTTTGAAACGTCTTCGACCGAGTAGGCACCCTCGTTAGTGAACACCCGTGCCCGCTCGTAGCTCGTGGCGTCATAAGCATAGAGGTCGAAGGCAGCGGAATCGCGTTCATTGGTGGTGACGTAGAAGGTCTTGCCGTCGCTGCTCCATCCGGCGAAGCCTGCCTTGACCTTCTCGCCCGGAGTAAGGTCGGTGACGGTGCCATCCTCCGCACGAACGAACAGGTGGTTGAGCTCGTCGCCGCCATTGTCGGCAGTGAAGAGGATACGGTCATCGCTGGGGAAGAAGCTGGCCCCAAAGGTAGCATCGTCGGTCGATGTGGTCAGCGCGATCGGATCACCGCCCTTCACCGGCATCAGGTAGACATTGAACACGCCTGTCGCATCGCTGGTAATGAGAACGTATTTCCCATCGGGCGAGAAGTTGTAGCCATTGGGCGAGCCGACCGCATAGGACGTCGATTCAAAGAACTGGCGAGCGCTGTAGGTGGCCGCTTCGCTCGCTTCGGAGTGGCCCTTGTGGTCGTGGGCCTGGGCCATGGCGGGCGCAGCAAGGGCAGTCAGCGAAGCGGCGGCAAGCAGGGTCAGCGTACGGATCACGGCATCTCTCCTGTATGATTCAACTAATACACCTTCGATATGGCGAATTGCAATGTTCAGCAACCCCTACCGTTTGCAGTCGTCGGAGCCGCTGCATCTCCCGCAGCTGCCCTTTTCCCTTTTCGATGATCGACTTGTGGGCCCGGTCCCCATCGACGAACACCATGTGACAATCGGCAGGACACATTGAGACACCAGCCATCGTCCTGTAATGTTCGACAAAACCTAGATGCGATTACTCTAATCGCCAAATGAATCCGGAACCTCCGGACTTTTGCAGGGATTGGGAAATGACTATTCGTTCGATTGCCTTTCTTGGCGCGGCCACGGCGCTGGCATTGTCAGCATCGCTGCAGGCAGAAACCCCCAATGCGCCTTCGTCCGAAGCAACGCGCGACCAGGCGTTCGACCGCTTCGTGCCGCAGCCTTCGGGCAAGGAAACAAAAGTCGATTATTCGTTTCTCGACGACGCGCTGAAATACATGGTGCTGCGCATGGGGCCTTCCACGCGCCAGGGAATGGGCAAGCCCCCCGCAGGCATGGGCACGCGGATGACCTACGGCCACGACTCCCGCGTCCGGCTCGAAGGTAACCGGATCGTCTTCGAATATCTCGACGAAGACGCGATCACGCCGCTGACTGCGTATCGCGAGGACCTCGAACGCCTCGGGGCCGAACTCGAGATCGCGACACTGCCGCGAAACGAACAGCTCTCCTACTGGATCAACCTCCATAATGTTGCAGTGATCGAGCAAATCGCACGCAACTATCCCGTGCAGTTTCCGTCACGCATGAAGCTTGGCGCGGATGGAACCGGGCTGGACGACAGCCCCGTCGTCACCGTTGCAGGCGTGGCCATGAGCCCGAAAGACATCCGCACGAAAATCGTCTTTCCCAACTGGCGTAATGCCAATGTGATTTACGGCTTTTTCCGCGGTGAGGTTGGCGGCCCGTCGATCCAGCCGCGCGCCTTCACCAGCGACAATGTCGGAGATTTGCTGACGTTCTCGGGTCAGGAATTCGTCAACTCGCTCCGCGGAGTAGAGGCCTTCGGAGACGACCTCCTGGTCTCGAAGATCTACGAAGAAGCCGCTCCTTTCTACTTCCCGCAAATGGGCGCCGACCTCAAGGCTCACCTTGCCACTCATGCGGCTGAAGACGTTGCCAAGCTCGTCGCCGCGAAGCCCAACGTGAAGGTCAACCAGTATGAAGGCATTGTCGCCGACCTTGCAGCTGGCGATCGTGAGCCGACCTATTCCTATATCGAGACCGATGGCGAAGCGCAGCGTACTCGCATCACCCCATCGATTGCCCGGCTGCTGAGCGAACGGTACGACAAGTTCGAAAAGCTGCGCCGAGAGGGCCAGCTTACCGGTCGCGTGATCATTATTCCGCAAAACGGCGGGCCGGCAGTCTCGTCCGACGAAGCGGATCCCGAAGTCAAATAGCTATCCCCCGCGCGTGGCGCGGCCACGATTGGCCTTACTCTACTGCGGTGGTAGTTCCTGCCCTCGGCTGAGAGGCGGGGACGGGAATGACAGCAGGGCGTATCGGTTTTCTTATCGGCAGCATGGCGCTGGCGGTCAGCATCTTCGCGCCGCTTCCTGCGGGCATGTCCCGCGAGGCATTCGTGACAGCCGGCCTCGTCGTACTGATGGCCGCCTGGTGGATGACCGAGGCGCTGCCGCTGACCGCGACCGCGCTCATGCCCTTCCTCGTGCTGCCCTTCGCCGGGGTCATGAGCGCCAAGGACACCGCCTCGGCTTATTACTCCGACATCCTTTTCCTGCTCCTGGGCGGTGCCTTCATCGCGCTGGCGATCGAGCGGACCGGGCTGCACAAGCGGCTGGCGCTGGGCATACTCAAGGCTACCGGTAACAAGGTCGGGCCGCGTGGGCTGCTGCTGGCCTTCATGGCCAGCGCGGGCATTCTCTCGATGCTCATTTCCAATACCTCCACCGCACTCATCATGATGCCGATGGCCCTCGCCGTGCTGGCTGGAGGGGGGGCGGATCCCAAGAACCCCGACGGCCTTTCCGGCGCGCTCCCGATGGGCATCGCCTTTGCTGCAAGCATCGGCGGGCTCGGCACCATCGTTGGGTCTCCGACCAATGCGATCGCCGTTGGCTTGCTCGACGAGCTGATCGGTGTGCGCATCACCTTCGTGCAGTGGATGGCGTTCGGCCTGCCGCTGGTCGTCATCGGTATCCCGCTGGCAGCTGCCATCGTCGGTCGCGTGCAGCGGGTGACGGACCATCCATTCGATGTCGCCGCAGCGCGGGCGGCCATCGACACCCATTCGGCATGGACCCTGCCCGAGAAACGCCTCGTTCCCGTGGTCGCAATTACCTTCGTAGCCTGGCTCGGCCAGTTATGGATCGAGCCCCTGCTCCCGGAAGGATCGCTGACCGACGGCACAATCGCCATCATCGCCAGCCTTACGCTGTTCCTGCTGCCGGACGGCACCGGGCGCCCCCTGCTGACCTGGGAGGAAGCGGATCGCGCACCGTGGGGCGTCATCATGATGTTCGGCGGCGGTCTCGCCCTGGCGGCCGGCATGGGCAAGAGCGGCCTTGCCGACTGGCTCGGCCAGATGCTCTTGCCCCTGGAGGCGCTACCGCTGGTCGTGGTCGCGATTGCCGTGGTGGCGCTGGTCGTCCTTATCACCGAATTCGCCAGCAATGTCGCGACAGCGAGCGCCATCGTGCCGGTCGTCGCCAGCCTGACGGTTGCGCTGGGCGCCGATCCGCTACTGCTTGCTATGCCTGCTGCGCTCGCCGCGAGCTGGGGCTTCATGCTGCCTGCGGGCACCGGCCCCAACGCGATTGCCTGGGCGACGGGCCGCATCCGTATCGAGCGCATGGTCAAGGCGGGTCTCCTGCTCGACCTCTTCGGCATCCTCCTGCTGGTCGGCGTAGTCTGGGTGATGCGCGCGGTCGTGTAGGGACCGTTCGTCGCAGTTGAAACCAACCCCGCCGCGACATAAAGGGAGCGGCACAATCGGCGACCGGCGGAGAGGCGTTCCTGCGGAGGTTAGGAACGGGCGCCCCGGCAACCGCACCAGCCCCCGCCTTCCTGGGGGCGTCGCAAAAGGAAGGATGCTCGCCAGATGAGCGACGTCACCAAGATCAATGGCCGCCCGCTGAAGCCCAGCACGCTGATGATGGGCCATGGTTTCGACCCCAAGCTGTCCGAAGGCAGCCTCAAGCCGCCGGTTTTCCTCACCAGCACCTTCGCCTTTCCCAGCGCCGCCGACGGCAAGCGTCACTTCGAAGGCATCACCGGCAAGCGCCCGGGCGGCGCGGACGGCCTCGTCTATTCGCGCTTCAACGCGCCGAACCAGGAAATTCTCGAGGACCGCCTGTCGATCTGGGACGGCGCGGAAGACGCGCTGAGCTTCTCCAGCGGCATGACCGCGATCTGTGTCCTGTTGCTGACCTACGCCCAGCAAGGTGACGTAATCGTCCACTCCGGGCCGCTCTACGCCGCGACCGAAGGTTTTGTCGCCAAGTGGATGTCGCGCTGGGGCGTGAGCTATATCGACTTTCCCGCCGGTGCGACGCGCGAGGAAATCGATGCGGTGCTCGCGAAGGCCAGAGCCAGGGCCGACGAGCAGGGCGGCAAGGTCGCCATGGTCTATCTCGAAAGCCCGGGTAACCCGACCAACGCGCTGGTCGACGTCCAGGCGGTGCGCGCCGCGGTCGATGCCGCAGGCCTCGATTGCCCGATCGCGATCGACAATACCTTCCTCGGCCCGCTGTGGCAGCGTCCGCTGGACCATGGCGCGGACATCGTCTGCTATTCGCTGACCAAGTATGTCGGCGGCCACTCGGATCTTGTCGCAGGCTCCATAGCCGGGGCGAAGAAGTGGATGGATCCCGTCCGCATGCTCCGCAACACCATGGGCGGGATCTGCGACCCGAACACCGCCTGGATGCTCTGCCGCAGCCTCGAAACGGTCGAACTGCGCATGCAGCGCGCGGGCGAGAATGCCGAGAAGGTCTGCGCTTTCCTTGCCAAGCACCCCAAGGTCGAAGGCCTCGGCTATCTCGGCATGATCAAGGACGCGCGCCAGCAGGACATCTACGATCGCCACTGCCTTGGTGCCGGATCGACTTTCTCGCTGTTGCTCAAGGGCGGCGAAGCCGAATGCTTCCGCTTCCTCGACAGCCTCAAGATCGCCAAGCTCGCGGTCAGCCTCGGCGGCACAGAGACGCTGGCCAGCCACCCGGCATCGATGACCCACCTTTCCGTGCCGGACGAGCGCAAGGCGGCACTGGGCATCGGCGACAACCTCATCCGCATCTCCATCGGCATCGAGGATCCGGACGACCTCATCGCCGACTTCGAACAGGCGCTGGAGGCGGTCTGACCCGCATCGGCTTCCTTGCCTGCGCAGAAACGCTGCCCCCCGATCTCGGCGGGGCGGCGGAGCGGCGCGGCGATGCCTTCGAGCACGATCTCGAGGTCGCCGCGCTGCGTCCGGCGTTCGAGGCGGCGGGACTGGACCTCGTCGAACTCGACTGGCGTTCGCCGCTCGAAGATTTCGACGGGATGGCGATGGTTCTGCTGGGGTCGTCCTGGGATTACCAGGACTATCCGCAGGAATTCCTCGCCCGGATCGATACGCTCGCCGCGCGCGGCATTGCCGTTCACAACCCGCCCGAAGTGGTACGCTGGAACCTCGACAAGGGTTACCTGCGGGAACTGGCGGCGCGCGGTGTCTCTACCATCCCGACCCTTTGGCGAGACGAGCTCAATCGCGCAGACGTGATCGCTGCGATGGACCAATTCGGCTGCGATGGCGTGGTGGTAAAGCGCCAGGTCGGCGCGGGCGGCATGGGCCAGTTCCGCTTCACCCGGGAAACCCTGCCCGATTACGGTTGGAGGATGGGACGACCCTGCATGGTCCAGCCCTTCCTCGCCAGCGTGCCGGAGGAAGGCGAATTCACTTTCCTCTTCGTCGACGGCGATTTCAGCCATGCGGTTCTCAAGCGTGCAGCTGAAGGCGAATACCGTATCCAGTCGCTCTATGGCGGCAGCGAACACGACTACACGCCGACACCCGCAGACCTCGCCACCGCGCAATCGGTTGTCGCCGCTCTTCCCTTTGTCGCGCCCCTGTATTGCCGCATCGACATGGCGCGCCTGCCCTCAGGCGAGCTGGCGGTGATGGAGGCCGAGATGATCGAGCCGTACCTCTATCCCGAACAGGGACCGGGGCTTGGCCAGCGAATGGCCGAAGCGATCACAAAGCGCCTTGGCGAGGCCACGCCGAACCGGACCTAGAGTTCGAGCGCGTTGCTCACCTCTGGCGAGAGTGGGCGCGTGAAGCGAACCCCTGCCTCATTGCCGCTGACCCAGACGACCTCGCCGGCAAAGTAGATCGGGTCCCTGACTTCGAAAACTATCGTCGACCCGCGCTGGGGCACTACCCCGTCGAACATCTCTATGCGGCACCCGGTCGGTGACACATCGCACAGGATCGCTCGCTCCGTACGGCCGAGCACAACACATTCGAGAACAAGGTTGGAAGGTTTTCGATCTGTCCCACGCAGGTCCATTGAGGCTACCCTGTTTCTTGTGCGACCTCCTGACGCTTTGCACAAAATTAGAATTGTCTCAATTAGGCCTTGGCGGATCACAGGACCGCCCGGCGGAGAAATTGCCATGGCGGAAAAAGTATTCCTTGTAATAGGTGCCGGCGCCGGGATCGGCGGACACGCCGCACGGCGCTTCGCCGCTGGCGGATATCATGCAGTACTGGCACGGCGATCGGACGAGGAAGGTCTCCAGCGCCTTGTCGATGGCATAGTAGCGGATGGTGGCAGCGCCAGCGGGAGACTGATCGACGCCTCGCTGCCTGACACGATCGAAGACCTTATCGACGATGTCGAACGCGCCATCGGTCCGGTCGAGGCGGCATTGTTCAACCTTGGTGCGCAGATCGGCAATCGCCCGCTCGCCGCGACCACTCCGCGCATGTTCGAACTCGGCTGGCGCCTTGCCACATTCGCGCCCTACCGCCTCGCCCGCGCTCTCCTGCCGCGCATGGCGGAACGAGGTCGGGGCGCCTTTCTCGTGACTTCGGCAACCGCAGCTGTGCGGGGCAATTCCGGACAGGCGAGCCATGCGGCGGCGATGGGCGGGCGGCGCATGCTGTGCCAGAGCCTCAATGCCGAATTCGCGCCCCAGGGCGTCCATGTCGCCCACATCCTGATCGACGCAGCGGTCGATGCGCCCGACACATTGGGCAAGATGATCGGCGACCGCTGGGACGCGTTCAAGGACCGCATGGGCGAGGATGGCCTCGTCGACCCTGGCGCCGTAGCCGAGACCTATTGGCATATCGCCCACCAGCCGCGCAGCGCCTGGACCTTCGAAGCGGATATCCGCCCCTATCGCGACGTGCCGTGGTGGAACGACAATCCCATCACGGCCATCGAGCGCAACTGACCGGCTTCAGGCGGGTGCGAGCGTCGGATCGGTCGGTGCCGATCCGCCGCCGAGCCGCATGGGCTGGCGCTTCCAGTAGGTCAGCGACCGCCATACCCACTCGAGCGGGCCGAAGCGGAAGTTCCTCAGCCAGATGACGGAGATCGTCATCTCCACGGCGGCAATCGTGAGGACGAGGAGATAAAGCTGCGAGCGGCTGAGTTCACCGTACAGGCCGAAGCCGAAGCCGTAGAACAGCGTCGTGCAGATCAGCGTCTGGCCGATGTAGTTCGACAGCGCCATCTGGCCCGCTGCGGCGAAACCCCGTTGCAGCCAGCGGAGCCAGCCAGACTTAACGACGCTGAGGATCAGCCCGATATGGCCGACCACCATGGCGAAGCGGCTGATCTGGTAGGTTCGGTTGGCTTCCTCGGCCGCGAGGGTCGAATATGCCCCGGCCTTGAGAATCTCGAGCTCGTAAAGGCCGAGTGATATTCCCACTGCATAACCCGCAACCATCATCATCGCGTAATGGCGCGCGTCGAGCTGCGCGGAGAGCACCCCGTATTTGAGCAGGGCCATGCCGATCAGCATGAACGGGATCATGTCGAGCAGGAGCCAGTAAGGTATCCCGACCCACTGGAACTCGTAGCTGAAGTCCCATTGGCCCTTCACCGCGTCGATGTAGCTGCCTTCGTGCCAGCCCTCGAACATCTGGTTGGTCAGGTCGTTCGGCTGCTGGTGCGCTACCAGTTCGTCACGCTCGGAAATCGCCTGCTGCTGGCCGAAATCGAGGCCAGCGCCGTCGGCCTTCGCCGCTTCGGCCGCATCTGCGGCGGCATAGGTTTCGCGCACCTCGCCATAATGCCAGTTGTTGTAGATGCCCGCGATGCAGAGCGCGGCGATACCGATCCCCAGCTGAAGCCGCCGGTCCATCTTGCGGAAAGCGAAAAGGACGAAGCCACACAGCGAATAAGCGAATAGGATCTCGCCGGTCCACAGCAGCAGACCCCAGTGGATGACACCGAACAGCATCATCCAGCTCATCCGCCGCAAGTGGACGTCTGCCGCGCTGAGGGCCCCGCCCGATTTCTCCAGCCGTTCCGCCATCAGGACGATCCCGGCGCCGAACAGCATCGAGAAGATGCCGCGCATGGTCCCTTCGAACCCGACGTTCATGATCTCGAACAGCTTGAGGTCGAGCCCTGTCGACCCGCCAGCGGCATAAGGATTGCCATAGGCCTGCCAGACGAGGCCGAAGGCGGAAATGTTCATCAGCAGGATGCCGAAGACGGCAATCCCGCGAAGTATGTCGAGTGAATCGATGCGATCCGCCTTGGCAACAGGCGCAGCAAGTTCAGGCATAGGGAGTCTCCTCCCCGAGGGTTGATCAGGCCACGACCCGTCTGCCCAGCGGCCCAGTCCCCGGTCCCCCAAGGCCGCCGATGGATGGTATGCGAATTCCGGCTTGGTGGCAAATTGGCGCCCTCAGCCGCGCCATTCACGCCTTTCTTCGGCAGCCTTCAAGACTTCGTAGGCGACCTGGAGTTTCTGGAATTCGGCCGCCGCTTCCTTGTCGCCCGGCTTCACGTCCGGGTGGACGGTCTTGGCCTTTTCGCGCCAGGCCTTTTTGATCGCGGCGAAATCGGCGTCGGCTTCGAGTTCGAGCACATCGAGTGCACGCATTTCATCGCGGCTTCGCGAACCATCGCCGCTGCCCGCCCAACCATAGTGCTGAGCTTCGGCATAACCGGCGTTTTCGCTCCGTTCGGCCTTGGCACGTTCCTCGCGCTCGGCCTTGTCGAGACCCTCGAAATAGTCCCACTTGGAATTGTATTCGGCCGCATGTTTCTGGCAGAAATACCAGCGTTCGCGGCTGTTTGGTGCCTTGGGCGCCGGGCAATTGCCAGGCTCGTCACAGCCGTGACGGTCGCATATGCGGACCTGCGTCGCCTCGCGCGACGAGCCGTAGCCACGCCACCGCGGGAAGCCCCAGTCCATCGAACGGCTAGGCTTGGGCAAGGCAATCACATGTCGTTTGTCGGGCGGGCATGGCGGTCAATCTAGGCGTGCTGGAAATTCGTGCAAGCTTGGGGAACCAGTTTCATATTGAAATGTTGCACTGCAACTACCAGTTAACGGTTACGCGCTAAAGGCGCCGACCAGAGGTTGAGACGATGAGCAAGCAACTGACCCTTTCCGCATCCGTCGCCGTGCTGAGCATGGCTGCATTTGCAATGATCGCGACCTTCGGCATGACCCCGAAGGAAGACGCGTCGCACACGGCAGGCAAGGCCCCGCTGTTCGAACTTACTGTCGGTCGCTGACCCTCCCCCCCAAAGTCCTTTGGGACTGTCCCAAGAGGCGATCGACATGAGGGGCTCCCGCGATGCGGGAGCCCCTTTTCGCATCAGTTGATGACGATCGTCGCAGCGCGGCGGTTCTGCGCCCAGGCGGATTCGTTCGAACCGAGGGCCACGGGGCGTTCCTTGCCATAGCTGACCACGCGAATGCGGTTCGCGGGAATGCCGACCGAGACGAGGTAGTTCTTCGCCGCATTGGCGCGGCGTTCGCCCAGCGCAAGGTTGTACTCCCGCGTGCCGCGTTCGTCGGCATGGCCTTCGATGGTGAAGTTCAGCTGCGGGTACTGACCGAAGTAGCCGGCCTGCGTCTGCAGCTTCGCCGCATCTTCGGAATCGATATTGAAGCGATCGGTGTCGAAATAGACCACCGTGTTCGCCATGCCCACGGCATCGACGAAATGCTGCTGCGATCCGACACCGGGCCCCATCGGCTCGGTCGATGACGGCGCCGGAGTCGAAGTGGCCTCGGGCGCGGGAGGAAGCTCTGCCGGCGCCTTCTTCTGGCAGGCGGCAAGGGCGATGGTCGATGCAAGCATCAGGCCGGTGGCGATACGGGTATTCATAGGGCTGTCCCCTTTCAAACAGCGTTGCAAACCTGGTTTGCCCCCAAGTGTACTATTTCTCGTTCAATGCATTTACGGCAGGATCGGTCCCCAGGAGGGGTCCGAAGCATCGACCTGCGTCGGCAGGCGGCGCAGGTTCTCGCCCGTCAGGTCGACCTGCCACAGCGAGGTCCTGCCGCTGTTGCGCTCGGTACGGAAGAACTGGATGATGCGGCCGTTGGGCGCCCAGGTCGGCGCCTCGTCCTGCCAGCCATTGGTCAGCGTGCGAACGCTGCCGCCCGACGGCGTCATCACCGAGATGTTGAAGCTGCTGGCATTGGTGAAGGCGATCTGGTCGCCGCGCGGGCTCCATTCCGGCGTGGCACAACGCCCGCCACCGAAGCTGATGCGGCGCTGGTTCGAACCGTCGGCGTTCATGACGTAGCATTGCTGCGTGCCCGAACGGTCGCTTTCGAAGACGATCTTGCTCCCATCGGGCGAATAGGAGCCGCCAATGTCGATCCCCGGCGTGTCGGTCAGGCGGCGCGGCTCGCCACCGGTAGCCGGCACGCGATAGATGTCGGTGTTGCCGTTGACCGCCATCGAATAGAGGATCCACCTGCCGTCCGGGCTCCACCTCGGGGCGAAGGTCGGGTTGGTGCTCTGCGTTACCAGCGTCTGCTTCCCCGTCCCGATATCGTAGATGTAGATGCGCGGATTGCCGTCGATATAGCTGAGGTAGGACAGCTTCTTGTAGTCGGGCGAATAGCGCGGCGTCAGTGCGGTCGAACGGCCGGTGGTGATGAAGCGATGGTTCGCCCCGTCGCTGTCCATGATGGCGAGCCGCTTGGTCCGGTTATCTTTGGGCCCGGTTTCGGCGATATAGGCGATGCGACTATCGAAGAAGGGGCTCTCGCCAGAGAGGCGCGAATAGACGAGGTCCGCGCATTTGTGCGCGGCGCGACGCCAGTCGGCGGGCTGGACCACCCAGCCTTCGCGCACCAGCTGGCTCTGCAAGGCCATGTCGTAGAGGTAGCAACCGACCGTCAGCTTGCCGTCGCTGCGCCCGCGGACGTAGCCATGGACCAGCATTTCTGCCCCGCGGTTCGACCAGATCGGAAAGTTGGGCGCGGTAATCTCGGCAAAGCGCGGCTGCGGCAGCGCATCGGGGCCGGTCGGCTTGAAGAGGCCGTTGTTCCTGAGGTCGGCCGTGATGACGCGGGCGAGTTCCTTGCCCAAGGCTGCCGTCCCGCTGCTATGCGCCGGGGTCGGCACGTCGGCGTCGGTCGCAAAGCCCGGGATGGCGATACCGAGATCGTCGAGATTGCCTTCGAAGCTGACCGAACCCGTGAGGCCTTCGCCTTCGTCCACGGTCTCGACCTCGCCGCCTTCCTGGACCGCCTGTCCGAGGTCCTGGTTCTGCGCCAGCACAGGCGCGGCAACCAGCGCGAGGGTCGCGAGCAGAAGATATTTCATTGGGCGAGTCTCCAGTCGAAGCCAAAGGGACCGACCAGCTTCCAGGCCTCGTAGAATTCGGGCGGAAGGTCGGTGAAGGGTGCGGCAAGCTGGACGGCCCTGATGGCCTGTTCGGCATGGCGTTCGGCCTGCGCGCGGTTGGTGTCGTTGATGCCGGTCTGGCGAACCACGGTCGGGCGCCCGGCAAGGCTGCCGTCGGGATTGAGGCGGAAGCGAAGGTATGTAGTGATGCGATCGACGTCGGGGCCGCTCGGCGGTTGCCACTTGGGCTTGATCCGACGGGCGATCGCCTGGACGAGCGAAGCCTTGGCGCTCGCACCGATCTGCGAGGCAGGGACGCGGGTCTCGCTGGTCGTGGTGCTGCTGCCCGAACCTTCGAGGAAATTATCGCCCAAGCGCGAACCGCCGCCCTTGTCCTGCTTGCGCGGAGGAGTCTGCGTGCGCGGCGGGTCGGGGCGACGACGCTCGCGGTTGTCAGGCCGCGCGGTCGGAGCGGGGACGGGCGACTGGACGCGCGGGGCAGGCGCCGTGGTCTCGCGCGGCGCGGGTTGGTCGGGCGCCGGTGCGGGTGCATCCGAAATGGTCGGCGCTGTCGCGGCGCGGCTTTCCGCCACCGGATCGGGCGCAGTCGCTTCGAGACCAACATCCTCGGCCAGGCTCACCGTCATGCGCTCCGGCTTTTCGAAGGTCGGTGCGGGCAGGAGCCCCTGGACGAACAGCGCGACAAGGATGAGCAGGTGCAGGCCGAGCGCGACCAGCAGGCCGGTCTTCTCTTCCTTTCGCAACATGCTCGCTCCCATGCTCATCGGGCTATTCCTGCTGCGATGAACCGTTGTTGACCGGAGCACGAACTCCGCCGCCATTCGTCACGAGCGAAATGCGGTTGAGCCCGGCGCGGTTGAGTTCTCCCATCACCGCCATGACGCGCCCGTAGTCGAGCGCGCGGTCGGCGCGCAGGGTGATATCGGGACCTTCGCCGGTGCGCGGAAGGTTCTTCAGCGCCTCGGGCAAGCCGCCTACGGGTACCCGCGCATCGTCGATATAGACGTATCCACTCTCGTCGATGCTGATCGTGACCTGCTGCTGTTCCTGCGGCAGCGCCGAGGCCCGGCTGTCGGGCAGGTTGATCGGGACACCCGCGGTCAGCAGCGGTGCAGTGACCATGAAGATGATCAGCAGCACAAGCATGACGTCGACCAGCGGGGTAACGTTGATCTCGGACATCGGGCGTCGCCCGCCGCCGCGCCCGCGCCGCCTGCGTCCTCCGCCAGAGGCAAGGCCCATCGCCATTCAGAGCGCCTCCAGCTGGCGGCTGAAAGTGGCCGAAAGCTTGTCGGCGAAGCGGGTCAGTCGCGCCTCGTAACGGTCCACGCGGTGGCTGAAGCGGTTGTAGGCGATCACCGCCGGAATGGCGGCAAAGAGGCCGATCGCGGTGGCAAAGAGCGCTTCCGAAATGCCCGGCGCGACGACGGCGAGGCTGCTGCTTTCCTGCGCGCCGATCTGGAAGAAGCTGTTCATGATGCCCCAGACCGTACCGAACAGACCGACGAAGGGTGCGACCGCGCCGACGGTGGCGAGGAAGTTCAGCCGTTCGGCAATGTCGTCCGCTTCGAGCGCGATCTGGCTGTCCATGGCCGAAGCAATACGGGCGCGCAGTGCCTCGGGATCGCGCACCGTGGTCTTGGTGGAGCGGCGCCATTCGCCGACCGCCGCCTGCGCCACACGCGCCGCAGGGATGTCCTTGTTGCCGCGCTCCGACGTGAAGCGGTCGAAATTGTCCGCCTGCCAGAATTCGCTTTCATACTCGATCGTGCGGGCACGCATATTGCGCATGCGGATCGAGAAGCTGACGATGATCATCCACACCCACACGCTGGCGAGCAGCAGTCCGGTCATCACCAGCTGGACGACGATGTCTGCATCGAGGAACAGGCGGATGGGGTCGAGCCGCGTCGGGGCGGCGGCGATCAGGAGAAGGGCGGTCGAGCTCATTGGTCCTCTTGTGCGGCAAAACGCGCGAAGGCCGCGCGCCATTCCTCGGGCTGGCGTTTGGGCCTGCCCTCGGGTGAAACGAAGCCGACGCGCAAGTGCGCCTCGGCCAGCAATTCGTCACCCCTCCACGCCTTCTGATGCATGCGACATGAAGCGGCACCGAGTTCGGTGCAGCGCGTCTCGATCAGCACGTCATCGTCGAGCTTGGCAGGGCGCAGGTATTTGAGCGTCAGTTCGGACACCGCATAGGCGCCCTCACCTGCCTCGATCGCCGCGCGCTGGTCGATTTCGAGCCGGCGGAGCAAGTCCGATCGCGCACGCTCGAACCAGCGCAGGTAATTGGCGTGGTAGGTGATGCCCGAAAGGTCGGTGTCCTCGTAATAGACGCGCACCGCATACAGGTGGCGGCCCTTGTCGAGCACTCCGTCGGGGGGATTGGGCATGGTCATGCGTCAAGCGGCATTAGACGAGCGCCGAGTCGCACGGCAATCGCAAACGACGAAATGAGCGATTTGGGCGATTAACGCCGCCAGATCATCGGCCCGAGCGGCTGTCCGCCGAAGATATGCACGTGGAGGTGGGGAACTTCCTGCCCCCCATGCGCACCGATATTGGCCATCATGCGATAGCCGGGCTCGACCAGCCCCTTGTCGCGCGCGACATTGCCGACCGCGCGGACGAAGCCCGCGATTTCCTCCGCACTCGCCCTGGCGCTGAAGTCGTCCCAGCTGACATAACGGCCCTTGGGCACCACCAGCGTATGGATTTCGGCCTGCGGGTTGATGTCCTCGAAGGCATAGGCCCACTCGTCCTCGTACACCTTGGTCGAAGGGATTTCGCCGCGCAGGATCTTCGCGAAGATGTTGTTGTCGTCGTAGGGCAGGGTCGGGTCGATGGGCATTATTCGCTCCTGGATGCCTTTTCCGCGAGGCCGGACGTGCCTTCGCGCCGGTCGAGCTCGGCAAGCACTTCGGCCAGCGTCACGTCCTTTGCGCCGAGCAGGACCATGAGGTGGAACAATACGTCGGCCGCCTCCCCCACCAGTTCTTCGCGTTCGCCCGCGAGCGCGGCAGTGATGGTCTCGACCGCTTCCTCGCCCAGCTTGCGCGCCATGACTGCAAGCCCGCGATGGTTGAGCTGCGCCACATAGCTCGACGCAGGATCGGCATTGCGGCGGGAAGCGATCGTCGCTTCGAGGCGGGAGAGCGTGTCCATCGGCCCTATCTGTTGCAGCGCGCCTGTGCGGTCAACCGCGGGCAGGGATGCCGGCATTGCGCAGCGCGGCATGTGCCTCGGCGATCGAGTGCTGGCCGAAATGGAAGATCGAGGCCGCGAGCACGGCGCTGGCATGGCCGCGCGTCACGCCCTCGACCAGGTGCTCGAGCGTACCGACACCGCCGCTGGCGATGACCGGCACCGAAACGCTGTCGGCAATCGCGCGGGTGAGTTCGAGGTCGTAGCCCTCCTTGGTTCCGTCGCCGTCCATCGAGGTGACGAGGAGTTCGCCCGCGCCGAGTTCGGCTAGACGCTGGGCGTGTTCCACCGCGTCGATCCCGGTCGGCTTGCGCCCGCCGTGGGTGTAGATTTCCCACCCGCGAAAGGCGCCGTCCGACTGCACCGCCGCGCGTGCATCGACGCTGGCGACGACGCACTGGCTGCCGAACTTCTCGGCGATCTCGCGCACCAGTTCGGGCCGTGCGACGGCCGCACTGTTGACCGCGACCTTGTCTGCGCCTGCCAGCAGCAGTTCGCGCGCATCCTCGACACTGCGCACCCCGCCGCCGACGGTAAGCGGCATGAAGCACACCTCCGCAGTCCGCCGCACCATGTCGAGCAGAGTCCCGCGCCCCTCGTGGCTCGCGGAAATATCGAGGAAGCAGAGTTCGTCCGCCCCCGCCCGGTCATAGGCCTGCGCCTGTTCGACCGGGTCGCCGGCATCCTTGAGGTCGACGAAATTGACCCCCTTCACCACGCGCCCGTCCCGCACGTCCAGACAGGGAATGACGCGAACGCGGACGGTCATCGTGGTTGAATCCGGACCGTGACAGAACATGGATCCTCGGCGCTGCGACCGCAGCCAACGTTTTCCCGCCAAGAATTATCGGCCAAAAGGACTAAGGCTCCGCAGCTAAACGCATAAAAACCCACTATTCCCCAGTACCACGTTGGCGTCTCGCTACGCAGAACATTCCAGCCGCCAAACGACGAGCTCCCGCGCCACAGATCGCGAATAACAATTATGGCCAGGACCAAAGCCGCAATCAAACCGAGGGCCACGACGGTCACGCCCGCGCCGCCATCGCCAGAGCCGCCGCGAGGTCCAGCCGACCATCGTAGAGCGCGCGCCCGGTGATCACGCCTTCGATCCCTTCGCGTGCGTGGAGCGAAAGCACGTGAATGTCGTCCAGTCCTTTAACACCGCCGCTGGCGATTACGGGAAGGTCTACACGGCGTGCAAGATCGAGTGTTGCGTCTATATTCACGCCCTTCAACAGACCGTCGCGGCCGATGTCGGTGAACAGCAGGCTGGCGACGCCCGCATCTTCGAAGCGGCGGGCAAGGTCGACCACCGAGACGTCGGACACTTCGGCCCAGCCTTCGGTCGCGACCATGCCGTCCTTGGCGTCCACCGCGACGACGATGCCGCCTTCGTATTCGCGGGCCATGTCCTTGACGAATTCGGGGTCCTTCAATGCCGCCGAACCGATCACGACCCGCGCGACACCGAGGTCGAACCACCCTTCGACGGCCTCGGGATTGCGGATGCCGCCGCCGAGCTGGACATAGCCCGGAAAGGCCTCGACGATCCGCTCGACCACTTCGCGGTTGCGGCTCTCGCCCGCGAAGGCGCCGTCGAGATCGACCACATGCAAATGCTCCGCCCCTGCCTCGGCGAAGGTCAGCGCCTGGGCTACCGGATCATCGCCATAGATAGTCGCGCGGTCCATATCGCCTTCGGCCAGGCGGACGACCTGGCCATTCTTGAGGTCGATGGCAGGAAAGACGATCACGGATTCCACTCCAGGAAACGGCCCAACATGGCGAGCCCGTAGTGCTGGCTCTTCTCGGGATGGAACTGCACCCCGGCGATATTGTCGCGCCCCACTGCCGCCACCAGCCCCCCGCCATGGTCGGTCATCGCGAGCACGTCCTTACCGCTCTCGGCATGGAAGTGGTAGGAGTGGAGGAAGTAGGCCTCCCCGTTCTCGACCAGGTCATGGTACTTCGCGTGCGGCGTCAGCGCGACGTCGTTCCAGCCCATGTGCGGTACCTTTACCGTCTCGTCGGAAGGTTTGATCAACCGCACCTCGCCCGGAATCCAGTCGAGCCCCGGAGTGACCGCGTGTTCGAGGCCCCTGGTGGCGAGCAATTGCATCCCGACACAGATGCCGAGGAACGGCGCACCGCCGACGAACACGCGCTCGTGCATCGCCTCGACCACGCCCTTCGCCGCATGAAGCCCCTCGGCACATGCCTTGAAACTACCCACGCCGGGCAGGACGATGCGATCCGCAGCGCGCACCACATCTGGGTCGGCAGTGACCGTGACCGACGCCCCGACCTTGCGCAGCGCGTTCTCCACCGAATGCAGATTGCCCGCGCCGTAATCGACGAGGGCGACGACCTCAGCCACCCAATTGCCCCTTGGTGCTCGGGATGGCCCCGCCCTTGCGCGGGTCGACCTCGACCGCGGCACGCATGGCGCGGGCGAAGCCCTTGTAGATCGCTTCGCAGATGTGGTGGTTGTTGGTGCCGTAGAGCAGTTCGACATGCAGCGTCAGGCCGCAGGTCTGGGCAACCGAGTGGAACCAGTGTTCGATCAGCTCGGTGTCCCACTCGCCCAGCTTTTCCTGGCTGAACCCGGCCTTCCACACGAGATAGGGGCGGCCCGAAATGTCGAGCGCGACGCGTGCCAGCGTTTCGTCCATCGGCGAATAGGCGCTGCCGTAGCGGGCGATCCCGCCCTTGTCGCCGAGTGCGGCGGAAAGTGCTTGGCCGAGCGCCAGCGCGCTGTCTTCGGTCGTGTGATGCTGGTCGACATGCAGGTCGCCATCGACCTTCATCGTCACGTCGATCAGCGAATGCTTGGCGAACTGTTCGACCATGTGGTCGAGGAAGCCGATCCCTGTCGCCACCTCGTACTTGCCCGTCCCGTCGAGATCGACCTCGACGAGAATCTTCGTTTCCGCAGTATTGCGTTCGATACGGCCTGTTCGCATGGCAGTCGCCTATAGGCCAAGCAGGTCCGCGCGCAAGGAAATGAACCGCTTTCAAGGGTAAAGTCAGGCTTAAAGCGCTTGACCCGCCGCCCTTCGGGTATCACCTAGCGCGCATGAGCGACGACACGCCCGACAGCCTGATCCCTTACGACTCCATCGTGCAGGAGGCTTTGCGTGCAGTTGTCGGCCGCGTGCTGGGCGAGATCGAGGATACCGGCGGCGAACTGCCGGGGGCCCACCACTTCTACATCACCTTCAAGACCCATGCGCCCGGCGTGGTCATCCCGCAGAACCTGCGCGAGCGGTTTCCCGACGAAATGACCATCGTGCTGCAGAACAAGTTCTGGGGCCTCAACGTGCGCGAGGACGGGTTTTCCGTCGGCCTGTCGTTCAATCAGGTCCCGGCTGAACTCGACATCCCATTCGCCGCGATCACCCAGTTCGTCGACCCGGCTGTCGATTTCGGCCTCCAGTTCCAGGCAACCGTCGCCGACATGGCTCCGGCGCCGACCGAACTGCCGGAGAACGACGGCCCCGAAGACGGCACGCCCAAGACCGACGATGGCTCCAACGTCGTGACGGTCGATTTCGGCCGCAAGAAGTAACCCGGTGGCGAAGCGGAAAAACCGCAAACCCACGACAAAGGGCGCGAAGGTCCCGGGCCCGACCGAGAACCCGCTCACAAACCTCATGCTGGCCGATGTCGCGATCCGCGCGGGGTCCTATATCGTCCGTCGTACGGTCGAGAAGGGTTTCCTGCGCGGCCGCTACGGCAAGGAAGCGGCTCGGGACATCATCCAGAACAAGACCTTGGGCCAGACCGTGGTGTCGTTCGGACTGGCCAGGCTGGCGACACGCAACCTGCCTGGCGCGATAATCGTCGGCGGAGGCGCGCTTGCGAAAACGCTCTACGACCGGCGCAAGTCGAAGCGGAAACAGCAGGCCGAAGGCGATGCCCAACTGATCGAGCAGGCGCAATCGGAGGAATAGGGCCCGCCCGGCCTTGATTTGACCCGCCGCCTTGGCCCAAAGGCGCACATGGCCGATTCCACTGCATCCACCAGCGACACTGTCCGACCCAACCTCGCACGGCGCGGGCTCATGTTCATCCTGTCCTCTCCCAGCGGCGCGGGCAAGACGACGATCAGCCGCATGCTGCTGGATGCGGACGAAGAAATCCGCCTGTCGGTCAGCGTCACCACCCGCCCGCCGCGTCCGGGCGAGATCGATGGAACCCACTACTATTTCGTCGACGATGCCGAGTTCGACCGCATGGTCGAGGAGGACGACTTTTACGAATGGGCGCATGTATTCGGGCACCGCTATGGCACGCCCAAGGGCCGCATCCGTTCTGCGCTGAAGGAGGGGCAGGACTTCCTCTTCGACATCGACTGGCAGGGTACGCAGCAGCTCTACCAGAAGGACCGGCAGGATGTCGTCAGCGTGTTCATCCTTCCGCCCAGCCTTGCCGAACTGCGCCGCCGTCTCGAAAGCCGCGCCCAGGATAGCGCAGACGTGATCGATGCTCGCATGGATCGCGCCCGCGGAGAAATCAGCCACTGGGCCGAATACGAATATGTCGTGGTCAACGACGACGTCGACGCGTGCTTCGAGAAGGTGCGTGCAATTCTCGAAGCCGAGCGGATGGAGCGAACCCGGCAAACCGGACTCATCCCCTTCGTGCGGGAACTTATGGCCTGAGCAAGGTCGGGCGGCGTTAGGCCGCCCGCGCGACTATCGCTTGCCGATCAGCGAGCCGAGGAACTTGCGACCATCGGTGTGCTGGACTTCGAAGATCAGGAATACTTCCTCGCGGTCCGGCCCGGCGAGCGACCCTACATACTTGCCCTTGAAGGCGTTAGCAGTGTCTTCGGTGTCGCCTGCAAAAACACCGCTGTCGGTCAACGTCGAGGAAATCGGCAGAGCCGCACGCACCACGGGCGCACCCGCAACGGACTCTACGACCTGGATCGTTCCGGCGATCTTCTTGTCGCTAGAGGTGACGGTAAGAGTCGTCGCCGGCGAGCTGAACACGCCCGGCGGGGTTTCACCCGACTTGCCCCCAACCACCTGCGCAGTTCCCGTGTAAGCAAGGTTCGATGCAATGGCCGTGGTCGTGGTCACGGTGTTGTAGAAGATCGAATAGCGGTAACCATGGAGGTTTCCGGCCACCGTCTCGCGCGTGTAAGGAATGGTGGTCTCGTATGCGACCCGCAAGACATTGTCGAAGGGCAGCTCCATCGATAGGCCATCGCTACCCTTGCGATAAGTCCGTAGCGTCGGCGAGGCGGTGAGCAGGTCAGCCGCAGAGAAAGTCGTGAGAGTCGAAGGGTCTGGCCATTCCAGCGTCACGCTCTCTGGCGAGACAGCAAAGGTGATCTTCGCCTCCCCACCGCGTCGCGATCCTTCGCTCCAGACTTCATATCCACCGGTCGGAGCGAAGTAGGCATAGTTGAAAGACGTGCCCGAAGCCGTGGCCGTAAATGCCTTGGTGAAATCGAAATCGATCGTGGTCGGCGGTGTCGGAGTCGGCGTTCCAGTCGAAGTCGGGGTCGGAGTTGGCGTTGCGCTATCGCCCCCGCCGCAAGATGCGAGCAGGGCACAGCAGGCAGCGGCGCTGGCGAAAAACACGGGCTTGTTACGCAAGATAAACGACCTCTTCCTCGGGAGCGTTGCCAGCCTTGGCATGTGCAAGGCCGCTCGAATAGCTTTGCAGGCGAGATTCCCGCAAGTGATTTCCCGAAACCGCAGCGTTGGACAGTGGCTCAGGGGAGACCGGCGCGCCCCACATCGACGGTGCAGGCGTAGATTCGGCCAGCCTTTTCGGCACTTGCATGTTCGCGATGCGAAGAAGGCGCCGTCAGCGTGAACAACGTGCGCCCGTCCGCTCCGCCAAGCATGCAGGCGTAGCAATTGAGACCCTCGGTCTCGACGATTTCGAGAACCTCACCGCCTTCCGCTATCCGCACGCACCGTGGCGCCAGCGGATCCGCGATCCAGATCGCATCTTCAGAATCGAGGCAGATGCCATCGGGAATATGCGGCAGGGTCGAGGCCCACACACGCCGATTGGTGAGTGAGCCGTCGTCGGCAATATCGAAAGCGGTTAGCCGTCCAGCCAGAGTCTCACCAACGATCAGCGTCTTGTCGTCGGGAGTTATCACCGTGCCATTGGGGAAGCCGAAGTGTTCATTCCCCGCAGCTGAGCGGACCGTCCCGTCCATCTCAACCAGCGCCATCGGCGTGGTCGGATGGTTGGCGAGCACGCTCTCCGGGCCACGTGCCGACAGCTCCGCGTCGAGATCAAAGCCGAAGTTGCCGACATAGGCCCGGCCCTTCGCATCGACGACCATGTCGTTGCACCAGAAGGTGGCGATGCCGGACAAGTCCGCGTGGCGTTCCAGCCGTCCGTCCGGCCAGCGCCGCCAAAGCTCCTGTGCCTGCATCTTGACGAACAGCAGCGAGCCGTCGGGCATCCAGCCGAGACCCGAGGATTGCTCCTCGCCCTTAAGCTGGAGTTCGACCCGCATGTCGCCGCCGGCCTCACTCACAGAATAGATGCGGTGAGCGTAGAAGTCGGAGAACCACAGCCGCCCCTCACGCCAGCGCGGCCCTTCGGCAAAGTGGATGCCGTCGGCGACGAGGCGCTGGGTGCGGGACATGGCGTTACTCCATCAGGGTTGGGCGAAGTGGCTCGGCAGCAGGGCGTTGACGATGCCGCCGTCGACGGTGAGAGTCTCGCCGATCGTGTAGTCTCCCGCACGGCTGGCGAGATAAACGGCAGTGCCGCCCATGTCGTACTTGTCGCCGACGCGCTTGTTTGGGATGCCTGCGGCGCTTTCCGCCTCGTGATCCCGCGCCGCGCGGTTCATGCTCGACGGGAAGGCCCCGGGTGCAAGGCTGGTGACGTAGATGTGGTCCTTGACCAGACGTGCAGCCATGCGCCGTGTCAGGTGGATCAGCGCCGCCTTCGATGCCTGGTAGCTGTAAGTCTCCCACGGATTGACCCGCTGGCCGTCGATCGAGGTAATGTTGATCACCTTGCCCGGCCGTTCGGGCGAGGCAGCGGCAGTCAGCAAGCCGTGGAGTTTCTGGGTCAGGAAAAACGGCGTCTTGACGTTGAGGTCCATGACCTTGTCCCACCCGGCTTCCGGGAACTCCTCGTAATCGACGCCCCATGCGGCGCCCGCATTGTTGACGAGGATGTCGAGCTTGTCTTCGCGTGCCGAGATTTCCTCCACCAGCGCCTCGATCCCGGCGATGGTCGAGATGTCGCCCTGGATGCCGATGACTTTCTCACCCAGCTCGTCGCAGGTTTCCTCGATCTCATGGATCTTGCGCGCGGTGATGTAGACGCGGTCGATGCCGGCAGCGAGGAAGCCTTCGACGATCATCTTGCCGATGCCGCGGCTGCCCCCGGTCACGAGGGCGACGCGCCCCTTGAGGCTGAACAGGTCTTCAAGGTTCATCAGTTTTCTCCCGCTCAGTATCCGCTCATCTCGGCCACGCGGCCTGCGTGGTAGTACTGGTCACCCAGGAACTCCTGCAGGGCACGTTCGCGCTTCATGTAGAGGCCGATGTCGTATTCATCGGTCATGCCGATACCGCCGTGCATCTGGACGCCTTCGCGCACCGCCAGCCCGGCGACCTTGGCAACCTTGGCCTTGGCGACACTGGCCATGAGGTCGGCCTTCTCGCTTCCGGCGTCGAACAACTGGGCGGCCTTGATGGTCACGGCGCGGGCGATCTCGACTTCGGAATAGAGGTGCGATGCGCGGTGCTGGAGGGCCTGGAACTCGCCAATCACCTTGCCGAACTGCTTACGCTGCTTGATGTAGTCGACGGTCATATCCATCGCCCCGCGAGCGACGCCGACACCCTCGGCAGCCGAGCCCACCCGACCGGAAATGAGCATCGCATTGAGCACATCGCGACCGCCATCGACCTCGCCGATCACGGCATCGCCGTCGAGTTCGACATTGTCGAAGGTCACATGGCTGGCCATCGAGGCATCAACCAGTCGGACGCTGTCATGGCTCATGCCGGCAGCATCCTGCGGCACGGCAAACAGGGTGACCCCGTCCTTGTCGGCATCACTGCCGGACGTGCGTGCCGCGACGACGATCATTTCGCTCGACGCGCCGTAGACCACGAAGTCCTTCTTGCCCGACAGGCGGAACCCGTTGCCCGATTTCTCGGCGCGGCAGGCAATGCGTTCGGGACGGTGCTTGATGCCTTCGTCGATAGCGACGGCATAGACCTTGTCGCCCGAAACGAGGTCGGGAAGCCAGCGGCCCTTCACGTCATTGCTGCCGTGCTTGAGCGCGGTGGCGGCCAGCACGGAAGACGACAGGAACGGTGAGGGTGTCAGGTTGCGCCCGATTTCCTCGAGCACGATGTTCGCCTCGACCTGGCCCATTCCCAGTCCGCCGTCGTCCTCGCCCACCAGCATGCCGGTGAAGCCCATCTCGGCGAACTGCTTCCACAGTCCGTGGCCGAAGCCGTCCTTGCAGTTGCGGTCGCGCCAGTGGCGCAGCTGGTTCTTGATCGAACCTTCCTCGGCCATGAACTGGCTGGCGGTTTCGGCCAGCATGGTCTGGTCGTCGTCGTAATACAGAGGCATCGATCAGGCTCCCGGCAGGTCGAGGATACGCTTGGAAATGACGTTCAGCATGACTTCGGACGTGCCGCCCTCGATGCTGTTCGCCTTGGTGCGCAGCCAGTTGCGCGATGGCTTGCCGCCGTCGGTCTCGCCGCTATCCCATTCGAGCGCCCGTGTGCCACCCGCGGCCATCATCAGTTCGTGGCGACGCTTGTTCAGCTCGGTACCGGCGTATTTCATCATGTTCGGCTGTGCAGGATGCGCCTTGCCGACCTTGATTTCGTCGAGGAACTTCTCGCCCATCGCCGAATAGGCGAGCGCATCGACATCGAACTGGGCCAGTTCGGCACGCAGCACCGGGTCGAGTTCGCCCGACAGGCGCAGCATGGCAGCTCCGATCGCGCTGGTCCGGTCGCCGCCGTCGGCGCCCGAGATCATCTCGCGTTCGTGGCCGAGCAGGTACTTGGCGACATCCCAGCCGCGGTTGACCTGACCGACATAGGCCGGAACGTCCTCGCCGTAGCTCTTGGGCACCTCCACATCGTCGAAGAAGGTCTCGCAGAAGGGCGAGCTGCCGCTGATCAGCAGGATCGGCTTGGTCGACACGCCCGGGCTGGCCATGTCGTAGAGCATGAAGGTGATGCCCTGGTACTTGTTCTCCTTGTCCGTACGGACCAGGCAGAAGATCCAGTCGGCCTTGTCGGCATAGGAGGTCCAGATCTTCTGGCCGTTGACGACCCAGTGGTCGCCCTTGTCCTCGCCATAGGTCTGCAGGGAAACGAGGTCCGAACCCGAGCCGGGTTCGGAATAGCCCTGGCACCAGCGGATTTCGCCCCGGGCGATTTCGTTGAGGAAACGCTGCTTCTGCCCCTCGGTGCCGAAGTGGAGCAACGCCGGGCCGAGCATCCAGATGCCGAAGCTCGACAGCGGCGGACGTGCACCAATGGCCGCCATCTCTTCGCGCAGGACCTTTGCCTGTGCCGGCGAGAGCCCGGCACCGCCGTATTCCTTCGGCCATGCGGGCACGGTGTAGCCCTTGTCGCGGCAGGCTTCGAACCAGGCCTTCTGCGCGTCGTTCTTGAAAGTCGCGTTGCGGCCGCCCCAATAGACATCGTCTTCGTCGCGAACGGGCTCGCGCATTTCGGGGGGGCAGTTCGCTTCCAGCCACGCGCGCGTTTCCGCGCGGAAGCCTTCCAGATCCGTGTCGGACATGTGCCGAATCCTCTCTTCTAAAAGCTCGGTATGTTGACGCTTACGTTAGGGTGATTCGCCACTCGCACGCAAGGGCGGTCGCGATGCCCCGCATTGCCGTAGCGTCAGGCAGAATTCGTTGACGCGATAGCTTCCGCGCCTAAGCTTGGCCGCGAGAAATTCGGGGAGAGAGTAGGCATGCGATTCTCGGGCAAGACGGTTGTCGTCACCGGTGCGGCATCAGGCATCGGGGCTGCTGCGGCTGCGCTTTTTGCACGCGAAGGTGCCATTGTCTTTGCGAGCGATATCGACGTCGCTGGTGGCGAAAAGCTGGCTGCCGGGACCGAAGGCGATGTCCGTTTCGTCGAGTGCGATGTCTGCGACACTGCAAGCATCAAGGCGCTGATGGACCGCGCCGCTGCAGAAACCGGCGGTATCGATGTCGTCTTCAACAATGCCGGTGCGGGCGGCGCGCGGCCGGATATTTCCGAGATCGAACCCGACGAGTGGGACCGCACGATGGACCTGCTGTTGCGCTCGGTGGCGATGGGCATCCGCTATGCCGTGCCGCACATGATGCATCGCAAGGGCACGAGCATCGTCAACGTGTCGAGCGTTGCCGCAGTCGGCCCGGGCTATTCGCCGACGGCTTACGCCGTTGCCAAGGCTGGTGTGCTCCACCTGACGAAGTGCGCGGCGATGGACCTCGCCAAGCACGGCATCCGCGTGAACGCGGTCCAGCCGGGCTTCATCAACACCAACATCTTCACCTCCAGCCTCGAAGTGCCGGACGAGATCAAGGACATGGCAAAGGCGGCAATCGCCCAGTTGTCCAGCAACGCGCAGCCAGTGGCGCGCGGCGGCCAGCCGATCGATATCGCCAACGCGGTCGCGTTTCTTGCCAGCGACGCGGCGAGCTTCATCACCGGGCAGTCCATGATCGTCGATGGCGGCCTGACGGTCGGCCCCCGGCATAGTTGGGATGCCGAGGCTCCGCGCATGTTCTCCACTCTGGAGGCCATGGTCGAGCAGGCTCAAGCGGCCAAGCAGAACGCCTGATGGCAATTTCCGCCGCCAGCGACACGATTGCCCCGCCCCCGGCGGAGCGTCTGCCGACGCGGCTGAAGATATTTCACGGCTTCGGATCGATCGCCTACGGCATCAAGGAGAATGGCTTCGCCACCTTCCTCCTGCTGTTCTATAATCAGGTGGTGGGGATCGATGCGGGACTGGTCGGCACCGCCATCATGGTCGCGCTGATTGCGGATGCTTTCGTCGACCCGGTCATCGGGGAACTGACCGACCGCACCCAGACGCGCTGGGGGCGCCGCTTGCCTTGGCTCTACGGCGCGCCGATCCCTCTCGCGCTTGCCTGGATGATGCTGTGGAGCCCGCCGGAAGGCAGCAACACGCTGGTCCTCGGCTGGCTCATCGGCTGGGCGATCATAGTGCGCTCGCTGGTTTCAATGTGCGAAGTGCCCTCCGTCGCGCTCGTGCCCGAACTGACCGCCGATTACGACGAGCGCACCATCCTCATGCGCTATCGCTTCCTGTTCGGCTGGGCAGGCGGACTGCTGATCCTGATCATGGCCTACGGCATCTTCTTCAAGGACAGCGGAGAGACCGATCCGGCCGGATATTACGCCTACGCGCTTTCCGGCGCGGTACTCATGGCAGGAGCAGTGCTCTTGTCTGCGCTGGGACAGCACAAGCGGGTGGCGCATCCTTCTCCCCCGCAACCGCGTCACGCGGGCGGCCTTCGCGCTATCGCCGCCGAGATGCGCAAGACCCTGTCCAACCGTGCCTTCCTGTGGCTGGTCTTTGCAGCCCTTTTCGCCTTTACCAACCAGGGCATCGCATTTTCGCTGACCAACTATTTCCTCGGCTTCCTGTGGCAGTTCACGCAAGGCGAAAAGGTCGCATACGGGTTGCTCCTGTTCGTGACGATGATGGCAGCCTTTGTAATCATCCCGCCACTCGCCAGACGGCTTGGCAAGCGGGAGGCGGCCCTGATCGCAGGGGCCACCTCGGTCACGTTCAATGCCGGACTGTTCCTCAGCTACTATTTCGGGATTTTCCCAGGCCTTCCCGGAAAGCCCTCGGTTGCAGCCATGTTCGCGATGATTTTCCTCGCCAACACAGCGGCGATCACACTGATGGTGCTGTCGAGTTCGATGATGGCCGACGTGGTCGAGGCATCGCAGGCCGAAACCGGGCGCCGCAGCGAAGGCCTGTTCTTTGCCGGCTATTTCTTCATGCAGAAATGCGCGACCGGTGCCGGTATTTTCCTCGCCGGACAGATCCTGAGCTGGGCCGCCTTCCCGATCGGTGCCGCGCCGGGAGAGGTGGCACAGGACATCATTTCCAACCTCGCGCTCGGTTACGTTGTGGTGCTGTCGGCAGTCGGGTTCACCGGTCTGATGGTGCTGCGTCGCTTCCCCATCGACCGCGCGAGCCACGAACGGCGGCTGGCTGTGCTGAGCGATGCTGCGAGGGCAGACCTCGACGCTGAAGGGATGCACCCGTGAGGTGGAACAATTGAATCATGGCTTGGCGCGGCCAATCAGGCGTGCCAGTTTCCTTAAGCAACGGAATCGAGAGAGAAGGATAGAGACGATGGATTTCGAACCGACAGAACGGCAAGCATACTGGCGCGACCGGGTGAAGAACTTCATCGACGCTCACGTCCGTCCCGCGGTCCCGACCTACAAGAAGCAGGACGCCGAGGGCGACCGGTGGAAGGTCATTCCGGTGGTTGAGGAGCTGAAGGCCAAGGCCAAGGCCGAGGGTATCTGGAACCTCTTCATGCCGCCGCGCAATGACGGCCACCACCATGTCGACGAGACATACGAGTTCGAAGGCCCTGGCCTGACCAACCTCGAATACGCGCTCTGCGCCGAGGAAATGGGCCGCGTCGGCTTCGCCTCGGAAGTGTTCAACTGCTCCGCGCCGGACACCGGCAACATGGAAGTGTTCCACCGCTACGGCACGCGCGAGCAGAAGGACCAGTGGCTGACCCCGATCATGAATGGCGAGATCCGCTCTGCCTTCCTCATGACCGAACCCTTCACCGCCTCGTCCGATGCGACCAACATCGAAACCCGGATCGAGCGTGACGGCGACGAATACGTCATCAACGGTCGCAAGTGGTGGTCCTCGGGCCTCGGCGATCCGCGCTGCAAGGTTGCGATCGTCATGGGCAAGACCGATTTCTCGGCCGGCCGCCACGCCGCGCAGTCGATGCTGCTCATGCCGCTCGACAACACGCCGGGCGTCAATATCCTGCGTCACCTGCCGGTGTTCGGCTATGACGATGCGCCGCACGGCCACATGGAAGTGGAAATGAAGGACGTCCGCGTCCCCGTCACCAATATGCTGTTGGGCGAAGGCCGCGGCTTCGAGATCGCGCAAGGCCGCCTCGGGCCGGGCCGCATCCATCACTGCATGCGCACCATCGGCGTTGCAGAAGAGGCGCTTGCGAAGATGTGCAAGCGGCTCCAGGAGCGCGAGGCTTTCGGCAAGCCGATCTACAAGCACTCGGTCTGGGAGGAGCGCGTCGCGCGTGCCCGTATCGACATCGACATGACCCGCCTGCTCTGCCTCAAGGCGGCCGACATGATGGACAAGGTCGGTAACAAGAACGCCAAGCAGGAAATCGCCATGATCAAGGTCCAGGCGCCGAACATGGCGCTCAAGATCATCGACGATGCGATCCAGGCGCATGGCGGCGGCGGCGTGAGCGAGGACTACGGTCTCGCCAGTGCCTATGCCCACCAGCGCACCCTGCGCCTTGCCGACGGCCCGGACGAAGTTCACGCCCGCTCGATCGCGCGCATGGAATTCGCCAAGCACCTGCCCGAAGCTGGTCCCACCGCCAACGCGCTGCGTGACGGCAAGGCCCCGACCTCGGGCAATGATAACCTGTCCTCGGGCGACATGGGAGTGGCGCGCTGATGGCAAAAGCGGCAATCCTCGAGAGTGTCGGCGGACTGACGATCGGCGAGGTCGAACTCGCCGATCCCGGCCCGCACGAGGTCCTGATCGACACCAAGGCCTGTGGCCTGTGCCACTCGGACCTGCATTTCATCGAGGGTGCCTATCCGCACCCGCTGCCGGCCATTCCGGGCCACGAGGCGGCGGGTGTGGTCCGCGCGGTAGGAAGCGAAGTGAAGACGGTGAAGCCGGGCGACCACGTCGTCTCCTGCCTCTCCGCCTTCTGCGGCCACTGCGAATTCTGCGTCACGGGCCGCATGGCGCTGTGTCTCGGGGCCGATACTCGCCGTGCGCCCGACGCCAAGCCACGCATCATGCGTGCTGACGGCAGCGGACCGGTCGGCCAGATGCTCAACCTATCGGCATTCTGCGAACAGATGCTGATCCACGAACATGCCTGCGTCGCCATCGACAAGGACATGCCATTGGACCGCGCTGCGGTGATCGGGTGCGCGGTAACCACCGGTGCGGGTACGATCTTCAACGCCTGCAAGGTCGTCCCCGGCGAAACCGTCGCCGTCGTCGGTTGCGGCGGCGTAGGACTCGCGGCGATCAATGCGGCCAAGATAGCGGGCGCGGGCAAGGTCATCGCCATCGATCCGATTGCCGAAAAGCGCGACCTTGCGCAGGTCCTCGGCGCGACCCATGCGGTCGATGCCATGGCCGACGATGCCGTCGACCAGGTGATGAAGATCTCGGGTGGAGGCGTGCATCACGCGATCGAAGCTGTGGGTCGGCAGGCCTCTGCCGACCTCGCGGTCAAGATCCTGCGCCGCGGCGGGACCGCGACGATCCTCGGCATGATGCCGCTCGACTGCAAGGTCGGCCTCGGCGCGCTCGACCTGCTGTCGGGCAAGAAGCTGCAAGGCGCGATCATGGGGATGAACCACTTCCCCGTTGACCTGCCGCGCCTGGTGGATTTCTACATGCGCGGCCTGCTCGATCTCGACACGATCATTGCCGAGCGCATCCCGCTCGAGAAGATCAACGAAGGCTTCGAAAAGATGAAGGGGGGCCACTCCGCTCGCAGCGTGGTGGTGTTCGACTGATGGCGGAACAGGCTGCAGCACCGATCGATTTCGACAAGGAAATGGTCGGCACCGTCGAGGTGTCCGACGCCGACAAGATGGACCTCGACGCGCTGACCGCGTGGTTCGAGGCCAATGTCGAAGGATACGAAGGGCCGATCAGCTATTCGAAGTTCAAGGGCGGGCAATCGAACCCGACCTATCGCATCGACACGCCGAGCAGGTCATACGTGCTGCGCCGCCAGCCCTTCGGCAAGCTGTTGCCCAGTGCCCATGCGGTCGAACGCGAATACAAGGCCATGCATGCACTCGGGCCGACAGGTTTCCCCGTGCCCAAGACCTATGGCCTGTGCGAAGACCCGGAGGTCATCGGGTCGAAGTTCTTCGTCATGGGCCTCGCCGACGGGCGGTCCTTGTGGAACGGTTCGCTGCCGAACAATACGCCCGAAGAGCGGCGCGAAATCTACAATTCGATGATCGATACCTTCGCCGATCTCCACACCACCGATCCCAAGGCGATCGGACTTTCGGACTTCGGCAAGCCGACAGACTATTGCGCGCGCCAGATCAGCCGCTGGACCAAGCAGTACAAGCTGTCCGAAACCGAGCACATGCCGAAGATGGAGCGGATGATCGAATGGTTGCCCGAGACCATTCCGCCGCAGCACGAAAGCTCTGTCGTCCATGGCGATTACCGTCTCGACAACATGATCTTCCACAAGACCGAGAACCGCGTGCTCGCGGTGCTCGACTGGGAATTATCGACGCTGGGCGATCCGATTGCGGACTTCAGCTACCTCATGCTCAACTGGCACAATCCCGCCGACGGTCGCGCAGGGTTGCAGGGGCTGGACCTCAAGGCGCTGGGCATCCCGACACAGGAAGAGGCGGTTGAGCGTTACGTCGCTCGCACCGGCTACCCGGTCCCGCCGATGGACTGGTACTTCGCCTACAACCTCTTCCGCCTCGCGGGCATCATGCAGGGCATCAAGAAGCGCGTCATCGACGGCACGGCCTCGTCCGCCCACGCCAAGTCGATGTCGGATCGCGTCGCGCCGCTGGTCGACCGCGCGTATGACTTCGCCGTCGCCGCAGGGATGGACTAGCGCTGCCACGCTGCTAACGGGTTCTCCGCATATCATACGGAGACCAGCATGAGCGCCGACCTCGAAGCAGCCATCGAAGCCGCGTGGGATGACCGCGCCAACGTCACGCCTCAGAGCGCCGACGTGCGCGCGGCGGTGAATGCTGCGCTTGCCATGCTCGACAGCGGCACCGGCCGCGTCGCCGAGCCCGACGGCAACGGAGGCTGGAAGGTCAACCAGTGGCTCAAGAAGGCCGTGCTCCTGTCCTTCCGCCTCAACGACAATCGCGTCATGGAAGGCGGCAGTGCCGGCCATCCGGCATATGACAAGGTGCCGAGCAAGTTCGCGGGATGGGACGATGCCCGTTTCCGCGCGGCGGGTTTCCGTGTGGTGCCCGGCGCGATCGCCCGCGAAGGTGCCTACATCGCCCCCGGCTGCGTGCTGATGCCCAGTTTCGTGAACATCGGCGCCCATGTCGGCGAAGGCACGATGATCGATACCTGGGCTTCGGTCGGCTCCTGCGCCCAGGTCGGCAAGAACTGCCACATCTCGGCAGGCGCCGGGATCGGCGGCGTGCTTGAGCCGATGCAGGCCAATCCGACGATCATCGGCGACAACTGCTTCATCGGTGCGCGTTCGGAAATCGTCGAGGGCGTGATCGTGGGTGAGGGCTGCGTCGTCGCCATGGGTGTCTTCATCACCCAGTCGACCAAGATCGTCTACCGCGACACGGGCGAAGTTATCCGCGGCCACATCCCGCCCTACTCGGTCGTCGTGCCCGGCTCGATGCCCGGCAAGGATGGCGGCCCTGGCCTCGCCTGCGCCGTAATCGTCAAGACTGTCGACGCCCAGACGCGCGAGAAGACCGGCATCAACGAGCTGCTGCGCGACTGATACCTTCGTCACAGTCCGGCGGAACATTCGCCAATCCCGACCGTAGGAACCCGTGAATACACGGGTCCACCAATGAGTGCGGGAGGCGTTTGTCATGCACAAGGAAGGCGAAGAAATTCATGTTAGCGAAGCCGAGGCGAGCGGTGGCTCGAAGGAAGGCGTCGTGCGCTGGGTACTGCTCGGCGGACTCGTCCTTGCGATCGCGCTGCTCTCGGTAACCTGGCTCATCCCGGCTCTTTCCGGAGATGACACCGATGATGCCGCCCGTCACGATCGGGCGACAGAAATGGGACGGCCGCAGGGCGACCTGAACTGATCGCTGAACGGAGCAAACGGGTCGCATGAGCAAGTCGAACAGTTACCGGACGAACCAGTATGTCCAATGGAACTGGGGCAATGGCACTGGCACGGGCCAGATTACCGAGCGGTTTGAGCGGAAGGTAACTCGTACCCTCGAGGGGAGCGAGATCACGCGGAACGGGACGAAGGACGACCCTGCCTACCTGATTGAACAGGAAGACGGCTCCGAGGTCCTCAAGCTGGGGTCCGAATTGTCGGAGGCGAGCTGACCGTCGATGGCAGCGCGCGAGGATCATCCGGTGGATTTCGATCGCTTCCTGGCCGCCCAGGACCATGGCGTTTACGAAGTTGCGCTCGAGGAGATCCAGTCAGGCGAGAAGACCAGCCACTGGATGTGGTTCGTCTTTCCCCAGATCGCTGGGCTCGGCACAAGCGCCAATGCGAAAAAGTACGCCTTGCCGGACAAGCATGCCGCGCATGGCTATGCCACCCACGAAGAACTCGGTCCTCGACTCTACGAGGCAACGGAAGCCATGCTTGAATGGGCCGGTACCATGTCGGCAGCGGACATCCTCGGCCAAACCGATGCGATGAAGTTTCGAAGCTCGATGACGCTGTTCGAAGCCGCATGTCCGGAAGACGATGCCGTTTTCAATGATGCTATCGAACAGTTCTTCGAAGGCGAACGCTGTTCGCACACGCTTGAAAGGCTATGACCGGCTCCGACGACAGCGTCGAGGTCATCACTGCGACCTTCAACGAACAGCTCCTGGTAGGAGCCGGTATGATCGCGCTTTGCGTTGTGATTCACGGAATCGGTCTTTTCACTATCCAGCGCATCATCTCCCGTGAATCGATGACGCGACGTTTCGAAGAACTCGAGCCGCTTTCGTTCACCGGAGCCGTCTTCACTCTGGTCGCGGTCTTCGCGATCATTGTGATCCACTTCATAGAGATCTGGCTGTTCGCATTCCTCTATGATCACCTCGGGGCGCTGCACACCTTCAGTGACGCCCTCTACTTCTCCACGATCAGCTACGCCACGATCGGGTATTCCGATGCCTCGATCCATGAACAATGGCGTATGGTAGCGGCTCTGGAGGGCGTACTCGGCGTCATCCTCTTGGGGTGGTCTACCGCCTTCTTCGTCCGCGTACTGGGTCGGCTGGAAGGCGACGACGGCAAACGCCGCTAGTCGGCATCCTTGGCACCACCCGACGGGGTCTCAATCGGTGGCGCGGCCTTCTCGCTCGCTGCAAAAGTCTCCGCCTCGCGAAGAACGCGCATCACGTTTCGAGACGCAATCTTTTCGAGATCGGCCTGCGAGTACCCGCGGCGTGCCAGCTCTACAAATAACGCTGGGTATCCCGAAACATCCTCCATGCCGACCGGTCCGTTCGGCATGCCGTCATAGTCTCCGCCAATGCCGATATGGTCGATACCGGCAACCTTGCGGATGTGGTCGATATGATCTGCCATGTCGGAAACAGTCGCAACCGGTGTCGGGTTGGCGGCATCCCACTTGGCCAATTCGGCCGCGACCTGGTCGGGTTGCCCCTGCCAGAGCGCCTTCAGCCGCGCCTCTTCACCCGATCGCGCCCCGAACCACTGTCGCTGCTCCTCGCTCAGGAAGCCGGGCAACGCGACAACCATGACCACTCCGCCATTTCGGGGCAGGCGTGCCAGCACGCTGTCGGGTACGTTGCGCGCGTGTCCGTTGATTGCGCGAGCACCCGAGTGGCTGAAAATGACCGGGGCCTTCGCCACATCGAGCGCGTCCATCATCGTCGCCTCGCTGACATGGCTGAGGTCGACGAGCATGCCCAAGCGGTTCATTTCGCGCACCACATTCTCGCCGAACTCGGTGAGACCGCCATGCGTCGGCACATCCGTCGCGCTGTCGGCCCAGCCCAGGGTCTTGGAGTGGGTCAGCGTCATGTAGCGCACCCCGAGCGCGTACATCTGCCGCAACACGGCCAGGCTCGATCCGATGCCGCCCCCGCCTTCCATGCCCATGAGCGAGGCTATCTTCCTCGCCTTCATTGCTTTGGCAACGTCGTCGGCGCTGAAGGCCAACTGCATGTCAGAAGGGTAACGCGAGACCAGGCGCTTGGTGACGTCGATCTGTTCGACCACTTGCTGGACGGCCTCGGCCTCGGGCAGGCTTGCGTTGACATAGACCGACCAGAATTGCGCACCGAGATGCCCCTTCCGGGCCCGCGTCAGATCGGTGTGCATCGCCTTGGTATCGCCAGTGGCAGTGTCGAGCGTGTCGACGAAATCGAAATCGTTGATCACGTTGCCGACCCGCTCGCGCAGGGCATAAGGGACGTCGTTATGACCGTCCCATACCGGTGCCGCCTCCAGCGCGGCCGCAGCTGTCTGCTCCGGTGTAGGCGCCGCAAGGGCAGGTGCGGCGAACAGGATGGTGCTGGCAGCGAGAAAAGCGGTGCGGCGCATGATCGAATACCCCTTGCTATTGCGATCCTGCTCCTAGCAAACCTTGGCCACAAGGAAAGGAATTGCACCATGGCCATCGTCGCACGCTGGAACGGAGCCGATATCAAGGACCGGATCGCGTTCTGGAAGGGCGTCGAAGCTTTCGCCGAATGACCCGCGTCCGGACCATGCTGCGCTACGTCATGGGTGTGTTCTATGCGCTTGCAGGCTACGCGCACCTCGCTTCGCCGGAACCCTTCCTGACAATCACGCCGCGCTGGGTACCGCTGCCGGAAACCGTCGTGTTTTGGACCGGGGTGGCCGAGCTGCTCGGCGCGCTTGCACTGGTTCAGGGCTGGTACCCGAAGCTCAGGAAGGCAGGCGCGATCGGCCTCGCGCTCTATGCAGTTTGCGTGTTTCCAGCGAATATCCATCACTTCGCGCTCGACATGGCGCGGCCCGATGGCGGGCTGGGCCTCGGCTATCATGTGCCAAGAATGTTTGCGCAGCCACTGTTGGTGTGGCTGGCCTTGTGGACCGGCGGCGTAACGGACTGGCCGCTACGCCGCCGATGACCTTTAGCTCATGTGCTTCGAGACGGCGCCCGTCATCTTGAACATGGAGATCTGGTCCTTGCCGATCACCGCGCCGAGCTTGGCATCGGGATTGATCATGCGCTTGTCCTTGGAATCCTGCAGGTTGTTAGCCTTGATGTGATCCCAGACCTTCGAAGTCACCTGGGCGCGGGTCATCGGACCCTTGCCGACGACGGCTTCGAGTTCCGGCGTGAGATTCACCGGCTTCTGCAGGGCGTTGTTCTTGCCAGCCATGACTAATCCTTTCCTTGGCTATGCTTCAGTCATCGTCGTCGAGGTCATCAGCGTCCCATTCTTCGACCTCATGGCCTTCGAAACGGGCGGTGAGAACCGCGGCGGCGGTCACGTGTCCGTCCATTTGCTGGACGAGTTCCTCATGCGTCGCCCCCGGCATCAGTGTGAGCGGGAGATCGAGCGCAAAGAGCTGGAATACGTAGCGGTGCTCCTCGCCAAGCGGCGGGTCGGGGAGCAACCATTCGGAATTGCCGTAGGCGTTCTTGCCGGTTCTCGGCGGGGTCTCGCCTTCGAGCAGCTTGCCCTTCTGCGGCTTGATGCCCCAGACGGCCCAGTGGACATGGCCCTTGTCGGCATCCTCGACAACAAGAGCGATTTCCTGCGCTCCTGGGGGAGGGGCGGTCCATTCAAGCGGCGGTGCGACAGAATCTTCTTCGCAAGCGGTGAAGCACGGGTCCAGTTCGCCGCCATGGCGAAATGCGTCGCTGGTCAGCGCAAAGCCAGACCGGCCGAGAACGCGCTCGTCCGCAACCCTGCCGAGCGTCAGATTGGCCGGAACCTCACCGCCACCGACAGCGCTTGCGACCCAACCCCCGGAACCACTCGACATTAAACTTCCTCGTGCGAGCCGCGACCCCCGCGCCCCTTCGATTCGACGGGTTAAGGCACAGGCGCCGGAGGAAAACCATGCACCCAAGGCGTATTTGCACCGTTTTCAGAGCATTTCGTCCGAATTTGCCCTTCCCGACAACTCACGAAGGCAAAAAATTTGCTCAGCGCTGGTTAATGGCGCATTCCCTTTATCGACTGTTCGCGTGACAGATCGCGTCTGGAGGGGTTCTTTATGTCTATGGGTCGCACCATTCTCAGCGCCGCGCTGGCCTTTTCGCTCGCTGCTTGTGGTGGCGGGGGCGGTAACACGATTGGTGGGGGTGGCACCGGCGGTGGCGTAGGCGCGGCCGATTGTTCGCTTGGCGCACGGCAGGACTGGGTTCTTGCCCAGCTCAACGAGTGGTACCTGTTCCCGAACCTGCTGGACACCAGCGTCAACAAGGCGAATCACAGCACATTGCAGAGCTATATCGACGCGCTGACTGCGCCGAGCGACCAGCTCTTCGGCGCGGACCGGACGTTCACCTACATCACCTCGATCAAGGAAGAAGACGCGCTGATCAACAGCGGTTCGAATGCCGGTTTCGGCGTTCGACTGAGCTATGATGTCGCCGCGGGACGCGTGTTTGTGGCAGAAGCTTTCGAGGGAGCTCCAGCCCTGGCGGGCGGGATCGACCGCGGAACCGAGATTATCGCCATCAACGGCCAGACCGTTTCCGCGCTTATGGCAAGCGGCGGTGCGGCAGCAGTGAGCAATGCGCTCGGCCCAAGCGACCCTGGGGTCACCCGTTCTCTTACCATCCGTCAGCCGAGCGGCGCTGAAACGACGATTAGCGTTACCAAGGCGAACTATTCGCTCGACCCCGTTTCCGACCGCTACGGCGCGAAGATCATCGACAACGGCGGCACCAAGGTCGGCTATATCAATCTTCGCACCTTCATCGTCGATGACGCCAAGGCTCAACTGCGGACCGCCATCGGCCAGTTCAAGGCGCAGGGCGTCACCCAGGTGATCCTTGATTTCCGCTACAACGGGGGCGGACTGGTCACTGTAGCCGAAACGCTGGGTGACCTGCTTGGCGCCAATCGTGTGGGGCAATTGTTCAGCAAGACCCTCTATCGCGATTCAAAGGCAAGCCAGAACAGGACTTACAATTTCGCTGCCGAAGCCCAGGCAATCGGAGCAACAAAGATCGCCGTAATCGGTACGGAAGGGACCGCCTCGGCAAGCGAACTCGTCGCAAATGCTTTCATCCCTTACCTCAACGGCAACATCGCTTTGGTAGGTAGCGATACCTACGGAAAGCCCGTGGGGCAGAATGGCTTCGACCGATCGGCCTGCGACGATCGCCTACGCGCAGTCACTTTCCGTACGGTGAATGCCGCGAACGGGGGCGACTATTATTCCGGCCTCGCCAGCGTGATGCCGGTTACCTGTGCTGCGGGAGACGATCTCCTGACTCCGCTGGGTGACCCGACCGAAGCATCGATCAGTGTCGCGCTGGATTATCTCGCCGGTCGTAGCTGTACCGCCATTTCGCAGGCGACGAAGGGCACGGCTGCGCAGGAAGGGGCCAAGAGGCGCCTGATGGGGACGCCACCCAAGGCGAGTGCAGCGCAGTACCAGGTACCGGGTCTCTACTGACGTTCTATTCGGCGGCAGCCAACATGCCGCCGCGTGTCTGGCTGTAGGCTTCGATTGCCGCACCCACGACCTTGCGCGAGCAGGCGGGCTTGGCGATGCGATAGGCGTTGAGCGAGCGAATAGTCTCGTTCTGCCTGTCGAGGTCGCCGGAATGGATGACGTACGGGATGCCGCGCTTGTCGAGCTCGAGCGCGATCGGCAGGCAATTCTCGCCATCCTGCAAGCTCACGTCGAGGACGGCACAATCGATCCCGCTCTCGATATGCGCAAGTGCGGTAGCGATGGTCGCCCCGCAATAGGGATGCAAGCCCTCGTCCTCCGCTGCGAACTCGAGATCCATGAGGATCAGGGGTTCGTCATCGACGAGTAGAATGCTTGTAGGTCGGTCCATCAGCAAATGTGCCCCCGCTATGCTGGCAGCGTTACAACGGCGTGGAGGCCGTTCCGGTTCCAAATACGTTCGATTGCGCCGCCGCCTGTCCTGAGCATGCGGTCCGTGATTGCGGAGCCGGTTCCGGGCCCGATCATCGAAACATCGACCGGCGGCCCGCCCGTTTCCAGCCAGCTCAGTTTCACCTGTCCGTTCTCGTCTTCCGGCAGCCAGCTGACCGTCACGCGTCCATTGTCAGCCGACCAAGCGCCGTATTTCGTCGCATTTGCCGCCAGTTCGTGAAGGATGAGACCCACAAGCGATATCGCTGCGAAGCTTACCCTTCCCCCGTTTCCGACCAGGTCCATGCGATGGCCGTCCGCATCATAGGGCGAGAGGATGGACCGCACAGCTTGTCCGAGTTCGATCGTGCCGGAAGAAGCATCGTCGAGGGTCGTCTCGTATGCCCGGCCCAAGGCCTGGATCCGTGCGTTGATTTCGGCCGCTTCGGCCTCGATCCCGCGCACTCTCCCCGTCACATTCACGATACCTGAAATGACCGAGAACATGTTCTTCATGCGGTGCGAAAGTTCGCGGGCAAGCATTCGCGCATGGCGCTCTTCGGAACGCGCGGCACGCACGTCGCTGACGTCCCACTGGCTACCGAAGTAATAGACCAGCTTGCCATCATTGTCGTAGATAGGCCCCAAATGGAGCGCATTCCAGAAGCTCGACCCGTCCTTGCGATAATTGAGCATTTCGACGACCGTCACCTCCTCGGTGTCGATCGCGCTGCGTAACTGCCGGACGGGTTCCCGAGCTGTGTCGGGCCCCTGAAGGAAGCGGCAATTGCGCCCGATAATCTCTTCCTCTTCATACCCTGTCAGGGCGCGAAACGCCCGATTGGCAAATATTATCGGATTATCGTCCTGATATGGGTCCGTAAGACAGATGGCCATGCGCGTCTGGGCCATGGCCTGCTCGAACAGGACGCCCGACGAACCCGAAAATGAATCTTCGGGATGCGCCTCGCGGAAGCGGCCCGGACTGGTGTCGAAACGCATATGCGCTTGCGGACCATGTCCTTCCAGATTCTTGGGATCGTCACTCACAAGCAACTCGATGCAGACCGCTCAGCGGATTCGGGATTCAGGCATCAATGACGCGAGCGAGGCTCGGTTCCCGCAGAAATGGCGATTCTCAGGCCAATGCGACGAGCAGAGTTGCGATACCCAACCCCAACGACAGCGTTACGCGAAGCGACATCCACCAGCGCGGGGCAAGCGGGCCGAGCCTTGCATCGATCGCGGGGCTCAGCAGAATTGCCCCACCTAGCATTGCGAGGGATGGTTCGGGCCAGGCCCAGCCAAATACCCATGGAAGGAAGGCCGCCAGCGCGACGAGGCTGGGGAGGACTGCCGCAACCCACAGCCAACCGAGCGCCTGACGACGCTCCGCTGCAGGCGCTGCAGCAGCAAAGCCCCACCACATCCCGCCAAGGAAGGCAAAGATCAGCGCGGCGTAGGCGAAGGCCAACGAAAGCGCAGCATAACGCCAATCGGGTGGCCCGGCATAAAGGATGGCAGCGCAGGCGAACTGCGGAAGCAGTCCTGCCAAACCCAGGAGACGTGGCATGGCTGGGACTTCACGCATTTTCTCGGCGCCTCCAGAGGAAGAGGACAAACCCCAGGGTGAACAACAGGTCGCCCGCTACGATTGCTCCGACTGCGGCATCTCCATTGCCGAACCAGTTCGGTGGCCCAAGCATGGCGACGACCATTGCCTTGCCCAGAATGCCCGCGAGCAATGCGGGGGCGAACCGCGTCGGATTGCCCGCAACCAGCGCGTAGACGATCCCGAAGCAGAAAATCAGCACGCCGTTGATCGCTTCGGGAGAAGCCCAATGCGCAGCAAGGAATCCAACAGATCCAATCACCAGATTGTAGGCTGCTGCAATCCAGAAAAAGGTACGCCAACCTCTCGATACCGAGCCCTTCACGCGGCTTCGCCTCCAGTGAATGGCTGTTTGTCGGTCCAGGCACAGCCTTCCCGCTTTTCGGAGCCGATCATGAGTGTGGCAACGAAGGGATAAGTAAGGTCACTCATCCCGTCGGAACATTTGCCCGGGGTCACCATGAGATCGAAGGTCGCATCGCCTAGCTTGCCGCTGAAACTGACGCCATTGAGGCCTGCAAATCGTTCGACGGGAAAGCTGGTACCGCCGGGGTCGTCCGGCGTTGAATAGTTTGCCACGTTGGTGGCAATTGAGCCGCCCCAGAAAGGCTCGGTTCCAGTGAACTTCACAGTCTCGGTGACCGATATTCCATCGAATGCCGGGGTCGGCCCGCCATTGCCCTCGCTTCCTGCGGATTGGCACGAGGCAAGGGAAGCACTTGCCAACAGGATCGCAAAATTGGGCAGGCGCATTATTGGGTCCTCAAGTGTCGGCAGATGAAGTCTGCAGTTTGTTCGATTGCACGCCTGCCCTCGGGAATGGGTAGAAGCATCCAGACGTGGAACATGCCGTGGTATTCGTGATACTCGTGCGTCGATAATCCAGTTTCACGGAGACGCGCGTCCAGCCTTCTGCCGTCAACCACAAGGATGTCGCTGGTCCCGGAAAAGATCGCCATTGGCGGCAGGCCTTGGACGGCACCGAACAACGGGCTGACGCGGGGGTCGGTCAGTTCCAGCTCACCGCGGTAAAGTTGACCGCAAGCCTCAAGGCCAGAGACGGCGATCATTCGGTCGCGCTTCTCGATCTCCTTTTGCTCGGGCTCCGATGCCGTCGCGTCAAGCCACGGCGAAAACAGCACCAACGAACCTGGCAATGGTCCGTCATCATCCCTGATGATCTGGGCAAGCGCCAAAGACATGCCACCACCGGCACTGTCGCCCATGATTGTAATACGCTGGGCGCCGTGGCTTTCGACAAGCTCGCCATAAAGCTTGCGCATTTCGCCGAGGATATGGGGCGCCTTGTGTTCGGGGGCGAGCGGATAGACAGGAACTGTGGCCGATGCCCCCAGTATCGAGCATAGCCGCGCAAGCGCCGACCAGTGCAGCGCCGCAACGTCCATCACATACCCACCGCCGTGGAGGTAAAGGAGATGCGGCGCATCACTTTCCGCAGCGCCCTTGGGCACCATCGTTACGACCGGATAGCCACGACTAGTGTCCTCGGTGACATCGAATTCTGCGAGGACGCCCTTCCCGGGTCGTGGAGAAGGCTTGCGACGCAATCCGGCGATGCGCGCATCAAGCTTTTCGGGCTGGCTGAAGAAGCGCCTGATGCCGAGCAGCGGCAGGCCGAAATTCACGAGCCGCGCAGGCAAGCTTACCATAGGCTGGATCCCTCCCTTGAGGAAGCCAGCCTAGCGCCCGCCGGCGACGGCGCAAGCGGTGAAAAGGCAGACTTTGCTTAGCGCAGCCCGCCCTCGAGCCGCGCAACGAGTCCCGGTGAAGCAGGCGAAAGTTCGGCAGAACTCATGGCGTTCGCCTGTCGTGCCACATCAGCTGCAACCCCACAGAATTTCTGAGGAGACCGCTGCATTGCGAAACGGTTGTAAACTTTGGTCTGCTGGCGGTCCAAGCCAGCTACGCCGTACCTGGCGACCTCTTGGCGATATGTCTGGTCGAGCAGCACCGAATGCCGCTTCAGCAGTTGCGCATAATGCCCGTTGACGTTTTCCACTCCCCGCCCCCGACACGATAACGCAGCGACGTTGAGGCCGGAACGCAGGCGCCATATTTCCGCGCGCGGCATGGCCTTTGCGGGAGCCACAGCAACATGCTGCTGCGGCGCAACAGGCCTGACATTGGCCACACTTTGCGGGCGATAGTTGCCACTGGGTGCACTACCACACCCAGCCGTCGCCGCGAGCGCGATGCCCGCGGCAAGTATTCTTGCCGAAACCCTCATTTTTAGCGTCCCTCGACTTCTTACGATCCGGTTGCACCGATAGCATTATCGCCCTGTCTTCCGCATGATGATTGCGGCGGAAAGGTTGGGCGGCGCGATGGGACGAATCGGAAATTCCGAAAGTTCGCCTGAATGCAAAATTTGTTAAAAGTGTCAGCCGGGATTTGTGTCGAAGGCGGGCGTCTCGCCGGTGTCCACCCAGCATTGCTTGCTGCGCGTCCAGATATGCGCCGTCGGCTCAAAACGTGAAGCGTCGTCAAGCGTGCCGGCTTTCACAAAGGCCATTCCAGGCGCGACCTCGACCTTCGAAATCAACGGAGAACCGCAATTGGGACAAAAGATGCGCTCCACGGACTTCCCGCTCTCTCCGGCATCATGGTAGGTCTTCGTCTCGCCCGAAACTTGGATCGCACCTTCCGGAACGCCGAGAATGGTCGAAAAGGCGCTGCCCGATTGTTTCTGGCAATGTGTGCAATGGCACACCATCGCCGCCGCAGGATCGCCCTGGAAACTGTAGCGCACCTGGCCGCACAGGCAGCCGCCTTCGGTCTTGCTCATCGCCTCTCTCCCTTTGGCCAACAACCTAGCCGGTGAGCGAAGGGAGTCCAGACCCCGGCGTCACCGACCGAAGATACGAGCGATGATACCGCGCTTCGCTTCGGGCTCGTCCTCTTGGCCGGTTTCGATGACCTTGCGGCGAAGGTCGGCGCCGGTCAGTTCCACGATCTCCTCGACCGTTCGGACCTGGATGAAATCTGCCGCAATGATCGGTGCTGCTGGCCTTATTTCAACCACGCGGGCTTTCTCCACCGTCCTTGCGCCGATCCCGTGAACGGTGACGATTTCGGGGCGCATCTCGACAGTTCCGGCCACGACCGGAATTCCACCGGGCAGCCCGTGAATTGCACATTCGCTGGCGACCGACTGATGGAAAAGCAACGCGCGCCACCAGCAGCCAAGCACATATTCCACATATCGCAGCGGAGCATTCTCGGGCCGACCATCGCGGAAGAAGTGGCGCTCCTTGTGATGCAGAAGGGCGGTGTTGATCGCATCGAGACCTTCAAGGTCGAGATAAACCTCGATGTCCTCGTCGTAACCCGCCCACGCGGGACCGTCTTCCGTTTCGGTCTGCGCAAGCAGGTCGTCTGCCGCCGCGCTGCTGAATTCGAACCCTTCATCGGTGTAAAGGCCGAGCATCATGTAAGGGTGATGCACTTGCCCCTTTTCGAACGCACGGTCCGCCTCATTGGCAATGGCAAGGGTTACCCCTGTGATCGGATCACCCTCATGATCACGGATCGCCTCGACAAGCTCTTCCCAACCACTGATCGTGACGTTCTCGGGCCCTGTCCGGAGACACATGCGCCCGAAATCACTATCGAGTTCCGCCAGTGCCGCTTCGAGAACCGCATGGGCATCGTCGAGCTCGCCGGCAAGGAAATGGGCTCGCAACTTGGTTTCCCATGCGCTCTCCCCTTCTGCATCCGCAAAAGTGTGCTGCAACGAGTGCATCTGTACGAAACTCCCCGAATTGCGCCCGAGGGCGCTCTAGCGGCCAATTGTCACCGCGCCGTTAACCTGCACCTTGAACCATTGCAGGGGCGTTTCCCGGCGGGGTTAAGGAGGGGTGAAGGGGTCATTCGGTAAAAACCGCGCCGGAACACATGGGCCATGGCGCGCGTTGCACCCACCGTCACCATGTCCACCCTGTCACGACCTTTCCCCCTCAAGGCGACCCTAGGCATCGCAGCAATTACGGTGGCTGCGATCGGTGCGATAAGTGGAAAGGCCATTGGATCGACCCCGATGCTGATGGAAGATACTGCATCGGCCGTTGCAGGCACCCGGATTGACCAGGATAACTTCGCGGCAATTGCCGCAGAAGATCGCCCACCGGACCATTATGACTTGGTAACGCCAGAGGGAACGATCCCGGTTGCGGAACTCTCTCTCCATGGACGGCTCAGGGGCAGGAGTGATAGTTGGTGGGAAGGCGCCGATCCGGTGATGCTCGACGCGTCCTATGACGACGAATTCAGTGATCGGGAGATTGAGCAGCTTGCCCATGCCGAGCCGGCAGTCCTGGGGCAGGACGAACCTGCAGAACAGGATCACTCAGGCATCTCAACAACGAGCACAAATGATGGCACTGTGCGAATTGTCGATGTTTCCGCCGCCGTTGCGGGTGCCGCCCAGTACTAACCCAACGATCCCGAGCATGCACCCCCGGCTTGGCACCATTGCCTCGCCGTCCAATTAGCTGCATCCTCGAAGCATCGGGTCGCGGCCTTGGGGGAGGTCCGCATGGAAGCAAGTTTTGCTACTCGTCACGAAGGCGACAGCCGGTTCTGGGCCGCACTGTGGCTTTACATCCTACTCATCGTCCTGCTCGGATTTCGCGAGCCGGTGAGCCAGCGCTTCTTCGACGACTACCAGGAGCCCGCATCTCCCTGGTTGGTCCTGCACGTCTGGAGCTTTGCCGCCTGGCTTTTCCTGCTGGCCATGCAGGCATGGTTTGCCGCCACAAAGCGCATCGACTGGCATCGCAAACTGGGAGTTGCCATGTTGCCGCTTGCCATGGTGATGCTGGTTTCCGCAGGCACTGCCGAGTTCGCGGCCCAGAAACGTGAAGTCGCCGCCGGGCAAAGCGGCGCGTTCTCCATCGTTACCCTGACATACCTCACTACCTTTGCAGTACTTGTCCCATTTGCCTGGGCAGCGCGAAAGAATCCGCCCGCGCACAAGCGCCTGATACTCATGGCAACCGCGTCGATCTGCGCAGGTGCGCACTTGCGCACCGTTTCATCCTTCGATCCGGCTCTGTTCTGGGAGTCGCAAAGTTACTTTGCCCACCTCGCTTTCGGCTTCGGCGGATCGATGTTGCTAGTCGCGATGGGCATGGCCTGGGATCTCTATTCGCGCGGCGCGCTACATCCGGTCTACCGGGTCGGAGCGCCTATACTGTTTGCCACCTATGTGATTGCAGCGTGGTTGTACGGATCCACATGGTACTCCGAGGTATCGACCGCATTTCTCTCGACCCCGTGATGGAAAAGCGTGTGCGCATCGCCTAGGGAACCGCGCTCAGCAAAAGCAGGAGTTCGGACATGTCGGGCGGCGACGAAGAGTACGTGTATGACGAGGAAAGCGGCGAATGGCTGCCTGCAAGCGAGCTGGCTGCAAGACAGGCTGCCGAGGGACAGGTCGAAGTGCGTGACGCAGTCGGCAATCTTCTCGCCGATGGCGATGCGGTGACGCTCATCAAGGATCTCGACGTCAAGGGCGCCGGCCAGACCCTCAAGCAGGGCACGCTCATCAAATCGATCCGGCTGACCGGCGACCCGCAGGAAATCGACTGCAAGTATCCTGGCATCAAGGGGCTCGTGCTGCGTGCGGAATTTGTCCGCAAGCGCTGAGCCTGCTTGAGCATGGAGCGAGACGAGTTCAGCGAGCGACTGAAGATCGGGCCCGATTCAGAAGTTGGAGTGCATCACCGCGAGAAGGAGAGTTTTCGCGGAATCTCTACCCGGAAGAAATTGCGCATCCTGACCGCGAGCGCCGTAACCCAGGACTTCCTCGACGAGATTTGCGAACTCGAAAATCTCGAGTGGCTGACGCTCGAATGGCCAATCACTGCCGAATCTCTCGAAGGCCTGACCCGCCTGAAAAAACTCCATCGCCTCAAGCTCGATTCACCGCGCAACATCACCGATTTCACACCCCTTACCCGAATATTCGGCCTGACCCGGCTGGAAATCGAGAACGCCAAACATCTCTTTGACCTACGCTGGATCAGGCCGCTTAAGGACCGGCTCGAGATGCTCGGCCTCGACGGATCGATAAATACCACTCAGAAACTGGAAAGCCTCGATCCGTTGGACGGCTTTGCCTTTTCCGAACTGTCGCTTGTCAGCACGAGCGTGAAGGACAAGGATCTTTCCCCACTCATCACCTGTCGCAATCTCAGCCGGCTCCAGTGCGCCAAGGCGGTGTCGAATTTCGAAGGCTTTATGGCCTTGGCGGATGCGCGACCAGATATGGCCTGCCAATGGTTCGATCCCGACTGGTGGCCAGGCCGCAAATGGCGTGGTGGCCCGGCCCGCTAGTGTTCTAGGAACACCTGTTCCGCTGGCGTGTTGCCAAGGCCATGAACCGAAAGATCCTTGCTCTCACCGTCCTCTTGCCGCTGGGAATAGCTGCCGCAGGCTGCGTCGGCACGCCCGGCCCGGTAGGCAATATTGCAGTCCCTCAACCGGCCAAACCTGTGGCGCTCGATGCCTATCTCGGCAAATGGTACGAATACGGCCGCTACGAAGCCCCATTCCAAAGAGGCTGCGAAGGTGTGACCGCAGAGTACTCGCGGCGTGACGATGGGACGATCAAAGTGGTCAACTCGTGTTATCGCGACAGCCTCGACGGCAAGTTCGACCAGTCGACCGGCAAGGCAAAGGTTGTCGAGGACAGCCAGGGTGCGAAGCTGAAGGTCAGTTTCTTCGGACCGTTCTACGGCGACTACTGGGTTCTCGACCACGGTCCAACGGGGACCAATGGCCTTTACGAATGGTCGATCGTGGGTGAACCCAGTGGGCGATACCTGTGGATGCTGACGCGTGAGCCGCAACCTGACGCTGTCCTGCGCGAACTACTGCAGCGACGCGTGAAGGAACTGGGCTATGACTGGGCCCTCGTCCGACTGACCCAGCAGCCTGCGACCTGAGTGTCAGCCGGCTTTCCTCCAGCCGTGGCTGAGAAGTTTCACGGTGACCTTGCCTGTCGCCACTTCGATCCCTTCGGCATCGTGCATGGGCACCTGCGCGACGTAGGTCGCACTACCCTTGCTCTCGAGGTCGGATAGGAGCCGAGCCATTTCATCCTCGGACAGAGTGTATTCGGCAGTTACGTCGCTGGCCGCCATCCGGTGGAAGTCGACTGCGATGTCCTTGATGATCGGGAAATAACGCTCGGTATCGAGGATCGAGATGCCCGGCCCTGCCGCAACCGCCTCGGCCAAGACGCAAAATGCGCCGAGGTACATGACATCGACGTGATTGGCATTGGGGGCGAGCGGCATGAGCAGTTTCGAATGCCCGCGCCCTTCCTCCAGCCGCCGCATACCGGTGCGTTCGACGAAGGGCACGCGGTAAACTGGCTTCTCGGCTATCTCTCCCATCTACTTCCTCCCCAAACCTATCCGATCACCACGTTCTCGCTGCCGATGAATGCCCGGCTTCGCGTGAAGTCGATGAAATTGCGCTCGTCCTCGAGCAGGATGTGCGCGTGGCGGAGCCCTTCCTGGGTCGCAGTCATCGCGGCCACGGCATCTTCGCTGTCGAACCAGAGCTCGGCGACGCCGTCGTAGTCCTCGCCCTCGCCATGCGGCATATTGCGACCGTCCGCCGTCCCGTCGCCGATCGCGCTCTCTACTGTGTGGCATTGGACATATCGTTTGATGCCCAGGGCCTCACTTGCTGCCGCGACGAGCGGAGCGTGGGTTTCGCGCCAATAGCGCTGGAATTCCTCGCGGGTGAGCGAAGGCAGGCGATGGAGACAATAGGTCAGCTTGATCATGCTGCGGCGTCCTCTGTCATGGCGCATTCCGTATTTCGCCAGGCATCATGCCATAGCGATCCCGCCTCGCAAGCACAGTCTAGTCCGCGCTCCCCGCAGGTTTGTGTGCCCAGCATTCGAGTTCGACCCGCGCGCCGAGTGCCAGCCCGTTAACGCCCATGGCCGATCGGGCCGGAAAGGGCTTGGTGAAGTATTCGGCATAGATGCCGTTGAAGGTCGGCCAATCCGCCATGTCGGCCAGCATGACAGTGCACTTGATCACGTCACGATAGTTCAGGCCATGGGTCGCAAGGCGCTCGCCGAGCCTGATCATCACCCGACGCGCCTCGACCTCCATACCGCCTTTGGCGATGGTCTGCCCGTCTTCGGCCATGCCGATGTCGCCGGACAAGAACAGGATATTCCCCACCTGCACCGCATCTGAGAACGGATAGGGTAGCGTCGAAGGTGTGAAGACAGGTTCGCTCTCCTGAGCAACTGCGGGTACGGTCAGTGACAAGGCCACCGCGGCAGCGCCCAGTTTCAACGCAGTACTGCTTTCCATCATCGCCCCCTCCCAAAAAACTTTGTGGTTACATTACTTTGTCGGGCCGCGGGTCGTGGCCGTGGCGGTCGCTCTTCCCGAAGTGACGGTCGAGCCGCTGGGCCAGTGTAATCGCAGCGCGACGCGCGGCATCGTCAACGGTCGAGCCGTGCTCGGTTACCCCGATAGCCCGCCCACCGCGGGGGCGCGCCTCCAAAGTGCAGGCCTTGTCGTCATGACCGTGCGTGTGGCGATGGTCGTTGTGAAGGTGCACCTCCAGCCGGGTCAGCCGCTCTTCGAACCGTCCGAGCTTGTCGCGAACTCGCGCCTCGATGCGGCTGGCGACGTTGTCGGTGCCCATGACGCTGCTGTCGGAATTGAACTGGACCTGCATGGCTGGTGTTCCTTCTTGCCGTTCCTTGTATCAACGCCCGATATGGGGTTTCAGCCCCGTGCGCGCCAGCCGAACCCGCTGCTGCAGTGCGCCCGTTGCGCCGGGTCGTGATGCGCATGCGGCCTGTCGAAGACGCAAACTCTATCCTTCCAGCAGCACAATGTCCCAGCTGTATCGATGATCGCCCAGCGCGCTGGCGACAGATGTCGGCGCATCCGCGCCAAGCGTCTTGTAGAGCGAGTCCCGCGCGTTCGCCGCGGCATCCTCTGGGAAATACATTTGCAGCATGGCCCGCGTATTGGGTCCGATGGCGTCCATATGAATGTGCGGTGGGCGGTTGCCGATCGGGCTGTCATAGCTGCCCGGCTTGATCGTGGCCAGCTTCCAGCTGCCGTCGCCCCCGGTGGTGATCCGGGCAAAGCCCTGGAAGCCGGGGTCGAGCGGCATGATCGCGGGGTCCTGCGGATGGTCGTAGCGTCCGTGGGTATTGGCCTGCCAGATGTCGAGCTGGGCCCCGCGGATGGGATTTCCCATCTTGTCGAGCACGCGCCCGACGACCTCGATTACCTGGCCCTCCGCGCGTTTGGCGGCACCGGCAACCCGCGTCAGGTCCGCATCGGTCTCACCGCGATACCCGGCAGGATAGAACGGCCCCATTTCCGACGTTGCCGTGACCGCCTGCGCCAGCGCACGCGGCCCGGCCGCGGCCGCACCAATAACCCCAACGGCAAACGTTCGGCGCGAGATGATGTAATGATGATGGGACATGGACGCTCTCCCCCTGATGGAGTCTCGGCGGCCCGGAGGAAGGCTAACTTGCCTTGGAGTGGGAGTCTATTGCGTCCGGCCGTCGCGCATCCGTCCCGCGCAGAAAAATTTGATCGAGGACAACGACACTGACCCCGTCAGTGGAGAAATTGCAATCCGCAAGAGAAGGAGTCCCGCCATGATCGACATCGACCTGTCCCACGAAGAATTCGTGATCCTGCGGCCGAAGGGCGCGCTAAGCGAGCAGGATTTCGCGGATCTCGCAGCCGCTATCGACTCCCGGATCAACGAGACGGATCGAGTCCCCAACCTGCTGATCAGCGTCGAAGGCCTTCCCCATTGGGACAGCGTGGGAGCTCTCACCCGGCACTTCCACTTCGTGAAGGAACACCAGAAGATCGTGGAGAAGGTAGCGGTGGTGGGCGACTCGCCCCTGCTGTCGCTTGCTCCCGAAATCGCCAATCTATTCACGAAGGCGACAATCCGGCGCTTCCCTTCGCGCAAGATAGAGGACGCCAAGGCCTGGCTGCGCGCGAGTGAGGATGACCCGGGCCGCTTCGAGGTCATCGAAGGCCTGCCGCGCGATGTAATCGCCGTGCGGGCGGTTGGGATCATCACTGCACAGGACTATCACGATGTCCTTATCCCGCTGGTCGAGAACAGGCTGAAGGATCACGACAAGCTCAAGCTGCTGTTCGTGATGGGAGATGACTACACGACATTTTCGGGCGATGCGGCGTGGGAGGACACGAAATTCGACCTGCGCCATGTCAGGGATTTCACACGCATCGCAATGGTAACAGACGTTCCGTGGCTGGTTCGCACCGCCAGGATATTCCGGCCGATCGTGCCCTACACTTTCGAAGTCTTCCCGATGGAGAAGCTCGAGGAAGCGAAGGACTGGATCAAGCGCTAGGGCGTGTTGCTGTCTCTTGGCGTCAGTTTCGCACCCCAGTCGATGCGTGCGAGGAGGACGAGCCCCGCCAGCATCGCCACCTGAAGCGCGATACCCAGCGGGCTGCTGATCTCCTCGCGCAGGACCTCTCCCATGCTTGTCGATCGGATGCTCTGGGCGGTCAGACCGTAGAATGCGTAGGACATGACCCGCCCTGTGAAGAAGGCGACTGTGAAGGGCAGCAGGCGCAGGCGCGCCAATCCGGCCGCCTCGAACAATTGTGCCGAGGGTACGGGCGAGATCGCGAACAGTCCGAGGGCCAACAGCGTGTTGCGACGACGCGCCTCCAGCATTTGCCGGGCCGCGGTGAGATTGGCCTTGGTCTTCACCGACAGGAATCGCGTGCCCAGCGCCCGCGTGGCATGGCCGAGGAGGAACCGCCCGCTCGCCGCCGCCACCGCCGCCAGTCCGACCAGCGGAGCAAGTTCGAGATCGCTGTTGAAGGCGTACAGCGCGATGATCGACCATGTTGGCGGCCCGAAGGCGGGCAGCAGGTTCACGCCGAATACGAGTGCGAAGAAGATGAGGTATTCGGCCATCCGCCAGACCTAGCAGCTATTCGCTGTGCGCACGTGGCTCAATCGGGCAACTCGCGCGGATCGCCGGCGACCAGCCTGCCGCCCTCGCACCATGCGGCGAGCGAAGGGCTGAACTCGGCGGCGACCATGCGGTCGTAATCGGCGAGGTCCTGAGGGTCGTAGACATCGCGCCAGCGGCCGTTGGTGCCCTTGTTGATGAAAGTATCGCCACCGCCCTTCCAGATGTTCACCGCATTGGGCAGCAGGTCGCCGGACTTCTTCTTCATCGCATCGAACCCCGCCGCTTCGACCAGTTCGGGCCACAGGGTTTCGGGGATGTCGATCCCGAGGAATCCGGCGATCCTTCGCATCTCGCCCTCGCGATCGGCCTTGAGGTCGTTGAAATGGACCAGCAGGACGTTCGGATCGCGCCGCGCGGCCCAGAAGCTGTTCTCCATCACCCAGTAGTTCGCACCCTCGTCGCCCATCGCGTTTTCCCAGCCATGCAGCCAGTCATGGAAGTGCTGGCCCGGCCCGCCCTCGGGCACGAAGGGGACGTGCTCGCCGCCGAACTTGGGATCCTCGCGATTCAATTCCTCCATCCGCTCGACCGTGAAAGGGGTGTAATGAAGCTTGTGGTTGTAGAGGCTCATCGCTGCATCGCGCCCGTCGCGCGCGACGTGGATGAACTTCACTCCCTCGTAGACCGGCAGCGCATCGAACGGCAGGTGCGACTTGAGGAAGCGCCGGTGCGTCTGCGATTCCCCCAGCGCGATCATTGCGCCCGGCGGCGGCATGCGGAAATCGGGCCAGGGCGAGCTGTCCTGCACCGGAAAGGGCGCGGCGCTGCCGAAGACCAGCGAGCCGACGATGCGCTGCGTCCAGGTCGTCCCGCACTTGGCATAGGTGGAGATGACGATGTCGTCGCTGCGTACGGGAAAGTCGTCCCATCCTGCGCTGTCGAAGATGAGCGAACGAACGTGGCGCGTGGCCGGACGGACCAGTCGAGCTTGCTGCATGGCGGCTTTCCCCTCCCCCGAGTGAATGCATGGCGCGGCCCGTTTTTCGCATCATAACGAGGCTCGCCGCAAGCGACAGGGGCAATTGCGGGTAGGCGAATGTGTCACCCGCAGGTGGAACAGGTGGAACACGGTCCAGAAGAAATTCCGCGCCTTCCGTGACTCTGGAGCGCAAAAGCGTGACCCTGCGCAGCGGATTGTCACCCTCCCCGCGCGAGCCGTCACCCGACGAGGCCCGCCCGTCACCCTGCGCGCGCTGAAAGCGTCACCGCGAGGCCGCACCGCCGTCACCTGCTGCGCGCCCGCCTGTCACCCTTGGCAGGGCTCGGCAGGGGCCGCTTGTCGAGCAGCGGATGGACCGGCTTGCGTCCCCGCCGCGAGGAGGCCTTGCGCTTCGCCGCCACCTCCATCGCCATGTCCCAGTACTCGGCAAACCGCGGCGCCCGCGCGCGCAGGCGATAGGCCGCCTGCCGGCTCATCCCCACGGCCCGCGCCGAAGCCGCCACCTTGCCCGAGCGCCCGAGAAGCTTGAGAAAGATTGAGGCCTTCTCCCCCGTCCAGCGGGTGTTGTCGGGCTTCGGGCGAGCAGGAGGGGGTGCGGGATGGTCCATCCGGCGAGCTTAGGCACGGATGGAGGGGTGTAGGAAAGAAATAACCTGTTCTTCCAACGGCAATTGCGACTAGGTTTCTGAATCGGGAGGCCGAATCATGGTCGAAGAGCTATTCTCCAAAGTATTGAGCAATCCGCTTCTTGTTTTCTTGTTCGTCGTTGTGGCGGTCGTGTTCGTTGCGAAGGAGATATCGGGCGGCGGCAAGAAGCGATATTATCGGAAGCGCCGAGGTGGTTATCGACCCGAACAGAAAGTCATGCCGCAGGCGGGCGAAGACCCCGCGCTGGCCTCGGCGGCGGACCAGTTGCGCACGGTCATGGGCGCGGACTTCAAGTCGCGCGCCTTGCTCAACCGGCCCGAGGCAGCGGTGTTCAAGGCGCTCGACGAGGCGGTGATCGCCCGCAATCCGAAATGGCAGGTGATGGCGCAGGTCTCGCTAGGTGAGTTCCTCTCCTCCCCCAACCGCAGCGCCTATTTCGCAGTCAACTCGAAGCGCGTCGATTTCGCGCTGATGGACGAGAAATGCTGCGTGCGCCACGCTCTCGAATACCAGGGCAACGGCCACCACCAGGGCAACGCCGCCGCCCGCGACGCGGTGAAGAAGGAAGCACTAAGGAAAGCGGGGATCGGGTATCACGAGGTCGTCGCAGGGCATACAACGCCGAGTGAACTCAGGGCGCTGGTGGAGAAGCTGGTTCCCGGGGAATAGCATTTGATCCACGACGTCGACCGCCCCTCAAGCCACGCAGACTGGGAAGAAATCAACTGATAACTGTATTAAGTTCTCAATCGACTCTCTAATTGATGATAGAATCACAAAATGGCCGATATTAAATATGTCTGGAATCAACGAGCGATCCCGGTAGTCATCCGGCGAACGAAGAAGGGTGAGAAGCATCGACTTCGGATGCCATTTAGTGCAATCAATCGTGATTGGCTTCGAAACGATAGGCGTGATCGGCCAGTCTGGCTATCAGATGGTAAATACTGGGAGATCCCGAAAGCTTGGTTCAACGACTTCGTTGAGCGAAGCCTCAAGCGATTTGGCCAAGTATGGATTATTCAACCCTACCGAGAAAGCGAAGTTTGTGCCCCCGCTTGCATGAAGGCTCAAGGCCACGAATGTCAGTGTTCGTGCATGGGCGCCAATCACGGCGTTGAAAACGATGGCTCATGGTTTGAGGTATCGGAAGCATTTGCAGTGCGCTGGAACCGGGAAGAATGGGCAGCGAGGCTTCTGAGGGCGAAATGAAAACCGCATCACTTACCGACCACGAGAAACGCATAGCGAAGAGATTGCTTGAGGACGGTAATACATACCAGGACGTTCAGCAGCTCATCAACACCGGCAGAATGCCTACAATAAATCCGGGGCGCCTTGCTGGCTGGAAAGACTGGGAAATCGAAGCAACCTCAGAGGTCGACGTCAAACGATATAGATATGAGAAATCACTAGTCGATCTTAAGAGCGGACTTTCTCCCATAGACGATGAAAGGCTCTACCGTGCCAGAGAGGCGATGATTGCCGCTGTCGAAATATTCAACAGCCCAGCTATGTTATTCAAAGTTCAAATTTTCCCTGTTTTAAGTCAGGTAGCTTGGACTTATTTGTTACACGAGTATTATGATCGAAGGGGTGTCGAGATCATCGACGCCAATGGCAATTCTTTGCTTCTCGGCCAGATGCTTAACAGAGACGATTGTCCGCTTGAAAGCGAGGTAAAGAAGAATTTGATCGCAGTTAAAACGTTGCGGGACAACGTTGAACACAAGCTTTTGGCATCAATTGGGAGAACTTATTGGCCTCTTTTTCAGGCAAATTGCCTCAACTTCGATCAGGCTATCAGAAAACTATTCGGCGACAATACCGGTCTTCGAGACAGTCTTTCAATCTCACTTCAATTTTCAAAAATGGACATCGATCAGCTTAAAGAACTACAAGCCTACGATCTTACGCCTCAAATTGAAGCGATTGACCAAGCAATATCTGATGCAGCCGGACTTAATGGCAGTGAGGGCACGAACTACAAATTCAAGGTCAGCTATCATTTCGAGAAAGCGACAAAGGGGGAGTCGCATATTGTATTTTCTGAGAACAACCCAGACGGAAACTCCAAGAAGAACGTACTGACGCAGAAGGTTGTCGGTGATGAGCTGTGGCCCTTCAAACCTAAAGATGTCGTTGCGAAGGTTCGCCAACGGGGCGCCCCAACTTTTAATGCTCACCACCATCAACTGGCATGGAAGAAATTCGGTGCGCGGCCACGTGGAAAGGCAAAGAACCCCGCAGACTGCAAGAAGGATTATTGCCATTATCATGCAGCCCATCAAGACTACACCTACTCGCAAAAGTGGGTCGATCTGTTGATTGGCATTGCTTCTGACCCGACCGAATTTGACGCTCTCAAAAAATATAAGCCAAAAGCGTAGGCTCTTATTCGTCCGGCAAATACAACTCGTTGCCCTTCTCCGCGTACACCTCGCTCATCTTCTCCATCCCCGCTTCTGCATCCTCCACCGGCACCGTCGCCGCCAGATAGCTGTCCGAGTTCTGCTTCGCCGCGAAGTCGCGCACTTCCTGGGTGATCTTCATCGAGCAGAACTTGGGCCCGCACATGGAGCAGAAGTGGGCGGTCTTGGCGCCTTCGGCGGGGAGGGTCTGGTCGTGGTATTGCTCGGCCGTGTCGGGGTCGAGGCTGAGGTTGAACTGGTCGCGCCAGCGGAATTCGAAGCGGGCCTTGCTCAGCGCGTCGTCGCGGACCTTGGCGGCCGGATGGCCCTTGGCGAGGTCGGCGGCGTGGGCGGCGAGCTTGTAGGTGACCACGCCCACCTTCACGTCGTCGCGGTCGGGCAGGCCGAGGTGTTCTTTGGGCGTCACGTAGCAGAGCATCGCGGTGCCGAACCACCCGATCATCGCCGCGCCGATGCCGCTGGTGATGTGGTCGTAGCCGGGCGCGATATCGGTGACGAGCGGCCCAAGGGTGTAGAACGGCGCCTCGCCGCAGCTTTCCAGCTGCTTGTCCATGTTCTCCTTGATCTTGTGCATCGGCACGTGGCCGGGGCCTTCGATCATCACCTGCACGTCCTGTTCCCAGGCGCGCTTGGTCAGTTCGCCCAGCGTGTAGAGCTCGGCGAACTGCGCCTCGTCATTGGCGTCGGCGATGGAGCCGGGGCGCAGGCCGTCGCCGAGCGAATAGGCGATGTCGTAGGCCTTCATGATCTCGGTGATCTCGTCGAAGCGTTCGTAGAGGAAGCTCTCCTTGTGATGCGCGAGGCACCATTTCGCCATGATGCTGCCGCCACGGCTGACGATGCCGGTGACGCGTTTGGCGGTCATCGGGACATAGGGCAGGCGCACGCCGGCGTGGATGGTGAAGTAGTCGACGCCCTGCTCTGCCTGCTCGATCAGCGTGTCGCGAAAGATCTCCCAGGTGAGGTCCTCGGCAATGCCGCCGACCTTTTCCAGCGCCTGGTAGATCGGGACGGTGCCGATGGGGACGGGGCTGTTGCGGATGATCCATTCGCGCGTGTCGTGGATGTTGCGGCCCGTCGAAAGGTCCATCACCGTGTCCGCGCCCCAGCGGATCGACCAGACCATCTTGTCGACCTCGCTCGCGACGTCCGACGCGACGGCGGAATTGCCGATGTTGGCGTTGATCTTGACGAGGAAGTTGCGACCGATCGCCATCGGCTCGGCTTCCGGGTGGTTGACGTTGGAGGGGATGATCGCCCGGCCCCGCGCCACCTCGTCGCGGACGAATTCCGGCGTCACGTATTCGGGGATCGCTGCGCCCCACGAATTGCCCTCGACTTCGCGGCGGATGAATTCGCGGCCGAGGTTCTCGCGCTCGGCGACGTATTCCATTTCGGGCGTGATGATGCCGCGGCGGGCGTAGTGCATTTGGCTGAGGTTCGCGCCCGGCTTTGCCCGCAGCACGGTCTTCGCGACATTCGGAAAGGCCGGGACGCCGCCCGAACGATCGGGGCCGAGCTGGCCATTGTCTTCGGGCTTCACTTCGCGCGCGGCATATTCCTCGACATCGCCGCGGGCGAGCTGCCATTCGCGGCGCAGCTGCGGCAGGCCCTTGCGGATGTCGATCTGCGCGGCCGGGTCGGTATAGGGGCCGGAGGTGTCGTAGACCCGCACGCTCGGCTCGCCGCCCTCGAGGTCGATCTCGCGCATGGCAACGCCGAGCTTGCCGACATGAATCTTGCGGCTGCCGCGAATGGGCCCGGTGGTGACGCCGATGTCGAATTGCGAGTTGATGTCGGCCATGCGTATTCTCTCCAGATGGCGGAGAGCGGAATACGGGCGAGGTGCCGCTCCACTCCCTCCGCCGATGCTAATCGGTTCAGGTTCGACGGGTCGGAGGGTGCGAAACCTCCCTCTCAGCGCACGCGCGCTCCCCGGGGATGGGAGCGCGATAGACCCTGTGCCGGTCAGCGTCTAGTGGCAGCCCATGACCCGGCTCTACCGTCTCGATGCCAGCGCGCAGGAGGTCGCCATGCGCTTCGGGGCCCGTCAGGGCGAGGACTCGTGGCAGGGCGGTTACGTGGCGCCCGAGCACTTCGCACCGGTCGTCACTGCCGGCCGCGAGTTCATCGCCGGCCCACGCCCTGCCGGTGGCAGGCTGGAGCCGCGCATGACCCCGCGCCTGTGGGGCGTCCTGTCCCCACCCTCGTCGCACGACATGACCCGCCGCGTTTCGACCGTCCGCAATCCCGACAGCCCGTTCTGGATCGGAAACTTGAGGAACAGCGAATTCCGCTGTCTCGTCCCGGCAACTTCGGTGATGCTCTGGGGCAGCGGCACCGATTACGAGGGGCGCCGCCTGCAACACTGGTTCGCGCCGCAGGGCCAGCCGATCTTCGCCTTCGCCGGAGTATGGAAGGACGAGGAGGTGCCTGCTTTCGCCCTGCTGGCAAGGGATGCACTGGGCGCTCCTCGCGACCTGGGCTGCACCGCAATGCCGGTGGTCGTGCCCAACGAGGAACAGGCACGACAGGCGTGGCTTCACGGAAGCTGGGACCGTGCCCGCGAAGTCGTCGAGCGCTCGCCCGGCGATCTCGTCGAGGTCGTGCGATAGGCGACCGCCTCCAGACGGTCCTAGCCCGCCCCGTTACCCATGTCGCGAAGGTGCCGCATTCCGGCGGTGACATAGGCCGCCACCGTGTCGGCATGATCCGCAAGCTCTCCGCCGATCCGGCCCGCCCGCCATTGGTTGCAGACCAGTTCCGGTGGACCCAGCAGCAGCGACTGGATCAATGCGGGGGCAAGCAGGGGTAACCGCTTGGCAGCGAAATGCGGCATGCCCCACTCTATGACCGGACGCTCGATGTCGGCGGCGAGGTCATTCCACATCTTCTGCTTTTCACGCAGCCATTCCGAATTCGAGAACTGCGCGTTGAGACGGTAGTAGCGCTGCGGATCGCGCGCCTGGAACATCAGGGCGCCGCGCGCACCTTCCCCCAGCGCTTCGCAAGGGTCGCCCTGGTGTTCGAGAGTGCACTGGCTGACATAGGCGAGATAGGCGCGTCGCTCGCGCTTGAAGATTTCCTCGAGCACCCCGTCGCGTGAACCGAAGTGGTGGAAGATCGACCCGTTGGACACGCCTGACAGCTCGACCAGATCCTTCATCGCAAGGGCTTCGTGCCCGCGCTCCAGCACCAGCTGTGTCGCCGCCTCGAGCACCCGCTCCCGCGTCATCTTGCTGCGCGCCTGAACCATGGTCCGCCTTTGGCTCATCCCTTCCTCGATGTCACTCTAGAACTATTATCTAGATTAACAATCTAGACAATTGCTCTAATTTTGGCTAGAGGGTGATTCGTCGGCGCCACCCAGCGCGGCTGAAATGCAAGAAACGAACACGGAGAGTGATGATGAGGATGAACACTTTGAAGGCACTGGCGAGCGCCACTGCCCTGTCCGCCACCGCGCTCGTCGCGGTCCCCGCCCATGCCGGCCCGCTCGGCTTCCTGAAGAAGGTTGTGAAGCAGGAGCTGTCGGAACTGGCACAGGATACCGCTCGCGAGGCTGTCGATGCCGCTACGGGCACTGCGAAGGCAGGCAAGAAGGGGAAAGTCGAAGCCAGCTGGAAGGTCGAGGAAGGCGAAGCCGCCCCCACGGGCGATGGTGGTTTCCGGCAGGAAGGCGGCACCACCGTTCCCACCGCAGATGACGTGCAGGCGCCTCAGGGCGAGACCCGTGGTCTCCTCCTTCCTGCCGTCCAGCCCCGGTTCCAGGGCGGCGTCAACGTCGCAGTGGGCGACGTGAATGGCGACGGACGCGACGGCAAACCTGGCATGAGCCAGAACGGCACGACCGTCCCAAGCGCCGACACCGTCCAGGCCGCCAAGGAAGAGCGCCGTGCCTCATTGCTGCTTCCCGCAGTGCAAAAGGTCGCCCCGGAAGCGCGGCCGCAGCGCGCCAAGATGGTCCAGAACGGTACGACCGTCGCGACCGCAGGCGAGATCAAGGCTCCTGAGCAGGACGACTGATACCTGCTGCCCTGGCCAATCGGGGGGCGGCGGCAACGTCGCCCCCTTTTTCCATGGCTTCGGAGACCGTTCGTGCCGCAGGCGCTCAAGCGCCTAGCCGAATTCAAGCCCCTCAAATTTGCCCGAATTGCGCCAGGCATCCATGTGCGCCCAGTAGGCCAGCGCACCGCGCGGATCGCCGACGAAGACGCGCGAGTTCTCGCCCCAGCCTTCACCTTCGTTGTTGTAGTATCCGGGCGTGCAGTCGCCGCTGCCGATGGCGCGCGGCGGACCGCTGGCAATGAAATCGACCCAGGCCTGCTCTGCCTCTTCGGTCGGCTCGACAGTCTTCGCCCCGGCCTTCTCTGCATGGCTGACGATGGCCGCGATGGTGTCGGCATGGTCGACGATATTGTGCGGCACATTGGCGATGAAATTCGCCGCCTGTGCGGGCTGGACCATGAAGGCATTGGGGAAGCCGTGCATCTGGTTGCCGTGGAAGGTGCGCATGCCGTCGCCCCAGCGTTCCGACAGGGTAACGCCGTCACGTCCGGCCATGTCGAAGCCCGAGCGCGAGACATAGCTCGTGCCGACTTCGAAGCCCGATGCGTAGATGATGCAGTCGACCTCGTATTCGACGCCGTTCGCGATCACGCCCTTCTCGGTAATCCGCTCGACCCCCTGGCCGCCGGTATCGATGAGGTGCGTGCCCGGCTCGTTATAGGCCTGAAGGTACTCGTCGTGGAAGCACGGGCGCTTGCACAGCTGGCGGTACCAGGCCTTGAGGTTCTCGCCCGTGGTTGGGTCGTCGACCACTTCCTGCGCACGCTGACGGATCTGCTCCATCTTGGCGAAGTCCGCATCCTCGAACGCGGCCATCATCTTGGCCGGCGTCCACTCCGAAGGCGGCACTTCCTTGAGGTTCGCGCGCATCCGCTTGGCAAGGTCGGTCCAGCCGTCGTTGACCAGGTCTTCGGCAGGGAAGCCGACACCCAGATTGGCGGCGAAATTGTCCTGCCACTTACGCTGCCAGCCCTCTTCCGCGACGCCGGCGAACCAGTCTTCGTCGATGGGGCCATTGGCCCGCACGTCGACCGATGACGGGGTGCGCTGGAAGACGAAGAGCTCCTTCGCGCCCTTGGCAAGGTGCGGTACGCATTGCACCGCGGTGGCTCCCGTGCCGATGATCGCCACGCGCTTGTCGCCCAGCTTGTCGAGCGCCGCGCCCTCGGGATTGCCGCCGGTGTAGGAATAGTCCCAGCGGCTCGTGTGGAAGCTCTTGCCCTTGAAATCCTCGATCCCCGGCAGGCCCGGCAGCTTGGCGACATGCAGCGGGCCGGTGCCCATGCCAACATACTTGGCGGTGAACTCGTCGCCGCGGTCTGTCCGGACGACCCAGACAGAGCGCTCTTCATCCCAGTCGAGCCCGGTCACGCGCGTGTGGAACAGCGCCTTGTCGTAAAGCCCGAAATGGTGGCCGATGCGGCTGCAGTGGTCGCGGATCTCGGGAGCATGCGCATACTTTTCGGTCGGCATGTGCCCGGTTTCCTCGAGCAGAGGCATGTAGATCATGCTCGCCGTATCGCACTGCGCGCCGGGATAGCGGTTCCAGTACCACGTGCCACCGAAGTCGCCGCCTTTCTCGATGATACGAACATCGTCGATGCCGGCCGCCTTCAGCCGCGCACCCACGACGAGGCCGGCAAAGCCCCCGCCGATGAAGGCGAAGGTCACATGGTCGTGCACCGGCTCGCGCTCGGCCACTGGCGTGTAGGGATCGGCAGCGAGTTCGTCGAAGCTGCCTTCGAGACGGACATATTGCGCACTGCCGTCGCTGCGCAGGCGCTTGTCGCGCTCCTCCGCGTACTTCTGCTTCAGCGCTTCCTTGTCGAAACTGATGTCCCTTGCCGCTGTGGCCATCCACCCTCTCCCGGTCGATTCCGTCTGTTATTGCAACTGTTCCATGATGACCCCAGACTGGCAACTCGAAAGTGCCTGAGTCGCGCAGAGGGAGAGCTGCATTGGCAACGTTACTGGAACGTCCCGCTACCCCGGTCGATGTGAGCGACAATGCGCTCTACACCGAACACCTCTGGCACGCGCCTTTTGCCGAACTGCGCCGCAGCGCCCCGCTGAGCTGGCGCGAGGACAGCCCCTATGGCCCTTACTGGTCGGCCACCACGCACGAGCTCGTCGCGGAGGTTGAGCTGGACCCGGCGACCTGGTCGTCGGAGCTTGGCAACATCACCATCCAGGAAGGCGTCGCGGGACACGAATTCCCCAACTTCATCGCCATGGACCCGCCACGCCACACTGCGCAGCGCAGGGTCGTCTCCCCGGCCTTCAACCCGACATCGATGGCCCGCCTTGAAGAACTGGTCCGCGCGCGCAGCAAGCAATTGCTCGATGCCCTGCCGCAGGGCGAGACCTTCGACTGGGTCGAAGAGGTCTCCATCCCGCTGACGATGGGGATGCTGTGCATCCTGTTCGACATGCCGTTCGAGGACCGTCACGACATCAAGACCTGGTCGGACATGGCCAGCAATGTCGCCCCCGACACGGGCAGCGAGGAATATTACGAGCGTTTCATGGCGGAGATGGGTCGCATGCTAGCCCGTTTCGACGAACTGATGGAGGAGCGCCGCAACCTGCCGCCCTCCGACGATCTGCTCAGCAGGATGGTGCATTCGGAAGCCATGGGCAATCTCACCCCGATGGAGCGGATCGCCAACATCGCCCTGCTGATCGTCGGCGGCAACGACACCACGCGCAATTCGATGAGCGGGCTTGTCGATGCCTTCAACCGTTTCCCCGGGGAACTGGACCGGCTCAACGCCGACCCCTCGCTGATCCCCAATACCGCGCAGGAAATCATCCGCTGGCAATCGCCCGTCACGCACATGCGGCGCACGGCGACGAAGGACACCGAACTCGCCGGGCAGAGGATCGCGGCAGGCGAGAAGATCGTGCTGTGGTACATCTCCGCCAACCGTGACGAGAGCGTGTTTCCCGATGCCGACCGCTTCGACGTCGGCCGCGCCAATGCCCGCCGCCATCTCGGCTTCGGCCACGGCATCCACCGCTGCGTCGGTGCGCGGCTGGCCGAGGTCCAGCTGGTGACGCTGATCGAGGAGATCGTGGCGCGCAACTGGCGGATCGTTCCGCAGGGCGAACCCACGCGCCTCGCCAGCCCGTTCCTGCACGGGTTCACATCCATGCCGGTCAGGCTGGAGCAGCGGGGCTAGGCGAGCAGCAGCCGGGCCGAAAATCCGGCTTTCACAAACCATCGGCAATCGGTCGGCCAACCGTCGGTGGCCCGTCATTGCCGCTCGTCACCACCCTCTCGATACATCCGGTCATGGTCGCAACACCCTGACGAGCATCGGCAATCAGCCCGAGCCCGTCGTAGCCGGATTATCGGGAGTACCGATCATGACCAAGACTACCACCCTGTCGAAGGCCCGCCTTGTCGCGGCACTCGGCTCGACCGCCCTCTGCGCAACGGCCGCCTTGGCACTGCCGCGCTTTGCCGATTGGGCGCCGCCCGTCAGCATAGAAGCCCTGCCGGCTTCCTCCACCGCCATCAACACGGCAGCGATCGACGGTTGCGCCTCATTGTCCCGAGACGGATTGACCCTGTTCTTCAACTCGAACCGCTCGGGCAATTTCGACATATTCGTGGCGACCCGTGCAAGCCGGGACGAGGGCTTCGGCGAGCCCCAGCGCCTCCCCGCGCCGATCAACACCTCGGCCAATGAGTCTTGCCCCACTTTCACCCAGGACCACCGCCTGTTCTTCTCGAGCGACCGCGAGGATTCCGCCTACGACATCTACGCAGCGCGCTGGCAGGCGGGCGAGTGGACCGATCCGGTCAACCTCGGGGGCAATATCAATCGCCCCGGGTGGCTCGACGAGACGCCAACCTTCTACGAGGACGAGCAGGGACGCGAGGTGATGATCTTTTCCAGCCGCCTGCCCGGTGGCAGCCAAGGGAAGATCTACCAGTCGGTCGAGTTCGGTCCGGCGACCCTGGTCGAAGGGGGAGTGAACAGCGCCGGTTCCGACAACCGCCCGAGCATCACGCACGACGGATTGACGCTGTTCTTCGACTCCACCCGCAGCGGGGGTGCCGGTGGTCCCGACCTCCACGTCGCTTCGCGCACTAGCGTTTCCGAGCCTTTCGGACCGGCAACTAACCTGCGGTCGCTCAATTCACCCGGCTTCGACGCCAGGCCCTGGGTCAGTTGGGATGGCAGGGAACTGATCTACGCGTCGATCCGCGGCACCGGAGAGGGCGGGCCGGATATCCTCTGGACCAGCCGCGACAAGAAAGCCCCGGGCGCCAAGGAAGTCATCTTCTGAGCGGACCTGTCCGCGGCGACCCATGATTGCGTGAGAAATGTGCTGGATGCCCCGTGAGGATTCGAACCTCAATTGACGGAGTCAGAGTCCGTAGTCTTACCATTAGACGACGGGGCATCATCACCTCGGCAGGACGGGCAGAATCGCCTCCGGTCCGGCAGAGAGGCCGCGCATCTAGTTTCGCGCGCGACCAAGGTCAACCCCGTGCGAACCGCCGCGCTTGCCGTGAGTTCGCTTCATCGCTAGCATCGGCCACAAGTCCCCGTGCCGGTGGTTGGCGCGGGAGGAAAAAAGAAAGCTCCCGATTATGGCGGATCATCCTCCGCCGGACGCAAAAACGGGGCACGGGACAAAACGGGGCGGCAAGTCCGGCAAGGTAGCCGATTTCCGCTACAAGCGCCCCTCCCGGGCCGAGGCGAGAGACAGCGAAAGGCGCGCAGCAAAGCCGCGTGACCTACGCCGACCGCCACCCAAAGCGCCGGCCCCCACCGACAATGTGCAACCGATTGATGGCGCCAACGGCGCGCGGCGACAGGCCTATGCCGCGCTGGATCTCGGCACCAACAACTGCCGCCTGCTCATCGCCCGGCCGAGCGGGGAAGATTTCACCGTCATCGATGCCTTCAGCCGCGTGGTCCGGCTGGGCGAGGGCCTCGCCGCGAGCGGCCGCCTTTCGGACGAGGCGATGGAACGCACCATGGCCGCGTTGCACGTCTGTGCCGAGAAGCTGAAACGGCGCAACGTCAGGCTGGCCCGCTCGGTCGCGACCGAGGCATGCCGTCGTGCCGCCAACGGGGCGAAATTCATCGAGCGGGTGAAGCGCGAAACGGGCATCATGCTCGACATCATATCCGCGCAGGAAGAGGCGCGGCTTGCCGTGCTCGGTTGCCATGTCCTGCTGGCCGAAGGCGAAGGCCCGGCGATCATCTTCGATATCGGTGGCGGCTCGACCGAGCTTGTGCTGGTCGAATCCGGCGGCCCCGTTCCGCGCATTCTCGACTGGATGAGCGTGCCCTGGGGCGTGGTCTCGCTGACCGACAGCGTCGCCAGCAAGGAAGACAGCGAAGAAGATCGCATCGAACGCTATCGCGAAATGCGCCGCATCGTCACCCGAAGTTTTGCGCCCTTCGCGCGGCGCATCGGCGAAATGGCCAAGTCGGACGCGCCGATCCGCCTTCTGGGAACGAGCGGCACGGTTACCACCCTTGCCAGCCTGCACCTCGAACTGCCGCAATACGACCGCCGGGCGGTGGACGGGCTGATCCTGCCCTCACAGTCGATGCGCGACATTTCCGCCAGGCTCTCGCGCATGAGCGCACCCGAACGCCGGCAATTGCCCTGTATCGGCGATGACCGGGCAAACCTCGTCATTGCCGGATGCGCGATCCTTGAATCGATCCTCGACATCTGGCCCGCAGAACAGCTCGGCGTGGCTGATCGCGGTATTCGCGAGGGCATATTGCGCAGCCTGATCGCCGCCGACGCCGAAGGTGATCGCAGCCGAGCCGCGCTCCAGCGCATGCGGGAGCAGGACGTATGAGCCGTTCTGGCAAGGACCGCGAAACGCGGGTCAAGACCGCCAAGAAGCGCACTGCGAGCTCGACCCGCTGGCTCCAGCGGCAATTGAACGACCCCTACGTCAAGCAGGCCAAGGCCGAAGGCTATCGTAGCCGCGCCGCCTACAAGCTGATCGAACTCGACGAGAAGTTCGACCTGCTCAAAGGGGTGGAACGCGTCGTCGACCTTGGCATCGCCCCTGGTGGCTGGAGCCAGGTGGTGCGCAAGGTCAAACCCAAGGCGCATGTTGTCGGAATCGACCTGCTCGAGGTCGAACCGATCGAGGGCGTAACCATCTTCCAGATGGACTTCATGGACGATGATGCACCGCGCGTGCTGGAGGAGGCGCTGGGCGGCAAGGCCGAACTGGTCATGAGCGACATGGCCGCCAACACCGTCGGCCACAAGCAGACCGACCATTTGCGCACGATGGGACTGGTCGAGGCCGGGGCGTGGTTCGCGATCGAGAACCTGGCGCCGGGCGGGACGTTTCTTGCCAAGGTGCTGGCAGGCGGGACCGATAACGACCTCCTTACCCTGCTCAAGAAGCATTTCAGAACCGTCAAGCACGCCAAACCGCCCGCGAGCCGCAAAGGTTCGAGCGAGTGGTACGTGATCGCGCAGGGCTTCAAGGGCGATCAGGCCTAGACCCTGAAACGAAAAGGCCCCGCCGAAGCGGGGCCTTCCTCTCCAAATTCGTTTGCCTTCGCGATCAGTTCGCGGTGGCGGCGCCTGCTTCGGCAACCGGCTCGTCGGCGCCCATGGCACCGGCGGCTTCTGCTTCGGAAGGTGCTTCACCCGCTTCCGAGGGAGCAGCTTCCTCGGCCGCTGCCGGAGCCGCAGGGGCAGGGAAATCAGGACCGCCACCGTTGGCCTTCAGGTAGGCGAGCAGGTTGGCACGGTCTTCCGCCTTGCCGAGACCGGCGAAACTCATCTTGGTGCCGTCGGCAAAAGCGCGCGGGCTGGTCAGCCAATGGTCGAGATTTTCATAGGTCCAGTCGCCGCCATGGCCCGACAGTGCCGAGCTGTAGGCGAAACCGGCAGCATGCTTGCCGACGGGCTTGCCGACGATGGCCCACAGATTCGGACCGATGCCGTTGGCACCGCCCTGGTTGATGGTGTGGCAAGCCGTGCACTTGGCGAAGACCTTCTCGCCAGCCGCAGGATCGGCGCTGGCGAGCAACGTGCCGAGATCGGGGCCAGCGGCTTCGCCACCTTCGGCAGCTTCGCCCTGGATGAAGAAGCCGGGCTTCTCAACATGGGCGTGCTTGTCAGCCTTGAAGTACATGCCTGAAACGATGGATGCGCCCAGCGCGATGATGCCTGCGCCAAGAACCCAACCGGCAGCGGTATTGAAACGGTCGTCCATTGCGTGATTGCCTGCAAGAATACGAGTGGTCTGGTGTTTGCGCGCCGCTCTAGTGAAGCAAGCGCGCCCGCGCAAGTGCGGGTGTGGGAATAGCGCTTGAAGAGGGGCTTTCACCTCCCTAGCACCGCCAGTTCCATGCGTCAGTTTGCCAAACCAGCCCTTGCGATCGTCGATTCGATGCGCACCGCCGCCGCCGCCGAGCCTGCCCGTGCCATCGCCTTTGGCGGCGCACCCGGTTCGAATTCGCACCAGGCGGCGATGCAGTTTGCGCCAGATGCGCTGCCCCTGCCATGCTTCAGCTTCGAAGATGCGCTCGACGCGGTCGAGACCGGGGTCGCGGGCTGCGCGATGATCCCGATCGAGAACTCGCAGCACGGCCGCGTCGCGGACATCCATTTCCTGTTGCCCGAAAGCGGGCTCGCCATCGTTGCCGAGCATTTCATGCCGATCACCCATGCGTTGATGGCATTGGGCGAGGGCCCGTTCGAGGCCGCCTACAGCCATCCGCAGGCGCTCGGCCAGTCGCGCCACTACCTCCACCAGCGCGGCATCACCGGGATGAGCTATGCCGACACGGCGGGTGCAGCGGCCTTCGTCGCCGAAAGCGGCAAATCGGACATCGCCGCCCTTGCCCCTCCGCTCGCGGCCGACCTTTACGGACTGAAGATCATCGAGAACGCGGTCGAAGACGCGCATGACAACACCACGCGCTTCGTCGTCCTGGCAAAGGATCCACTCGATCCGAACAGCCTTGCGGGCACGCCGACGATGACGACCTTCATCTTCGAGGTGAAGAACATCCCCGCCGCTCTGTACAAGGCGCTCGGATGCTTCGCGACCAATGGGGTCAACATGACCAAGCTCGAAAGCTACCAGAAGGGGGCGAGCTTTGCGGCGACCATGTTCTTCGCCGATATCGAAGGCATGCCCGGCGATCCGCGCGTCGATGCTGCGCTTGACGAGCTTGCGTTCCAGACCAATTCGGTGCGCCTCCTGGGCAGCTATCCGCAGGTCAGAAAGCGCGGGTGAATTCCCTTCTCCGATTATCACGGGAACGGCGGAATCCCGCCGTTAGCGGGGTATCAAACCCGGTGATAGTGCGACTAACCGCCCGATGATTAAGATAAAAAATCGATATACTCGGGAACTATAAATCTAAATCCACAGTTCTCCTCTTGGAATTGGTAATTCATTCTAATGAGGGTAAACCATGCGCAAACTTCCTATAGTTTTTGCGCTTTGCTCGACTGCGCTTGCCACACCAGCATTTGCGCGCGACGGCGAAGTGTATGTCGAAGCCGGCTTCGGCCCGATGATCGTCGAGGACATCGACGTATCGGAAATCGTGCCTCCTACCGGCGATCGTGCCACGATCGAACCCGAAGACTTCGGTTTCGATGGCGGGTTCATCGTCGGCTACGATTTCGGTCAGTTCCGGATGGAAGCCGAGGCTTCCTATCGCAAGACCGATTTCGAACAGCTCGTCACCCCCACTGCCACCATCGCCAGCCCGACGCTCGACGCGGATGTCTCAGCCTTGAGCTTCATGGGTAACGTCCTGGCCGACTTCGGCCCCGACGACGGCGTGCAGTTCTTCTTCGGCGTGGGCGGTGGTGCCGCGAAGCTCAAGACGGACATCTCCGCCGGCGGTGTCGATCTGGTGCAGGGCTCCGACTGGGAGTTTGCGTGGCAGGGCCTCGCAGGCATTCGCGCCCCGCTGACCGACAACATCGATGTCGGCCTGCGTTATCGCTACTTCCACGTCGACGACTTCAATGTCGGCGGCGACAATGGGACCAGCGTCGTGAAGGGCGACTGGACCTCGCATTCGCTGCTCGGGACCTTCACCTACAATTTCGGCGGCAGTGTTGCCCCGCCGCCACCTCCCCCGCCGCCACCTCCGCCTCCTCCACCCCCTCCTCCTCCGCCGCCGCCACCTCCGGCTTCGGTCTGCGAGCAGGGTCCGTACATCGTCTTCTTCAACTGGGACGAATCGGCGATCACCCCGGAAGCGGCGACGATCCTCGACAACGCGGTCTCGGCCTATTCGAACTGCGGCGCGGCGAGCGTCATGCTCGCCGGCCACACCGACACCTCGGGCTCGACCAGCTACAATATGGGCCTGGCCGAGCGTCGCAATTCGTCGGTTCGCGGGTACCTCACCTCGCGCGGCATCCCGGATGGCCGGATCGCCAGCGAAGCTTTCGGTGAATCGCAGCTGCGTGTCCCGACAGCAGATGGCGTGCGCGAGCTACAGAATCGCCGCGTCGAAATCACCTACGGCCCGGGTTCGGGCATGTAGTTTCGCTCCCCTTTGCGAAACGCATGGATGGGGCCGGAGCAATCCGGCCCCATTTTGCTTGCCCGGTTCAGGAGGGGGGCTGCCTACTCGTCGGCGTAGATGCCAACTTCGCTGGTACCCTTGCTGGTCGCCCGACCGCGATACATGCCGCTGGTGTTCATGCTGAAGACGGCATCGCCATTGGGCGCGACCACGATAACGCCGCCGTCACCGCCCAGCGCTCCGACCTCGGCAATCACCGCATCCGATGCAGTCTGGGCATCTTCGCCCTTCATCTGCATCCTGAGGCAGATCGTGCGCGCAACGCCGACGCGGATGAAAAACTCGCCCCAGCCCGTGGCAGAGACCGCGCATGCCGCATTGTCGGCATAAGTGCCTGCTCCGATGACGGGAGCATCGCCGATGCGGCCCCAGCGCTTGCCGGTCATCCCGCCAGTCGAAGTCCCCGCTGCAAGGTTGCCCGACTTGTCCAGCGCCACCGCGCCCACCGTGCCGAACTTGATGTCGACGTCGATCGCAGAAAGCTTTTCCGCCTTGAGCCTCTTCAGCGCCTCCAGCCGCTCGGGCGTGTCGAACCATTCGGGCGGGGCCATCTCTATGTCCTGTTCGGAGGCGAACTGTTGCGCGCCCTTGCCGGCGAGCATGACATGGGGACTGTCGGTCATCACCTTGCGCGCCAGCCGGATCGGGTGGCGAATGCCGGTCACTCCTGCCACCGCACCTGCCGACCGGTCGCGCCCGTCCATGATCGATGCATCGAGCTCGTGCGTTTCGTCCCAGGTGTAGACTGCGCCGCGCCCGGCGTTGAACCTGGCATCGTCCTCCATGATCACGATCGCTGCCTCGACCGCGTCCATCGCGGTGCCGCCTTCGCGCAGTACCTTGGCTCCGGCATCGAGAGCCTGCCGGAGTGCCGCGCGATAGGCGGCATCGCGCTCCGGCGTCATGTCCTTGCGTCCGAGCGTGCCCGCTCCACCGTGGATGGCGATCGACCACCCTTCCTCTTCATGTGCCATGGCAGGTGCTCCGAGGATTGCCACGAATGCGGCGGCGATTGCGGTCAGGCGCGAGGGGATGGATTTCATGGCAGTGGGATAGCACCGGCAGTTATCCACTCAATCCCCAGTCACCGTTTTGTAAAAATACGCCATCGGTGATAGCCGCAAGCTCGAACGGATTTCGATGAGCAATTTTCACCGGATTCGGATCTTGCGCCAGGAGCAAAAGCTCCGGCCCTTCGGGGGGAGGGGAAAGGGGGCGCGAAGCACGGGCTTCGCGCCCCCATTTGATTCCCTTCACGCAAACCTCTTCAATTGCGGCGAGCTCCGGACTAAGCCGCTGCACGATGCAGCTTCGCCCCGCCACCATCGATGACGCGCAAGAGCTGGCCGATTTCGGTCGGGAGAGCTTCGCCGCGGCCTTCGCCCACCTCTACCGCCCGGAAGACCTCGCCGCCTTCAACGCCGAGAGCTACTCGCCCGAGGCGGTGGAAGCGGAAATCGCAGGCGACACCTGCACCCACCGCATCGCCGAGGACGACGGGAAGATCGTCGGCTATTGCAAGCTGCGCTACCCCAGCAAGCTGGCGGGCTATTCGCAGGCGGCCAACCCGCTCGAACTGGGCCAGCTCTATACCCACCCATCGATGACCGGCACCGGTATCGGCGCGAAGTTGATGGACTGGGCGCTCGACGTCGCGCGCGATGGCAGGCACGATTCGGTGCTGCTGTCGGTTTGGAGCGGCAATCACCGGGCGCAGAAATTCTACGAGCGATACGGCTTCGCCAAGATCGCGGACATCCACTTCAAGGTCGGCGAACAGCTCGACGAGGAATTCCTGTACGAACTGCCATTGTAAGGAGAGAGACATGGCGAACTTCGGTTTCGAAAGCACCGCGGATGACGTGCTTGAGGGCAAGGACCTGTCGGGCAAGACCGCGCTGGTAACCGGGGGCTATTCGGGGCTCGGTCTCGAAACCGCACGGGCCATGGCTGTGAAGGGCGCGCATGTCATCCTTTCGGGTCGCGATGCCACCAAGCTGTCCGCCGCAGCCGACGAGATCGCCACTGCGACCGGCGCGAAGGTCGATACGCTGGTCTGCGACCTCGCATCGCTCGCCAGCGTGCGCAGCGCGACCGACGAAGCCAATCGCCGCTTCGACAAGATCGATCTGCTGATCAACAATGCCGGCGTGATGGCCTGCCCGCTCGACCGGACAGCCGATGGCTTCGAGATGCAGTTCGGCACCAATCACCTCGGCCACTTCCTCTTCACCAACCGGCTCGTGCCGCTGCTGGAAAAGGGCGACCACCCGCGCATCGTCAACCTGTCGAGCCGTGGCCACCATTTCGACGGCGTCCATTTCGACGATCCGAATTACGACAGCCGCGAGTACGAGAAGTGGACCGCCTACGGGCAGTCCAAGACCGCCAACGTCCTCTTTTCCGTCGGGCTGGAGCAGCGCCTCTCCGACAGGGGCATCCATGCCTATGCCGTGCATCCCGGCGGCATCCAGACCAACCTCGGACGCCACATGACCGAGGACGACATGAAGTGGATGATGGATCGCATCCGCAAGAATTCGGAGCAGAGCGGCGCTCCGGCGCAAGGGTTCAAGACCATCCCGCAAGGCGCGGCGACCAGCTGCTGGGCCGCGACTGCAGACGAACTCGAAGGTGCAGGCGGGCTCTATTGCGAGGACTGCCATGTCGCCGACCAGAGCGACGACAATCCGAGCGGCGGCGTGCGCAGCTATGCCATCGATCCTGGTAATGCAGACCGCCTGTGGTCTCTGTCGGAGGAGCTGGTGGGGGAAAGCTTCGCTTACTGAAGAACGCTGGCGAGCAGCCCGTCGCGCAGCCAGCGGGCGAGCATCAGGCCCGCCTCGTTCACTGCGGCATCTTCGCCAAGGTCGGCTGCGAGCAGGCTACATGCCTCGGAGAAACTAGACCCTGCGAGCATGGCGACAAGGGCGCGTCCTTCCCACTGCGGGCGCAGGACGAAGACAGGCCTCTCTCCTTCGCGCCAGACGATGGCGGAGTGCGGTTCATCGAGGGACAGCAAGTCCGGTTCGCTGCCATCCGAGGCGAGCGAGGACCACAGGCAGACAAGGTCGAAGCTTGCGCTGGTACTTGCCGTGCCGGGCAAGAAAGCGAGGCGCAGGCTCGCCCATTCCCCTTCCCCGAAACTCGCTGTCGCGGCACCGAATCCTGCCATGTCCAGCGGCTCGGCATCGGCAGCGGTGAAGGCACAGTGCATGGCCCATTCGAGCGCCGCCAGTTCGGAGACGTCGGGATCCTTGGCGAAGAGGTCGGCGCAGGTGTCGGGAAAGCCGGCGCCGGCAAGGTCGAGCGTCCAGCTCGACGGCGGATGGACGATGCAGTGGTGGGCGGCGGCAGTGCGGAATGCATCGGCGCCGACCAGCCTGTCGGTCCGCTCGAAGGTTGCGCGCAGCGCCTCGACCAGCGAGGAGCGGTAGTTGTTGCGGTAGATGGCAAACCCGTCGGCGCGGTCGTCGGCGACGTCATCCTCGGCGAGGATCCGGCCGAGGAAATCCTCCTGCAACTGCGCCAGCGTACTCATGCCGCCTCGCGCTCACGATGCAGGCTCGCGAAGTCGCGGGCAATCGCCAGTTCGTCGAGCAGGTTGGGCAGTGGCGGTATCTTGTCGTCGCGCTCGATCATCACTGCGACGTCGATCGAGTGCTTCATCACCTCGCCGAACAGCTGCCAGACGCCATCGGACACAGCGCGATCATGGGTATCGACGATGATCTCGCCCGGCTGATGCCCGGCAAGGTGGATTTGTCGTACGCGATCGAGCGGCAGGCCGGAGATGTAGTCGCGCGCATCGAATGAGTGGTTGTGCGCACTGACGTAGACGTTGTTCACGTCGAGGAGCAGGTAGCAGCCGGTCCTGCGCACCATCTCGGCCAGGAATTCCCACTCGGCCATCTCGTCGTGCGGAAAAGTCAGGTAGCTCGACGGGTTCTCGAACAGCATCGGGCGGGCGAGTGCGGTCTGGGCCGCGTCGATATTGTCGCACACCACGTCCAGCGCCTCACGGGTCAGCGGCAGCGGCAGGAGGTCGTGCGAATTGTGGGCGCTGGTGCGGGTCCAGCACAAATGGTCGGAAACCCACAGTGGCTCGATCCGCTCGGCGAGGGTTCGCAACCTTGCGAGATAGTCTCGGTCGAGCCCGTGGGCAGAGCCGATCGACAGCGACACGCCGTGGAGGATGACCGGATGCCTCGCGCGGACCTCTTCGAGGATGCGCAGCGACTTGCCGCCATCGACCATGTAATTCTCCGAGATCACCTCGACGAAATCGACCGGCACGCGGCCGCCGAGGAAGTCGGCGTAGTGGGTGCGACGAAGGCCGAGGCCGAAGCCGGAGAACGGGGCGATGTGAGTCATGGAAAAGCTCGCGAGGAAAGGGGTGGCGGCCCGGCGCGGGACGGGTTGGGGGGAGGGTTACGCCGGGCCGCCTGTTCGAGCGACCTTGGGGCTCGAAAGTTTTTGCTTCGGTTAGCCGAGGTCGCCGATGGTGCCGCCCTTGGTCAGGCAGGCGCCGGCCTTCATGGCCTTGAAGCCGTGGCCCTTGCACTCGTTCTGGCCCTTGCACTGGTGTTCGGTGGTGGCGCAGTCGGCAGTGCCCTTGCAGCTGTTGACGCCATAGCAGTGGACCGTGTCGTCGGCACCGACGGCGCGGCCGCTGCTGCCTGCGGGTGCTTCTGCGGCAAAGGCGCTCATCGAGCTGAGGGCGAAGAGAGCGGCGGCAGCGGCCATCGCGGGACGGGTGGTGGTGGTCATGGCATCTGATCCCTTGTGAAGATGAATGTACGAAATGCGAGGTGTGCGACGGGGCACACCCGGCAGTTCGGAACGCATCTCCAGCCGGTTACAGCGGCAAATATTTTCGCAGCTCCGTAACCTCCCCCCGGACCTTCGCGAATGGACGGCCACATCCGGCGGGATCGCCGCGATGAACGGACAACCCATTCTTCGAGAGACATGCCATGAACGCCAATTCGATTGCCCGCCTCGCCGGCCTCGCCCTTACCGCCGGTGTCGCCGCCGGCCTCGCCAGCACTCCCGCAGCCGCGCAGAAGAAGCCGGAAATGGAAAAGTGCTACGGCATCGCCAAGGCCGGTCAGAACGACTGTGCCGCAGGACCCGGAACAAGCTGCGCCGGTACTTCGACCCGCGATTACCAGGGCAATGCCTGGAAGCTCGTCGCCAAGGGCACTTGCATCAAGACCGAGACGCCCAAGGGCAAGGGCTCGCTCACCGCGATCAAGCGCTGATTGCTTCAGTCGAGGGGAGGTCCACGATGCGCAGCCTGCTTTCCGCCTATGACAGCCTGACCGCCTGGCTCGCCTCGCGCCTGCCCGAAAGCCTGGCGCTGCTCGTCCTGCGCGTTGCGCTGGGCGGGATTTTCTGGCGCTCGGGCCGGACCAAGATCGAGGAGGGCACGCTCTTTTCGATCAGCGACCAGGCCTATGCGCTGTTCGAGTACGAATACACCGGCCTCCCCCTTCCTCCCGCCATTGCGACCCCGATGGCGACCCTGGCCGAGCATCTGCTCCCCCTCCTGCTGGTGCTCGGCCTCTTTACCCGCTTCTCCGCGCTTGGCCTGCTTGTCATGACGCTGGTGATACAGGTCTTCGTCTATCCCGAGGCCTGGTGGCAGACGCACATCTTGTGGTTCGCCATGGCCGCGATCCTCGTCTCGCGCGGGGGCGGACTGTTTTCGCTCGACGCAGCGCTCGCCGGGTGGCGGACGCAGTGATAGGTTCGGCATCGGAGGGCACGCGATGATCGCCGACGAGAGCGCGCTGGCACGGCTGATGGCCGCTTCGCAGAAAGGCGATGCCAATGCCTATCGCGTGCTGCTGGCCGAAGTTCAGCTGTGGTTGGAGCGCTATTTCCGGCGCCGCGTCGCCCCGGCGCAGCTCGACGATCTGGTCCAGGACGTGATGATGGCGCTCCACGCCAAGCGCGCGAGCTGGGATCCGACCCGCGCCTTCATCCCCTGGCTCGCGGCGATCGCGCGCTATCGCTGGGTCGACCATTTGAGGAAGGTGTATCGCAGCGCCGAGGACGAGCTTGGCGACCACGACGCCGCCGACGACAGCGACGAGGAAGCGGTGCTTGCCCGCATGAGCCTCGAACGGTTGTTCGTCCACCTCCCCGAAAAGCAGGTCGAATGCATCGAACTGGTCAAGATCGAGGGGCTGTCGATAGCCGAAGCCTCCGCCAGGACCGGCCAGAGCGAAAGCCTGGTCAAAGTGAATATCCATCGCGGGCTCAAGAAGCTGTCCGCGCTCGTAGAAAAGGCCGAATGAAATGAACCGGGTTCCCAATCCGCTGATCGACGAACTGGCGAGCGATCTCGCCCCGGTCAGCCCCATGACGCATCGCACCGGCATAGCCGTGGCGTTTGCGGCGCTCGCACTTTCGGTAACCGGTACAGCGCTGGTCGAGGGTATCTGGATGGCCCCCTACGCCGGGCAGGCCTCACCCTTCTTCCTGATCGTCAACCTGGCCTTCCTGCTGCTGGGGCTTGCCTGCGCCGGTGCGGTATTGCGAATGGCCTCGCCGAGCGTGGGCAATTCCTACGCCGGTTCAGGCTGGGCACTGGCCATGACTGCAATCCTGCCCGCTGCCACGCTCGTCGCCCTTCTCGGCCGCGGCGATGCACTGGCGGCGATCGACGAGGCTTTCGCCCTCCACTGCGTCACCGCTCCGCTGCTCACTTCACTCGTCACCGCTACCGCGCTTGTCTGGTGGCTGCGGCGCGGAGCACCGGTCTCGGCTACGCGCGCGGGATTTCTCACCGGGCTTGCTGCGGGAGCGCTGGGCACGTTCTCCTACGGCCTGTCCTGCTCGTTCGACACTGTCGCGCATCTCGGTCTGTGGCACATGGTGCCAGTGGCGATAGCTGCACTGGCAGGCCGGATTGTCGTGCCCTACCTCGTGCGCTGGTAGGCCTTAGAGCCAGCGCAGACGGCGGAACACCACGATCAGCGCGACGAACAGCAGCGCACAGATCGCGGCGACGGTCCAGAATGCGTCAGGATCGTTCATCCCGGGCATTCCGCCGACGTTGATGCCGAGCAGGCCGGTTAGGAAACTCAGCGGCAGGAAGATACCTGCGACGATGGTCAGCATGTAGGTGGCATGCTCGCTCGAGGCGAGACTGCGGGCGCGCAATTCGTCCTGCAGGACCACCGCGCTTTCCTTGCTGATGTCGATGTCGTCGAGATAACGACGCAGGCGGGCGATGCTCTCGGCAATCTCGCGCCGGTCGTGCCCTTCGAACCACATTGGCGCATCGCGGCTGATCTGTTCCAGCGCTTCGTGCTGGGGGGCCATATGGCGCTTGAGCGCGAGGCAATTGCGCCGGATGGTCGAAATCCGGTGCAGCATCTGCTCGGCATGCTGGTCCGGATCCTGGGCCTCGAGTTCGTCGAGCACGTAGTTCATGTCGATGATCGACTGGCTCATCCGGGTGATGAGCAGTTCGGCCAGCAGCGTGATGGTTGCTCCGGCATCGGGCGGTCCCTGTCCCTGGTCGATCGCCATCAGGATTTCGCGCGGGGTTTGCAGTGGGTGCCGGCGCAGCGTGATCAGGCGCTGGCCGTCGCTCCACAACTGCATCGAGATCATGTCCTCCGGCTCGGCCCCCGGATTGAAATTGATCCCGCGTAGCGTCGCCACCAGCGTTTCGCCCTCGCGAAAGGCACGCGGCCGGTTCTGGTCGCCGGTCAGCAGTTCGGCAGTCGGCTCGGGAAGCGAGAGTTTCTCTTCGAGCCAGTGCTGCATACCCGGCCGGGTACGGTCGAGGTGAAGCCACATGACCTCGTCCGGATTGCCGGGGGACCAGTCCTGTGCGTCCTCCCAGGTAATCGGACGTCCGCCACCTTTCCCGTCGAGCACACGCCCGAACAACAGAGGGGTCACATGTTCGAAGTCGTCGTTCGGATCCTTCATGCCAGCCTCATGCCCCAAGCCGCGCGCCGTGTCATTGCCCCTTCATGCTTCGCCCTCTATATCGCGGCCCATGTCCTCTATCCGTCCCTGGCGCGACATCATGCGCCGCCAATCGCGCCAGATCATGGTCGGCAACGTCCCCGTAGGCGGCGATGCGCCGATTACCGTCCAGACCATGACCAATACGCCGACCGAGGACGTGGGCGCGACGATCGACCAGATCCGCCGCTGCGAGGATGCGGGCGCGGACATCATCCGCGTGTCCTGCCCGACCGAGGAGGCGACCGCGAACTTCGACAAGATCACCCGCGCAGCCAACGTCCCGATCGTCGCCGACATCCACTTCCACTACAAGCGCGCTCTCGAAGCCGCCGACAGGGGCGCGGCATGCCTGCGCATCAATCCCGGCAACATCGGTTCGTCCGAGCGCGTGGCCGAGGTCGTCCGCGCGGCCAAGGCCAACGGTTGCGCGATCCGCATCGGCGTGAACGCGGGCAGCCTCGAGAAGGACCTGCTCGAAAAATACGGCGAGCCCTGTCCCGAGGCGCTGATCGAAAGCGCGCTCGACCATATCAAGCTGCTGCAGGATCACGACTTCCACGAATACAAGGTGGCGGTGAAGGCCAGCGACGTCTTCCTCGCGGTCGCGGCTTATCACGGCCTCGCCGACGCGGTGGACTGCCCGCTGCATCTCGGCATAACCGAGGCGGGCGGGCTGATCGGCGGGACCGTCAAGTCCTCGATCGGCATCGGCAGCCTGCTGTGGGCCGGCATTGGCGACACCATCCGCGTCTCGCTTTCCGCCGAGCCGGAGCAGGAAGTGAAGGTGGGCTACGAGATCCTCAAGGCGCTCGGCCTGCGCACCCGCGGCGTCCGCGTGGTGTCCTGCCCCTCGTGCAGCCGCCAGGGCTTCGACGTCATCCGCACGGTCGAGGCGCTCGAAAAGCGGCTCGAACACATCAAGACGCCGATGAGCCTTTCCGTGCTCGGCTGCGTGGTCAACGGCCCTGGCGAAGCGCGCGAGACCGACATCGGCCTGACCGGGGGCGGCAATGGCAAGCACATGGTCTACCTCTCGGGGGTCAAGGACCACCACATCGAGAACGAGGACATGCTCGACCACATCGTCAGGCTGGTCGAGGCCAAGGCGGCACAGATCGAGGCAGGGGAAGCGGTCGCCTTCGATCCCCATGCAATAGCGGCGGAGTAACACTCCGAAGGAGGGCGAATGGCAATCGAGACAGACTACCTCATCGTGGGAGCCGGGGCGACCGGCCTCGCCTTCGCCGACACGCTGCTCGAACAGGACCCCGACGCCGACATCGTCTTCATCGACAAGCATTCCGCGCCGGGCGGGCACTGGAATGACGCCTATTCCTTCGTCGCGCTGCACCAGCCGAGCGCGACATACGGCATCAACCGCCTGCCCCTCGGCCAGGACCGCATCGACGAGGCGGGGCCGAACAAGGGTTTCTACGAGCTTGCGGATGGGGCCGAGGTGCTGGCCTATTTCCAGTCGGCCATGCGCGACCACCTGCTGCCGACGGGCCGAGTGAGATACTTCCCGAACAGCGAATTCCTAGGCGACAACCGCTTCCGCAACATCTTCTCGGGCGAGGAGACAAAGGTCACCGTGCGCCGCAAGCTGGTCGATTCCACCTATTTCGAGACCTCCGTGCCTTCGACGCACAAGCGCAAGTTTGCCGTCGCCGATGGTGTGCGCGTGGCCGTGCCGGGCGAATTGCCCAACCTGTGGAAGCAGGCCGAAAGCCTGCCGCAGCACTACGTCATCCTCGGCGCGGGCAAGACCGCGATGGATACCGGCGTCTGGCTGCTCGAGGCGGGCATCCCTCCCGAAGCGATCACCTGGGTGAAACCGCGCGAGAGCTGGATACTCAACCGTGCCCGGGTCCAGCCGGGTGAACAGTTCTTCGAGGACACGATCAGCGGCCAGATCGCGATCATGGAGAACGCCGCCAAGGCCGAAAGCGTCGCGGCGCTGTTCCACGCACTTGAAGATGCCGGGGTCATGTTGCGGATCGACGAGGCGGTCGAGCCGGAGATGTTCCACTATGCCACCATCTCGCAGGGCGAAGTCGACCGGTTGCGGACCATCGACCGGGTCATCCGCAATGGCCGCGTCGAGCGGATCGAACATGGCCGGATGATCATGCGCGACGGCGAGGAGGCAGTCCCCGAAAACTCGCTCTACATCGACTGCACGGCAACCGCTGTTCGGCCAAAGCCTGTTGCGCCGCAATGGCAGGGCGACAGGATCGTGCTGCAATTGCTCCACGTCCCGCTTGTCACCCTCAATGCCGCAGTCAGCGCCTTCATCGAGGCGAACTTCGACACCGACGAGGAAAAGAACGCCCTGTGCAAGCCCGCTGCCTTCGTCGATTCGATAGACGGATATGCAGGCACCATCCTCGGCACCGGCACGAACCGTTTCCTGTGGTCGCAGAATCCCAAGGTCGCGGGATTCCTCGCAAAGTCGCGGCTCGACCCGGCGGCACCGACGATTGCCTGGCTCGCGCAGAACGCCCCGCACCGGCTGGCCATCCTCCAGCGGTTCAGCGAAGCGAGCATGGCGGCCATGCCGAACTTGCAACGATTGGCAGCAAGCGCCATCGCATCCGCATGATCCGTTTCGCTTTTGCGCTGGCCCTTGCCGCGCCGCTCGCCGCTTGCGCGACTGTTCCACCCGTGGCAGCCGAACTGCCTGACGCTGCACCCTATGCCGAGGGCCGCGATGCCATGGCCGATGTCGATGCAGCGCTCGCCCGCGCTGCCGAGCGCGGCACGCGGGTGTTGCTCGTGATGGGCGGCAACTGGTGCCACGACAGCCGCGCACTCGCCGGATGGCTGGAGACCCCCCGCCTCGCCGCCCTGGTCGCCGAGCGTTACGAGCCGGTCTATGTGCACGTCGCCTATCCCAACGGCGGCGAGCGGACCAATATCGCGGTTGCCCGCCGCTTCGGGATCGACGAGCTGCCGGGCACGCCCAATGTCTTCGTCATCACGCCCGAAGGCCGCCTGGTAAACCCAGAGACCGTAACCGGCTGGCGCAACGCCTCGAGCCGCAGCGAAGAGGCGATTTACACAGAACTGGCCGCCCTCGCCGACCGTTGAGCGCTTTACCCGCGCTTAATCCCTCTTTGCGACAATGGCAGCATGCGCGAAGCCGTGCTCCTTGTCGTCGCCGTATGCGCCTTTGTCGGCGCAGCCTTCGTGCCGGGCGGCGCCTTCGATTCCGCGACCGGCGAAAGCGCATCGCGCGAGGAGGCCAACAAGGTCCTCGCCGAAGTCGAACGCAAGGAGGCCTTCGCCTCGTGGAGCGCGGGGGAAACCGTCCTGCCGCGCGGAGCCAACGGCCATTTCTTTGCCGATGCCATGATCAACGGGGTCCCCGTCGGCTTCATGGTCGACACCGGCGCCAGCGTCATTGCTTTGACCGGAGCGGACGCCACCGCAGCAGGCCTGACCTGGAGCGATGCCGATGTGCGCGAAGTCGCCTCGGGCGCGAGCGGGCCGGTCTACGGCGTCTATGTGCGGCTCGACCATGTCGAACTGGGCCGTCACGAGGCGGACAATGTCGAAGCGATCATCGTGCCCGAGGGACTCGGCATCTCGCTTCTCGGACAGAGCTTCCTGCGCACGATCGAGCCGGTGCGTATCGAGGGCGACAAGATGATCCTCGGCGGATCGTAGCCCTGCCCCCGCCGACCGATTGGCAATGGAACCGCGGCGGCCGAATTGCTATATTGGTATGGTGAAGAGGCGTGACATCCTTCGTGGCGGACTTGCTGCCGGACTGGCTTCGGCCTTGCCGGCGCGCGTATTCGCCCAGGTGAACCCGACTGCGTCGCGCGACCGGGAACTCATGGACCTCGCCCGGTCCGAACTCGCCCGCGTGGGTTCGGGTATCTGGAAGAAGGATATAGTCGGCGTCGCCGACTTCGGCCTCCATTCGGCTGAACGCCGGTTTCATTTCGTCGACGTCGTGAACGAGCGCGTGCAGAGCTTCCACGTCAGCCACGGCGACGGTTCGGATCCGCAGCATGATGGCTGGCTGAAATATTATTCGAACCAGGAAGGCTCACACTGCACCAGCCGCGGGGCTTACATGACGCGCAGCTGGTACACGGGCAAATTCGGCACCTCGATCCGGCTGGACGGTCTCGACCCGAGCAATTCGGAAGCGCTTCCGCGCGCCATCGTCATGCACCAGGCAAGCTATGCGACGCCCGAACACGTCTCGCGCTGGGGCCGGCTGGGCCGGTCGAACGGCTGTTTCGCCATGGGGCCGGAACAGTTCGACCGCGCCCTCATCGACCTGTCGGGCGGCCGCCTGCTGGTCGCCGGGAGCTACGGGCTGACCGAGACCGGGGGACGCATGAACCCGCCGCTCGCGCAGACCGACCTGCTGGTCCGCGATCCGGCCACGGGCACTTTCGACCGGACGAACCCCGGGGTTTACTGAGCTTCTCGATCAGGTCTGGAGATCGTCGACGATCTCGACCACTTCCTCGTTGGTCTTGCGCGCACGGTTCTGCTGGCGCGGCGCATCGAGCGCGGCGAGTACCGGGGCATCGCGTTCATAGATGTCGGCGAACTTGGTCAGCTTGTCGTTCACGTCGACGCCATAAGTGAAATAGGTGATGTAGACCGGCCACTGGTTGACCATCGGGTAGCGGGTGTATTCGCCGCTCGCCGTGATTTCCGACACCTCGGCCTGGATGACCGGCAGGTCGGCCTTGGTCTTGGCATTGCCCAGCATCGACATGGTCATGGCCAATTCGCGCGCGCCCTGCACGCGGATGCAGCCATGGCTCAGCGCACGGTTGTCCTGCGCAAAGAGATGGCGGCTCGGCGTGTCGTGGAGGAAGATCGCATGCTCGTTGGGCATGTCGAGCTTCATCAGGCCAAGCGAATTGTTCGGCCCGGGCTGCTGGACGACGGTAATCCAGCCGTTCTCGCCCTTGGTGCCCTTGTAACCGGCGGCCTTGGCCCAGCCGGGATTGGCGAGCACCTTGGCCCCCAGGCCTTCGCCCTTCACGATGCTCTGCGGCACGGTCCAGGTCGGGTTGAAGATCACAGCTTCGACCATCTCGGCAAGCTGCGGCGTCGCGGTCCGGCCGGGCTTGCCGACCACCACGCGATAGGTCTTGATGTTCTTGTCGTTAACCGTGAGGCGCAGCTGGTATTCCGGCACGTTGGTCAGCAGGTATTTCTTGCCCAGGTCCTGCCCCAGCCACCGCCAGCGGTCCATGTTGGCGCGGATCAGCGCGCGCTTGGCCGGGTCCTTGGTCAGGGCAAGGTCTTCCTTGAGACGCGCGTAGTGCGGATGCGTCGGGTTGAGCGCCGTCAGCGTGCCCGCGATGTCACCGCTCGCCAGCGCGCTTTCCAGCAGCTTGTGCGTCGGCATGCGATCGGGGTCGGGATCGACCACGAACCACTGCTTGCGCGCTTCCATCGGCGTGCGCCCGTCGCGCAGGTCCTCGACCAGCCACACGAAAGTCTGGCTGGCAACCTCGTTGAGGGCAGGTCCGGCACCCGCAGCAATCGCGGCCTTGAGCCCGTCGGCATTGTAGTCGGCGACGCGCAGCCCCTCGGCCTTGACCGAAGGAATGAAGGCCAGCAGCTTCTGTGCATTGGCGAGCGACCATTCGCCGACCAGCGAGGGCACCTCCTGCACCACTTCGCCCGACTGCATCTTGATGTCGTCGAAAGCCTGGTCGACGCTTTCCTGCTTGGGCGCAGGCGCAGCTGCTTCCTTCTTGGTGAAATCAGGCAGCTTCTCGGTCACCTTGGCCGGCTCGGGCGGGAGAAGGTTCTCCGGCTTGCGATCCTGCGCAACGCCGGGGTTGGCGAAAAGGGCCGCTGCAGCGACCGAACCGAAAAGGAATTTTTTGTACGTCATTCGTCCCACCGTTTGCGCCGCAGGCTCCGAGGCGCGCGCGGCAGCATCCTATGCAATATCACCCTCATCTCCAAGATCGCGGCTTACAAGAGCCTGAACTGGCGCATCATATGATGACGCGGCGCAACACCCGCATTATGCGACGAACGGTGAGCGACCATGCCAATCCCATCCGCCCGATCCTGGCGACCGCCTTTGGCATAGCGCTGCTGTCGCTGATGGACGCCTTCATGAAGAGCGCCTCGCTGGCGCTGGGCGCATACATGGCGGCACTGCTGCGATCCTCGCTTGCCTTCGCCATCGTGGCCCCGGTCTGGCTGGCGACGAAGAGCCGCTGGCCATCGCGCGAAGTGATGAAGGTTCACCTGACCCGCGGGGTCGTGGGATCGATGATGGCGCTGACCTTCTTCTATTCGCTGACCAAGCTGCCGCTGGCCGAGGCAATTGCGATTTCCTTCATCGCGCCGATCGTGTCGCTCTACCTCGCCGCCGTCATGCTGGGCGAGACGATCAATCCGCGCGCGGTCTGGGGTGCGTTGTTGGGGCTGGCGGGCGTGCTGGTGATTGTCGGGGGCAAGTTCGACCGCGGCAATCTCAACGCGGAAACTTGGCTCGGCCTCGCGGCGATCACCGTATCGGCGCTGCTCTACGCCTGGAACCTCGTGCTCCAGCGGCAACAGGCGCTGGTGGCCAAGCCGCTGGAGGTCGCGACCTTTTACATGGGCACGGCGGGTCTGGTCTATCTCGCCGCCGCGCCCTGGCTTTTCGCCATGCCCGCAATCGGCGATCTCAAGGATGTAGGCATATCGGCGGGCCTGTCGGTGCTCGGCGCGCTGACCATGTCATGGGCCTATGCCCGTGCGGAGGCGCAGGTGCTGGTGCCGCTCGAATATTCGGGATTCGTCTGGGCGGCGCTGTTCGGCTGGCTGCTGCTCGGCGAGAGCCTGACCGCGAGTGCAGTTGCGGGAACAGTACTGATCGTGGCCGGGTGCTGGATTGCGACGACGCGCAGGCGGCCCGAGATCAGCGCGGTCTAGCGAACCGATTCAGCTGCCGTGGCCGGAGCATCGGCGAAGGTGAAGGCAGCGGAAAAGCAGCCGACCACGGCCAGCGCGGCAGCGATTACGGCTATACGGATGGGTTGACGCGAGCGTGTGCCCGCAGCCTGAAGCGACGACATCTGGTAACTCCTCATTGGGTTCGCACGAACCGCGTCGCGCGCCTGCCCCGATTTTGCCTTAATAATCGATGAAGCGGGGCTTGGGTTCCGCCAAGGCGTTTTTCAGGGGCGGCGGACCTTGATTTTTGCCCGCTTTGCGCGCAGGGCGCGGGCACATTTTCGCCGCACCCGCGAAGGCTCGCGATGCGGCTCCGGACAGAAAGGACACGCCCCCGCATGACCCAGGTCGGCAAGGACACGCTCGGTACCCGCTCAACCCTCACCGTCAACGGCAAGGACTATGCCTATTACTCCTTCGCCAAGGCGGAAGCGACCATCGGCGACGTGTCGAAGCTGCCTTTCAGCCTGAAGGTCCTGCTGGAGAACATGCTGCGTTTCGAGGACGGCGGCTTCACCGTTTCGACCGAGGACGCGCAGGCGATTGCCGACTGGCAGCGCAACCCGTCGACCGGCAAGGAAATCCAGTACCGCCCGGCGCGCGTGCTGCTGCAGGACTTCACCGGCGTGCCCTGCGTGGTCGACCTTGCCGCCATGCGCGACGCGATCGCCAAGCTCGGCGGCGATACCGCCAAGATCAATCCGCAGGTTCCGGTGAACCTCGTGATCGACCACTCGGTCATGGTCGACGAATTCGGCCACCCCAAGGCTTTCGAGAAGAACGTCGAGCTCGAATATGCCCGCAATGCAGAGCGGTACGACTTCCTCAAGTGGGGCTCGAAGAGCTTCCAGAACTTCACAGCCGTGCCCCCGGGCACCGGCATCTGTCACCAGGTGAACCTCGAATACCTCGGCAAGGGCGTGTGGTCTTCCGAAGGTGAGGACGGCCAGATGGTCGCCTATCCCGACACCTGCGTCGGCACCGACAGCCACACCACCATGATCAACGGCCTCGGCGTGCTGGGCTGGGGCGTCGGCGGGATCGAGGCCGAAGCGGCCATGCTCGGCCAGCCGGTCTCGATGCTAATCCCCGAAGTCGTCGGCTTCAAGCTGACCGGCGCAATGGCCGAGGGCGTCACTGCCACCGACCTCGTCCTCACCTGTGTCCAGATGCTGCGCGAAGTCGGCGTGGTCGGCCGCTTCGTCGAATTCTACGGCGAAGGCGTCGCCAACCTGACCCTCGCCGACCGCGCGACCATCGCCAACATGGCCCCCGAATATGGCGCGACCTGCGGCTTCTTCGGTATCGACGACAAGACGCTCGAATACATGCGCCTTACCGGCCGCGACGAGCAGACCATTGCCCTCGTCGAAGCCTATTCGAAGGCGCAGGGCATGTGGTTCACGCCCGAGAACGAGCCGGTCTTCACCAAGACCCTTGAGCTCGACGTGTCGAAGGTCGTCCCCTCGCTCGCCGGTCCCAAGCGCCCGCAGGACCGCGTCGCGCTGCCCGGCGTTGACGAACTGTTCAACAACGACCTCGTCCAGGTCTACAAGAAGAGCGCCCCGGCGCGCGTCGGCGTGGACGGCAAGGACCACGACATCGGTGACGGCGACGTCGTGATCGCGGCCATCACCAGCTGCACCAACACCTCCAACCCCGACGTGCTGATCGCAGCCGGCCTCGTCGCCAAGAAGGCGAACGAGAAGGGTTTGAAGCCCAAGCCGTGGGTCAAGACCAGCCTCGCCCCGGGATCGCAGGTCGTCACCGACTACCTCAACAAGTCGGGCCTGCAGACGCATCTCGATGCGATCGGCTTCGACCTCGTCGGCTATGGCTGCACCACCTGCATCGGCAACTCGGGCCCGCTGGCCGAGCCGATCTCGAAGGCGATCAACGGCAATGACATCGTCGCCGCCAGCGTCCTTTCGGGCAACCGCAACTTTGAAGGCCGCGTGTCGCCCGACGTGCGCGCCAACTTCCTCGCCAGCCCGCCGCTGGTGGTCGCCTATGCACTCAAGGGCACGGTGACCGAGGACATCACCGAAACCCCGATCGGCCAGGACCAGGACGGCAATGACGTCATGCTTGCCGACATCTGGCCGAGCAACGCCGAGGTGCGCGAACACCGCGCCGCCAACATCGACCGCCAGATGTTCGAAAGCCGCTACGCCAACGTCTATGCCGGTGACGAACACTGGCAGGCGATCAAGGTCGAGGCTTCGGACACCTATCGCTGGAACCCGACGAGCACCTACGTCGCCAACCCGCCCTATTTCGAAGGCATGGGCATGACCCCGGCGCCGGTCACCGACATCACCGATGCCAAGCCGCTGGCAATCCTCGGCGATTCGGTCACCACCGACCACATTTCGCCTGCCGGTTCGATCAAGGCCGACAGCCCTGCCGGCACCTACCTGCAGGAGCACCAGGTCTCGAAGGCAGACTTCAACTCATATGGTAGCCGCCGCGGCAACCACGAGATCATGATGCGCGGCACCTTCGCCAACATCCGCATCAAGAACGAGATGGTCCCCGGCGTCGAAGGTGGCGTGACGACCTACAATGGCGAGCAGATGGCGATCTACGACGCCGCCATGAAGCACAAGGCCGACGGCACGCCGCTGGTGGTCATCGCGGGCAAGGAATACGGCACCGGCTCCAGCCGCGACTGGGCGGCCAAGGGCACCATCCTGCTGGGCGTTCGCGCGGTCATCGTCGAAAGCTTCGAGCGTATCCACCGCTCGAACCTCGTCGGCATGGGCGTGCTCCCGGTCCAGTTCAAGGACGGCGACACCCGCGCCTCGCTCGGACTCAAGGCGACCGACAGCTTCACCATTCGCGGCCTCGCCGACCTCGTTCCAGGTCAGGACATCGAGGTCGAGGTGACGCGCGAGGACGGCTCGAGCTTCACCTTCACCGCGCTCTGCCGCATCGATACCGCGAACGAGATGGAGTACTACCGCAACGGCGGCATCCTCCACTACGTCTTGCGCAAGCTGGCGGCGGGCTGAGAAGAGCAGGCGGCGCAGCATGCTCGAGGGCCTGCGCCGCCGCTTCGGTCTCGCGCAATTCGACGAAAAGGCCGATCCGGCGAAGCTCGCGCGGATCGGTGACGAAGTGCGCGCGCGGCTGGCAACAAACCCGCGCGCCGAGGACAGGGGCGGCGCGAAGGCCGACCTTTTCCTCGTCCCCGACATGCTTTCGCCCGACCAGTGCAAGCGGCTGATCAAGGCGATCGACAGCCGCATCACCCGCTCGACGCTGTTCAGCGACCGCGTCGCCCCCGCAGGACGAACCAGTTCGACGCACTATTTCCGCAAGGACCTGCCAGAGACCCGCGCCGCGACCGCTGCGATCGATGCAACGCTCGGGATCGAGCGGCGACATGGCGAGACGCTGCAGGGCCAACGCTATCTCGTCGGGCAGGAATACCGCCACCACTGCGATTTCTTCCGCCAGGATCGACCCTACTGGCCCGGCGAAAGGCCGCGCGGCGGGCAGCGGACATGGACCGCCATGATCTACCTCAACGAGGTCGAAGAAGGCGGCCAAACGGAGTTTCCGACGCTGGGCCTCGTCGTAACTCCGCGCCCCGGCCTGATGGTCGCGTGGAACAACATGGACCGCAAGGGCCGGCCCAATCGTGCCACGCGGCATGCAGCCTTGCCCGTGCTGGCGGGCAGCAAATACGTCGTGACGCAGTGGTATCGCCAGGAGGACTGGCAGGTCAGCCGCGGCTGATCGAGGGGCTCAGGCCCCGCGCTTCACCCGCAGCTTGCGCCGGCCGAGGATCGCGGCGGCCGCCATGCCGAACAGCGCCATCATCGGCGGCGCAGGCACGTCGGTGCCGCTGCTGCTGCCGGTGGTCGAACCCGAGGTCGACGAGCTGCTCGAGGTCGAGGTGCTCGACGACGAGCTGGTCGAGGTTGAGCTCGACGAGCTGGTGCTGCTGGTGACATTGCCCGAAGTCGAGGTCGAGGTGGACGTCGAGGTCGAGGTGCTCACGTCGCCCGAGGTCGAGCTGGAAGTCGACGAGCTGACATCGCCCGAGGACGAGCTGGTCGTCGTGCTGCTGACCTGGCCGGTGGAGGTCGAAACACTACCGGTCGAGGTCGAAACGCTCCCGGTCGAAGTCGAGACGCCGCCGGTCGAGGTCGAAACCGAACCCGTGGAGGTCGAGACAGCGCCCGTGCTGGTCGAAGTCGACGACGAACTGGAAACCTCGCCCGTGCTGGTGGTCGAGGTAATGCCGCCCGTCGAAGTCGAGGTCGAGCTGCCGCCGGTCGAAGTCGAAGTGGAGCTGCCTCCGGTGGAGGTGGAGCTGCCGCCCGTCGAGGTCGTGGACGAGATGTTGACCACGGGAGGTTCGCCGCCGGTGGTGGTGGTCGAATTGACGATCACGCTGCCGCCGCTCGAACCGCCGAAGAAACCGCCGAAGAAACCGCCTCCGAAACCGCCGCCGTAGCCGCCACCATAACCACCGCCCGGAATCGAGCGCGAGGCGCCGCCGCTACCCGAAACGACCGGAGCCTGCGGCAGCGGCGGAACGGGAACAGGGACCATCGCCTCGCGATAGACGGGCGGGCAGATGTTGTCGGGATTGTAGGCGGCCTGCGGCGAATCGGCGGGCACGCACTGCACCGGGCGCGGCGGGATCGTGCGCTTTGCCTGGACCGGACGGCGCGGGATCGCGCGCTTGACCGGCTTGGCCTGCTTCACCTGCTTGACCATCTTGGTCTTGTACTGCGGATTGTCGGTGATCGGCTTTTCCGCAACGTGGACGGCGCCGCCCGCAACGAGCGCCCCGCCCGCCGCAGTTGCCGCCAATTTCGCCAAGGCTGACTTTACCGACATCGTTCAATTTCCCTCTGGACCAGCTCCACGAAAACGCCCCCCGTGGTTTCCGGCCCCTTCACCCCGTTCGCGATTTCCCATGGAGGAATCACGCCGAACGGAATTAATATTCGCACATCGCAGACAAAAGTAAATTTCTCGCGGATTTGCGAGCTTTCCGGAGCCCGCGTCCCGTTTCGGGACCAACTGCGGCAAGGGTATTACCGGGCAGCTAACCCTCTTCGTCGAACATGTCGGGCTGCGGGCGCGAAGGTGGCGTGATTCCAAGGTGCTGCCAACCGCCATCGTTGAGCATGCGCCCGCGCGCAGTCCGGGCGATCAGGCCGAGCTGGATGAGGTAGGGCTCGATCACTTCCTCCACCGTGTCGCGCGGTTCGGAAAGCCCTGCCGCCAGCGTCTCTACGCCCACCGGGCCGCCCTTGTAAGTCGTTGCAATCATGGTGAGATAACGCCTGTCCATGGCATCGAGGCCAAGGCCGTCGACCTCCAGACGGGTGAGCGCCTCGTCGGCGACCTTGCTGGTGACCGTCGCCTCGCCCAGCACATGGGCGAAATCGCGCACGCGGCGCATCAGGCGTCCCGCGACACGCGGCGTGCCGCGCGAACGGCGGGCGATCTCGCGCGCACCGCCTTCGTCGATACCCATGCCGAGCAGGCCCGCGCCGCGGGTGACGACCTTCAGGAGCTCGTCTTCGGTGTAGAAATTGAGCCTCACCGGGATGCCGAAACGGTCGCGCAAGGGGGTGGTCAGCAGGCCCTGCCGCGTCGTCGCGCCGACCAGGGTGAAGGGCGGCAGGTCGATCCGCACGCTGCGCGCGCTCGGCCCCTCGCCGATGATGATGTCGAGCGCGCGGTCCTCCATCGCCGGATAGAGTACCTCCTCGACCACCGGATTGAGGCGGTGGATCTCGTCGATGAAGAGCACGTCGTTGGGCTCGAGATTGGTCAGCAGTGCGGCCAGGTCGCCCGCCTTGGCGATCACCGGCCCGGACGTAGCCCGAAAGCCGACGCCAAGTTCCTTCGAAACGATCTGCGCGAGCGTGGTCTTGCCCAGCCCCGGAGGGCCGAAGAACAGCACATGGTCCATAGCCTCCCCTCGCGAGCGGGCGGCCTCGATGAACACGCGCAAATTCTCGCGCGCCGCCTTTTGCCCGACGAACTCGGCAAGCGATTTCGGCCGCAGGGCGGCATCCGGATCCTCCGGCTGGCGGGCGGGGGAATGAAGGGGAACGGGTTCGGTCATCTCAGAACGGGTTCACCGTGTAGCCGCGCTGTTGCAGCAGCGCATGAGCGGTCATGGCGGAGAGTGCCATTTCGACGCCCGGGATCAGCTGGTCCTGCGTCACCCCATAAGCTGCCGCGCTCTGGCCGCAGACGATGAAGCGCACGCCATGCTCGATCATGATCTGGACCATGTCGGCGGACGGGTTATCGCCGCGCGCAAGCAGGTCGTTCACCGCCTTGCCGTGGACGACCACCGCGATGCGGATGTTGTCCTCGGGCACGCCATGGGCGACGTGCATGTTGATGAAGCGCGCCGCGCTTTCGAAGCCCTTGTTCCATTCCCCTGCTTCGGCCGGCTTGGAGACATCGAATGCCACCGCGAATTCGGTGTCGGCAGGGACCTGTCCGATCCCTTCCACCGGAGCGTGCGGGCCGAACTGCTTGAAGACCGGACCGGTCTTGAAGGTGCTCATATCCTGCGCGGCAAGCGGACTTGCCAGCAAGGCCAGAGTGACCATGATTACCTTGCGCATCGAGCTTCTCCTCACCCAGCAGCCTTTCTCAGAGCAACCCTTATCAGATCGCCCTCGCTCGCGCCCTCGCCCAGTTCGCCTTGCGCCAGCGCCACGGCGCGCGCAGCGACGGCGGGCTTGAAGCCCAGGTTCTCAAGCGCGCTTACGGCATCGGCACTGTGGCTTCCCGCATGGGAGATCGCAACGCCGACCGGACCAGGGCCGCCCGGTAGCGCGCCTGCCTTGTCCTTGAGCTCGTTGACGATGCGTCCGGCGAGCTTCGGCCCGACACCGTTCGCCCGCGCGACCATTGCCGCATCGCCGTTGGCACAGGCCTGTTGCACTTCGGCAGTCGACAGCGCCGAGAGGATCGCCAGCGCGACCTTGCTGCCCACGCCCTGCACCTGTGTCAGCAGGCGGAACCAGTCACGCTCCGCGCTTTCCGCGAAGCCGAGCAGGCGCATGTCGTTTTCGGAGACCTGCAGGTCGGTATAGACCGTGCAGGCCTCGCCGACCTCGCCCAGCGCTGCCAGCGTCTTGGTCGAACAATGGACGAGATAGCCGACGCCGGAGACGTCGATCACCGCCCAGTCGGCGCCGGTTTCGTCGAGCAGTCCCTTGAGTTTCGCGATCATCTGGTGCGCTCAGCAATCATGGTTTGTTCTTGCGCCTCAAGAAGGATTTGGTCCAGCGCCGATGGACTTGCGCCCACAGTTGCGACAGACAGGATGGCATGAGCTGGAACACATTCGGACGCGTGCTTCGCTTCACCACCTGGGGGGAGAGCCACGGCCCCGCGATCGGCGCGGTCGTCGACGGGTGCCCGCCGGGCCTTGCGCTGGCGGAATCCGACATCCAGCCCTTCCTCGATGCGCGCAAACCCGGGCAGAACAAATTTACCACCCAGCGACAGGAAGCCGACGAGGTCCGCATCCTTTCGGGCGTGTTCGAGGGCAAGACGACGGGCACCCCACTGAGCTTGCTGATCGAGAACACCGACCAGCGGTCGAAGGATTATTCGGAGATCGCCAACACCTATCGCCCCGGCCATGCGGATTATGCGTATGACGCGAAGTACGGCTTTCGCGACTATCGCGGCGGCGGGCGATCAAGCGCGCGGGAGACTGCGATGCGGGTGGCCGCCGGCGCCGTGGCGCGGCTTGTCATCCCTGAAGTGAGCATCATGGCCTATGTCGTCGAGATCGGCGGCGATGCTGTCGACCCGGCGAATTTCAACGCAGAGGAAATCGGCCGCAATCCGTTCTGGTGCCCCGATCCCGAAGCCGCGAAGCGCTGGGAGAAGCTTGTCGACGACGCACGCAAGGCCGGCTCGTCGCTTGGCGCAGTGGTCGAATGTATCGCGACTGGCGTTCCCGCGGGCTGGGGCGCGCCGATCTATGCCAAGCTCGATGCGGACCTCGCCAGCGGCATGATGAGCATCAACGCAGTCAAGGGAGTGGAGATTGGCGACGGCTTCGGCGCCGCACGCCTGACCGGCGAGCAGAACGCCGACCCGATGCGCCCGGGCAATGATGGCCCCCGCTTCGAAGCAAACCACGCGGGCGGCATCGCCGGGGGAATCTCGACCGGCCAGCCCGTAGCCTGCCGCGTCGCCTTCAAGCCGACCAGCTCCATCCTTACCCCGGTGGAGAGCATCACCCGCGATGGCGAGGCAACCGAGGTGCGCACGAAGGGCCGCCACGATCCCTGTGTCGGCATCCGCGGGACCCCGGTGGTCGAGGCAATGATGGCGCTGGTGCTGGCAGATCACAAAATGCTCCACCGCGCCCAATGCGGCTGAGCACATGCAAGCGGCTCAATATTAACCGAATTGCCTTCCCGGAAGCCATAGTTGCCTTGCGTTGCATCGGACCATTCGGGTGCGCAGGAGCGCCGCGAACGGTGCAAATCCGTCAAATTCTCACGATTCCTATACTTTAGGGCAGCCAGAACAAATCGTCCTGCTCAAAGGGGTCAGTCTTATCGTGTTGACTCCCTTAACCAAAAAATTAACCATCCCGCGCTGCTGCCCGAGTCGTTTGGTCCGCTCATAGAGTCTTCGCGGCCCTGACCCCTCGGGAAACTAGAATAGCTGGTCGCGTGCAGTTTGCGTTGGAATCTGCGTATCGACGTTTCGCGTGCCATACACTTGGCACAGCCCCGGCTATTTCTGGCTCCGGCTGCACTCAGATTTGATTGACTCCGACCGCGCAACCAATCGCGCGGTTCAACAATCGGCGACCGCCATCGCAGGGCGGTTGAGCCCGGGAGAGTTCTGATGGCAGTCTACACGAATGACGATGGCATCTCGCTGGTCGACCTCACCACCCTGATCGACGACACGGATATCGATGCCACCGTCAACGGCGCTTACTTCACCATCGAAGCTCTCGAGTCTTCGTCCGGGACGGGGCTGATCCAGTCGTTTGTCCGCCTGCAGCAATCAGGTGACGAGGACGGCTACAATACCTCGGGTCGCCCGATCAACGACCCGGACGTCAACACGTCGCTCCAGTTCACGCACAACCTGCTGCTGGCCGACGTCCCGATCGTGATGATCGACGGCGTGCCGCACTACGAATTCCTGCTCGACATCAACCAGACCAATGCCAATCCGCTGATCTCGCTGGACGAACTGCAACTCTACACGAGCTCGACTGCCAGCCTTACCTCGGGCGTCGAGACCGCCGCCTTCCAGAACGCCACAGACCTTGTCTACGATCTCGACGGGGCCGGCGACACCTCGATCCTGCTGAACTACGAACTGCAGTCGGGCAGCGGTGCGGCCGACATGTATTTCTACGTGCCCGTCAGCGATTTCACCGGCGATCCGGCGACAACCTACGTGTATCTCTTCTCGTCCTTCGGCGAACTCGGCGCGCTCGACGCAACCGACGAGGATGGCACCGGCGACATCCCTGATGCGCTTTACGGTTCGTATGCGACGAACGACGGTTTCGAGGAATGGGCGGTTTCCCGCACCATCAGCGGCCCGACTATCGATGGCTACAAGTGGGAAGACAGCAACGGCAACGGGGTCTGGGACCAGGGCGAACAGGCGCTCAGCGGCTGGAAGTTCGACTACAGCTACACCATTGGGAACGGCTCCAATGCAGTAACCTACAACGGCACTGCCGTGACCGACGCCAATGGCCGCTACATCATCCCGATCGTCAGTTCGAACCAGGCCTACACCATCACCATCACCGAGCAGGTGCAGGACGGATGGATCAACACCTATGATGGCGATGCGACCGTAAACGGGTCGACCCAAGTCGTTATCGGACGCAACCTCACCAACCTCCCGGATGGCGATCCCCTCACTACCGAACGAATGAATTTCGGTAATTTTGAGAAGTTCGACATCTCCGGCACCAAGTACACCGACATCACCGGCGACGGCCTGTCGGAGGACGACACCGGCCTCGGCGGGG